>CAWIXG010000033.1:0-295640 GCA_963839985.1 uncultured Alphaproteobacteria bacterium | reverse complement strand
GCGGCCGCTCGGTCGCGGCCGGCTGCGGCGGCGCGAGCGCATGGCGCACCGCGAGCGCGCCGATCGTGCCGATGAACAGCAGGTTGAGCGCGAGCGAGCCGATCAGCCACCAGCGCGAGGAGCGATCCTGCAGCTCCATGGTCATCGTCATGGCCGTAATCCCAGATCGATATCGAACACGTTGCTGGCGTCCTCGGCCGCCGCGACCCGCACCAGATCGAGATCGGCCGCGATGCGGGTGCCGAGATTCGACAGACCGATCGTGATGCCGAGCACGGCGGCGGCGGCGAGCGTGGCGACGCGCGGCCAGGCCGGCGCGAAATTCCAGTCGGTCAGCACCGCCGGCCACCAGGCGAGCGCGCGCTTCTGCGGCGGCAGCGGCGCCGTTTCGAGTTTCCGCACCAGGCGTTGCGCCGCCGTGTCCTCGGCATGCGGGTCCGCCGCCATGCGGCGCAGCGCGTCTTCAAGATCGTCCGTCATGGACCTCTCCTGATTCTCGCATGACCTTGTCCGAACCGGTAGCCGCTTTTCGGGATCATGCGCCATCGGATTCGCCGAACGCCTCACGCAATGACTGGCGGGCGCGGACCAGCAAGGTCTCGACGCCGGCGACCGAGGTGCCGAGCACCGCCGCGGCCTCGGCATTGCCGAGCCCTTCCTGATAGGTGAGCACGATCGCGGCGCGCTGGCGCGCGGGCAATCGATCGATCGCGGCGGCGAGGTGCCGGTCGCGCTCGCGCAGCTCCAGCGCGGCGCCGGCGATCGGCTGCAGGATCGGCCGGATCGCCGGCTGCGGCGAGCGGCAGATCGGGCGGACGGCGCTTCGCGTTGAGGCAGAGATTGATGACCACGCGATAGAGCCAGGTGCGGAACGCGGCCTCGGGCCGCCAGCGCGGCGCATTGATCCAGACCCGCAGAAACGCATCCTGCACGATCTCCTCGGCGAGCGCGTCGCGTCCCAGGATGCGCCGCGCGAGGCGCAGCGCGCCGGCCGCGTGGCGCCGCGCCAGTTCCCGGAAGGCGCGCTCGTCGCCCTGGGCGGCGCGCGCCATGAGGTCATGATCGGGCGGCCCGTCCATCCGGGCATTGTGAACCCGGCGCGCATCCTTGTCGCGGCGCGGGCGGCTTGCGGCTTGTGGGAAACGTGCACGCCTCATGCCGAATTGAACACGGCGCGGCGCCAAACCCTGTCGGTTCCGTAACTGGACTTTTCTCAAATCCCATGCGATGCCCGCAAAGGGGCGGACGCGCGGTAGAGTTTATCATGCTGGATTCATTGAAGAATTTCATCTCCGACCTGACCGGCGGCGAGAAGCATCCGGGCCGCTTCGAGCAAAACGACTACCGCCTCGCCGCAGCCGCGCTGCTGATCCATGCGGCGACCATCGACGGCAAGGAGACCGGCGCCGAGCACGACAAGCTGCGCGCCGTGCTGAAGGCGCGCTTCGCGCTCGACGACGCGGCGACCGACGAACTGGTCGATGCCGCCACGCTGGCCGAGAACGAGGCGGTCGATCTCTATCGCTTCACCAGCCTGATCAACCGCACGCTCGACGAGAAGGGCCGTCTCGGAATTGTCGAGATGATGTGGGAGGTCGTGTTCGTGGACGGGCGGATGAACGAGTTCGAGGACAATCTGATGTGGCGCGCCGCCGATCTGCTCGGCGTATCCTCGCGCGACCGCATCGCGTTGCGCCGCCAGGTGGCCAGCGAGACGGCGGAGAGCGAGAGCGATAACGCTTGAGGCGGCGCATGATCCCGAAAGCCGGAACCGGTTTTCGGACCAGATCATGCGCAAACGGGCCCGGCGCTGAGCGGATGGGGCGAGCGCAATGTCGATCTTCAAACCTGTCACGGTGGTGACCGGCGCCTCGGTCGGTATCGGCGAGGCGCTGGCGCGCGTGTTCGCGAACAACGGCCACGAGGTCGCGCTGGTGGCGCGGCGCGAGAAGGAGATGGTGCTGCTCGCGACCGAGCTCGCGGTCTCCTGCAAGTACAAGCCGCACGTCATCACCGCCGACCTGCAGCGCACCGACGCGCCCGCACGCATCGCGCACGAATTGCTCGGGCGCGGGCTCGAGCCCGCGATCGTGGTCAACAATGCGGGCTTCGGCCTGCACGGCGAGGCCGCCGACCTCGACCGCGGCGAACAGCTCGCGATGCTCGATCTCAATGTGCGCGCGCTCACCGACCTGTCGCTGCGCTGGATCGACGGCATCGTGAAGCACCAGGGCGGCATCCTGAACGTCGCCTCGGTCGCGGGCTTCCTGCCCGGCCCCGGCATGGCGGTCTATTACGCTTCGAAGGCCTATGTGCTGTCGTTCACCGAGGCGCTGGCGCGCGAGCTCGAGCCGAAGGGCGTGCGCGTCACGGCGCTGTGTCCCGGCCCGGTGCTGACCGAATTCCAGTTGCGCGCCGGGGTCGAGACCAGGAAGCCGTCGCCCCTCCTCGGCCGTACCGCCCAGCAGGTCGCGCAGGCGGGCTATGACGGCTTCATGGCCCGCAAGCGCGTGGTCATTCCGGGCATCGGCAACAAGGTCGTGAGTTTCCTGCCGCGCCTGCTGCCGCGCGGCCTGATGCTCAGGACCATCGAGAGCTACCAGCGCGGGCGCGGACGGCGCGCCGAGCACCGGAAGAAGCGGCCGAAGCTGTAAGGTCCGGTATGCCGGTATTGGCCTTGAAATTGCCTGTTAATGCTTTAGGGATCACGTTCTAGCCGCTGCTTCGGCCGAAATGCCTCGATGACCGAGAAAGTCCTGATCGTCCTGCACCAGGAGCAATCGACGCCCGGACGCGTCGGTTATGCGCTCAGGGACCGCGGCTACGCGCTCGACATCCGCCGCCCGCGCTTCGGCGATCCGCTGCCGACCACGATGGCCGAGCATGCCGGCGCCGTGATCTTCGGCGGCCCGCAAAGCGCCAACGATCCGGACGACTTCATCAAGGCCGAGATCGATTTCATCGGCGTGCCGCTGCGCGAGAACAAGCCCTATCTCGGCATCTGCCTCGGCGCGCAGATGCTGGCGAAGCATCTCGGCGAGCGCGTCGCGCCTCACCCCGAGGGCAAAGCCGAGGTCGGCTACTATCCGATCAAGCCGACCGCGGCAGGGCGCGCGATCTGCGACTGGCCGGCCTACATGTATCAATGGCACCGCGAGGGCTTCGACCTGCCGCGCGGCGTCGAGCTGCTGGCCGAAGGCGACATCTTTCCGACCCAGGCGTTCCGCGCCGGCTCGGGCTTCGCGATCCAGTTCCACGCCGAAGTCACCCACGCGATGATGTGCCGCTGGACCACGCGCGGCCACGCGCGCATGGACTTGCCCGGCGCCAAGCAGCGCCACGAGCATTTCGCCGACCGCCCGGTCTACGACCACGGCATCCGCCGCTGGCTGTCGGATTTCCTCGATCACTGGCTCGCGGTCGGAAAGCCGCAGCAGCGGCTCGAGGCGGCGGAGTAGTCACGCGCTGGGTCATCCCTCCCCGTCTTCGGGGAGGGTGGCCGCCGAAGGCGGCCGGGTGGGGTCTTCATGGCCAACGAAATCGCCCGCAAGCTGCGCAAGACGATGACTCCGCACAGTGTCTCAGTTTGGCTTCATATTTCATAGTTGCTGATCAACGGTACTTCTCCGGGCTTCGCGTTTCGCTTGGCCTTTTCTAGAGCATCTTTTCGCTGCTCTGAATCGAGTCTGTCCCACGCGCCGTTGTCGTACACGCTTCCTGCGATCTCATAATCCCCACATCTAGGGCAGCGGATGTGCTGCCCGTCAAAATCCTTTGCAGCAATGTCCTTCGTCTCTAACCCGCATACTCCGCAATTCATCCTTCACTCCCTTCTTCGGCCAACCAACGTCCTAGAGATAATAAATGCGGCACTACAATTTAAGCGCCCCACCCGGTCGCCTTCGGCGACCACCCTCCCCCTTCGGGGGAGGGATAAGCGGAGAGAGCGTCACGCCTTATCGCCTTCCAGCTTGTCCGCGCGCCACAGTTCGGGAAACAGTTTCGTCCAGACCGCCGCGATGACCAGCGTGCCGATGCCGCCGACCAGCACGGCCGGCACCGCGCCGATCAGGGCCGCCATGGCGCCGGCGCGGAATTCGCCCAGTTGATTCGATGCGCCGATGAAGAGGCCGTTCACCGCGGTGACGCGGCCGCGCACCTCGTCGGGCGTGCCGAGCTGCACCAGGGTCATGCGGATCACGACGCTCACCATGTCGGAGGCGCCGAGCACCGCAAGCGCCGCGAGCGCGACCGCGAACACGCCGGTCGAGGCGAATACGATCGCCGCAAGCCCGAAGCCCGCGACCGACGCAAACATCATCTTGCCGGCGTTGCGCTCGATCGGCCAGCGCGTCAGCGCGAGCGCCATCGCGAGCGCGCCGACCGCGGGCGCGGCGCGCAGCAGGCCGAGCCCCCACGGACCGGCGGCGAACACGTCGCGCGCGAACACCGGCAGCAGCGCGGTCACGCCGCCGAGCAGCACCGCGAACAGGTCGAGCGAAATGACGCCGAAGATCGCCGGCCTGCGGCGGATGAAGGCGAAGCCCGCGAAGAAGGCTGTCAGCGTCATCGGCTCGCGCGACGGCGCCATGCGCTCGATGCGGATCATCGCGGTACACACCACGGCGGCGGCGAACAGCGCGAGGCAGACGCCGTAAACCACGGAGGGACCCGCCGCATAGAGGAAGCCGCCGAGCGCCGGCCCCACGATGGTGGCGCTTTGATTCGCGGTCGCCGACGCCGCGACCGCGCGCGGCACCAGCGGCAGCGGCACCAGGCTCGGCACGATGATCTGCATCGCCGTCACCTCGAACGCGCGCGCGATGCCGAGGATGAACGCGGTGGCGAGGATCAGTTCGCGCGAGGTCGCGCCGGTCAGCACCGCGATCAGCAACGTGGCGGCCGCGACCGCCTCGATCAGCTGGCAGGCGATCAGCAGCGCCCGGCGGTCGTAGCGGTCGGTGACCTGGCCCACCACGAGGAACAGCAGCATGGCGGGAACGAACTGGATCAGCCCGATCAGCCCGAGGTCGAACGGGTCGCCGGTCAGCGCGTAGAGCTGCCAGGCCACCGCCACGATGAGCATCTGGTAGCTCGCCGTGACCGACAGGCGCGCGAACCAGAACAGCACGAACGGCCGGTGGCGCAGGACGGAGTCTGGCTGGTTTTCGGTCATTGCCGGTGGGTCTTGCCAGCCGTAGCCGCGAAGCGGCGAAGGCTGGTGGAGCCAGGCGGGATCGAACCGCCGACCTCCTCATTGCGAACGAGGCGCTCTCCCAGCTGAGCTATGGCCCCTAAAGGACCGCCAAAAGCGCGAAAATGCGCCGTTGCCGGGCTCTCCAGTGTGCGGGTCATTTACGGCGGGGGTCGGGGGGTGTCAAGACAAGCCGGCGCCTGCTTTGCCGCGGCGGCCGCACTTGCTGCACACAGGTCGCAGCGCTACATCTCCGCGGCGCTGCTGTTCGAGGTCGACAGATGCTCTTGCTGCTGGAATTCATCCGCACGCTTCTCAGCGTCTACATTTTCGTCCTGTTCGCGGCCGCGATCATGAGCTGGCTGATCGCGTTCCAGGTGGTGAACACGCGCAACCAGTTCGTGCTCATGGTGGCCCAGTTCCTCTACCGCATCACCGAACCGGTGTTGCGGCCGATCCGGCGCATCCTGCCCGACCTCGGCGGCATCGACATTTCGCCCATCATCGTCGTCCTGATCATCTGGTTCATCCAGCTGGTGGTCATCGGCAACATCGAGAATATGTTGCGACCGACTCCAACCTTCGTCCGGTGACCGGCGGGATCGCGGGCCGCCGCGGCGTCCCACCGGCCCGCGTCAAGATCGTGGGCGGGGCCGCGTCCCGCATCAAACGGTTGACGATCTCCGGCGATGCCGGCTTGCTCACCGCCGCGCTGGAGAAGATCGCGCGCGCGCGATAGACAACAGGTCCTGTCGTTCAAACCGGGATTTCGACGCGCATGACCGCACGCATCATCGACGGCAAGGCGATTGCGGCGGAGCTGCGCGCCAAGGTCGGCGCGGAGGTGCAGCGGCTGCACGCCGTGCACGGACTGCAGCCCGGCCTGGCGGTCGTGCTGGTCGGTGACAATCCGGCAAGCGACCTCTACGTGCGCGCGAAGGGAAACCAGACGCGCGAAGCCGGCATGGCATCATTCGAGCACCGCCTGGATGCGGCCGTTTCCGAGGACGATTTGCTTGCGACGGTGGACAGGCTCAACGCCGATCCGGCGGTGCACGGCATCCTGGTGCAGCTTCCGCTGCCGAAGCAGGTGGACAGCCAGAAGGTGCTCAACGCGATCGATCCGCGCAAGGACGTCGACGGCTTCCATCCGGTCAATGCCGGGCGCCTCGCGACCGGATTGCCGGCGCTCACGCCGTGCACGCCGCTCGGTTGCGTCATGCTGGCAAAGACCGTGCACGCGTCGCTCGACGGCATGGAAGCCGTGATCGTCGGCCGCTCCAACATCGTCGGCAAGCCGCTGATCCAGCTGCTGCTCAACGAGAACGCCACCGTCACGGTCGCGCATTCGAAAACGCGCGACCTGGCCGCCGTGTGCCGTCGCGCCGACGTGCTGTTCGCCGCTGTGGGACGGCCCGAAATGGTGCGCGGCGGCTGGATCAAGCCGGGCGCGACCGTGGTCGACGTCGGGATCAACCGCGTGGCAACGGCAGACGGCAAGGGCCGCCTCGTCGGCGACGTCGCCTATGCGGAAGCCGCGGAGATCGCGGGCGCGATCACGCCGGTGCCGGGCGGCGTCGGCCCGATGACGATCGCGTGCCTGCTGGTGAACACTGTGCGCGCGGCCTGCGCGATCCACGGATTGCCGAAGCCCGCGGTTTGAACCGCATCGTTGCGCACACCGACCAACCAAGGCGGTGCATCGCCGCGAAAGGGTCCCGCATGATCCGCAAAGTCTGCGGCGCGCTGCTGGCGCTTGGGCTGTTGAGCGCGCCGGCTGCCGCGCAATCGATCGAGTACGTCTACACCAAGTTCGAACTCGAAAAAATGCAAGCACGCGCGCGGCAGGGAGGTCGAAGACTACGGATCCTGGCTGTGTCCCGGTCTCGACAAACTGAAAGTTCTGCTCCGCGCCGGCGACCAGCGCATGTACGTCACTTATGGTCCATGGAAGAAGAACGACATTGCGCTGTCGCAGACCTTGCCGGGCTTCAACGACGTCTATGACGGTACCGTCGAGTGGCGCATCGAAAAGAGCGCTGACGGCAGGTCACGGCCGTTTGCCACCATCCTGCGCTGGAACGTGGTGAGCCCCGACGATCGCGAGAAGGCGACCGGCCCGATCAGGAGCACGGGCCGCGTTCTGGTCGTGACGCGGCTCGGGCCGGACGGCGTTTGCCACGTCGGCTATGTGGACGCACGCGCCAATCCGGATGCCAACGAGCTTGCGCGCAAGCTCGCCGACGAGCACGCGCGCACCTTCAGGTGCGGCAAGGACAAGCGGATCGTTGCGGGAAAGACCGGCGGCGTCGATATGCCGGAAGACTAGGACGCGGACCGGCAGGTGTCCTGGCGATCGATTGCCGCTCGGATTTCGGACGGGGGCGCGCCGTAGAAACGTTTGAACGTGCGATTGAAATAGGACAGGTCGCCAAAGCCGCACTCGAATGCAATCGACGCGATGCTTCGGTCGGCCCACCGTCGATCGGTCAACATGCGGTGGGCGCGCACGAGCCGGCGGGTGAGCACAAATTCCGAAAAAGAAGTTCCCTCGCCTTCGAACAGCTTGCGGATGTAGCTGTCGGAAATCCTCTGGCGCCGGGCGACCGCGACCGGCGTGAGATCGCCGTCGGTGAGGTGTGCCTCGATGTCGGTCTTTGATGGCGCGCAGCCGGGCCGCGCGGATGCCGCGACCCTCGGCGACGGCGGCCGCATCCCTGGTTGCGCCAATGGTGACAGCGACGAGATCGCAAAGTTGGGTCAACAACCAATTGCCGCACGTCTGCGGCGCGCTGACGCACCGGATCATCGAACAACGCATCCGCGTAACCTCTCAACAGGTTCAACATGCCCGTGCCGCGTGGAATTGGGCGCAGAACGGCATCATCGATGTCGTGCACCAGCGGGCGCAGCGACGCACGGGGTAGTCGGATGACGCGATGGTCAACAAGCGCTGGCCTGTTGATCGTCCGGCCGGCCGAATAGCTCAGCAGCATGGCGTCGCCATCTCGCAGGGTCGTCTCCCCGCGGCGGCTCACCACTGTACTGAGCCCGCTTACGTTTAGATGAAGGCTGAAATCGTCGTTCCCATCACCGCTATCGCGATGCGCATGCACGTGTCGCACACCCCGCACGGTTCCGGATAGCAGGCCAAGCTCGGGCAGTTTGCGAATGCCGAAGTCGATATCGCAGACAAGGTCCGGAATTGGATCGAACGTTACCCAGGTCAAGCCTTGGTCGTGGAGGGTTCGCACGGCATCGCCGTGTGCTTTTACACGCAAGGCATCTACGGCAGGGTGGGCCATGTCGTGTCGCCTCGTCGCGCTCTCCCCTCGCCGATCTTCAGCGGAGGCACTTCGCGGAGGGTAACAATCAGCACGGAGTCCCGTCCAGTCCCAGTGGTGTTCCCGCCCAGTCCAAGCCAGCCAGACGTGAAAACGCTATGCCGCAGGCTTGCATATGGAGGAGACCATGAAAAACCTCGTCAGCCATCTCGCAGGACAAGAGCACCGCCCTGGCAAGCCCTCCCGGCGAAAATTCCTGCATCTGCTCGCCGCAAAATTCGGGTTCATCGCCCTGTTGGCGCAAGGCGTCGCGGCGAACGCTGCTGAAGTCAAGGTCATGGCCGGCGCCGGGATGAGGGGAGCCTTCGGGGAGCTTGTCCCTCAATTTGAGCGCGCCACGGGACACAAGATCGTAATCCAGTACGGGGCAGGCGGAGCCTTAAGAAAGCAGATCGAGGCCGGTGAAGCATTCGACCTCGTCATTATCGATTCGGCCGAAGTGGATGATCTTATCAAGCAAGGCAAGATTGCTGGTGATACGCGTGCGGACATCGTCCGAGGTCGGCATAGGCGTGGCGGTACGCGAAGGTGCGCCCAAGCCAGACATCAGTTCGGTTGACGCCTTCAAGAACACGCTGCTCAGCGTGAAGTCATTCACCTATGCGCCAGACGCTCCGTACGGCAGGCATCTTTCCCAGGCGTTCGATCGCCTTGGCATCGCCGAGCAGCTGAAGGCCAAGATCAAGCCAAATGCTCTCGCTCGCGTTCGCGCAGGTCCTCGCCGCGGGAGAAGTCGAACTCGCAATTGCAGGCATCCCTACACTGCTGTCCGCCAAGGGTGTGCAGATTGTCGGTCCCCTGCCGGGGGAGTTGCAGAACTGGTTCGTGAACACGGCAGGCGTCAGTGCCGCTGCCAAGGAACCTGACGCTGCCAAGGCCCTGATCAAGTATCTTGCGACACCAGAGGCCGCAGCCAGTCATCAAGGCGAAAGGCATGGAGGCCCCCGGTCGGTGATGACTTTGGGGGTCGCCGCTCCTGAACGGCACCGCTCAGCGTGACCGAGCGGGGCCGTTCAGCGCAAATGCGAGGGCTCCGTCCGGTCGTGGACCACGGCGATGGCAGCCAATGTGTTACACACCATCCGGGAGACCTCGCATGCGCCGCTACGGGATGCAGATCGTTTTGGCAGTCGTCCTCGTCACCTGCGGCGCGGCAAGCGCGCAGGACTGGCCGGCGCGGCCGATCACGCTGGTCGTGCCGTACGGAGCCGGAGGGCCGACCGATGTGATTGGTCGCCTGTTCGCACAGCAAATGAGCGAACGTCTCGGTCGTCAGATCGTCGTCGAGAACATCGCCGGCGCGGGCGGCATGACCGGCGCGAGTCGCGTCGCGCACGCGGCGCCCGACGGCTATCAGGTTCTTTTCGGCGGCAGCGGAAACCTCGTCTACAACCAGATCCTCTACAAGAAGCCGCTCTTCAACTCCGTCACCGACTTCACGCCGGTCGGTTTGCTGACCCAGCAATCGCTGGTGCTGATTGCGCGCAAGAATCTGCCGGTCGATGGTTTGCAGGAATTCATCCGTCATGTGAAGGCGAGCAAGACTGCGAGCTTCGGTTCCGCCGGCGCCGGCTCCTCGACGCATCTCGGCTGCGTGATGCTCAACCTTGCGATTGGAGTGGACGCCACGCACGTGCCCTATCGCAGCGTCGCGGCAGCGATGCAGGATCTGATCGGCGGCCGCATCGACTACTACTGCGACATCATCCAGACCGCGGTGCCGCAGATCCAAGCCGGCGCCGTCAAGGCGATTGCGATCCTCTCGCCCTCGCGTTCGCCGATGCTTCCCGATCTTCCGACTGCCGATGAGCAGGGCCTTGCCAATCTCGACACCGCCAACTGGTACGGGCTGTTCCTCCCGAAGGGGACGCCGTCATCGATCGTGCAGAAGCTCCACGACACGGCGGTCGCAGCGCTGGACACGCCCGTCGTTCCGCGATCGACTGCACAGTCTCGGTGTCGAGGTCGTCGCTCCGGAGCGGCGCAGCCCGGAATACCTCGCCCGATTTCTCAAGGACGACATCGCGAAATGGACTGCCCCGATCAAGGCGAGCGGCATCACGGCGGAGTGATCGCGGGCCGGTCGCTATCGGAGCGAAGCGGACATCAGCGGCAATTTTGCAGAAGCGAATTAATCAGGACGGCCTAGTTCTGCCAGCCGAACGCGACCTTATCGAGGCTCTTCGCCCCGAAGCGTTCGGATGAGCGCGCGACCGCGCGGCCGCCGAGCGCCTTGTAGAATCCGACCGCGGGCTCGTTGTCGGAGAGCGCCCAGATGACCAGGCTCTTCAGTCCGCTCTGCGCCAGGTCGCGCCGCGCCGCCGTGAACAACCTGCGGCCGAAGCCGAGCCCCTGGAATTCCGGACAGAGATACAGCTCGTAGATCTCGCCGTCGTAGAACAGGCTGCGCGCGCGGTTGCGTCCGTAGTTGGCGTAGCCCGCGATGCGGTCGCCGAATTGCAGCAGCGCGACGCGGCTGCCTTTCGCGATCGCATTCTCCCACCAGCCCGGTCCGCGCCGGCTGATCAGCTTCTCGAGTTCGGGACCCGGGATGATGCCGCGATACGATGTGCGCCAGGCCGCATCGTGCGCCGCCGCGACGGCATCGGCATCGGCGGCCTTCGCTCGGCGAATCTCGATGAGGATGGTGCTCATGCGTGAATTCAACAAAGGCTGCGGGCCGAATTCAAGCCCTGTGTTAACCGACGGTTAACGATTTGAACAGCGTGGCGCAGGCGCATCACACCCGTCAATCCTTGACAATGACAGGGAAAAGTGAGCCGCGGCGGGCAAATCAGCGCGGCGCCTGAATCCAGAATTGGTACATGTTGAAGAACAGGCGCGGATCGTCGCGCTCGATCCGCTCCCAGCGGGCGAGGTCCGCCATCGCGGGATCGTCCGGAAACAGCTGCGCGTAGCGCTGGCTGCCTGTCGGACAGCCTTCGAAACCGAGGAACGTCAGCGCATTGGCGGCGATGAACTGCGCGATCTGCGGAAGCGCCAGATTGTGCTCCTGCACGTGAAACAAGAGATCGCGGCATTCGCTGGTCGAGAAGAAGTCGGAGGTCCCGGCGATGACGCGCTGCGGCGTGCCGGCGGTAAAGCCCGCGAGCTCCTGGCGGCATTGCCGGATGCTTGCGGCCTCGCCGGTGTAGCCGCGCGCCGCGACGAACTGGCGCACCGCAGCGACATCCTGCCGGCCGAGCGCGCTGTAGAGGCCGAGCCGCATCACGCCGCCCGGCCGCAGCAGCGACAGCAGGACGCGCCAGCCTGCGAAAGGGTCGGCGAGATGGTGCAGCACGCCGCTCGAGTCGATCATCTCGAACGCGCGGCCGAGCGGGGCGAGCGCCATGATGTCGGCCTGCGCGTAGTCGATGCCGCCGATCCCGAGCGCGCGCGTCGCGCGCTGCGCGTAGGCGAGGCTTGCGCGGCTGAGATCGATCGCCAGGATATTCACGTCGGTGAACTGCAGCGCCACCGTCGCGACGTGCTGCCCGGTGCCGCAGCCCGCGATGAGAACCTGCGGCGCGTCGGCGATCGCGTGAAAGTTCGCAAACCTGGCGAGATAAGCGTTGAGCGTGGTCGCCTGCCCGATCGGCGCGGTCCTGATCCAGCGCGGATACGGATTCTGCTCGTACTGCTCGCGCACCTTGCGCGAGACCTGGTCGGTGATCGGCGTCAGGGCGCGGATCGTTTCGCCGATCTGCTGCTCCTCGCGCGGCTGGCGCACTTGCAGGTCGAGCAGCGCGTCGATCGCGGCCGGCCAATCGCGCGCGAGCAGCGCATCGGCACCGGGCAGCGCATGCAGCGGCTCGTAGGATGCGAGCGCGGCAAGCTGCAGCGGCGTGATGTCGCGCAAGCCGCGCAGCGCTCGCGCCTGCTCGATCTCGGCATCGGTGCAGGCGAATGCATACTCGTTGATGAAGCACTGGCAGGCGAGCGCGCAGGCAGACGCAACGGCATCCTCGTCCGCCGTTGTTCCGGCAAGCGCCGCCTCGAGCAAGGCAGCGCGCGCACCGGTGAGGATCTGTTCCAGCCCGGCATCGCGGATGCAGGCGGAAGTGAGCAGGGCACGCAACAGCGCGTCGCCGCCGCCGATGGCTTTGTCCTGCATGATGAGACTCGCGGCGGCGGCCGACAGGTCGGCCGGCCGGCCCCATGGCTCGGTCAGCGCGCGGATCATCAGGCCGCGAACACCGGGGACGTCGGGCACGCTGCGCAGGCTGCGCACGCATTGCACGAACAGCGTGCGGGTATCGACGCTCTCTTCGATCTCCAGCGCCTGCCGCACCAGGCCGAGCGCGTCGGCCGCGCGGCTCTCCGCCAGGCCGAGCTCGAAGGTGCGGTTGATGACGCCGAGCGCGTCGTGCAGCTTTCCGTGGCGCAGCAGCGCGCCGCCGAGGTTGAGATAGGCATCGGTCAGGCGCGGATCGGCGCGGACCGCGGCCTGGAAATGCGCCACCGCCTGCGCGGCGCTGCCCGCGCGCATCAACAGCATGCCGAGCGCGTTGTGCGCCGCCGCGTGATCGCCCTTGAGCGCGAGCGCGCGCCGGTAGCCCGCCTCGGCCGCGTCGTTGCGCGCAGCGGCGGCATGAAGATCGGCGAGCCGAAAGTGCGCCTCGGCCGCGCCCGGCTGCAGCTCCAGCACGCGGGCGTAGCAGCGCTCCGCCGCCGCCGTGTCGCCGGCCGCGCGCAACGCATTGCCGAGATGAAGATGCGCCTCGGCGAAATCCGGCCGCAGCCCGGCCGCGCGCCGCAGCTGCGCGATCGCCTCCGCGTTGCGCCCAAGGGCGCGCAGCGCGAGCGCGATGTTGTAGCGGCTCTCCGCATCCTTCGGCGCGAGCGCGATCGCCTTGCCGATCAGCTCGACGGCGGCTTCGCTGCGTCCGCTCTGCTGCGCCAGTACGCCGAGATAATGCAGGCTCGGCGCGTGCTTCGGATCGATCGCGATCGCCTGGCGATAGTGCAGGTCGGCCTCGGCGAGCTGCCCGGCCTGATGGTACCGCCCACCGGTCGCGAACAGTTGCGCGACCGGCGACCATGGCGCGTCACGCGGCGACCGTTTGTCCTTCCGGCTCAAAAACAGCGCCCTCCCGTGATCGGCCTTCTATCGGCCAAACAAGGGTGCGAGGCAATGTTGGGGACAGCGTGCGCGACAACACGCTCGGTCATCCCTCCCCGTCTTCGGGGAGGGTGGCCGGCCGCTGAGGCCGGCCGGGTGGGGCTTTCTCATCGCACGAAGAACAGCGTCGCAAGCAGGCACCCCACCCGGTCGCCTTCGGCGACCACCCTCCCCCTTCGGGGGAGGGATAAGCGGAGCAGGTGGGTCCCGCTACACCGCCACGGCTTCCTTGGAGCGCTCGGCGCGCTTGCGGTCGTTCGGGTCGAGCAGCCTCTTGCGCAGCCGGATCGACTTCGGCGTCACCTCGACCAGCTCGTCCTCGCCGATATAGGCGAGCGCCTTTTCCAGCGACATGCGGATCGGCGGGGTGAGCCGCACCGCCTCGTCCTTCGAGGTGGTGCGGATGTTCGTGAGCTGCTTGCCCTTGAGCAGGTTGATCTCGAGATCGTTGTCGCGCGTGTGCTCGCCGACGATCATGCCGCGGTAGATCTTCCAGCCCGGCTCGATCATCATCGGGCCGCGGTCTTCCAGCTTGAACATCGCGTAGGCGACCGCCTCGCCCTGATCGTTCGAGATCAGCACGCCGTTGCGGCGGCCCTCGATCTCGCCCTTGAACGGCGCGTAGCCGTGGAACAGCCGGTTCAGGATCGCGGTGCCGCGCGTGTCGGTCAAAAGCTCGCTCTGGTAGCCGATCAGCCCGCGCGTCGGCGCGAAGAACACGAGCCGCGTGCGGTGGCCGCCCGAGGGGCGCATCTCGACCAGCTCGGCCTTGCGCTCCGACATCTTCTGCACCACCACGCCGGAGTGCTCCTCATCGACGTCGATCACGACCTCCTCGATCGGCTCTTCCAGGTCGCCCGCCTCGCTGCGGCGCAGCAGCACCTTCGGCCGCGACACCGACAATTCGAAGCCCTCGCGCCGCATCGTCTCGATCAGGATGCCGAGCTGCAATTCGCCGCGGCCCGCGACTTCCATCGCGTCGCTTTCGTCGGATTCGCGCACGCGCAACGCCACGTTGCCTTCCGCCTCGCGCAGCAACCGGTCGCGGATCACGCGGCTAGTCACCTTGTCGCCTTCGGTTCCGGCCAACGGCGAGTTGTTCACCCGGAACGTCATCGCGAGCGTCGGCGGATCGATCGGCTGCGCGCGCAGCGGCGCCTCGACTTCGGGTGCGCAGATGGTGTTCGCCACGGTGGCGTTCGGCAGCCCCGCGATGGCGACGATGTCGCCCGCCCCGGCCTCGTCGACCGGCGTGCGCTCGAGCCCGCGGAACGCCAGCACCTTGGTGACGCGCCCGGTCTCGATCAGCTTGCCGTCATGATCGAGCACCTTGACCTGCTGGTTCGGCTTCACGCTTCCGGAAAACACGCGGCCGGTGATGATGCGTCCGAGATACGGATTGGGCTCGAGGATGGTGCCGAGCAGGCGGAACGCGCCTTCCTCGATCGTCGGCGGCTTCACGTGCCGCAGCACCAGTTCGAACAGCGGCGTCATGCCGTGGTCGTGCGAGCCGTCGAGTCTGTCCGACATCCAGCCCTGCTTGGCCGAGCCGTAGAGGATCGGAAAATCGAGTTGCTCGTCGGTCGCATCGAGCGCGGCGAACAGGTCGAACACCTCGTTGAGCACTTCGGTGGCGCGCGCGTCGGGCCGATCGACCTTGTTGATCACCACGATCGGCTTGAGCCCCATGCGCAGCGCCTTGGAGACGACGAACTTGGTCTGCGGCAGCGGACCCTCGGCGGCGTCGACCAGCACCAGTGCGCCGTCCACCATGTTGAGGATGCGCTCGACCTCGCCGCCGAAGTCGGCGTGGCCCGGCGTGTCGACGATGTTGATGCGGGTGTCCTTCCACAGGATCGAGGTCGCCTTGGCAAGAATGGTGATGCCGCGCTCGCGCTCCAGGTCGTTCGAATCCATCGCCCGCTCGACCTGGCGCTGGTTGTCGCGATAGGTGCCGGATTGCTGCAGCAGCCGGTCGACCAGCGTGGTCTTGCCATGGTCGACGTGGGCGATGATCGCCACGTTACGGAGATTCATGAGTGATTCCAAAGGTTACGGGCGCCGAACCGTGGGCGCGATATTGCGGCGCAATATAGGGATCGAACGCCGAAAGGCAATCGATTCTTGCGCTGCTGTCAGCGGTTTTTGACGGCGTACCGGATCAGCATGATCCCGCCGACGCCGACCAGAAGGCAGATCAGCCAGAGAAACCCAAAGCCCCCGATCGATCCGCCGTCGGGCAGCGTCGCCGCCATGAAAATCAGCGAGCAGATGCCGGGCAGCAGCAGCACGATCCCGACAATCACAAGAGCCACGGCAGCACACCCGCCATGCCCGCGCAGTCGCGGTGGTGTCGGCGGCGGAGCTTGCGGCGGCGAAGAAGGAGTTTCAGGGCTCATATGAGATCTGCGCACGCCTGTGCGCCACGACGATGAGCACGATGCCGATCGCCGAGACCGCAAAGCTGATCGCCCACAATGTGATGATCAGCTGCGCGATCGGATCGCTCCAGCGGACTTCCCCTGCCATCTGGGCCATGAAGATCAACGCGCACCCGCCCGGCAGCAGCAGAATGATGCCGATCACGATCGCGGCGATCTGGCCCCAGGAGTAGCGGCGCGTCGCCGGCGGCGGAATGTCTGGCGTGGTCATGCGGTCGCCTCCGCTTTCATCGCGGCGCGGATCTTGTCGATCGCGCCATTGCGATAGAACAGGTTGAACGTGTCGAACGGAATGATCTGTCCGTTCGGCGTGACGAAGTGGATGCAGGAGCGCTTCACCCCGCCGACGCAGAAATTGAAGCGGTCCATGAACTGCACGATGGCGACGCGGAACACGTTCTCATAGGAGAGCGCGGCCGGCGCCTCGACCTTGGGCAGGCAGCAGAGGAATTCGTGCAGCCGTTCGGCGCTGTTGTTCGGTCCCGACGACAGCGAGAACAGCTCGATGAATTTCTCTTTCAGGATCGGCTGCTTCTCGAAGTTGATGGTATTCGGCATCACCGACACAAGTTCCTCGCGCGACACCAGCGAGGTGACCGGCAGCACCGAACGGCCATTGCGCAGGCCGTAGCCGATCGAGATGGATTCCGGATTGCAGGGGAGCGGGATCATGTCGTCGGCACCGAACACGCCGCTATCACGCACCACCGCGCGGCGGATGTCGGACAGCAGCACGCGGTCGCGCTTGGCGTCGAAGTTCTCGTTGCGGCCGGCGTCCTGCACCGGCTGGAACGTGACGCCGCGCACGCAGCGCCAGTCGAGCGCGTACTGCACGATGCGCCCGATCTCGTGGTCGTTGACGCCGCGCTTCACGGTCACCACCAAAGTGGTCGAGATGCCGTGCCGCTCGAGGTTCTCCAGCGCCTCCTGCCGCACGCGGCGCAAGTCCGCGCCGCGCAGGTGCATCAGCGCCTCGCGTTCGAGCGAGTCGAACTGCAGGTAGACCTCAAGCCCGCGCTTGCGCTCGGCCAGCCGCGCGACGAAGTCGGGCTCGCGCGCGATGCGCAGCCCGTTGGTGTTGACCATGACGTGGCGGATCGGCCGCGCACGCGCGGCGTCGAGGATCGCGAAGAAGTCCGGATGCAGCGTCGGTTCGCCGCCGGAAATCTGCACCAGGTCCGGCTCGCCTTCGCTCGCGATCAGCGCATCGAACATGCGGGTCACCGTGTCGAGCGGCAGGTGTTTGGATTTCTGCGGCGAGGATTCGGCGAAGCACACCGGACAGGTGAGATTGCAGTGCTCGTTGATCTCGATCAGCGCGAGGCACGAATGCTGCTCGTGGTCGGGGCACAGCCCGCAATCGTACGGACAGCCGAACTCGGTGCGGTTCTGGAAGCCGAGCGGCTTGTCGCCCGGCTTGATGTAGTCCTTGCACATGCGCCAGTAGGCGGCGTCGCTCGACAGCAGCGTCGACTGCACGCCGTGCCGGCGGCAGCGCTTCTCGTACCAGACCTCGTCGCCGATGATCTGGATCTTCGCCGGCACCAGCGCGAGGCAGGTTTCGCACAGCGACTGCGTCTGGCCCCAGAAGACATAGGGACGAGACCTACGCAAAGGCGCGTTCATGGACACTCTCTGGCTTGGGCGCGGTCGCGATCATCGCGACCGCGTAGGCGACGACCGCGGCGGAGAGAAGATGAAACAGCGTGAACGGGCCGAGCAGCGTGCCGTAGGGCTTGAGGAATTCCCACACGAAGCGCTGCGCGCCGTAGAAGCCGACCGCGAGATAGAAGCCCTGCGCGATGACGAAGCGGTCGTTGCGCGTGACGCGCCACAGATAGGCCGCCGCGAAGGCCGCCATCGCGATGCTTTCGTAGAGCTGCACCGGATGGCGCGGCACGCCGTCGCCGAAATCGTGCGCCCACGGCAGGCCGGTCGGCGTGCCGTAGGTGAAGTCATCGATTCCCGAGAGGAAGCAGCCGATCCGTCCGACCGCGACGCCGGCCGCAAACGGCAGCGCGAAGCGCGCGCCGGTGCGCAGCGTGATGCCGGCGATGCGCTTGTAGATTTCGATCGCCAGGATGGCGCCCGCGACCGCACCTTCGATCGAGCGCGCGATGCCGCCCTGTCCCGACAGCCAGAGGTTCGCGCTGCCGAAGAGAACCGCGCCGAGGCCGGCCCCGACGACGAGCACCGCCAGATACGTGAGCCGTAGCGGCTGCGGGATCGGAAACGCGACGCGCCCCGAACGCATCAGCCACAGCCCGGCAGCGCCCGCCGCGAGCCAGGCGAGCACATCGAAGCCTGCGTGGATAGCAAAGGAGTGCATGCCCGCTCTCGAGCGTGCAGAGTATTCGGGCGCCCGACGCAGCCGCAAGCGCCGGGAACCGGGCCAGCGCGGGCGATGCGTAACCCAAAATCAGGGAAAGACGCGCAACAAGGCCGAACCGAGGTCGGCAAAAATGGCGGTCATCGCGGAATGGCCCGGCAAGCATGCCACAGTCGTCTGCAATCGCATCGGGGAACCCGTGCGGGCGGGCGCGAAGCGGCAATAGCCGTTGAGTTACAAGGCGCTTAGGCTATGATTGTGCGGCGCGCCATGCGGCGCGGCGGCGGAGACTTGGAACGGAGGTTGGCGGTGCGTTGTCCGGTCGCGGTCAAGAACGTGCGTCGCGTGCTGTGCGTGTTTCCGACCTACACGCCCGCCTTCGGCACATTCCAGCACGCCTACAAGCTGATGTACGGCGTGAAGGCGTTCATGCCGCCGCAGGGGCTGCTGCTGATCGCCGCCTACATGCCGGACACCTGGCCGGTGCGGTTCGTCGACGAGAACATCACAGCGGCGACCGATGCCGACCTCGCCTGGGCCGACGTCGTGCTGGTCACCGGCATGCACATCCAGGCTGAACAGATCCACGACATCACGCGGCGTGCGCACGCGGTCGGCAAACTGGTGGTCCTCGGCGGCCCCTCGGTGTCGGCCTCTCCCGAAATGTATCCGGACGTCGACTATCTCCATTGCGGCGAAATGGGCGACGCCACCGATGCACTGATCCGCCTGCTCGACGACAATGTGAGCCGCGCGCCTGAACAGATCCGCTTCGAGACAAAGCAGCGCCTGCCGCTGACCGAATTCCCGATGCCCGCCTACGATGCGATCCCGCTCGGACGATACCTGCTGGGCACGCTGCAATTCTCGTCGGGCTGTCCGTACACCTGCGAGTTCTGCGACATCCCCGGCCTTTACGGCCGCCAGCCGCGCATGAAGACGCCGCAGCAGATCATCGGCGAGCTCGACTATATCTTCTCGCAGCCGAACCCTCCGACCACGCTCTATTTCGTCGACGACAACTTCATCGGCAACCGCAAGGCCGCCAAGGAGATGCTGCCGCATCTCGTGGAGTGGCAGAAGAAGAACCACTATCCGGTGATGTTCGCCTGCGAGGCGACGCTGAACATCGCCAAGCAGACCGACATCCTTGCGCTGATGAAGGAAGCGGGCTTCTGCGGCATGTTCGTCGGCATCGAGACGCCCGAAGCGGACGCGCTCAACGCGATGAAGAAGGGCCACAACAACGCGGTTCCGATGATGGAATCGATCAGAACGCTGAACAGCTACGGGATCGAAGTCACCTCCGGCATCATCGTCGGGCTCGAACTCGGATGGCCCGGACACCGAGCAGCGGCTGAAGGACTTCATCGACGTCTCCAACATCCCGATGCTGACCATCAACCTGCTCCAGGCGCTGCCGAAGACCCCGCTGTGGGACCGGCTCGCGCGCGACGGGCGCCTGTCGCAAGACGGCGCGCGCGAGAGCAACGTGGTGTTCCTGCGCCCGCACGACGAAGTGGTCGAGATGTGGCGGCGAAGCATCGCCCACGCGAACGACCCGGATAAGCTGTACGCGCGCTTCCGCCATCAGGTGCTCGCGACCTACGTGAACCGCAAGGTGACGCCCGCGAAGGGCAAGCTGACGTGGCCGAACCTGCGCAGCGGCGCGGTGCTGGCGTGGCGCACGGTGCTCTATTTGCTGATCCTGTCGGATTTCCGCGGTGCATTCTGGACGATGGCAAAGCACGCGCTCAGGCATGGCCAGATCGACGGCATGTTCGGCGCAGCCTTCATGGGCTATCACCTGATCCAGTTCACCCGCGAAGCGCTGCGCGGCGACCAGAACGCGTCGTACTACTCGGCCAAGAGCCGCGCCGCGCCGATGGCGGCGGCCAAGCCGCCGGGCGAACAGGTCGCGGCGTAGCGAGCTGTCGTTCCGGCGGAGCGCGAAGCGCCAGGGCCGCAAGCCATAGCCACGAGCAGATCGACGGTGCCTGATGCCGCGATGGAACCCGCGAATACGCGGCCGCGTGGAACATCGGCCGAGACCCGCCGTTGGGGTGTGAACCCTCAGGTCAGGAGAGACACAATGGCGAGCGATACCGATCGCGTTTGGGAACTGATGGAGAAGATCTCGATCTGCATGCTCACGACCCACGACGGCGAGCGCATCCGCTCGCGTCCGATGGCGGCGTTCGTGCGGCGCGACGAGGATACGATCTACTTCCTCGGCGATGCGCACCACCACAAGGACGAGGAGATTTCAGAGAATCCGAATGTCGGTCTCGCCTTCGCGGACGGGCAGAAGTTCGTGTCGGTCACCGGCCGCGCGGCGGTGTCGCGCGACACGGCGAAGATCAAGGAGCTGTGGGGACCGTCCGCGAAGGCGTGGTGGGATTCGCCGGACGATCCGAACATCCGGCTGCTGACCGTGCGGCCCGACGATGCCGAGTTCTGGGACGGCCCGGGCAAGATCATCGGCACCATCAAGATGGTGGCAGCCGCGGCGACCAACACGCGGCCGAACTACGGCGAGAACCGCAAGGTGGCGATGTGAGCCGCGAACGGCCGGACAACGACAACACGGAGGAGAAGCCGAAAGGGCCGCGCACGCCCTATCCGGTCGAGCATCCGGGCATCCGTGATCAGCCCGGCGCCGACCCCGATTACCTGCCCGGCGTGCCGACCGATCTGCCCAAGATGTGAGAGTTCTATTGTCGAGCGTTGCCACGTGGGCGCCGCATCGAGGCCACCGCAATGACACCGTGCGATTTCAGCGTCCGGCGATGGATATCGCCGGGCGCGTTCGCTCGCGAGCATTACTAAAGCAATACTAAAGGGAGTGGAGCGCCATGAGGGCAACGCGAAAAATTCTTCTCGGGACGGCCGCAGCGATCTGGCTGGCGCCGCCCATTCCATTGGCTGAGGCGGAACGCGCGATCGTCATCGCCCAGGCCCCGGCGCCCGCGCCCGCACCGGGTGAGGCCGATCCGCGTGGGCAGAAGAAGGACCAGGGCACACGGCCACCCGGTCCCCCGGCAAAGCAGCAGCAGCCCGGCGCACCGCCGCCCGCGGCGCAAGGCCAGCCACCCGCCAAGGAGCCCCCGAAGCAGGCACAGCCGCCCGCGCCTCAGCCGCAGCCCAAGCAGCAGGCACAGCCGCCCGCTCCGCCACCGCCGGCAAAAGAGCAGCCCAGGCAGCAGGCGCAGCCTCCGGCTCCGCCGCCGCCGGCAAAAGAGCAGCCCAAGCAGCAGGCACAGCCTCCCGCTCCGCCGCCGCCGGCAAAAGAGCAACCCAAGCAGCAGGCGCAGCCGCCCGCTCCGCCGCCGCAACCCCCGGCCGCGCAGAAGGAGCAGCCCAAGCAGGTCCAACCTCCGGCCGCGCAAAAAGAGCAGCCCAAACAGGCGACGCCGCCCGCAAAGGAGCAGCCGAGGCAGGCGCAGCCGCCCGCAAAGCAGACACCCGCAGCGCCGCCTCCGGCTGCGCAGGGCCAGCCCGCACCGGCGCCGCAACCGCCGGCCGCGCAAGGTCAGCCGCTGCCGGGCACGAGCGGCCAGCCGTTGGCGCGCCCTGGCGCTCCGCCCCCGACACCGCCGGCCGCACAACAACCCGCACCCGCGCCGCAGCCGCCGGCCGCGCAAGGCCAGCCGCTGCCGGGAACGAGCGGCCAGCCGTTGGCCCGGCCCGCGCCAGGTGCCGCGCCTCCCGCCGCGCCGTTGCCGGGCGCGTTCGCGCCCGCGCCGCAGCAGGGCGACGCGCGCCGGCTCGACCAGGTGCGCGGCGAGCGGCGCGAGACGCGCGAAGGCGACCGCACCGTCATCCGCGAGCCCGGGCGCATCATCATCCGCGAAGGTGGACGCACCATCATCCGCCAGGATGAGTTCGAGCCGATTCGGCGGCAGCGGGCGCGACGTGCGCTCCGAGCGCCGCGGCAACGAGACCGTGACGATCGTCGAGCGTCCCGACGGCACCCGCATCGTGTCGGTGGTGGACGAGAACGGCCGCCTGATCCGCCGGTCGCGCCGCCTCGGCGACGGACGCGAGATCATGATCATCGACAACCACTACCAGGGCCCGTCGACCGGCGGCTATTACGTCGAGCTGCCGCCGCCGGTGATCCGCATCCCGCGCGAGCGCTACATCGTGGAAGCCGAGCGCGCGAGTCCGGCCGACATCTATGCGGCCCTGATCGCGCCGCCGGTCGAGCGCATCGAGCGCCGCTATACGCTTGACGAGGTGCGCTACAGCCCGCGGCTGCGCGAGCGCATGCCACGCGTCGACCTCGACACCGTGACCTTCGAGAGCGGTTCGTGGGAGGTGACGCCGGACCAGATGAACCGGCTGGCGCCGATCGCGCAGGGGATCCTGCAGGCGGTACAGCACAATCCCGCCGAGGTGTTCCTGATCGAGGGTCACACCGACGCGGTCGGCGCGGACGTCGACAATCTGTCGCTCTCGGATCGCCGCGCCGAGTCGGTCGCGGTCGCGCTCACGGAGCAATTCCGCGTGCCGGCCGAGAACCTCACCACGCAGGGCTACGGCGAGCAGTACCTGAAGGTGCAGACCGACGCGGCCGAGCGGCAGAACCGCCGCGTCACCGCACGGCGCATCACGCCGCTGCTGACCGGACAAAACCCGCAGTAGCGGCTGGAGTTTGATCCGCGAAGGTTGAAACACACGCTGCTCATTCCCGCGCAGCGTGGAGCGAAGGCTAAACCCACTCCGCTCATTCCCGCGCAAGCGGGCTCAATCGCGTTGGATCACACTCTCGGCGCTGCGCGGCGCATCGAGCGCGCCGCGTATCGCTTCGGCGAGCACGTGCTTGCGATACGGCTTGTTGAGCAGCGGCACGCCGGCGTCGGCCGTGGTGCGATCCTGCAGGAACTGCTCGGAGTAGCCCGAGGTGAACATCGCGCGCAGCCCCGGACGCAAGTCGCGCGCCCGGTGCAGCAGATCCTGTCCGTTGATGCCGTTCGGCATGATCAGGTCGGTGAACAGCAGGTCGATCGACACCGGCTGCCGCAGGATCGCCAGCGCGCCGTGACCGTCCGCGGCCTCGAGCACGGTGTAGCCAAGCCCGCGCAGCAGCCCGACCGCGACGCTGCGAACGGTCGCGCTGTCTTCCACCACCAGGATCGTCTCGCGTCCGCCCGGGGACGCCGCCGCATGCTCGTCCGCCTCCACCACCGTGGCTGCCGCCGCGTCGGCGCGCGGCAGATAGAGCTTGATGCGAGGTCCCGTGCCCGACCTCGCTGTAGACCTTCACGTGTCCGCGCGACTGCTTGACGAAGCCGTAAACCATGCTCAGCCCGAGCCCGGTGCCGCGGCCGACTTCCTTGGTGGTGAAGAACGGCTCGAACACCCGCTCCACCACCTCGGGCGTCATGCCGGTGCCGGAATCGGTGACGTCGACCAGCACATAGTCGCCGGCCGACACCTCCAGGTTCTGCGCCGCGTACTGCTCGTCGAGATGTATGTTGGCGGTCTCGATCATCAGTTGCCCGCCGTTCGGCATCGCGTCGCGCGCGTTGACCGCCAGATTGAGGATCACATCCTCGATCTGCGAGGGATCGACCAGCGCCGGCCACAGGCCATCGCCGAGCGCGAGCTTGACCGCGATATCCTCGCCCAGCGTTCGCCGCAGGATCTCGGCGGTGCGCGCGACGACGTCGTTGAGGTCGACCTTGCGCGCCTGCAGCGGCTGCTTGCGCGCGAAGGCGAGCATGCGCTGGGTGAGCTGCGCGCCGCGCGAGGCCGCTTCATCGATCGCCTGCGCGATCGGCGCCAGCTCCGGATCGTGCCCGACCGAGTCGGTCAGCAGCTCGGACATCCCGATGATGACGGTCAGCAGATTGTTGAAGTCGTGCGCGACGCCGCCGGTCAGCTGCCCGATCGCTTCCATCTTCTGCGCCTGGCGCAGCTGACTCTCCAGCGCGACGCGGTCCGTCATGTCGCGGCCGATGAAGAAGTACTGCTCGTCCGGCTTCCGACCAGATCCCTTTCCACGCGACCGGCACCGCGCGGCCGTCCTTGTGGACGTAGCGGCACTCGAAGTTGCGCGCCTTGCCGTCACGGCGCGCATGACGCATTTCGGCGCGCGTGTTGTCGAGGTCGGCGGCGAAGACGAACTCCACGCCGTTGCGCCCGGTCATCTCCTCCGGCGCATAACCGAGGATCGTGCGCGAGCTTGGGCTGACGCGCAGGAACTCGCCGCGCTTGCCGACGACCAGGATGAGGTCGAGCGAGGTGTCGAAGATGCGCTGATTGATCGAGCGGATGGTCGTTCGCTCGCGCTCGCTCTCCTGCACGGCCCCGGCACGCCCGCGCTCCTCGGTCGCCAGGCGGAACAGGATGGTGTAGCCGCCGGGATGCGGATAGCCGCGCACGTCGACCCAGGCGCCGAACATCTCCGAATAACCGGAGAAGACCACCGGCTCGGCGTTGAGTTTCGATGCGGTGTAGACCGCGCGGAACGGATTGTCCGCACTGATGTCGAGCGCTTCGTGAATCGTCCGGCCGATGACGGCTTTTGCGTCGCGGCCCCACAGCCGCTCGGCGGCGGCATTGAGATAGACGATCCGCCAATCGTTATCGACCGCGATGATGCCGTCGGAAATGCTCGCGAGGACGCCGGCCGCATCGGGCGGTGGCACGGCGGCGCCGTCGCCATGCGGGGGCGCGAGAGTGCTGTCGCCGACCGCGCGCGCGCTGCGCTGATCGTTCATCGGATCACTCCGCCTCCGAACGATGCCCTGCCCTGGCGGCAGGATTACCCCCGGTTGCGGCAGCGTCAAGCTCTTACCCAACGACAGCGGGTGCGCATGTCAGGACACCGCCCGCTCCAGGACGCGCTGCTGCAGCAGCGCGAGGAAGCTCGCCTTCGGCATCGGACGCGCGAGCAGGAAGCCCTGTCCGATGTCGCAGCCCATCCGGTGCACCGCCTGCAGGTCGGCCGCATTCTCGATTCCCTCGGCCACCGCGAGCGCACCGAAATTATGCGCGAGATTGATGATCGTCTGCGGCAGATGCCGGCGTTACGCTCGTCTGTGCCGCTGTCCTTGACGAAGCTCTGATCGAGCTTGAGTTCCGCGAACGGGATGTCGCGCAGCCGCGCGAACGACGAGAAGCCTTCGCCGAAATCGTCGATCGCGAACGATGATGCCGTAGATGCGCAGCTGGGTCGCGATCTCGTGCATCAGCGCGCCGTCCTTGACGACCTCGCTCTCGGTGACTTCGAGGATGAGGCCGGGCCAGTCGGCGCTGTTCGAGCGATGCTCGCGGATCAGCGCCGGCAGGCTGAGATTGGCCAGCGCGCCGATCGAGGTGTTCACCGCGGTGTGCAGCCGCACGCCGGCGGCGGCGAAATCGTCCCAGTCGTGCAGCGCGGCCGCGATCACGTGCTCGGTCAGCGCCGCCTGGCTGCTCTCGGTCGCGCCGGGCAGGAAGCTCGCCGGAGAGAGCAGGCCGTGCGACCGGATGACGGCAGCGGACCAGCCCTTCGGCGCCGGCGAGCGTCTTGCGCGCGCAGGTCGATCTTCGGCTGATACCACAATTCGAGCCAGCCCTTGGCGAGCGCCTCGTCGAGGGCGACGACCGCGAGCGGGCTGTCGGCGAGCTGCGCCTCGCGGATGACATGGCGGATCGATTCGGCGCGGAACGGCTTGGTCAGCGGCGGCCGCATGATGAGCCCGTGGCGCGCGCCGATCCGGCGCACGTCTTCCAGCAGCTCGACATTGCTTCCGCTCATCAGCTGGACGATACCGCGATAGCCGCGCTCGCCGAGGCCGCGGATGACGTCGATCGCGTCGGACTTCTTCAGCGCGACGTCGAGGAAGATGATCGCGGGCAATCCGCCGTCGAGCGCCGCGACCGCGTCGGGCGCGGTATGGAATTTCTCCGACGCGACCCCCATCGTGGCCAGCGTCATCGTGATCAGCTTGCAGATGCCGTCTTCGTCGTCGACCACGAACGCGCCGCGCGCGGACGATTGCGCGTGACTCCGGCGCGAGCGGTGCGAGCGTGATGTCTTCACCGCTGTCGGTCGGGCGAAACAGATTGCGCAGTAATTGCGACATGTCGCGATCTCCAATCCCGCCGCGCCGTCCCGCAACGGAGCCATCGTTGAAAGCGCCCTTGCGAGAAATTTGTTCCGCCATCCGTTAAAATACGATGGCGCGCGATCGTGGTTATGCGCGGCAGAACGAACAGCCGCAAACTCCTGGCGAATTAAAATCAAATCGCACGCACGTCACAGAATGCCGATGCCATCGCGGTTTGCAGCACGTCGTCGCGCATTCGCGGCAAGCTACGCCATGCGCGCGAACCGGCCCGCGGGCATCGGCTTACCGCTTCGACGGCGGCGTCACAGAGAGATTGCTAACCATGCGCGCAACGTTGCGCGTCACAGACCGAGCTTCTTCTTGCGCTGCCCGAGCGTGCGCAGCCGCAGCGCGTTGAGCCGGATGAAGCCTGCCGCATCGCGGTGGTCGTAGGCGACCGCGCCTTCCTCGAAGGTCACGAGATCCTGGTCGTAGAGCGAGTAGGCGCTCTCGCGCCCGATCACCGCGACCGAGCCGCGATAGAGCTTCAGCCGCACGCGGCCGGTGACGAATTCCTGGCTGCGGTCGATCGCGGCCTGCAGCATCTCGCGCTCGGGCGAGAACCAGAAGCCGTTGTAGATCAGCTCGGCATATTTCGGCATCAGCTCGTCCTTGAGATGCGCGGCGCCGCGATCGAGCGTGATCTGTTCGATGCCGCGATGCGCGGCGAGCAGGATCGTGCCGCCCGGCGTCTCGTACATGCCGCGCGACTTCATGCCGACGAAACGGTTCTCCACCAGATCGAGCCGGCCGATGCCGTTCACCTTGCCGAGCTCGTTGAGCTGCGTGAGCAGCGTCGCGGGCGACATTTTCTTGCCGTCGACCGCGACCGCATCGCCGCGCTCGAAATCGACCGTGATGACGGTCGGCTTGTCCGGCGCGGTCTCGCGGATCGTCGGTGCGCGAATAGACGTAGTCGGGCACCTCTTGCGCGGGATCTTCGAGCACCTTGCCCTCGGACGAGGCGTGCAGCAGATTGGCGTCGACCGAGAACGGCGCGTCGCCGCGCTTGTCCTTGGCGATCGGGATCTGATTCTGCTCGGCGAACTCGATCAGCCGGGTGCGCGAGGTGAGGTCCCATTCGCGCCACGGCGCGATCACGGTGACGTCGGGCTTGAGCGCATAGTAGGTCAGCTCGAAGCGGACCTGGTCGTTGCCCTTGCCGGTCGCGCCATGCGCGACCGCATCGGCGCCGACCCGTTCGGCGATCTCGATCTGCTTCTTGGCGATCAGCGGACGCGCGATCGAGGTGCCGAGCAGGTACTGTCCCTCGTACACCGTGTTGGCGCGGAACATCGGGAAGACGTAGTCGCGCACGAATTCCTCGCGCAGGTCCTCGATGAAGATGTTCTCCGGCTTGATGCCGAGCAGCTCGGCCTTGCGGCGCGCGGGCTCGAGCTCCTCGCCCTGGCCGAGATCGGCCGTGAAGGTCACGACCTCGCAGCGCGTAGGTCGTCTGCAGCCATTTCAGGATGATCGAGGTGTCGAGCCCGCCCGAATAGGCGAGCACGACCTTCTTCACGTTCGACTGTGCCATGCGCGGAAGCCTGTTGGAGAATTCGGCGGATTTATAGGGGGAATGGCTGCGCGCGCAAGCGTTTACGGCTTCCGGCCGAGCAAGCGCATCAGGGCCAGATGCGGCGGCAGCGCGACCCGTTCGATCGCGGCCTCGACCTGCTCGTCGGAGATGCGGGTGCGCGGCCAGCGGTAGATCAGGCCGTGCATCAGCCACACGATCAGGAACGTGAACACGCCGGAGAACACCACGTCGGAGAAGAAATGCGCGCCGCCCGAGAGGCGCAGTCCGCCCGCCGCGAGGCCGAACGCGATCGCGCCGGTGTAGGCCAGCGGCCGCCAGGCCGGCGGCGCGAGCGCGGCCGGCGCGAAGGCCCAGAACGCGCCCGCGCCTTCGCCGGCGACGAACGAGCAGTTCTTCGCGCAGGTGCCGCGCGGGTCCCACCACGGCACGAACCTGTCGGGCCCGTAGAACTCGGTCACCTCGTTCGGGCGCGGGCGATTCCAGTTCTCCTTCAGGATCATGTTCGCCACGATGCCGGGCGCCAGCGCCAGCGTGGAGATCAGAAACACCATCGCGCGCGCGCTGATCAGCATGCGCCGGCGCGGCAGCACGATCTTCACGATCAGCGCGATGAAGGCGGGCGCGACCAGCAGCGCGGTGGTCCAGTTGAACACCTCGCGCAGGTGGCGCGAGACGAGACTGTAGACGGTCGGGAAGACGCGCATCGTCTCGTCGAAGAACAGCCGCGAGATCGCGATGTCGAGCTGCGGCCAGAGGCCGAACGCGACGCCGACCCCAAGTCCGATAAGCAGTGCCGCGGCGAGCCCGGTCTGGTTCATGGCCGTGACCACTATCGGAGCGCCGCCTGCCGGGAAAGCCCTGTGCGAATCCGGCCGGCCGGCTAAACTGCCGCATGCCGATGGATTTCTTCTACGAATTCGCCTCGACCTATTCCTACATTGCGGCGATGCGCATCGCGCCGCTCGCGCAGGCCGCGGGCGTCACGCTGCGCTGGCGGCCGTTCTTGCTGGGCCCGATCTTCAAGGCGCAAGGCTGGGACACCTCGCCGTTCAATCTGTTTCCCGCGAAGGGCCGCTACATGGTGCGCGATTGCGAGCGCGAGGCGGCGGCGCTCGGCTTGACGTTCCGTCTGCCCGAGCCATTCCCGCAGAACACCTTGCTGGCGGCGCGCGTCGCGGTCGCGGGCCTCGAGCAGGACTGGGGCGAAGAATTCTCGCGCCGCGTCTATCGCGCCCAATTCGCCGAGGGCCGTCAGGCCGGCGACCCTCAGGTGATCGGCGCGATCGTCGATGCGCTGGGGCAGAACGGCGCCGCCGCGCTGGTGCGTGCCGGCGGCGACGACATCAAGGGCAAGCTGCGCGCCAATACGCAGGAAGCGCAGCGCCTCGGCATCTTCGGCGCGCCGAGCTTCATCGCAGACGGCGAATTGTTCTGGGGCAACGACCGGCTGGAGCAGGCGCTCGCGCATGCGCGGAAAACGTAGGGTGGGCAAAGCGCGTCGCCGCGTCAGCGGCGATGTGCGTGCCCACGCGAACAGAGCGCCGCGTTTTCCGTGGGCACGTCGCGACGCTCCTTTGCCGAAGCTACAAGGTTACAAATTGAACTTGTACGAGCTCTGCAGATAGACGCCGTAGCGTTCGCTGGTGAACTCGATCGGCTGCGTCGCCGGATTGGTGACACCGACGATCATCTGCTCGAGATCGGCGCCGCCGCGCGCATCGAAGCGCCAGTAGCGGCCGCCGAGGCCGACGCTGAAGCAGTCCCACACCTGGTAGGCGAGCAGCGCCTCGAGCTGGAAGCCGGTGCCGGCCGCGGTCTCCGGGATCGGTCCCGAGAAGCTGCCGAAGGTCGAGCCGAGGCGCAGCCAATGCGTGTCGTGCGAGCGCAGCTGCACGACCGGGAGCCACGCCGCTTCCATCGAGAGCGTCAGCCGCTCGATCGGCTTGAACTCGACGCCGACGCCGAGGCGCGCGACGTGCCAGTGCGCATCCTCGGTGATGCCGAGCACGCTCGCGCCGATCGTCGGCACGCAGATGAATGGATTGCTGCCGACCTGGTTGCAGCCGTAGGCGTTCACCTTCTCGCCGACATAGCCGTAGCCGGCGAACAGCGAAATGTTCGTGGCCGGATTGACCGCGAAGCCGTAGCCGAGATCGGCGGTCATGTAGCCGAGCCGCCCGCCGCTCTGGCTGCTCATCGTGCTGGAATAGGGCGCGGTCAGCGGCGGGAAGTCCTCGTCGTTCAGGCTGCCTTTGGAAAGGCCCGAGATGCCCGCATAACCCTTGATGAACAGGCTGTTCGGCAGCGCGATCTTGCCGAACGCTTCGAACGAATGCGCCGTGAGGCCGTCGTAGGTGAGGCGCGACACGAGATCGCCGGAGAAGCGCGGATCGTCGTAGAGGTCCTTGGCGAGCCTGCCGGACGAATACCAGTAGCGCGCGCCGAACTCGAAGGCGTTGCCGGACGCGGCGGCGGGAACCGGAGCCATGACGGCAGCGCCGGGCGGCGGCGCATAATCGTAACTCGGCGCGGCGGGCCCGATTTGATAGCCTGGCGTGGCTTCGTAGGCGCGCGATCCGCGCAGCACCGCGGAGCCGAAGTCGCCGGCGGCCGCGGTCGTCACGGCGAGCAGCGAAACGCCGAATGCCAGAACGATTGGGATACGCATCGAACCAACGCCCACTGTCGACAAATACGTGGGCGATCATCAGGCATTAACCTTAATGAAGCGCTAAGCGGCCAACGACGCGACACAGGAGCGACTCATGATCTGCAAGATCATCTGCAAGACCGCGCTGATGTTTCTCGCCTGCGGATTGGCCATCTCGATCGCGGCCGATGCGGCCGACGCAAGATCGAAGCAGCGCAAGCGCGTGGCGCCCGCCATGCAGGCGGGGTCCGGCGTCCACCAGCAGGCGGCGCGCATGATCGAAGTGAAGCCGGGCGTATGGATCTCGAGCTACGGCTGCATCACCGACGAAGGCTACGGCCGATACAATCCGTGCGACATCACCGACAGCGGCCGCTGATCGCGGGCTGTCGCCATGAGCTTCCTGCCCGATCCCGACGTCCTCATCGCCTACACGCTGGCGGCCTGCGTGCTGATCGTCACGCCGGGACCGGACATGACGCTGTTCCTCGGCCAGACGCTGAGCGGCGGACGCGCGCGCGGCTTTGCCGCGATGCTCGGCGTCTCGGCCGGCCTCGTGCTGCACAGTCTGCTCGCGGCGTTCGGCTTGTCGGCGCTGCTGGCGGCCTCCGCGACCGCGTTCGGCGCCTTGAAGATCGCCGGCATCGCCTACCTGCTGTGGCTTGCGTTCCGCGCGCTGCGCCACGGCGCGGCGTTCAGCCTCGCATCCGCGGCAGGCGCGCCGCCGACGCTGCGGCGCGCGTTCCTCGCCGGCCTCGGCGTCAACCTGCTCAATCCGAAGATCATCGTGTTCTTCCTGACCTTCCTGCCGCAGTTCGTCTCGGTGAGCGATCCGCATGCGGGCGCGAAGCTGATGTTCCTCGGGCTATACTTCATCGCGCTCGGCGTCCCGATCTGCGCGCTGCTGATCCTTCTCGCCGAACGCTTCACCGCGGCGATCCGCCGCTCGCCCAAAGTCATGCGCGCGATCGACTATCTGTTCGCCGGGCTGATGGGCGCGTTCGCGGTCAGGCTTTTGTTTGCGCGGGCGGATTGAACGGATCGGGAGGCGGCAGGATCGCCCGCGCGGGCGGCGGGTAGAGTGGCTTCCAGAACCCCGCGCTGCGGCCCGCCACCGCCCAGTAGGCAAAGCCGCCCGCGAGCCCGGCCGCGATCACGTATTTCGGCTCGTTCAGCGGAATCTCCGACTGGTCGAACGCGCCGAACAACTGCCAGCCGAGCCAGGCCGAGGCTGCGCCGTTGAGCGCGTGGAAGATCCACGAGCGGAGCGCGAAGGCTTCCGACAGCACGACGCCGATCGCGGCCGGCAGCCACATCGTGACGAGCAGCGTGCCGAACAGGATCGGTCCGGCAATGATCGCGCCGAACATCCCGTAGGAGAACGCCTCCGAACTGTCGCTCATCAGCGCGGTGCCGAATTTCCACGAGCCGAACAGAATGATGCTGGCACCGGCGATCACCGCCGCCAGATAGCCGAGCGGCACCAGGATGAAACGAACCAGCAGGCGGACCAGCGACGGCGAGCGCATCGCCTCAATCCGTCATCGCCATCGCGCGCAACGCCATCCGCTCGCGCGCGGACAGTTTCTCGGTCGCGCTCTTGAGCTGGCCGCAGGCCGCCAGGATGTCGCGTCCGCGCGGCGTGCGCACCGGCGAGGAGTAGCCGGCGTTGAAGACGTATTCGGAGAATTTCTCGATCTGCTCCCAGTCCGAGCATTCGTAGCTGCTGCCCGGCCACGGATTGAACGGGATCAGGTTGATCTTGGCCGGAATGCCCTTGAGCAGCTTGATGAGCTGCCTGGCATCGTCAAGCGAGTCGTTGACGCCTTTCAGCATCACGTATTCGAACGTGATGCGGCGCGCGTTCGACACGCCCGGATAGTTGCGGCAGGCCTCGAGCAGCGCGGCGATCGGATATTTGCGATTGAGCGGCACCAGATCGTTGCGCAGGTCGTCGCGCACCGCGTGCAGCGAGATCGCCAGCATGGTGCCGATCTCGGCGCCGGCCCGCGCGATGTTCGGCACCACGCCCGACGTCGACAGCGTGATGCGGCGCTTCGAGATGCCGATGCCGTCGCCGTCCTGCACCACCAGCAGCGCGTCGCGCACCGCGTCGAAATTGTAGAGCGGCTCGCCCATTCCCATCATCACGATGTTGGTGACGAAGCGGCCCCCGTCGGTGGGGACGATCGCGCCCTCCGGCGGCGCTCCGCCGGGCCAGTCGCCGAGACGATCGCGCGCGACCATCACCTGCCCGACGATCTCGCCGGCGGTGAGATTGCGCACCAGCCGCTGCGTGCCGGTGTGGCAGAACGAGCAGGTCAGCGTGCAGCCGACCTGGCTCGACACGCACAAGGTCGCGCGTCCACTGTCCGGGATATAGACACACTCGACCTCGTGCGGGCGTTCGCCCTCATGTTCGCCCGGCAAACGTAAGAGCCACTTGCGCGTGCCGTCGGCGGAGACCTGCTCGGCCACCACCTCGGGCCGGTCGAGCGTGAAGTACCGTTCGAGCGCCGCGCGCAGGTCCTTCGACACGCTGGTCATCTGGTCGAAGCGCGTGACGCCGCGGATGTAGATCCAGTTCCACAGCTGCTGCACGCGCATCCTGCGCTGCTTCTCCGCGACACCGATGGTTCCGAGCGCCGCGCCCAGCGCATCGCGCGACAAGCCGATCAGCGAGGGCTTCGCAGGCGGCACATAGGTTTCCAGCGCGGTCTTCTCGACGAAGCCGCGCGGCACCGGTTTGCTGTCAAGGATCGTGGTCATCAATCTCGGTCGTCATCGCCCGCGCATGGGCGAGCCGGTAAATACCGGTCGTATGTGGGGCTTGGCATTGCGGAAGCGCAAGTGAAACTCTGACCCCCACCCAACACAGCGGAGTTTGCGGCCCTACTTGCACTCCTGCGCGATGCGGTCGAGCGCCTGGCCCAGGCCGCGCAGCGCGTAGCGGTCGGTCGATTTCGTGCCCTTCCCGGACTCGCCGCTGACCACGAGGTCGGAGCCCTTGCGCATGGCTTCGACCATGCGGGCTTCCTCGGCCGGGTTCTTCACCCAGGCTCCGTCGTTCTGCGTGAACATCGCGTATTTCGCCGAACCGATATCCACCATGGCCTCGAAGCCGGGCTTGAACGGATAGCCGACGATGATCGAGACCTCGTTGCGCACGTTCTCGGTCGGCCGCGTCGCAATGAAGACATAGGCCGGATCGCGCGGCCGCCCCGGCGGCTGGGTCGCCTTCGCGCTCGGCTGCGCGATCGCATAGCACAGCGTGCGGCCACCGCTGTTGGCCGTGTAGGCACCCCAGTCGCCGAACTGGCCGAGCAAGGTCGGCTGGCCGCCGGCCGCTGCCGGCTGCGGCGCGGGCGCCGCGTTCTTCTTGGCAGGCGCAGCCTTCTGCTCAGCCTTCGGCTCGGCTTTCTGCTCCGCCTTTGGCGCCACACTCCTGGCCTTCGGCTTCGCCTGCTTGGCCGGCGTCTCCTGCGCGGCCGGCTGCGTCGCCTGCTGCGCCGATGCGACGGTCAACAACCCGACCGCCGCCGCAAGCGCCAGCGGCACACCTCGATAGATCGCCAACATCGGGCCTCCCGCGCCAACCCCAGCATAACGCCCCGAAGTCATAGAAATAACGGGAGAAATCGACAATGTGAAGGCGGCAGCACACAGTTTGCCGGCAACGCGCCGCGCGGGGCCGGACCCGCAGGGTGACGGCGCTCCCCGTGCCTCGTAAGCTGCAGCTTCGGTTCCACAAACGCAGCATGCCATGAAAGCCATCCTCTGCACGCATTTCGGCGGCCCCGACGAGCTTGAGTTCCAGGACCTCCCGGACCCGGCCCCCGGTTCCGGCGAGGTCGTGGTCGCGGTGAAATCCGCCGCGCTCAACTTCTTCGACACGCTGATCATCGCCGGCAAATACCAGCTCAAGCCGCCTTTCCCGTTCTCGCCCGCCTCGGAGTTCGCCGGCGTGATCGAGAGCGTCGGCGCCGGCGTCAGCGGGCTGACGGCGGGCGACCGCGTCCTCGGCTACGGCGGCTTCGGCGCGGCGCGCGAGAAGGTCGCGCTCGCCGCGCAACGCGTCGTGCGGATTCCCGACAGCCTCGACTTCGACCGCGCCGCCGGCATCACGGTGATCTACGGCACCACGCTGCACGCGCTGAAGGATCGCGCCAGGCTCAAGTCCGGCGAGACGCTCGCGGTGCTCGGCGCCTCGGGCGGCACCGGGCTCGCCGCAATCGAGATCGGCAAGCTGATGGGCGCACGCGTGATCGCGTGCGCGTCCTCCGACGACAAGCTTGCCTTCTGCCGGGAGCGCGGCGCCGACGACACGATCAACTACGCCAACGAAGACCTCAAGGAGGCGCTGCGCCGCGTCACCGGCGGCAAGGGCGCCGACGTGATCTACGACCCGGTCGGCGGCTCATATGCCGAAGCCGCGCTGCGCTCGATCGCGTGGCAGGGCCGCTTTCTGGTGATCGGCTTTGCGGCCGGCGAGATTCCGAAGATCCCGCTCAATCTCGCGCTGCTGAAAGGCTGCGACATCGTCGGGGTGTTCTGGGGCGCGTTCATCGAGCGCGACCCGAAAGGGCATCAGGCCAACATGGCCGAGCTCGTGCGCTGGGCCGACGCGGGGAAAATCTCGGCGCATGTGCACGCGACCTATCCGCTGGCCAGGACCGCCGACGCCTTGAAGGCGATCGCCGCGCGTCAGGTGATGGGCAAGGTGATCTTGCACCCGTAGTTCGCGGAGCATGATCTTTCCGAAAACCGGAGCCCACTTTTCGGGATCATGCTCCAAGCTCGGCTTCGAGCTTGCGCTTGGCCGCCGCACGATGCGCGGGCGTCAGATGGTTCGCCACCATGCGCAGCGCGGTCGCGAGGATCGCGGCATCGTCCGCGAAGCCGAGAAACGGCAGGACGTCCGGCACGCCGTCGAACGGCAGCACGAAATATGCAAGCGCGCCGAGCAGCGCGGCTTTCACCTGGATCGGCGTATCGTGGTCGAACGCGCAATAATAGGCGGCGAGCAGATCCTCCGCGAACGGAAGCTGCGCGGCGAACTTGCGTGTCTTCTTCCAGAAGCCGCGCCGCACGATGGTTTCGTCGCGCGCAAAGCCGTCGGCATCGGCGGATGCGTAGTCGGATTCATTCCAGGTCGCGCTGCGGTGAACCATGCGTCCCTCCGTCGAGACGCAGATGTGGCCCGCGATTGAGGCGGATTCAAGCAGCAATTCCTCCGAACCTCACCATGGATGCGCTGCCCGTCGAAGGCGGGCCTCCTTCGAGACACCATCAGCATGAGGGCCGGATTTGCTAAGCCGCCGCGGCAGCCAGCGGATAATCCGCCTCGACCACATACGGCCCGCCGCCGACCGACGAGCGTGCGGAAAACAGCACGAAGCGCGAGACGTGGAACGCGGAACCGAACACCGGCCCGCGGGTCGAGAGATACTCGGCGACCTCGTGGCTGGAGGTATCGCGCAAGCGCGCCAGCGTGACGTGCGGGGTGAACTTGCGCCCGTCCGGTTCGAGCCCGAGACGCTGCATCAACCGTTCCTGCTCGGCCTGCAGCTCGATCAGCGGCTGGACCGGCTCCACCGCCACCACGATCGCGCGCGGCTTTTTGCTGCCGAAGGATTTCAGCCCGCCGAAGCGCACCTCGAAGCTGCGCCGGCGCATGCCGTCGAGCATCGAGGCGATCTCATGCGCCATCCGGTCGTCAATATCGCCGATGAAGCGCAGCGTGATGTGATAGTTTTCCGGGTCGATCCAGCGCGCGCCCGGCAGCCCACCGCGCAGCAGCGAGAGCGACTGCTGCACCTCTTGGGGGATTTCCAGGCCGGTAAACAGGCGGGGCATGACACAAACCTCACGCGGGGCCTGCCGTCCCCGAATCAAAGTGATGCCGAATCATGACGGGATTTGGCCCGCCCGATCAACACGGGGAGATGACGGATCAACTCTTTCCCGCCTTGACCTGGGCAACCAGTTCCTCGGTCTTCGGCAGCATGCCGGCTGCGATCGCGTCGACCCCGGCCGCATTGGGATGGATGGTATCGGGCTGATTGAGCTTCGCCTCTCCGGCGACGCCGGCCAGCAGGAACGGATAGAGCAGCACGCCGTGCGCGGCCGCGAGCTCCGGATAGATCGAATCGAACGCCGCCACGTAGTCCGGCCCGTAATTGCGCGGCGCCAGCATGCCGGTGAGCAGGATCGCGATCTTGCGCGCCTTCAGCTTGCGGATGATGGCGTCCAGCGCCGCGCGGGTCTGCGCCGGATCGGAACCGCGCAACGCGTCGTTGGCGCCCAGTTCGAGGATCACCGCGTCAGTTCCCTCGGCGACCGACCAGTCCAGCCGCGCGAGCCCGCCCGCCGGCGGTGTCGCCCGACACGCCGGCATTCTCGATCGCGACGTTGTGGCCCTTCGCTTTCAGCGCCTTCTCGAGCTTGGCGGGCAGCGCAGTCGCCCACCGGCAGCCCGAATCCGGCGGCGATCGAATCGCCCAGCATCACGATGCGTACCGGCCGCTCGGCCGCGGCGGCGCGCGGGATCGTCAGCGCCGCAAGCGCCAGAAGGACAAAACGACGCGTCTGGACCGGACCATCGGGCTTCCCATATGACCGGGGACCATGAATGAGGCCGGGCGGGCGCGAGATCTGCATGAACGACACCTCCGTTGCGCCGCGTCCGCCGGCGATTGCGCTGTCCGGCGTCAACCTCTCGCTCGGCCGTGACGCCGCACGCGTCCATATTCTCAAAGACATCGGCCTGCATATAGGGGCCGGCGAGGCGGTTGGCCTGGTCGGGCCCTCGGGCTCGGGCAAGTCGACGTTGCTGATGATCGCGGCCGGGCTGGAGCGGCCCGACAGCGGAACCGTCCACGTCGCCGGCGAGGACCTGCGCGCGCTCGACGAGGATGCGCTCGCGCGCTTTCGCGGCCGCCATATCGGCATCGTGTTCCAGTCGTTCCACCTGATCCCCACCATGACGGCGCTGGAGAATGTCGCGGTGCCGCTCGAGCTCGCCGGTGCCGCGGATGCCTTCGCGCGCGCCGCGCAGGAGCTGGCCTCGGTCGGATTGCGCGAGCGGGTCGATCACTATCCGGCGGAGCTGTCCGGCGGCGAGCAGCAGCGCGTCGCGCTGGCGCGCGCGCTCGCACCGCATCCGGCGATCCTGGTCGCCGACGAGCCGACCGGCAATCTCGACGAAGCGACCGGCCGGGAGATCGTCGAACTGCTGTTCGCCGGCCATGAGAAGCGCGGCACCACGCTGGTGCTGGTGACGCACGATGCCTTGCTGGCGCAGCGCTGCGACCGCGTGGTGCGGCTGCGCTCGGGGCGGATCGAGACGCCGGAGCCGGTCGCGTGAACGCATCCGATCCTGACGCTGCGTTTCGCGCTGCGCGAGATGCGCGGCGGCCTGCGCGGCTTTGCGGTGTTCATCGCCTGCATCGCGCTCGGCGTCGCGGCGATCGCCGGCGTCGGCTCGTTCTCGCGCAGCCTGGGAGACGGGCTCGCGCGCGAGGGCCGCGTGATCCTCGGCGGCGACGCGTCGTTCTCGTTGAGCCAGCGCGAGGCGAGCGCTGAGGAACGCGCATTTCTCGCGGCGCGCGGGCAGGTCTCGGCCGCCGCCACCATGCGGGCGATGGCGCGCTCGAGCACCGGCGAAAACGCGCTGGTCGAGATCAAGGCGGTCGACGGCGCCTATCCGCTGTTCGGCAGCGTCGCGCTCGAGCCGCCCGGCAATCTCTCCGATGCGCTGTCCGAGCGCGACGGCGCCTACGGCGCCGCCGCCGATCCGGCGCTGCTCGCGCGGCTCAATCTCGCACGCGGCACGCGCATCACGGTCGGCCGCGCGACGATCGAGTTGCGCGCGGCGCTCGCCGCCGAGCCCGACAAGCTCGCGGGCGGCATCGGCTTCGGCCCGCGCCTGATGATGAGCGAGGCGGCGCTGCGCGCGACCGGCCTGGTGCAGCCCGGCAGCCTGGTGCGCTGGCATTACCGGCTGCGCGTCGCAGGCGCGGACGCGAACGACCGCGCCGCGCAGGAGGTCGTCACCGCCGCCGAAAAACAGCTCCCCGACGCCGGCTGGGAGGCGCGCACCCGCGCCAACGCGTCGCCCGCGCTCGGCCGCAACATCGAGCGCTTCACGCAGTATCTCACGCTGGTCGGCCTGACCGCGCTGCTGGTCGGCGGCGTCGGCGTCGCCAACGCGGTGAAGCATTATCTCGACCGCCGCCGCGACACGATCGCCACCTTGAAGTCGCTCGGCGCGACCGGCGGGCGCGTGTTCGCGATCTATCTCGCCGAAGTGATGCTGCTCGCCACGCTCGGCACCGCGATCGGGCTCGTCGTCGGCGCGATGCTGCCGTTCGCGATCGCTGACGCCTTCGGCGGCGTGCTGCCGCTGCCGATCGAGCCCGCCGTGCACGTGCCCGAACTGTCGTTCGCGGTGATCTACGGCTTCCTCACCGCGCTGGCGTTCGCGCTCTGGCCGCTCGGCCGCGCGCATGACGTGCCGGTCTCGGCGCTCTATCGCGACGCCGTCGCGCCGCGAGCGGCGCATGCCGCGCAAGCGCTACGTCGCGCTGACCGCGCTCACCGTCGCGACGCTGGCGGCGCTTGCCGTGGTGCTCGCCTACGACCGCAAGATCGCCGCGATCTTCATCGTGGCGGCGGCCGCCGTGTTCGTCATCCTGCGGCTCGTCGCCATGTTCATCATGTGGGCGGCGCGCCGCATCCCGCGCCCGCGCTACGCGCTGTTGCGCCTGGTGCTGGCCAACATCCACCGGCCCGGCGCGCTGACGCCGAGCGTCGTGCTCTCGCTCGGCGTCGGGCTGGCGCTGCTGGTCACGCTGCTCGAGATCGACGGCAACCTGCGCAGCCAGTTCGTCGCGGCGCTGCCCGACCGCGCGCCGTCGGTGTTCTTCGTCGACATCCAGGACGCGGACGCGGCGCGCTTCGACGCCTTCGCCAAAAAGGCGGCGCCGGACGCGCGCTACGAGCGCGTGCCGATGCTGCGCGGGCGCATCGTGTCGGCGAACGGCATCCGCGCCGAGGACATCAAGGCGGCGCCGAACGCCGCCTGGGTGCTGCAGAGCGACCGCGGCATCACCTATGCGGCCGACGTGCCGGCCGGCTCGCGCGTGGTCGCCGGCGAATGGTGGAAGCCGGACTATCAGGGCCCGCCGCTGGTCTCGTTCGAGAACAAGATCGCCGACGGGCTCGGCCTGAAGATCGGCGATCCGGTCGTCGTCAACGTGCTCGGCCGCAACATCACGGCGACGATCGCCAACCTGCGCGCGGTCGAATGGCAGTCGCTCGGCATCAACTTCGTGCTGGTCTTCTCGCCCGGCAGTTTCCGCGGCGCGCCGCACACCCACATCGCGACGCTGGCGACGCCGTCCGGCACGACCGTCGCGCAGGAGGTCGCGCTGCTGAAGGACACCGCCGCCGCATTCCCGACCGTCACGGCGGTGCGGGTGCGCGAGGCGCTCGACGCCGTCACCAAGGTGGTGCTCGACCTGACGCTGGCGATCCGCGGCGCGAGCGCGATCACGCTGATCGCCGCCGTGCTGGTGCTCGCCGGCGCGCTCGCGACCGGACACCGGCATCGCGTTTATGACGCAGTCGTCCTGAAAATGCTCGGCGCGACGCGCTGGCGCCTGCTCGCCGCCTACGCGCTCGAATACCTGCTGATCGGGCTTGCCACCGCGATCGTCGGCGTCGCGGCCGGATCGGTCGCCGCCTCCCTGGTGATGACCGAGGTGATGAACCTCTCGTTCACCTTCCTGCCGATTCCGGCGCTCGCCGCGACAATTTGCGCCGCCGGACTGACCATCGCGTTCGGGCTGATCGGCACGTTTTCGGCGCTCGGGCAGAAGCCTGCACCGGTCCTGCGCCATCTGTGAGCCTCCTCACGCTGCGTTTGCGACAATCCGCCGCGCGCCGAACCGCCCTGCGTCGCGAAGGCACCTTGTCGGCCTTGGGGATTTGTCCATATTGAAGCCGCCAGTCGGTGCAGTCGCGCGCCGGGCATGGGGCGAACAAGAGGTCGACAATGTCGGACTTTGACCGGAATTCCGCCGCCACGGCACAGTACGGCCGGCCGCTGACGCGGGCGGAAGCGGCTGTCGTCGATGAGGGCCTGCGGGCCTACATGCTGCGCATCTACAATTACATGGTGCTCGGCCTCGCCATCACGGGCTTCGCCGCGCTCGGCATCTACATGCTGTCGGTGACGACCGATCCGGCACTCGCGGTCGCGAAAGTGCGCAGCATCATGCTGACCAATGTCGGCTATGTGCTGTTCGTGAGCCCGCTGAAATGGGCCGTGATCCTGGCGCCGCTCGCGCTGGTCTTCTTCCTCTCGTTCCGCATCCAGAACATGCGTCCCGCGACCGCGCAGATCACGTTCTGGATCTACGCCGCGCTGGTCGGCGTGTCGCTTGCATCGATCTTCCTGGTCTACACGCATACCTCGATCACGCGCGTGTTCTTCATCACGGCGGCCTCGTTCGGCGCGCTCTCGCTGTGGGGCTACACCACGCAGCGCGACCTGACCGGCTGGGGCTCGTTCCTCATCATGGGGCTGTTCGGCATCATCATCGCGTCGCTGGTCAACATCTTCGTCGCGAGTTCGATGCTGCAGTGGATCATCTCGGTGATCGGCGTGCTGGTGTTCGCCGGGCTCACCGCCTACGACACGCAGCGGCTCAAGACCGAGTACATGTACGGCGCGATGGAAGGCGACGTGCTGGAGCGGTCCGCCATCATGGGCGCGCTGTCGCTCTATCTCGACTTCCTCAACCTGTTCACGATGCTGCTGCACCTGCTCGGCGGCCGCGAAGAGTAGACAGGTTAACCATTTTTAACCATTGCGGCCCCGGCAAAACCGGGGCCGTTTCGTTTTGGCCCGCTCCGCCGGTCTGGCGTTCGCCGCCGTCCCGCACTAAATTCCCCCTTGGCGAAGCAGCCATCGGCTGCATGCGCCGCAGGCCCGGACGCCGGGCCACCACGGAGGATGCTTCCATGTCGGACTATGATCGGAACGTCGCGGCCTTCCCGGGCGCCCGCGCCGGAGAATCGGTAGCGGTCGATGCGGGCCTGCGCGCCCACATGCTCCGCGTCTACAACTATATGGCGGGCGCGGTCGGGCTGACCGGCGTCGTGGCCTGGCTCACCTATCAGGCGTCCGGCGGCGACGCGATCCGCATCGCCGGCCGCGGCATGACCGGCCTGACGCCGTTCGGCGAGATGGTCATGGGCGGCTACAGCCCGATCATCCTGATGCTGGCGACGCTCGGCCTGGTGTTCTTCATCTGGTTCCGCATCGACCGGCTGCGCTACACCACGGCGCTGGGGCTGTTCATGCTCTACGCCGCGCTGCTCGGCGCCGCGCTGTCGACCATCTTCGTGCAGTACACCGGCGTCTCGATCACGCGGGTGTTCTTCATCTCGGCGGCGTCGTTCGGCGCGCTCAGCATCTACGGCTACACCACGCAGCGCGATCTCTCGGCGTTCGGCACGTTCCTGATCATGGGGCTGTTCGGCGTCGTGATCGCGTCGATCGTGAACATCTTCCTCGCGAGCAGCGCGCTCTCCTTCGTCATCTCGGTGGTCGGCGTGCTGGTGTTCGCCGGCCTGACCGCCTGGGACACGCAGAAGATCAAGGAGATCTACGCCGTACGACGACGGCACGGTCTCGGGCCGCAAGGCCGTGATGGGCGCGCTGACGCTCTATCTCGACTTCATCAACCTGTTCCTGATGATGCTGCGCCTGTTCGGCGACCGGCGCTGAAGCAACAGCTGACTGAAAACGAAAACGCCCCGGTGATGAGCCGGGGCGTTTTTCTGTTTCGGCGTCATTCCGGCCCTCGCGCTTCGTGCTCGGCCGCAATGACAGCTCTGCGCTACATCGCCACCAGCTTGAGCGACTTGTCCACCGCGCGCAGCACGTTGTCGAGCTCGTGCCCGCGCTTGACGATCAGCCCGGTCGCCGAGATCACGCTGTAGGCGCCCTGCTTGCGCGCGAGGCGCGGGTCCTTCTCGATGCGATAGAGCGGCACTTCGGAGGAGCGGCGGAACACCGAGAACACCGCGCGGTCCTTCAGGAAATCGATCGCGTAATCGCGCCATTCGCCGGCCGCGACCATGCGCCCGTAAAGCCCAAGGATGCGGTCGAGTTCGCGCCGGCTGAAGGTGACCTTGCCGGGGACGCTGGCCTGACCGCTGACCGCGCCCCCGCGCTGCTCGCTCGGATCGGTTTCGCCGAAAGCCATGCGGCGCCTCCTTGATGTGTTGCGCTGTGATGATCGCGCCGAGTTGCGCGAGCCGCAAGAGGTGCGTAGGTGCCCTGATGACGCGCCGATGACGGAACTGCCCGAAACCGTGGGAATCCGGAAAATTATTTCCGAAACCGGGCGGTTCGCTCACGGCTTCGTTAGAAACATCACAATGGCGCCCGATTTCGGCCAACGGCGTGCCGTTTGGGGCTGGGATAAGAGCGACAGTTGATTAGGGCCCGGTGCATTCGAGCACCGGATTCCTCAGCCCCCCAGCCCCCCGGGGCTTGGACGGACCGGGCCCTAAGTTCGCGTACGGTTCAATCCCCCAAACGTCTTCGGGCCGGTTCTCACCGGCCCTATTTTTTTGGGCCCTATTTTTTTGGGCCCTTTGATCGTGTCGCGGAAATGAGGTGCGGCTACTTCAGCGCCGCGACGGTCGCGCCGAGCATCGCGCCGGGTGCTTCCTTGCTGCCGGCCTGGATGATCACCGCGACCTGCTCGGCGTCGTCGTCGCCGAGCTCCTTGACCGGCAGCGTGAAGCTGCGCGCCGCGCCGGTCCACTCGCCGAGCCTGATCCATTTGCGCACCACGTTGTGATACGTGATGGTGTGACCGGAGTTCTCGCCCTTGCCGACCGCGACCGGCACATTCTTGGTGATCGGGCAGAGCCAGATGTCGCCCTTCGTCACCTTGCCTTTGTCGGCCGGCACGTTGATCGAGATCTGGTCGTTGGCGACCGACACGGTGACCGGAAGCGACAGCATGCCGGCATGCCGGCCGGTCGTCTTGATCGCGCCCTCGATCGCGGCGCGATTGCTGCCGAGCACATGCGCCATGCCGTTGACCACGACCTGCGGCGTATAGACCTCGCGGTCGCCGCGCGTCTTCGAATAGGCGCGCTGCCGGCTGGTGTGTCCGGGACTGGCGAGCGTGTCCTTCCAGCCGAGATAGTCCCAGTAGTCGACCGGCAGGCTCATCACCAGCAGCGAGGGATCCTCCGCGAGCTCGCCGGCGAGCTTGTCGGCCGGCGGGCATGACGAACAGCCCTGGCTGGTGAACAGCTCGATCACGGCGCGCGGCTCGGCGCTCATGGCCGCCGACGACAGCAGCGCCGTGGCGGCAATCGCGATAGGTAACGCAACGCGGCGTTTCATTCCGATCTCCACATCCTGTCCCCGACGGATTGTCTGGCGCCGCACAGCGGCGTCACGAGCTGCAATCCGTCAGACCGCGGATGTCTCGTCCCCTGCAATACCTAATTGCAACGCCGGTCACCGGCCATTCAATTCACAGTGACCGGCCGATGCGGCGCAACATGCCCGGCGGTAAAAATACCGGCTTGCGCGTACCACCTTACGCCGCAAGATGACGCAGTACGTATTGCAGGATGCCGCCGTTCTTGAAGTATTCGAGCTCGTCGAGCGTATCGATGCGGCAGATCAGCGGAACCCGCTTGAGCGCGCCGTCGGAGGCCACGATCTCGGCGATCAGGCGCTGGCGCGGCTTGAGGTCGCCGTGCAGGCCGCGGATCGTGACCTGCTCGTCGCCCTTGAGCCCGAGCGTCTGCCACGAAGTGCCCTCTTCGAACACGAGTGGGACAACGCCCATCCCGATCAGGTTGGAGCGGTGGATGCGTTCGAACGACTGGGTGACCACCGCGCGGATGCCGAGCAGGGTCGAGCCCTTGGCGGCCCAGTCGCGCGAGGAGCCGGTGCCGTATTCCTTGTTGGCGAACACCACCAGCGGCACGCCTTCGCCGCGATAGCGCATCGCGGCGTCGTACATCGTCATGCGCTGCTTCGACGGATAGTGGATCGTCACGCCGCCTTCGACGCCCGGCACCATCTGGTTCTTGATGCGGATGTTGGCGAAGGTGCCGCGCATCATCACCTGGTGATTGCCGCGCCGCGTGCCGTACTGATTGAAGTCCTTCGGGCGCACCTGGTGGTCGCGCAGGTAGTGTCCGGCCGGGCTCTCCTCCTTGATGGATCCGGCCGGCGAGATGTGGTCGGTCGTGATCGAGTCGAGGAACAGGCCGAGGATGCGCGCATCGACGATATCGTCGATCGGATGCAGCCGCTTCTCCATGCCTTCGAAGTAGGGCGGGTTCTGCACGTAGGTCGAACGGTCGTCCCAATCGTAGGTGAGGCCGCCCTTCACCGAGATCTTGCGCCAGTTCGCCTCGCCCTTGAACACGTCGGCGTATTTGCGCGCGAACACGCTCTTGTTGATGGTCTTGCGGATCACCGCGGTGATCTCGCGGCTGGTCGGCCAGAGGTCGCGCAGGAAGACCTTCTTACCCTTGCTGTCGGTGCCGATCGGCGTGCGCACGAGGTCGACGTTCATGTTGCCGGCGAGCGCGTAGGCGACGACCAGCGGCGGCGAAGCGAGATAGTTCGCGCGCACGTCCGCGTTCACGCGGCCCTCGAAGTTGCGGTTGCCCGAGAGCACCGCGGCCGCGACGACGTCGTTCTGGCTGATCGATTCGGAAATCTCTTCCGCCAGCGGACCCGAGTTGCCGATGCAGCTGGTGCAGCCGAAGCCGACCAGGTTGAACCCGAGGGCGTCGAGATCCTTCTGCAGGCCGGACTTGTCGAGATACTCGGCGACCACCTGGCTGCCGGGCGCGAGCGAGGTCTTCACCCACGGCTTCGGCTTCAGGCCCTTTGCGACCGCCTTCCTGGCGAGCAGGCCGGCCGCCACCATCACGCCCGGGTTCGAGGTGTTGGTGCACGAGGTGATCGCGGCGATCACCACGTCGCCGTGGCCGATGTCGTGCTTGCGGCCCTCGACCGGGAAGCGCTTGACGGCTTCGCTGCCCTTGCCGAATTCCTTGTCCATCGCGACCGCGAAGCCGTTCTTGACCTCCTTCAGCAGCACCCTATCCTGCGGGCGCTTCGGTCCGGCGAGCGAAGGCTCGACCGAGCCGAGCTCGAGCTTCATGATGTCGGTGAAGACCGGGTCGGGCGTGGTCTTGGTGCGGTACATGCCCTGCGCCTTGGCGTAGGCCTTCACCAGCGCGACGCGATCCGCCTTGCGCGCCGTCTTGGTGAGGAAGTCGATGGCGTCATCGTCGACCGGGAAGAAGCCGCAGGTCGCGCCGTATTCCGGCGCCATGTTGCCGATGGTGGCGCGATCCTCGACGGTGAGATTGTCGAGCCCGGGGCCGAAGAACTCGACGAACTTGCCGACCACGCCGCGCTTGCGCAGCATCTGCGTGACGGTGAGCACGAGATCGGTCGCGGTCACGCCTTCTTTCAGCTTGCCGTTCAGGCGGAACCCGATCACCTCGGGCAGCAGCATCGAATAGGGCTGGCCGAGCATCGCGGCTTCGGCCTCGATGCCGCCGACGCCCCAGCCGAGCACCGCAAGGCCGTTCACCATCGTGGTGTGCGAGTCGGTGCCGACCAGCGTGTCCGGGTAGGCGATCTCGGCGGTCACGTCCTTGCCGTCGACCTTGACCTTGTGCTTGCCCGGGCTCGTCCACACCGTCTGCGACAGATATTCGAGATTGACCTGGTGGCAGATGCCGGTGCCGGGCGGCACCACGCGGAAATTCTCGAACGAGCGCTGCGCCCATTTCAGGAACTTGTAGCGTTCCTGGTTCTGCGCGTACTCCTCGGCGACGTTCTTCTTGAACGAGGTCGGCGTGCCGGCGAAGTTCACGATCACCGAATGATCGATCACGAGGTCGACCGGAACCAGCGGATTGATCTTCGCCGCATCGCCGCCGAGCGTCTTCATCGCGTCGCGCATCGCGGCGAGATCGACCACCGCGGGAACGCCGGTGAAGTCCTGCATCAGAACGCGCGCCGGACGGAACGCGATCTCGCGCTCCGAGGTCTTCGCCTTGAGCCACTGCGCGACGCCCTGGATGTCTTCCTTGGTAACGGTGCGGCCGTCTTCGTTCCGCAGCAGGTTTTCCAGCAGCACCTTCATGGAGAAAGGCAGCCGCGAAATTCCGCGCAACCCGTGTTTCTCCGCCTCCGGAAGGCTGTAATAGATGTAGGTCTTGGCACCGACCGTGAGGGTCTTGGCGCACTTGAAACTGTCGAGCGAGCTCATGACGGCCTTTTTCCCCTCGGAGCAGCCGGAGACGCCGAGTGCGCCGCCGCAATGCTGTTCCGTCCAGCACAGGGCCGACCACGTCGGGAAGTCCGCCGCCCCACGCAACGTACCGGCTTATAAGGTTTATTTCCGCGCCGTGCTACAGATCGGGGCGCTTCCAAGGTATGCGATCCGCACATTTCGTTACCCTGCCCGGGGACGAGGCGCTGCCCGAGGGGCATGGACCTGAAAATGCTGCGGCTTTCGGCGACCGGGCTTGGCTGCGTTCGCGGGTTTCGGCAGGTATTCGGCGGCATCAATCTGCAGTTGGCGTCCGGGGAGGCGCTGGCGCTGACCGGCCCGAACGGGGTAGGGAAATCCTCCCTGCTGCGCCTGCTTGCGGGCCTGCTGCGACCCGCCGAAGGGGACATCGCGCTCGCCGGCGGCGGCGGCGACGAGCGCAGCATCGCGGAGCGGGCGCACTATCTCGGCCATCTCGACGCGCTGAAACCCGCGCTGACGGTCCGGGAAAACATCGAATTTTGGGTTCATTACTTGGCGGGCGACCGCGACCCGGCCGATGGGCTGGCGGCCACGGGCCTCGATTCGCTCGCCCATCTGCCGGCCGCCTACCTCTCGGCCGGGCAGCGGCGCCGCCTCTCGCTCGCCCGCCTGGTCGCGGTTCCGCGTCCGATCTGGCTGCTCGACGAGCCGGCCTCGGCGCTCGATTCGGCCGGACAGGAGATGCTCGCCGGGTTGATGCGCGACCATCTGGCCGGCGGCGGAATGATCGTCGCGGCGACCCACGGGCCGCTCGGGGTGGAGTGCAAAATGTTGCAGCTCGGGCGGTCCGCATGACCGCCCTCTCCGCCCTCCTCATTCGCGACATGCGCCTGTCCGTCCGCATCGGCGGCGGCGCGCTGATGGGCGTGCTGTTCTTTCTCATCGTGGTGACGCTGATGCCGTTCGCGCTCGGGCCCGACCTCGTGCTGCTCAAGCGCATCGGCCCCGCGATCCTGTGGCTCGGCGCACTGCTCGCCTCGCTGCTCGCGCTCGACCGGCTGTTCGCCGCCGACCACGAAGACGGCTCGCTCGACCTGCTGCTGATGGGGAGCGCGCCGCTCGAGCTTGCCGTGCTGGCAAAGGCACTGGCGCACTGGATCACCACCGGACTTCCATTGGTGATCGCGACGCCGCTGCTCGGCCTGTTCCTCAATCTCGAACCGGAGGCGATCGCCGCCGTCGCGCTGACCCTGCTCGCCGGCACGCCGGCGCTGACCTGCATCGGGCTGATCGGCGCCGCGCTCTCCGTGGCGCTGCGGCGCGGCGGATTGCTGCTGCCGGTGCTGGTGCTGCCGCTCACCGTGCCGGTGCTGATCTTCGGCGTCGCGGCCTCGAACGCGGCGATCACCGCGAGCTTCGGCGCGCCGTTCATGATTTTATGCGCACTGACGCTCGGAAGCCTGGTGCTCGGGCCGCTCGCCGCCGCGGCCGCGTTGCGCCAGGGGCTAGAGTGATGACGGCCCGCTCGCGCGATGTTGAACCGCGGTGTCCTGCGCCGCATTGCCGCCGCCGCGCGGGCTCAATAAGACAAACCCGATGGCCCTGATCGATCTCGCCAATCCGACGCGCTTCCTCGCGCTCACCGCGCGCCTGCTGCCGTGGCTCGCCGCCGCGACCGCGCTCGCGTTCGCGTTCGGCCTCTATTTCGCGGCCGTTGCGCCGGGCGACTACCAGCAGGGCGCGGTGGTGAAGATCATGTTCATCCACGTGCCGAACGCCTGGCTCGCGATGGGCGTGTGGACCGTCATGAGCATCGCCAGCGTCGGCACGCTGGTGTGGCGTCATCCGCTCGCCGACGTCGCGGCGAAAGCCGCGGCCCCGCTCGGCGCCGCCTTCACGTTCCTCGCGCTGTTCACCGGCTCGCTCTGGGGCCGTCCGATGTGGGGCACCTATTGGGTGTGGGATGCGCGCCTCACCTCGGTGCTGGTGCTGTTCCTGATGTATCTCGGCATCATCGCGCTGTGGCGCACCGTCGACGATCCGGCGCGCGCCGGACGCGCGGCCGCGATCCTCACGCTGGTCGGCGCGATCAACCTGCCGATCATCAAGTTCTCGGTCGACTGGTGGAACACGCTGCATCAGCCGGCGTCGCTGATCCGCGTCGGCGGTCCCGCGATCCATCCGGCGATCCTGACGCCGCTGCTCACGATGGCGCTCGCGTTTGCGCTGCTGTTCGTCACGCTGCATCTCGCCGCGATGCGCAACGAGATCCTGCGCCGCCGCGTGCGCGCGATGGGGCTGATGCAGGCGCACGCCGCGCAGGGAGCCTGACGATGGACCTCGGGCCGCACGCCGCGTTCATCGTCGCGTGTTACGCGATGGCGGCGCTAGTCGTCGTCTGCCTGATCGCCTGGGTGCTGGCGGATCATGACGCACAGCGCCGCCGGCTCTCCGATCTCGAAGCGCGCGGCGTGACGCGGCGGTCGAAATCATGAGTGACGTGGCGCAACCCAAGCCGGCGCGGCGGCTGTTCGTGGCGCTCCCGCTCGCGATCTTCCTCGCGCTCGCCGCGCTGTTCTTCTTCCGCCTCGGCTCGGGCGATCCCTCGCGCCTTCCCTCCGCGCTGATCGGACGTCCGGCGCCCGATACCAACCTCACCGCGGTGCCCGGCCTCAACACGCGCGACGGCAAGCCGATGCCGGGGATTTTGGCGGCCGACTTCAAGGGCGCCGTGACGCTCGTCAACGTGTGGGCGTCGTGGTGCGTGCCGTGCCACGACGAGGCGCCGCTGCTCGAACAACTCAGCGCCGACACGCGCATCCGCATCGTCGGCATCAACTACAAGGACCAGCCCGACAATGCGCGCCGCTTTCTCGGCCGCTACGGCAATCCGTTCATCGCGGCGGGCGCGGACGGCAACGGCCGCGCCTCGATGGAATGGGGCGTCTACGGCGTGCCGGAAACCTTCATCGTCGGCCGCGACGGCAATATCGCCTACAAGCTGGTGGGGCCGATCACCGAAGGCAATCTCGCGCGCGTGATCCGGCCGGAGATCGAGAAGGCGTTGGCAAAGAACTGACTCTTATTCGCTTGTGCCCGCGTGAGCCGAGCAAGAACGGCGTGCTCCGCTTATCCCTCCCCCTCCGGGGAGGGATGACCGAGCTAACCCACAGCCCGCGCCGCCTCCCGTCCCGCAATCCGCCCCGAGAAAATACATCCGCCCAAAAACGTGCCTTCGAGCGCGCGGTAGCCGTGCACGCCGCCGCCGCCGAAGCCCGCGACCTCGCCCGCCGCATAGACGCCGGGCAACGGCTCGCCGTCGGGCTGCAGCACGCGCGACGACAGATCGGTCTGCAGTCCGCCGAGCGTCTTGCGCGTGAGCACATGCAGCTTCACGGCGACCAGCGGCCCGGCCGCCGGATCGAGAATCTTGTGCGGCTTCGCCACGCGGATCAGCTTGTCGCCGAGATACTGCCGCGCCGCGCGGATCGCCATCACCTGCGCGTCCTTGCCGAACTTGTTGTCGATCTCGCGGTCGCGCGCCACGACCTCGCGCTCGAGCGCCGCCGTGTCGATCAGGTTGCCGCCGAGCTGGTTCATCCCGGCGACAAGCTCGGGCAATGTCCTGGCGGTGACGAAATCCGCGCCGCGCTCCATGAAACGCCGCACCGGATCGGGCGCGCCCTTGCCGATGCGGCCAAGCACGAGCTTGATGCTGCGCCCGGTGAGATCGGGATTCTGCTCGGAACCCGAGAGCGCGAACTCGCGCCCGATGATGCGCTCGTTCAGCACGAACCACGAGTGATCATGTCCGTCGCGCGTGATGTGCGCGAGCGCGCCGAGCGAGTCGAAGCCGGGGAACAGCGGCACCGGCAGGCGCTTGCCGCGCGCGTCGAGCCAGAGCGGCGACGGCCCGCTCAGGATGCGGATGCCGTGACGGCTCCAGATCGGCGCGTAGTTCTGGATGCCTTCCGGATAGTGCCACATGCGGTCGGAGTTGATGATGTTGCCGCCGGACGCCTTCACGACGTCGAGCATCAATCCGTCGACGTGCTCAGGCACCCCGGAGATCATGTGGCGCGGCGGCTCGCCGAGGCGCTGCGGCCAGTGGCGGCGCACCAGCTCGTGATTGCCGCCGATGCCGCCCGAGGTGACGATGATCGCCTGCGCGGTCAGCGCGAACGAGCCGGCGAGGCGGCGCGAGCTTGGCGAGCCGCGCTCGGCGTTGCTCGGCTCGAGGATATCGCCGCGCACGCCGTCGACCGCGCCGCCGGTTTTGGTCAGCGCGGTGACGCGGTGGCGGAACCGGAACGACACGAGGCCGCGGCTCTCCGCGTCGCGCACGCGCCGCACGAACGGCTCGATCACGCCCGGCCCGGTGCCCCAGGTGACGTGAAAGCGCGGCACCGAATTGCCGTGCCCGGTCGCCAGGTATCCGCCGCGCTCGGCCCAGCCGACGATCGGGAATATCTTCAGGCCCTGCGCCCGCAGCCACGCGCGCTTCTCGCCCGCGGCGAAGTCGACATAGGCCTCGGCCCAGCGGCGCGGCCAGTGATCCTCGTCACGGTCGAAGCCGGCCGAGCCGAGCCAGTCCTGCAGCGCGAGGTCGCGCGAGTCGCGCACGCGCATGCGGCGCTGTTCCGGCGAGTTGACGAAGAACAATCCGCCGAACGACCAGAAGGCCTGGCCGCCGAGCGAGCCTTCCGGCTCCTGATCGAGAACGATGACCTTGCGGCCCGCATCGGCGAGCTCGGCCGTGGCGACCAGACCCGCAAGCCCGGCGCCGACCACAATGGCGTCTGCGTCCACGCGCGCCCCCGTAATTGCTGGGCGCCGATGTTATGCGGTTAATGCGGGGGAGGCGAGGTCAGCGTCAGCGCCGAGGCGTCACTGCATGGCGGCGACGAGCTTGTCCCACCAGACTTCCTTGAGCGTGCTGCCGAGGCTCCAGACCGTGGTGGCGATGGTCGCGCCGATGCCGGCGGCGATCATGGCGTATTCGATCGCGGTCGCGCCCTGCTGGTCCTCGACGAACCGCCGCGCGAGCCGAACTCCCGACTTCAAGCCACTCATGAACGCCTCGCCCCTTTCGGCCCGTGTGAACTCAGAGCAGCGCCGTCAGGTGTGCCACCAGCGGCACGTCCGCGGGCGGCATCGGAAAGTCCCGCAGCCGGTTCGGCCGCACCCATTTGAGGCTCTGTCCTTCCCGTGGCGGTGACCGTCCCCTCCCAGCGCCGGCAGATGTAGAGCGGCATCAGGAGATGGAAGTCCGGGTAGGAATGGCTCGCGAACGTCAGCGGCGCGAGGCAGGCCTCCTTGACGACGATACCCAGTTCCTCCTCGAGCTCGCGGATCAACGACTGTTCGGGCGTTTCGCCCGTTTCCACCTTGCCGCCGGGAAACTCCCACAAGCCGGCCATCGGCTTGCCCTCGGGCCGTTGTGCGATCAGCACGCGGCCGTCCGGATCGACCAGGGCGCAAGCAGCGACGGTTACGATTTTCACCGCTTAGGCCCTTGATGGAACATAGGGGGCGCCGGGTTAAGGACCGATCAACATATCCGCGGAAACTGACGGGTAAAAACCGCCACTGCCACACGTACAATTTGAATCAAACCGGGGCGTTCACTCGATCACCCAGATGATCTCGACCTCGGCGGTGATCTGCAGCGTCCCGGCTTCGACCGGCACCGCGCGCGGACGCACGCTGCGGAAGCCCATATCGGCCACTCCCGGCGCGACGCGCGCGATCTCGGCGCGCAGCGGGTGCACGATCTCCAGGATCCGGCCGAGCTTGACCTTGGCGGCCTCCGCCAGCCGCTGCGCCTGGCGCGCCGCATCCTCGACGGCTTTCGCCCGCGCCTCGTCGGTTGCTTTCTCCGGATCCGAGAGACCGAACTGGACACCGTTGATGTTGGTGGCGCCCTGATCGACGACCTGGCGCATGAACATGCCGAGGCGCGACAGGTCGGACAGCTTGACCTGCACGGTGTTGCTCGCCGAGTAGCCGTCCGGCTCCTGGCGGAAATTTCCACCCGGATCGCGGATCGACTTCGTCGCAGGCGACAGGACGATGGCGTCGGTCTGCACGTCACGCGCCTCGACACCGAACGTCTTGGAGAAATCGATGAGCTTGCGCGCCACCGCCGAATTCTGGTCGAGCGCTGCGCTCGCGGTGGATGCCCTGTTGGAAACCCCGACGCGAACGACGACATGATCGGGGACAACCTCGACCGCGGCGTGACCGACGATGCGCATGCGCCCGGCATTCTGTGCCGCCGCCGGAACCGAAAGCGCGACGAGCGACGCGACGGCGGCCGCGACGAGCAGGCGCATCATGAGCGGTAATCTCCGTTGATCGCCACATACTCCTTGGTGAGATCGCAGGTGAGCACGCGGTCGCGCCCCTTGCCAAGCCCGAGGCCGACGCGCAGCGTGATCTCCGGCGCCTTCATGTAGGCCGACACCGCCGCCTCGTCGTAACCGGGATCGCGCGCGCCCTTGTGCGCGACCCGCGTCTTGCCGAACCAGATCGACAATCTGTCGCGGTCGGCGGGCTCGCCGGCCTTGCCGACCGCCATCACGACGCGGCCCCAGTTCGCGTCCTCGCCGGCGATCGCGGTCTTGACCAGCGGCGAGTTCGCGATCGACATCGCGATGCGCCGCGCCGATTTCTTCGAGGTGGCGCCTTCCACCACGATCTCGACCAGCTTGCGCGCGCCCTCGCCGTCGCGCGCGACCTGCTCGGACAAGTTCGCGAGCACGCGCTCGAACGCCTTGCGGAAATCCTTGCACCGCGGATCGCTCGCCCGGTTGATCTTCGGCGCGCCCTTTGCGGCGCCGGTCGCGAAGCACAGCAGCGTGTCGGAGGTCGAGGTGTCGCCGTCGACCGTCACGGCGTTGAAGGTGTCGACGACCGCGGCCGACAGCAGCGCCTGCAGCGCCGGCGCCGCGATCGGCGCATCGGTGAACACGAACGAGAGCATCGTCGCCATGTCGGGCGCGATCATGCCGGCGCCCTTGGCGATGCCGTTGATCGTGACCGTGACGCCGCCGAGCTTCGCGCGCGCGGTCGCGACCTTGGGAAACGTGTCGGTGGTCATGATGGCCTTGGCCGCATCCAGCAAACGGCCGGGTGCGGCGCCCTGCGCCAGTCTGTCGAGCACGCCGGCGAAACGCTCCGCCGGAAGCGGCTCGCCGATCACGCCGGTCGAGGCGAGGAACACCTCCGCGGTCTTGCAGCCGGCCGCCGCGCTCGCGAGCTTTGCGGTGAACGCGACCGCGGCGCGGCCGGTCTTGCCGGTGAAGGCGTTGGCGTTGCCCGAGTTGACGACCAGCGCCCGCGCGCTGCCGCCTTTGAGCTTCGCGCGGCACCACTCGACCGGCGCCGAGGGGCATTTCGAGCGGGTGAGCACGCCCGCGACGCTCGTGCCCTTGTCGAACAGCGCGAGCAGCACGTCGGTGCGGCCCTGGTACTTGATGCCGGCGGCTCCGGTCGCGAGGCGCATGCCGGCGATCTCCGGCAGGTCGGGAACGTGCTTGGGCGCAAGCGGAGAGACGGTGGCGGACATGGCGGTCGATCCCGGTTCTGGAGCATGAGTCCGAATGGGCACCGGTGTTCGGAACGGACCATGCTCCACCTATAACGCAAATGCCCGGCGCGACGGCCGGGCATTGCAGGCAAGTTACACGCGCCGCCGGCGCGGATCAATTCTACTTTTTCTGCTGCGCGGGCGGCGGCGCCGCGGGTGCGGCGGCCGGCGGAGCCGGCGGCGTGAGCCGCTCGATCTTGGCTTCCTGGCGCAGCTTGGTGATCATCTCGACCTGCGAGCGGCGCACCACGTAGGTCTCGAGCTGGTCCTTCACCTTGTCGAATTCCGGCGGCTGGCGCTCGCGCTTGTCCTCGACCTTGATGATGTGCCAGCCGAACTGCGACTTCACCGGATCGGACAGCGCGCCCTTGTCGAGCTTGAAGGCGACTTCGGAGAATTCCGGCACCATCTGGTCCTTGGTGAAGTAGCCGAGGTCGCCGCCGTCGGCGGAGCCCGGATCCTTCGACTTCGACTTCGCCAGCTCGGCGAAATCCGCGCCCTTCTTCAGCTCGGCGAGCACCGCCTTCGCCTCGTCCTCGGTCTCGACCAGGATGTGGCGTGCCCGCACCTCGGGCTCCTTGCTCATCTGCGCAATCGCCTCGTCGTAGACCTTGCGCATCGCGGCATCGGTCACCGCGGCCTTGGCTTCGGCCTGGAGGAACTGCTCCATCAGCAGCTTGGTGCGCGCGAGCTCGAGCTTGCGCTTGAACTCGGCGGTGTCGTGCACCTTCTTCGCCTCGGCGGCCTTCGCCACCAGCATCATGTCGGCCAGGAAGCTGACGAGATATTCGCGCTTCGCCTCCGGCCCCATCTGGGCGACCTGGTTGCCGACATCCTCCTCGGCGGTATTCAGGTCGCTCTGGCGGATTTCGGCGCCGTTGACGCGCGCGACGACCGGGTCGTCCTGCGCGCGCGCGATCGGTCCCGCGAACATGAATGCCGCGAGGAGGCCGGCAGCGACGGCGCGATGGAAGAAAGGCCCGCGCAATGCCGGGCGGGCGAGAGACAGCGTCAGGTTCATGGAGACGTCCTTGGCTACGGGAAATGCCCCCGCGCAAAATTGGCGGCGGACACTCGCGCAATCGTTCCGGATTGGCAATGCCAGATTGCCGGGGCGGGCTTAACAACGGCGTGAGCGTGCGTCGATTTGGCGCCGAAAAGCGGCCGTTTTGCGCCGATTGACAAGGCTTTGACCCCCTCCTATCTCTGGCGCGAGTTCCTCGCAGGCCCGTCCGGCGGGGCCATTTGATGTTGCCCGCCGTGCGAAGCCCGAAAAGCGCCACCCTGAGGGCGCATCTGGGCGGCCGTGCGCCCGCGTTGCGGAACCGAAGAGGATCGACCCCCATGTTCGACGGCTTTCTGCGCAAGCTGTTCGGTTCCTCCAACGAGCGCCGCATCAAGGCCTATCGTCCGCGCGTCGAGGAGATCAACGCGCTGGAGAAGGAACTCGAGAAGCTGTCCGACGACGCGCTGCGCGCGCGCACGGACGAGTTCAGGCAGCAGCTCGCCGACGGCAAGACGCTCGACGACATCCTGGTGCCGGCGCATTTGCGACCTGCCGCGAGGCGGCCAAGCGCACGCTCGGCCAGCGCCATTTCGACGTGCAGCTGATCGGCGGCATGATCCTGCACGAAGGCCGCATCGCCGAAATGAAGACCGGCGAAGGCAAGACGCTGGTCGCGACGCTTGCGGTCTATCTCAACGCGCTCGCCGGCAAGGGCGTGCACGTCGTCACCGTCAACGACTACCTCGCCAAGCGCGACGCCGAATGGATGGGCCAGATCTACGGCTTCCTCGGGCTGACCACCGGCGTGATCGTGCACGGCATCGAGGACGACGAGCGCAAGGCGGCCTATGCCTGCGACGTCACCTACGGCACCAACAACGAGCTCGGCTTCGACTATCTGCGCGACAACATGAAGTATCGCCTCGAGGACATGGTGCAGCGCGGCCATGTGTTCGCGATCGTCGACGAGGTCGAACTCGATCCTGATCGACGAGGCGCGCACGCCGCTGATCATCTCCGGTCCGCTCGACGACCGCTCGGATTTCTACAACACCATCGACAGCTTTATCCCGGCGCTCGACAAGGTCGATTACGAGGTCGACGAGAAGCAGCGCACCGTCAACCTGACCGAAGTCGGCATGGAGAAGATGGAAACCAGGCTGCGCGACGCCGGCTTGCTGAAAAAGGATCCATTCGCCGACGAAATAAAACTCTACGACATCGAGAACGTCTCGGTCGTGCACCACGTCAACCAGGCGTTGCGCGCCCACAAGCTGTTCACGCGCGACAAGGACTACATCGTGCGCAACGGCGAGGTCGTCATCATCGACGAGTTCACCGGCCGCATGATGCCGGGGCGGCGCTACTCGGAAGGCCTGCATCAGGCGCTGGAAGCGAAAGAGCACCAGCCGATCCAGCCCGAGAACCAGACGCTCGCCTCGATCACGTTCCAGAACTATTTCCGCATGTACAAGAAGCTCGCCGGCATGACCGGCACGGCGCTGACCGAGGCCGACGAGTTCCTCGACATCTACAATCTCGAAGTGCTCGAAGTGCCGACCAACATGCCGCTCGCGCGCCTCGACGAGGACGACGAGGTCTATCGCACCAACATCGAGAAATACGCCTCGATCATCACGCTGCTCGAGGAGTGCAAGGTGAAGGGCCAGCCGGTGCTGGTCGGCACCACCTCGATCGAGAAGTCCGAACAGCTCGCCGAGATGCTGCGCCAGAAGGGCTGGGAGCAGCACGACTTCTCCGACCCGAACGCGTTCGCGGCGCTCTATACCGGCGACGAAGGGGCCAAGAAGACGAAAGTGTTCGCGGTGCTCAACGCGCGCTACCACGAGCAGGAAGCCTACATCGTCTCCCAGGCCGGCGTGCCCGGCGCGATCACCATCGCGACCAACATGGCGGGCCGCGGCACCGACATCCAGCTCGGCGGCAATGCCGACATGCGCATCCGCCAGGAGCTGTCCGACGTCGAGGACTATGAGACGCGCATGCACGACCCGCGCGCCGACGCGATCCGGGCGCAGGTCGCGCGGCTGAAGGAGACCGCGCTCGCGGCCGGCGGCCTGTTCGTGCTCGGCACCGAGCGCCACGAGAGCCGCCGCATCGACAACCAGCTGCGCGGCCGCTCCGGCCGCCAGGGCGACCCCGGCCGCTCGAAGTTCTTCCTCTCGCTGGAAGACGACCTGATGCGCATCTTCGGGTCGGACAAGCTCGACGGCATGCTGACCAAGCTCGGCCTGAAAGAGGGCGAGGCGATCATCCATCCCTGGATCAACAAGGCGCTGGAGAAGGCGCAGCAGAAGGTCGAAGCGCGCAACTTCGACATCCGCAAGAACATCCTCAAGTTCGACAACGTCATGAACGACCAGCGCAAGGTCATCTTCGACCAGCGCATCGACCTGATGAAGGACGAGCACGTCGCCGAGACCATCGCCGACATGCGCCATGCGGTGATCGACGATCTGGTCGCCAAGCATGTCCCGGAGAACGCCTATCCGGAGCAGTGGGACACGCCCGGCCTGAAGGAAGAGCTCAATCGCGTGCTCGGCATCGAGCTGCCGGTGGACGAATGGGCCAAGGAAGAAGGCATCGCCGACGAGGAGCTGATCGCGCGCATCGAGCGGCGCGCCGACGAGCACATGGCCGGCAAGGTCGCGCAATGGGGTCCCGACGTGATCCGCTACGTCGAGAAGTCGATCCTGCTGCAGACGCTGGATCATCTCTGGCGCGAGCATCTGCTGATGCTCGAGCACCTGCGCCAGGTGATCGGCCTGCGCGGCTACGGCCAGCGCGATCCGCTCAACGAGTACAAGGCGGAAGCCTTCACGCTGTTCGAGGCCTTGATCGCCAAGCTGCGCGAGGCGGTCACCGGCCAGCTGATGCGCGTCGAGATCGTGCAGCCGCCGCCGGAAGAGCAGCAGAACCTGCCCTACATGGAGGCGCACAAGGTCGATCCGTCGACCGGCGAGGACGAGATGTCGTTCGCCAACGCCTCGCTCGCGCCCGCCTTCGGCGGCAACGGCACCGCGGTCGCGGACCGCAATCCGAACGATCCGACCACCTGGGGCAAGGTCGGCCGCAACGATGCCTGCCCGTGCGGCTCGGGCAAGAAGTACAAGCACTGCCACGGCCGGTTCGGCTGAACTGTCATTGCGGGCACGCGCGCTCCACGCGTGTCTCGGGATGACGGCGACCGGCGCGAACCGCTGCGACGTTCCGTCCCTCGAAACCATTGTGTTGCCCCGGCGTTGATCCGCCGGGGGCGGCAGCGTTTCGAGGACGAGCATGCAGATCCCGGTCGACATCGCCTTTCACAATCTCCAGAAATCCGACTGGGCCGAGAACGAAATCCGCGATCACGTTGCGCGCCTGGAAGGCATCTACGATCGCCTGACCACCTGCCGCGTGCGCGTCGACCAGCGCGCCAGCAACGCGAGCAACTCCATCCCGCCGGTGGTGCGGATCGAGATCAGCCTGCCCGGCCACAACGACATCGTGGTGGCGCACGAGCCGGATCACCTGCAGCGCAAATTCCAGGCGCCCGATCTGCGCAACGCCATCAACGAGGCGTTCCGCATCGCCGAGCGGCAGCTCTCCCAGTACAAGGATCAGCTCAAGGACCGCACTGCGGCGGGCGGGCACGAAGCCGCGCACGAATTCCTCGGACAGGTCGCCGAGATCACGCCGGCCGAGGACTTCGGCTTCCTGCTCACCGCGTCAGGCGGCCTGCTCTACTTCCACCGCAACAGCATTCTGTCCGGCGACTTCGACCGGCTGAAGGTCGGCAGCGAGGTGCATTATGTCGAGGAGGTCGGCGACACCGGGCCGATCGCCACCAAGGTGCGGGTGAAGGCGCAGAACTAGCCGAGCCGCTCGGCTCTCACGCCGTCATCTGGAACCTGATCCAACGCGATTGAATCACTGACCTTCGCTCGTCGCCGCGAAAGCGGGGACCCAGTCCTTGGCCCTGGATTCCCGCGTGCGCGGGAATGAGCGGCGTGTGTTTCACATGTTCACGGATCAAACTCTAGCGGCGCCGCCGACGCGAACCTCGAAGAAAGGGATGACCGGGCGCGAGCGGGGCCGTCACCCTTCGAGGCCCCGCTTTCGCAACAGCTGCGGCGGTCACCTCAGGGTGACGGTTGCGAGTTATTCCGCGTGAAACAACTTCTCGAGAAACTCAGCGCACCGCGCCCCAGCGCGAGTCGAAACTGCCCGCCGGGACCGTCGGGGTCGCGCCGTTCATCAGGCTGGCGCCGCTCGCGGCCGACTGGCGCGCGGGCGTCGGGGCAGGCTGAGCCGCCGGGGCAGGCTCTTGTGCCTGCGGCGCGGACGGCTGAGCAGGCGCGGCCTGCTTCGCCGCAGTCTGCCGCGGCGCCGGCTTGGCCGGAGCCGGCTTGGCGTTGGCCACCGGTGCCGACGGCACCGGCTTCTCGTCGTCACCGGTGAAGAAGCTCTTCATCCTGCCGAAGAAGCCGCCGCTTCCGACGACGTCGGCGCATAGGCGGTCTTGGTCGGTGCCGGCGCGGGCTTGGATTCCGCCGACGCGGTCGCGTAGGTCGCGCCCTTCTGCTTTGCAGCCGGCGCAGCGGCGACCGCGGGCGCGTCATCCGGATAGGTCTCGAACGGCGGGTTGACGTAGCAGCCGAGCTTGCTCGCGGCGTTCTTGTCGACGACGTAGCGGATCGTGCCGTCGGATTCACGCACTTCCTGCGGCTTGAGCTTGGCGAGGAAGGTCGGGTGCATGCCGCCGTCGCGCCCGGTGCGGATCGGCGCGAGCGAAACGCGCGAGGAGAGCGAGGCCGTCTGCTGGTCGTCGGTGCGCTGCTTCGCCTTCACCTCGGCAAGCACGTCGGCCGACACCTCGTAGGCCGGGCATTTGCCGACCGGATTGAACTTGAGCGAGGCCTGCTGGACCTTCTGCTCGGTAAAGCCGCCCCACGGCGTGCCGAGCTTGATGCCGCTCGAGGCGGTCGACATTTGCGGCGCGTCCGCGTTGAACACGTAGCGCTTCTCGCACACGTCGACCTTCGGCTCCTGCCGCGTCACCTCGAAGTGGTCGCTGCCGTCCTTCAACATGCGCCAGAACGGCATGTTCGGATTGTTGCGGTGGCGCGCGAAGTTGGTCGGCGTGAAGCGGAACGGGAATGCCTGCACCTGGAAGGCGCGCTGGCCGCCGAAGAAGGACTCGCGCGCGAGCGCGTAAATCTCGCCGATCTGGTCGTCGGTCATCGCATAGCAGCCGCGCGACGAGCAGTCGCCGTGCACCATCAGGTGCGCGCCGGTGCGGCCCCACGATTTGTCGTAGGTGTTGGGGTAACCCATGTTGAACGACAGATAGAACTGCGAGTTCGGATTCATCTGCGCCGGGGTGATGGTGTAGAAACCCTCGGGCGCCTGCCGGTCGCCTTCCTTGACCTTGGGCCCGAGTTCGCCGGACCAGCGGCAGATCGGATAGGTCTTGAGAAGATCGTAGCGGCCGGCCGCGTCCTGCTTCCAGACTTCGAGCTCGGCCTCTTCCTTGAACAGCCGCACCAGGATCGGCGACTCGGTCGGCATGTTCTTGGTCTGCAGCGCCGCCACCATCTCGGGCGACAGCGACTTCATCGCCTTGCCGTATTGCAGGCCGTCGGTGTCGCAACCGGCGAGCGCCACCACGGCGCAAAGCGCCGCCGACGTCAGCAAGCCCCGGAGGTGACGACTGAACTTCAAAGCCCCATGCTCCCCGGCGGGTCGACCCCCACCCACGTTACTCCACCCGTTATCCTTAAAGATGCGGCAATCGCAAGGCAGACGAAACCCGCCTCCCCGGTCCCAAGCACAAATATGGTGAACGAAAGGTAAACTCGGGTCAAACGCGGCTGAAAACGTTACGGATTTCTGGAGGCTCCGGCTGCCTACAGGTTCCTGCCGATATTGAGGAACTTCTGCCGCCGCTGCTGGCGGACGGCGTCGCGGTCGAGCCCGGCCAGGTCCTGCAGCGCATTGCTGATCGCCGCTCCGGCCGCGGCGATCGCGGCCGCCGGGTCGCGATGCGCGCCGCCGACAGGCTCGGGAACCACTTCGTCGATCACGCCGAACCGCATCAGGTCCTCGGCGGTGATCTTCATGTTGGTCGCGGCCTCCTGCGCCTTGGCGGTGTCGTGCCACAGGATCGAGGCGGCACCTTCCGGCGAGATCACGCTGTAGATCGCGTGCTGCAGCATCAGCACGCGGTTGGCGGTCGCGATCGCGATCGCGCCGCCCGAGCCGCCTTCGCCGAGGATCACAGCGATGTTCGGCACGCCGAGCGCGAGGCAGGCTTGCGTCGAGCGCGCGATCGCCTCGGCCTGACCGCGTTCCTCCGACGCGATGCCCGGATAGGCGCCCGCGGTGTCGACCAGCGCAACCACCGGAATGCTGAAGTGATCGGCCATCTCCATCAGCCGCACCGCCTTGCGGTAGCCTTCCGGCTTGGCCATGCCGAAATTGTGCTTCAGCCGGCTCTCGGTGGTCGAGCCCTTCTCCTGTCCGATGATGCAGATGCTCTCGCCCTGGAAGCGCCCGAAGCCGCCGACGATCGCGTCATCGTCACCGAACTTGCGGTCGCCGGCGAACGGCGTGAACTCGGTGATCAGCTGCGCCACGTAGTCGAGGCAATGCGGCCGCGTCGGCCAGCGCGCCACCTGCGTCTTCTGCCACGGCGTGAGATTGTCATAGAGGTCGGCGAGCGTTTCGGCGGCCTTGGCCTCGAGCCGCACGATCTCGTCGGCGACCGAGACGTCGCCGCTCGCCTGCATGGCGCGCAGTTCCTCGATCTTCTGCTCGAGCTCGCCGACCGGCTTTTCGAAATCGAGATAGGAGCGCATCACGTCTCAATATAGGGATGAAACCGCGCTGCCGCGCGGGCGGCGGAAACTGGCCGCTACGCGGGGCCAAGTCAAGGAAAGCGCTGGTATATCAGACGCTCCTTGCTCATACCGGCCGCTACGCTGTCATTCCGGGGCCGAGCGTAGCGACGAGCCCGGACTCCATAACCACAACCCGAGCGATTGAGAACCGGCTGTGGTTATGGATTCCGGCCCTCGCGCTTCGCGCTCGGCCGGAATGACAGACTTCAAATCATGCCTCGCCCAGCGGATGCAGATCGCGCACCAGGCTCTTCAGCCGCTCCTCCAGCACGTGGGTGTAGATCTGCGTGGTCGAGATGTCGGCGTGGCCGAGCAGGGTCTGCACCGAGCGCAAATCAGCCCCGTTCTGCAACAGGTGGCTCGCGAACGCGTGGCGCAGCACGTGCGGGCTGACCTGCTTCGGCTTCAGCCCCGCTTGCGCGGCGAGCGCCTTCAGGTCGCGCGCAAAATGCTGGCGCGTCAGGTGGCCGCTTTCGCCGAACGACGGGAACAGCCACTTCGAGGCTTTCAGCGATTGTTTCTTGGCCCCGGTTTTTGTCTCCTGCGCGGCTTCATCGCGCAGCGCGAGATAGTCGCGCATCGCGCGCTTGGCCGACTGATTGAGCGGCACCAGCCGTTCCTTGTTGCCCTTGCCGCGCACGATCAGCATCCGCTCGTCGCGCCGCGCCGCCGACGCCGGCAAGGTCACCAGTTCCGAGACGCGCAGGCCGGTCGCGTAGAGCACTTCGAGCAGGCAGTTGAGCCGCGCGGCGCGCAGCCGTTCGGTGACCGGCCGCCGCGCGTCCTCGATCCCGTCGCGCGCGACACTGAGCAACTGGTCGACATGATTGACCGACAGCACCTTCGGCAGCGGCCGGGCACGCTTCGGCCCTTCGATCGCGGCCGCCGGATCGTCCTTGCGCGTGCCCTCGGCGTAAAGGAAGCGATAGAGCTGGCGGATCGCCGAGAGCCGCCGCGCGACCGAGGCCGCCGAGAAGCCGCGCCCGGCGAGGCGGCCGAGATAGCCGCGGATGTCGTCATTGCGTGCGGTCCCGATCGCGCCGCCATGGTCGGCCAGATCGGACGAGAAATCGGTGAGGTCGCGCCGGTATGCGTCAAGCGTGTTCGCGCTCGCGCCGCGCTCGGCCGCCAGCATGTCGAGATACAGGTCGATCAGCCGCTCGTCGGACTGCGTCATGCGAATCGCCTCGCATGAAGGTCTACGCCGGACGCGAGGAAAAACAATCAGTTCGGCTTGGTCAGCTTCTGCGGCGGGATCGTGATGGTCATCTCGCGCTGCTTGGGCTGCACGAAATTGGCGAGCGCGAACATGGCGCCGTAGGCAAAGCCGCCCAGAAGTCCGAGGACCATGATGAGGCGGATCAAACTCGGCATCGTCGCTAACTCTAAGGCGGGCGCGTTTCTCTCGCCGTCCGCAGCCCACTATACTCGTTTGCCGCCGCCGGTTCGATGACGGCGGCCGCCTCCTAACCATCACTTTCCACCGGAACTGGCAAGGGGCGCATGACCGGAGTATATCGGCCACCGTACAGCACGGTGAACGCAATCCCGGCGCGCCGAAACCTGGAACCTCGATGGAGATGACCGAAGAACCGGTGCCGCAGGAGGGCGCGCTGATGGCGGCGCTCGGCACCCGCTCGGTCGTGCTCATCGGCATGATGGGGGCGGGCAAGTCGTCGATCGGCCGCCGGCTGGCGCAGCGGCTCGGCCTTCCCTTCGTCGACGCCGACACCGAGATCGAGGCGGCGCACGCCGGCGTCACCATCGCGGAGATTTTCGCCTCCTACGGCGAGCCGTATTTCCGCTCCGGCGAGCAGCGGGTGATCGCGCGCCTGCTCGACAACGGCCCGCAGGTGCTGGCGACCGGGGGCGGCGCCTACATGAACGCCGAAACCCGCACCGCCATCGCGCAGCGGGGCATCTCGGTCTGGCTCAAGGCCGACTTCGAGGTGCTGATGAAGCGGGTGAAGCGCCGCTCCACCGCCGACCGCCCGATGCTGCAGGGCGATCCGGCGCAGCGCGTCCGTCATTTGATGAACGAGCGCTACCCGGTCTATGGACAGGCGGACATGACGGTGATGTCGCGCGACGTCGCGCACGAGACCATCGTCAGCGAGATCATCGCGGCGCTTGCCGAACGGCTCGGCAGCGCGCGACCATCCGACGAGGCCGCCGAATGATGACTGCCGCGCTGCGCCCCGCCGAACCGATGACCGTCAACGTCGCGCTCGGCAATCGCGCCTACGACATCGTGATCGGGCGCGGACTCCTCGCTTCGCTTGGGCAGCGCATCGCAAAGCTGCGGCCGGGCGCGCGCGCCGTTATCGTGACGGAGAAGACCGTCGCCGGACATCACTTCAGCGCCGCCGATGCGGCCCTCACGTCGGCGGGCGTGCCGGCGACACGCGTCGAGGTCGCCGCAGGCGAGCAATCGAAAAACTGGAAAACCTTCGAATTCGTTTGCGAGGCGCTGATCGCCGCGCACATCGAGCGTAACGATATCGTGGTCGCGCTCGGAGGCGGCGTGGTCGGCGACCTCGCGGGCTTTGCGGCCGCCACGGTTCGGCGTGGTCTCGAATTCGTGCAAGTGCCGACCAGCCTGCTGGCGCAGGTCGACTCGTCCGTGGGCGGCAAGACCGGGATCAATTCGCGCCAGGGCAAGAACCTCATCGGCGCGTTCCACCAGCCGATCCTGGTGCTGGCCGACACCGCGCTGCTCGACACCTTGCCGCCGCGCGATTTCCGCGCGGGTTATGCCGAGCTCGCCAAGTTCGGCCTGCTCGCGGATGCCGGCTTCTTCGCCTGGCTGGAGGCGAACTGGCGCGACGCTTTCGCGGGCGGTCCGGCGCGCGAGCATGCGATCGCGATCGCCTGCCGCGGCAAGGCCGCGATCGTGGCGCGCGACGAGCGCGAGACCGGCGAGCGCGCGCTGCTCAACCTCGGCCACACCTTCGGGCACGCGTTCGAGGCGGCGGCGGGCTTTTCCGACAGGCTGCTGCACGGCGAGGCGGTTTCGCTCGGGATCGTCTGCGCGTTCGAGTTCTCGACCCGCCTTGGCCTGCTGTCGACCAACGACGCAGGCCGTGTGGCGCATCACCTTGCCGCCGTCGGGTTGCCGACAAGCATCCGCGACGTGCCCGCCCTGCAGACCAACGCGGACGCGCTGATGGACCTGATCGCGCAGGACAAGAAGGTGAAGCGCGGCAAGCTCACCTTCATTCTCACGCGCGGCATCGGGAAGGCGTTCGTCGCGCCCGACATTGATCCCGCGCAGGTGCGCGACTTCCTCGCGCAGAAGCTTTCCGCATGAGGCCCGGCGGCCGCACCCGATGACCTCCACCCTCGTCAGCCTGCTGCTCGCGTTGTTCCTGCTCGCCGCCAACGCGTTCTTCGTTGCGGCCGAGTTCGCGCTGGTGAAAAGCCGTGGCTTCCGCGTCAACAGCATGGCGGAGGAAGACCGCTTCGGCGCGCTGCTGTTGCAGCGGATGCTGCGCAACATCGAGGCCTATCTGGCGTGCTGCCAGCTCGGCATCACGATGGCGTCGCTCGGGCTCGGCTGGGTCGGCGAGCCGACGGTCGCAGCGCTGCTCACGCCGGTTCTCACGCCGCTCGGCATGTCCGAGCAGGCCTTGCATTTCACCTCGTTCCTGATCGGCTTCCTGGTGTTCTCGTCGCTCCACATCGTGGTCGGCGAGCAGGTGCCGAAGACGCTCGCGATCCGCGAGCCGGAGCCGGTGTCGCAATGGATCGCGTATCCGCTCCACGTCACCTACGTGGTGTTCTATCCGCTGAACTGGCTGCTCAACGCGTCGTCGCGCTCGATCCTCCGGCTCATCGGCATCAAGGAGTCCTCGCAAAACGAGATCCTGACCGACGTCGAGATCGAGGGGCTGGTGGAGGAATCGGCCGAGCACGGCAAGATGGCAGTCGGCCAGGCCGAGTACATCCAGAACGTCTTCCGCTTCGGCGAGCTGCAGGTCTCCGACGTGATGGTCCACCGCACCGAGATGATCACGGTGAACGCCGACGATCCGCCGGCGAACGTGGTCGAGACGGTGCTGGCCTCGCCGGCGACGCGCGTGCCGCTCTGGCGCGACTCGCCGGAGAACATCGTCGGCATCCTGCACGCCAAGGATCTGCTGCGCGCGATCCGCGCCACCGACGGCGACCTCGCGAAACTCGACCTCGCCGCGATCGCGCGCGAGCCGTGGTTCGTGCCCGAGATCCGGCCGCTGTCCGAACAGCTCAAGGCGTTCCGCCGCCGCAAGACGCACTTCGCGCTGGTGGTCGACGAATACGGCGAGGTGAAGGGCCTCGTCACGCTGGAGGATCTGCTGGAGGAGATCGTCGGCGACATTTCCGACGAGCACGATTTGGTGGTGACCGGCGCGAAGCCGCAAGCCGACGGTGCGGTGCTGGTCGACGGCGCGGTGCCGATCCGCGACCTCAACCGGCTGATGGACTGGGAACTGCCCGACGAGGAAGCCACCACCATCGCCGGGCTGGTGATCCACGAGGCGCGCGCCATTCCGGAAGCCGGGCAGAGCTTCACGTTCCACAATTTCCGTTTCCGCGTGCTCGGCAAGGAGCGCAATCGGCTGACGCTGCTGCACGTGCAGCCGCTGGTGCGCAAGGCCGCGGCCGCCGCGAAGGTCGCGTAGCCGGGGGCTGCGGAAAAAAAACTGAAAAACAACCCCATGCAAAGTACCAAAAACAGCCCGATGCAACGAACCATGCGGGCCGGAGAGGGAGGCGAAACATGACCAGCGAGACCGCCGCGATCGAGACGCTGCTGTGGACCTATCTCGACGGACTGCACGAAGGTGACGCCGACAAGATCGCGCAGGCGTTCCACCCGGTGTCGCATCTGTATTCCGAGCAGGACGGCGAAGTTGTTGATGTGCCACGCGAAAAATGGCTCGACATGGTGCGCAGCCGGCCATCGGCGAAGTCGCAGGGGCTCGCGCGCCACGACCGCATCGTGACCATCGACCAGTCCGGCCCGGCATCCGCCTTCGCCAAGGTGGAGTGCGCGCTGCCGCCGCGCTTCTTCGTCGACTACCTGACGCTGCTGAAGACGACGGACGGCTGGCGCATCGTCGCCAAGGGGTTCAGGACCGAGACGCGGTAGCTTGGACGAACGCTTTGCGCGCACAAAGCAAGTCTCGCGAGCTTCGTCCTCCAGCTTATTGGCAGCGCATGATTTTCACCAAAAATCGGCGCCCTGTGGTTCCCGTCCGATTTCGGCCCGCCCGGGCGACGATATGCTCTACTTCGCCTCCGGTCTGTACAGAATGTCGAACAGCCCGGCGATGTCCTGCTCGCTCTTCGCCGCCGGGATGTACTTGTAGTCGAGCGCGTCCTTCAAGGTCAGGTCGAGCCCCTTGATCTCGCCGATCTGCAGCCCCGCCTTGGGATAGAACTCGTCCACCGCTTTCCGCGCGATCGGCAGCGCGAGCTTCATGTTGGCGGCGAAGATCTCGACCGCGCGCGGGTTCTGATACGCCCACTCGATGGCCCGCGCGTAAGTGCGCATGAAGCGCTCGATCGCGGCGCGCTTGGTCTTGAGCGATTCCGGGTTCGCGATGTTGACCCGGATGGTCTGGTTGGCGAGCTGCGGCACGTCGGTCGTGCGCGCGATCACGGCGACCTGCCCGTCGATCACGTTCTGCAGCCCGAACGGCGCCGCCGCCCAGCCGACGTCGATCTGCCCGGTCATCACCTGGGTCAACGTCGCGGGTGCGCCGCCGGTCGCGATCGTCTTCGCGGTGACGCCGCTCTGGCGCAGCAGCGCGAGCAGAATGAGGTTCGACGAGGAGCCGGGCGACGAGAACGCGACCGTCTTGCCGGCCGCGTCCTTCAGGCTCTTGATGCCGCTCTCCGGCCGCGCATACCAGTACAGCTCGCCGGCGCCGGTCATCTGCGCCGAGATCACGCGCACCGGCGCGCCCTTGACGTAAGCGCCGATCACGCCGAGCAGCCCGTTCGAGAGCCCGACATCGGCGCTGCCCGACAGCACCGTGGTCAGCGTCGCGGCGCCGCCGTCGGTGTAGAACGGCTCGACCTCGAGGTTGGCCTCCTTGAAGAAGCCCGCCGCCTCGGCGAATTCCACGAACGAGGAATCCCAGAAGCCGCGCTGCGAGATCGCGACCTTGAGCGGTTCGGCACAGGCGAATGAGCTGATCGTTGCAAGCGCCGCCACGAGCGCGGCCAAAATGACCTTCGGCATGACCCCTCCCCTCGTCATGGCCGGGCCGCTGCGCAGCGGCGTGTCCCGGCCACCCCGCTTATGCGGGCAGTTTCTTTACGTCCCTCGTCGGGATGGCCGGGACAAGCCCGGCCATGACGGCGAGTATGTTGCGCCACCAACTCACGCCACCTTGGCCAGCTTCGTCCCCAGCTCCAGCCCGAACAAGCGCGCCGCGTTGCCGCCGAGAATATTGCGCTTCGCGCTCTCGCTCAGGAACGGCAGGTCGTAGATCGTGCTCGGCAGGTCGAAGTCCCAGTGCGGATAGTCCGACGAATACAAAAGCTGCGTCTCCGCCTTGATCATGCGGAACGTGGTCTCGAGCGCGCCCATGTCGGTCACCTCCATCGGCTGCGAGGTGAAATACATGTCGCGGATGTAGTCGCCCGGCAGCTTCTTCAGCGCCGGCGCCTCCGAGGAGCGCATCATGTACTCGTTGTCGAGCCGCTGGATCATGAACGGCAGCCACGCCAGCCCGCTCTCGATCCAGATCACCTTCAGCTTGGGAAAGCGCTCCGGCAGTCCGTTGATGATCCAGTTGGTCATGTGGACCATGTTGTAGAATACGAAGCCGAGCGCGTGCACCGAGATGAAGCGGTTCATCATCGCCATCGCCTGGTCGTTCCAGTTGTAGGCGGCATGGAACGCGAGCGGCAGGCCGTGCTCCTCCAATAGCGCATAGGTGCGCATGTAGTCGTTGTGATGCACCGGGCGGTAGCGCGCCGACGTCACCATGAAGCCGACCACGCCGGGTTGGCCGGCAAATTCCTGCACCATGCGGTAGGACGCCGCCGGATCGTTGAACGGCAGATACAGCATCGAGCGGATGCGCGGCTCGCCGGAGAGCACGCGCTCGACCAGCCAGCGGTTATAGGCGCGCGCGAACGCGACCTCCATCTCGACCTGCGGATGGAGGCCGAGCTGCAGCATCGGCGAGGGGAAGATCACCGCGACGTCGGTGCCCATCGCGTCCATCCAGCGCCGCGTCAGGGTGACGTCGCGGTGCTCGTCGCCCGGCACTTTTTCCAGCTTGCGCACCGAATAACGTAAAACGCGTCCGCCGATGTCCTGGTAGCCGACGCCGCCCGGCAGCACGCCGGTGCCCTTCGAGCCGCCGCTCTGCGCGGCGCTGCGCGCAAGCTGCTGCAGCACCGGATCGTCCATGTAGTCGAGGATCTGGTCGAGCGACTCCAGTTCGTAGTGATGCGAGTCGACGTCGACGATCGGGAATTTGTCGTAGCCGCGCTCGCGCGCCTGCCTGGCGGCGTGCGCGAGCAGCTTGGTGGTGTCGAATTCCTCGATCGCCATCTTGCGGAAGTCGGAGAGCGGGATGTCGACCATGCAGACCGAGCCTTGTGAGCGTTGACGGTAGCACGAGTGTTGCCAGGCGCACCGGTGCGCGCCTTTCCCCCTGAACCGTTCAGGGGCGCCAGAACCGCGTCAGCCGGCCACGGCTTCCCGGCCAAGGTGAAAAGCTTAGTCCAAGATTACTTCGAGTAGAACACGCACTTGCCGGAACGGTTATGCGCAAGTATTGCGTGCACTAAACTATAGAAACTTCACGTTAAAGTATAAAAAGTTCCAAAGAGGATAAAAACAGGCTCCAAAGCATGAAATACCTAGTGGCTCGGCGCCGGAATAATTACGGTGCGTCAGCGGCAGCAGCTTCGCATCAGGAAAAGTGAACAATGGCGGACTCAGGGACTTTCCACGTTGACGGTACACCGAACAATATTCCCATCGGCGGCGTACTCGATATCCCGGTGGTGGTGACCGGGCTGGCAGGCCCGATCTCGGGTGTCTCGATCTCGCTCGAAGGCCTCACTCATCCCGACACCCTGTTCATGTATCTGCTCCTCGTCGGCCCGAACAATCCGGACGGCACGCCCAACCTGAATTTTTTCTACCGCTCCGGAAACGGTGAGGCCGTCACGAACCAAACCCTCTTCTTCACCGATCACCCGGAGCGGCACATCACCCTCGCGTTTCCGGTCCTCAAGCCCTACGTCGCCGAAGACGAGCTGACCGGAGCCGACTTCGGCGTCCCGGGTCTCGAACTCAATTACGCCGCACCGTGGAGCACGGATACGTTCGCAACCGCATTCAGCGGGAATGACGCAAACGGGACCTGGCATCTGTACTTGGCCGACGACAACATCAACAACGGCGGCGGCACGCTCAGCGGCGTCAGCTTGTCGGTGGTCACCAATGTCGCGCCGGTGATCTCCACCCCGGCGGATCATTACGCGCTGGACCAGGGCTCGGCGCTGGAATTTTCCGCCGCCAACGGCAATCTGCCCGGTGAGGTCGATCCCGATGGCGGTCCGGGCGCGTCCGGAATTCTCACGATCTCGGTCGAGCATGGAACGATCGAGAATGACAATTTCTTCTTTCTCGCGCAGCCTGCCAAAACAATCGAGGTCGGGACCACCCTCGAGGGGATCATGGCCGCATTTTTCGAGGATCTCGTTTACAAGCCCGATCCCGGCTTCAACGGCGTCGACCACCTGACGATCAAGCTGGCCGACGTTGGAGCGTTCGTCGGGGGTGGCAAGCTTGGGGAGCTGAGCGACACCAAGACGATCGACCTCGAGGTCTACGCCCGTCAGACCGGAGACGGCGGCGACAACAGCTTCAAGGCCGCCGGATACCAGAAGATCGACGGCGGCACCGGCAAGGACACGGTCACGTTCGACTTCGCCCTCACGCAGGCGACCGTGTCCTATGTCGACAGCAAGCTGGTCGTCGAAGGTGCGGGCACCAAGACGGTGCTCACCGGCATCGAACGGTTCGTGTTCAACGACGGCACGGTCGAGAATGCCGACGGCAACCCGCTGGTCGACGACCTCTTCTACTACACGCACAATCACGACGTCTGGGCCGCGCGCGCGGACGCCGACCTGCACTACGCCGTCTTCGGCTGGCACGAAGGCCGCGATCCGAACGCCTTCTTCAACACGACGGGCTATCTCGACACCTACGCCGACGTGAAGGCGGCGGGCGTCAATCCGCTGACCCACTACGATACGTTCGGCTGGAAGGAAGGCCGCGATCCGTCCACGGCGTTCGATACCGGCGACTATCTCGCTCACTACGGCGACGTCGCCGCCGCGAAGGTCGATCCGCTGGCGCACTTCCTTCTGTTCGGCCTGCAGGAAGGCCGCACGGCGTTCGACGACCACGCGTGGGGTTAGCGGCAAGCCGAAGCTCACTGGCAGATCAGCGACGGATTTAGCCCGGGTTGAGCAGCGCGAAACCCGGGTCCGTCGGCGATAGCGAAAGTCCCGGAGTTCGCTGCCGGGCTACGCACTCGCACGCTCCGCTCATTCCCGCGCAAGCGGGAATCCAGGGGCCAGAGAACTCGAAAGAACTGGGTCCCCGCTGTAGTTTATCCCCGACTTGATCGGGGACGGGGACGAGCGGAGGTCAGTGATTTAATCGCGTTGGACCAGACTCTAGAAGACCTTTTCGAACAGAGCTAACGGCCCGGACAACAACGTTTTCCAGTCAGGCTGATTCGCACCGAGTGCCGTGATGACCACGGACAACCCGAACGCGCTTGCGAGAATCAGTAACGGGCGATTCGCGATCCGCACTGCTTCGTTCCCCTCCGCATCAATCTTCACAAATAGCAGATTGAATCTTAGCCTCTGGGTTACGCCACCTTCGCTGCTGCTCATGCGTCAACCTTCCCGGCGGCGCGCGTCTGTCCGCACCTTCCAGAACCGCTGGAACTATTCATCTCCGACGCGGGGAGAGATCGATCAGCATCCAAGGCGCGTCCCCGGAGCACGGGGACAACATACAAAATGGTCTCGCCGTGGTCCGACAACGCGAACCCCAGGGATTTTGTTTGCGACGTTACTCGTCTGAAGACATAATTTCTCAATCGCCTTTTATAAGCCACTGAAACATCAGCAAAATCAGCTCGATATTCTTATAAAGGATAGTTTTTTCTAAAGGTTTGGGCATTCGCTTTTAATGCGAGCCTGCAATTTAGGCTTGTATATCGGCTATTTTGTGAGCTCCATTCACAAGACAACACGTGACGATCCAGGCAGCGCTTTCGACCCGGGAGCCGCGCGCTATCTCCCCGACCACGCCTGCCACATGCCGAGCTCGAACAGCTGCACGTTCACGGCTTTGAGCATTGCGGTGATCGTCACCACGGCATCGGTCGCGGTCACCTGCGCGCCGTCGGGAAACGCCGCCAGCGGTTCATCGCGCGCCGCGGCGCGTTCGGCGTAGAGCCTGACGGCGCGCGCGAGCAGCGCCTGGATCTCGCCGTCGCTGAGCGCCTCAGGCGACGACATAGATGTCCTCTCCGCGCCGCACCACCGGATAGCTTTGCAGCCGCAGCCGCCGGTCGGCGGCGCACTCGCCGGTGCGCAGGTCGTATTCGTAGCCGTGCCACGGGCAGACGAAGTGCACTTCGTCGGAAAACTTCTGTCCATGCCAGGTGCGGTCGGGGCCGAGCACGTCCTCGACCTTGTGCATGATGACGCCCTCGCAGGCCGGGCCGCCCTGGTGCACGCACAGATTCCGGTAGGCGTAGAACGCGCCGTCCCAGCAGAACACGCCGATCTCGTCATCGCCGTGCGCGACGATGCGGCGCTCGCCATCGGGCAGGTCGGCGGCTTTGGCGACGAAGATTTCCGGCATGGTGCGCTCCCTCGGCGCGAGACTAGAGCGCGATCGCGGCAGGCGGAAGCGGCGCCGCGCCGCGCCGCAGCCTCAGGCTGTGCTTAAACAATCCACACGCATTCGTGCGCTTGATCCGGTTCCCGCCGCCGCTCAAACTGAGGTTGATCGCAACATCGACATCAACGGGAGGCGTAGGTGCGGATCAGTCGCTGGATGCTGGGTGCCGTCGCGGCCGCGGGGCTGCTGCTTGTCGATATGCCGGAGAGCCAGGCGCAGGTTAACAAGGCCATCTGCGGCCACGACCAACAGACCTCGTTCGCGCATGTGGCGAACCAGTATGGGTCGGGCAAGCCGGTCAACTGCCGCTGGAAATGCGTCTACAAGCTCGCCAACGGTAAGCTCCACGTCAACTCGGGCGCGAAGCGCGTGGACTACATGCAGGTGTGGACCTTCAAGGACACGAAGAAAGCCGCCGTGGGCATCGTCTCCAAGGTGAGCGAGGAGGGCGGCTGCCCGACCAAGTAGCGGCGCGGCGCGCGCACCCCGTTCACGAATGCGCCGACGGCGCCCGCCGGCGGCGATGCAGGCATGAATAGACGCGCACCAGTTCGCGGCTTTCCACCGGCAGCGCGCGGCGCGCCTGCAGGTTTTCGGTCGCGGTCTCGCACGAGAGCCAGAAGTAGTTCGCCGTCGGGTGCACCACGAGCCGGCGCGGCGCGAGGTTCGGCGCGAGCAGCACCGAGAGGAACGGCGTGGTGGAGAACCACGACAGCCGGTTGAGGTCGCCGCCGATCCGCTTCGAGGAGACGAAGCGCGCGTCGCCGAGCGCCGGGTCGGACGCAGCACCCGCCGCGAGCGCGCGCACCGCGGCGGTGTAGCCGCTCCACGCGTGCAGGAACTTCACCGTCTCGACGCCGTGGATCAGCATCACCAGCACGACCGCGCCGGTCGCGGCACGCGCCGCGGCGTCGCCGGTCAGCGCCGCCATCACGCGCGGCAGCCACGGCAGCGCGAGCAATCCCTCGCTCGCCAGCGCATGCGCGGCCGCGATGAAGCCGAAGGCCGGCGTCGCGACCAGCAGCACGGTGCGCAGGTAGTAGCGATTGTCGGCGTGCAGCGCGTGATCGAAGCGGAGCCAGTAGAGCGCGAGCGCGCCCGCCACCAGCACGCCGGCGTAGAGCGGCGCGCGCTCGTCGAGGCGGCGCAACAGCACGCAGGTAAGCGCGTAGCCCGCCAGCGTGCACAGCATCAGCGTCATGAAGTCGCCGGTCAGGATGCTGAGGTCGAACACATGCAGCGCGGCGCGCACCAGCACGGCGGCCATGTAGTCGTCCGGCCGCAGCGTCGCCTTCACGATCACCCAGGCGGCCACCACCAGCAGGAACAGCGCACAGGCGCGCCGCAAGGCCGCATCGCGCCATCCGCGCAGCGCGAGCGTCGCCAGGATGGCGGCAATCGAGATCAGCGCGCCGCCGTGCGTGAACATCAGCGCCAGCATCAGCCCGAGGATCAGCGCGCCGCCCGCGATGCCGCGCCGCGCATGGTGGCAGGCCGCCAGCGTCGGCCAGAACAGCGCATGCATCACCCACACTTCGGTCGGGAAGCCGAACACGAGCGGGCACAGGCAGGCCGCCGACATGCAGGCGTAGCCGAACAGGATGCGGCCGCGCGAGCGATCGAGCGCGAACGTCAACAGCAGGCCGAGCCCCTGCGCGGCAAAGAAGATCGCGCCGTAGAGGACGACGCCGCCGTGCGGGTCGCCGGTCAACTGGACGTAGGCCTCGGCGGGCGCGAAGGCGAACAGGTAGACCGAGAGGCGCCCGGAGATATTGTGACAGTGAAACGCCCACGCATCGCGCACCGCCACCGCGTAGGAGAACAGCGAGCCGTCGGCGTAGAACTGGAGCTGGCAGGCGAGCCCCACCACGACGAACAGGATCGATGCGCCGATCCCGGCGGCGACCACCAGCGTGCGCAGCGTGTCGGAACTCGAACGCCCGCCCGCGCGCGATACCGCAGGCGCAATACCGCCCAGACTGGCAATATCGGTCATCTCACTCCCCCTGCCGGGCGACGGTCTGGCGCCATCTGCCCGTTATCGGATGTGAGATTAGACGACGCCCAAGCCGAGTTCCATGTCGCGGGCAGCCCGCAACCCCCTCTGTTGAATTAACTTTTTGTCACGTGAGCCGATCACGGAGCTGTGATAGGGCGGCTCGCATGGCCACGCCCGAACACTACCGGTCCGAAGCCCTGCGATGCCGCGAGCTCGCCGCGAAATCCACCGACGCGAGCGCGACCCGGCGCTGGCTGCAGCTCGCGCTCGACTACGAGCAGCTGGCGCGCAGCCTCAGCATTGCGCCGGCCGGCCAGCCGCTGACGCCCAGGTCGACGTGACGCCGGATGTCGAGCCGCTTCGGCGCTGGAGTTCGATCCGCCAACATTGAAACGCGCTCCGCTCATTCCCGCGCAAGCGGGAATCCAGGGCAATACCGTAGCTTGGTGTTGCACTTCGTTTGAGAACTCAGGGAATCCGGGTCCAAGAACTGGGTCCCCGCTTGCGCGGGGACGAGCGGAGGTCAGTGAGTCCGTCGCGTTGGATCAAACGCTAGCCCGCCTTCGCGGCCCGCGTCAGGATGAAGACATGCGCGGCCGCAGCGATCAGCGCCAGCAGCACGATCGCGAGCTCGGGCCACTGCACGCGCGCCGGCGCGTAGGTCATCGCCGCCCAGATCAACAGCCGCACCGCCAGCATGACCGCCGGCACCGCCCAGATGCCGATCCGCTTCGGCGCACGCCAGGTCGGCTTGCCGTCGAAGCCCCATTGCATCGCGATGCGCCCGGCGCGGATGCGCGGCGCCGCATAGACGGTGCACGCAACCGCGAACGCGAGTGCGGCGAGGAACACATAGTCGGCGCTCAGCATGCAGGCTCACGCGCGGCGACAGCATCGCCGCCGCGCCCGCAATATACCACGCCCGTATCCGGCCGCCGCCCTTGCTGTTGCGTTGCGCGGAGTCTGATTCAATTGCGTTGAATCAGGTGCGCTAGGTGCAGCGGCGGCATCGCTGATGGCAGTTGCGCTGGAGGTGGTTGCGCACGCAGTTGCGCAGGCATCGCTCGATCTTGCAGGCCGGCGGATTTTTCAACGCCGTGAACTGCGCGAGCGCCGGACGCGCCGGCACCGTCAGGAACGCCACCGCCACCGCAGCGGTGATGAGAGCTGTCTTGATGGTCATCATTGTCGTCGCCCTTTGGGAATCCGGCGTCCCCGCCGGACGACGCAGGATAACGCGAGGGGAACTTGTAGCCAAGGTTGAACCGCAGCCTGAGACACCGGCAGATTGCCGGGCGGGCCATGCCGCCCGGTGGAGACATTTTCGCAGCGGGCGGCTGCAAATTTGCAGCACCCCGGCGCGTTTGCGGTTTGTCCGCCGCCGCGTCGCGCTTTGTTGCCGCAAGGTTGCCGGGAGGTTCACGGGTGGAGAGATTTTCGCAGCGCCCCACTGCAGATTTGCAGCACCCCCCGGCGCGCCGCCGGCAGCGCGACGGCTATTGCTTGCGCATGATCTTTTCCGAAAACCGGTGTCCATCCCGCATCACGTGCGGGACAAGCTTTTCGGGATCATGCGCGCGCTAGCGCGATGCTGCTTCGTTCGGCGCCGCCGCCGGCGCCGCACTCTTCTTCTTGTTCTTGCCGCGCCATTCCAGGATCGTGCCGAGGATCCCCTTCGGCATGTAGATGATGAACAGGATCAGCAGCAGGCCGTAGATCATGGTGTCGAGCGCGAGCACCGCCGAGCCGAAGATCTTCTGCAGCGGCGCGGAGCCCTGGATCGCGACGCGCAGCACCTCCGACAGCACCTGGGTGAACACCGCGCCGACCGTCGGCCCCAGCATCACCCACATGCCGCCGGCGATCACAGCGAACACGATGTTGAGCGAAACGCCGAGCCCCGCGATCGTGTCCGGCCCGATATACATCTGGTATTGCGCGTAGATCGCGCCGCCGACCGCGCACATCGCGGCCGAGATCGCGGTGATCTTGAGCTTCTCGCGCGTCACGTCGATGCCGACCGACGCCGCCGCATCCTCGTCCTGGCTCGCGGCATCGAGCGCATAGCGGTCCATGCCGCGATCGACGCGCCACCAGACGTAGAGGCCGAACGCCCACAGCGCGAGCGCGACGTAATAGGAGAGCACGCGGTCCGGCTCGAACTGCAGCGCGTAGAGCGAGAGGCCGTCGCCGTAGCGCGCCGGCTGGGTGCCGAGCGAGCCGCCGGTATAGTCGCGCAAGCCCACGATGCACAGCCGCACGAACTCGGTGAGCGCGAGCGTGAGCAGCGCGAAGTAATGCCCGATGATGCGCAGGTGGAAGCACGGATAGCCGACCAGCAGCGCGACGATCACCGAGACGACGACGGCGACCGGAATGCCGATCCACGGCGTGATGCCGCCGTAGTTCCACAGCAGCACCATCACGTAGGCGCCGATGCCGGTGAAGGCGCCGTGGCCCAGCGATGTGAGGCCGAAGCGGCCCATCAGCGACCAGCCGGTGTAGATGAACGACCAGATCAGGATCTGGATCAGCAGGTGCAGGTAGTATTTCTCCGCCGCCGGAAAGAAGAAGCGCACCGCCACCGGAACCAGCAGCAGCGCGGCGGCGCCGGCGATGATCGAGGGCGAGATGCGCTTCACGGTCAAGACTTGCCCCCGAACAGGCCCTGCGGCCGGATGAAGATCACCACCATGAAGAACAGGAACGCGATGGCGTAGCCCCATTCGGTGGCGAAGCACGAGCCGCCGACCGCGATGAACTCGGCGATGATGAAGGCCGCGATGAAGCCGCCGATCATGCTGCCGAGCCCGCCGAGCACGCAGATCATGAAGATCAGCGGGCCGAACTGCAGGCCGATCTGCGGATAGATGTCGAACTGCAGCACCATCAGGGCGGCGGCGAGGCCGGCGAGCCCGCCGCCGATCGCCGAGGTGACCAGATAGACGCGGCGCTGGTCGACGCCCATCAGCGGCATGATCTGGCGGTCCTGCGAGATCGCCCGGATCGCGATGCCGATGTAGGTGCGCTGCAGGAACACCCACAGCAGCAGCATCGCGGCGAGCGCGACGCCGAACGTGATGATGCGCGAATACGAGAACGACATGTCGAAGGCGTTGTAGGAGCCGAGCCGGATGCCGAGGTTCTTGAAGTCGATGCCGAACACCATGGTGGCGGCGGCCTGCAGGACGAACAGCACGCCGCCGGTGACGAGCAGCTGGTTGATCGGCGCCGAGTCGAGCACCGGGCGGATGACGAGCTGGTGCAGCAGCACGCCGGCCGCCGCGATCAGCACGATGCCGATCAGCGCCGCGGCGAGGAACGGCATCCCGCCCTTGTAGGCGTAGTGGATGCCGTACATCCCGACCATCACCAGCTCGGCGTAGCAGATCCACACCACGTCGATGACGCCGAAGATGAGGTTGAGCCCGAGCGCGAGCAGCGCCAGCAGCCCGGCGAGCAGCAGCCCGTTGAGGATCGCCTCGAGGAAGTAGATGTCGAGCTGGCAGTCCATCCCGATCACCGTGTCATCCCGGAAGCCGCGCAGCGGCTATCCGGGACCCATCGTGCCACGAACACTGGCCTGCACGTCGGGACAAATGGGTCCCGGCTCTCGCTCCGCTCGGCCGGGATAACAGTCTTGCGTATCATCAAATCCCCATGCCCGTGTCTCAGCCTGTCATCCCGGACGGCCCGCAGGGCCGATCCGGGATCCATTGCGCAGCAAGCGCCGGTCTGTGCACGGAGCGAGATGGGTCCCGGCTCTCGCTCCGCTCGGCCGGGATGACAGTCGTGCGCATCATCAAATCCCCATGCCCGTGTCTCAGCCTGTCATCCCGGACGGCCCGCAGGGCCGATCCGGGATCCATTGCGCAGCAAGCGCCGGCCTGTGCGTGGAGCGAGATGGGTCCCGGCTCTCCCCCGGCTCAGGGCCGGGGTCGGCCGGGATGACAGTCGTGCGCATCATCAAATCCCCATATACGCCTTGCGGATCTCGTCGCTCGCGAGCAGCTCCTGCGACGAACCGCTCGCCTTGATCCGCCCGACCTCGAGCAGGTAGGCGCGGTCGGCGATCTTCAGCACCTGGCGCACGTTCTGCTCCACGATCAGCACGGTGTAGCCTTCCGAGCGCAGCCGGCGCACAAGGTCGAACACCTGCGCGACGATCACCGGCGCGAGCCCCATCGAGGGCTCGTCGAGCAATACGAGCTTCGGCCCACTCATCAGCGCGCGCGCGATCGCGCACATCTGCTGCTCGCCGCCCGAGAGCGTGCCGGCGAGCTGCGCGCGGCGCTCCTTCAGCCGCGGAAACAGCGCGTAGACCTGCTCCAGCCGCTCGGCGAATTTTGCGCGCGCCGCCGGGATGTAGGCGCCGATGCGCAGGTTGTTCTCCACCGACAGGCGCGGAAACAGCCGCCGCCCTTCCGGCACGTGCGCGATCCCGGTCTCGATCACCTTGTGCGGCGGCGTCGTGCGCAGGTCGGCGCCTTCCATCGTCATCGTGCCGGAGGAGGCCGGCAGCAGGCCGGAGATGACGCGCAGCAGCGTGGTCTTGCCGGCGCCGTTCGCGCCGATCACCGCCACCGCCTCGCCGGCCTTGACCGACATCGAGATGCCGAACAGCGCCTGGAAGCTGCCGTAGCCCGCGTCGATGTTCGACAGGTCGAGCATCACGCCGCCTCGGCGCCGAGATAGACCTCGACCACGCGCGCGTTGCCCTGCGCCTCCTTCGGCGGGCCGGAGAAGATCACCTCGCCGTGGTCGAGCACGACCACGCGGTCGACCACGCGCATCAGCACGCCCATGATGTGCTCGACCCACACGATGGTGATGTTCTTCTCGCGCCGGATGCGCTGCAGCATGTCGGCGGCCTGCTCCATTTCGCTGTGGTCGAGCCCGTTGAGGCTTTCGTCCGCCAGCAGCAGGCGCGGCTGGGTCGCGAGCGCGCGCGCGAGCTCGAGCTTCTTCAGCGCGGCGGCGCCGAGCCCGTCGGTGGTGATGTGCGCGTCCGCCGGCAGGCCGACGAGCGCGAGCGCCTCCTCGGCGTATTCCCACGCCTTCGCCTGGGTCACCGCGCGGTCGCGCCCGAAGAAGGCCGAGAGCGCGACGTTCTCCAGCAGCGTGAGGTTGCGGAACGGGCGCGGGATCTGGAACGTGCGCGCGATCCCCTTGTGGCAGATCCTGTTCGGCGGCAGGCCGGTGATGTCGGCGCCCTCGAACGCGATGGTGCCGGCGCTCGGCGGGTAGAGCCCCGCGATGCAGTTGAACGTGGTGCTCTTGCCCGAGCCGTTCGGCCCGATCAGGCCGAGGATCTCGCCCTGCTCGACCGCGAACGAAACGTCATGGACCGCCCGCAAGGCCCCGAACCGCTTGGTGAGGCCGGATACGTTGAGCATGGGCATGCGGGAAAATCCTGGCTCGGACTATCCCTCCCCCGCAGGGGGAGGGTGGACGCGCGCGCAGCGCGCGGACGGGTGGGGTCGTGATCGTCGCGCCGCCCCACCCCGGCTCGCTACGCTCGCCGACCCTCCCCTTTCAGGGGAGGGATAAGACAGACTCACTTCGCGTAGGCGTGCCCCTTCGGGAACGGGAACACCGGCTCGGCGGTCTTGATCTCCTTCGGCCACACCACCGTGGTCTTGCCGTCGACGAACTGCATCACCACCGCGATCGAGCGCGCGTTCTGTCCCGCCATCGGATCGCCCGCCGGATTGAACTTCACGCCGTAGCCCTGCATCGTGCCGCCGATCGGAATGTCGGCGTCGAGCGCGGCCTTGCGCAGCGCTTCCGGATCCCAGCCGCCGTACTTCTTGATCGCGCGCGGCAGCACGTCGGTGAGCAGGATCCAGGTGTTGTTGAAGCCCATCGACGTATGCGGCGGCACTTCGTTCGCGCCGCTCTCCGCCCGGTAGCGCTTCACCATCTCGGTGATCAGGTCGCCCAGCCCGGGCGCGAGCGTCTTCGGGTCGAGCAGCTGCGCCGGCACCGGGTCGACGTCGAGCAGGTAGTTCACGTCGTCCTTGAAGGTCTCGTACAGCTTGTCGATCTGGCTGTAGCCGGCGCCGTGACCGATCAGCGCGGAGAACTTCAGCCCGGCCTCCTTCGCCTGGCGCAGGAACAGCGTGATGTCCGGATTGTAGCCGGTGTGCAGCAGCACGTCGGGCTGCGCGCGGCGCAGCTTGGAGACCATCGCGGAGAGATCGCTCGTGGTCGCCGAATAGGCTTCCTTGTGCACGATCTGCATGCCGAGCTCTTTGCAGCGCTGTTCGTTCGCGGTCGCGACGCCGACCCCGTAGGGGCCGTCCTCGTGCATGATCGCGACCTTGATGTCCTTGACGGGCTTGCCGAGCTTCTGCGCGTTCTCGGCGATGAACGAGCACGAGGCGTCGCCGTACTGGTCGGAGTGGATGGTCGGGCGGAACACGTATTGCAGGTTCTTGCCCTTCACCACGGCCGACGACACGCACACCGGCATCCAGAAGAATTTCTTCGCGGCATCGACCTTGGCGGCGAGCGGCACGCATTGCGCGCTCGAATAGACGCCGGTGATCAGGTCGACCTTCTGCTCGTTCAGCAGCCGCTCGGCCTCGTTGATCGCGACGTCGATCTTGGACTGCGCGTCGGCGAACATGCCGACGATCTTGTGGCCCTCGACCCCGCCGCGCTCGTTGATGATGTCGATCGCGATCTTGGTGCCGATCGAGGCGGCCTTCGAGCCGCCGCCGGCGAACGGGCCGGTCAGGTCGTAGATCGCGCCGATCTTGATGTCCTGCGCGAAGGCCGTCGAGGCGAGCAACGCCCCCGCGAGTCCAAGTCCGATTGTGGCGATTGCACGCTTCATTCCACGTCCTCCCTGCGGCCGCGACGGGCCGATTGATTTTTTTCAAGTGTGCGAAGCACGGCGCACACTTGTCAATGGCGGGACGCTTCGTCGCCGATCCTCAGGGCGGAGCGCCGCGCAGTGGCGCGTCTCGAACCATCGCCCACCCGAGACGGCACGCATCACCGCTGCGCCGGTGTCGTGGACCGATCGACGACCGCGTGCTATATGCGCCTCTCCCGCTGAGGATTCCGCGATGCTGCTCCGGGTTATTTACGACTTTTGAGCCGATGACGCGTCGGTCCGTCGCCGGACCTGACGAGCCCATCGCAAGTGCGCCCCGGTTTGCCGACGGCGTTCAACCTGCTCCAGGTCTGTGGGAACCCTGCACATGCCTGATCTTTCCGACGCGCCCGCGGCTGCGTTTGCCGCAACGGATTCGAACCTCAGCCCCGGCGCCCTCGCCGAGGACGTGTTGTCGCGCTACGCGCTTGGCGCGATCGACCGCTGCCGCCTCCATAACCGCGGCCTGAACGACACCTACAAGGTGGAGACCAAACGCGGCGAGACATATTATTTGCGGGTGTATTACGCCGGCCGGCGCAGTCGCGACGCGATCGAGACCGAGCTTGCCATGCTGCGGCATCTCGCGCAGCAGACCGCACCTGTGTCGGCGCCGCTGAGCCGGACCGACGGCGCATTGCTCACGCCGCTCGATTGCATCGAGGGCAGACGGTGGGCGGTCCTGTTCCCGGCGGCTCCCGGCAAGGAGGTGCCGCGTAAAAAATACACCGACGACCTGGCGGCGCATTATGGAGAAACCGCGGCTGCAATTCATTGTGCGGCGGAGAGCTTCAAAGGGCCGCGGCGGCGACCTGCGCTCGAGCTCGAACTCCTGCTGGAGCAGCCGCTGCGCCGCGTGACGTCTGCGATCGCGCATCGCCCGGACGACGTTGCCTACGTCGAGCAGCTGGGCGAACGCCTGAGGAGCCGGATACGGGGAGCAGCCGGCCTCGACATCGGTTTCTGCCATGGCGATTTTCACGGCGGGAATGCCGGTGAAAGCGACGGGGCATTCACGATGTTCGATTTCGATTGTTGCGGATGGGGCTATCGCGCCTATGACCTCGCGGTCTTTCCCTGGGGTTTTGCGCTCGATGGGAGCCCGACCGAGCGGATCGAAGCGATGGGCCGGGCGTTCATTGGCGGCTACACGCGCCATCGGACGCTGGCCGACAATGACATCGACGCCATCCCGGTGTTCGTGGCGATCCGGGAGATTTGGCTTCTCGGCCTGCATCTCGCAATCGGCGATCAATTCGGCTGGGGATGGATCAATGACGGCTACTTCGATCACCACTTCAAGGTGCTGCGTGAATGGGACCGGACCGCGCTCGACCGGCCCGGCACCGGCTGGCTGCGGCCAGCCGATGACGCCCGCCCACGCACCGACGCGTGAGCGAGATGAAGCGCCGCCGACGAGCCGCCAGCGACATCACCGCGCGTAGGCGTGGCCCTTCGGCAGCGGCAGCACCGGGTCGGCGGTCTTGATCGCGGCCGGCCAGACCACCTTGGTCTCGCCCTTGACGAACTGCATCACCACCGGCGAGGAGCGCTCGTTCTGCCCGGCCATCTCGCTGTCGGGGCCGAAGAACTTCACGCCATAGCCCTGCGTGGTGCCGCCTTCCGGGATGTCGGTCTCGAGCGCGGCCTTGCGCAGCGCCTCCGGATCGTAGCCGCCGTGCTTCTTGATCGCGCGCGGCAGCACGTCGGTGAGGAAGATCCACGCATTGTTGAAGCCCATCGAGACGTGCGTCGGCACCTCCTGCGCGCCGGTCTCGGCCTTGTAGCGCTTCACCATCTCGGCGGTGAGGTCGGCGATGCCGGGCTTCAGGGTCTTCGGGTCGAGCAGTTGCGCGGCGACCGGATCGACGTTGTAGGCGAGGTTGATGTCGTCGCCGAAGGTCTCGATCAGCTTGTCGATCTGGCTGTAGCCGGCGCCGTGGCCGATCAGCGCGGAGAATTTCAGCCCGGCCTCCTTGGCCTGGCGCAGGAACAGCGTGATGTCGGGATTGTAGCCGGTGTGCAGGATCACGTCGGCCTGCGCGCGGCGCAGCTTGGTCACCAGCGCGGAGAGATCGGTCGCGGTCGCCGAATAGGCCTCCCGGTGCACGATCTGCATGCCGAGCGCCTTGCACTTCGCCTCGTTGCCCATCGCGACGCCGACGCCGTAGGGCCCGTCCTCGTTGATGATCGCGACCTTGACGTCCTTCACCTCCTTGCCGAGCCGGGCCTTGGCGTTCTCGGCGAGGAACTGGCAGGACGCCTCGCCGAACTGGTCCGAGTGCACCTGCGGACGGAACACGTAGTGCAGCTTGCGGCCCTTGAGCACCGCGGAGGCCACGCACGTGTTGATCCAGAAGAACTTCTTCGCGGCGTCGACCTTGGCGGCCATCGGCACGCAATGCGCGCTCGAGAACACGCCCATGATCAGGTCGACCTTCTGCTCGTTGAGCAGCCGCTCGGACTCGTTGATCGCGACGTCGGTCTTCGACTGCGCGTCGGCGTAGATGCCGACGATCCTGTTGCCCTCGACGCCGCCGCGCTCGTTGACCAGGTCGATCGCGATCTTGTTGCCGATCGCGGCCGCCTTCGATCCGCCGCCCGCGAACGGGCCGGTATAGTCGTAGATCGCGCCGATCTTGATGTCGGCCGCGTGCGCCGCGCACGCGAAGGCGCCGGCAAAAATTCCAATGCTGATGGATGCGACTGCGCGCTTCATGTCCGTCCTCCCGAGGGTCGTTCTTGTTTTTTTCAAGTGTGCGGAGCACGGCGCGGCCTTGTCAATGGTGGGCCGATGCCGCAGCGTGCGGCAGTTTTTGGGCAACCCGTAAAGGCTCCCGATGACCACGGCCAGTTTCACGCCCGGCGGCTACCGCTTCATCCCGGCGGTCTTCCAGTATTCGGGCGGGGTCGCTGCCGAACGCGGCTTTACGATCACGCGCGTGCGCTTCCACACGCCGGTGCCGCTCGCCGCCGGCTTCGCGCTGATCGAGCAGGCCATCCGCGCCGGCGGCCGTCCGCTCACCGCGTTCTGCGCCTGCGAGCTGCGCTCGGGAGCGCCGTTCACCGAGGACGGCTTTCGCGCCTTCAACGAGGTGTATGCAGGCACCTTGCAGACGTGGGGGATCTACGACGGCCGCACCAATCCGGTGGCGCGCAGCAATGTCTGTCCCGAGATCGACCCGCCGGCCGAGCCCTCGTTCCACGCCTTCTGCTACACGTTGACGGCGCCGCCGCAGCAGCGCCCGACCTTCGTGGTCGCGGGCAGCGGCGAGGCGGTCGAGGGCAAGGGCAACTACCGCGATCATACCGTGCGCGCCGGCGAGACCGCGCCGGACGCGATGCGCGAGAAGGCGGTCTACGTGCTGGGCGAGATGGAGCGGCGGATGTCGGCGCTCGGCTTTGGCTGGCACGACACGACCGCGACGCAGGCCTACACCGTGCACGACCTGCATCCGTTTCTCGCCGGCGAGATCGTGCGCCGCGGCGCCGCGCGCCACGGCCTCACCTGGCACTATGCGCGCCCGCCGGTCGCCGGGCTCGAATACGAGATGGACTGCCGCGCGGTCGCGCACGAGCAGGTGCTGGCGGTCTAGCGGTGGACGCGACCGTGCAACCGATCAGCCGAAGCTGGAACGCGAGCGCGCACGCCGTGACGCTCGTCGACGCGCACCATCACCTCTGGGATCTCAGCCGCAACAATCATCCCTGGCTGAGCGGCCGGCCCGAGCCGCATTTCTTCCTCGGTGACTACAGCGCGCTGCGGCGCGACTACCTGCCCGCCGACTATCTGCGCGACTCGCAAGCCCACAATGTGCTGATGACCGTGCATTGCGAGGCGGAATGGGATCGCGCCGACCAGGTCGGCGAGACGCGCTGGGTCTCGCAGATGAACGCCGTGCACGGCTTTCCCAACGCGATCGTGGCGCACGCCTGGTTTCATACTCCCGACGCGGAGGAGATCCTGGCGCAGCAGGCCGCCTTCCCGCTGGTGCGCGGCATCCGCTCCAAGCCGGTGACCTCGCCGTCGCCAGGCGCGATGACGCCAGGCGCGCCGGGCACCATGCAGGACGACGCCTGGCTGCGCGGCTTCGCGCGGCTGGCGAAATTCAACCTGTCGTGGGATTTGCGCGTGCCCTGCTGGCACCTGATCGAGGCCGCCGAGGTGGCGCGATCGTTTCCCGCAACACCGATCGTCCTCAACCACACCGGCTTTCCGTGGGATCGCTCCGCCGAGGGCCTCGCCGCCTGGCGCCGCGCCATGGAGGTGCTGGCGCGCGAACCGAACGTTCACCTCAAGGTCTCGGAGTTCGGCCTGCGCGACCAGCCATGGGATTACCAGTCGAACCGCCGCATCGTGCGCGACGCGATCGCCATCTTCGGCATCGAACGCTGCATGTTCGCGACCAACTTTCCGGTGGCCGGACTGCGGATCGGCTACGACGCGCTGGTGACGGCGGTGAGCCGCATGCTCGACGGCTTTGGCGCACAGGACCGCGAACGGTTTTTCGTCACCAACGCGATGGCGTTCTATCGGCTGCGCAGTTAGCGGCACGCCATTCGAAGTCGCGCGGGGTTACCCGACGCCGCGCCGCGCTGGAGTCTGATCCAACGCGATTGAAGCACTGACCTCCGCTCGTCCCCGTCCCCGATCAAGTCGGGGATAAACTACAGCGGGGACCCGGTTGTTGATCCAGTCTCTGGCCCCTGGATTCCCGCTTGCGCGGGAATGAGCGGAGTGTGCTTCAATGTCCGCGGATCAACTCTAGTCGAACGACACGATCTCGACCCAGTTCGCGCCCTTGCCGGTCGGGTATTTGCCGATCGCCTTGAGCGCGCCGGTCTCGGCGTCGATGGCGTAGGAGGAAATCGTCTCCGACTTCTCGCCCGACACCACGACGAAGCGGCCGGACGGATCGATGGCGAAGCCGCGCGGCTGCTTCTCGGTCGGCGTGCTTCCCGCAAAGGTGAGCTTGCCGCTCGCCGCGTCGACGCGGAAACCGCCGAGCGTGCTCGAGGTGCGCTCGGCCGCATAGAGGAAGCGGCCGTTCGGCGTGAGGTGGAGGTCCGACGCCCAGATGTCGTTGTCGGTGTTGCGCGGAGCCTGTCCGGGCGCACCGACGGCGCCGCGCGGCATGCCGGTGCCGAGCTTGGTGTCGGGCGGCAGCGCCGAGGCCGAGTCGACCTCCTTCAGCGTGCCGGTTTTGCCATCGAGCGCCAGCGTGGTCACGGTCGCGGTCAGCTCGTTGAGCAGGTAGGCGAACTTGTTGTCCTTCGACACGATGATGTGGCGCGGCCCGGTGCCCTGCTTCATCTGGAGGACCGCCGGCGTGTTGGCGCTGAGCTTGCCGCTCTTCTTGTCGAACACGAACTGGAACACCTGGTCGGTGCCGAGATGCGGCACGAACACGAAGCGGTTGGTGTTGTCGGTGCGGATCGAGTGCGCGTTGCGCGCGGTCGGGATCACCTGGATCGGCGCGCCGACCTTGCCGTCCTTGCCGATCGGATTCACGCCGACCTGGTTTGCCCCGTAGGACGCGCCGAGCAGGAAGCGTCCCGTGGCGTCGATCGTGATGTAGGGATAGCTCTCCGCGAGCTCGCCCTTGCCGACCAGCTTCAGCGCGCCGGATTTCTTGTCGATCGCATACGTATACGCCTCATACGGCTTGGAGCGCACGGCCGCGATCAGGAAGCGCTTGTCCGGGCTCACCGCCATCGGCATCACGACCTTGGCGGCCTCGACCCGCGCGCCCGGCTGGAGCGAGCCGTCCGCCTGCAGCGTGTACATCCCGATGGTGCCGTCGTCGGCGTTGGAGACATAGACGAACGTCGCCGCCAAAGCGGGCGCGCTCAAACCAATCGACAGCAGGACGGCAAGCAGCGGCGCTTTCATGTGTCATTCCTCCCGGTTTTCGACACCTTATCCTTGCGCCGGCGCGGCTGGCCAGACCTTGCCTTCGCGTGGCCGGCATGCCACCGGCCACGCGAAGCAACATCGCTACCTCACCGCGGCGTCCACCAGTCGATAGGTGCCGCGCTCGAACGCGTCGTAGACCGCCAGCGCCTTGGCGTCGGCGAACGGCAGGTACTGCATCATGATCACGCCCGCGATGCCGCGCGCGGGATCGATCCAGAAGAACGTGTTGTTGATGCCGCCCCAGCTCAGGCTGCCGGGCGAGCGCTTGCCGGGCACCTGATCGGTGGTGATCAGGAAGCCGAGCCCCCACTTGTCGCGGCCATCGGCGATGAAGGTGAAATCGGCGCTGCGCGGCAGCGCGGTCTTGAGTGCCGGGACCGACACCGCGCCGATGTGGTTCTGCCCCATCAGCGCCACCGTCTCGGCCTTGAGCACGCGCGCGCCGTCCAGCGCGCCGCCGTTGAGCAGCATGCGCACGAAGCGCCCGTAGTCGCTCGCCGTCGACGCAAGGCCGCCGCCGCCGATCGGTGCCGCGACGGTGAGCGGGGGCTGCGGCTTCTGCAGCTCGATCGCGCCGTCCATGCGCTCGCCGGCGCGCTGCTGCTGCGCCACCATGCGCGGCCCCTTCGCCTCCGGCACGTTGTAGGAGGTGTCGTCCATCTTGAGCGGGGCGAAGATGTGCTGGCGGAAATAGTCCTCGAGCTTCTGGCCCGACACCACCTCGACCAGCCGGCCGACCACATCGGTGCTGGTGCTGTAGTGCCAGCGCTCGCCCGGATCGAACAGCAGCGGTCCGCCGAACGGATAGGTTTCGCCGGCGCGCGGCTTGAGGTCGCGCCAGGACGCGCTGGTGAACGGATAGGCGAGGCCCGACGTGTGCGTCAGGAAGTGCTTGACGGTCGCCGGCCGCGAGGCCGGGCGGACCTTGTATGCCCCGCTCGTCGCGTCGAACGATTCAAGCACTTTCAGTCCGGCAAGCTCGGGCAGGTATTTCTCCGCCGGGTCGTCGAGGCCGAGGCGGCCCTGCTCGATCAGCTGCATCAAGGCGAGCGACGTGACCGCCTTGGTCATCGAGGCGATGCGAAACAGCGCGTCGGGTGCGAGCGGACGCCCGGTCGCGACATCCGCCACGCCGAATGCGCCCTGGTACAGCACGCGCTCGCGATCGGTCACCAGCGCGACCACGCCCGGCACATCCTTGCGCTCGATCGCGCCGCGCAGCACGGCGTCGAGCGCCGCACCCGCAGGCGAGTTCTGTGCGCTCGCGCTGCCGGCGAATCCGGCAAGCACGACGCCGAGGGCGAAGACAATTCCAGCGGTCCTTCGAGTCATGAGAAGCCTCCCTGTTGCGCATCGCCCGGGTTTTGCGGTCGCCCCCGAGGCTGAGAATTTTTCTCCGGCGCCGGTGCGATTGGCGGCGGCAGCGGCACGGCGCGTCGACGTGTCGCGCCGCGAGGCTAACACCTGCGATCAGGCGAGTCCCGAATCCGCCGCATGCGCGAACGCATGAGGACGCAAGTCCGGCGCGCATGCGACACGCGGGTTGCTGCCCACCGGGAACGATGCGCGCGGCGGGCTCGCGTTCGGGTGGGCGCTACTCGATCCGCGCGAGATCGCCGTCGAACCCCATCTCGGTATACATGCCGCCATGGAATTGCCGCGAGATCGCATCCTCGGTGTCGGGCTTGCGCATGATGTCGGCGGCATAATCCTCCGCCTTGTCCTGCGGCCGGTAGCCGAGGAATTCGAGCCCCGTATTGCGGTAGCGGTTGCGCGCATTATCGGAGACGCCATAGACCGTGATGAAATGATAGTCGGGCGCGTCGATGCAGCATTGGACCAGGTGCACGGCGTCGCGCGGGCTCAGCCAGACGTGAAGCAGGCGCCGGTCCTCCGGCTTGTCACGAAACGCGCCGATGCGCAGGCACGCGACCGACAGGCCGTGCTTGTCGGCGAACAGGCGGCCGGTGGCTTCGCCGAACACCTTGCTCACCCCGTAGATGCCGTCCGGCCGCGGAACGACGGTCTGGTCGATGACGCGGGCGCGCCGATAGAACCCGACCGCATGATGCGAGCTGGCGTAGACGACGCGGCGCACGCCTTGCCGCCGCGCCGCCTCGAACACGTTCCAGGCCCCCACCACATTGTTGGGCAGGATCTTGTCCCAGCTGTCCTCGCCCGGGACTGCGCCGAGGTGGACGACGCAATCGATGCCGCGCATCGCGGCTTCCACCGCGGCGAGGTCGGACAGATCGGCGGGCACGACCTCCTCGCCGTCGCGCGCCGGCCCGAGCGGCGCGATGTCGGACAGGCGCAGCAGCGCGTAGCGTCCGCGCAAGCCTTCGCGCAAGGTGTTGCCGATGTTCCCGGCCGCACCGGTGATGAGAATGCGCTGCATGCTGGCCTCTTTTCCGACAAACTACGGCTTGGCGAGGCCCAACTCGGTGAGAACGTCGCGCGTGGATGTCGCGAAGCCGAGCGCGAACGCGCGCGCCTTCTCGGGGCCGGACCACATCGGATTGAAGCCGCGCTGCTTCAGCGGGTCCTGCACCTCGGCGGTCGCATGCGCCTTGGCGCCCGCCGCGATCAGCCGGGCGCGCACCTCCGCCGGCAGGCCCTTCGGCGCGACCAGCGCGAACCAGTTGGTGAAGCTCCAGTTGACGCCGGATTCCTTCAGGGTCGGGACATCCGGGAAGGCGGCGGAGCGCTCGTCGGCCATCAGCGCCAGGATGCGCACGCGGCCGGAGTCGGCGAACGCTTTCGCCTCGCCCGGAGAGCCTGAGAACATCGTGATCCCGCCGGCCACGACATCCTGCAGCGCCGGCGCGCCGCCCTGGCTCGGCACCCAGCGCACATGATCGGCGCCGACGCCCGCGGCTTTGCCCAGGCCCGCGATCGCGATGTGCCACGAGCCGCCGGTGCCGGCACCCGACGCCGTGAACGTGTTCTTCGGATTGCTCTTCAAGGCGGCGAGAAAATCGCCCGCGGTCTTGTGCGGTGAATCCGCCCGCACCGTGATCCCGGCCGGGAACGTCAGGACGGTCGAGATGATGTCGTAGGTGTCCGGCGTGATGTCGGACAGGCCGGTGGTCTTGAGATAGGCGATCTCCGATGTCGCCATGCCGATCGTGTAGCCGTCCGGCGGCGCGGCGCCGATGGCAAAATGTCCGACCACGCCGTTGCCGCCGGTCCGGTTGACGATGTTGACCGGCACGCCCAGCTCGCGTTCGAGCGCCCCGCCGAGCAGGCGCGACGCCAGATCGGCTCCGCCGCCGGCGGCCCATGGAACGATGAAGGTGATCGGCCGGTCGGGATATTTTTGCGCAACGGCCGGACCGGCCAGCAGTGAACCCACGAGTACGGCAGCAAGCAGCCCGCAGCGCGTCGACATCGCCTCGCCTCCCTTGTTTTGCCGCGAGGCTAACACCCGCATTTTGCCGCGGCAATTGATCGGAGTCGGCAACGACTGCGCGCCGCAGGCGTGACCCGCGGACTCCATCCGGGCTACACTGCGCGCATCGCGCTGCTCCCGGGGTACCCATGACATTTCACCGCCGCAGTTTCCTTCAACTCGCCGCAGGCGTGCTCGCGGCTCCGGCGGCGCTGCGCACCGCCGCGGCGCAAGCCTACCCGGCACGGCCGGTGCGCGTGGTCGTCCCGGTCGCGGCCGGCGGCGCGAACGACGTCACCGCGCGGCTGATCGGCCAATGGCTCTCGGAGCGGCTCGGCCAGCAATTCGTGATCGAGAACCGTCCGGGCGCCGGCACCAATCTCGGCACCGAGGCGGTGCTGCGCGGACCGGCCGACGGCTACACGCTGCTCATTGCCGGCAGCAATGCGGCGATCAACGCCACGCTGTTCGAGCAGCTCAACTTCGTGTTTCTCCGCGACGCCGCGCCGATCGGCAGCATCGTGCGCGTGCCGCAGTTGATGCAAGTCACGCCGTCGCTTCCGGTGAAGAGCGTTCCCGAGTTCATCGCCTACGCCAAGGCCAATCCCGGCAAGATCGCGATGGGCTCGGGCGGCAACGGCTCGCCGGCGCATGTCATCGGGGAATATTTCAAGCTGATGACCGGCACCGACCTGACGCACGTCCCGTATCGCGGCGCGGCGCCGGCGGTGACCGACCTGCTGGGCGGGCAGATCCAGGTGGCGTTCACCGAGATGGCGACGTCGCTCGGACATGTCAGGTCCGGCAGCCTGCGCGCGCTCGCGGTGACCACCGCGGCGCGCACCGACGCGTTGCCGGACGTTCCGACCTTGAGCGAATTCATTCCGGGTTTCGAGGCCAGCCAGTGGGTCGGGCTTGCGGCACCGAGGGACACGCCGCCCGCTATCATCGAGACGCTCAACCGCGAGATCAATGCGGGCCTCGCCGATCCGAAGCTGAAGGCGCGGTTCGCCGACCTCGGCGGGACCGTGCTCCCCGGCTCGCCGGCCGATTTCGGCGCGCTGATCCGCGACGAGACCGAGAAGTGGGCCAAGGTGATCCGCGCCGCGAATATCAAGGTGGGCGGATCGTGACGGCGCGCATCGGCGCGCTCATCCGCGCCTACGAAGCCCAGGGATTTCATCGCACCGGGACGGCGGTGGATGAGCGATCCGCGGCGTGGCTCGCCGACGAGATGCGCCAGATCGGGCTTGCGCCCACGCTGGAAGAGTTCGTGCTCGACCGGGTCGATGTCGCCGCGGCTTCGCTCGCGCTGGACGGCCGCACGATCGAGGGCCTGCCGCTGTTCGACGGCAGCTTCACCGGCGCTGCCGGCATTGCGGGCCGCCTCGGCGCGTTGAACAGCGATGCACCGATCGGGCTTTGCGAGTGCGCGCCGAACGCACAGGAAAGCGGCGCGCTGGGCGACGCACGCCGGCACGGCCGGCATCAGGCGATCGTCGTGGTCACGCGCGGGGCGCGCGCGGGATTTTGCCCGAGCAACGCCGACAGCTTTCTCACGCCGTTCGGGCCGCCGGTGCTGCAGGTCGCCAGCGAGGAAGCCGCGTTCCTCGCCGCGTGCGCGCGGCACGGCGCGACCGCGCGGCTGACCGCACAGGCCGAACGCACGCCCGCGCGGGCGTTCAACGTCGTCACGCGCGTTGCCGGAACCGACGCGGGTCTCGCGCCGCTGGTCGTGATGACGCCGCGCAGCGGCTGGTGGAGCTGCGCGAGCGAGCGCGGCGGCGGTCTCGCCTGCTGGCTGGAGATCGCGCGCGCCACGCGCGCGGCGAAGCCCGCGCGGGACGTGCTGTTCGTGGCCTCGAGCGGCCATGAGATCGGTCACCTCGGCCTCGACGACTTCATCGCGCGCCGCGCCGGACTGGTGCCGGCGGCGCGCGCCTGGATTCATCTCGGCGCCAACATCGGCGCCGCGCAGGGCCCGGGCAATCACCTGCAGGCCTCCGACGACGCGATGGAGGCGATGCTGGCCGATGCGATGAGCGAGGCCGGCCTGCGCATCGACCATCGCCTGCCGCGCGGCGCGGTGCCGCGCGGCGAAGCCTTCAACGTGCACCGCGGCGGCGGGCGCTTCATCTCGATCATCGGCAGCAACGCGCTGTTTCACAACACCCGCGACCAGGGCCCGGACACGATCGATCTCGATGTGATTGCACGCTTCGCCAGCGCGTTTGCGGCGGTCGCCACATCGCTCGCACGTGCGTGACGCGTCCGTTCCGCCTTGCTACGCTCGCGTCCGACCAGTCAGCGCACGGCAGGACCCATGACCAAAAAACGGATGGTGCTCGAAATCGGCATGGGCACCGACATCCGCGGCGGAGACCCGACCAAGGCCGCCTGCCGGGCGGTGCGCGATGCGCTGTGGCACAACTCGCTGTCGATCGCGACCGCGCTCGGCCATCCGCTCGACGCGATGATGGTCGACGTGCATGTCGGCGTGCCGCGGCCCGGCACGGTGGACAAGGCGCAGGTGCTCGCGGTCCTGCCCTACGGCAAGGGCACCGTGACGGTGACCGAAGGCGGCCTGGAGATCCCCAACGATGCCGGCACCGACTGTACGCTGATCGCCAATGCCTGCGTCGTCGTCAGTCTCGACATCGCGTGACGGAGGCATCGATGGCAAAGACGCGGGTCATCCTGGAGCTCGGCAGCGGCAACGACCTGCACGGCTCGGACTACACCAAGGCCGCGTTGCGCGCCGTGCAGGACGCGCTGCATCACTCGTCGCTGTCGTTCATCCGGTCGCTGAAGATCGACAAGGCGAGGCTCGACGTGGAGGTGACGATCGGCGTGCAGCGGCCCGAGCGGGTCGACCTCGAGGCGGTGAAGACGTCGCTGCCGGTCGGCAACGTGACCGTGAAGGCGGTCAAGGGCGGCCTCGATGTCGCCGACCCCGACAACAACGATCCAGCCGTCATCGCCAGCGCGGCGATCGCGGTGCGCATCGAGGTGGATGAGCGCATGATCCCGAAACTCTAGCCGGCGCGCGCCGCGATCCAGATGACATGCTTCCCGCCGCGCGCGCCGCGTGCCGGCACGCCGTGTTCCTCCACGGCGAAATCCGCCGCGCGCAGGCGGGCGGTGAACTTCGGGTCGGGCTTGGCCGACCAGATCGCCAGCACACCGCCGGGGCGCAGCGCGCGGCGCGCCGTGCCGAGGCCCGCAAGATCGTAGAGCGCATCGTTGGCCTTGCGCGTCAGTCCGTCCGGACCGTTGTCGACGTCGAGCAGGATGGCGTCGAACGTCGATGCGCCGGATCGCATCGACGCGCCGACATCGGCTTCCCGCAGGCTGACGCGCGGATCGTCCAGGCTGGCGCCGAAGACATCGCGCATCGGACCGCGCGCCCAGGCGATCACGGCGGGCACCAGCTCGGCCACGGTCACGCGCGCATCGCCGCCGAGCCTTGCGAGCGCGGCGCGCAGCGTGAATCCCATGCCGAGTCCGCCGATCAGGATGTGCCGCGCCTTGCGCGCCGCGATCCGGTCGCAGGCCAGTGCCGCCAGCGCCGCTTCGGAGTCGCCGAGGCGGCTGTTCATCAGCTCGTCGCGGTCGAGCCGGATCGAGAATTCGCTCCCGCGCGCCATCAGCCGCAGTTCGCCGTCGCCGCCGGGCACGCTTGCGGTGTCGAGCAGCCGCCACGGGATCATGCCGGCGCTCCGGTGGTCGCACTCGCGGTGGATTGAGCCTGCGGCACGCACTGCCCTCCCCGGCCGGTCGGCCGGCCTTCCGGCACGGGCCGGCGTTGGCGCGTCGCGCCGCATGCGATAGTAACTGTCATTGATCCCGCGCGCCGCACATTGGAGCGATTGCTTGAGCAATTTTCACGACAGCGCAGATCGCGCCGCGGCGGCGCCCGAGCTTTTCGCCGAGCTCGATCCCGAGCCTCGCCTGCTGATGGGGCCCGGGCCGGTCGATGTCTATCCCCGGGTGCTGCGGGCGATGTCGGTGCCGCTGCAGGGCCAGTTCGACCCGCAGTTCACCGGCTACATGAACCAAGTGATGGCGCTGTATCGCGGCGTCTTCCGCACCGCCAACCAGTGGACACTGCTGATCGACGCGACCGCGCGCGCCGGCATCGAGGCGTGCCTCGCTTCCGTGCTGGTGCCGGGCGACACGCTGCTGGTGCCGGTGTTCGGACGCTTCGGTCACCTCAAGATGGAGATCGGGCGGCGCCTCGGTGCTGAGGTTGTCGCGGTCGAGACCGAATGGGGCCGGGTGTTCGACCCCGGCGAGATCGAGGCCGCGATCCTGCGGCATCGTCCGCGCATGATCGCGATCAGTCATGGCGACACGTCCACCACCATGCTGCAGCCGCTCGACCAGATCGGTGCGCTATGCCGCAAGCATGACGTGCTGCTCTACGTCGATTGCACCGCCTCGCTCGGCGGCAACGCGTTCGAGATGGACGCCTGGCAGATCGACATGGCGTCCGCCGGCCTGCAGAAATGCCTGTCGGGCCCACCCGGTTCGGCGCCGGTCAGCTTCAACGATCGGGCCGCCGCGGTGGTCGCGGCGCGCCGGCACATCGAGCAAGGCATCCGGACCGCGGATATCGAGGACGGCGACGGCCCGATCATCCGCTCGAACTACTTCGATCTCGCGATGCTGATGGAATACTGGTCCGCCCGGCGCCTCAACCATCACACCGAGGCGGCGACGATGCTGTACGCGGCGCGCGAATGCGCGCGCGTCGTGCTGGAGGAAGGACTGGAGCAAGGCATCGCGCGCCACCGGCTCGCAAGCAGCGCGCTGCGCGCCGGCCTCGCCGCGATGGAGCTGAAGCTGTTCGGCGATCCCGCGCACCGCATGGCCAACGTGACCGGCGTGATCATCCCGCAGGAGATCGCGAACCCCGACGCGGTGCGCAGCCAGTTGCTGCACGATTTCGGCATCGAGATCGGGACCTCGTTCGGGCCGCTCGCCGGCAAGATCTGGCGCATCGGGACGATGGGTTATGTCTGCCGCAAGTCGAATGTGCTGCGCTGCCTGACGGCGCTCGAGGCGGTGCTCCGCCGCAACGGCGTCACGCTGCCGGCCGGCGCTGCGGTCGATGCCGCGTACCGGGTCTACGCGACGGCGTAAGCCGCCCGCGCGGTCGCGGCGACGCGCAGCGTGGCGATGACGCCGGCCAACATGTCCCATCCGGAACTGTGGCCGATGGTGTCGACGGCGGCGATCGCCACACCGGCATCGCCCGCCGATCACGGCCCACACCGCGCGATGAAGACTTTCGCCGGCGTGACCGGCTGCGGCCGCCCGCAGGAAGCAGGCGCTCAACGGTGATGTCGCAGCGGGCAAGGCCGCGATGATCGCGCGCGCCAGCGCCGCATGGGCGTCGCATTCGCCGGTCGCGTCGAGGGTCGCGAGTGCGCCGACGAGAAAGTCATCGCCCGATGGCGTCAGCCCCGGTCCCAGTCCGAGCAGGCCTATGGCGTCGTTCGCCGCGCCCTGCGCATCTCCGGCAAGCCGGCCGGACAACCAGCGTTCGAAACGCGCAACGCGCAGGCGCGCGACGCGCGCGAACGCCTGCTGCGCGGTTTCGCCGCCGCCGCAGACCAGGCGCGCGAGCCCTTCGTCCGGCGCATCGACGGCGGCGCGCCGTGCGAGCGCCGCGCAGGTCGCGATCAACCGGTCCGGCGCCGGCCGCAGCGGCCAGGGCGGCGCCCGCCATGTCTCGCTGCGGTCGAGGACCAGCCGGATGGCGCCGCCGATCACGATCTGCCCCGCGCTGACCTGCGCGGATTGCCGCGGCCGCATATTCCGCAAGGCGCCGCGCTGTGCGATCAATGTCAGCGGACCGTTGCCGATGTCGGGTTCGCCGACACACACGAACGCATCGCCGCAGCGCAGATAGAAACTGCGCGCGAACACGGCTTCGACGGTGGCGCGCGTGGTGGTGCGGCAGAAGTCCTGCGCCAGCATGCCCGACCGCACTACCGGGATGAGCGTCATCGGCCCGCCGCGGCGCCACGATGCTGCGCGGCGCCGAGCGCCGCGATCGCGGCTTGCGTCGCCTCGGCGTTGGAGTCCGCCACGATCACGCCGGCCGCGACGAGCGTCTCGACCTGCGCGGCGCGCGGCTGCGGGTCCGCATCGGTGCCGGTGACGGATGCGACGATCACGGCGCGGCGCTCGCGACCGGCCAGGAACGTCGCGACGTGGCCCGCCGGGTCGGGATGGCCGCCATAGCCGAGCACGATATCGAGCAGGATGATCCCGACCTCGGGATCGGCCAGCGCTTCGGCGAGCGGCGCATCGCGCACGCCCGGCTCGAACATCGGATGCGGACGTCCGCGCGTGAACTCGTCGTCGCCGAGGTCGATCATGACATGGTCGGTCAGGATCCGGCCGTCGGGGGCACGGACAAGCGCGGATGCGCCCGGCACCGGCACGTTCGACGCCACCGCGAGCCCCGCCTGCCGGAAGATGATCTGCGCCTCGCTGCACAGCGTCCCGCCCGCGAACAGGCCGCGCACCAGGCCGGTGCGGGCGAAACCCGGCAGCGGCTGCTGCGCCCAGCTTGCCGCCGATCCTCCGGCCACGATGTCGGCCGCGGCCTTCAAGCGTCGCGGCAGCGCGTGCGTTCGGCGGCAGCGCGACATTGTCCGCGCCGAGAAAGCAGATCGTGAAGGGCTTGCGCGCTTTGCGCGACGCGGTCCAGCACCGCTTTGGCGACCGACGGCGGCGCGGCGGCTTGGAGATCAGCACGATGTGCGTCGTCGCGCGCGTCGGCATCGAGCGCGTCGATCGCCATCAGCGTCGTGATCGCGCCGACCTCGCGCCTTGAGGTCGCGCCCGCCGACGCCGATCGCGTGCGAGATGCCGCGGCCGGCGCGCGCGATCAGGCAGGACGACTTCCTGCGATGCCGGTGCCGGAGGCGCCGACGATGCCGATGTCGCCGCGCGGCACCACGTTGGCGAAAGCGAGCGGCACGCCGCCGATGATCGCGGTGCCGCAGTCCGGACCCATCACGAAGCAGCCCGCGGTCGCGCGCCTCGCGCTTCAGCGCCACCTCGTCCTCGAGCGGCACGTTGTCGGAGAAGATCATCACGTGGAGCCCGGCTCCAGCGCCTTGCGCGCCTCCGCGACGGCGAATTCGCCCGGCACCGAAATCAGCGCCAGATTGGCGGTCGGGCAGCCGCTTGATGCGCGGCGCGAAGGGTGCGCGGCGACTCGACCGCCGCCGCCGCGCCGAGCGCGCTCGGCTGATCGAGCAGCCGCCTGGCTTCCGCGAGCGCGGCCTCGCCGGCGAGCGCATCGCTCGCCCGCAGCGCGATGATCAGGTCGTTCGGCTCGGCGCTGTCGCCGTCCGGCGCCGAGCAGGCCGGCGTCGCGCAGGATCTCCTTGTTGGCCGGCGTGCCGATCATCAGGCCGGCCTCCTCGACGCCCGGGCAGGCCGCGATCTGCCGCGACATGCGCATCAGCGCGACCGAGTCGAGATAGAATCCGCGGCGGACCTCGTTGAGGATCACGCTCATGCGACGCCCATGGTCTCGGCGAACGCCACGCAGCGCCTCCTCGAAGCACGCCAGCGGCGCGCGCACGACGCCGGCGCCGACCTGGCCGACGCCGGGCTCGCGGTGCGCGATGCCGGTGTTGATGGCCGGCGCGATGCCGGTCTCGACCACGCAGCCGCACGTCGATGCCGGTCGGCACGCCGGCGAAGTCGAGCGCCGGGATGGTCCACTGCGGGATTGCGCGCCGACCGTGATCTCGCGCCATCGCGCGGGTGAACGCCGCGGCCTCGGAGGCGCGCCCGGCGCCGATGAAGCCGACCACCGCCGGCGCCGCCGCCATGGCGAAGGCGCCGAGGCCGATGGTCTCGACGATCGCCGAGTCGCCCATGTCGGGATTGGCGTCCGCCGCGCTGAAGCCCGGGAAAGTAGAGCCCGGCCGGCATCTCGACCGGCGCGGTGAACCAGCGGTCGCCGGTGCCCGCGACGCGAATGCCGAAGTCGGTGCCGTTGCGGCACATCGCGGTGACCACCGACGAGCCTCGATGCCGCGCGCCGGATCGGTGATGCGCCTTGCCCATCGCCATCGCGATGTTGAGGAAGAACTGATCGTTGCCGGCCGATGAAGTCGAGGCACGCGACGAGCTCGGCGTCTTTCGACGGTGCGCGCGAGCGACGGCGCGAGCTCGCGCAGCAGCAGGCTCGAGCAGGCGACGTTGCGCTGGTGCATCTCGTCGCCCATCGTCGAGCCCGCGCGCGATCAGCGGCTTGAGCGGCATGCCGCCGCGCTGCGCGCAGCGCGCGTCCGAGCGCGGGCCCGAACACGTCGCGCAGCCAGCGCGAGGCGCGCCGAGCACCTCGGCGTCGTTGCCGCCGAAGCGCATCACCTTGCCGAGGCCCTCGTTGATCGCGCAGTAGGCGCGGTTGCCGAAGGCGCGGTTCTCGACCACCATCAGCGGCATGGCTGCGCGTGGTGATGCCGGTCATCGGACCGACCGCGCCGAAATGATGGTTCGGATGGAACGCGAAGGCGCCGCGCGGCGGCGCTTCTCGGCCGCGGCTCGAGGTCGCTCGCCCAGCCCTCGAACACGGCGCCGCCCGTGACCGCGCCGCGCATCGGGCCGCACATGCGCTCCCAGTCGATCGGCGGCCCGGCGTGCAGGATCATGCGGTCGGCGAGGTCGGGAATCACCTCGCGTGCCGGCACGACATCGACCAGCACCGGATCGCCGGCGAGGATGCGCCGCAACGCTTCCTGATTGGCCTGGTCGATCGTACTCAACGGATTGCCCTGGATTATTTACCCTGGAGCTTCTCGAGCAGGCCGGCGAGGTGCGCATTTCCGCCCGCCGGCGGGCTCCAGCGCACATGCGCGACCGCGGCGCCCTGCTCCGCCAGGTTCACGGCGAACGTATCGAGCCCGACATTGATCACGCGCGGCGCCGCGCCGAGCAAGTCGCGCGAAACGTTGTCCCGTTCGGTCATCGCCGTCCTGGCTTCGGTGGGGTCTCCCACCATGCGCAGAAGCCGCAGATAGCGTCAACGGGCCAGTGGCCCAGCGCCGAACGTCAATGCGCCGGCTGTTCCTTCACGCGGCTGACCAGCTGCGTCGGGTTGACGAAACGCAGCGCGATCAGCAGCCACACGAGCGTGAGCCCCATGTAGACGATCGCCATCGCGTCGACCGATTGCGGCGCGCGCACGCCGGCGGCGAACACCGCGTAATAGAGCGCGACCACCAGCGTCTGCGAGTCCGGCCCCGCGGTGAGGAAGGTCAGCTCGAACATCGCGATGGTGCGCACCAGCACCAGCAGCGAGGCCGCCAGCATCCCCGGCATCAGCAGCGGGATCAGCACGTGCCAGAAGATGCGCAAGGTGTTGGCGCCGAACACGCGCGCGGCGGATTCGAGCGTCGGGTCGATCTGCTCGATGAACGGCGTCATCACGAGAATGACGAACGGCAGCGCCGGCACCAGGTTGGCGAGGATCACGCCGTACAGCGTGCCGCCGAGATGCGCCTGGTACATCACGGTCGCCATCGGGATGCCGTAGGTGATCGGCGGGATGATCAGCGGCAGCAGGATGAGCAGCATCACGAGCTGCTTGCCGCGGAAACTCTTGCGCGCCAGCGCATAGGCGGCCGGCACGCCTATCGCGATCGAGAGCACCACGACGGTGAGCACGACTTCGGCCGTGACCCACAGCACGTCGCCGAGCTGGAATTCCTTCCACGCCGCCGCGTACCAGTTGGTGGTGTAGCCGTCCGGCAGCCATGTGCCGAGCCAGCGCCGCGCGAACGAGTTGGTCGCCACGGATGCGACCATCAGGCCGATGTTCAGCACGAACAGGGTCATCAGCCCGAGCAGCAGGCCGCTCCACGCGCTGTAGATCCAGTGGCGGCGGTCGTTCATCCCTTCGCTCCGCCGGCCGGGCCGCGATAGAAGGCGTGGCGCAGGCCGAGCACCGCGACCACGACGATCAGTTGCGCGAAGCCCATGATCATCGCGACGGCAGAGGCCATCGAGTAGTCGTATTGCTCGAACGCCGCCTCGTAGGCGGCGAGCGAAATGACGCGCGTCGGCCCGGACGGCGCGCCGACCAGCACGGCGGACGGAAACACCGAGAACGTCTGCACGAAGGCGAGGCAGAACGTGGTGGCAAGCCCGGGCGCGAGCAGCGGCAGGTAGACGTGGCGGAACTGGGCGAACGGACCCGCCCCGAGCGTCGCGGCGGCGCGCGCCAGCACCGGATCGATGCCGGTCACGTAGGACAGGATCAGCAGGAACGCGAACGGGAAGCCGGAGATCACCAGCGAGATCACCACGCCGATGAAATTGTGCGTCAGCCGGATCGGTCCGTCATAGACGTGAAACAGCGAGAGGAACTGGGCGAGCCAGCCTTTCGGGCCGAGATAGGTAAGCATGCCCTCGGCGATCAGCACGGTGCCGAGCGTGATCGGGATCACCAGGATCGCCGTCATCCAGCGCTGGTAGCGCGACTTGCGGCGCAGCTGGAACGCGATCGGCAGCGCCAGCGCGACGTTGAGGATGGTGACGGGAAGCGCGAGCTGGAACGTGATGATCAGCGTGCGCCACAGGTGCTCGTCGGAGAAGAACTTGTCGTAATTGGCGAGCCACGTCCCTTCGGCCGGCGTGAACGAGAGCCAGAAGCCGTAGGCGAACGGATAGACGAAGAACAGCAGCAGGAACACGACCGCCGGCCCGACCAGCAGCGCCGTGCTGCTCCGCCCCGCGATTGCGGCAGCGCCGGTCACGCGGTTTCCGCCGGATAGACCAGCACGCGCTGCGGCGCGACGGTGAGCTTGACGTTATCGCCGATGGCGAGGCGCTCGCCCGAGCGCGCATGCAGCATGACGTCGGGCGCGACGCGCACGTCGATCAGCGAGTCGTGCCCGCCGTATTCGACGTTCTCGACCTTGCCGGCGATCGCGTTCGGTCCGGCGCCGACCGAGAGGTCTTCGGGCCGGATCGCCACCATCGCGTGCGGACCGGACAGCGCCTGCCGCACGGTGCCTTCGAGCGCGAGCCCCGATCCTTCCAGGGTCACCTGATCGCCGCTGCGCGCGCCGGCCTTGAGCGCGAGCACGTTGCGGTAGCCCATGAAGCGCGCGACATGCAGGTTCGCGGGCTGCGCGTAGACTTCCTCGGGTCCGGCGACCTGCTGCACCAATCCGTCTTTCATCACCACGATGCGGTCGGCAAGCGAGAGCGCCTCGTCCTGGTCGTGCGTGACGTAGATGGTGGTGCGGCCGAGCTGGCGATGGATGCGGCGGATCTCGGCGCGCATCTCCAGCCGCAGCTTGGCGTCGAGGTTCGAGAGCGGCTCGTCCATCAGCAGCAGCGGCGGCTCGATCACGATCGCGCGCGCGATCGCGACGCGCTGCTGCTGCCCGCCGGACAATTGCCCCGGCAGCTTGTCCTCGTGGCCGGTGAGCTGCACCAGCTGGAACGCGCGCGCGACGCGCGTGCGCATTTCGTCGGCCGGCGTGCTGCGCATCATCAGGCCGAACGCCACGTTGCGCCGCACCGTCATGTGCGGGAACAGCGCATAGTTCTGGAACACCATGCCGAAGCCGCGCTTCTCCGGCGGCAGCAGGTCGATGCGGCGCTCGTCGAGCGAGATGGTGCCGCCGGTGACCGGCAGCAGGCCCGCAATGCAGTTGAGCGCCGTGGTCTTGCCGCAGCCGGACGGCCCGAGCAGGCAGATGAACTCGCCGCGCCTGATGGTCAGGGTGAGCTCATGCAGCGCCGCGACGCGCGCGCCGCTCGGATTGTCGAAGTGGCGCGAGACGCGGTCGAGGCGGAGTTCTTTGAATTGGGAGGTCATGGTGAGACAAGCTCGCAGGCTCGCGCTCGTCCCCGCGAAAGCGGGGACCCAGTCCTTGGCCCCTGGATTCCCGCTTGCGCGGGAATGAGCGGAGCTTGCTTCGACAGCATCACTTCGTCTTCTGCGTGCCGACCTGCTGGTCCCAGATGCGGAACGCATCGACCATCTGCTTGGAATCGAGCGGCTGGGTGTGCGGGAATTTCGCGATCCAGCCGTCATACTCGGGCCGGCCGAATTCCTTCAGCACGTCCTGGCTCTCCTTCGGCGCCATCGTGACCGGCACGTTCTTCACCGCCGGGCCGGGATAGAAGTAGCCCTTGTCGTAGGTCATCGCCTGCTGCTGCGGCTCGAGCAGGAACTTCATCAGGTCGAGCACGACCGCGAGCTTCTCGCCGGTGACGCCTTTCGGCACCATCAGGAACTGCGTGTCGTTCACCCAGGTGAGGTTGTCGAACGCCACCACCTTGTACTCCTTCGGCACCACGCCGAGCGCGCGCGGGTTGATGTCCCAGCCGCTCACCGTCACGGTCATGTCGCGCGTGCCTTCGCCGAGCTCCTTCATCATGATGCCGGTGCCGGTCGGGTAATATTCGATGCAGGAGTTGAGCTCCTTGAGATACGCCCAGGTCTTCTCCCAGCCGTTCACCGGATCCTTCGGATCCTTGTCGCCCAGCATGTAGGGCAGGCCCATCAGGAAGGTGCGGCCGGGGCCGGAATTCGCCGGGCGCGGATAGCCGAACTTGTTCGGGTTCGCCTTGCACCATGCGAGCAGTCCGGCCGGCGTGGTCGGCGGCTCCTTCACCTTGGCGGGATTGAATTCGAGCAGCGGCCCGGCCGGCATGAACACCACCGCGAGCGCCTGATCCTTGGCGAGCTCCTGCATCTTCTTCGCCGGGTCGAGATAGTTGTCCTTCACGCCGGGGAATTTGGCGGCGTGGTTGGTCAGCACCGGCTCCCACAAGCCCTGCTCCAGTCCGGCGGAGAGAATGTCGAGCCCGCCGAGCACCAGCTCGATGTCGGAGCGGTTCGCGCCCTGCATCGCCTTCAGCTTGCCGGGCAGCTCGGGCGCCGGCGCCTTGGTGAAGGTGAAGCGCGAGACGTGCGTCGGGTTCTTGGTCTTGTAGGCCTCGATCGCGTCCTGCAGCAGCGCGAGCGCGCCGCCGACATCGACCACGTTGATCACCACCGGCGCCTTCGGGGCCTGCGCAAATGAAGATGCGCTGAGCGCGAGCGTCATGGTGAGGGCGGCGGCGGCAGAGAGAAGTCCGCGGCGGGCGAATGTCATGTCGTGTCCTCCCGGCTGCCTGCGGCAACCTTGCGCGTGGGTTTTGGTCGGCTCGGTGTTGCGTTGGCAATCGTTCTGGGCTGAAATGGTAGTATGGAAGCTAGCGGCATGCAACGGGGTCCGGCCATCGCGCCGCTGCGCATCGACGGCCGCGTGTCGATCGCCGAGCAGGTGTTCCGCACCTTGCGCGCGTCGATCGTGACCCTGCGGCTGACGCCGGCGACCGCGCTGTCCGAGCAGGACATCGCCGACCGCTTGAAGGTGAGCCGTCAGCCGGTGCGCGAGGCCTTCATCAAGCTGTCCGAGATCGGCATGGTGCGCGTGCTGCCGCAGCGCGGCACCTTCGTGGTCAAGATCTCCGCCAAGGCGGTGACCGATGCGCGCTTCGTGCGCGAGGCGGTGGAATGCGCCATCGCGCGACGCGCCAGCGAAGGCCTCGGCAAGGACGCGATCGACGATCTGCGCGCCATTCTCTCCGAGCAGCGCAAGGCGGCGCGCGACCCGGAAGCCTTCTTCGTGCTCGACGAGGCATTCCATCGCGGGCTCGCCAATGCGGCCGGCTGCGGCTACGCCTGGAAGGTGATCGAGGACGCCAAGGCGCAGATGGACCGCGTGCGCTTCCTGTCCATCCCGGACGCAACGCCGGTCGGCCATCTCGTCACGCAGCACCAGGCGATCCTCGACGCCATCGCGGCCAAACGAAGTGCCGCCGCCGAGCAGGCGATGAAGGATCACTTGCGCGAGATATTGAAATCACTGCCGCACCTTGCGCGCACCTTCCCCGAAATGTTCGAGGACGAGGAGATGCCGATGCCCGCGCGCGCCCCCCGCCGCAAGGCCGCGCGATGAAGATCGTCAGCGCGAAGGTGATCGTCACCTGTCCGGGCCGCAACTTCGTCACGCTGAAGATCGTCACCGACGAAGGCCTGCACGGGCTCGGCGACGCCACGCTGAACGGACGCGAGAAGGCGGTGGTGGCGTATCTCGAGGACCACGTGATCCCCTGCCTGATCGGGCGCGACCCGCACCGCATCGAGGACATCTGGCAGTATCTCTACAAGGGCGCGTACTGGCGGCGCGGGCCGGTCACCATGACGGCGATCGCGGCGGTCGACACCGCGCTGTGGGACATCAAGGGCAAGGCCGCGAACCTGCCGCTCTATCAACTGCTCGGCGGCCGGAGCCGCGACGCCGTGATGGTGTATTGCCACGCCAACGGCCGCGACATCGCCGAAGCCGTCGACTCGGTCGCCGCCCACATGGCGCAAGGCTACAAGGCGATCCGCGCGCAGGCCGGCGTTCCCGGCCTCGACAAGGTGTACGGCGTGCCGAAGGGCGGCGCATCCTATGAACCGGCCGAGAAGGGCCTGCCGGTCGAGAGCGTGTGGTCGACCGAGAAATATCTCGATCACGCGCCGAAGCTGTTCGAGACGCTGCGCGAAAAATTCGGCTTCGATTTTCATCTGCTGCACGACGTGCATCATCGCTTGACGCCGATCGAGGCGGCGCGGCTCGGCAAGGCGCTCGAGCCGCTGCGCATGTTCTGGATCGAGGACCCGACGCCGGCCGAGAACCAGGACGCGTTCCGGCTGATCCGGAGCCACACCGTGACGCCGCTCGCGGTCGGCGAGGTGTTCAACTCGATCTGGGACTGCAAGGGCCTGATCGAGAACCAGCTGATCGATTATATCCGCGCCACCGTGGTGCACGCGGGCGGCATCACGCATCTGCGCAAGATCGCGGCGCTCGCCGAGATCTACCAGGTGCGCACCGGCTGCCACGGCGCGACCGACCTGTCGCCGGTGTGCATGGGCGCGGCGCTGCATTTCGACATTTCGGTGCCGAATTTCGGCGTGCAGGAGCACATGCCGCACACCGCCGAGACCGACGCCGTGTTCCCACACGCCTATACCTACGCCGACGGCTTCATGCTGCCGGGCGAGGCGCCCGGCCACGGCGTCGAGATCGACGAGGCGCTGGCGGCCAGGTTCCCGTACGAGCCGGCGTATCTGCCGGTGGCGCGGCTGGAAGACGGCACGCTGACGAACTGGTGAGTCGCGGCGCCGCGCGCGCATCCTTTCCGTCTCCCGGCACCACCGGGAGAGGAAAGGCGGAGAGAGCATCATCCCTTGACCCACGCCCCGGTTCACCCGGACTATGGCGGCTCGACGACCCGTCAACAAAAACGCACGCCCGAGAGCGCGCGGTCCGGAGGGAACCCATGCGATTGCTGCAAACCGTTGCGGCCGCGCTGCTGCTCGCGAGCGCGGGCGCCGCGCAGGCCGAGATCAAGATCGGCGCGGTGCTTTCCGTCACCGGGCCGGCCTCGTTCCTCGGCGATCCCGAGAAGAAGACGCTGGAGATGTACGTCGCCGACATCAACGCCAAGGGCGGGATCAACGGCCAGCAGATCAAGCTGTTCGTCTACGACGACGGCGGCGACCCGAACCAGGCGCGCACCTTCGGCACGCGCGCGATCGAGCAGGACCAGGTCGACGCGCTGCTCGCCGGCTCCACCACCGCGACCACGATGGCGATCATTCCGCTCGCCGAGGACGCGCAACTGCCGCTGATCAACTTCGCCGGCGCCGTGCAGGCGGTGACGCCGGCGAAGAAATGGAACTTCAAGACGCCGCATACCGACCTGATGGCGTGCGAGAAGATCTTCGACGACCTGAAGCGGCGCAACCTGCTCAAGGTCGCGCTGATCTCCGGCACCGACGCGTTCGGCAAGTCGATGCGCGACCAGTGCATGACGGTCACGGCCAAGTTCGGCATCGAGGTGCTGCACGAGGAGACCTACGGCCCGCGCGACAGCGACATGAGCCCGCAGCTCACCAACATCAAGGGCAAGGCCGGCGTGCAGGCGGTGATCAACCCGGGCTTCGGCCAGGGCCCGGCGATCGTGACGCGCAACTATCGTCAGCTCGGTATCACGCTGCCGTTCTACCAGAGCCACGGCGTCGGCTCGAAGCAGTTCATCGATCTCGCCGGTCCCGCCGCCGAAGGCGTGCGGCTGCCGGCCGCCGCATTGCTGGTCGCCGAAAAGCTGCCCGACAGCGATCCGCAGAAGAAGGTCGTGGTCGATTACAAGAAGATGTACGAGGCGAAAACCGGCCAGCCGGTCTCGACCTTCGGCGGTCACATGTATGACGGGCTGATGATCCTGGTCGAGGCGATGCAGCGCGCCAAGAGCGCCGACAAGGCCAAGGTGCGCGACGAGATCGAGAAGACCAAAGGCTTCATCGGCACCGGCGGCGTCGTCAACATGTCGCCGACCGATCACCTCGGGCTCGACCTGTCGGCGTTCCGCATGCTGGAGATCAAGAACGGCGATTGGGCGCTGGCGGGAGCGGGGTCGTAGATCTCCATCCCTCCCCGTCTTCGGGGAGGGTGGCCGCCAAAGGCGGCCGGGTGGGGATCGTGCGATAGATCACCACCCCACCCGTCTGCTCGCTGCGCTCGCAGCCACCCTCCCCCTTCGGGGCAGGGATAAGAAGTGCCGCCCTTCCCGCTTCGCGGGGAGGGATAAGAAGAGAGCCATGCCCGAACTCCTCCAGTTCTTCTTCTCAGGCCTCACCGTCGGGGCGATCTACGCGCTGGTCGCGGTCGGCTTCACGCTGATCTACAACGCCTCCGACGTGATCAACTTCGCGCAGGGCGAGTTCGTCATGCTCGGCGGCATGGTGACGTTCTTCGCGGCCGCCGCCGGCGTGCCGCTGCCGCTCGCCGCCCTGCTCGCGATCGTGGTGGCGACCGCGGTCGGGCTGCTGCTGCATCGCCTCGCGATCGAGCCCGCGCGCGGCGCATCGGCGGTGTCGCTGATCATCATCACCATCGGGGCGTCGATATTCCTGCGCGGGATTGCGGCGATCGTGTTCGACAAGAACTTCCATTCCTATCCGGCCTTCGCGGGCTCCGAGCCGTGGGTGATCGGCGGCGCCGCGCTGCTGCCGCAGAGCATGATCGTGCTGATCGGCGCGGGTGCGATCGTCGCCGCGCTGTGGGCGTTCATGACCATGACGCTGACCGGCAAGGCGCTGGTCGCGACCGCCGCCAATCGCCTCGCCGCACGCCTGTCCGGCATCAACACCGCGGCGATCGTCGGGCTCGCGTTCGCGGTCTCGGCCGCGATCGGCGCGGTCGGCGGCATCCTGATGACGCCGATCACCCTGACCAGCTACGACGTCGGGACGCTGCTCGCGCTCAAGGGCTTCGCCGCCGCAATGCTCGGCGGCATGGGCAATCCGCTCGGCGCGGTGATTGGCGGACTGATCGTCGGATTGCTCGAAGCGTTCAGCGCCGGGTACATCTCGTCGGCCTACAAGGATGCGATCGCGTTCCTGGTGATCCTCGCCGTGCTGTTCGCGATGCCGCAAGGCCTGCTCGGCCGCGCCGCGATCGAAAGAGTCTGATGCAAAGGCTCACGCAGCACCCCTACGCCGCAGTGGTGCTGCTCGCCGTAATCGTGCTCGCGCTGCCGCTGATGGTGTCGACCACGTTCCACCTGCGCATCGCCGCGCTGGTGTTCATCTTCGCGCTCGCGGTCGTCGGGCTCAACCTGCTGATGGGCTTCGCCGGGCAGGTGAGCCTCGGCCATGCGGGCTTCTTCGGCATCGGCGCCTACGCGGTCGCGGTCGGGCCGACGCATTTCGGCGTGCCGTCATGGCTGGCGCTGCCCGCCGGTGCGGCGATCGCCGGGCTGCTGGCATTCCTGGTCGGGCGGCCGATCCTCCGGCTGAAGGGCCACTATCTCGCGGTCGCAACCCTCGGCCTCGGCATCCTGATCGCGATGGTGTTCACCAACGAGGCGCGCTTCACCGGCGGGCCGGACGGCATGCCGGTGCAGCGGCTCGAGCTGTTCGGCTGGCGCGCGCGCACGCCGATCGCCTGGTACTGGATCTCCGGCGTCACGCTGGTGATCGGTGCGCTGATCGCCGTGAACCTGGTCGAGAGCCCGACCGGCCGCGCCTTCCGGGCGATCCACGACAGCGAGACCGCGGCGCGCACGCTCGGCGTCGACGTCGCGCGCTACAAGCTCACCGCGTTCGTGCTCTCCGCCGTCTATGCGGCGGTCGCCGGCTCCTATCTGGCGCTGTTCGACGCGCTGGTGACGCCGATGACCGCCGGCTTCCTGCGCTCGATCGAGTTCGTCACCATGGTGGTGATCGGCGGGCTCGGCTCGATGCTCGGCGGCGTCGTGGGCGCGGCCGTGCTGGTGCTGCTGCCCCAGGTGCTCACCGCGTTCCACGAGTACGAGCACGTGATGCTCGGCCTGTTGATGATGCTGTTCATGATCTTCCTGCCCCAGGGCATCGTGCCCTCGCTCGCGCGGCTGTTGCGGCGGAGGCTGCCGTGAGCGCGCCGCCGGGAACAGTGGAAAGCGGCTTGCCGCAAGATCCCGGCAAGGACGGCAGCGCGGCCAAAAAGAGCGCGCTCGCCGTCAGCGAGGTCGAGATCGCGTTCGGCGGGGTTGCGGCGGTCGCCGGCGTATCCTTTACGGTCGCGCCGGGCGAGATCTTCGCCATCATCGGGCCGAACGGCGCCGGCAAGACCACGCTGTTCAACCTCATCTCCGGCATCTATCCGCCGGCGCATGGGCGCGTGCTGCTCGGCGAACGCGATGTCACCGGGCTGGCACCGCATCGGCTCGCCGGCATTGGGCTGTCGCGCACGTTCCAGAACCTGCAGGTCTTCTTCCGCATGAGCGCCGCCGAGAACGTCATGGTCGGCCGCCATCTGCACGAGAGCCGCGCGCTGCTGCCGCATCTGTTCGCGCTTCCGTCGGCGCGGCGGCAGAACCGCACGACGCGCGTGCGCGCGAACGCGCTGCTTGCCGCGGTCGGGCTGGCGCAGTTTGCCGACGAGCCGGCCGGCACGCTGCCCTATGGGGCGCTCAAGCGGCTCGAGATCGCCCGCGCGCTCGCAACCGAGCCGAAGGTGCTGCTGCTCGACGAGCCCGCCGCCGGCTGCAATCCGGTCGAGACCCGGGAGGTCGACGCCGTGATCCAGCGCGTCGCCGCCAACGGCATCGCGGTCGTGCTGGTCGAGCACGACATGAAGCTGGTGATGAAGATCTCCTCGCGCATCCACGTGCTCGACCAGGGGCGCACGCTCGCCGAAGGCACCGCCGCGGAGGTGCGCGGCAATCCGGACGTCGTGAAGGTCTATCTCGGGGCGCAGCATGTTGCGCGTTGAGGCGCTCAGCTCGGGCTACGGCCGCATCGCGGTGCTGCGCGAGGTCTCGCTCGAGGTCGCGAGCGGCGAAATGGTCGCGCTGGTCGGCAGCAACGGCGCCGGCAAGACCACGCTGTTGCGCGCGATCTCCGGCGTCCAGCCGGTCAGCGGCGGAACGATCGCGTTCGGCGGCAGGCCGGTCCACGCGCTCTCGCCGCATGCGCGCGTGCGTGCCGGCATCGTACAGGTGCCGGAAGGCCGCCAGGTGTTCGCGCCGCTGTCGGTCGCGGACAATCTGCGGCTCGGCGCCTGGACGCGGCGCGACACCGACATCGCGCGCGATCTCGACGACGTGTACGCGACCTTCCCGGCGCTCGCCGAGAAACGCGCGATCGCGGCCGGCGCGCTCTCCGGCGGACAGCAGCAGATGCTGGCGATCGGGCGCGCCCTGATGGCGCGGCCGAAACTGCTGCTGCTCGACGAGCCCTCGATGGGGCTCGCGCCGATGCTGGCCGAGCAGATCCTGCAGAACGTCGCGGCGCTGAAGGCGCGCGGCCTCACCGTGCTGCTGGTCGAGCAGCGCGCGCACGCGGCGCTCGCGATCGCCGACCGCGCCTATGTGCTGGAGACCGGGCGCATCACGCTGTCGGGCGAGTGCGCGGCGCTGCGCGAGGATGCGCGCGTGAAGGAAGCGTACCTGGGGATATAGGGCTCCGCCGCACCTGCGCCATTTTCGGCGGAAATAAGCAGCGCCGCATAACGAACCCGCGCACGTGTCGCGCCATCAAGGCCCCGCGCCCCTGAAGCCCGCTCGCATCGCACTGCTGGTGTTGCTGGGCTGCGCCCTGTCCGGCTGCGTCATGTATCCGATCTACAAGACGCTGCAGCCGGGATCGCAGATGATCGTGCTCGATGAAGGCGACGCGCCGATCGAAGGCGCCAGGGTCAGGCTGTCGACCGACTTCAATCCGCACGGCTCTCTCACCCACGAGATCAAGCTGACCGACGCGCGCGGCATCGCGGTGTTCGAGCAGCGCAGCGAATGGCAGACCGAGTCGTGGTTCATGCACGGCACGCGCTATTATAACTGGTACTGGTGCGTACAGCGGCCGGGCTTCCGCACCTACATCACAAGCTGGGGGTCGGGAAACACCTTTCAGCCGCAGGCCACCGTCCACCTCGCACGCGGACCGTCGCTGGACTGCGAGCAGACCGCCAAGGAGAGCAATGAGGCTGCGCGGGCGCGACGGCGCTGACGCCGGCCCAGGCGTCGCTCCTCAAAGTGAGGTCGGCTTACAACCCGTACATCCCCCACGGCAGGCCGAAGTGCAGCCGCGCGAGTCCGGCGCCGAAATTGGAGAACTGCGCCGAGGAATGCCCGCGATACATCGCGACGTCGTTGAAATAGCGCTGCAGCCGGTGTCCCTTGCGGGCGGGTGACGACCCCGCGGTGTGGAACATCAGCTCCACGGCTTCGCACGCCATGCGGCCCGCATGCTGGATCATGCCCCACAGCCGCATGTTCTCTTCGGTGCTGATCGGCGCACCGGTCGCGGCCCAGCGCGCGCAGTACTCCGCGTACATGTCGCAGCCCTTGAACATCAGCGCTTCAGCCGCGTCGGTCAGCGTCAGCGCCTCGCCGAACGCGCGCTGGAAATCGGCATGCTCGAAGCGCGGGACCTGCGGCATCGACAGCGTCTTGCGGGTGCGGATGATGTCTTCGTACTCGTCGAGCGCGGCGCGTGCGGCGCCGACCACCGGCATCACCAGCGTGACGTGAAACGGTCCGGCGAGGCGGCCGAGATACATCGGGTTGCCGTGCAGCCGCGTGCCGGGCGTGCCGTCCTCCATGCTGTCGGGCGTCGACGCGAGCCCGGGCGCCAGATAACCGACATGATGCTCCGGCACGAACGCATCCGTAACCCGCACGCTGTTCGAGCCGCTCGCGCGCATGCCGAGCACTTTGTCGCCGCCCCAGTCGTCGAGGATCGTGCAGCTGCCGCGCGCCACCACGGCGTGTCCGTGCACCGGCGCCTGCCCCGGCCTTCGGATCAGCGCGCCGCCGATGAAATGCGTCGCGTAGGGAATGCCGGAGCAGTAATCCCACTGTCCCGAGAGGCGATAGCCGCCGTCGACCGGCGTCAACTGCCCGAGCGGTGGCGCGCGATGCGGCGCGATGAAATGTCCGTCGCCGAACAGCTCGGCCTGCGCCTGCTCGCTCCAGTGCGACGCCACCTCGAACGCGTGGGAGGCTGCGAGCGCGAGGCACCAGCCGGCGCCCGGATGGCCGCGCGCGATCTCGAGCATCACGCGATAGAAGGTGGCGAGATCGAACTCGTAGCCGCCGAACAGTTTCGGCTGCGTGATGCGGTAGAACCCGGCGCGCACGAAGGTCTCGTGCATCGCGGCCGAATAGGTGCCGCGCGCGTCCGCCTCGTCCTGTTCGGCGCGCAATTGCGGAACCAGCGCGGTCGCGCGCGCGATCATCTCGCGCGGCGTCAATTCCGGCTCGGGCGCCGCAATCGCGCGTCGCGCAGCCGCCTGCGCCGGCAGGCTCAACGATGCGCCGCCGTGCCGCCGGCGCCCTGGATCGCGGCCCACACGCGGGCCGGCGTCGCCGGCATCTCGATGCGGTCGATGCCGAGCGGCGAGAGCGCGTCGATCACCGCGTTGATCACCACCGGCGGCGCCCCGATGGTGCCGGACTCGCCGATCCCCTTCACGCCGATCGGGTTGGTCAGGCACGGCACTTCTTCCAGTGCGATCTCGAAGTTCGGCAGCATGTCGGCGCGCGGCATCACGTAGTCCATGAACGAGCCGGTGACGAGCTGCGCCGAGTCGCGGTCGTAGATCGCGTGCTCGTAGAGCGCCTGCCCGATGCCCTGCGCGACGCCGCCGTGCTGCTGGCCGTTGACGATCATCGGGTTGAGCACCTGGCCGAGATCGTCGACCATCACGTAGCGGTCGACCGTGACCTCGCCGGTCTCCGGATCGATCTCCACTTCCACCGCATGCGCGCCGTTCGGATGGCTCGGCGGTTCGGGCGAATGCGTGCCGGAGCCTTCCAGCCCGATGCCGAACCTGGTCATCGGTCCCATCGGCGCGTAGGAGGCCTTCGCCACCTCGGTGAGCGGGATCGCCTTGTCGGTGCCGGCCACCTTGAAGGCGCCGTCGCCGAACTCGATGTCGCCGACGTCGGCTTCCAGCATGGCGGCGGCCATCGGCTTGGCCTTGTCGATGATCGCGTCCGCGGCGCGCTTGAGCGCGCTGCCGCCGACCACCGCGCTGCGCGCCCCATAGGTGCCGCGTCCGAACGGCACCTGCGCGGTGTCGCCTTGCACGTAGCGGATGCTCTCGAACGGCACGCCGAGGAACTCGTGCACCAGTTGGGCGAACACCGTCGCGTGCCCCTGCCCGTGCGAATGGGTGCCGCCGAACACCGTGACGGTGCCGCCGGGATCGAAGCGGATGTCCATGCGGTCGTTGAAGATGCCGCCGAACTCGATGTAGTAGCAGACCGAGCGGCCGCGCAGCCGGCCGGCCTTCTCCGACGCCTTGCGCCGCTTCTCGTAACCGTTCCAGTCCACCATCTCGACGCAGCGGTCGAGCAGCCGCACGAACTCGCCCGAGTCGTAGGTGAAGAAGGTCGGCGTGTTGTAGGGGAATTTGTCGGTCGCGATCAGGTTACGGCGGCGGATCTCGGCGCCGTCCATGCCGATCTGGCGCGCCGCATGCTCGACCATGCGCTCGGTGAAGTAGGCCGCCTCCGGGCGTCCGGCGCCGCGATAGGGCCCGGCCTGCGGCGTGTTGGTGAACATGCCCTTGCACATGATGTGGATGGCCTGCACGTCGTAGGCTTCCGGCATGAAGCGCAGCGAGAACGCGCCGGTCACCATGCCGGGGCCGACGAAATAGGCGCCCACCTGGAACAACGACTGCTGGCGCATCGCCAGGATCTTGCCGTTCTCGTCGAGCGCGAGCTCGCCCGCGTGCACGTGATCGCGGCCGGTGTGGTCGGTCATCATGCTTTCCGAGCGCGACGCGATCCACTTCACCGGACGGCCGAGCCGCCGCGAGGCCCACAGCACCAGCGCGTCGTCGGGAAACGCGCCGCCCTTCAGCCCGAAGCCGCCGCCGACGTCGGGCGCGACCACGCGGATCTGGTTCTCGTTCACATGGAAGATGTGGCCGATCTCGAAGCGCACGCCGTGCGGATTCTGCGACGAGGTATAGAGCGTGTAGTGGTCGTCCGCCGCGTTGTAGTCGCCGATCGCCGAGCGCGGCTCCATCGAGACCGGGGTGAGGCGGTTGTTCTCCATCTCGAGCTTCACGACGTGCTTCGCCTTGGCGAAGGCCGCGTCGGTCGCCTCCTTGTTGCCGAACATCAGCATGAAGGCGACGTTGCCGTTCGGATTGTCGTCCCACACTTTCGGCGCGCCATCCTTGGCGGCATCGCCGATCAGCGCGACCGCCGGCAACGGCTCGTACGCGACCTCGATCAGGTCGGCGGCGTCGCGCGCCTGCGCCTGGGTCTCGGCCACGACGAATGCCACGCGGTCGCCGACGAAGCGCACCTTCTCGGCCTGCAGCACCTGCTGGAAGATGCGATGCCCCTTCGGCGCGCCGACGTCCTCCGGCATCAACCCGGCCGTGAAGGCGCCGACGTGATCGGGCGCGACGTCCGCGCCGGTCAGCACCAGCAGCACGCCGGGCGCGGCCTTCGCCCTGGCGATGTCGATGCTCTTGATGCGCGCATGCGCATGCGGCGACAGCAGGTTGACGCCATGGCACATGCCCGGCAGCACGATATCGTCGACGTAGCGCCCCGCTCCGGTGAGGAAGCGCTGGTCCTCGACGCGGCGCACCGCCTGCCCGATTCCGAACTTGGCCATTTTTTCTGTCCCGACTGCTGTGTCGGCGCGACGATATGGCGGCGGCGGCGCGAGGGCAATCGGCCTCGCTGACGCGGCGGTCAGTCTCTCATCACGATGCACCGCCCGCCGGCGGCCGCATGCCTCACTCCGTCGCGTCGATCCGGTGCACGATGCATGGCCCACCCTGCGCCCGCAGCCGGTCGCACATCTCGTTCGCGCCCACGAGGTCGAATGGGCCGACCATGGCGCGATAGACGGTGCTCAGCCCCGCGTCGGTCCGCATGATCACCGACTGCCGGTTCCCGAGCGCGCCGGGAAACCGCTGCTGGATCTCATCGAAGCGGTCCTGCGCCTCCTGCGAGGTGCGCTGCGTGGTGAGCTGCGCGTAGAACTGCCGCGGCGGCTCGGGCGCAGACGCGTTGTCGGGCAGGATGCGGATCGTGCGCACGCTCTGCTGCGGCTCGCTCATGCCGCTTGTGGGCGGACGCAGGCTGCCGTCGAGCCGGGGCCCGAGGAAAGACGCGTCGAGCGCGGGCTCTGCACGTTTCGCCCGCGTGTCGACCTGGGTCTGCGCCTGCGCGAGCGGCGCCGAGACGGCAAGCAACAGCGCGATGGCGACCGGTCGCATCGTTAATCGAGCCGCTGCATCGTCGTGGTCTGCACCGTCGTGGCCAGCGGAGCGCCGATCGCGTCCGGCGCGACCGTCCAGATCCGGATGGGCGCAAGATCGAATCCGGTCATTCCGCCGCCTTCACCGGCGTGTAGCCATATACATCCCGGGCGGTCTGCTGCGAGACCAGTTCGTCGGAGAGATCGCGCGCGACCCGCTCGGCCGCGCGCTGCGCGGGCGCGCCGATGCCGCCGCCGCCCGGCGTGAGCACGACCAGCCGCTCGCCCGGCGGCACCAGTTGGAAGCCCTTGCCGCGGAATTTCTGCCCGGATTTCAGCCCGACATAGCCCGCCGCGCCGTCTTTCCCGCCGTCGCGCCCGCGCGCCGGATGATCGATGCGGTCGAATGCCGCCAGGATATCCCACGGCCGGTCGACGCCGCTGCCGATCTCGATGATCTGGCCATGGCCGCCCTGGGTGCGGCCGGCGCCGCCCGAGCCCGGGCGCAACTCCTTCTTCCAGAAGATCAGCGGCGTCTGGCTCTCGGCGATCTCGACCGGCGTGCCGCGCACGCCGCTCGGATAGGCGGTCGCCGACAGCCCGTCCTTGTCGTGCCGCGCGCCGGTGCCGCCGTTGCTGGTGACCGCCATCATGAACCCGTAATTGCCGCCGGAGCCGGCCTGGGTCTCGCCGCGCACGATCAGATTCCACAGGCACGAGGTGCCTTCGGCCGGCACGCGATCCGGAATGACCTGGCGCAGGCAGCCGAACACGACGTCGGGCAGCATCTGGCCGATCACGTGGCGAATCGCGACCGGCGCCGGCTTCGGCGCATTGAGGATGGCGCCCGGCGGCGCCGACACGGTGAGCGGCCCGAGCGAACCGGCATTGTTGGGAATCTGGCTCGCCACCACGCAGCCGAGCCCGAACACCGTGTAGGCCGTCGTATAAGCCATCGGCACGTTGATGCCGTAGCGCGATTGCGGCGAGGTGCCGGTGAAGTCGACATGGATGCCGCTATCGCTCACCGTCAGCGCGGCCTTCAGGATCACCGGCGCATCGTAGCCGTCGACCGTCATCTCGTTGTACCAGGTGCCGCGCGGGAGCTTGGCGATCTCCGCCATCACGGCCTCGCGCGAGCGGTCGCAGATGTGGTCGGCCAGCGTATCGAGCGCGTCGATGCCGAACTCCGCCATCATCTCGGCGAGGCGCTTGGCGCCGACGTCGTTGCAGGCGGCGAGCGAATAGGTGTCGCCCTCGGTGTCGATCGGCAGGCGCGTGTTGGTGCGGATCATCGCCATCAGGGTTTCGTTCACCGTGCCCTGGTCGATCAGCTTGAGCATCGGGATGTAGAGACCCTCCATGAACACGTCGGTCGCGTCCGGCCCGAAGCCGATGCCGCCGATGTCCATCAGGTGGCTGGTGCAGGAGAACAGCGCGACGAGCTCGCCCTTGCAGTTGAAGGCGGGCGTGGTGACGACGAAGTCGTTGAGATGCCCGGTGCCCATCCACGGATCGTTGGTGATGTAGGCATCGCCCGGCTTCATCGTGTCGAGCGGAAAGTGGCGGATGAAATGCTTCACCGACTCCGCCATCGAGTTGACGTGGCCGGGCGTGCCGGTCACCGCCTGCGCCAGCATGCGGCCGCGCCGGTCGAACACGCCGGCCGAGAGGTCGCCGCACTCGCGCACGATCGGCGAGAACGCGGTGCGCATCAGCACCTGCGCCTGCTCCTCGACCACCGCGATGAGCCGGTTCCACATGATCTGCAGGTCGATGAGTTTGGTGGCGTCTGTCATCGCACTCTCTCCCGCTCATTCCCGCGCAAGCGGGAATCCAGGAATCTTACCGCGGGCTCTGGGTCCCCGCTTTCGCGGGGGCGAGCGGACATCACATAACCCATCACCCTCTCCGCTCCATCACGATACACCCGGCGGCGTCGATGCGCGCGTCGAAGCTCGCGGTGATGAATGTCGAGGTCTCATCCTCGGCGATGATCGCCGGACCGGCAATGCGCGCGCCGGGCTCCATGCGCTCGCGGCGATACAGCGGCACGTCGATCGTGCCGCCGGCGCGGCCGTCGAAGAACCGGCGCGAGCCGTCCGGCGCGCCGGCGCGTTTCTCCGCCACCGGCGCAAGCGCTTCCGGCCGCACCGCCTGCGTCGACACCAGCACCGACCAGCTCAGCGCCTCGATCGCCGCGCCCGGGATCGGGCGGCGGAACAACACCGCATATTCCCGCTCGAACGTCTCGCGCAGCGCCGTCGCGTCATCCGCGGTGAGGTCGCGCAGCGGCAGCGGCACCGTGATCTCGTGCCCCTGCCCGACATAGCGCATGTAGGCGAGGCGCCGTTCGCGCATCGGCGCGCCGCGCGCGCCCGGCTCGACCAGCGCGCGCGCATCGCGCGCCATCTCGCCGAGCAGCGCCGCGGCGCCGGCGAAGTCGAAGTTGTCGAGCCGCATGTGGCGGCTCTTGATCAACTCGTAGGAAATCGGCGCCGCCAGGAAGCCGACCGCCGAGCCGACGCCGGCATTGGGCGGCACCAGCACGCGCGCCACGCCGAGCTTCTCGGCGACGCGCGCCGCATGCAGCGGCGCCGCCCCGCCGAATGCGATCAGCGTATGATCGTTCGCGACCTCGCCGCGCTCGACCGCGTGCACGCGCGCCGCGCTCGCCATGTTCTCGCACACCATCTCGTGCACCGCGTAGGCGGCGGTCTCCGCCGACAGCCCGAGCGGATCTCCCACCGCGGCTGCGAGCGCCGCGCGCGCGAGATCCGGGTTGAGCGAAATCGTGCCGCCGGCGAACGACGCCGGATCGATCATGCCCAATGCGACGTCCGCATCGGTGACGGTCGGCCGCAGGCCGCCGCGCCGGTAGCACGCGGGCCCCGGCTCGGAGCCGGCGCTTTCCGGCCCGACGGTGACGCGCTTGAGCGCATCGACATGCGCAATCGAGCCGCCGCCGGCGCCGATCTCCACCATCTCGATCACCGGAATGCGTAAGGGGAGCCCAGAGCCCTTCAGGAAGCGCGCGGCGCGATCGACCTCATAAACCCGCGCGGAGTTCGGCTCGTAGTTCTCGATCAAGCAGATCTTCGCCGTGGTGCCGCCCATGTCGAACGACAGCACCTTCTTCTCGGCGCCGCGCGCCGCCACTTGAGACGCGAAGATCGCGCCACCCGCCGGCCCCGATTCGATCAGCCGCACCGGGAATTTTCGCGCGGTGTCGATCGAGGTCAGGCCGCCGCCCGACGTCACCAGATAGATCGCGCCGCGGAACTGCTCGACGCGCAGCGCTTCGTCCATGCGCGCCAGATAGCCGTCCATCAGCGGCTGCACATAGGCGTTGGCGACCGCCGTCGAGGTGCGTTCGTATTCGCGGATCTCGGGACACACTTCGGATGATAGCGTGATGCTCAGCGACGGCAGCGCGGCTTTCAGGATCTCGGCCGTGCGCTGCTCGTGATCGGCGTTCGCATACGAATGCATGAAGCAGATCGCGACCGCCTCGATGCCGTTGTGCTTCAGCCGCTCGATTTGCGCCGTGACCGCGGCCTCGTCGAGCGCGAGCCGCACGGCACCGTGCACGTCGACGCGCTCCGGCACGGTGAAGCGCAGCGCGCGCGGCACCAGCGGCTGCGGCTTCTCGATGGTGAGATCGTACTGGTCGTAGCGGCTCTCGTTGGCGATATCGAGCGTGTCGCGGAAGCCGTCGGTGGCGATCAGCGCGGTGCGCGCGCCGCGCCGCTCGATGATCGCATTGGTGGCGAGCGTCGTGCCGTGGATGAACACATCGATGTCCGAAAAATGCAGCCCCGCGTCGGCGAGCACCAGCCGCGCGCCCGCGAGCACACCCTCCTCGGGGCGCTGCGCCGTGGTGAGCACTTTCCGCGTCAGCCGCTCGGTTCCGCGATCCAACACGATGTCGGTGAAGGTGCCGCCGATGTCGGCGGCCATGCGCACGTCGGGACGCATCAACCGTTGCGCTCCAGCCGCGCGATGAGAAACTCGATCTCGGCGATCGCCTCCTTCGACAGCCGGATGCCCGGCTTGCGTTGCGCGTCGCTCGCGATCGCGCCGCGGCGCTTCAAGATATACTTGCGCACCGCGAGCCCGAGCATGCCGGGCTGCTGCTCGTAGCGCAGCAACGGAAGATGCCGGTCGAACAGGTCGTGCGCGGCGGCGCGCTCGCCCGACTTGATCAGCTTGACCAGTTGCACCAGCATTTCCGGATAGGCGTAGCCGGTGTTGGCGCCGTCGGCGCCGCGTTCCAGCTCGTGCGGCAGGAAGATGCCGCCGTTGCCGCACAGGATCGCGACCTTGCGCATGCCGTCGGACATCAGCTTTCTCAGCGCGGTGAGCTTTTCCAGCCCCGGCCATTCCTCGTGCTTCACCATCCGGCAGGACGGGTTGTCCTCGACGATGCGCTTGATCACCGCGGGCGCCATGAACACGCCCGACGCATACGGATAATCCTGCAGCACGAACGGCACATCCGCGCCGATCGCCTCCACGGCGTTGGCGAAATACGTGACGATCTGGTCGTCGGTCTTGAGCGTCGCGGGCGGCGCGATCATCACGCCGCCGGCGCCGGCATCCATCACGTCCTTCGCCAGCGCCCCCATCGAGGCGAAGCCGGGCGCCGACGCCCCTACAATCACCGGCAACCCATTGGCGCGCCGCACCACCTGACGTGTCAGCGCGACCGATTCCGCGTGGGTCAGCTTCGGCGCCTCGCCCATGATGCCGAGCACCGTGATGCCGGTGATGCCGCAGCCGATGTAGAAGTCGATCAGCCGGTCGAGGCTTGCGCCATCGACCGCGCCGTCGTCGGTGAACGGCGTCGCCGCGATGATGTAGACGCCGTTTGCACTGGTATCGAGCATCGCAGGCATGTTTCCGCCCTGCCCTTAAGCTTGTGGCCTCGCGCCTCACTGCTATAGGCTTGAGGATGACCGTTCAACGCCGGGAAGCGTCTCACGGGGGTTCTCCATGAAGCAAGTCGCGTATCTGTTCGCAGGCCTGTTATGCGCCGCGCCGGCGCTGGCGCAGCAGCCGCTGAAAACCGTGGTCGACGGCACCTTCGCGCCACACGCGATGCCGAAGCTCGGCGGCGGCTACGAGGGCTTTAACATCGATCTGGCCAACGAGATCGCCAAGCGGCTGAAGCGCCCCTCGGTGATCGACGCCACGCAGTTCTCCGGCATCGTGCCGGCGCTGCAGGCCGGCACCTACGACTATGTCGCGGCGCCGACCACAGTGACCAAGGAGCGCACCGAGAACATGCTGTTCACGGAAGGCTACCTCAACACCGACTTCCAGTTCCTGATCAAGAAGGGCGCGCCCAAGGTCGAGAAGCTCGAAGACCTCAAGGGCAAGATCGTGTCGGTAAACAAGGGCTCGGCCTACGACTCATGGGCGCGCGAGCTCGAGGCCAAGATCGGCTGGAAGGTCGAGAGCTTCGGCACCCAGACCGACGCCGTGCAGGCGGTGCTCGCCGGCCGCGCCGACGCCAACGTCGCCGGCAATACCGTGATCGCCTGGGCGGTGAAGAACAATCCGCAGCTCGAGCTGTCCTACCTGCATTCGACCGGCCTGGTCTGGGGCGCGCCGCTGCGCAAGGATTCGACCGAGCTGCGCAAGGTGATCGAGAACGCGATCGAGTGCATGAAGCTCGACGGCACGATGGCGTCGATGCACGAGAAGTGGTTCGGCATCAAGCCGGCGCCGGGCTCCGCCGCCGTCACGGTGTTCCCCGGCTACGGCGTGCCCGGCATGGCGGGCTACGACCCGACCGAGCACAAGCCGGAGTGCAACTAGCATTGTGACCGAGCCGATCCTGCACGTCCGGGCGCTGCGCAAGACGTTCGGCGCGACGGAGGTGCTGCGCGGCATCGACCTGAAGGTCGCGCCGCAGGAGCTCGTGTTCATCATCGGGCCGTCCGGCTCGGGCAAGAGCACGCTGCTGCGCTGCTGCAACCGCCTCGAAGAGCCGAGCGGCGGCGCGATCACCTTCAACGGCGTCGACCTGATGGCGCGCGCGACCGACATCAACGCCATGCGGCGCAAGATCGGCATGGTGTTCCAGTCGTTCAATCTCTATCCGCACATGACCGCGCTCGGGAACGTGACGCTCGCGCTGCGCAAGGTGGTGGGGAAGTCGCGCGCCGAGGCCGACACGCTCGGGATGGCGGCGCTCGATCGCGTCGGACTTGCGGCGAAAGCCAAGGCCTATCCCGCCGAACTGTCCGGCGGGCAGCAGCAGCGCGTCGCGATCGCGCGCGCGCTCGCGCTCGAGCCGGACGTGATGCTGTTCGACGAGCCGACCTCGGCGCTCGACCCCGAACTGGTCGGCTCGGTGCTCGCCGTGATGCGCGAGCTGAAGGCCGCCGGCATGACCATGCTGGTGGTGAGCCACGAGATGCGCTTCGCGCGCGACGCCGCCGACCGCGTGATCTTCATGGACCACGGGCTGATCGTGGAGGAAGGCCCGCCGGAGCAGATCTTCGGCGCGCCGCAGGAGGCGCGCACGAAGGCGTTCATCGCGGAGCTGACAAGGTGAGGTTTGCAGGCGCAGCACGCTCGGTCTGTTCCCTCCCCCGCTTGCGGGGGAGGGTTAGGGAGGGGGAACACAAAGAAAGTCCCCTCCCGGCTCGCTTCGCTCGCCGACCTCCCCCGCAAGCGGGGGCGGTGGGAGAGACCTGATGAACGCCTTCCTGGAAACCTTCTTCAAACCCAACCTGATCGCGCAATACCTGCCGTCAATCCTGAAAGGCGTGCTCGTCACCATCGAGATCGCCATTGCGGTCGTCATCACCGGGCTCGCGCTCGGCCTGGCGCTCGCGGTCGTCCGCGCGTTCCAGGTGAAGCCGCTCAACGCGCTGATCGTGGTGTTCGTCGACATGTTCCGCGCGCTGCCGCCGCTGGTGATCGTGCTGATCGTGTATTTCGGCCTGCCGAACGTCGGCGTGTTCATCCCGTCGTTCGCGGTGCTGTGGCTGGTGCTCTCGCTGGTGCTCGCCGCCTTCGCCGAGGAGATCTTCTGGGCCGGCATTCTCTCCGTGCCGAAAGGCCAGTGGGAGGCCGCACGCTCGACCGGCTTTACGTTCCTCGCCACGCTGGTGAACATCGTGCTGCCGCAGGCGGTGCGCCTGACGGTGCCGCCGATCACCAACCGCACCGTCGCGATCACGAAGAACACCGCGCTCGGCACCGTGATCGGCGTTCCCGAAATCCTCAACCAGGCGACCACGGCGCAGTCGTTCTCCGGCAACGCCACCCCGCTGATGATGGGTGCGCTCGCCTACATCATCCTGTTCATCCCGGTGGTGGCGCTCGGCCGCTTCCTCGAAACGCGCTTCGCGTGGCGGAGGAACTGATGGACGCGCTGCACACGGATGCCGCTCATGCCCGCGCAAGCGGGCATCCGGGGGCCAGAGACTGGATCAAGGACCGGGTCTCGGCTTTGGCGCGGACGAGCGGAGGGAAGAGTAACGCATGCTTGCGCGGGACTGAGCGGGAGAGTGCGTAGATGGACGCGCCGCGCACGGATCCCGCTCATGCCCGCGCAAGCGGGCATCCAGGGGCCAGAGACTGGATCAAGAACTGGGTCCCCGCCTTCGCGGGGACGAGCGGAGGGAAGAGTTGCGCATGCTTGCGCGGGAATGAGCGGGAGAGCGCGTAGATGGACGCGCTGATCCAGCAGTTCTTCAACCTCGACATCATGAGCCGCGCGCTGCCGCTGGTGCTGCAGGGCCTGCAGCAGACCCTGCTGCTGTGCCTCATTGTGATCCCGCTCGGGCTCGCCGGCGGGCTGATCTTCGCGCTCGCCTCGCTCTCCGCCTCGCGCACGGTGCGCTGGGGCATGATCGTGGCGATCGACTTCTTCCGCGCCGTGCCGCCGCTGGTGCTGCTGATCTTCGTCTACTCGGGCCTGCCGTTCGCCGGCATCCGCCTCTCGCCCATCACCGCCGTGGCGGTCGCGTTCTTCCTCAACACCTCGAGCTACTACGGCGAGATCTACCGCGCCGGCATCGAGAGCGTCGGGCGCGGCCAGTGGGACGCGGCGCGCTCGACCGGCCTCTCGGCGTTCGCGACGCTGACCCACGTCGTGCTGCCGCAGGCGGTGCGCAACGTGCTGCCCGACCTCGTGTCGAATACCGTGGAGGTGGTGAAGCTCACCTCGATCGCCAGCGTGGTGGCGCTGCCCGAGCTGCTCTACTCCGCCGACATGGCGCGCTCGATCACCTTCAACGCCTCGCCGATCGTGCTTGCGGCGGCGATCTATCTTTGCATGTTATGGCCGGTGGTCCGGCTGATCAGCCGGCTCGAACGCAGAATGGCATCGTGAGCCGTGCCACACGCTCGGTCTGTTCCCTCCCCCCTTGCGGGGGAGGGTTAGGGAGGGGGGTCGCGCGTATTGCTCAGCTCGCGCGTCAACATCGACCCCCACCCCCAACCCCTCCCCGCAAGGGGGAGGGGAGCGCACCGGTGCGCGTGCAAGGATAACGAACTAAGGAGAACTCCGTGTCCCGTCCCCTCCGCGTCGCCGCCGCCCAGTCGGGCGCCATCCAGAAAGCCGAGTCGCGCCAGGCGGTGGTGAAGCGGCTGTGCGATCTGCTCGACCAGGCGCACAGCGACGGCGTGAACTTCGTGGTGTTCACCGAACTCGCGCTCACCACCTTCTTCCCGCGCTGGTACATGACCGATCAGGCCGAGGTCGACTCGTGGTTCGAGCGCGAGATGCCGAACGCCGCGACCCGCCCGCTGTTCGAGAAAGCCGCGCAGTACAAGATCGGCTTCTATCTCGGCTATGCGGAGCTGACCCCGGACGGGCATCACTTCAACACCGCGATCCTGGTCGACCGCGACGGCAGGATCGTCGGCAAATACCGCAAGGTGCACCTGCCCGGCCATTCCGAGTTCGACACCGGGCGCGCGTTCCAGCACCTGGAGAAGCGCTACTTCGAGCCGGGCGATCTCGGCTTCCCGGTATGGCGCACGATGGGCGGCATCTTCGGCATGGCGGTGTGCAACGACCGCCGCTGGCCGGAGACCTATCGGGTGATGGGGCTGCAGGGCGTCGAGATGGTCGTGCTCGGCTACAACACGCCGTCGGTCAATTCGCAGAAGGCCGCGGAAGGCCCGGAGAAGCGCCTGTTCCACCATAACCTCTCGGTGCAGGCCGGCGCCTACCAGAACGCGACGTTCGTGATCGCGACCGCGAAGTGCGGCGTCGAGGACGGGCATCCGCTGTTCGGCGGGAGCTGCATCGTCAACCCGGACGGCGAGATCATCGCAAGCGCCAGGACCGACGAGGACGAACTGGTGGTCGCCACGATCGATCTCGACGACACCAAATTCAACAAGGACACGATCTTCGACTTCAAGCGCCACCGCCGTGTCGAGCATTACGGGCGCATCACCGGGCAAGTCGGGGTGGAATTGCCGGAGTAGACCTTCCTCCGTCATCGCCCCGCTTGTCCCGGCCGCTACGACATCGAGACACCGAGACCCACATGCCGAACTTCATCTCCTACGATCCCGACACGATGGCGCAGCGCGACCGCTACAAGCTGCTCATCAGCCTCGTCATCCCGCGACCCATCGCGCTGGTGACCACCGTCGGCCCGACCGGCGTGGTCAACGCCGCGCCGTTCTCGTTCTTCAACATCTTCAGCGAGCATCCGCCGCTCTGCGTGCTCGGGCTGCAGGCGCGGACCGACGGCGGGCTGAAGGACACCTCGGCGCATATCCGCGAGCGTAACGCATTCGTGGTCAACCTCGTCGACGAGGCGCTCGGCGCGCAGATGAACATGTGCGCGATCGACTTTCCGCCCGAGGTGAGCGAGATCGACGCCGCCAGGCTCAGCCTGCTGCCGGGTGACAAGGTGAAAGTCCCGCGCATCGCCGAGGCGCCGGCCGCGCTCGAATGCCGCCACTACACCACGCTCGAAGTCGGTCCGCAGCGGCGCCTGGTGATCGGCGAGATCGTGCACATCCACGTGCGCGAAGGCCTGTGGGACACCACCAAGATGCGCATCGACATGACGCAGTATCGCCCGCTCGCGCGCCTCTACGGCAACTTCTATGCCTCGCTCGGCGAGCCGTTCGCGCATGTGCGGCAGAGCTATGAGGAGTGGGCGGCGGAGCAGGAGAAGTAGCGTTGTAAGTCCGCTCGTCCCCGCGAAAGCGGGGACCCAGTTCTTGGTCCCTGGATGCCCGCTTGCGCGGGCATGAGCGGAAAAGCAGATTCAGCGCCCGAGCTGCACCGCGCCGATCGCCATCGTGACCGCCGCCTGGGTTGGATCGATCACCGGAATGCCGAGCGCGTCCTCCAGCGGCTTGCGGTGCCGCGCCATGCCGGCGCAGCCCATCACGATCGCGTTGGCGCCGTCCTGCTCCTTCAGGGCGCGCCCGACCTCGATCATGCGCGGCAGGGTCTTCTCGCTCGCGGATTCGGCGACCGAGAGCTCGAGCGGCCGCTCGCCCGCAAGCCGGTCCATCAAGCCCATCTGGCGCAGGTAGCGCATGTGGCGCGGGATCGAGCGCTGCAAAATGGCGATGACGCCGAAGCGTTCCGCACGCGCCAGCGCGGTGAGCACGCCGCATTCCGCGATGCCGAACACCGGCCGCGGCGTGCCCTCGCGGCACACATGCAGCCCGGGGTCGCTGTAGCAGGCGATCACGAAGGCATCGCTGGCGTTGTCGGATTCAACCAGCCGGCGCAGCGGCAGCGCGACGCTCTCGACATGCTCCTGCGTCTCGACGCCGAACGGGCCTTCGGCGAGGGTCGAGCACACGATCTCCGGCCCGCCGGGGAAGCGCAGCGGCGCGATCGCGTCGTCGATCCCGCGCGTGACCGCTTCGTTCGAGTTGGGGTTGATCACGCGGATGCGCGGGGCGGCCATGAGTTCTCCACAGTCATTCCGGGGCCGAGCGAAACGAGGAGCCCGGAATCCATAAACACGGCGGTCGCAACACCCTACAATACGCGACATTTCGTGGCTATGGATTCCGGGCTCGCCGCCATGGCACATCGCAGACGCGCGTGAACGCGCTTTTGGCAGCGCCCCGGAATGACAAGGAGAGACAATGCAACCCTTCGACCTGGTGATCCGCGGCGGCACGGTGGCGACCGCGACCGACAGCTTCAAGGCGGACGTCGGCATCCGCGGCACGACCGTCGCGGCGATCGGCGAAGGGCTGGATAAGGGAAAGAAGGAGATCGACGCGCGCGGCAAGCTCGTGCTGCCGGGCGGTGTCGACAGCCACAGCCACATCGAGCAGCTCTCGGCCTCCGGCCTGATGAATGCCGACACGTTCCAGAGCGCCACGACCGCGGCGGCGTTCGGCGGCACCACCACGGTGATCTCATTCGCCGCGCAGCACGTCGGCATGAGCCTGAAGACCGTGGTCGACGAGTATCACCAGTACGCCGAGCGCGGCGCCGTAGTGGACTACGCGTTCCACATGATCCTCGCCGATCCGCGCGAGGAGGTGCTGGCGAAGGAGGTGCCGCCGCTGGTGAAGGCCGGCCACGCCTCGCTCAAGGTGTTCATGACCTACGACCGGCTCAAGGTCGACGACGAGCAGCTGCTCAACGTGCTGCAGTCGGCGCGCGACAACGGCGCGATGGTGTGCGTGCACGCCGAGAACCACGGCATGATCTCGTGGATGGGCAAGCGGCTGGTGAAGCACGGGTACACGGCACCGAAATATCACTCGATCTCGCATCCGCGCGTGTGCGAGCCGGAAGCGTTCCAGCGGCTGATCGCGTGCGCCGCCCTGGTCGACCAGCCGATCATGATCTTCCACGTCTCGACCGCCGAAGGCGCGGCAGTGATCCGGGACGCGCGCGGGCGCGGGCTGAAGGTGTTCGCCGAGACCTGCCCGCAATATTTGTTCATGACCAAGACGGATCTCGACAAGCCCGGGCTTGAAGGCGGCAAGTGGATGTTCTCGCCGCCGGCGCGCGAGGCCTCCGACCAGGAGGCGCTGTGGCAGGCGCTCGACCTCGGCGACCTGCAGGTGATCTCGTCCGACCACGCGCCTTATGCCTACGACAAGACCGGCAAGCTGGTGGCGGGGAAAAAATCCACCTTCAAGCAGATCCCGAACGGCATGCCCGGGCTCGAAGCGCGTTTGCCGGTGGTGTTCGACGAGATGGTGTCGAACGGGCGCTTCGACGTAAGCAAGTTCGTGCAGTGGACCTCGACCGCGCCGGCGAAGATCTACGGCCTCTATCCGCAGAAGGGTACGCTGGCGATCGGCTCGGACGCCGACGTGGCGATCTGGGATCCGAAGAAGCGCGTCACGTTCACGGACAAGGGCGTGAAGGATCGCGCCGGCTACACGCCGTGGAAGGGCAAGACGGTGACCGGCTGGCCGACCACCGTGCTGCTGCGCGGCGAGGTGCTGGTCGAGAACGACAAGCTGAAGGCGAAGCCGGGCAGTGGACAGTTCCTCGCGCGCAAGGCCGGCAAGGCGGCCGAGCCGCTGGGCCGCGCCACCCTGGAATTCGATCCGAAGCGGAATTTCGGCGCCAGGTTGCGGTAGCGGACAACGCGCCGTGAAGCTCGCATTCATCGGCGCGTCGCATTGGCACCTGCCGCTTTATCTCGAACCGGCACTGGCGATGCCGGGCGTGACGATCGCCGGTGTCGCCGATCCGGATGCGCGGGTGGTCGATGCGCTGAAGGCCAAGCTCGACTGCGCCGGCGACACCGACTATCGCGAGTTCTGCCGGCGCGTGAAGCCCGATCTCGTCATCGCGCTCGGGCGCCATTGCGACATGAGCGGCGCGGCGCGTTTCCTGATCGCGGAGAAAATCCCGTTCGCGCTGGAGAAGCCGTGCGGGCTGAACGCGAACGACGTCGCGGCGATTGCACGTGAAGCGAAAGCCGCGGGCAGCTTCGCGGCGGTGCCGCTGGTGTTCCGTCACGGCGAGTTCTTCCGCATGCTGCAGGACGCGGCGCGCGACACGATCCAGTACATGAGCTTCCGCTTCATCGCCGGCTTCCCGCAGCGCTATCGCGACGCCGGCTGCGGCTGGATGCTCGATCCGGCGCTCTCGGGCGGCGGCTGCACGATTAACCTCAGTCCCCATTTTCTCGACCTTGCGGTGGCGCTGATGGGCCCCGGCGTGACGGTGCACCAGGCCGCGCTGTCGAACGCCGCTTGGCATGAGCGGATCGAGGACTATTCCTGCGTCACGCTCGCGCGCGGTGCCGACCGCTGCGTGATCGAGACCGGCTATCTCTATCCGGCGCCGACAAGCACGTTCGACATGCACTACGCGATCCGCACGCCGGCGCGCTACATCGTGGCGCACGATCCCGAGACGATCGAGGTGGTCGACACCGGCGGCCGGCGCGAGCGGCGCCGCATGCTCACCACCAATGTGCCGCACTACGCGACCTTCATGTCCGACACGATCGCGCGCCTGCGCGCCGGGCAACCGCCGCTGGTGTCGCTTGCCGACATGGTGCCGGTGATGCGGCTGGTGGATGCGGTGTATGAGAAACACCCTCCGCCCATACCCGCGTAAGCGGGTATCCAGGGCAAGAACTGGGTCCCCGCTTTCGCGGGGACGAGCGGGAGTACAGCGCTTGCCACCCTCCCGCTCCGCTCCCTATGGTCGCCCACATGGCGGACGTGCGGCTCAGCGGGATCACGAAGACCTGGGGAACGACCGCCGCGGTCGACGACGTCAGCTTTTCCGCCGCGCCGGGCCATCTGGTGGCGCTGCTCGGTCCGTCCGGCTGCGGCAAATCCACCACCCTGCGGCTGATCGCAGGGCTCGAGACCGCAAGCGCCGGCACGATCGTGATCGCAAACCGCGACGTGACCGCGCTGCCGCCGGCCAGACGCGGCGTCTCGATGGTGTTCCAGAGCTACGCGCTGTTTCCGCATCTATCGGTGGCGGAGAACATCCTGTTCGGCCTCAAGGTGCGCGACGTGCCGAGAGCCGAGCGCAGCGCGCGGCTTGCCCGCGCCGCCGGCATCCTCGGGCTCGAGGCGCTGCTCGACCGCAAGCCCTCGCAGTTGTCCGGCGGACAGCAGCAGCGCGTCGCGCTCGGCCGCGCCATCGTGGCCGAGACCAAAGTGTGCCTGATGGACGAGCCGCTCTCCAATCTCGATGCGCAGCTGCGCGTCGAGATGCGGCGCGAGATCCGCGCGCTGCAGCGCCGCCTCGGCATGACCATGCTCTACGTCACGCACGATCAGGTCGAGGCGATGACGATGGCGGATCAGGTCGTGCTGATGCGCAACGGCCGTGTCGAGCAGGACGCGGCCCCGGCCGCGCTGTACGAGAAGCCGGCCACGATTTTCGCGGCGCGCTTCGTCGGCACGCCGCCGATGAACGTGATCCCGGCCGCGCTGGTGCCGGCCGAGCTGGCGCAGCCGCCGCGCCCGCGCGACACGCTCGCGCTCGGCATCCGGCCGGAAGCGGTGCGGCTTGGCGCGAGCGGCCTGGCGGCGACCGTCGTCGCGGTGGAATATCTCGGCGCCGACACCCTGATCGACACGCGCCTGGCGGATCAATCGTTTATCGTGCGCGTCGGCGGGCGCGCGAACGTGGCGGTCGGCGAGACCGTGCATCTCGCCTGGGATGCCGCCGCCGTGCACTGGTTCGACGTGTCGTCACAATGTCGTATCGATCAATAAAACAAACGGCACCACAGGGAGAGAGCAGATGGACCGCAGACAATTCCTCGCCGGCACCGCGGCGCTCGCAAGCTCGGGGCTCGCGAGCCCCGCGCTGGCGCAGGGCGTGACCGAAGTCTCGTTCTTCTATCCGATCGCGGTCGGCGGCCCGATCACCAAGATCATCGACGGCTACGCGGCCGAGTTCGAGAAGGCCAATCCGTCGATCAAGGTGAAGCCGATCTATTCCGGCACCTATCAGGAAAGCATCGCCAAGGCGCTCACCGCGCACAAGAGTGGCACGCCGCCGGTGACCTCGGTGCTGCTCTCGACCGACATGTTCACGCTGATCGACGAAGAGGCGATCGTGCCGATCGATCCGTTCGTGAAGACCGACGACGACAGGAAATGGATGGCGAGCTTCTTCCCGGCTTTCATGGAAAACAGCCGCACGCCCGGCAAGACCTGGGGCGTGCCGTTCCAGCGCTCCACCATCGTGCTCTATTACAACAAGGACGCCTTCAAGGAGGCCGGCCTCGATCCCGAAAAGGCGCCCGCCACCTGGGCCGAGATGCAGGCCTTCGCCGAGAAGCTGACCAGACGCGATGCCGCCGGCAACACCACGCAATGGGGCGTGCAGATCCCCTCGTCCGGCTTTCCCTACTGGCTGTTCCAGGGACTGACCACGCCGGCCGGAACCGTGCTGATGAACGAGGCGGGCGACCGCACCTTCTACGACAAGCCCGAAGTGATCGAGGCGCTCTCCTACTGGGTCGACCTCTCGCGCAAGCACAAGGTCCATCCGCCCGGCATCGTCGAGTGGGGCACCACGCCGAAGGATTTCTTCGAGCGCAAGGTCGCGATGATGTGGACCACCACAGGCAACCTCACCAACGTGAAGGCGAACGCGAAATTCCCGTTCGGCGTCGGCATGCTGCCGGCGCACAAGCGGCGCGGCAGCCCGACCGGGGGCGGCAATTTCTACATCTCGAAGAAGGCGAGCGCGGCCGAGCAGAACGGCGCGTTCCAGTTCATCAAGTGGATCACCTCGCCCGAGCGCGCCGCGCAGTGGAGCATCGACACCGGCTACGTGGCGGTGCGCGCCGACGCCTATGAGACCGACGTGATGAAGAAATACGTCGCGGACTTCCCCGCCGCGGCGGTCGCGCGCGACCAGCTCAAGGTCTCGGTCGCGGAGCTCTCGACGCACGAAAACCAGCGCGTCACCAAGGCGCTCAACGACGGCCTGCAGGCCGCGCTCACCGGCACCAAGACGCCCGAGCAGGCGATGAAGGACGCGCAGGCCGAGGCGGAGCGGATCCTGAAGCCGTATCGGTGACCGGCCGTGCTCTCTCCGCTCATACCCGCGAAAGCGGGCATCCAGTGCCTTGCAAAGGCTGGGTCCCCGCGTCCGCGGGGACGAGCGGGTGAGCGCGAATGACCTCCCGCCTCACCGCCACGATCCACGGCTGGCTGCTGCTGCTGCCCGCGATGGCGCTGCTTGCGCTGTTCACGCACTGGCCGGCGCTCGCGACCTTCGTCGACAGCTTCTATTCGACGCCACGCCCGCGCCGCCCGGCGCGCTTTACCGGCCTCGACAACTACGCGACCATCGCGGCCGATCCGGTGTTCTGGCGCTCGCTCTGGAACAACCTCATCTTCGCCGCCGGCACCATCCCGGTCTCGATCGCGCTCGCGATCGTCATGGCGCTCTGGGTCAACGACCGCATCGCGGGGCGCACCGCGATCCGCATGGCCTACTTCACGCCGACCGTGCTGCCGATGATCGCGGTCGCCAACATCTGGCTGTTCTTCTACACGCCGCAATACGGCCTGCTCGAGCAGGTCACCGGCGCGCTCGGCCTGCCGTCGCACAACTGGCTCGGCTCGCAGGATACCGCATTGGCCGCCGTCACCGTGGTGGCGATCTGGAAGGAAGCCGGCTTCTTCATGATCTTCTACCTGGCGGCGTTGCAGTCGATCTCGCCGTCGCTCGCCGAAGCCGCCGCGCTCGAAGGCGCCTCGCGCTGGACCTTCTTTCGCCGCGTGCAGTTTCCGCTGCTGATGCCGACCACGCTGTTCGTGCTGGTCAACGCGGTGATCAACGCATTCCGCATGGTCGACCACATCATCGTGATGACGCGCGGCGGGCCCGACAACGCGACCACGCTCCTGCTTTATTACATCTATCAGGTCGGCTTCAATTTCTGGGACACGACCTACGCGGCCGCGCTCACCACCGTGCTGCTGGGGCTGCTCGCGCTCGCGGCCTTCGTGCAATACGGCGTGCTCGAACGGCGGATCCACTATCGATGACCGAGCGCCCCGATCCCTATGCGCCGCGCGGCGCCTGGCGCGCGCTGGAAAGCGCCGCGGCCGGATTGCTGGCGATCCTGTGGGTGCTGCCGCTCGCCTATGCGGTGTGGGCGGCGTTTCACCCCGCCGAGTTCACCACGCGGTTCGTGCTCGCCGCGCCGCTCACGTTGGAGAACTTCGAGCGCGCCTGGGCGGCGGCGCCGTTCGCGCGCTACTTCCTCAACACGTTCATTCTCGTCACCCTCATTCTCGCCTGCCAGCTCGTGCTCTGCACGCTCGCGGCGTATGCCTTCGCGCGCTACGACTTCATCGGCAGCAACGTCGCCTTCGCGCTGGTGCTGGCGCAGCTCATGATCATGCCCGACGTGCTGATCGTGGAGAACTACCGCACCATGAGCCGGATCGGCATCATCGACACGATTCCGGCGATCGCGCTGCCCTACGTCGCGTCGGCGTTCGGCATTTTTCTTTTGCGCCAGACCTTCAAGACGGTGCCGAAGGAGCTCGACGATGCCGCGCGGGTCGAAGGCGCCTCACCGCTGCAGGTGCTGCTCAAGGTCTACGTGCCGCTCGCGCGGCCGATCTACGTCGCCTACGGCCTCGTCTCGGTCAGCTACCACTGGAACAACTTCCTCTGGCCGCTGATCGTGACCAACTCGGTCGAGGCGCGTCCGCTCACCGTCGGGCTGCAGGTGTTTTCCTCCGGCGACCAGGGCATCGACTGGGCGGTGATCTGCGCCGCCACCCTGATGACCTCGGCGCCGCTGCTGCTCGGCTTCCTGCTGTTCCAGCGCCAGTTCGTGCAGAGCTTCATGCGCGCGGGAATCCGATGAGCGATAGTCCGAGCCGGCGCGACTTTCTCTTTGTCTGCACCGGCTCGTTTGCGGCCGTCGGCGCGACCGCCGCGGCGTGGCCGCTGTTCGCACAGGCGGCACCCAACGCCGCGACGCCCTCGCCGTCGGTGCTGGTCGATCTCACGCCGATCGCGCCGGGACAGGCGATCACGGTCGCGTGGCGAGCCCAGCCGATCATTATCCGCCATCGCACGCCGGCCGAAGTGGACTTGACACGCAACATGCCGCTGAATGATCTGATCGACCCGCACGCGCGCAACGCGGCGCTGCCGCGCAAAGCGCCGGCCAGCGACGCCAACCGCACCCGCGCCGACAAGCCGGAATGGCTGGTGGTCGTCGGCGTCTGCACCCACCTCGGCTGCCGGCTGGAGACCAACGACACGTTCGCGCGCGAGGCCAATGACGGCTGGTTCTGCCGCTGCCATGCGGCGCGCTTCGATCTCGCCGGACGCGTGCGCAGCGGCCCGGCCCGCACCAATCTCGCCGTGCCGCCCTACCGGTTTGTCGCGCACAACCGGCTGGAAATAGGCCGGACATGAGCGCGCGGGGTTGAGGCCATGACGGAAAGCGAAGACGCAGCCCGCAAGCGCAAGAAGGGAACGATCGCCGGCCTCGCGGTCATCGCGCTCGGCATCATCTCGGCGATCATCATGTACGTCGTCGACAGGAACTCGATGAGCTTTTTCCGCTGGGTGTACGCGAGCGATTTCGCGATCATCCATGCGGTGCTGTGGGGCTTCGTCGGGCTGGTCATCATCCTTTGGCACAACCGCACACCGCACGACCCGACGCGCAACGACGGCAGCTAGCGCGTGATCCCGAAACGTGGACCCCGGTTTTCGGACAAGATCATGCGCAGAGAAATGCCACGTCAGCTGCCGCTGGCGTCGCCGCCACTGGTGCCGCCCATGCCTGCCCCGGCACCGCCATCACCTCGGCCGACGTCCGACAGGCCGATGCCCATCGCGGTGTCCGGACCATAGGATTTGCCGGCGGCATCCCGGCGTCTGACCCAGACAACATAGATAACCACCAATGCGGCGGCGCCGAACCAGATCGCAAGCCACAGCACAGGATTGTCCATGTGTCATTCCTTGGCACAGAATTGCCTTGGCACAGAATCGCCTTGGCACAGAATCGCGCCGCGGGGGACTCCCTTATCGGGATGATCTCGACGGCGCGCCGGCTAGGCTAGCGCAGTTGCGCTTTCAGCGCAGCGGAGATGAGGCGCGTGTTGTGCCGCACCATCTCGATGTAGCTCGCCGCCGGACCGGACGCCTCCGACAGCGCGTCGGAATAGAGCGTGCCGCCGATCGCGGCGCCGGTCTCGCGCGCGATCCGGTCGATCAGGCGTTGCGCCTTGATGTTTTCCACGAACACCGCCGGCGCCTTCTCGCGCCGGATCTGGCGGATCAGCGCCGCGACCGCGGCGGCTGACGGCTCGGCATCCCCGCTGACGCCCTGCGGCGCGAGAAATTCGATGCCGTAGGCATCGCCGTAATAGGTGAAGGCCTCGTGGCTGGTGATGACGCGGCGCGGCTTCGGGATGTCCTTGAAGGCATCCGTGATCGCGGTTTCCAGCGCGTCGAGCTCTTTAAGATAATCCGCCGCGCGCTGCCGGTAGTCCGCACCATGGGCGGGATCGATCGCGGCGAGCGCGTCGCGGATGTTGGCGGCATAGAGCTTCACGTTGGCGACCTCCTGCCAGGCGTGCGGGTCGTAACGCCCGTGCCCCTCGCCCGGCAGCGCCTTGACGCCCTTCGAGGCCACCAGCCGCGCGCCCTTGTAGCCGGACGCCGTGACGAAGCGATCGGCCCAGCCCTCCAGGCCGAGCCCGTTGACGACGACGAGCTGCGCACCGGTGACCAGCCGGGCGTGCGACGGCGCGGGCTGGAAGGTGTGCATGTCGGTATTGGCCGGAACCAGGCTGGTCACGCTGACGCGCTCGCCGCCGATCTGCTGCACGAGGTCGGCCAGGATGGAGAAGCTTGCGACGACGCGCACCTTCTCCTGCGCGGCGGCCGGCATCGCGGCGGCGGCCGCAACCGCGAGACCCACGATCCATCGCATCATGCGTGTCATGTCCGGTGTGCTTTCTAGAAATTCACCACGGCCTTCAGCCGGGCGCGATGCCGTTCGAAGTTTTCCAGATCGAGCGCACCTGCGCCGCCGGCTTCGCGGCCGGCGACCTGGGTCGAATAGGCTGCCACGAGCGACAGCGTCGCGTTCACGTTCACCGCCAGGATGGGCCCGAAAAACAGCGCCTCGCCGGCAAAGCTGCCGGGCGCGACGTCGTCATACTTGCGCAGATAGCGCACCTCGCCCCCGGCGAACACCGACGGCGCGAGCCGCGCCATCAGCGCTGCCGAGATGCCGAGCGTCGAGGAGCGCTCGGTCGCTCCGCTCGCCGTCAGGCGCACCCACTCGGGCTCGTAGACCAGGTTGAGCGCGCCGAACAGCCTGTCCTTGATCAGCTCCCGGTCGGCCGCCAGCGTGAACTCGACTGCAACCTTGCTGGCACGCTCGCTGCTCGTCTCGTCGATGCGCGCCCAATGCGGCTCGGCGGTCAGCGTGAGGCCGAACGGCGCGGTCGCGCGGTCGAGCAGCCGCCGGCGCAGCTCGAGCGAAAACCCTTCAAAGCCCGCGCGGTGGCGATTGTCCATTCCGTCGACGCCCGCGATCGCGTGCGCGGCGAACGCCGCGCCGATGCCGACATGAAAATCGCGCCACGGCGTGAACGCATACTCGAGATGTTGCGACAACGCGCCGTAGGTGCCGGTCCGCCGGGTGAAGCTGCCGTCGAACACCGCGATGAGGTGCCGTGCGCCGGGCGGATCGATGTCGCTGCCCATGGTGAAGCCGAACAGGTGCTCGGTCTCGATCCCGTGCGCGCCATGTCCATGCGCGTGGCCGTGCGGCTCGGCGCCGCCCCCGTGCCGATGCGCGCCGGCCGCGTGCGCGTGATCGTGCGCACCGCCGGTCCGATCGGCGTGAGGATGCCGGTGACCGTGCATGTGTCCATGTGCGTGCGGGCGCTTCGCCCCCGCGCGCGGCGGATTCCGCCAGGGCCTGACCTCGACCGTCTCCTGCCCGAACGGCTCGACTGCCGCATGCGCCGGCGCCCAAGCCAGGATCGAGATGGCCGCAACCCATGCCCGCATCGTCGGCTCCCCTGTGATGTAATATTATAACATACCATCGACGCCGGGAGTCAAGCACCGCGGACCGTCGCCGCGCTCATCCGACCGGCGCGCGTGGAGGGCGCGAAGGCGCGGATCGCTGCGAGGCTTGATTACCGCTCCGCTGCGGGCAACACTTCAACCAGTGCGATCAGCGCGATCGCAGACCTGCCCAGAGCCTGCCTTGCCCGAGCATTCCGATCGCGAGCTCCCCGAGCGGCTGCGCAGCCGCATTCCGCTGGTCGTCGGCGTGACCGGGCACGTCGATCTGCCGCCGGATGCGGTCGCCGACCTGACGCGCGAGGTCGGGCGCATCTTCGACCGGCTGAAGAGCGACTACCTTGCCGACAACGATGAGACGCCGATCATCGTGCTCTCGGCGCTGGCCGAGGGCGCCGACCGCCTCGTCGCCGACATCGCGCTGCAGCGCGGCTGCTTTCTCATCGCGCCGCTGCCGATGGACCAGGCCGACTACCGCAAGGATTTCAAGACCGCGGAATCGCGCGACGCGTTCGATCGCCTGCGCAACGCGGCGATCGTCAGCTTCGTCACGCCGCATCCCGACGACAAGCCCGGCGTCGCGCTCGACGTCAACGCCCGTGCCGTGCGCGACCAGCGCTACCAGGCGGTCGGGCTCCACATCGTGCGCAACTGCCATGTGCTGATCGCGCTGTGGAATTCGGACGAGACCGAAAAGACCGGCGGCACCGCCCAGCTGGTGCGCTTCAAGCGCGAAGGCATTCCGCTCGACCTGTCGCACTCGACACGCGCGGCGCTCGACGGGTCGGAGGTCGGCCCGGTCATTCATGTCGTCACGCCGCGCATCAAGGACGGCCCCAACGCGGTCGCGGTGTCCGCCAAGCCGTGGGGCGTCGAAGTCACCGGCCGGCCCGGCCCGCTCGAGCGGTTCGCCACGATGGCGACAGACTTCGCACTGAGCGCGGTCGGCCGCCCGCCGCATTCCGATCCCGACAAGCAGCTGCGGATCTGGCAGATCTTCGCCGCCATCACCAAGCAGACCTATCGCTTCAACACCGAAGCCTCGCAGCTGCCGGAGCCGAACCCGGACGGCATCTGCCCGGTGCAAAGCCTGGCCTGGCTGTTCGACGCGAAAAACGGCGCGCTCGCGGGAGCGCAGGACGATGCCGTGAGGACGGCGCCGCACTGGTGCCGCCTCTATCAGCTCGCCGACGCGGTGGCGCAATGGCGGCAGAACATGTTCCGGCGCGACTGGCAGCTCTTGTTCACGGCCGGCTTCGTCGCGATCATCGTGTTCGAGGTGTTCGCGCACCTGCTGCCGGAATGCACCGCGCTGCTGCTGCTCTACGCGCTGATGTTTTCCCTGGTGTTCAGCTGGTTCTACTACGCGCGCCGGCAGGAACATCAGGAGCGCTATCTCGACTATCGGGCGCTGGCCGAAGCGCTGCGCGTGGCGGTGTACTGGCGGCTTGCCGGAATCGACGATTCGGCCGCCGAGGCCTATCCGATCAAGCAGCCGAGCGAGCTCGCCTGGGTCAAGATCGTGCTGCGCACGCTCGACCTGGTGCACCGGATCGCCGAGCCGGCGCCGGTACCGCTCACGTCGCGGTCACTCGGAACGGTGCGCGAGCTCTGGGTCGAGGGGCAGAAGACCTACTTCAAGAAGAAGGGAGACGAGCACGACGGCATCGCCGAGACGCGCGAGGCGCAATCGCTGCTGGCGCTCGCCATGTCGCCGGTGACCGGCATGATCCTCCTCGTGGTGATGGAGACGCACGTCGCGTCCCACCTCGTGCATCACCTGCTGATCATCTTCATGGGCCTGTTCGCCGGCCTCGCCGCCGTGCTCGCCGGCTACGTCGAAAAGCTCGCGCATCACGCGCATGCGCGCCAGTACGACCGCATGCACCTGTTGTTCAGCCAGGCGTCGGCCCTGATCGGCAAGCCCGACACACCGATCGATCCCGCGCTCACCGACCGGATCAGGAAGCTCTACATCGAGCTCGGCACCGAGGCGATGAAGGAGAACGCCGACTGGGTCGCGATCTTCCGCCAGCGCCCGATCCGGCCCGCGGGCTGATCCGCCTCAGGTGGCGGCAAACCGCGGCATCTTCTTCTCCACCAGCGCGGCGAACGCCGCCGCACCCATCGGCAGGATCGCGTCGTTGAAGTCGTAGCCCGGATTGTGCACCGGCACGCTTCCCGTCGTGTCGCCGTTGCCGATGTTGATGTAGGCACCCGGCCGCGCTTCCAGCATGAAGGAGAAATCCTCCGACGCCATGATCAGGTCGCGCTCGCGCTCGACATTGGCTTCGCCGACCAGCCCGGCCGCGACGTCGGCGAATATCGTGGTTTCCGCGGCGTCGTTCACCAGCGGCGCGAACAGCCGGCGGAAGTCGACCTGCGCGCTGGCGCCGAACGCCGACGCAACGCCCGCCGCGATGCGCTTCATGTTGGTCTCGACCAGGTCCATCGTCTCGTTGCGGAAGGTCCGCACGGTGCCGCGGATCTCGGCCGACTGCGGGATCACGTTGTAGGCATCGCCGCCATGAATCGCGGTCGCGCTCACCACGACGGAGTTGAGCGCGCTGACGTTGCGCGCAACGATCGCCTGCAGCGCGGTCACGATATGGGCCGCGACCAGCACCGGATCGACGCTCACCTCGGGGCGCGCGCCGTGCGCGCCCTTCCCTTCGACATGGATGTCGAAGAAGCCGCCGCCGGCCATCATGGTGCCGGGGCGGATCGCGAAGCTGCCGATCCGCATGCCCGGCTGGTTGTGCATGCCGAACACCGCGTCGCAGGGAAAGCGCTCGAACAGCGCGTCCTTCAGCATCGCGCTCGCGCCGCCGAGACCCTCCTCGGCCGGCTGGAAGATGAAGTTCACCGTGCCGTTGAAGTTGCGCGTCTCGGCGAGATAGCGCGCGGCGCCGAGCAGCATGGTGGTGTGGCCGTCGTGGCCGCAGGCATGCATCACGCCCGGCCGCGTCGACTTGTAGGGCACCTCGTTCGCCTCGAGGATCGGCAGCGCGTCCATGTCGGCGCGCAGCCCGATCGCGACCGGGCCGTTGCCCTCGCGCAGCACGCCGACCACGCCGGTTCCGCCGACGCCGCGATGCACCTCGATGCCGAGCGCCGCGAGCTGCTTTGCCACGATGTCGGAGGTGCGGTGCTCGGTAAAGCCGAGCTCCGGATTGGCGTGGAAGTCGCGCCGCTGCGCGGTCAGCTCATGATGATAGGTCGTGATGCGGTCGAGAGGTGTCATGGCTGGGCTCGTCATTTTGTCGCCGGACTGATCGAGAGCGGCGCTTTCGGTTGCGTCTCGCGGCGCGGGGCCGGCTGTTTCTTTCGGGCCGGCGGCGTTTCCGGGGAGAGCGCCGTCGGGGAGGATGTCGACGGCCTTGGCTGCTCCGCCGACGCTGCGGGCGGGGCCGGCGCGGCCGCATCGGCAGCGGCCGGCGCGGACGCCGCAGCGGGAGGCCGCCGCTCCGGCTCCTCCTGCATGATGCTGACCGGCGGGATCGAGGAGGCGGACGGCAGCGTGTACTTGTCCGGGATCGGTGCGCGGGTCTCGCCGCCTGTGGAGCTGTAAGGCGCCGGAGCGCTGGGCGCCGCCGCGCCAGTGCGCCAGTTGGCCGAATGACGCGCCACGATGGCGTCGTAGGTGTTCTCCTTGATGTTCTCCCGCACGCGCGCGGGCTCGGTGAACATCGCGATCGCGTCGCAGCGCGACGCCGTGCATCCGGTGCGCCGCACCAGCGTATTGGCGGTCAGTCCGAACGGGTCCTGCTGCAGCGAGCGCTGCAGCGCGCCGACCGCCTCATCGAACTGCGGCGTGCGCGGGCCGGAATAGCGGGCCGCCGACGCCAGCAGATCGAACCGCGCGGTGGTGTAGACATTCGCGGCCGCGAGCGATTCCGGCGTTGCAAACACGCTGCGTTCGCAGGCCCGCTCGACCGTGCCGCCGGTGCCCTCGAGGCAGGCGAGCGCCGAGCTCGGGCTCAGCGCCTGCGCGCGGATTTCGGACAGGCGCGCCTCGATGGCATGGCGCTGCTCGATCCATCCGACATAGGCGACCAGCCACGCCGCGCTGCCGAGCAGCGCCACAAACGACAGGAACGCGAGTGTCAGCCGGACCCCGCGCCGGCCGTACGGCCCGACCGCAATGGCGCCGAATGCCGCCAGTGCGGCGATGGCGCCGCCGCCCAGCAGGATCAGGATATGGTGCGAGAACTCCAACGCAATCCGCCCTCGGTCGAGCCCCGCCGCAACCTAGCGGGCCGGGTTTGTTCCGGCAATGTGCGGGACGTTGCACCGCAATCCGCCGGGCCGGTTCACGGCCCTGGCGCAGGGACGTTTGCGGATGCCGTGAGCCGGTCGATGGCGGCCAGGATCGCGTCGGCCACCGTGTCCTCGACCCAGTAGTTGGTGTGTCCCCCGGGTTCCATCGCGGTGTTCACCATCCACGTGTCGTCATAGTCGATCCGGCTGCCGATCGGGTCATCGATCCGATACAGGTTGGTCCAAGACGAGATCCGCTCCTTGTGCCGTTCGAGCTGGGTGCCGAGCCGCGCGTAGTCGTGAAAGTAGTGCGCGTAGAGATGCGTCAAGGGAGAGCCGAACGTCACGACGGCGGTCTTCTCCCGCGCGACATGCGGTCCCTCCATGCGGCCGCGAAAATGCTCGTGGACGATCACCGTTCCCTGACTGTGCGCCGCGAAGATCACGATCTCGCAGCGGTCCTTGTTCACCAGGTGCTCGAGCGCAGACCTCACGCGCAACTGGAGACGCGCGCGGCGGGGGTGATGCGGCATCTTGTGGGGCAGGATCATCTGGACAAGGAAGCCGAGGCCGATCTTCGGAGCGTAGTGGTGGTCGATCAGGTCGCGGGCGATGTGCACGACATTGACGAAGGCCTTGGTGTCGAGGACCGAGTAAAGCGCCAGCGTCAATAAGAAGACCAGCCCGGCAAAGACGAACGCGTGATCGCCGAGATCGACGGGGAACGGGTCGTTTTTCACGGCCCCGTAAGCGCTGAACAATCCGACGGCCACAATAGCGATCAGCATCACGGGATGCATGATCAGTCGCGGCATCTGCCCGGCAAGATCGTCCAGCATCCGCGCGCGCGATCGGCCGGCGGGAGCCGGCTTGCGGGCGCGACGGCCGATCCACCAGCGCAGAAACATCACGACACCCCCGATCACTCCCAGCCCGATCAGCCACACGAAGTTCATGCCAAGGTCGTCCTTGACGCCGGCGACGTCGGTGCCGATCTTGATATTGGCCAGCGCGGACAGCCCCACCAGCAGAATGGCCGGCAAGGCGATGAACAGCGCCCACAAAGCCGCCTGCAGGATCACGATTCCGACTGCCGCCCACAGCGAACGGCGATGAAGTCCATCTGGAGGAACGAAGGTCAGAATCACCGCGACGAACGCGGCCACAAGGACGACTGCCGAGAGCCCCCGCCAGACCCACATCAGCGGCTGGAATATCAGGCTGCCATAGGCAGGAACGTCGGTGTTTGCAGATGGAGCTCCCAGGCAATTGCAGATCTGGGCGGGAACGTCGGTGCCGGCAGACGGGACTGCGAAGCAGATCCAGATCGCCACGATGGCGACAAAGGTGCTGACCTCGAGTGCGACCGGATCGATCTGATTGGTGATCTTCAGGCGCCAGCGCCACCAGCGCTTCAGGCGCTCAAGGCGAACACCCGCATTCTTCAGCGTGTAGTAGATCGCGGAGAGCAGAACGAGGACGCTGACGGTGCGCACCATCGTGGCGAGCTCCATGACTTTCAGGTCGCGATTTCCGGCCAACGCCGCGATCGCCTGGCCGGACACGTAGGCGGTCGCGACCGCGATCAGCACCGTGTTGAGGCCCACGATCGGCCCGCGGATCAGAAATGCCGCCAGGTGCAGCAGAATGATGAGCGGCCGCGCGAAGTAGCTCTTCGAATTCCACGGCACGAACGCATTGATGAAATAGTGCATCTCGAACACGATGCGAAACGCCGCGGCGAGCGCGGTGCCTTTGCCGGTCGCAACGCGGGTGGTATCGGCCCAGAAGACCTCGGCGAACGTCACGTTGCGCTTGTCGAGCACGGCGTGCCGCACGAAGAACGGCTGCGGCGCCTTCTCGCTGGAGACCAGGGATTTTTCGCGTATCTCGTGGACTTCGAGGTAGGGCTCCGCTTTCAACCGCCCCTTGGCGCGCTTTTCCAGCGTCTCGACCAGCGTCTTGAGATTGTGCCCCTGCTCCGCATCGGCGACGCCGTGAACCACGACGACGCCGACGCGCGGACTGTCCGCGCCATTCCCCTCAGCCACACCGACCCCCGCCGCCTGTTCCCGCCGGCGCAATCCTAACCGGTATTGCGGAATTTATGCACCACGATCGGTGCGTGGCCGCGAAATGGCGCCGGCCTAGCTCGCCGTGAGCGCCAGATAGACGATGCGGCCGAGCGCGCCGAGCAGCAGCAACGACGCCGCGGCCGTCTGGATCAGGAAGCCGGGCATGCGCTTCTTCGTCTCGGCCACATAGCCGACGAAGTAGACGATCCGGCCGAGCACCCAGACGAGCCCGAGCACGGCTGCGGCGGTCGCATTCCAGTAGATCGCGAACAGCCACAGCGACGGCAGGAAGATCGGCAGCCACTCCAGCATATTGGCGTGCGCGCGGAGCGTGCGCTCCAGCACCGGATCGCCGGTCATCGCCGGCGGCGGAATGCCGACGCGCGCGCGTGTGCGCGCAACCCGCGTCGCGATCCAGAAATAGAGCAGCAGCGCGAGCAGCGTCACGATGGCGACGGCGTGGTAGGTTTGCATGGGGCCGTCCTGCGGCACGTTGATGGCGATGTTGCGGCCGCGAGAGAGGCACACCGAACTTTTAGCGCGAGCCGAGGTTACCCACGACGGGAAGGAGCCGCGCCATGACGCCCTTGCAGATCGTGAAGACCGCGCTTCAGGCCTATGTCGACAAGGACCGCGACACGATTGAATCCGTGATCGCCGCAGACTACCGCTTCACCAGTCCGCTCGATAATGGCCTCGACCGCGCCACCTACTTCGCGCGCTGCTGGCCGAACAGCGCGCGCATGGACGACATGACGTTTGTCGACGGCGCCGAGAGCGGCGACACCGCATGGGTCGTGTACGAAGCCACGTCATCGAACAAGCGCTTCCGCAACGCCGAGATGCACAAGACCCGCGACGGACAGCTGGTGGCGACCGAGGTGTATTTCGGCTGGGATCTTCCGCATCCCGCGGCCGCCGGCGGCTTCGTCGAGGACGATACATAGCGCCATTCGGCGCGCTCTATATCAGGCTGTGTGCATGTTGCGGCGCGGCCACAGGTTGCGCATATTCAGATCGTGTGAGCCCAAGCCATTGTACACGGAGTTTTTGCATCGCAGGATTTGAGTTCGATTACGGAATTGGGGGTTAGGCGGATGACAAAAGCGTTGCTGTGCGGTGCCGTCGGCCTGTTCGCTGTTCAAACGGTCGCCTACGCCCAAACGGATATGGCAACCTGTCTGAGGAATTGCCCCAGCAAGATTTGCGCGGAGCAATGCTTCGCCGGAACGTGTAGCCCCATTTGCGTCCGGCGGCCGGCCGTTGAGGCCAACGGTAGCGCTTTCAACTTGCACATCCCGAATGCATCGCCAGCTCTGGCAACAAGAATTCGGAAATTGATCGAAGATCAATCTGCTCGGTAGCAGGAGCCGGCTTTGAAGACCTTTCGGAAGCTTGCGGCTGCCGCTGCCGCGCCCACTCTCCTGACGGCGTGCGGCTTGGGTGTCAGCCAGCTGACGGAGGTTTGGGATCAAGCACAATCCTATCCCGCAGCGCGCATGGAGATGCAGATAAAACGCGCCATCTTTTGTGAGCTGCGCAGGGGAGCCGTCGAGGGGCGACGCGTCAACACTGTGAAAAATACCTTCAGGGGCAAGAATGTCACCACGGAGGACGACATCCCGTTGGCCAACTCGTGGGGCGCGCAGGTTACATTGACCCTTACGGCGGATGAGAAATCGACATTTACGCCAAGCCTGTCGCTTAAGAATCCTTTGGCGCCGGGTGCTGCTTTCGGTGACCCCGTCTCTCAGAGCTATACGACGACAATCGGCGGAGAGCTGTCGTCGCAAAACGTGCGGTATGACAAGTTCAATTTCTACTACACGGTTGCCGATCTCGTAAATCACGCGGGGCCGGGTGACGGCTGCCACGGAGACCCGCCTGCCATTCAGGGGTCTCCCAGCACGAGCTCTCCATTCGTCAATGCCGCCAACTTGGAATCTTCGACTGGCTGCCAGGGGCTGTCGCTGTGACCTATCAACGGTCGTCACGTGGGCTCTCAGCGGTGAAGGCAAAGCGCTTGGCGGAGATGGGTTCCCTTCCGATGCGATCACCTATTCGAACAAATTTGTCATTATCTCATCGGCCAACGTCTCGCCGGTTTGGAATTTGGTACGCGTAGGGACGGGGACGTCGCCGCTATTCGACGTGAACAGAACGCGCACTCACGAACTGCTGATAACAATTGGTCCGGGCTCTTAAGCTGGAGAAGGATAAGCGCAGTGGCCGCAGGCGGATTGTGAGCACGGGTCCATCCGGGAGTGCTCGGGATTCACACTTTGCCTCGCAGATCGGGAGCGCGGTCGCGGCTGCCGTAAGGCCGCGGAACTAACGCGCAATGGCTCGGTGTGGCCGTCGCCGACATTCGGTGAGCTCATCCGGCGCGGCGCGGACTGACATGGCGATCGCGACCTTCCCGATCGACAACGCACCAAGCGACTGCCGAACCGTGCGCTGGAAGGAGCGGATCAGGCCCGATGGTGCCGCGGAAGGGACTTCGAACCCCCGACCCCCTCATTACGAAAGCTGATGCGATCGGAGGCGCACGACGGCAGTCGAGAGCACTATGCCGTTAAGCGCCGGAAATGACGCTCGGAAGTTAACAATAATCCTCAATATGCTCATCTTGAGCACTACACTTCCCTGCCCTTCAGAGCCATGTGTGCGTGCGGATCGTGCGGGCTTTGGGAGGCACAAATGGCGCGAGCAGCTCGAAGAGGAAAGTTAACGGACACCCTGATTGAAAGGTTAATGCCTCGGCCGGATGGACGCGAGGCGATTGTTCGGGACGGCGTAATCCCTGGATTTCTGGTCCGCTGTGGCCGACGTAAGAAGTCCTTCGAAATCAGGATCGAACGCAAGGGCCGCCAGAAGGTGTTCAAGACTCTGGGCGCCTGGCCCAGCGTGAAGGCCGACGAGGCCCGTGCGGCAGCCCACGACGTATTGGCACGTTATGACCGCCGTGAGCCGATTAGCGAGCCGCGGCACGGCGATATGACGGTCGCGAACACGTGGCCGCTCTATCGGTCCCGCCTGATCGACGACGGGGCGAGTCCAAAGACGCTCGAAGGTTACAAGTTTGCCTTTGCGCGGCTTTCGGAAGACATCCGCAACGTCCCATTCCGAGAGCTTGCCGCGAACCCAATCCTGATGGCCGACGAAATTGAGGCGATGCGAAAACGCCTCAGCAACAAGCCGCGGGGCGGTCAGGCCGCAGCAACTCAAAGCGCTCGGCTCGTAAGTGCGCTGTTTTCTTTCGCTAAGAAGCGGGACCCCTCCCTTTCAGGCAATCCAGTTAGCGCTGTCTCCACTGTCGATCCGAAGCGACACGATTTGCGGGTGCTCGCTGCGGGTGAACTGCCGGCATGGTGGAAGTCTGTCCAAGCGATCCCCCGTGAGCATCATCGCGAGGCTCACCTCTTCGCCCTTCTCTCTGGATTGCGCCGCGACACGCTGGTGAACCTTGAGTGGACGAACTTGGATATCAAGCGACGGTGCATTCGGATCTTGAACCCCAAGGGAGGACCCGAGCGAAGTTTCGACCTGATCCTGAGCCGTGCAATGATCCGCTGCTTGTGGCGTGCGCGGCGAATTGGACGGCGTCTTTTCCACGCCAACGCGCAGCGTTGGGTATTTGCCGGACCTCTCGGTCATATTCGCGGAGACGGCCTCACGAAGGATGGTCTTTCGGCGGCAAACCATGATCTGCGGCGTACCTACGCTAGCCTGGGGCGTGCAGCCGGAGTGCCGAAGGATTCAGCGCAGACAGTCGATTGATCTGTGTGATCGCCCAGTCGGCCGGCATGGTATCGCGGCTTCTCACCTCCAACGCCGCGTCGTAGGCTTTGACGACCTCGCTCCAACCGGCTGCTGCCTTCATCGTGCCGCTAAATTCGAGCAACGCGGCAAGCACGGTGGCTCGGTTTTGATTGGCCTGCGCCCAAAGAAGCGGCGTGCTCGCCCGCGTCAGAACTTCAAGTGCGGTGTCGAAGGCCGCAACCGATTGATCCAATGCCGCAGTCTTCGCGGCTCCATCGAGGTGCGCGGCAAGCATGGAAAGTGCATTCGCCAACCCTTCCTGCGCCATCGCCCACATGGTTGGCGTCGTGAAGCGGGTCATGACCTCCAAAGCGGATGTCGAGGCCGAAACCGAATCGCGGAGCAGCTTGACGCTGTCGGCCGCACTCAAGCGCGTGCTGAGATGTCGAAGCGCCGTGGCGCGGTTCACCAGAATGCGAGCCCAATCGACCGGCATCGAGGTGCGAGTCATGACTTCCAGCGCGGCATCGTGGGAGGCAAGGGCCTCGCGAAGCGCGACGATGCCGGCGGAACCTTCCAACCGCTGCCCGAGCGAAGCGAGCGCATTGGCGCGGCTCATCTGAGTCATTGCCCAGTCAACGGGCGTATCCTCGCGGGTTCTGATCTCGAGTGCAGAATCGCACGCCGCAACGGCAGTACGCAAAGCTGCCGCGCCATCCGGTCCGCCGAGGCGTTCACCGAACCAGGTGAGCGTCGTCGCCCGGTTCTGCTGGGCCGCAGCCCATTGTTCCGGTGCGTCGGTCTGGCTTTGGACCTCAAGGGCTGCCTCGTACGCTTCGAGCCCGGCCCGCGCGGTCGCCATGCCCTCCTGCCCTCCCAATCGGTAGCTAAGGAAGAGAAGGGCATTCCCGCGGTGGAGCTGTGCAAACGCCCAATCCGATGGATTCGCGGCGGGGCTGATCACCTCCAGCACGGCAACGCACGTTGCAGCGGCATCACGCAAAGCCGCAGTGCCATCCTCCGCCGCCAAATGTTGCCCCAACCTCCAGAGCACATTCGCTCGCGATATTTTCATTCGCGCCCAATGCGTCGGAGATTCGGATGGCGTGGTAACCTTGAGTGCTGCATCGTAGGCAGCTAGCGCGTCGCGAAGCGCGTTTCCATGATCGGCGCCAGCGAGCCTATCACTGAGCTTCGATAACGCGCTGCCCAGATTAGCCTGCATCTCGGCCCGGTCCACGGATATGCCGGCGAATGCGGCCACTTCCATCGCCGTTCTGTACGCCGCAGCGGCATCGCGAAATGCCTCGCTGCCCTTGATCGCGTCGATCTCGCCGAGCGTGACTAGCGTTGATGCCCGATTCTTCGCTGCCGCCAGCCAGCGCGCGGGCATGGTGGAGCGGGGGGTCGCTTCCATCGCGGAGTCGTAGGCAGCGACTGCATCACGCAAAGCCGCGACACGATCCGGCGTTCGCATGTGTTCGCTCAGCTCGGAAAGTACGCCCGCCCGATTCATCTGCGTTCGCGCCCAGTCGGCTGGAGAGGCCTGGCGGGTCCAGACGGTAAGCGCCGCATCGTGGGCGGCGATCGCCTCGCGCAAGGGTGCCTCGCAGTCGGCCCGGCTCAGCCGCGTGGCCATTCGCGAAAGCGCATTCCCCAGGTTCATCTGGGCAAGGGCCCAGACGGTCCCCATGGTGGCGCGATCCGCGACCTGCAACAGGCTCCTGTTGGCTTCTACCGCATCGCGCAGCGCCGGGAGCCCATCGGCTCCTGCGAGCAGCGAGCCGAGCCGTGAGAGGGCGCTGGCCCGGTTGCCCTGCACCCTTATCCATTCGGCGGGGCGCGAGGCGCCGTCACGGATCTTCAGCACCGCGTCGAAACCGGCGATCGCATTGCGGAACGCGGCAATGGCCTGAAGCTCGCTCAGATGGTCGCCCAGGGTCGCGAGCGCATTCGCGCGTCCTTCCTGAGCTCTCGCCCAGGCTGTCGGCGCGGTTTCGGGAGCCAGAACTTGCAGCAGCGCATCATAGCCTTCGATCGCATCGCGCAGGCGCGCGATGCTTTTGTCGCCATCAAGCCGACGGCTCAGAGCGAGAAGCGTGCTGGCGCGTGTTTCCTGCGTTGTCAGCCATTCGGCCTCGGCGGATTCGCGATTGATCACCTGCAGCGCGGCGTCGTAGCTGGCAACGGCCTCGTCAAGGGTGGCGTTTCCCTCCGCCCAATCGCACTGCTCGCCCAGGACGCTCAACGCAACGGCCCGCTTGCCGTGCACGGCTGCCCAATCGCCCGGCGACGTTTCGCGCGTCACGCATTGCAGCGTCGCATCGTACCCGGCCACAGCGGCGCGGAGTGCATCGATGTCCTCCCCATCCTTGAGGCGGCCGCTGAGGGTCAAGAGCGCGTTCGACCGCTCGACCTGAACTTTCACCCATTCGGGTGATGACGCAGTCAGCACCCCGGCTTGCAGCGCCGCGTCATAGCCTGCCACTGCGTCCCGCAAGGCGGTGACGCCGTGGTCGCTATCGAGCCGGGTCCCGAGCACGCCGAGCGTACTCGCCCGGCCCACTTGTGCGCTCGTCCAGTCCGCGCGCATCTCGCCGAGGGTTAGAACCTGCAGGGCTGCGTCATAACCTGCCACTGCTTCGCGGAGCCCGGCGATCGCCTCGGGACCGGACAGCCGCGCACCCAGCCTGCCGAGTTGGTGCGCCCGCCATAACTGGATTCTTGCCCAGCCACCCGGATTAGCTTCGCGAGTCGTGACCTGCATCGCCGCGTCACAACTGGCCACGGCGGCGCGCAGCGCAGACGTCCCCTCTGCTCCGGCAAGCCGGTCTCCCAAGGTCCCAAGCGCGTACGCTCGCCTTGCCTGAATTCCGGCCCAGACTTGCGGCGTGCCGTCGCGAGTCACGATCTGCAGCGCGGCATCATATGATTCCGCCGCGCGACGGAGCGTCACGATCGACTCGGCAGGTCCATACCGGGCACTCAAGGCATCAAGCGCGCGCCCGCGGTCCGCTTGTATCTCTGCCCAATCGTTCGGCATGGTGTCTCGCACGATGACGCCCAGCGCCGCGTCATAGTCCGCCACCGCGCCGCGCAACGCGGAGGTGCCCTCCGGGTCATCAAGCCGGACGCCTAATGATCGGAGAAGGCCTGCCCGAAACGTCTGGGTGATGGCGCGCTCGATCGGGTCGCCTCCGTGCGCCATGACTTCCAACACCGCGCCCAAGCTTGCAGTTGCGTCGCGAAGTGCTTCGATTGCCTCGACGCCGTCGAGGTGATCGGAAAGAGTCGCGAGCGCGCTGGCCCGACGTCCCTGGATGCCGGACCACTCGTCCGGCATCGCTGCGCGGGTTGTGACTTCCAATGCGGCATCATAGCTCCGCACGGCCAAACGGAGTGGTTCGATCGCATCCGCATCCGCGTCCGCGTCCAATAGCCAGGTTGCAAAAACGCGAGCCGCGTCGGCTCGGTGGAGCTGAGCGGTGGCCCACGCCTGGGGATCGGCGGAACGCGGCATGACTTTCAGGCCAACTTCGACCGCGCCAATGACCATTCCGATGAATTCGGGGTTTTTGAACTGCGTTCCCGCCCGCAACAGGCAATGGCAGCACAGGTTCAACGCACTCGCAAGAAATGCATTGCGATGCTGCTCGTCCTCGATTTGTTGAGCGAATGGACCCACCTGCTTCATCACGGCGCTGGCTATGTGGCCCCCACGCATGATGTCGGATGGGGCGCTTCCCAGGGACGCCAAGTCATCCATCCAATCGAAAATGGATTTTGATTCTTCCGGCATGTTCGAACTCAGTGGCTTTGGGTGAGGAACAGCCTCCACGCAGTAGCGCGCGAGTCCGGATTCTTCTCAAAGAAGACTTTCATGAGATCGGCGCAGGTGGCGGCCACCATTTCACTGCCGCTCGTGTCACGCACCGGCCATTCAGAACCAAACATGCTTTTCCCGAACACGCCGATAAACAACGCCTCAGGCGGATCGCGGCTCACTCTCAGCCGCTGTCTCAACGTCTGACGCTCGCCTCCCCGCAGCCGGTGATGGCTCAATCCGAACAGGTTATCGAGACCAAACACGAGCCCGTTCTCGAGACACAGCATCTTGAGAAAGCCATCCCATGGCGCTTGGACCGTTAGCGTGAGCTCCTCGCCAACCTGAACCGCCATCTGTGGAATTTGCACCGGTTCAGCGTCGCTCTGAACCCAGCGTCCTATGAGCGTGCGATTCTCCGAGTGGAAGTGAAATCCGGGTTGCTCAAGCAGATGGGGAATTAGGATTTCGACAGGGTTCTTGGCACGAAGACTGATAATCCTTTCACAAATGACACTTGGACTCTGTTCAGTCCAAAGGGCAGCATCGAATGCTAATCCGATTTCGGATAAACGGAGAGCGGTGTGCAATCGCCTCAAGAATTCAAAGCTGCAATTTCGTCGTCCCATCTTTATACTATTAAAATTCGTGCTGTCGGAAAAACCCATAATGCGCGCAATGTGGTCGTCGGTGCGGGGGAACGCCGGATATCCATGCATCGTCTCTCTCACTTTCGTCAAATGTCCTGAGAGATTCAGCCGTCCGTAGGAGGTGCCCCCCAACGTACTAAATTGTCTTTCATGATTCATGGCTCTGGCCCCAGCGCGACAGAACGCAAGTTGGCGAAACGCTGTAAGGGGGGTCCATTGTCGGATTTTGTCAATGCTTAGATCGCCTGGATCGCCGAGGGTAACGCTCCGCCTCGTACCATTCTGCTTTTGTCAGCTTATGGCCCGTATCCGAAGATGTTAGCCGTTACGGGTGTGTCCGGTCACCGCCCCAAAGCGGCCCTCAGGTCATGGCGGCCCTACCTGCGGTCGGTCACGCTCTGCTCACAGGCATGCGAGCGGAGTCGCGACGCGTCTCCGCTCTTCGGGTGACGATCTTACCGCAACTTCCGGTTCTTGCCGCTGTTCTGCCGGTCCGCGCTTCTGTCCGGAGTCCGGACGTAAATAATGGGCTTATAGAACAGCTGATGTCATCGCATCTGCGACTCCCTAGAGCGTTCTCTTGAGTTGGGTTAGACAGTGAGTCAGTAAATGGACGCTCGAACTACACGAGCGCGTGGCGTGGGCATCAGCAACGGCCTGCAAAACATCAGCAGATGATGTCAGACGGCCGTTCGCCTGACTGGTGCCATAGGAACCAAAGGCATGCTGACCAGCATCGACGAACTCATAATCTACAGCCTTCAATCGACCGCTGAGTGGCGCCGACGAAAAGCGGAGGAGTATCCGTTCCTGGTGTAGTGGGCGAACAGAAGGATGCTCATGGCCGTTATCCTCTCCCAATGCATGCTCGCGGTTTGAACGATTCTTCCATTTGCTGCAATTCACAGCAATAGTGCCGGGGGCATCCGTCACAGTGCAGCTAAACCGAACAGCGGAACTTCATGTCATCTCTGGGATGGATTGATTTTGACGAAGCCGATCGCGACCGCGCTCAGCGAATCATGGCGCTTTTTCAGGAAAGGGAGAGCCGCGACGAGCTCGGACTCGGCGCCATCCGCGATTCGATCGCGGACCACTTGTTTCCTGGTACGAGCACGATCCAGACGCGGCTGCGTTACATGCTCTTCGTCCCCTGGATATTCGGGATTTTGGATGCTCGAGACCTTCCGGAAAGCCAAATTCGGGCTGAAGCGCGAGCGCTGGAAGTCCGGCTGGCCGATGCCTTGAAGGCTGGAGGAGAGACCAACGGCATCATTGGCCGCGACGCGGGCCCGCGTCTGAAACGGTTGCCGAGTTCGGTCTATTGGGCGGGACTCGGCGCCTGGGGTATTCGCCTTTTTCCAGGTTCTGCCGATAGCTATTTCGTTTCGATGCGGAGTTCGAGGCGTTCGCGCGCGCCGCGGGAACGAGAGGACATCGAGTCGAATCCTTCGACGGCCGCGCGTTGGAGCCAATCCCTACCCGGCGCGCCGAAGGACCTGTTCGAACGCGCCGTGTTTCTGCTCACGGTGGACGAGGCACAATTCGTCATCGATCGACTCATCGCTCAGCAACCTGCGGCGCTCCTGACCACACTCGCGCGGGAAGGTGACGATGCCGATTGCGACCATATCTGGGTGCATCCAAACCTCGCGGCGTTTCCGGCCGAAGCGCGTCGCATCGTCCGTCATGGCGAAACCTTCTCGCAAGTCATGCACGGCGCAGCACTTCTCTACAATCTCGCTCTCAGCGAACTCCGAGGACGCGACGATTGGGTCGCCAGGTATCGAGAAATGCTCGACGCTTGGGCGGACGAAGTGGATCTTTCGACCGTGCGCGCCTGGCCGATGAACGACTTTTGGGACGCCGTAAAGCATCCCGCCCACACCGTGCGGCCGGCGGCGAAGTTGTTCGTAACGAGGTGGATTGATCTCATCATCGACGGCAAGACAAAGGTCGATGCTTGTCAAGCTGCGCGTCTCCTCGTGAGGAACCGTGAGCGAGGCTTGAAGACCGGCCAGTCCCGTTACACGAACCATGCGGTACTTGACCGATGGAACGGCGCCTCGGGCGTCGGCCGCATCAACTTCCGCTGGAGTCAGGCGCGGTCGCATCTCTGGGACCTTGCCCATGCTGAATAGCCGGAGCCTCGATCCGGAGCATCGCGTGCTCTACGGCGCCAGCTTGCAGCCGCCTTCTGGCTACGTCTTCGACGCCGCAGTAGCAACGACGTTCTCGATGGACTTTGAGACAGCACTCGCAGTGCCAGTCAGCCTTGCGTTGTTCGCCGCTGAGAATCGCGACGAAATCCTCGCCAATCCGCTTGCGCTGCTCGAGGGTGCGGAACGCATAGCGGGACGGCTTCTCGTCTTCACGGATGCTGGACGAATTCAAGCACAAAGCCGTCCACACTCGCGCCTCTGCACTCTGCTCGAACGAATCGTCGTTGAAGTCGCGGCACCGCGCGACGGCGCCTTTCATCCCAAGATCTGGATGCTGCGGTTCAAGCCTACACGCCTGGAAGAACCCGTGCGACTCCGTCTCTTGGTGATGTCTCGCAATCTTACGCGGGACCGGTCATGGGACATCGCTCTGACTCTTGACGGCATTGTCACCAGACGCCCCCAAGCGGCGAATCGACCCCTGGTCGACCTGATACGCCGATTGCCGGCGCTAGAGACAGCGGGTCTTCCGGACGGGGCCGGCACGCTCACCGAAGAGATCGCCGAAGATGTCCGGCGCGCCGACTGGGAAGTTCCGACGCCATTTGAAAACGTCACCTTCGCGGTGAACGGACTAGACGGTCGGCCATGGCGGCCGGATCCTTGTGCCAAACTGGGGGTGATATCGCCGTTCTGCGACGACAAGACATTGTCGATGCTGGCGGGCCTTACCGATGCGCAAAAGCCGCTTCTCATCGGCCGCGCCGACGAGCTCGCGGGCATCTCAAGTACCACTCTCGAGCTTTTCGACCGCGTCGCAGTATTGGACGATACGGCAGCCACAGAGGACGGCGAAGAGACGCCGCCTGAATCTTTGCAGGGGCTGCATGCGAAGGCCTTCGTCTCCGAATCCGGGTGGAACACCACGATCACTGTCGGCTCTGGGAATGCCACGCGGCCAGCGCTTGTCTCAGGGGCAAATGTCGAAGTATTCGCCACGTTGACGGGCAAGCGTTCGCAGGTTGGTACCGTCGAAGACATTCTCGGGGAGAAAGGGTTCGGCAGGCTAACCCGGCCCTACGTTCCAAGTGAAATCGCTCCCGCCGATCACGAGCAGCGAGCCGCAGAACTGCGTCTCGAGGTTGCCCGCCGAGTGCTGTGCCGGAGCGGTCTGAAGCTACGGTGCGAACGAGCGGCGCCTTCCGAAGTAGGTGCTACATCTTGGCGCGTTTGGCTGGCAGCGCCGTCGCCACTACCCCTTGTTGATGTCGGCTCGTTGGACGTGTGGCCGATCACCCGGGGCGACGGGCACAGTAAGGACGCCCTCGAAGCCCTGAGCCTTGGACAGCCGCTGGACCTCGGCGCAATGCCGCTCATCGACCTAACCCGCTTCCTCGCATTCCGACTGACCGACGTCGGCCGCAAGGCTTCAATACTGTTCAGCACCGGACTTGTCATAGAAGGTCTGCCGGCGGAGCGCCACGCTGCCGTCCTCCGTTGGGTGATCGACAGCAAGGATGCCTTCTTCCGATATTTGCGCCTTTTGCTTTCGGAGCTCGGCGATCCCTTTGCAGCCGCACTGTCCGCTCAAGCGGGTTCGGGACACGGTCCCTGGCGCGTCGCCGCCGACGATGTGCCGTTGCTCGAGGAGATGGTCCGCGCATTCTGTCGCGGGGGCGGAGAGCTTGAAGCGATCGACCGGTTGATTAATCGTCTCGACGCTGGCGAAGCTGGAGTGCCGGACCCGATTCCCTCTGAATTCAGAGCGCTCTGGGACACGTTCCGCATCGCGATGAAGGCCCGCGAAACCGCACATGTCTCCTGACCGTTTTCTTGCCGCACCGGCCTTGGCATCGCTGAAGGTCTTTCAACGCCGAACCGTCGACTATGTTTTTGACCGACTGTACGGCAAAGACCCTGTACGGCAGTTCCTGGTGGCCGACGAAGTCGGTCTCGGCAAGACCATGGTGGCGCGCGGAATTATCGCGCGCATGATCGAATTGCTCTGGGATACGACCGAGCGGATCGACATCCTCTACATCTGTTCGAACCAAGCCATCGCCGCACAAAACCTAAACCGGTTGAACGTACTTGGTCGGAAAGAGCTAGCGCTTCCGACGCGGATGACCTTGATCCCGCTACAGCTGCGCGACGCTCAGAAACTGGATGCTAACAAAGTAAACTTTATCAGCCTCACCCCCGGCACCACGTTCGACCTTCGATCGACGACTGGTGTTGTGCAAGAGCGCGCCCTGCTCCTCCACCTACTGGAAGATCTCGTTTCGCGGCCGCGCGGCCTGCGTAATCTCCTGCAGGTGACATCAGGAGTGGACGGGTGGAACCGGGCCGTCGAAGGATTAGACCTCGAAGGGGTCGATCCGAACATCATCGAACGCTTTCGCAGAGATGTGCGCACCGACCGGGCTCTGTTCGAGGAACTTGAACGCGTCTGCGAAATGTTTCCACGACGGCGCGAAAACTACCCGCCCGAGATCGCTCAGCCGCGCAACGGCCTTGTCGGTCGCCTTAGGGCCAGGCTCTCCCACGCGTGCGTCGACGCGCTGCAGCCCGACCTCATCATCATGGACGAGTTCCAACGCTTCCGCGATCTGCTTCATGGTGAAAGCGACGCAGCTATCCTCGCCCGTGAACTCTTCGAATACTCCGATGCGCAAGGTCATGCTGCCCGGACGTTGCTGCTATCGGCCACACCCTACCGCATGCTGACTCTCACCGACGATGCGTTCGAAGAAGGTGATCATTATCGCGACTTTCTGGAGACGCTGAGTTTCCTTTTCGGTCGGGAGAAGGGGCCGGAAGTTGCCGCCATCTTGGCGCACGAGATGCGCGCCTTCCGCAGCCTTCTCCATGGTCTTCCGGGAACACAAACTGCCGCGGTCGAGGCGCGTAAGACGGTCGAGCAGCGACTGAGGCAAGTTATGGTGAGGACTGAACGTGTCTCCAGCACTGCCGAACGCGACTCCATGATGAGTGAGCCGCCGGTCGCCGTTTTCATCGCGCCATCTGACCTGCACCAAGCTGCGGCCGTTTCCGACATCGCACGCATCCTCGATGCCCCGGAGATTGTGGAGTATTGGAAATCGGCGCCGTATCTACTCAATTTCATGCGGCACTACAGTTTGAAGGATCTGCTCACAGAGCAGACGCTCAATCCGTCGCAGGCTCTGCTCAACGCGATGCTCGCCGCGAAACCTTCCATGCTGAATCGAGATGAGATCGACGCGTACAGCCCACTCGAGCCTGCTAACGGCCGGATGCGCGCCGTTATGGAGGACGTGTTCGATGAAAGCCGCGAACAGAACCTATGGATCGCCGCGTCCATGCCCTACTACGGGTCAGCGAGGTCAGTTCGACCTCCGACCAAGGCATTGATCTTTTCGTCCTGGTCGATGGTACCTGATGCGATAGCAGCGCTCTTATCCTATGAGGCGGAGCGGCGGATGGGTGTCGGCGAGTCCGGTCGGTGCTATTTCGAACAGCATCGGCCGCGGCCATTGCAGTTTCGGCAGGATCAAGGGCGCCTCGCGGGCCTTCGCGCCCTCTTGCTGATCTATCCATCCCCCGAGTTGGCCAAAATCGCCGATCCTCTCGCCGTCTTCGCCGAACGAAACGAACTGCTGCCGCACGAAGCGATGCGCACGGCGATTGCGGAGCGACTGCGTGCCGCGCTTGAAGCACTCCACCGGACCTCGGCCAGCGACGTCGGCGCAGAGACCGCGGAATGGGCCGCGCCGGCTGTCATTGACAGCCTGTTCGGTTCGAAAGCTGGCGAATGGCTATCTTCACCAGAGGGCTTGAGCGCTCTGACGATTGAGGAGGGATTCCACGATCACGTCACGGAACTGAGCGAAGCTGCGACGAAGAGCACCCGTGTGGCGATAACCGAGGACCTGATCTCTCTCCTCGTTGATGTCGCACTGGGAAGCCCGGCGGTGTGTGCCCTACGCGCCTTACACCGCACAGCTCCCGATCTCGCCTGGGACGACCCGTGCCTCTTGAGCGCGGCGGCTCGGGTCGGTTGGGGTTTTCGCACACTGTTCAACCAACATGACGCGGTCGCCTTACTGCGGCGGGGCGCCGAGGACCGATATTGGCATCGCGTGCTGACCTACGGCGCGGAGCATAATCTGCAGTCCGTGCTTGACGAATATGCACATTACCTCGTGGACGCCGAAGGCGTCGGTGCGGATCCCAGCACCGCACGAGTCACGGCCGTCGCAGACGCCATGGCAAATGCCTTGTCTGTCCGGCCGTCACAGATCGATGTCGACGATCCCCAAGTGAAGGACGGCGCCTTGTCCGTCGGCAAATTTCAGATGCGCGGGCGTTTCGCGATGCGCCTCGCCGACTATCGCGACGACGAAGGTGCTGTCGCTCGACTCGGCGGGGTACGCGACGCCTTCAACTCGCCCTTCCGGCCGTTCGTGCTCGCCACCACTTCCGTGGGACAGGAAGGATTAGATTTCCATCCCTACTGTTACCGCGTCTATCATTGGAATCTTCCCAGCAATCCGGTTGACCTCGAACAACGCGAAGGCCGCGTCCATCGCTTCAAAAGCCACGCCATTCGACTGAACCTCGCCAATCTGCAGGCGAGCGTCGTCCGCGGAAGCAGCCGTGTGCCGGACGATCCATGGACGACTATGTTCGAGCAGGCGCGAAGCGAAAGCCACCTCGACACCGAACTCATCCCGTATTGGATCTACGAAGGGCCTATCAAAGTCGAGAGACGGGTGCCCATGCTCCCGTTCAGCCGCGAGACGACGCGCCTGTCGTGGTTGAAGCGCAGCTTGACGGTTTATCGCCTCGCGTTCGGACAGCCTCGCCAAGAAGACCTCCTCGACTATCTGAATAGCCTCGTCGGGGCCGGGGCGGACCTTGCTTTGCTTTCCGAACTCCAGATCCGACTTGATCCGCGGTCGCTTTGAGTGCGGCCGACGCCGCTCTCTTTCATGATCTCGTCGAGCATCGCCGAAAAACGCAATTATACAAGGTCCGCCCAGTCGAAAGATACTGTCCCAATGTAGGGTCGCTCACGACAGTCTCTGTTCTGTTGGCGTCGTTTGTGCGGGCTTTGGACGGTTATTAGCCGGAACTCCGCAAGATCCTCGACACCCTTCGATAGGGCCTTCGGACTTGATTTGGGATTCGAGTTGTCCACAGCGCGCGCATGGAATGTAGAAATTTCTCTCCTCCTTTTGACGCTGAGTAGCGTTCTCGCTTCGCGTATCAAAATAGCCCGAGCGCCAGCTTGCAACCAAATCCCCGGGAATGGCTCTCCAGAGATCGTCTTGGCTAGTTCCGTCGTCTTGCTGAACAATCACGTTCGACCTTTGAAACACGTTGCTTGCGTGCAGTTTTTTTGGTTTCCCCGCGTGCTTATCTGTGAATGAACTATCCATATCGACTCTCTCATCACCCGGATCGTGGCTTTGAGGGAGGGCCAAGCCAAATTCTAGATCATGAAACTCCGTAGTCGTCGCATCCTGACGGCCGGTGGAGCGGAGAGTAACGCGTGCCACATAGTCATGGTCGATCTGAAGATGGCATTCGAGTCGTTCGATCAGTGGTCCAGCCTTTGGGTCAACCTGAACCTTCGCAACGCATAGAGCTCTGCGCGCATCGCTGGGCGTGTTATGTCCAATCTTGACGGGTTTAGCCAATTCCACAACCGCGACGCCTTCGCGAGGGTCCGTGCAGAAGAGGCGCGTATTGGTAACGTTCTGGGGTTGGTTTTCTAGCGGTAACTGCCAGCCAGCATCGACCAGCGGATAGTAAGTGCCGTGTCCCGACCTGTCGGCGATAAGAATTTCAATGGGCTTAGAGAGAGTCAGGCGTAGTCCATCATGTGCAATCCAAGCAGCCCCTTCAGCGATGATCCTATCCCCATTGGGTAGACGAGGTACGCGGCCGAGAAACCGTTCAGTAAGGCCATCTCGAATCGCAGGCATGTTCACCATGCCGCCAGTAGCGAGACAGAGTTCAATATCTTGAAATGAAAGACGGGCTTGCTCGAGGATCTCGTCGATCCGCGCGAGGCCCCGGGTAACAATGGCCGAACTCTCTTTGTCGAGCTCTGCCTTCGTTACCGTGTTTACCAGATTGCGCGCCGCGCCATCGACCTTCAAAAAATTACGGATGATGACGTCTTCGCTCTCCGTTTCAGGCTCGGACAGGTTAATCTTTACAACCTCGCACTGGTGCAAGAGCTTTGCGGCCATGCCCGGCTGTTCTAGCGCCGATATGTCTTCCAGGTCGTGAGCTGCAGCATGCTTGCCCCGCAAGAGATTTCTTAGGCGCTCGTCAAATCGGTCGCCGCCCACCTCGTTGTCGCCAAGGTTCACAACCTGCATAATCGATCCACCCTGGATCCGGCAGAGCGTCAGGTCGAGGGTGCCACCACCCCAGTCGAACACCAGAACCGAGCGCCCCTCCAGCCGCGCAAGTTCTCGGCCAATATTTTCTTGAGATCTAAGATAAGCGTAGAGGGCGGCGACGGGCTCATGAACAAACTGCACCACGCTGATACCGGCTTTCCGGGCTGATTGGCGCAACGCTCGTCGTTCTTTTCCCCCAAAATCGACAGGAATTGTCACTACAGCTCGATCCAGTTCCCGCCCCGGCGCGCGACCGCGGGGCAGAGCCGCGTCGCTCCTGAGGTGCCTCAGTACGGAGGCGACCGCATCCGTGGACTCGATCGGCCTACCGTCCACAAAAATCGGACCATCGCGACGCAACGCCATTTTCGGAGATCTCACGAATCCCGGCGGAGCACCGCTTTCCGTCAGATCCATGTTTTCTCTGGCCTCTCGGCCAACAACCACATCGCCTCCTCGATACCAAATGACTGATGGATGTGGTCTACGAGTGGCTTGATCAATCAATGACAATGCACGATCGCCAACGACAATTGCCGCTAGGCTATTAGTCGTCCCGAAATCCAAACCAAAGACAGATCCAGTCACTTTTTTGTCCCTTCGATCATAGAAAGCACCGTCTTTAAGCGCTTCAGAGCAACGTGAGGAGCGGAAGGCTCTATCTCTAGAGCGTCGACCGCGTCAGAGAGCAATGGCGTGACGCGTTCGCGAAGCAGTACCTGTTGTTCGGCCCTGGCCTCTGAAAGGTCATGACCCGAATGGTGTCGCTCTGCCTCCAGTTGGGACTGGGTGGTGGCTAGCAGTTCCGATTTACTAGCGAGCTCGTCATTAACGGTCGCAAGTGTCGATCGTAAGCTGTCGAGTTCGCTTCGTGAATCGGACAGTTGCTGTCTTAGGCTGGTGGCAATCCGTCTCTCTGAATCGCGTTCTCGTTGAGCACCGTCCACAATCGTTTGCGCGAGCCCGGCCATTGCGACAGCTTGCTTGAACTCTGTCGACCGGCCGCGCTGGAGCGCTCTTACAGCTGTCCGCGTTGCATCTGACTGCTTCTTGAAGATAGTCGGTCGGATCTTCTCGGCGATTACCCAAGAGTCCAGCGAACGCTTCTCGATAAGCCAGCGGATCCCGATGCGTAGCCAGTTTTCGGCTCGCTTTCTTTCCTGCTTGTCTTTAGAAATCAAACTTGCCCCGAGCGAGTCACTCATCTCGTCGAGAATTTGGACTGCATCATGCTCTAGTGGGTCGAAGGTTCCACCAATCGCCGCTTTCAGCCGTTCTTGAGCCACCCTCCATATCCAACGATCGACAACTTCTGGCAAAGTCGGCCGCGACATGAGCGCCCATAGACGCTCCCCATCCGAATCGTTTTTTCCCATTGTTTCGAATGCTTGTGCTTCGTCGCTTTGGGTAAACTGCTTTATTTTCGCAATGTTGAGCGCCTTGAAAAATGCCGATGGAGACACCCTCGTCGCGCCAAAATAGGCAGAGATGGTTGGAGCGATGGTTTCCTTCGCACGGGCCACTTTTTCAGGCTTCGGCTCGGCTTCATTCGACGGCGCCGGTAGTTGCTCTTTTTGAGCTGTAGGGTCTTGGCTCACTGTGTCACCGCCTCGAGGTAGGGTTCCGCCCAGATCTTGAAGGGATAGGTCGCCGATATCTGTCTGAGAGGTTCGACTGCATTATCCTTGGCACCCAATCGCCACGCGGCTATCGCCCATATTGCCAAGGCTTTCTGCCGATCCATCGCGTCGAGAACATCGGACTTTGAGATTTGCCGGCACTCATTGTCGAGTATAGGACTCCAACGCTTCTGTTGTGACATCCGGACGGCCAAGTCGAGTATTTGCCCCGTACCATGATCGACTGGACAAATCTTGCGGCGCATGCTCGCCGCCCCAGGCGCGGGCGGAAGGTATCTTCGTTTGGGATCCTTCAGTAACGCGTTAGCCAGATCCAGTTCCCAATATCCCGTGGGCGCGCGCGTCACCGAAAAATCGTTCAGCGCAAAACGGATCACCTCGGAGATCAACCGCGAAAACGGTCTTCTAAAGTCTGAAAGCACCAGGAGAGCGGATCCATAGCTCTCCCGATATCGCGCAAATGGCGTAGTCAGATGCTCAGACGCGGGACGCTCTTTCAGCAATACGCCCAACGCAAAACTAGCCAAGCCGTGCGCGTAGTCACTGCCTGTTCTACGGCATCTCGGGTCATTGAGAAATCTGTCGATCGACGCCCTCGTCAACGCCGACATGATGATGTCCGAAAACGCGAGTTCGACGGCTTTGAGTTCATTACCATCAGCTATGCGAAATGAGATTTCGTACGATGTCGAAACCGGCGCTGCATTATCCTGCGAAGCGTTCGTGAGCCTCAACGTCACTTGCCCTTGTCTAATTTTTAAAAGTGCGCCGGCTAGTTTTTTCACCGGGATCGCAGCGTGGTTGCTGCCATCTATCTTGATTTCGGCAGCCGTCGCGTTTGCTAGGACAAGGTCCTTTGCTGATGGAACGGCGCGAACGATGCTGGTTTGCGCCGGTTCCTTGTTCCCAAAGAGGAGTATCGGTCGTGCGACATGGTGACTTGCAGACACATGATCTTGCAGCTGACGTCTCGTTTCCAGAATGGTATCGCAAAATGGACATCGAAAGAACGGGGGACGCTGAGGCCTCGGATCAGGAACGCGCTCTGTCCCCTCCAGGAAGGCCTCCCAATCATCTTCTCGTATCCATCCAACTGTCGGCATTTGGAACCTATAGCCTGGGAACGTGTGATCATAAATCCCGATGCTTGTCGCATCAACAATTCCACTCAGCGCGTCAATCCGAGGGCATATCGAAATCGTTGGTCCATCATCGGGCAAGAATGTCGTACGCCTTCCGCCTAACAGAGACTTAGGATCTTCGCGGCGGACCTCACGCAAGAGCATGTGGCTTCACCCGAGCAAGCTCGACACACCTGCGCTTTCGTAAGAACATTGCTGGAGGTGGGCATGAAGATTGCGCTGCATGATCAGAACCCGTAGCGGAGGCGGTGAAGCGCCAGATTCGCATAGTGAGCGTTGCGCAGTCCCCGCAGTCGCGGAGCAGCTCTCAGGCCCAGAGCGACGCGCGCCGTCTCGCTCAGCCGCGGACTCGTCAGCACGGCACCATCAGCCGTGAAGCTGACAAAACCGCGATCGAACGCCGCATCCCAGAGCGCGGAAAGCAGTAGACCGTTATGCACGTCGAGCCGTTCTTCATCGCTGCAATCGGCCCATGGTTTGATGTGAGAGGCGCGAAGCAGCCCACGCTCCGTGATGCCCGTAAGCGGGCAACACCCATCCCAGTAGTCGATCAACGCATCGCGGAATACATCCTGGCCGATCCGCTGGATCACCAGGCGTTCGGCCTCGGTGGTTCGTGGCAAATTGGCGATGCTGGCCTTGAAGCGCGCGAGTGGCGCTTCGGGCAGGCTCATGGCCAGCTTGTAGGTCCGGTCAAGCGCCGCATGCAGCTCTGGAAGAGTCCCAAGAACGAACGATGCGGCGCCGGGACCGACGGCATCGATGACGCGAGGTATGCCGAGTTCGGCTGCAGCCCCCGGGTGATCGACCGACAATAGCCATGGACCGTGGTCGGAAGCGCCGCCAATCCAAATCGAGCCCGGCGCGGTGGTCGAGGAATAGCACATCCACCCACTCTCTGCCCCGCGTTCATTCCGATAGCCGTTATCCCACGCCGCCTTTTGCGCTTCTGTGCGCACAACAAAACCGGGCGGGTCTTCGGGAACCATCATCCCTCATCAACCAAGAAAATTGCCATCTGCTGCGCATGCTACCGCGGTTCGAATTTGCGACAAACCTACAACGAGACGAAACCGCTTGTCCGACGCTCGGCTTCACAAAGTGACCTTCAGCAGACGTTCTTCCGTTGGCGCACCGCGGACTTTCAGACGCAGCCACGGTTCAGAACGAAATTCTCCTGGAGGGTCCGTCGTGGTCGTGACGATGTATTGAAACGCAGCCGCGGGGTCGAAGCCTTCCAACTTTTTCGCCAAATCAAACAACCCGACATAGATCGATCCGCCTAAGTCGGCCTCCCTCGGACTGTCGTGTATTAGGAAGCCCGGATGGCGCGTCCTTCCTTCAACCGCCATGGACAATACGGCGAGATCGAAAACAGCCACTTTCAACGAATCAATTGCAGCACCGTCAACCGGCACTTTGATGCCGAGTCCGTTTCCATCAAATTTGACGCTGCATCGAGCATCTGTCGGGACCAGTTCACGAAACACGGCGTCGTACCGTTCCGAGAGTTCCCCAATTAGTTCGGCAACCGCTGACCGATGAGCTTCAAGGTCTGCGCCGACCGCCTTCAAGCGGTCCTCGGTTTGCGCCACGCCGTTCTCGGCGCTTTTGAGTCCCGCATCAACTCGCTCGAACTCAACGGCTTCATCGCATACGCGCTCAGCACGCCGAATTTTTTGAGAACGATCGAATGCTGCACGTTCGAGCGACCTGAGTTGCCTGCGCCGGCCTTCCAGCTTTTGAGTGGCGGATGCCAACCTTCCTTGCAGAGTTGCCAATTCGATTTTCAGCCGCGCCGCCTCCGCCAAGGCTGTTTCGCGGGCTTCTTTCTGCTCGGTTATCTGGGCACTGAGCCCTTGCAGATCACAGCTTTGGAGGGATATGCCGCAGCCCTCCGCGCGGGCTTTGTCGATCAGTACCCCGCAAACAGGACATACCGGATGCGCCAAGCGCTGATTCTGGGCGCTGAACTCAGGAAGCTGATCCGCGATGACTTTGGCAAGGCGCTCTTCGAGTTCCTTCTTGCTCGCTGCAATGTCGATGGCAGACCGTGTCTCCTCGTATTCGACGAAAGCCTGCTCCGCCTCGCTCCGAGCAGAACGCAACTGGTCGAGGGTTACGGGGGTTGGAAGCCTTTGCAACTTTGCTAGGTGCTCCAACGCGGTCGCCTTGATAATCGTGGCATCGAGGCCTGAGGGATTGTCAGGATTGAGCGCGAGCGCCTCCACCACCCGACTTCTCAACTGACCGAGCTGCCAACCGAGTCGGTCTACCTGCGTGCGTTGGTTGCTCAACGCGGAATTCACAGACTCCCAGCGTCGTCTCGCCTCGATCTCGTCTGGCGTCAGCGCATTCAGGACGATCCGCACCACTGCTTCGCGATCATCCTGCGGCCGGTTACGTCCGCTGACCGGGGAGCGTGATCCGCTGTCCGGGCTACGCCAATCGAGAAGATGGCCGAAGCGGCACTCCTGATCTCGGGTCATCCACGCGAGGAGAGCCTGCCACGCACCGTCATCGCCAATCGAAATGGGCATCAGCGGCAGAGCGTCGTTTAGGAATGCTTGAGTTGCCGCATCCCGGAACGGCTGCATACCGGTTGGCTCGGCGGGGAAGTCCGAAACCTCCGCGAACGAAGGTCCTTTCATCGCAAGGTCGTGCCTGTGGAGGCCGAACGAACGCCGTATCAGCCAAGTCTCGTCGTTGAGGCGTACTTCGGCCCCGACGAGTCCCATGGGCATCTTGTCGACGATCGCGCGCCGCTGTGCTTCTGGACCAAGGCTATCCTCTCCGAGGCAGTAGCGGACGAGGCGGCAGAACGTTGTCTTGCCGCCTCCATGACCGATCTGCCCTCGTTGCGAACCGTCGTCCGGCGACCAGATGACGTTGAGGCCTGGCCGCAACTCGATGTTTCGCACTTCGATGCCGGGCGTCTCCCAAATGATCAGCCGTCGCACCCAAAGCCGTGGCTCGGCCCGTCCTTGGGCGGGCTTCAAGTCGAGCGCTCGGTCTGAAAACAGGTCAGGCTGCAAGGGCTGTCAGTCCCACCTTTTCCTCGGCCGTCAGAGGTTTGGCCGAGGAATTTGCGAGTATTGTCGCCGCCGCTTCCAAGGCAAAAACTGCACGTTTCGGCCAGGAATCGGTGAAGTATACGTCGAGACCAGCACCGGCCGCCCAGGTCTGAGACGTGTTGTCCTCAATAAGGTTGCCGGTGGCCGCCAAGACGCGCACCGCTTCGCCCCATCCGGCTGCACCCCCTAGGCCCAGCGTTGTCACGCTGTGTCTTGGCTCCGCTTCAGCTCCAACCAGCCGTCTCCACTCCGCTTTCTGAGCTTTTTTTAAGTGAGGGGTGAGCAAGCGCGGCTCGAGAGCATAGAGCGCTGCACGCCGCGCAAGGTGGATCGGCGTTGGCCCGGAGAGCGCCTTTAGAACCGCTGCGATTTGAACAAGGGTATTTGCTCGGACATCGCCACCGACCGGCGTCGCCCAAGCGCCATCCGGCAGAGCGGAAAAGTCGACTGGCTTGAGAACCGGCGCGGAAACGGGTGGGGCGACGGTAAGCGGCGCTTCAATTTCGGATGATCGTTCCAACCGATCCCAGGCGTCCAGGATCAAGTCGCGCGTGAGAAATTGCCCGTCAAACTCGCGTTCATCTACCCGCTTGAGCGCTCCAAATGTTTCAAATCCACAGTCTGGCCCGAGAATAGCGGCCGGGTCCAAAAGATAAGCTATTTCCTCTTTCGACAGTCCGTAAACATCCCGGGCGATGAGCACGTCGAGTTCGGCGCGCAAGTGTCGGCGTTGCGCCAAGTCCTCGACCGGCCTGGAGGTGTATGGATCCAATCCAACTAGTGGAGCTGCCCCGAACCAGAACGTCGACATCTCGGGTCCGGTGGCCGCCAAGAGGAGGCTACGTCTAGCAATTTCGCGTTCTAGGGAAGTGTCCGCATATGCCCGCGGCAAAGGAAGGCTGTCTACGACATTGAACGTCAGATGCAGCCCAACCTTTTTCTTCGTCACAAAGTCGATTGCGAAGGCATTCATAACCGCGAGCAGCAAGAGCACTAGCCTCGGCTCGCCCCGCTCGACTTCTACTGTCGGCACGCTGTCCCCACAGATCGCATCCGGTGGGATCAGCGCCGCCACGAAGGCTCGCTGGTTAGTGGGGCTCGCCACGTTGCAAAAGCCGATGCGATAGCGCCGCCACCGATCACCGAGCTTTTGAGGCACGTCGGCTTCCGCAACACGCCACTGCGGCCGAATAGCTTTCTCGGGCGAGCCGAAGGGCAGTTCTCGCCAGACAGCCGCGCGCCCGCGGCCGGAGACATAGGCTTTGGCGCGGTGGTCGAAGGCCTCGACCATGCGGCCTTCGTAGAGGGGCAAACCGTCCGCACCGGCCGAAAAGTCATCACGGTTGTTCCCCATGTGCAACTCAGCCGAATATTCCCGTCTTGGTAATCCATCGATCGACGCCCCAAATTTGTGGAAGCGTGCATAGAGCTTGCGCGCGATGGTGATGTCCGAAGCATGCGCGATTTCGGCCACCGCGAGGGCCTCAGGGCTAAATTCGTGCACGAGGGACACCGGAATTTCGAACGGCAGCCCGCTTCCTAAAGCCGCAAGCTTGTCTTTTGTGTTGATCCCGAACGCGGCCGGAAAGCGCTCCGTCGAGCCGCCACGTGAGGCCGAGTAGAGACAGAACTTTGCGCGAGTGTCGATCTCGAACCAAACCTTGCCGGTGTTCTCGAAACCGACCAATGCGTGTAACCGGCAATGCTCGAACAGATGCCGGCGGATCGCCGCGGCGTTGGCGCCATTGTAGAGGTTCTCCGGCACGAATTGTGCAGCCCGTCCGCCCTGCTTCACCAACCTCAGGGCAAGCTCCACAAACATGCGGTAGACGTTAAAGTCACCCTTGCCGAGATTGCCCTCGGCAAAAAGTTCGTAGCGCCCACTCTCCTTGAAGAAGTTGGCGCTGACGTATAGTTGACGGCAGTAGGCGTCCCAAGCTTCCTCAATGCCTGGGCCCTCCCTAAGCTCCGCAATCCGCGCCTTCTGATCCGCTGGGGCTAGGAAGCGCACCTCGGGATCGTATGCGGAGAAAAATTCCTTCGCATCGGGGCTCATCGTGTCCCAAGGAGGATTGCCAAGTACCACGTCGAATCCCCCCGCTGCCATGATGGCAGGGAATTCAAGAGGCCAATGGAAAGCGCGGGCGGCGCCAGCGATATCCACCGCCTTGGCGACGAGCTGAGGTTCGGTCTGGTGGCCGGCGAATGCGGTTCGCACATCATGCGTTGTTGGAATTTGGTCAGGTGTCTGCGCACGCGCCAATGCGCCATTGCGGAAATGCTTCGGTGCGAGGAAGGCGGCGACATAGAGGTCGCAGGCGGTCTTGGTCGTCCACCAGCCATGCTCGGCATGCGCAGCATCGTAGGCGCGCGCCCGCGCCCGGACTCCCGCCAAATCGTCCTCCGGCATGTCCCGTACGGCGCGCGCAGCGCGAGCGAATGCGGTCGCGCCCTCACCAAGCGCCAACTGATGCTGCGCCGCCGCCTCGCGCTGGGAGCGATTGTTGCGGGCAGCGATTCTGGCCGCGTCCTTGTGATCGCCTGCAAGCGGCTTGTAAGCCGCGTCGGGAATGCCTTGTTCTAGGGCCCTCAAGTCAAACACGCCAAGTAGTGCATCGCCGCAGCGGATGTTGGTGTCGAGGAAGCCGAGCGGCTTGCCGGGCTCAACCGTCTCGATCCACAGGGCGACTTTGGTCAGCTCCACGGCCATCGGATTGCGGTCAACGCCGAAAATGCAAACGCGAGCGACGTCGCGCAATGCATGGCGGAAGTCGGCGGGCGCGGCGACCCCTCCGGCGCGCGCGCGGGCCAGTCGTGTTGCAATTCGTCTCGCCGCGGCGAGCAGAAAATGCCCCGAACCGCAGGCGGGATCGAGTACCGAAACTGAGAGCAGCGCTACAGCCGGATCGTCCGCTTCCGCCTCGACGCGATCGAGCACCGGATCGAGCGCGCTGTCGAGCAACGCCTGCACTAGGCTGTCGGGCGTGTAATAGCTGCTGGTGGTCTTGCGCGAGTGGCCGGTCGTTTCGCCGCCTTCGGCGAAGGCGAAGCCGCGGCCATTTTCGACGAGGCGCGGGGTGAGTTCTAAGAGGCCCTCGTAGACAGAGCCCAGCTCCTCGGTTTCCATGTCGCGCCAGTTTACCGGCACTAGCCCCGACGGCTCGCGCAGCCAGGCAAGGCGGAAGATTGCTTCCATGAGGTTACGGTTCGCGAGGCGCACGCCCTCGAGATCGGCGATAGCGTCGGGCGCGAACAGGCCGCCGAGCGCCGGCAGACCCAACCGCTTCTCGCCGCGGGCGAGCCCGACAAACGTGATGAGAAGCCCTTCCCAGCGGTCGTGGTGCCGGTCCCACGCTGATCGTCGCACGGCCCGATCGCGAAGCGCACCGACGGAGTAGCCCTCCGCATACAGCTTGCGAGGCTCGGCTGCCGTTTCGGGCGGATGCAGCAGAGTGCGGTCTTCTGCTGCGAGCAGAAAGATCAGTCGGTAGACGAGGCGCAGAAGCTGGCCAAAAAGCTCGGGCAGCGGCAGCGCGCCAGAATGCAGCTTCTCGCGCAGCTGGGCATTGCTGGCGTGCGAGAGGAACCCATTGCCGAGACTGAGCAGCGCGGCCTCGACGCCGTCGCGTAGCTTGTTGCGCGCGGTGGCTCCTTCTTTTTGGCCGGCATCGCGCCAGCGTTCGAGCGCGCAATCCGATGGCGGAGTTCCGGCGAGACCGAAGCGGCTGGCGTGAATGAGCAGCCACAGGGCCGCAAAGTCAGCAAACGCATCGCTTTCAAACATGCGCCGAAGATCGGCTTCGATATAGGCGGGGCGCGTGAAGCTGGCATTGTCGCGCACCAGCCGCAGCTGGACGCCGTTCGTGCACAGGCCCCAGAGCGCACCCTCGCCGGCATTGAGCCAATCTTGCAGCGCGGAGGCGGCCGAGCGCCGCCGCCCATCTACGGTCAGCTGCATGCTTGGACGATCGAGATCGTCCGCGGGCGGAACCACCACGACTGGGACGCGCTCGCCAAAACTTTCCAGTGTGATCGTAAATTGACGATCACCGACTGTGCGCATCCCCACGCGGCGAATGTCGGAAAATCCGAACACGTCGCGAAGAAGCTTCTCGACAAAATTCACCGTCGCCGTCGTCAACGGTGTGTCGGTCACCATCAGGCCTTTGAACATGGCTTGGCCGATACGGAAGTACCGGGCTATCTCGTCCCGCAGTGTCAGCCCTTTGGGAACGTGGTAATCTGCATCCGTCTGTCCGTCGGCCTTGTGCTGGGCAATCCGGGCTAGCATGGCCGATGAGATCAGCGCGCCTTCCACGGTGATGGCATCGAAGGCAACGGTGGGTGCGCGATCGCGGGCACGGGCCATTCGTCAATGCCCTGTCGGAACGAGCACGTAGAGACCGATGACGTCAGGCGGCAGCACCGGTTCGACCGTTACCCGCGCGCTGCCTGAGGCGGCTGCGCGGACCCTTGCATGATCCTCAGCCAGCGCCTGCGCTCGATCGCGCGCATAGGTGGCAATAAGCCCGTCGAGCATTGCCGGCATCTGCTCGATCGCCTTGACGATCAACCGCCGTCGCGCGACTGGCGCAAGATCCGAGCCAGCTGGCTGTTCAAGAACTGCGCGAGCGGCCTCGGCCGTCAGCATCATCCTTGTCTGGCCAGCGTCCCAGGCGAGCGTTGCAGCTTCTTCGGCCAGCAGCATGCGCTCGCTCCGGCCGCGGATGATCAATTTGTAGCGCAATCTTAGGAGCGCAACGGTTGTGACCGCGCTAACCGCGGACGTCGGCCACGCTCCAGCTCGGCCGAGCGATGGCACCGGACTGGACGCAGGGTCGAGCGCGCCCTCCAGAAGCATTTCCGCAAGCGTCGCCGTCAGCGGATGGCTGCGCGCGATCATCTCGGCGCCCGACGGTGGCGGTTCCTCGAACGCAATGCGCACAGTGCCTTCAAGACCGCGTGCCGCCAGACGCTCAACCACGGCCGTGGGCAATGCCGAAATGTGGGCGCGCTTTTCCGCGTTCTTACCGGGCTCCAGGGCTGCGTCGAGGCGGCTCATCGATCGTTCGACAAAGCGCCGGACTTGATCCGGGCTGCCGAGCAGATCGCGCCAGCGCTGCCATTCGGTGATGACTTCCTCAGGTTTTATGGTGTTCTGCGCAAAGCGTGCCCGCGAGCGGCTTTCGCCTTCCTCCGCGTCGCGCCAGATGGCTTCCACGGCCTTGCTATCGGCACCTAAGCCGAAGTCGAGACTGAGTTGCCGGCCCCTCCCCTTACGGAGCAGCACCGCGTTCATCAACGCGCCCGTGACCGCTCCTCGCTCGTCTGGCAGTGGTACCGTAACGCCGGTAGCCTTCCGAATTTGCGCGGCTTTTCGCAGAATCACCTCGAGCACGGCGCCGTCGATCGAGCTATCCGGCGAATAGAGGAGCACGGAGCGTACGAGCTTGGCTGGTTGGCCAAAACGGTCAACCCGGCCTTCGCGTTGCTGATGACGGGTCGGGTTCCACGACAGGTCGTAGTGGATGACGGTGTCGAAAAGGCTCTGAAGGTTGATGCCTTCGGACAGGCAGTCCGTCGCGACCAGAAGTCGTTGCTCGGCTTCGCCCATCGCATCCACGCGAGCACGCCGCTCCTCGGACGGCAGTTCGCCGGTGACTGCCTCGATGCGCAGCTTGGGGAAGATCTTTCGCAGCGCATTCGCAACGTGTTCGGCAGTCGCGATGAAGCGGCAGAATACGACCGGATTTGCGCCTTCGGAAATCAGCGGCTTTAGCAGCTTCGCCACAGCGTCCAGTTTTGGATCGGGTGATTTCGAGAGCTGCTCGGCCTGTGTCACGAGAGACACGAGCGGCTCGTCTTGTTCGAGGCCGGAGGTCGGCTCGACGTCGACCGCGTCGCCTTCATCGGAATCTTCGTCGAAAACCTGTCCTTCGAGCCTATCAGGATCGGCGGCCAGCCGGTTGCGCAGCGCGCTTGCCGCTGCTGCGGGTGAGGATCCGACACAGCGCATTAGAGCGAGCGTGCCCCAGAATGCCAGTCGGCGTCGGCGTTGATCAGGGCCTGCGCCTTCAACCACACCGAGGCAGTAATCAAGAACCGAGTCATGAAATGCGCGGTGAGCGTCGGTGAGTTTGTAAGGGTTTTCCGCACTCTTGTGCGCCGGGAACACGCGATCCTCGTCCCAATCGCGCCCCGTTATGTCGATCCGCCTCCGCTGCACGAAGTGGCGAGCCAGCCTCACGCGGTTCTGCTCACTTTCAAGAGCGCCTTCGCCAAAAGCTGGATCGAGAAGGCCGAGCAGGCGGTCGAAGGCTGCCTCGTCACCGCTGTGCGGTGTCGCGGTGAGAAGGATCAGATGGCGCTCAGCGGCGCTGGCAAGACGCTTGAGCAGCTCAAACCTCTGCTGCCTGCTCTGATGCGTTCCGACGCAAGCGTGAGCCTCGTCAACGACCACCAGCGTCGGACATGCCCGGGCAAAGCTATCGCGCCGTCGCTCAGCCTTGATGTAGTCGAGGCTGACCACCGTGTAAGGGTATGTATCGAAGAGAGTCTGCGCAGGCGCCAAGCCACGCTCCAGCCGAGACGCAGAAGCCGCCGTGACGGCGACCGCGTCGAGATCGAACTTGGTTTTCAGCTCGTCGATCCATTGCTCGACGAGGTGAGGCGGACAGAGGATGGCAAAACGGTTCGCTTCGCCACGATCGACCAGTTCACGAAGGATAAGCCCGGCTTCGATCGTTTTGCCAATTCCCACATCGTCAGCAATCAACAGCCGCACGACCGCGAGCCGCAATGCCATCAGGAGCGGCACGAGCTGATAAGCACGCGGTTCGAAACCAAGCCGCGCGGCCGAGCGAAACGGCCCCGCACCGCGGCGAAGCGACAGGCGAAGCGCTTCTGACAGAAGTCGAGCGCCGTCCTGCGTCGCAGTTTCCTCGGCGACCGGTAAGCCGAAGCGCGCGGGGCGGACTGGCTCGCGCTCAAGGGCGGGATGTATCAGTTGCACGTCTGTCTCTGCGCCCGATAGCGGGCGCAAGAAGAGCGTCTCGGCATCAGTCGAGGGCAGCGCAACCCATTCCCGGCCACGCGCATGAACGAGGTCGCCCGGCGCGAACATCGTTGTCATGCGGTCATCCCCAGGAGCTCGAGCAGTTCAGGAGGTGGCTGCTCGCCTGGAGCTTCGGTAAGACTGGCAGTCGCGTAGCCAAGGGCCTCAGCGCGTGCTCGCGTTTCATCATCCAATGCCCCGATCGCGACGGCGGCCCGGTGTGTGCGCCAAGCCAGGGGAAGGACTGTCCCGTTTACCGTCAGCGGTTCGACATCAGGCGCTGGCAAGCGCCACCGGGTGATTGCTGCGCGCCAGTCGTTCTGCGGCGCGGCAGTGCTCGCGGTTCCTTGCGGTACAACTGCGCTTCTCGCGAGTCTCAGCAACAAAAGTCGAACGGCCGCGTCCGTACGGTCAATTTGCTCGTGATCTGGTTGATTGAAATAGGACAGCAGACATCGATAGCAGCCTTTTACACATTTGGCGGATTCGTCTTCGAGAAGAAGCGTCGGGTCAGCGGATGCGATCGCTGCATCCAGCTCGCGATAGTGCATCAGTTCAAGCGCGATTCGCGCGACGCTAGAGAGCGCGTTCTGGTCGCCCGTTAGGCGACCTAGCACGCCCGCACCGCCTTCGGTCGCCTCGAATAACAGAACGCCCCGCCTGTTATCGCGCGCCGGAACGGGCTCCGTCTGAATCTCTCCTTCCTCCAGCTGGAACACAATTTCGAGGCCGCGAGCCAAGGCGTGCTGCAGGGTCGCCATGCTCTCCTCTGACAGCGCCTCGCCTAGCGGTCGCAATAGGAGAGTGTTCTTGTGATCCTGAACGATCGGCACGACTCGCTGCCTGATGGGCTCATCAGCATCGCCTGCATCGTCCCCTTCCACCGGACTGCCGGTCCAACGCCCCGTGGCCGGATCGATACCGAACCCGAAGATGCTCTTTTCCTTGCGTCGACGCAGACCCTTGTTCAATCGGCTGATAGTTGCCCCGGGTGCATAACTGAGTGAGAGAATGGGACCATCGCTGTCGCCTGCCACGGCGCTAGTTACGTCGGGCCCACCGTCACGCTTCGACCACGCGAATACGGTCTGTATATCGAAACCCTGACGCTGACGGTCCTCGTCGTTTGCTGTAATGCGCTCCGCCGCTCTCGTCTCGACATTGTCGATCCGAAGCACATTTCGAATTGGGTGAACGCCGCTCATGCGCGCGTGGCATGCGTGACAGCGTTCCGGCTCGTCGTTTGTGTGAGCGGCGCCGCACTCATCGCAAATGTAGACGGTCGATGTCGCGAGCCGGCCGCCTTCCTCACTTCGAATGCCGGGGGGCAGCCTTGCCTTGTAGACGCGGTAGGCGCGGCCCTCATGGTAGATCAGGCTGCGAGGACCGAACTCGGAAATGGCTATAAAGCGCGCCCGCTGCAGGAATGCACCCTTTGAACCTGCCCCGGTAGCCGGAACGAAGGCATAGAGCGGCAGCCGCGGGAAGTTGTAACCGGGAAGGAAGCCTTCGGTCGCCAGGTACCGATAGGTGTAGAAGTCCGCTCCACCGGTGGCGGCGCCCCTTTCGAGCAGCGCGAGTTGCTCGTTGGCTTGAGCCTGTTGGATTTTGGCGTCCCGGCGCTCGGATGCAGACAGGCCTCGCATCTCTGAACGACGATTAGCCTCGGTGAGTTGGTTGTGGGCACTTTGATAAAGTTCTCGCCACCGATCGAACGCCTCGGACATCCGTCGAAGTGCAGCAGTCGCTGTCGCTGCTGCAAAGGCATCGCGATCCGCCGCCCACGGTGCCGTGTCGAGCTCTGATTTCACGCCGTCCAGGATTCGCCGCATCGAGCCCGCGGCACGTGCCGTCAGCGTGGCGTCAGCAAAGGCTGTTTCGATGTCCTTCTGAATAGGGAGCGTCGCGTGTTCCAAGTCGAGGACGTGGGGAATGTCAGATTGAAGTACCTGCGCAGACTCTGCCAACCATACTGCGTGGAGATGCGCCTCAATCAGATCGCGATTGGCGAGTTCAATCGCCGGAGGACGGACAATTCCGCTGACCATCGCCTCCCGCTTGCTGAAATAGTATTGGTCATGCGGGCCCTGCGCCGAGCAATACGTCAGGACGAGTGCGGCCTGCCCTGATCGGCCAGCACGACCGGAACGTTGGGCGTAGTTTGCCGGCGTAGGTGGCATGTTGCGGAGATAAACCGCGTTCAATGTTGAGATGTCGACGCCGAGCTCCATCGTGGGAGAGCAGAAAAGGATGGGCAAAAAAACGTTTGGCTCTCCGGCCTTGCGAAGCTCCTCCTTGTTTTCTGCCAGCTTGGCACGGTCTTCCTCGCCCCACCGAAAGCGCCATTCACGCCATTCACGGCGGTCCTGTTCCACCTGGGCCGTGTGCTCTCTGCTTTCGATTCCAAACAGTCCATCGCCACCGCTCTCAAGCACGTCAGCCAGCGTCGTGTAGAGTTCAACAAAGTAGGAATTCGCAGCTTTCCCATCCGCTCGACCTTGGCCAGTAACGAGTCGTACGGCGCCTACCGCGAGCCGCCAGCCATCGACATCGAAGCTCGTGGCGACCTGGCGCACGAGCTGATATTGAGCAGCGACGTCGAGAAGCGCGGCAATGACCTCCAGGTAGGTCTTGGAATTAAGGCGCTTTCCCCAGAATTTGGGATGACCGATTTGACGCGCGAGGCGGCTTCTTGGACCTCCACGCACGATCAGCGGTTCACCTCGAAGACCTGCCTCGGCCCGATGCGGCGCATCGATGAACAACGCAGCGGCACTGCGAGTTTCCTCTTGGGCCGATATTGCCCAAGGGTCGCGCAAATTTTGTCGAGCTGCGTTCGCGGTCGACTCGGCGGTCCCAGGATCGAGAGCGTCTGCCGTGATTGCCAGTCCGTGCAGCAGGTGATCCAGCAATACGCTCAGAACCTTCTTACGTGTTTCCGGCGTGGCAATCTTCAGCTCCGTCGGCGACGTGGCAAACGCAGCATCATCTGCAGCCAGATCATCAAGCGAAAGGTATTCTGCGCGGACCAATCCCAACTCCTCGAGATTGGGGTTGGTGAAGCGCCATCCCCGTCTCTGGTCCACCCACACACGGTAGGCAAGGACCCGAGACAGGCTCTGCTCAGCGTTTACCTGCGCGGCACCTTTGCTTTCCGGATCGAGCATCCATTCCTGACGCCGGTTGCGATTTGCCGCGATGAAACCCAGCGACGCCTGGACGCGCCTACCGAATTCATCGTCGCCCAATCCGGTGGCGCCTGACTTCCGAACGGCTGCAAGAATGGCTGCGCGAAGAAGCGCGACGAAAAGGAAGTCGTTGAAATGGCCCGCCTGCAGAGCAGCATCTTGCCGATTGTCGGTGAAGCCCAGGAGCTTACGGCTGTGCCGCGGCAGAGAATGCGCATGCTTGTTCATCCAGCGGATCGCGCTAGAAACGAGGAGCGTTGTAGCGGAACTGCGCCCTTCGGCCGATAGAGCAGCTAACTTGTTGATCTCCCGCGCCTGTCCGGCCGGTTGGTCTTTGCAGGCGGGACAAAATCTAAACTTGCCGGGAAGGAACCAGGCGCTCCGTCCCGTGGTCCCCGTCGTGCCGTCTGCCGCTACCGTCAGCGGTTCAGGCGCATACGCCCTCCGCTCCCGCCGCAGGCGCGGTGAGCCGCCGCGATCAAGCTCCAGCCAATCCTCTGGGTAGTCTTCCAATTCGCCTTTGAACGAGAAGTCGTCATCTTTGTCGGGCTCAGGCATCAGGTAGCCAGGCCGCTCCGCGCTGTCGGCGTCATCGAGAGGTGTTTCGTCGATGTCGCGCGGGAGAACAACATGCTTGCCCTCCTCAGTCCTGAGAATGACAGGGTGATGTTCCTGGCCACAATTTCGACAGAAGAAGGTCGAGTAGAGCCTTGCTTCTTTGTCCTCAGGATCGAAGCGTTGGCCATCGAGAGTCACACGGCGCCGCGCGGAGCTGCGCAGCGTGGCATACACGTGACCGGCGCCCGATATGAAGCGATGAAGCTTGAATGCGAGGAACGCTCGATCGCCCTGTCCGCCGCGCTCACTCGCAGGACGACTCGCGAGCATCAAAAACTCTTGCAGTTGTGATCGGCAGCGCCCTTCATCGCACCCTGTCTGCTCCGCCAGACGCTTGGCAGCATTTGCGAGTGTTCCCGGCCGGCGTCGCGAGAGCCGCTGACCGTCCGACAACCCAATTTCGAGTTCGACCCAAACCGCGAGCGCATGGCTGCGTAGTGCCTCATCGTCCAGATTCGACGGCAGTTCGTTTTTTACGGCGTCAACGAGTTTTGCTCCGAGCGTCGTCGACTTGAGAGCCGGGTCAGTCGCCCGCTCAAGACTTTCGTCAACCACCGCATCGCTTGAGATCGGCGTTCCGAACAGTCGCGACGAGACCGAGGCAACGGCCGCCGCCCGCTGGGCATCATCGCCTTCCGTCGCCATCGTTGCAGAGGTGCCGATACAAATCGGCTGGTGATCAGGACAGAGTCGGTCGCGCACCCGGCGAATGAGCATAGCGACGTCGGCACCCTGCCGGCCTCGGTAAGTATGAAGCTCGTCGAGCACGAGGAAATCGAGACCGTGAGCATTCGCGACGACCGCACGATCGAGCGGGTTTTGCCGGGTCATCAGCAGCTCGAGCATCATAAAGTTGGTGAGTAGGATATCCGGTTTCGCCTCGCGAATTCGCTCGCGCTCCTCCGAACTCTCTTGTCCGGTATAGCGGGCGAATGTCGGCCGCAAATGCTCCGGTAAGCCCGACTGCTTGATAAACTTATCGATCTCCTCGCGCTGGCTGTTTGCCAGGGCATTCATCGGATAGATCACAATCGCACGGGTGCGAGCGGGCGCACCGGATGCACGCGCACGAATTGCCGCATCGATTACCGGAATGAAAAAACAGAGCGACTTGCCCGACCCGGTGCCGGTCGTAACAACAAAGCTCTTGCCGGCCGCCGCCTTTGCCACCGCCTGACCCTGATGCCGATAGAGGGAAAGCGGTTTGCCATCTGCAGTGAATACCTGGGCCGTTCCAGAATGCAGCGTGCCCGAGGCGGCGAGTTGATCAATGGACGGGCCGCGTTCGAAACGTGGATTGATGCTGACGAGCGGCTCGGGCCAGAATCGGTCGCTGGCATAGATGGCTTCGACCTGTGCACGTATATCTGGTGCGCGAAGCTGTGTGAACGAGCGGGCAAACCGCTCGTAGTCACGGATGAGAGACTGATCGAGTTCGAAGACGTTCACAGAGGCACCCGGCATGCGCGTGGAGGAGACGGTGGGAGCATAATGTGCAGGACGCCAGGGACAATTGCGAGTTGCGGTCCTCGAGAGACCGGAAACGCTCGGCGGTGTGCTTCACCGGCCCTCAGTTAGCGAGAAAAGCCGACGGCCCTGACCGTTTGGGACCAGGAGCGGTTGAGAAGCTGCTTACGTGCGAGAAATCGTGCGAGCGCTTGCAACCTCGCACGATGAGCGGCCCCCGAAGGCCGAAAAGTTGGGAAATATCCGTAGCTTAGAGTGGTGCCGCGGAAGGGACTTCGAACCCCCGACCCCCTCATTACGAATGAGGTGCTCTACCAGCTGAGCTACCGCGGCATGGCGGCATCTTCGGGCAAATCGGGAACACGCCAAAGATGCGGGCGACCAGTGTTCTTCAGGGCGCCTGCATAGCGATCCGCGCCCAAAACCGCAAGAACATGACGGCCGGCTACAATCCCGAACTACGCACGGGGGTACGCATGGAGCCGGCCGGCCCGGTACCGGACTTGGCCATGATCACCGGAAAAGCTGACGAATTCGTTGCCATCCCGGCTTGTCGGCCGGCGCATCGAGGTCTCCCTCGCGCTCCGGGCCCGGATCGTCCGGGATCTGCGCCAGCGGAACGATCGGCGCGGGGCGCGGCCGTGCGTCGGCCGCCCGCGTAGACGCAATCGCGGCCGATGCGGCGGGGGCAGGAGCCGCGTCCGGCACGGTGTCGAGCGGCGGCGAGACCACGTCGCGCGGCGCCTCGATCAGCACCGGCGCCCGCTCACCGAGGTCGGCGACCGGCACCTTCCACTGGAACGCATCGAGCCGGCCGGTGACCGGCGAGACCGGCAGCCAGCGTTCCGACACGATGCCGTCCGCGGTCCAGGCCGGATCGCGCGCCGCGTTGAGCGCGCGGCGCATCCATTCGCGCGCGCGGCCCTCGTCGCCTTCCAGTTCGTGCAGTTTCGCGGTCAGCATCGCGACCCGCTGGGTCGGCTCGCCGGCGAGCGGCTCGAGCGCGAGGCGCGCGGTGGAAAACTCGCGCGCATCGAGCGCGGCGCGCGCGACCGCGATCGCGGCTTCGGGATGGCCGGGGGTCATGCGCGCAAGCGTCTGCATGCGCGCGAGGCGGTCGCGCGCCGAATCCGACAGGCGCACATGCGCATAGCCTTCGGCGAGGTCCGGATGCGGGCTCGCCTTCCACGCCGTCTCGATGATCTTGCCGGCCTTGCGCCGCTCGCCGGCTTCCGCGAGCAGGCGGCCGGCGAGCTCCGCGGCCGGCACCAGGTCGGGCGCCAGTCGCGTCGCCTCGATCGCGAGCGAGCGCGCGAGGTCGCGCTGCTCGTCCTCGATGGTGATCGCGCGGGCGGTGAGCAGCACGGCGCGCCGCCGCCGGCCGTCGGCGCGGCTGAGCACGCCGTTGCGCCGCTGCGTCTCCAGGATCGAGAGCGCGCCCTCCCAGTCGCCCGCCGCGCAGCGGAATTCGAGCACCGCCTGTCCGGCCCAGGCGAGCGCGGGTGCATCGCGCGCGGCCTGTTCGGCGGCGAGCCGCGCCGCGACCGCATCGCCGTGGCGCTGCGCCTCGACAAACAATCCGCGCAGGCCGAGCAGCCGCGTCTCGGAGCGCTCCGCCATCGCGCGGAACGCCGCGTCGGCGCCGGCGCGGTCGCCGTTGAGCTGCGCCGCCTGCGCGCGCAGCAACAGCGCGAGCGGTTCCTCGCCGAGCCCGCGGTCGGCCTGTCCGGCGAACTGCAGCGCGGCACGCGCATCGCCGGCACCGACCGCCACCAGCCCGCGCGAGACGGCGGCGAACCCCTTGCGCCGCGCACGGTCGTGCAACGCGCGCGAGATCCGCCTGGGCGTGCGGAACACCTGCCGCGTGAGCGACCAGAGCAGCACCGCCGCGATCGCCACCAGGCCGACGCCGACGATCGCCACCATCACCGACATCTCGGCGCGCTGGCCGAGCCAGGTGACCGTCACGGTGCCGGGCCGGTCGGCAAGCCACACCACGCCGAGCGAGAGCAGCGTGACCGCAATCAGGAACGCAACGACACGCATCATGCTGGCTATCCGGCCTTCGCGAGCGCGCCGACCGCGTCGTCGGCAAGTTTTCGCGCGGCGGAGAGCGCCGCCTCGCGCGCCTGCACGCGCGCGATCCACTCCTGCGCGGGCGCCCGCGCCGCTGCGGCAGCTTGCCGAGCTCGGCAACGGCGCCGGAAAGATCGCCGCGCGTCGCCTTGACGTCGGCGCGCCCGACGATCGCCGCCAGGTCGTCGCCCGGCGCCTCGTCGATCGGACGGATGCGCACCAGCCGCTCCGCATTGGCTTGCAGCCGGTCGATGAACCGGTCGCGCGGCGCGCCGCCCGCGGCCAGCATCGAGCCGGTCAGCGCGGAGAGATCGCGCGCCAGCGCATCCGCGCGCGGCACGCCGGAGGCGGCGAACCGCGCGAGCGGCGTCAGGATCGCGGCGTCGGCGAGCGGACGGACCGCCGCAAGCTCCTGCCCGAACGGCTCGCCGCGCTCGACCGCCTCGCGCAGCGCCACCGCGACAAACGCGAGTCGCCCGGCCTTGTCAGCGCCGGCGGTGGCGGCGATGCGGTCTTGCGCGCTCTTCGCGCTGCTCTCCATCGCGGCGACGCGCGCCGTGAGCGCCTCGATCTCCTTGTGATCGGCGGCCTGCGCCGCCGGCGTGCCGGCATTCTTCTGCGCCACCTCGAACGCCGCATCGGCGCGCGTCTTCGCGTCGCGCGCCGCGGAGGTCGCGGCATCGAGCCGCGTTTGCGTCTCGGCGAGCGGGCGCGTCGCGGTCTCGAGCGCGGCGACGCGTGCCGTCAACGCCGCGTCGGTCTGCGCCGGCGGTGCCGCCTGTTCGGCTTTCGCGAGCCCCTGCTCGGCCTTGGCCAGTCCCTGCTCGGCCTTGCCGAGCCGGCCGTCGAGATCGGCGATCCGCCGCGTCGCCGTTTCGAGGGCGGCGACGCGCGCGGCAAGATCCGCGACCGCGCGCGGATCGGCGGCCGCGGGCTGCGGCCGCGCCGCGACGTCGCGCAGCTGTTTTTCCAGGCCCGCAATGCGCGCCGCGAGTGGCGTCACCTCGTCGCGCGGCGTGAATGCACCGCCCGCCCAGACCAGAAGGAAAAGAAGGAACATGACGGCGGCACCCGCAGCGCCCGCCGCGGGCAGGCGCCAGTCGAACCGGTCGCGCAGGCTCGACAAACGCTCACGTGCCGCAGCGGCATCGAGCCATTCCGGCCGCCAAGCGCGCGCGGAGGCGGACGCGGGTTCCGCCGTATCGGTCTGCGGCGCGGCACGCGGCGTTTCGGCAGCCTTTTCAACGGGGTCGGCCGGCTTGACCGGCTCGGACGCGATCTCGGTCGCAGTCAGGTCGAGGGTCGTCGGCCGCCGGCGTTTCGCGTCCGGTGCGTGCTTGTCATCCGCCATCTGGCGCCTCCGCGGTCGCCCCGGCATAGCCGGACAAGGTCACTTCAACAACGTCAATAACGCAGATTCGCTCGGCGATGCCGCGACGGCGATCCGTTCGGCGCCGGCCGCGCGCAGCGGCGCCGCGACCTCGGCCGACAGGCAATAATGGGTGAGCGTGAGCACGGCGTTAAGCGCGCCGGCCGCTTCGGCCAGACGCAGCAGCGTCGCGGCGCTGCGGGGCGAATAGTGCAGGACGCCGTCGAGATGCGCCGGCGCGATCTCTGCCGGCAGTGTCTCGAGCGCCACCGCGCGGTAGATCACCACCGTGTCGACCGCGACGCCATGGCACGCGAGTTCGGCCGCAAGATCGCCGGCGCGCTCCTCGCCCACCAGGTAGAGGAACCGCCGGTCGGCGTGGCGCGCCGCAAGCCGCACCAGATCGGCAAGTGCACCGTTCGCCGATGTGACGCGTGCGAACCCGGCCGCGCGTGCCGCCGACGCGCTGCGCTCTCCAACCGTCAGGCAGGCAAGCCCGGCGAGATCGCCGCGCCGTGGATGCGCCGCGAGCGCGCGCGCCGCATTCGCGCTGGTGAGCAGCACCGCGTCGAACGCACCGCCGAGATCCGCCGCGACCGGTTCTATCCGCAACAGCGGCGCGACCAGCACCTCATGCCCGCGCGCCCGCAAGGCGTCCGCGGTGCGCGCCGCGTCGGGTTCCGGCCGCGTGACGAGCACACGCATGTCAGACCGCGAAGAAATCTGACGGCGCGCGCGCCTTGAGTTCCGCGCCCGCGTCGGCGCCGAGCGCTTGCGCATCGCGGCGGTGTCCGCTTCGGGTGGTTTCGAACGCTTCGCTGCCGTCCGGCCGCAGGATCATGCCGCGGACGTGCAGCGCATCGCCGCGCAGCGTCGCATGCCCGGCGATCGGCGTGCGGCACGAGCCGTCGAGCACGCCGAGGAATGCGCGCTCGCAGGCAAGCGCCGTGCTGGTGTCGGCGTCGTCGATTGTCGCCAGCAGCGCGCGCATGCGCGCATCGCCGATGCGCGCCTCGATGGTCACCGCGCCCTGCCCGACCGCGGGGAGAAACTCGTCTTCGCCGAGCACGGCCGTCGCCGCGCCGGCGAGACCGAGCCGCTTCAGGCCCGCGAGCGCCAGCAAGGTCGCGTCAACCTCGCCTGCGTCGAGCTTGCGCAGCCGCGTCTCGACATTGCCGCGCAGCACCACGGTGGCGAGATCAGGCCGCAGCCGTTTGAGCTGCGCCTGGCGCCGCAGCGACGCGGTGCCGACGATCGCGCCGTGCGGCAGGTCGCGCGGGTGCGCGGCCTTGCGGCTGATGAAGGCGTCGCGCACGTCCTCGCGCGGCAGGCAGGCCGCCAGCATCAAGCCGTCCGGCAGCAGCGTCGGCATGTCCTTGGCGGAATGCACCGCGAGGTCGATCGCGCCGCCAAGCAGCGCCTCCTCGATCTCCTTGGTGAACAGCCCCTTGCCGCCCGCCTCGCTCAGCGGCCGATCCTGGATGCGATCCCCCGAGGTGCGGATCGTGACGATCTCGATTGCCGCCTCGCCCACGCCCTGCGCAACGAGCGCGGCGCGCGTCAGGCGCGCCTGCGCGAGCGCGAGCGGGCTGCCGCGCGTGCCGATGCGAAGTGATTGCGTCACGGGACCTCCGGGTGCTAGGCGGAAGCGAAACCCTATATCGTGAGCGTGGTCAAACAAATGCTCGTGCTCGGCATCGAGACGACCTGCGACGAGACCGCCGCCGCGGTGGTGCGTCAGGGCGCCGACGGGCGCGGCGAGATCCTGTCCAACATCGTGCTGTCGCAAAACGACGCGCACGCCCCTTACGGCGGCGTGGTGCCGGAGATCGCCGCGCGCGCGCATGTCGAGGTGCTCGACAGCATCGTGCGGCAGGCGATGATCGAGGCGAATGCGAGCTTCGACATGCTGGACGGCGTCGCGGCCGCCGCGGGTCCCGGCCTGATCGGCGGCGTGATCGTCGGGCTCACCACGGCGAAAGCAATCGCGCTGGTCGCCGAGCGGCCGCTGATCGCGGTCAATCATCTCGAGGCGCACGCGCTGACCGCGCGGCTCACCGACGGCGTGGCGTTTCCCTATTGCCTGTTCCTTGCCTCGGGCGGGCACACCCAGATCGTCGCGGTGCTCGATGTCGGCAAATATGTCCGGCTCGGCACCACGCAGGACGACGCGATCGGCGAGGCCTTCGACAAGACCGCCAAGCTGCTCGGGCTCGCCTATCCGGGCGGGCCCGAAGTCGAGCGCGAGGCGAAGAACGGCGACGCGCAGCGCTTCATCCTGCCGCGCCCGATGCTCGGTCGCGCCGAGGCGGACTTCTCGCTCTCCGGGCTGAAGACCGCGCTGCGCGTCGAGGCCGAGAAGGTCGCGCCCCTGAGCGATCAGGACGTCGCGGACCTGTGCGCCTCGTTCCAGCAGGCGGTGGTCGACGTCGTGATGGATCGCCTGCGCGCCGGCCTGCGCGCATTCCGCGAGCAGTTCGGCGGACCGACCGCGCTGGTCGTCGCCGGCGGCGTCGCGGTGAACCAGTCGATCCGCCGCGCGCTCAACCGCGTGGCGCAGGACGAAGGCACCGTGCTGGTGGCGCCGCCGCCGCACCTGTGCACCGACAACGGCGCGATGATCGCATGGGCCGGCTGCGAGCGGCTGGCGCTCGGACTGACCGACACGCTCGACGTGGCGCCGCGGGCGCGCTGGGCGCTCGACCCGGCTTTCGCGAGATAGCACATGACGTTCGAGCGCATCGCCATCGTCGGCGCGGGCGCCTGGGGCACCGCACTGGCGAACAGCGCGGCGCGTGCCGGCCGCACCGTGACGCTGTGGGCGCGCGATGCGGCCGCGGTCGCCGACATGGTGGCGACGCGGGTGAGCCCGCGCTTGCCCGACGTGCGCCTCGAGGAGCGCGTCGCCGCAACCGGCGCGATCGCCGACCTCGCGCATGCGCACGCGATCCTGCTCGCGGTTCCGGCGCAGGATCTGCGCGGCGCCGCGGCCGGACTGGCGCGCCAGATCGCGAAAGGCGTGCCGGTCGTCGCCTGCGCCAAGGGCATCGAGCGCGGCACCCACCGCTTCATGACCGAGGTGATCGCCGACACGCTGCCGAATGCGACGCCGGCGATCCTGTCGGGCCCGAGCTTCGCGTCCGATGTGGCGCGCGGGCTGCCGACCGCGGTGACGCTCGCCTGCGCGGACGAGACGATTGCGCGCGCGCTGGCGCAGGCGCTCGGCTCACCGACGTTCCGCCCCTACCACACCACCGACGTGCGCGGCGTCGAGATCGGTGGCGCAGCCAAGAACGTGCTCGCCATCGCGGCCGGCATCGTGCAAGGGCGCAAGCTCGGCGCCAGCGCCACCGCCGCGCTGGTGACGCGCGGCTTTGCCGAGCTCGCGCGCTTCGGGCGCGCCTGCGGCGCGCGCGGTGACACGCTCACCGGACTCTCCGGGCTCGGCGACCTGATCCTCACCTGCTCGTCGCCGCAGTCGCGCAACTTCTCGCTCGGCATCGCGCTCGGGCAAGGCCGCGCCGCCGACGGCAAGCTCGCCGAAGGCGCGTTCACGGCGTCAGTGCTGGCCGAGATGGCGCGCGAGAAGGCCGTCGAGATGCCGGTCGTGCAGGCGATCGCCGCGGTGCTCGACGGCCGCCTCAGCGTCGATCAGGCGATCGAGTTGCTGCTGACGCGGCCGTTCAGATCCGAAACCTGACTGTCATTCCGGGGCCGGCCCGGAAGCGCGTTTACGCGCGTCTGCGACGCGCTATGGGCCGGAGCCCGGAATCCATAACCCCGACACTTACGACGACGCACCAGCGCGTCCCGCAATCAGCTTCCGTGGCTATGGATTCCGGGCTCGCCGCTTCGCGGCGCCCCGGAATGACAAACGCCTACTGCTGGCGCAGCCCGAGGTCCTCCACCAGCTGCTTCTGCTCGGCGATCTGCTTGATCGCGTAGGCCTGATAGGCGGCCGTATCCATGTAGTAGGGCTCCTGGTCCAGCCGCGCCATCGCGTCAATGTAGGACTGCTCCTCCATGCCCTTCTTGAAGGCGTCGTGCAGGATCTTCACCACCGCCGGATCCATTCCCTTCGGCCCGCCGATCCCGAACGGCGAATTGGAGATCATGTCGATGCCGACCTCCTTGAGGATCGGCACGTCCGGCCAGTTTTTGGTGCGCGCCGCGCCCCAGGTGACCAGCAGGCGCGCCGAGCCGGCATTGACCGACCCGGCCCAGCCGGTCGAGTCCGCCACCACGTCGATGTGCCCGCCGAGCAGCGCGTTCATGCTTTCAGCGACGCCCTTGAACGGCACCTGCGTCCACTTCACGCCCTTCATCTTGGCGATCTGCTCCATCGCGATGTGCAGGCTCGAGCCGGCGCCGGGGGTGCCGTAATTGATCTTGCCCGGATTGGCCTTGGCGTAGTCGAGCAGCTCCTGGAACGTCTTCCACGGCGCATCGGCCCGCACCACGACGCCGAACGTGTAGCCGGTGAGGTGGATCAGGTAGGTGAAATCCTTGGCCGGATCGAAGCTGGTCTTCTGGATGAAGGGGATGCGGAACACCGTGAGCGCGAGCTGCGCGACCGTGTAGCCGTCCGGCCTCGCGCTCGCCGCCATGTTGGCAGGACCGATGGTGCCGGCCGCGCCCGGCTTGTTCTCGATCACGATCGACTGGCCGAGATGCTTCTCGGTCGCCGCCGCGAGCGCGCGCATGCCGATGTCGGTCGAGCCGCCCGCCGGCCATGGCACGATCAGCGTGACCGGCCGGGTCGGAAACTGCTGCGCCTGCGCGCCGGTCGCGAGTGCGACGATCGCAGCCGCAAGCAGGATGATCTTCCTCATTGTTCCTCCCTCATTTCGCACACCGGAATTTTCCGGTTATCGTTGCGCCCAACACTGCCCAATCGCGGGCCGCATCGCAACGGAGGAACGTGTGGCGTATTGGCTGATGAAATCCGAGCCGGACGTGTTCTCCTGGGACGACCTCGTCGGCCGGGGCGCGACGGGCGAGCCGTGGAACGGCGTCCGCAATCACACCGTCAAGTTGAATCTGATGAAGATGCGGAAAGGTGAGCGGTTCTTCTTCTATCATTCCAATATCGGCAAGGAGGTCGTCGGCATCGGCGAGATCATCCGCGAGCACTATCCGGACAAGACCGCCGAGGCCGGATCGCCGTGGGTGGTCACCGACGTGATCGCGAAAACACCGTTCGCCAGGCCAGTCTCGATGGCCGACGTGAAGACCGTTGCGGCGCTGAAGGAGATGGCGTTGCTGAAATATTCGCGCCTCTCGGTGCAGCCGGTGACGGCGCCGGAATGGAAGATCGTGTGCCGGATGGGCGGGGTTGCCGCGTGATCCCGCAAGGCGGCACCCGGTTTTCGGACAAGGTCGCGCGCATGAAAAGCCCGTCAGGAGGTCTGCCATGGCGTATTGGCTGCTGAAGACCGAGCCGGAGGAATTCTCCTGGGACGATCAGGTCACGCGCGGCGCCAAGGGCGAGCCGTGGACCGGCGTGCGCAACTTCATCGCGCGCGGAAACCTGAAAAACATGAAGCAAGGCGAGCGCGCCTTCTTCTATCACACCGGCAAGGAGAAGCAGATCGTCGGCATCGTCGAGATCATCCGCGAGGCCTACAAGGATCCGACCGACGAGAAGAACGTCTTCTACGCGGTCGACACGCGCGCCGTGCAGCCGTTCAAGACGTTCGTGACGCTTGCCGGCGTCAAGGCCGACCCGAAGCTCAAGAGCATGATGCTGGTCCGCTCCGCCCGCCTCTCGGTGCAGCCGGTCACCGATGAGGAGTGGACGTATATCTGCAGACTGGGCGGGGTGAAGGATTGACACTTGCCCGTTCGCTTTCGCGGGCACGAGCGGAGAGAGTTTACGCCGCCATCGTGGCAACCACCTGCGCCAGCAACTGCTCGCGATGCGCCGGCGAACGGCGCCGCTTCAACGTCTCGGAAAATTTCGTCAGCCTGCCGTTCACGAAGGCCGCCACCACGGTCTTGTGCACGTAGCTTTTGGCGCAAATCGTCGGCGTGTTGGCGAGTTCTTCCGACACCGCGGTCACCGCCGCGCGCACCTGCCGCTTGCGCCCGCGCTCGCTCGCCGCCGGCGCGACATGCGCGAGCGCCTCAAGCGCCGCGGCCGACGCGCACAGCGTGCGGAAATCCTTCAGCGAGATCTTCACGCCGGCGATCTCGCGCAGGAATGCATTGACGTCGGAGGCCGTGACGAAACGCACGCCGTCCTCGCCGCGATACTGGAACAGGCGCTTGCCGGGAATCTCGCGCAGCACGTTGATGGCGCCGGCGACGCGCGGGCAATGGAATTCCTTGTCGATCGCCTTGCCGCCCTTGGCGCGGAACTTGAGCGCCACCGTCGCGCCGGTGACCGCGACATTGGACTTGTGCAGGGTCGCGGCGCCGCGCGTGCCGTTTGCCTTGGCATAGCTCTCGCTGCCGGGTCGGATCGCGCTGCAGGCGACCAGCTCGATCACGGCCGAGAGCGCGAACTCGCGCGTCGGCTCGGCGGGCGCCAGGTGCTTGTTCACCGCGCGGCGGATCCGCGGCAGCGCCTCGACGAGTCGCTGCAGGCGGCGCGCCTTGCGCTTCTCGCGCACCTGTTCCCAATCCGCATGGTAGCGGTACTGCAGCCGCCCGGCCGCATCACGCCCGATCGCCTGGATGTGCGCGCGCGGATCGGTGGCGTAGAGCACCTCCGCATAAGCCGGAGGAACGGCAAGGCGTTTCAGACGGGCGCGCGTGATCTCGTCCTTGATGGTGCGGCCCCGCGCCGAGATGAAGGTATAGCCGTCGCCGTTCTTGCGCCGCCGGATCGTCAGCGTGTCGGTCGAGACGTAGCGCAGGCCAAGGCGCTTCATCGTGAGCGCACCGAGGCGCGATTTCAGCTTGCGCGCCGCCGGTACCGATCCATTGCCAACGCCCGACATCGAAAAGTTCCTTACCCAGCAGGGATAAGGAATTCGCTGACCCGTCAATTAGTTCCGGAGGCACTCGATCATGCCCGGCCGTAGCCCGAGATGGGCACGATCTCGTGTCCCTTTCCGGGATGACTGAGCGGAGCGCTACGACTTCAACACATCCGCGATCGCATCGGTGAACACCTGCGCGCCGAGCACGATATCGGCGTCGGAGGTATTCTCGCTCCAGTGATGGCTGATGCCGCCGATCGACGGCACGAACATCATCGCGGCCGGGAGCTTGCGCGCGAGCCACTGCGCGTCGTGGCCGGCGCCGCTCGGCATGCGGATGTGCTTGCCCGCCGCGTGGCGCTCGGCCGATGCGTCGAGCGCCGCCATCAGCCGCTCGTCCATCTTCGCCGGCGTCGACTGCGAGATCACCTCGATCTCGATCGGGCAGCGGCCCGTGCGGTTCGCCTCGTCGACCAGCTTGAAGAGCTCGGCATGCAGCCGGTCGAGCAGCGCCGGATCGGCATCGCGCAGCTGGAACAGCGAGGAGGCGCGGCCCGGAATGATGCTGTGGCTGCCCGGCTCCAGCGTGATGCGCCCGGTGGTCCACACCGTGCGCGGTCCGCAGATGTCCGGGAAACGCCGGTCGATCGCCGCGAGCAGCCGCACCAGCGCAAGGCCGGCGTCGCGCCGCCGTGTCATCGAGGTGGTGCCGGCGTGGTTCTGCTCGCCGCTCACCGTGAAGGCATATTGCCAGATCGCCACGATCGCGGTCACGACGCCGATGCGCAGCTTCTCGCTCTCGAGCGTATCGCCCTGCTCGATATGCGCCTCGAAGAACGCCTTGTAGCGCGACGGCTCGATCTGCACGCGCGGACGCCCGTTCCATCCGGCCTTCGCCAGCGCCTCGCGTATCGGCGTGCCGTCGTGACGGTTCGCGGCTTTGTCGACGTCCTCGTCCTTCAGCAGTCCCGTGAACGACCTGCTTCCGAGGAACGAGCCGTAGTGCCCCTCCTCGTCGCAGAACACCACGACGTCGACGCCGATATCGCCGCCGGCTTCCGTGATGGCGCGCGAGGCTTCCAGCGCGTAGACGCAGCCGAGCGGTCCGTCGAGCCAGCCGGCATGATTTTGACTTTCCAGATGCGAGCCCGACAGCGCCCTGGCGCCGCCCGCGTTGCTCTTTCCCAGGATATTGCCGATGCCGTCGATCGTGGTGTCGAGCCCGGCCGCGGTGCACTGCGCGGCGAACCAGTTGCGCGCCGCGATGTCCTCGGCCGAGAACGTCGGACGATGCACGCCGGTCTTGTAGGTGCCGAACGAGCGCAGCTTGGTGAGGTCGGCGAGAACGCGGTCGGGCTTGATGGCGGGCATGGACACTCTCTGTCATTCGGGGCCGGCCGAAGGCCGGAATCCATAACCACGATCTTCTCCGGTTAGGCAATGCCGTGCAAACCGGCGGCGCCTGGTGTTTATGGATTGCGCGCCCGCGCCATGGCGCGTCGCGCGTCAACGCGCGTCTGGCGCGCCCGGAACGACACCGTCTGACATGATCGCCGACCGCAAAGCCTTCATCCGCGCCAACACGCGCCTGACCGCCGTGCCGCATGTGCCGGAGATTGCGCTGCATGTCGCGACCGAAGCGGTGCCGATCTGGCGCAAGACCGAGGAGGAGCTCGAGCGGATCGGCCTGCCGCCGCCCTACTGGGCCTTCGCCTGGGCAGGCGGACAGGCGCTGGCGCGCTACGTGCTCGATCATGGCGCGATCGTTGCGGGCAAGCGCGTGCTCGACCTCGCGGCCGGCTCCGGGCTGGTGGCGATCGCCGCCGCGAAAGCCGGCGCCATGCCGGTGGTTGCCGCCGACATCGACGCGTTCACCGACCCTGCGATCTCGCTCAATGCCCAGGCCAACGACGTCTATATCGAGGTCCTCATGCAGGACCTGCTCGACCATCCGGCGCCGGAGACGCCGCGCTACGACGTGATCCTGGTCGGGGACCTGTTCTACGAGCGCGACACCGCGGCGCGCGCGCTCGTCTTCCTCGAGCGCAACGCCGCCGCCGGCTCGCGCGTGCTGATCGGCGATCCCGGCCGCAGCTATCTGCCGAAGGAGCGCCTCACGCGGCTCGCGGAGTATTCCGTTCCGGTGACGCGCGATCTGGAAGACATGGAGATCAAGCGGACGAGCGTGTGGGAGTTGATGTAGGCTTCTCCCGTCATCCCGAGGGAGACGCCCATGACCTTCGCCGGCATCAACTATCTCGCCGTCATCATCGCCGCCGTCGCCGGATGGCTCGTCGGCGCGGCGTATTACATCGGCCTCGCGAACCCGTGGGTCGCCGCGCACGGCAAGACTCGGGAGGCGTTCAAGGCCGAGCAGGCCGCCAATGAGGGCACCGTCCACGCGTGGCTGCCGTTCGCGCTCGCGTTGCTGGCCGAACTGGTGATGGCCTGGGTGCTTGCCGGCATGGTCGGGCACCTCGGTGCGGTGACGATCCGCAGCGCGGTCGTCTCCGCGCTGTTCGTGTGGGCCGGGTTCATGGTCACCACCATGCTGATCAACAACGCCTTCTCGGGCCGCAAGTACATGCTCACCACCATCGACGCCGGCCATTGGCTGGCGGTCATCATCGTCATGGCCGTGGTGATCGGCTGGCTCGGGGTGTGACCGCGGCGGCCACGCGACCAAAGTGTGACATCGCTCGCCTTGTGGCGCCGCGAAGCCGCGTCGCATAATAGGCCGACAGAAAGCCTTGGGCCGGCCGACGCGCCGCCCGCGCATGCCGGAGGAAGCAATGTCCGAGAAGATCTACGAGGTTCCGGCGGAGTGGAAGAGCCGCGCCTACCTGGACGACGCCAAGTACCAGGAGATGTATGCGCGCTCGATCAAGGATCCCGATGCCTTCTGGGCCGAGCAGGCGCAGCGCCTGTACTGGTACAAGGCGCCGACGAAAATCAAGAACGCCTCGTTCGGGCCCGGCGACGTCTCGATCAAGTGGTTCGAGGACGGCGTGACCAACGTCGCCTACAACTGCATCGACCGGCATTTGGGCAAGCGCGCCGACCAGACCGCGATCATCTGGGAAGGCGACGACCCGAAGGACGACAAGAGGATCACCTATCAGGAGCTGCACGACGAGGTGTGCCGGATGGCGAACATCCTGCGCAACCGCAACGTCGCGAAGGGCGATCGCGTCACCATCTACATGCCGATGATCCCCGAGGCTGCCTACGCGATGCTCGCCTGCGCGCGCATCGGCGCGATCCATTCGGTGGTGTTCGGCGGCTTCTCGCCGGATTCGCTCGCCGGCCGCATCGAGGATTGCACCTCGAACGTCGTCATCACCGCCGACGAGGGCCTGCGCGGCGGCCGCAAGGTGCCGCTGAAGGCCAACGTCGATGCGGCGATCGCCAAGGTCGGCGGCGTCGATCATGTCATCGTGGTGAAGCGCACCGGCGCGAAAGTCGAGATGGATCCGGTGCGCGACGTCTACTACCACGAGGCCGCCGCGGTGGTGACTGCCGAGTGCCCGTGCGAGCACATGAACGCCGAGGACCCGCTGTTCATCCTCTATACGTCGGGCTCCACCGGCAAACCCAAAGGCGTGCTGCACACCACCGCGGGCTACGCTTTGTTCGCCGCGATGACGCATCAATACGTGTTCGACTATCACGACGGCGACATCTACTGGTGCACCGCCGACGTCGGCTGGGTGACCGGCCACTCGTACATTCTCTACGGCCCGCTCGCGAACGGCGCGACCACGCTGATGTTCGAAGGCATCCCGAACTACCCGTCGAACTCCCGCTTCTGGGAGGTGATCGACAAGCACAAGGTCAACATCTTCTACACCGCGCCGACCGCGATCCGCGCACTGATGCAGGCGGGCGAGGAGCCGGTGAAGAAGACCTCGCGCGCCTCGCTGCGCCTGCTCGGCAGCGTCGGCGAGCCGATCAATCCGGAAGCCTGGGAATGGTACTACCGGGTGGTCGGCGACAGCCGCTGCCCGATCGTCGACACCTGGTGGCAGACCGAAACCGGCGGCATCCTGATCACGCCGCTGCCCGGCGCGACACGCTTGAAGCCCGGCTCGGCGACGCGGCCGTTCTTCGGCATCGTGCCGCAACTGGTCGACGCCGACGGCAAGCTGCTGGACGGCGCCGCCTCCGGCAACCTGTGCATCGCGGAGTCGTGGCCGGGGCAGATGCGCACCGTCTACGGCGATCACCAGCGCTTCATCGAGACCTACTTCTCGGCCTACAAGGGCAAATACTTCACCGGCGACGGCTGCCGCCGCGACGAAGACGGCTATTACTGGATCACCGGCCGCGTCGACGACGTGATCAACGTGTCGGGGCACCGCATGGGCACGGCCGAGGTCGAGTCCGCGCTGGTCGCGCACGAGAAGGTGTCGGAAGCCGCGGTCGTGGGCTACCCGCATGACATCAAGGGCCAGGGCATCTACGCCTACGTCACGCTGATGGCGGGCGAGCAGCCGAGCGAAGCGCTGCGCAAGGAACTGGTCGGCTGGGTGCGCAAGGAGATCGGCCCGATCGCGGCGCCCGACCTGATCCAGTTTGCGCCCGGCCTGCCGAAGACGCGCTCGGGCAAGATCATGCGCCGCATCCTGCGCAAGATCGCCGAGGACGAGTACGGCAGTCTCGGCGACACGAGCACGCTCGCCGATCCGGCCGTGGTGGATGACCTGGTGAATAACCGGCAGAACAAACGCAAGAGTGCGTAGCGGATCGTCTGTGGACGCTTATCGCCGGCCGGCGGCCTTGTCGGACAGGACCGCCTGCGCGACGCGCTTCCCCGCAAGTCTCGGCGAGGATTCCTCGAGCCATTGCCGGTCGCGAAGAAGCCGTGGAAGCTTTGGTGGTTCGCCACCGCGCATCAGGATCGGAATGATGTTTTTGTGATCGCCGACCGCAGCGCCCAGTTCGAAGGCAGTGGAGGGACTCTTTACATAGTCGTGACTGACAAGCGCGATAACAACTTTGGCGTTGCGTAACGCCTGCTCCATCTTCTCGAGAATCGAATCTCCGGGTTCGACGTTCGCCATGGCGAACCACGGTTGGATACCCTCAGCCTCTAGAGCGGTCGCGAATTCCCTTGCCCAGGACTCATCCTTGCTCGAGTGGGAGATGAAGACGTCATATTGGTTCGAGCGAGCCACTTAGGTCCTCCGAGCGACGCGATCGCGGAGCTGATCTAGGTATTGGTCGATCTGATTCAAATGAATGATATCACGCTTCTTGAGAAAGACCGGCATGTTAGGCCGGCTCTGGAATTCCACCGGGGTCAATCCCAGGAGAACGACAACGATTGGAATTCGACGCATCCATGCCGCCCCGATCTCGGCCCAAACGTAAGGGCGCTCAAGCGACCAAGGCGTAAAAAGTACAATCAGTTCATCAGCTTGATCCAGGAAGCGAAGGATGTCTTCTTCGAACTCGGACCCTATGTCGATGTCAGCCTGATCGAGAAACGGCTTTGCTCCGCAAGCGGGCGCCTCCCGCGCGATCTGGCGGGCCACCCATGTGTCCTCGCTGGCGTGACTGATGAAGACCAATCTTGTGGGTACTTCTTCCACCGTTCGAGCTCGCCAGATCGGTCGATTTCACGATTATTGGCGTTTTTACGAATATCCTGCAAGCTGTGCTCACCGATACATCCAAGACGATTAAGCGAAATACTTCTCCCACATCATATTCCTGAACCGCAGCTGCGGATCGTGCGCGCGCTTCTTCGCAACGAACTCCTCGATGCGCGGATAGGCCGCGCGCAGCTGGTCGGCGCGCGCGTGCAGCCGGTACGGCAGATAATAGCTGCCGCCGAGCGCGAGCACGCGGTCGATCAGCTTCTCGGTCATCGCGCCGCATCGACTCTTCGGCCTCCGCCGTCATCGCCTGCGGAAACAGCATCACGGCCGCGATCCGCGCGGCGGGCGCGAATGACAGCACGCTCGTCGTGTCAGCCTCGACGTGGCGCAAGGTGACGTTGAGCAGGTCCTGCCCCGAGGGCGGAATGATCTCGCGGCACGCGACGAGAAAGTCGGCGAAGCGCTCCGGCGCGACGAAATATTCATGCAGGATGTCGGTGCGGCGCGGATCGCTGTCGGCGAGCAGCGCGACCGGAACATTCAGGATCGCGTTGCGCGTCACCGCCTTGCGCGCGGCGAGGCGCGGCGCGAGCACCGTTTCGAGATACCAGCGCCGCTTCTTGGCGTTCTCCGAGCCGGTCTGCGCGCGAAACACCTTTCGCGACAGATAATGGAACGCGTCCGCGACGCGCGGCGGCGGCAACGGCGACGGGCTGGTTCGCAGCCGGGCGATAGGACACCAGCGCCGCCTCACCGAGATAGTTCTCGCGCGCGACCGAGAGCCGCCCGTAGGCCATGCGCACGCCCGCCTCGCGCGCGACCGCGATGAAGCGTGCGGCGAACTGCGCCGCCGGCATGACCTCGTGGCGCGCCGCGAGCAGCACGTTGTCGGCCATCTCGAGTTCGGCATCGATCACGATGCCGAACAGCCCGTAGCCGCCGATCGCGAGCGCGAACAGCTCGGCGTTCTCGGTGCGCGAGCAGGTGACGACCGTGCCGTCCGCCAGCATCATGCGGAACGCGCGCACCGTCGCGCCGAACGGGCCGTACGGCACCGGCCAGCCGTGCGCGTTGACCGAGAGCGTGCCGCCGACGCTGAAATCGTGGTTCGACTGCGTCACCGCGGCGAGAAGCCGAGCGGATCGAGCGCCGCGATGACGTCGCGCCAGCGCGTGCCGGCGCGCACGCGCATGATCTTGCGCGCAGTGTCCGGCTCGACCAGCGGCGCCGCCAGCGAGGCCGCGACCCCGTCGCGCATCAGGCTCTGCCCGCCCATCGAATGGCGCGCGCCGCCGACGCACAGCGGACGGCCGTCGGCCGCGGCCTCGCGCAGCAGCGCGCGCAGCGCCGCGATCAGCGCATCGTCGCTCGTCTGCGCGCAGCACGGCGTTGCGCGCGACCGGCACCGGATTGAGCCGGCTCGCGTCGTTGAGCACCAGCGGGTCCGGCGCGGCCCGGGCGCGCGCGCCGCGTCCGCCGGTTGCGGAAGCGCGAGCGCCACGCCGGCGGCGGCGATGAAATGACGGCGTGTCAGCATCGGCATCGTCATATGATAGCGCCGGAACGCCGAGTTTGCGCAACCAGTCCGATGCCGTATAGCCTTAAGTCCCACCTCTTTATTGGGCTCGCCCAATCGCCAATGCCCGATCGTCCCTCGTCCACGACAAAATCGCCGCGCTTCTCACCGAAGCCGGGCTGAACACGATCCTCAACGGGATCGGTGACGGGTTCTACGCCGTCGACCGCGACTGGCGCATCATCCTGTTCAACGCCGAGGCCGAGCGGCATTTCCGCCGTCCGGGCGCGGAGGTGCTCGGCCGCAAGCTCTGGGACACTGTTCCCGGCCGCGGCCGAGACCGCGCTCGGGCAGGCTTTTCATCGAGACCATGGAGAGCCGCGAGACGATCCGCTCCGAGACCGAGTCGGTCATCTTCGGCGGCCGCTGGCTCTCCTACCGGCTGTTTCCGCTCGGCGACGGCATGGGCGTCGTGTTCCGCGACATGACCGACCGCAAGCGCGCCGAGGAGCAGCGCGACCTGCTGATCAAGGAGATGGAGCATCGCGTCAAGAACACGCTCACCACCGTGCAGTCGATCGCCTCGCAAAGCTTCCGCGCCGCCGGTGTCGAGCCGGAGGCGCTGCGCGCCTTCGATGCGCGGCTGATCGCGCTCGGCAACGTGCACGGCGTGCTCACCAAGCAGAGCTGGGACGCCGCCGACCTGCACGACGTGGTGTGGTCGGCGCTGCGCCCGCACGGTGCGCCCGACCGCGATCGCTTCACCGTCGAGGGACCGCACATCCAGGTCGGACCGAATTGCGCGGTCGCGTTCTCGATGGCGGTGCACGAGCTCGCCACCAACGCGATCAAGTACGGCGCGTTCTCCTCCGAGAGCGGCCGCGTCGACATCGCCTGGAGCAGCGCGGACGATCGCTTCCACTGGCAATGGCGCGAGCGCGGCGGTCCGCCGGTCGTCGCGCCGGAGCGAACCGGCTTCGGCTCGCGCATGATCGAGCGCGCGCTGGCGCTGCAGCTCTCGGGCAAGGTGACGATCGACTACCGCCGCGTCGGGGCTGGTCTGCACCATCGACGCCCCGCTCGCCGCGATGCTGGACCATATTGAGTAGCCTTGGGTTTTTGTGCTGCGCGCCTTGCGGCAACACTGTCGGGAAAAGCGCGCCGTATTGGCCGTTTCCCGCCCCTTGCCGGGTTGCCGTAGCGCGGGAAATCTTGATTGTTTTTTCACCCTGTTCGCAGGTCACCGCTGAGCAACGGCGGGGCCTGCGATAGGATGGCGTCGGACGGTTCGCGCGCGGGGGCGTGCGGGCCTTGGGCAGGGGAATTTCCATGCGGCTGTTGGGTCGCCCGCTTGCGGGCATCGCTCTCGTTGTCGGCCTGTTCGGCGCGGCGCCGGTCGAGGCGCGCGAGGTCGTGGCGTTCCGCGGCGACGTGTCCGCCGGCACGATCGTGGTGCGCACCAGCGAGCGGCGGCTCTACTACGTGATGGGCGACGGCCGCGCGATCCGCTATCCGGTCGGCGTCGGCAAGGCGAGCAAGCAGTGGACCGGCACCACCCGCATCGACGGCAAATATGTGCGGCCGGCCTGGTCGCCGCCGAAGGACGTCAAGCGCGACAAGCCCTCGCTGCCCGACGTGATCGCGGGCGGCTCGCCGGCCAATCCGATGGGTGCCGCCGCCATGACGCTGGCGGGCGGCGAATACGCGATCCACGGCACCAACGTGCCGAAGTCGATCGGCGGCTTCGTCTCCTACGGCTGCATCCGCATGTTCAATCAGGACGTGGTCGACCTCTACGGCCGCGTCAGCGTCGGCACGACCGTGATGGTGGTGCGCTAGCCGCATGGTCCCGAAAAGCCGGAGCCGGTTTTCGGACAAGATCATGCGCAACGGAAAATCCTAGATCACGCTCTCCAGCAGCCGCGCCGTCTCCTCCGGCATATCCAGCATCAGGTGATGACCGCAGGCGAGCGCGTGCGCGCTCCAGCCGCTGCGCTGCGCCTGCTGGTAGAACCGCCGGAACGGGCTCTCGCGCGGCAGCACCGTGCCGTGCAGATAGAGATGCCGCTTCACATCGCGATACGCGCCTGACAGCTTGAGCTTCTCGGTGAAGCACCCGATCGGATGCGGCGTCGCGAGCGCATCGACCGTCGGCGCGTCGCCATCATTCACGCCGAAATACGCCGCGGCAGCGGGCGACGGCACCGACAACCCGCCGCTTGCACCCGCGCCGTCGAGGAAGCGCTGCGTATTCGCCGGGATGTTGATGTCGAACAGCGACTGGCCGTCCTCGGGGATGAACGCGTCGAGGTAGGCGAGCGCCGCGATGCGCGCGGGGATACGGTCGGCGACGCCGGTGACCACCATGCCGCCATACGAGTGGCCGGCCAGCACGACATTCTCCAGCCGCTCGCACCGGAACACGCCGAGCACGTCGTCGATGTGCGTCGACAGGTTGATCGCGCCGCTCAGCAGATGCGCGCGCTCGCCCTGCCCGGTGAGCGTCGGCGTGAACACGACGTGACCGCGTGACCGCAGCAGCGCCGCGACCCGCGCGTAGCACCAGCCGCCGCTCCATGCGCCGTGTACCAGGACGAAGGTTGCGGATGGCGGCATCGCGGCCCTCAGAAGTCGCTCGCGATGCCGTTGCGCTCCCAGTCGCCATAGCGCGTCGGCTCCGGACCTTTCGGTCCGCTCGCCTCTTTCGGCGCGGTTTCCGCGGTCTTGTCGCGCGCGGCGCGCCGCGCCGCGGCTTCAGCAAGGGCGCGGTGCGCGGCAGGGGACAGCGTGCGGTCGGCCATGCGGCAAATGGCCCTGCAAACCACGGGCGCGTCAAGCCGTTATGGGTGCGACGCTGCGTACGGGGCAGGCTGCTTGAAGGGCCGTTTTGCCCTTCCCACATCTGGCCCGATCGGGAATTCGAGCCGCTGTCGCGGCGTCCGGAGGAGAGACATGAACTACGTCCGCACCGCCATGCTGCTGGCCGGCCTGACGGCGCTGTTCATGGGCGTCGGTTATCTGATCGGCGGGCAGACCGGCGCGATGATCGCGCTCGTGATCGCGGCCGGCATGAACCTGTTCAGCTACTGGAACTCGGACAGGATGGTGCTGTCGATGCACGGCGCCCAGGAGGCCGACGCGCGCACCGCGCCCGACCTCTACCGCCTGGTCCAGGAGCTCGCCGGCCGCGCGCAACTGCCGATGCCGCGCGTCTACCTGATGGACAACCCGCAGCCGAACGCGTTCGCCACCGGGCGCGATCCCGATCACGCGGCGGTCGCCGTCACCACCGGCCTGCTCAATGCGCTCAGCCGCGAGGAGGTCGCGGGCGTTATCGCGCACGAGCTGGCGCACATCAGGAACCGCGACACGCTGATCATGACGATCACCGCCACCATCGCGGGCGCGATCTCGATGCTGGCGCAGTTCGGCATGTTCTTCACCGGCAACCGCGACAACAACAACGGCATGGGCATCGTCGGCACGCTCGCGATGGTGATCCTCGCGCCGATTGCCGCCATGATCGTGCAGATGGCGATCAGCCGCACGCGCGAATACGCCGCCGACCGCATGGGCGCGCAGATCGCCGGCGAACCGATGTGGCTCGTCTCCGGGCTGCAGAAGATCGAGAACGCCGCGCATCAGATCCCGAACGAGGCCGCGGAGCACAATCCCGCGACCGCGCACATGTTCATCATCAATCCGCTCTCGGGCCAGCGCATGGACAACCTGTTCTCGACCCATCCGGCGACCGAGAACCGCATCGCCGCGCTGATGCAGCTCGCGACCGAGATGGGGCGCGGCGGCCATCCGCAGGCAGCGCCGCGCCGGCAGGCCGCGCCCGCGCAGGGCTCTCCGAGCGGACCCTGGGGCGGTGGAAGCTCTCGCCGCGGACCGTGGGGTTAGCCAGCGTGAAGGTATGCTACTGAGTCCCGCAGAGGGCCTGCGCCGGAGCGGCGCAGCCGTGACTGCCCAAGCGATATCGATGACCCAGGTCGACGGCGAAGAGATGACGGCCCCGATCCCCGCCGGATACATCGACGCGGAGGAGGGCCACTGCTGGACGACGGTGATCCCCGAACTGGCACCCGGCGACACCGCCGCCAATCCGCATGCCTCACGGGCGCAGCTCTTCGAGAACGGAACGCCGCTCGGGCCCGCGCACACGTCGCACGCCGAGATTCGCGCCCGCGGCGGAGGGGTTTTTTCCCACTGGGGCGACGTTCTCTATTTTTCCACGTCGGACAATGCCGACCCGCGCACCGCCGGGCGCACCTACACGATCAGGGGGCCGCGCCGTGAAGGCGAGATTCCCACGAGACACGTGCTGGGCAACTCCGAAGTGGTGCCGTCGTTCACCGGGGAGCCTTTCGTCGATCCGGCATTGCTGAACGAAATGTATCGTCATCCCGAAGCGTCCGGCCGGTCGTCGTGGGGGACGCGGAATATCCTGCACGCTTTCATCCTGTCGCTGCGGCCAAAAGCCGTTCTGGAGATCGGCGCGCACATCGGCTCCGCGAGCGTCGTCATGGCCGCCGCACTCAAGGCGACGGGATCGGGCCGTCTCTATTGCGTCGAGCCGAACGACGCGTATTTCAAGCTGCTGGTCGAATTCATCGGCAAGGCTGGCGTCGCGGAGTTCGTCACGCCGCTGCAGATGTTTTCCACGGCTCCCGCATTGCGTCGCAGCCTGCCGGAGACGGTCGAGGTCATCTATCTCGACGCCAATCATTCCTATTCCAATGCCGCGCACGACATCGCGCTGAGCTATCACTTGCTCGCCGAGAATGGATTGCTGTTCCTCGACGATGTCGGGCCTGCGGTGTCGCCGCGTCTCGATCCCGAAGGCCGCGGCGGTGTCCGTCAGGCTCTGCTCGACTTCGCAAGCCATCGGCCGGATCTGCATGTCATGTTCATGGAACCGCCGATGTGGTTCAATCCTTGTGGTCTGGGAATTGTGTGCAAGCAGCGCGTCGGGCATTCGCCGCGCGGGCTTGGCGGTCTCTTCGGTTGGCTGCGCTCCTGACATGAGCGAACCGTCACGCCGGCGCCGCGCTACAATGCAGGATGTGATTCGGCAGTGGTCGCCGGACCCTCGCGACGGAACTCGATGACACCGGCTGCACGACGTGCCCCGCCAACCGAAGTGCCCGGTCTTGCCGCGCGCCGCATCGCGGCTGACATCATCGACAATGTGCTGCGGCGGCATCGTCCGCTCGACCTCGAGCTGGAGGGACATCCCGGCCTGCCGGCGCTCGCCGACCGCGACCGCGGACTGGTGCGCATGCTGGCCGCGACCACGCTGCGCCGGGTCGGCACGCTGCGGCATATCCTCGGCAAGTTCCTGGACAGCGGGTTCCCCGACGACGCGCCGCGCGCCGAAACCGCGCTGCTGATCGGCGCCGCCCAGATCCTGTTCATGGACGTGCCGGATCACGCCGCGGTCGATCTCAGCGTGCGGCTGGTGCAGGCGGACCGCCGCGCCGCGCGCTTTCCCGGCCTGATCAACGCGGTGCTGCGGCGCGTCGCGCAGGAAGGCCCGGCGCTGCTCGCCGAGCTCGATGCGGTGCCGCTCGACACGCCGGACTGGCTGTACCAGCGCTGGCGCAACAATTTCGGCGACGACACCGCGCGCGCGATCGCGATCGCGCACGGCCGCGAGCCGCCGCTCGATCTCACCGTGAAAGCCGATGCCGCGAGCTGGGCGCAGCGCCTGCGCGGGCGCGTGCTGCCGACCGGCACGGTGCGCACCACCACGCAAGGCAACGTCGCGCTGCTGCCGGGCTACAGCGAAGGCGCATGGTGGGTGCAGGACGCGGCCGCCGCGCTGCCCGCGCACCTGCTCGGCGACATCGCCGGCAAGCAGGTGGCCGACCTCTGCGCCGCGCCCGGCGGCAAGACCGCTCAACTCGCGCTGGCGGGCGCCCGGGTCGCTGCGGTCGACCGCTCGGCCAATCGGCTGGCGCGCGTGCGCGACAACCTCGCGCGCCTCGCCTTGGAGGCCGAGCTGGTCGCTGCCGACGCCACCGACTGGCAGGGGGGCCCGTTCGACGCCGTGCTGCTCGATGCGCCTTGTTCCTCGACCGGCACGATCCGCCGCCACCCCGACGTCGCCTGGCTGAAAAGCGCGGCCGATATCGCGAGCCTGGCCGATGCGCAGCGCCGCCTGCTCGACCACGCGGTGGCGCTCACCCGGCCCGGCGGCCGCATCGTCTATTGCGTCTGCTCGCTCGAGCCGGAGGAGGGCGAACAGCAGATCGAGGCGCTGCTCGCGCGCGAGGCGGGGGTGCGCCGCGTTCCGGTCGAGCCGGGTGAAATCGCCGACGCCCCGTTCATCAAGGCCGCCGGCGACCTGCGCACCCTCCCCAGCCAATGGGACGCAAGTCATTGGAATGACAGCGATCCGCGCATGGGCGGGCTCGACGGCTTCTACGCGGCGCGGCTGCAGCGCGCCTGATCCGAAAACTGGATACCGGTTTCCGCGCCAACAGAAGGCGGGGGTAACTCCCGCATTGGCCTCGACAAGCCGCAGGGGCTATCTTGGCGATTCCTGGCGGGAATCGGGGCCCGCATGGCGCGCGATCAGCAAAAGTGGATACCGGTTTTGCGTCCGACCGCGCGCTATCTTATTAATATTGCGCACGATCTTGTCGGCGAACCGGTTTCCACGTCGCCGCATCATGCGCAGAAGGGGTAGAGCGCGCCAATGTCCCGCGGATCCATCGCGGATCGCACGAGACTGGCCGCGTTTGCGGCGCGCCGGGCGTTCAGCACCGGGATGGGCCGGTTCAACGCCCATCCGATGCTGCGCTGGCGCTTCACGCCCGCGATCGCCGACCGGCTGCTGATCGCGCCGCAGGACCTGCGCACCGCCGACCCGACCCGCGCGAGCGAGATCTATTCCGGCCGGTTCGCCTTCGCCGGCAAGGTGGTGATCTGCGACGGCCGCTCGCCGTTCGAGATCGAACCGCCGTCGGACGAGTGGTCCGAGCAGCTGCTCGGGTTCGGCTGGCTGCGCCATCTGCGCGCGGCCGATTCGAGCATCACGCGCGCCAACGCGCGCGCGCTGGTGGGCGAATGGATCGCCCTGCAGGGCGCGTTCGACACGCTGGAAGGCTGGCGGCCGGACATCGTGGCGCGCCGCATCATCTCGTGGCTGTCCCAGGCGCCGCTGGTGCTGCACGACGCCGACATGAAGTTCTACCGCCGCTTCCTGCGCAACCTGACCCGGCAGGTGCGCTACCTGCAGCGCACCACGAACGCGACGCGCGACGGGCTGCCGCGCATGCAGGCCGTGATCGCGCTGAGCTATGCGGCGCTCTGCATGCAGGGCCAGGCGCGCCTGCTCAAGAGCATCACGCGCAAGCTCTCCGACGAACTCGGGCGGCAGATCCTGCCCGACGGCGGGCACGCGAGCCGCAATCCCGGCGCGCTGATCGAGCTGCTGCTCGACCTGCTGCCGCTGCGCCAGGCGTTCGCGGCACGCAACGTGCCGCCGCCGGCCGCGCTTAACAACGCGATCGACCGCATGATGCCGATGCTGCGCTTCTTCCGCCACGGCGACGGCAACTTCGCGCTGTTCAACGGCATGGGGCCGACACGCAGCGAGCTGGTCTCCACCGTGCTCGCCTACGACGACGCACGCGGCGCGCCGGTCGCGAACGCGCCGCATTCGGGCTATCAGCGCGTGCAGGCGGCCGACGCGCTGCTGATCGTCGACGCCGGCCCGCCGCCGCCGCTCGCGATGACCGCGGAGGCGCACGCCGGCTGCCTCTCGTTCGAGCTGTCGGCGCGCAACCATCGCATCGTGGTCAATTGCGGGCTGCCGGCGGTGAGCCGCGAGACCTGGCGCCACGTCGCGCGCGCGACCGCCGCGCACTCAACCGTGACCTTCAACGACACCTCCTCGTGCCGCTTCATGACCTCGGAGTCGCTTAAAGGCCTGCTCGGCGTCCCGATCCTGTCCGGCCCCTCCGACGTGCAGGTCGCCCGCCAGGAGCGCGACGGCGGCGTGATGCTGCGCCTCTCGCATGACGGCTACCTCGACCGCTTCGGCGTGGTGCATCACCGCACGTTCAAGCTCTCCGCCGACGGCAAACGGCTCGACGGCGAGGACGTGTTCGCCGGCGCGCATGGCGAGGCGCTGTCGGCGCGGCGCGGCGACGCCTTCGCGGTACGCTTCCATCTGCACCCGACCGTGAAGGCGAGCCGCCATTCCGACGGCCATGGCGCCATCCTGGTGCTTTCGAACAAGGACGTGTGGGTGTTCGACGCCTACGAGGAACGGGTGGAGCTCGAGGAAAGCGTCTATCTCGCCGGTCCGGACGGGCCACGCCGCGCCGTGCAACTCGTGATCCACGGCCGCGCGCGCGAGGTGCCGCGCGTGCACTGGACCTTCGCGCACCAGGACGCCCAGGAACCGGTGCGCCGCGCGATGCGCGAGGAGCCGGAATTGCCGCTATAGGGTTTATCCACCGGTCATTCCGGCCGAGCGCAGCGAGGGCCGGAATCCATAACCCCGAAGCTTGAATGATCGCGACGGCGGTGGTTATGGATTCCAGGCTCACGCCTTTCGGCGTGCCCCGGAATGACAACCGAGACCCCATGACCGACCTCCGCCGCATCGGCCGCGCGCTCCTGTCCGTCTCCGACAAATCCGGGCTGATCGATTTCGCGCGCGCGCTCTCGCGACCATGGCATCGAGCTGATCTCGACCGGCGGCACCGCCAAGGCGATCGCCGAGGCGGGGCTTGCGGTGCGCGACGTGTCCGACCTCACCGGCTTTCCCGAGATGATGGACGGCCGGGTGAAGACGCTGCATCCGAAGGTGCACGGCGGCCTGCTGGCGATCCGCGACGATGCCGGACACGCGGCCGCCATGCGGGATCACGGCATCGCGCCGATCGATCTGCTGGTGGTCAATCTCTATCCGTTCGAGGCCACCGTCGCGAAAGGCGCGGCCTTCGACGACTGCATCGAGAACATCGATATCGGCGGCCCGGCGATGATCCGCGCGGCGGCAAAGAACCATAACGATGTGGCGGTGGTGGTCGATACCGACGATTACGCACGCGTGCTCGACGAGCTGAACGCAGCATGGCGGCACGACGCTCGCGTTGCGCAAGGCGCTGGCGCAGAAGGCCTATGCGCGCACCGCCGCCTATGACGCGGCGATCTCGAACTGGTTCGCGACCGAACTGGGAGAAGCCGCGCCGGCATATCGCGCGTTCGGCGGCAAGCTCGGCGAAGCGCTGCGCTACGGCGAGAACCCGCACCAGAGCGCGGCGTTCTATCGCGCGCCCGAGCAGCGTTTCGGCGTCGCGACCGCGCGCCAGGTGCAGGGCAAGCAGCTCTCCTACAACAACATCAACGACACCGACGCGGCCTACGAATGCATCGCCGAGTTCGACCCCGAGCGCACGCCCGCCTGCGTGATCGTCAAGCACGCCAACCCATGCGGCGTCGCGGAAGGCGCCGAGCCTGCTCGAGGCCTACCGCAAGGCGCTCGCCTGCGATTCCGACCTCCGCGTTCGGCGGCATCGTGGCGCTCAACCGCACGCTCGATGCGGACGCCGCGCGGGCCATCACGGAGATCTTCACCGAGGTGATCATCGCGCCGGACGCGACCGAAGAGGCGATCGCGATCGTCGGCGCGAAGAAGAACCTGCGCCTGCTGCTCGCCGGCGGGCTGCCCGACCCGCGCGCCGCGCGGCCTGACGGTGAAGTCGGTCGCCGGCGGCCTGCTGGTGCAGTCGCGCGACAACGCGGTGGTCGACGAGATGCAGTTGAAGGTCGCGACACGGCGCGCGCCGAGCGAGGCCGAGCTGGCCGACCTGCGCTTTGCCTTCCGCGTCGCCAAGCACGTCAAGTCGAACACGATCGTCTACGCCAAGGATCGCGCCACGGTCGGCATCGGCGCCGGACAGATGAGCCGCGTCGATTCCGCGCGCATCGCGGCGCGCAAGGCCGAGGATGCCGCGAAGGAGTTGAAGCTCGCCGACGCCGCTCACGCAAGGCTCGGTGGTGGCGTCGGACGCGTTCTTCCCGTTCGCCGACGGGCTGCTGGTAGCGATCGAAGCCGGCGCCACCGCGGTGATCCAGCCCGGCGGCTCGATGCGCGACGACGAGGTGATCAAGGCGGCGGACGACGCACGGCATCGCGATGGTGTTCACCGGCACGCGGCACTTCCGGCACTGAGTTTTCAGACTTTGACGCGGTTCAAAATCAGCGCGCCGACGGCGAAAAACCCGACCAGCACCGCCATGCCGGCCTTCTGGCTCACCAGCGCCGTCGTCACGATCGCGACGAGCAGCGGGCCGAGGAACGACGTCACTTTTCCCGACAGCGCGAACAGGCCGAAGAATTGCGTGACGCGATCCGGCGGCGCGAGGCGCACCAGCAGGGTGCGCGACGCGGCCTGCGCGGGCCCGATCACCAGGCCGATGACCAGCCCGATCGCGACATAGAGTTTCTCGCCGAGTGCCGAGAACATCGGCGCTCCCGGGACCGGCGGCGCGGCCGGGACGACGAACAGCACATGGTCGCGCCCGATCGACAGGAACGCGATCACGCACAGCATCAGGATGACGAGGCTTGTCAGGATCACCGGCTTTGGTCCGAGCCGGTCGTCGAGCTTGCCGCCGAGGTAGGCGCCGATGGTGGCCGTGATCGTTGAGCAGGATGCCGAAGATGCCGATCTGGATCGTGCCCCAGCCGAACGTGCCGGCCGCGTAGATGCCGCCGAACGCGAACAGCGCCACCATGCCGTCGGCGTAGATCATGTTGGCGACCAGAAACACCGCGGTGTTCTTGTGCTGCGGCAGGTTGCGCAGCGTGTCGGCAAGCAGTCGCGACGCCGCGCCGCACCGCGGTGCGCGATCGGCAGGCCGCGCGGCACGTCGGGCGTGAACAGGAACAGCGGCAGCACGAACACGATGAACCACAGCGCGGTGAGCGGACCGACCGCGCGGTCGCCTTCGCGCAAAGCCGGATCGAGCCCGAACAGCGGCGTGATGCCGAGCAGCGTCTTGCCGGTCTGCGGATTGCCGGCGAGGAAGCCGAGCACGATCACCAGACTGAGCAGGCCGCCGACATAGCCGGTGGCCCAGCCGGTGCCGGAGAGGCGGCCGATGCGATCCGGCGGCACCAGCGAGGGCATCATGGCGTTGTTGAACACGGCGGCGAATTCGACGCCGATCACGCCGAGTCGCATAGAACAGCGAGCACGAACGGGATGACGCCGGCGTCGCCCGGCTTGCCGAACCACAGCATGCACGATCCGACGACCAGCAGCGCGCCGAACGCCGCGATCCACGGCTTGCGCTGTCCGCCCGCGTCGGCGATCGCGCCCAGCACCGGCGACATCGCGGCGACGACCAGGCCGGCGCACGCCGTGGCGAAGCCCCACATCGCCTGCCCTTCGACCGGATTGGCCGCGATCGCGGACGCGAAATACGGCGCGTAGACGAACGTGATGATCAGCGTGAAGAACGGCTGCGCCGCCCAGTCGAACAACACCCAGCCGGCGATCGCGCGGCGCGAAACATTGCGGACCGGCTGCATCGAGCTCTCGTTATCGGAGGAAAACGCTTAAAATACGCACAATGGTTGCAAACGCCACGGTGTCGACAGTCACAAGAGTTGATTCGCGCGCGTTTGGCGAGTTGCCGTTACGGCGGTCGGAGTACGGGGCCGACCGGTCGGGCGCTAATTCTTCACCAGGTCGCCGAGCAGGCTCGCCGCCACGGTCACTTTCGAGAGCGTGAGCCCCGAGCTCGCGATGCCGTGCACCGCGGTGCGGATGCGCTCCACCTCGCCGGCGCGCGGCGCGATCCACGCGTCGACCGCCTGCGGCCCGGTAAGCCCGCCGGCCACCATCGCGGCGGTCAGGCGCCGTTCGGAATCGCCGATCGAATCGAGCGCACGGTCGAGCGCGAGACGGTCGAAGTAGTCCGTCACGTTGATGCCGCGCGCCGCGGCTGCGATCCTGTCGAGCTGGAAGAAGGCGCTCGCGGCGAAATACGTCGCGGCGACGTCCTGCACGGCTTTGCCGCTGCGGTCCGCGACCGACACGATGTCCGGCGCGGCGGCAAGCACCGGCAGGCTCGCGATGCGCCGCGCCAGCTCCTGCGGCACACCGGAATTGATCAGGCTGTTGGCGCGCGCGGTGAGCGCACGCGCCGCCTCTTCCGGCAGCACGCTGTCGATCGCGGCCGCCACCGCCTCGATGCCGGCGCGATAGTGCTCGACCAGCTCGGCCAGGCTCTTCGAGACATCGGCGTTGCGCACGAACCACACGATGCGGTCGAGCAGCAGATCCTCGACCGCGGCGTAGAGCTCGAGCTGCAGCTTGCCCGGCACCGTGTTGTCGAGCGCATCGATCGCGCTGTTGAGCGCGATCATGTCGTAGCTGTTGCGCGTCACGAAGAACGCCGCCGCGATCGTCGCCGGCGCCGCGCCGGTCTGGTCCGCGATGCGCACCGTGAAGGCGGGCCCGCCGCGATTGATCATCGAATTGGTGAGCTGGGTCGAGATGATCTCGCGCCGCAGGCGGTGCTGCTCGAGCGCGTCGGGATAGCGCTCGACCAGCTCGGCCGGGAAATAGCGCGAGAGCTCGCGCCCGAGGTAGGGATCGTCCGGCACGCTCGACTCGAGCAGGTCGGCGTAAAGCGAGAGCTTGGCGTAGGCGAGCAGCACGGCGAGCTCGGGCCGGGTCAGCGCGTGACCGCGCTTGCGCCGCTCGCCGAGCTCCATGTCGTCGGGCAGATACTCGACCGCGCGGTCGAGCTCGCCGCGCCCCTCCAGGGTCTGCATCAGCCGCTGCTGGAAGCCGAGATCGTCCAGCCCGCGCCGCTGCGCCAGCGAGAGCGCGAGCGTCTGCTGGTAATTGTTGCGCAGCACCAGCCGCGCCGACCTCGCCGGTCATCTCGGCGAGCAGCTTGTCGCGCGCCTCGAGCGACAGGTTGCCGGCGCGCATCGGCACGTTGAGCGCGATCTTGATGTTCACCTCGACGTCGGAGGTATTCACGCCGGCTGAATTGTCGATCGCATCGGTATTGAGGCGGATGCCGCGCGTGGCCGCCTCGATCCGGCCGCGCTGCGTCATGCCGAGATTGGCGCCTTCGCCCACCACCTTGCAGCGCAGCGCGGCGCCGGTGACGCGGATCGGATCGTTGACGCGGTCGCCGACCTGGTCGTCGCTCTCGTTTGCGGCGCGCACGTAGGTGCCGATGCCGCCGAACCACAGCAGGTCGGTGTTCAGCTTCAGGATCGCGGTCATCACCTGCTGCGGGGTGAGCTTCTCGCCGCTCGAGCCCGAGCAGCTTCATCGCCTCGGGGCTGAGCGCGATCTCCTTCGCGCTGCGCGAATAGATGCCGCCGCCCGCCGGACAGGTAATCCTTGTTGTAGTCCTGCCAGCTCGAGCGCGAGAGATCGAACAGGCGCTGCCGCTCGGTGAAGCTGCGTTCCGCATCCGGATCGGGATCGATGAAGATGTCGCGATGGTCGAACGCCGCCACCAGCCGGGTGGTGCGCTCGCGCAGCATGCCGTTGCCGAACACGTCGCCCGACATGTCGCCGACGCCGGCGACCGTGAACGGCGTCGTCGCGATATCGACGTCCATTTCGCGGAAGTGGCGCTTCACCGCCTCCCAGGCGCCCCGCGCCGTAATGCCCATCTTCTTGTGGTCGTAGCCGGCCGAGCCGCCGCTCGCGAACGCGTCGCCGAGCCAGAAGTGATGCTCGATCGAGATGCCGTTGGCCGTATCCGAGAAGGTCGCGGTGCCCTTGTCGGCCGCGACCACGAGATACGGATCGTCCTCGTCATGGCGCACGACGTTGTCAGGATGGATGACGCCGTCGGGTCCGAGGTTGTCGGTGATGTCGAGCAGGCTCGAGATGAACACCGTATAGGCGGCGGTGCCTTCGGCCTGCACGGCGTCGCGCGGGCCGGCGGGCAACTGCTTCGGCACGAAGCCGCCCTTGGCGCCGACCGGCACGATCACGGCGTTCTTGACCTGCTGCGCCTTGACCAGGCCGAGCACCTCGGTGCGGAAATCCTGCGGCCGGTCGGACCAGCGGATGCCGCCGCGCGCGACCTTGCCGAAGCGCAGGTGCTACGCCTTCGACCCGCGGCGAATAGACGAAGATCTCGTAGAGCGGCTTGGGTAGCGGCAGGCCGTCGATCTTGCGGCTGTCGAACTTGATCGCGATCGTGGCCTTCGGCTGGCCGCCGTCGCCCGGCTGGTAGAAATTGGTGCGCAGCGCCGACGTCACGGCGTTGACGAAGTGGCGCAGGATGCGATCCTCGTCGAGGCTCTCGACCGCGCCGAGCGCCGTCTCGATCTCGCCGAGCTGCGCTGTCTGCGCCTGCGCGCGCTCCTCCTTCGTCACCTCGAGCTTGCGGATCGAAGCGCTGGTGGAACAGCGCCACGATCTGCGCCGCGATCGCCGGATGCTTGCCGCAGCGTCGTCCACATGTAGTCCTGCGAATAGGGCACGCGCACCTGGCGCAGGAAGCGCGAGATCGTGCGCACCAGCGCGACGTCGCGCCACTGCGCGCCCGCGCTGAGCACCAGCGCGTTGTAGCCGTCGTTCTCGGCGCGTCCGCGCATCACCGCCATGAAGGCGGCTTCCAGCCGCGCCTTCAGGCCGTCGAGCTCGAACGCCGCGCCGTCGGCGCGCTCCAGCATCATGTCGTGCAGCCAGACCTCGGCCGCGCCAGTGTCGGACGGTTCGATCCGGTGGGTGCGCTCGTCCACCACCTTGAAGCCCATGTTCTCCAGCACGGGCACGCGCTCGGACAGCGGGATCGGCTTCTCGCGGCTCCACACCTTGAGGCCGGCGCAGGCCGCATCGCCTTCGCGCCGGCTGTAGAAGTCGGCGCCGAGCGGGCGGATCGGCGAGAGGCTCTCGATCAACCGGATGTCGGCGACCGCGATCGGCGGCACGTAGGCCTCGCGATAGCCGGCCGGGAACGCCTCGCGGTAGCGGCGCGTGAGCTGCTGCGCCTTGATCGGCTCGTGCACCAGGATGAGCGCCTCGGCGAGCGCGTCGGTCCAGGTGCGCACGATCTGCTCGACCGCGCTTTCCAGCACCGCGCGTTCCGGATTGGGCGTCTCGCCGGCGTGACGCGCGATGATGAAGTGCACGCGCGCCAGCGCCCCTTCGGGGAATAACGGATAGAAGGCGGAGACGCGCCCGTTATAGGCGCTCGCCAGATGGCGCCCGATCGCGATGCGTATCCGCGAGTCGTAGCGGTCGCGCGGCACGTAGACCAGGATCGAAATGAACCGGTCGAAGCGGTCATGCCGCGGCAGCACGCGCACGCGCGGACGCTCGTCGAGATGCATGATGGCGAGCGCGAACCCGTGCAGCGTGTCCTCGTCGATCTGGAACAGCTCGTCGCGCGGATAGTTCTCCAGCACCGCCGCGAAGCGCCTTGCCGGAGTGGCTGTCCGGGTCGAAGCCCGAGCGGCGCATCAGGTTGTCGACCTTGCGCCTGAGATAAGGGATTGAGCGGGTCGAGCGCGTGTAGGCGGTCGAGGTGAACAGGCCGACGATGCGGAATTCGCCGATCAGCTGCCCGTCGTCGTCGAAGCGCTTCACCCCGATGTAGTCCATGTGCACGCGCCGGTGCACGCGCGAGCGCACGTTCGCCTTGGTGATGATCAGCGGCTCGCGGCTCGCGCAGGAACTCCATGATCTCCGGCGTGATCGAGACGAGTTCGGTGCCGCGGCGCAGCACATGCACGTCGGGCGAACGCAGGATGCCGAGACCGCTCTCCGGCACCACCACATAGCCGCGTTCGTCGCCGGTCATGGCGTATTCGCGCACGCCGAGGAACGTGAAGTTGTTGGCCACCAGCCATTCGAGGAACTGGGTCGCCTCGGCGATCTCGTCCACCGGCAGCGGCGGCGGATTGTTCTTGATCTCGGCGATCAACTCGCCGGCTCGCGACAGCATCGGCCGCCAGTCGGCGACGCACAGCCGCACGTCGCCGAGCACCGCCTCGATCGCCTTGACGATCTGCTCCTGGCGCGCCTCGTCCTCGATGCGCTCGACATGGATATGGATGAAGCTTTCACGCCGGGCGTGACCGACCGCCGGCCCGTCGCCGCGGAAGCCGATCAGCGCGCCGGTGTGGTCGCGCTCGACTGTGAAGATCGGATGCAGCACGAGGCGGACGTCGAGCCCCTGCTCGGTCAGCTCGGCCATCACCGAGTCGAGCAGGAACGGCATGTCGCTGTTGAGCACCTCGATGATCGACACCGTCTTGACGCGATCGGCGCCCATCGGGCCCGGCCGCGCCTCGAAGCGCACCTTGGGCATCGCCGCCTTGCGCTCCTGCAGGAACAGCCACGCGGCTTCGGCGAGGTCGGCGACCTCGCGCGCCTCGTAGCGCACCAGATCCTCGGCCGTCGCGCCGGCGAACATCACCGCGGCGAAGCTGTCCGGAATACCGCCGCGCAGGCCTTTCATGATCGAGCCGGCCTGCTCGATCAGCCGCCGCGCCGCGCGCGTTCTCGTCGCTGCCGAATTGCGGCTGGATGTTCATGACGTTCTCTCCCCGGCCCTGAGATGCGGGTTGTGAATGAGTCTCACCGATCCGCCTAGCGCCGTCGAGTGGATAAGGGTTTCGCCCGACCCGCCGATGCGGGTACGCTGGGGACCGGCAAAGGTTGCGCAGGGAGCTTCATCGTGGCGAAAAAGCCGAACAAATCCAACGTGCTGCCCTATCGGCCGAAGAAGCCGGTACTCGCCGCGGTCAAGTCCGCGCCGCCCGATACCGGCGTCGCACGGCAAGACGACAGCCGCGTGATGGCGCTCGACTTGCCCGCCGGCAAGCTCTCGCCCGCGATGCAGGCCTATTTCCAGAAATGCCAGGAGAAGCTCGGCTTCGTACCGAACGTGCTGCTCGCCTATGCGTTCGACAACGCCAAGCTCGGGGCCTTCGCGGCGTTCTACAACGACTTGATGCTGGCGCCCTCGGGGCTCTCCAAGCTCGAGCGCGAGATGATCGCCGTGGTCGTGTCGGCGCAGAACCGCTGCTACTACTGCCTCACCGCGCATGGCGCGGCGGTGCGCACCTATTCGGGCGATCCGGCGCTCGGCGAGAAGATGGTGATGAACTATCGCGCCGCGAAGCTGACCAAGAAGCAGCGCGCGATGCTCGACTTCGCGGTGAAGATCACGGTGGAGTCCGCCGCGATCGAGGACGAGGACCGCGACGCGCTGCGCCGCGTCGGTTTCTCCGATCGCGACATCTTCGACATCGCCGCGGTGGCGGCGTTCTTCAACATGTCGAACCGGGTGGCGAGCGCGACCGACATGCGCCCGAACGCGGTGTATCATGGGCAGGGGAGGTAGCGCGGCGGCACTTTCAGCCAACTAAACCCGATCACCTTCGCGCGATTACCCGCCCACGCCCTTCGACTCGCCCTGTCGACTCTTGCTACCCTGCGGCTGCCGACCCACCGCGGCCAGCACATAAACAACACCCAGGGAGGCGACCTTGAAAGCATTCGCGGGCGGCGCCATCGCCGCCGTGATCGCAATGAGCGCGGCCAACGCGCAGACGCAACTCGTTTCGGAAGACATCATGGTGAAGTCCCCGGATGCGGGGATCGAGATTTTCGTGCGCAACAAGCGCCCGGCCAACCTGACCGCGTTCCGCCCCGAGCGCACGCTCGTGTTCGTGCACGGCGCGACCTACCCGGCGCACACTGCGTTCGACCTCAAGCTCGGCGGGCTGTCGTGGATGGAGTACATCGCGCAGCGCGGCTACGACGTCTACCTGCTCGACCTGCGCGGTTACGGCAAGTCGAGCCGGCCCAGGGAAATGGGCGAGGACGCCGCGAAGAATGCGCCGCTGGTGCGCGGCGACACCGCCGTGAAGGACATTGGCACGGTGGTCGACTTCGTGCTGGCGCGGCGCAACATCCCGCGCGTCAATTTGCTCGGGTGGTCGTGGGGCACCACCTTGATGGCGACCTACGCGTCACAGAACAACGCCAAGGTCGAGCGGCTCGCGCTCTATGCGCCGGCCTGGATCCGCGAAACGCCCTCGCTGGTGCAGACCGGTCCCGGGCCGACGCCGGCCTATCGCACGGTGTCGCGCGACGCCGCGCTCGGCCGCTGGATGACCGGCGTGCCGGAGGACAAGAAGGCGGCGCTGATCCCGGCCGGCTGGTTCGAGCAATGGGCCGACGCCACCTTCGCGTCCGACCCGGAGGGCGCGAAGATGACCCCGCCGGTACTGCGCGCGCCGAACGGCGTGGTGCAGGACGGGCTCGATTACTTCGGCGCCGGCAAGCGCTATTACGATCCGGCCAAGATCACCGCGCCGACGCTGCTCGTGCTCGGCGAATGGGACCGCGACACGCCGCCCTACATGGCGCAGACGCTGTTCCCGCTGCTGACGAACTCGCCCGGCAAGCGCTTCGTGATGCTGGCCGAAGGCACGCACACGATCATCATGGAAAAGAACCGCATGAAGCTGTTCGAAGCGGTACAGAGCTTCCTCGATGAGGCGGGGGGATCGTAGCAGAACTCTCCGTCATCACCGGGCCGCCGCGAAGCGGCTAGTCCCGGTGATCCCGATGGAATTTGCGGATCGTGCCCTCCTAAGCGAGATGGCCGGGACAAGCCCGGCCATGACGCTTCAGATCTCCACCAGTCTGTCCGGCAGCTCGTCGGCATTGCGCGTGCCGGGCGGCACCGGAAAGTGCTCGGCCAGCACCGCGCCGCATTGCTCGATCGCCGCGACGAATCCGTCGGCCGGGCGACCGTCCCTGATCGCGGCGATCAGCGCGGCGACCGCCTGGTCCCATACCTCCTGCGTGACCTTCGCGTTGATGCCGCCGTCCGCGATGATCTCGACATAGCGTTCGGCAACCGCTGCAAAGATCAGCACGCCGGTGCGCGCTTCGGTCTTCTGCAGGCCCTGCGCGAGGAACTGGCGCAGCGCGGCGCCGTGCGCGCGCTCGCGCTTGGTGCGCCGCGGCACGACAAGGAACCGGATGCCCGGCCGCGACAGGCCGATCGCCGCGAGCGTGAACGCGATCAGCTGGATGACGTAGATCGTCTGCGCCTCCCATTCGGTCCACATCACCAGCAGCAGCGGCACGATCAACGCGAGCGCGGCCGCCCAGGCGATCGGGACGAGCCGGTAAGCGCCGGCGTTTTGCGCCAGTACGCAGAAGATCTCGCCCGAAGTCTTCGACTCGGCGGCCCTGATCGCGTCCGCGATCCGCGTCTTGTCTACATCCGAGATCATCGCAACCTCTTTCAGCCGAGCATGGTCTTGGCGGAAAACCGGCACCCGCTTTTCCGCACCATGCGCTAGTAATCCCCCGAGGAACCGCCGCCGCCGGAGTCGCCGCCGCCGCCCGAGAAGCTGTCGCTCGAACCGCCCGACGAGCTCCACGATGAGCCCGACGAACCGGACGACGACCACGAGCCGGACGAGCCGCCGTATGACGACGACGAGCTGTTCATCCAGTGCCAGAAGCCCGACTTCGGCTTCTTCTGCGCCCAGCCGAGCCACACGAAGAACGCGTGGATCGGCCCCATCAGGCCGCCCATCGAGCTTCCAATGACGATCAGCGCGAAGAGCACCATCAAGATCGCGTCGGCGGGAACCTCCCAGCTCTGCTTCGGGGTCGCGCGCGTCTTGAACTCCTCGTCGCCGCTCAGCACCTTGATGATGTCGTCGACGCCGCGGGTCATGCCGCCGTTGAAATCGTTTGCCTTGAAGCGCGGCGTGATCGCGTTGGCGATGATGAACTTCGTGATCGCGTCGGTCAGCGTGCCTTCGAGCCCGTAGCCGACCTCGATGCGGATTTTGCGCTCGTTCGGCGCATGCAGCAGCAGCACCCCGTTGTTCTTCGCCCGCGTGCCGAGCTGCCAGCGGCGGAACAGCCGGTTGGCGTATTCCTCGACCGAGTTGCCGTTGAGCGACTTCACCGTCGCGACCACGAGCTGGTGCGTGGTGTTCGCCTCCAGCGCGGCGAGTTTCGCGCGCAGCGACTCGCGCGTCGCCGCATCGAGCACGCCGGCGTCGTCGACCACGCGGCCCGACAGCGCCGGATACTCGGCGCTCGCCGGCACCCTGATCTCGTCGTTTTGCGCCAGCTGCACCGGCGTGGCCGTCGCGGATGGCGCCCGGACCAGCGCGGCGATCAGCTCGTCCGCGCCGGCCACCACGCCGCCGGCAAAATCCCCGGCGTTGAAGCGCGGCTTCATCGTCTGTTCGAGGATGTGCTCGGTGACGCCACCGCCGAGGGAGCCCTTCAGCGTACTGTCGTACTGGATCACCGAACGCCCTTCGGTCGAGCCCACGATCAGCATCACGCGCTTGCCGTTGGCCTCCAGCCCCCACTGCTTGCGCAGCGCGAGGCCGTAGTCGTCGACCGTCATGCCGCGCGCGGAGGCGAGCGTTACGACGATGAGCTGCCTCGATGCATGCGCTTCGAGATTGGCGAGCCGGTTTTCCAGCGCGCGCTTGGCGCCGTCGCCGAGCAGCCGCGCCTCGTCGATCACCCGCCCGTCAAGCTGCGGAAAGTCGACCGCCGCAGCCGGCGCCGCGAAGGCGCACGACAGCGCGATTATGGCCAGGAGCTTCCGCATGAGTTTGTTATTGCGATGCCTCTCACCTTCCGCCCGTCCCCGCGAAGCGGGGACCCAGTTCCTGGCCCTGGAGTCCCGCTTGCGCGGGAATGAGCGGATCGTGGTTCAATCCTGGTGCATCAAACTCTAGAATTTCACCTGCGGCGGCCGCTTGGTCTCTTCGGCGATCGTGAACGTCTCCATCGGCTTGTTGCCTTTGTAGAGCGTGTTCGCCCAGATCACGCCGGGAAACGTCCTGAGTTCGGTGTTGTAAGCCTGCACCGCCTCGATGTAGTCGCGCCGCGCGACCGAGATGCGGTTCTCGGTCCCTTCGAGCTGCGATTGCAGCGCGAGGAAGTTCTGGTTCGATTTCAGGTCCGGATAGTTTTCGCTGATCGCGAGCAGGCGGCCGAGCGAACCCGAAAGCTGGCTCTGCGCCTCCTGGAATTTCTTGAACGCCTCCGGATTGGTCAGGATATCCGGCGGCACCTGCAGCGAGGTCGCGCGCGCGCGCGCCGCGACCACGGCCTCCAGCACCTGCGCCTCCTGCTTGGCGTACCCCTTCACGGTCTCGACCAGATTGGGGATCAGGTCGGCGCGGCGCTGGTACTGGTTGAGCACCTGCGACCACTTCGCCTTGGCGGCCTCTTCCTGCGTCGGGATAGTGTTGACGCCGCAACCGGCGAGCGTAATCCCAAGGATTGCGAGCAGCCCGAAGCGGCCCGCGAGGCGAGCGATCAAACGCATGGAAATCTCCGCGAACGATGAGGTCGCGTCCGTTGGTCGCGGGCGGCGGGTGGCCGGTTCACGTAAAGCCACAAAATCGGACAACCATCCGGCGCCTGCTGCATTAGACTGCGAGGCGTGGAGCATAGCATGACGCGCGTCCTCGGTCTTCTCGTCGCGGCGTTCGCCGCCAGCGCCGCGCTGGGGCAGACCGCACCGCCTGCGCCCGCCCCGATCATCACCAGCCAGGCGCGCGTGCTTCCCGTCGTCGCGCGCAACGGCATGGTCGCATCGCAGGAGAAACATGCCACGCGTGTCGGCGTCGACATCCTGCGGCAAGGCGGCAACGCGGTCGATGCCGCGGTCGCGGTCGGCTTCGCGCTCGCGGTGACGCATCCGCAAGCCGGCAATATCGGCGGCGGCGGCTTCATGCTGGTGCATCTCGCAGATGCGAACAAGACGATCGCGATCGACTATCGCGAGACCGCGCCCGCCGCGATGACGCGCGAAGCGTTCCTCGACCGCAACGGCGAGGCCGATCCGGCCAGATCGCGCGACTCAGCGCTCGGCATCGGCGTGCCCGGCACCGTCGCGGGGCTCGCGCTCGCGCACGAGCGCTATGGTTCGGGGAGGTTCACGCTGGCGCAGTTGATCGCGCCGGCGGTTGCGCTCGCGCGCGACGGGTTCGCGGTCGAGGACGACCTCGCGGATTCGCTGCCGCGCGCGCAGCCGCGTCTCGCGCGCTGGGGGGCGTCGGCGCGGATTTTCCTCAAGCACGACGGCACGCCGCTCGCGCGCGGCGACACGCTGCTGCAGGCCGAGCTCGCCGCATCGCTCGAATCGATCGCGCGCGAGGGACCGCGCGCCTTCTACGACGGCGCGCTCGCCGGGAAGATCGTGAGCGCGGTGCGCCAGAACGGCGGCATCATGACGCGCGACGACCTGAAGGATTACCGCGCGATCGAGCGCCCCGCGGTGAGCGGCCGCTATCGCGGTTACGACATTGCGTCGATGCCGCCGCCCTCCTCGGGCGGCGTGCATCTCATCCAGATCCTCAACATCCTCGAAGGTTTTCCACTGCGCGAGCTCGGTCCCGAGTTGGCCGCGACCTTGCACCTGATGATCGAGGCCATGAAGCCCGCATACGCGGACCGCGCCGAATTTCTCGGCGATCCGGCCGTCGTAAAGGTCCCGGTGGCCGGCCTCGTCTCGAAGCGCTACGCCGCGCACCTGCGCACCGCGATCGATCCGGATCGCGCGCGCCTGGCCGACACGATCCGGCCCGGCACGCCGGCACCCTACGAGAGCGACAACACCACGCACTTCTCGGTGATCGACGCGCAGGGCAATGCGGTCGCCAATACCTACACGCTCAATTTCAGCTACGGCCTCGGCCTGGTCGCCGAGGGCACCGGCATCCTGCTCAACAACGAGCTCGACGATTTCGCCGCCAAGGCAGGAGCACCGAACGCCTACGGCCTGGTCGGAGGCGACGCCAACGCGCCGGGGCCGGGCAAGCGCCCGCTCTCCTCGATGGCGCCGACGATCGTGTTGCGCGACGGGCGCGTGGCGCTGGTCACCGGCACGCCCGGCGGCAGCCGCATCATCACCACGGTGCTGCAGGTGATCCTCAACGTGATCGATCACGACATGAACATTGCCGAAGCGGTCGCGGCGCCGCGCATTCATCATCAATGGGCGCCCGACCGCGTGTCCGCCGAGCGCGGGCTCTCGCCCGACACGGTCCGCCTGCTCGCCGCGAAGGGCCACCGCATCGTCGTCACGGCGACCTCCGGCTCGGCCAATTCGATCCTGGTCACGCCGGACGGCCTCACCGGCGCTGCCGACCCGCGCCAGCGCGGCACACTTGCCGAGGGTTACTGAAGCGCCACTGAGGACATTGCCGCTGCGTCAGTGACCCGCATGCCACAATCCCGCGCCCATTGCGCGCGATGGCTCTTGTGAATGGTGAGCACGCAAGGCACCCGCCTATTATCCGGCATGGGAGTTCGATTCGTCGTCGCGGTGGCGGCAGCGTTTTGTGCTGCCGTTCTGGCATGGGCTGCGTGGCCGCCCACCGTGGCGCTGCGCATCGAGCCGGCCGGAATCTCGCCGCGCGACCGTCACGCGTTCGCGTGGCTGATCGCCGCGCCGGCGTATCTGCCGGATGCGCTGATCGCCGGCGACGATCTCACCGACCCGCAAGGCTCGCGCCTTCAACTGTACGAGCAGGGCCGCCCGCTCGGGCCGGCGCACGCGATGCATGACGAGATCGCGCAGAGCGGCGCGGGACGGTTCTCGCACTGGAACGCGACCCTCATCTTCTCCACGAGCGACAATACCGATCCGCGCCGCAACGGCCGCGCCTACGAGGCACGCGCCCGCATCGCTCCGCCGGCCGCCCTTGTCGGCACCGCCGGCGCGCTCGCCGTCATGCTCGGCGCTCTCCTGCTGGTGCGGGCGCGCCATCGCCTCGGCGCCGGGCTGTGCGCGGCGCTAGGCGCGCTTGCCAGCGCGGTTGCCAACGCCCTTACCGGCGCGCGCGCGGGCATCGCGCGGCTGGCACCGGCGGCGCCCGCGACGCTGCTGGCGGTGAGCACGCTGCTGCTGCTCGGCGTGATCGGCTGGAGCCTGTTTCCGCCGCACGCCAGCTGGCGGATCGAACCGGGCGAGATCTCGCTGCGCGCCGGGCATTCGTTCGCGTGGACGCTGCCGCGGCCCGCGCTGCACCCGCTCGCCACCGTGCGCGGCGACGACGCCGCCTCGTCCACAGCGTCGCAACTCGAGCTTTACGAAGACGGCAGGCTGCTCGGGCCGCCGCACGACGCGCATGCGCTGATTTCCGACATCGGCGCCGGACTCTATTCGCACTGGGGCGACACGATCGTTTTTGCGACGCCGGACAATTCCGATCCGCGCAGCAACGGCCGCAACTACACGGCACGCGCACCGGTCATTCCACCGCCCTGGCTCATGGCGCTTACCGCCGCAATGTTCGCCGCCGCGCTGATGCTCGCCTGGCGGCAGCGGCTGCGCGGCGCGCAGGATGCGCGCTGGGCCGGCATCGCGGCGAGCCTTCCGGCTGCGCTCGTTCTCGCCGCCGCGCTGACCGCGACGCTGTCGCTGCTCGGCCTGCTCCGTGCGGAGCGCACCGTCTCGGCCGCGGCGCTCAGTCCCGATGGGCCGCAGGCCGTCCTCGGCCAGTCCGAACGCGTCAGCCGCAACGGCGTCTATGCGCTGGATTTCTCCCGCTTCCACGCGCCGTTCCTCGAGGTCGACTGCTGCACGCAGCTCGACGTCCGGCGCGGCGCGACGCCGGTCCCGCGCGATACCGAATTCAATCCGCGCCTGCACGATCCGCGCGACATCGTGAAGGCGCTGCGCCTGCGCGCCGACAACCGTTTCTTCGATCTCGAGGACTATCTCTACTTCCGCCTCGATACGCCGCCGCGCTGGGATGAGGCGATCACGCTCGTGTTTCCCGTCAAGGCGCGCCCCGAGCTGGTCGTTGTGCTTTGGCTCGCCGCGATCGTGCTGTTCGGGTTGCGCCGCCGCCTCGCGCGTTTCATCGTGCGACCCTCCCCCGCCGCCGCGCTGACGTCCGTCGCGGCCGCATCCGCGGCGCTCGGCGTGCTGCTGCTCGCCATCAACGCCACCGGCCTGTTCGTTCCGCTGCGCTATGCCGAGATCGATCACCCCTCGCCCGACACGCTGCGCCGCAGCTACGGGCCGGGCGACCGCACCATCACCTGGGATGCGGCGCGTGCGCAGCTTGCGCCTGCGCCGGCCGAACCGCGCGCCGCCTACGCGCATCGGCTGACCAATGTCGTCGCGCAATCCGTGCTGCATTACTGGTACCAGCGCGATCGCCGCCAGTTCCACCTGCAGGTGCCGGTGTGGGAGAATTATCTGCTGTGGCTCGCCGGCGAGCTGCATCCCGCCTATCAGCTCTACGTCTTCGCGGATCCGCTGAAGGCGATCGAGCGCGGCATCGGCATGTGCGACCAGGTGTCCGCGACGCTGACCGCGCTGCTGCGCCAGCGCCATGTCGATGCCCGCGTCGTCCAGCTCAACGGCCACACCGTGGTCACCGCCGAGGTCGACCCCGGCGTCTGGCACGTGCTCGATGCGGACTTCAACGTCGTCATTCCGCGCAGCATCGCGCAGATCCAGGCCGATCCCGAGATCGTGCGCACCTCCTACAAGGCGGCCTTCGCGCGCATCGATCCGGGCAGCGAGAAATTCTCGCCCGAGCTGTTCGTGTCGTTCTACGCGCCGCCGACCTACATCGGCGAGGCGGACGGCAACTCCGCGCTGGGAGAAAGCCGGGCGCGCGTCGAGGCGACGGCCTATTGGCTCAAGTGGCGGTTGCCGATCGGGCTGCTCGCGTTCGCGGGGGTGATTTTTGCCGGGGTGAGGATGGCGCGGCGGCGGCGCACGACGCTGCGCGTGCGGCCGGCGGCGTGAGGATTTGCGCGCGTTGGGCGAGCGCGCCGCGCGACGCGATCTTTCGCAGTGGACGGCGGCCCGGCGTGGTCACGCGATAGCGCCACACCTTCGATGCGGCGAGCGGCACGATCCAAATCCGCCTGCCATGCGATGAAGCCAACGTGTTCGAAGGCGAGCAAGTCGCCCTACCCTCGTTCCTTGTTTCGCAGTGATTCCGCCAATACGACGAGGGCGTACTTGGTCGAGCGCGATTCGATTTCCGAATAGGCTCGCATGATCCGCACTGCGCCCCGGGTCTGCATAAAAGAGAAATCCGGATCGCCGGCCTCGCGCTTCTTCGTGCGCAGACTCATCCCGCCGTAGAAGAATGTCACCGGAATATTGAGCATGTCGGCGATGCGCTGCAGTCGGCCGGCGGAAACGCGGTTGGTCCCCTTCTCATATTTTTGCACCTGCTGGAATGTCAGCCCGATGCCGTCGGCGAGGTTGGATTGCGACAAGCCGCGTTCCAATCTCAGCGCGCGAATCTTGCGTCCGATTTCCACATCCTCGGCACCGGCGCGACGCTTTCTTAACGGACTAGGCGGGTGGTTGGGCACGGCATTCTCTCCTGGTTCGAGTGGCTTTCACGATCTCGCGGACGGTCGGCGCAGTCACAGCGGGCGTTTGAAGTGAACCCGGTGAATGAAGAGGCATGGAGACGGCGTGGGATTCCCAACCCTCGTCCCCCAACCGCGTCATCTTCGCAGCGCGCTTCGGCTGGTTGATGTCCCGGCGGGTGAACCGATCGTTCGAGGTACTGCCCCTGCACTTTTTCAGGCGCCGTCACGGCGTCTTCCTCCCTGCTTCCGGTCGGCTTTGGCGATCCGATCGATCAGTTCGATGAGGCCGTGCCGGATCGCGCGGTTCGTGACGCCGGCAAACGCGGTCAGCAAACGCAGCGTGCTCCTGTCTGGAATGAGCTTGACCGGAGCGGCGCTTGCCGTGCTCGCGCCGGGCGACGTGTCCGCATTGGCGTCGAACAGCGTGTTGATCGGGACGTTGAAGATCTCGGCGATCTGAGGAAGGCGCCCGGCGCCGACGCGATTGGTGCCCTTCTCGTATTTCTGCACCTGCTGGAACGAAACGCCGAGGCGGTCTGCGAGGGCTTTTTGAGACATGCCGGCGATCAGCCGATGCGTGCGGATCGCGTTTCCGACCTGGATGTCCGCGGAATTCGGGCGTCTTTTTTTCCGCTTCATTTCGTAATGCACGACCTGAGGAAGATGGTTTGGAACGTGCAATTTTAGATACGTTATTTCCGAATTCGTTCTGCTGATTTGTAGAAAGAGCGTGGGATGATCGGCGCCGCGATACTTCCCTGCGCGCGCGTATTTATTTGTGAATTCTCTCTAGAAATTGCGTAGTCGCTCCGCGAGCCACGCCGATGCCACTCGGCACGGATGACACTCGTCAGTTCAACGCTGGCGTAGTATGGCGGCACGTTTTGCCGGCTTCCGCAGCCCGGGTCGGGGCGCTCTACTTCTCACTACGTCAGGTAGTGAGGAGCGTGGCTATGCATAATAACGGGCGGATCGTTGTTCCCAATCACAATCAAATCCGCACGGAGGTCGTGACAACCTACGAGCAACTGCTCCACGCCTACGCGATCCGCAGCATCTGTTTCATGGAGGAGCACGGCGTCAAAGCGCAGCAGACCTTCGACGGCAACGACTACCAGGCTACCCACATGATCGTGTACGCCGACGACGAACCGATCGGGACCCTGCGCATTCGATGGTTCAAAGACTTCGCCAAGATCGAGCGCATGGCCTTCCGCGAGGCCTATCGCAACACCCATGTCCTGAAAGCGTTTGCGTGTTTCGTATTCGAACACATCGCCCGCAAGGGATACGACAAGATCATCGGTCATGCGCAGCCAAAATACGCGCGGTTATGGAGAATCGTCCTCGGCTTCAAGAAGGCCGAAGGCAAGCCGCCGGTCTACTTCGACGGTCACCCGGAGCCCTACATCGAACTCGTCAAGGAGCTCACGCCTCCGAAGAACGCGATCTCGGTCAGCACAGACCCAACTGTCATGTTCCGGACCGAGGGCTATTGGGATGCGCCCTCAGAGTACGAGGCAGTCGCATAGCGAGCGCAAACTGAACCCGCGAAATGCGAGCAACACCGTGGACTTTTCCCGTACGTATCTGAGGCAGGTGGTCTCGATCCACCAAGCGATGTTCGAGAAGCTGCTGTTCGACGAGGATGCCGCAGTCGGTCAAGACCTGGCCGAGCTTTTTAAGGACGCCGGTAGGACGTACCTGCAGATCGCGGAGCGCATCAGCGAGGATTGCCTGCACCTTCAAGATTGAACATCTTCCGGAAGCCGGCGTCGTAGATGCTCGGCGGATTGTTCAACTTGAACTTGTCGCTGAACCACGGATTATTGGGACCGAAGACCTCGCTCAGCCAGTCGAATACGAGGCGGACCGGGCGGGCGTTCAGCCGGTCGGTGAGCGCGATCAGGTAAATAGGAACCGGAATCCTCAAGTCGAATTCCAGCGGCACGGCGCACGGCTCCACCAGCGTGTAGCTAGGCAGCAGCCCAATTCCCTGCCCCGCCTTGACCAGCATGCCGTAGGCGAAGGAATTGTCGCAGTAATGCGTGATGCGTCCGCGCGCCACGGCCTGCTGCCAACCGTCCCACAGCCCGGTTTTGGCGAGGTAATATTCCGACTGCAGGAAGGCATGCTGTTCCAGATTGTCGCGCGTGGGCAGGCCGTATTTCCGGATGTAATCCTTTACGGCGACGGGGATGAAATGAAGCAGCCCGAGCTTTCGAAACAGGATGTCAGACGACTCGGTCGGGCTGTAGCCGATCATCATGTCGGTCTGGTTTTCTCGCAGGCTCATGATGTTGATCGGGCTCTTCAGGTGCAACCGAATTTTGGGATGTTGTAGGGAAAATTGCTCGAGCGAGGGCGCAGCAAAAAACGCGTTCAGCCCGTCCGTGATACTGACGCTCACGGTGCCTTCCGTCTCGCTGGTCTCCGCCTTCAAATCGCGGGTGAGCGAATAGAGCGTGTGATCGAGCCGCGACAGCGCCTTCGCGAGCGCCTCTCCTTTCTGGGTCAACTTGACCCCGCGTGCGGTCGACACGAAAAGCTGCGAGCCGACCACGTCCTGCAAGCGCTTGACTTGGCGGCTCACCCTCGGCTGACTGGTGTTGGTAATCTCGGCGGCGCGGTTGAACGACTTGGTTTTGGCCACGGCGAGAAAAACGCGAAGCTCGCCCCAGAACTCTCCGCTCAGAAGCGTCTCGTCGTCGAGTGGGCTCCTGTTGAGCGCTTTCTGTTCCTCGTCAAATGCATCCATGGCTTCACCATCGAGTGGAGGGAACGGCCACCTACAGCTTAGCCGTGTTCTCGAGAAAGTGTCCACTGGTGCACGACGGCGATACCGTCAAATCGAAAACCGGCCGCATTCGTCGCGAGGTACGCATTCGTCGCGAACGCCGCGCATATCGCGCGGGGCGCAAGCGCGCCAAGTGATCCCAAGCTCAATCACGAAGGCACATGCGCCGGGACACAATGAGATTGGAACGCGAGACTCGACGCCGCGATGTCTGGCCGCATCGCCACCGAAGAGCTGATCTGCAACGCGCACCGTATTGAAACAGAAGATTTTGCGAAGGCGAAGCACGCAGCGCTCGCGCTGCGCCAGGCCGCGCACCAACTCGAGCGCGCTCTACTCGCGGCGTTTCTCGGAGAGCCCCACGGCTGAGCCGGGGTTCAGGCTAACCTGTTGAAGTATTGGAGCGGGCGAAGGGATTCGAACCCTCGACCCCGACCTTGGCAAGGTCGTGCTCTACCCCTGAGCTACACCCGCATCCGATAGTCCCGGCGGCTGGGTGGCCGCCGGCGCGCTCCGTATGCCAAAACGCCCGCCCGATTGCAACAATGGCCGACATCGGCTGAAAAGCGACGGGCGGCCCGGCAGGAACCTGAACCGGACCGCCCGCATCGCCCGTGTGGAACGAAGAAGCCAGCCGACCGGCATTCTACCCCCCGGGCAATTGCCGAAATGCTAATTCAAATCCGCACTGTTGCGTGCAATTCGATCGATAGTTCCACCGAAAGGCCGCCATGCCCGCGACCCCCGACGATCTGTTCGCCTTCCTCGACCGGCTCGGCATTGCGCACCAGACCGCGACCCACGCGCCGCTGTTCACCGTGGAGCAGAGCCGGGCGCTGCGCGGCACGATCGCGGGCGCCCACACCAAGAACCTGTTCCTGAAGGACAAGAAGGATGCGGTCTTTCTCGTGGTGGCGCCCGAGGACGGCGCCGTCGAGCTCAAGACACTGCATCACCGCCTCGGCGCCGGCCGCTTCTCGTTCGGGTCGGCCGAGCTGATGCTGCAATTGCTCGGCGTGGCGCCCGGCGCCGTGACGGCGTTCGGCGTCCTCAACGACACCGCGCGCCGGGTGACCGTCGTGCTCGATGCCGGCCTGATGGAGAGCGCGATCATCAACTGCCATCCGCTGACCAACAGCATGACCACCTCGATCGCGCGCGACGACCTGCTGCGGTTCTTTGCCGCGACCGGCCATACGCCGCGGATCGAGCCGGTGGCCGGCCCCGTTCCCGACGGATTGCATTCCGCCGCGCCCTGACCCATTTATGCGGGTGATTTTCAAGGCTTTGGCGCCTTCCGGCGCAAGGAACCCAGGACATGCTGCAGGATATCGCGGGGGCGGCGCCGGCGGACGGTCTCGTCAAGGACGTCACCACCCAGTCCTTCGTGAAGGACGTGATCGAGGAATTGAAGCGCCAACCGGTGCTGGTCGATTTCTGGGCCGAGTGGTGCGGGCCGTGCAAGCAGCTCACCCCGGTGCTCGAGAAGGCCGTCAAGGGTGCCAAAGGCAAGGTCAAGCTCGCCAGGATGGACATCGACAAGCATCCGGCCATTCCGGGCCAGATGGGCATCCAGTCGATCCCGGCCGTGATCGCCTTCGTCAACGGCCAGCCGGCCGACGGCTTCCTCGGCGCGCTGCCCGAAGGGCAGGTCGCGGACTTCATCGCGCGCATCACCAAAGACAAGCTCGGCGGCGAGGCGCAGGATCTTTTGAAACTGGCCGAAGACGCGCTCGCCGGCGGCAACACCGAGGAAGCGATCGCGCTGTACGATGAGGTTCTCGCCGAGGAGCCGGGCAGCGTGCCGGCGCTCGCGGGCCTCGCGCGCGCCCAGGTGGAAACCGGCGCGCTCGACCAGGCGAAGGAGACGCTCGCGCGCGTCCCCGAGGCAAAACGCAACGACGCCGCCGTGGCGGCCGCGCGCTCCGCACTCGAGGTTGCCGAGCAGGCGCAGTCGGTCGGGCCGGTCGGCGAGCTCGAACAGAAAGTCGCCGCAAATCCGCTCGACCATCAGGCGCGCTTCGATCTCGCGGTCGCGCTCAACGCCGCCGGCAAGCGCCAGGAGGCGGCCGATCATCTTCTCGAGGTCGTCAAGCGCGACCGCAAATGGAACGAGGACGGCGCGCGCAAGCAACTGGTGCAGTTCTTCGAGGCGTGGGGACCGACCGACGACGCGACCGTGAACGGCCGGCGCAAGCTGAGCTCGATTTTGTTCTCGTGAAACGGCTTCTTCCCGCGGGCGTTACAGATCGCGCGTGAACGGCCGGCGAACCGGTTTGCACTTCGCCGGATCATGCGCACGGGAGAAAAGCGAATGCCGATGAACGTGGTCTACCGAGGGCCCGCCGACCTGCCGCACGCGATCCCGGTGTTTCCGCTGCCCGGCGCGCTGCTGCTGCCGCGCGGACAGATGCCGCTCAACATCTTCGAGCCGCGCTATCTGGCGATGATCGACGACGCGATGGCGGATCGTCACCGCATGATCGGCATGATCCAGCCCGACACCGCGCACCCGGGTCCCGACGACAGGCCGAACCTCTACAAGATCGGCTGCGTCGGACGCATCACGCAGCTCGCCGAGACCGGTGACGGGCGCTATCTGCTGGAGCTCACCGGCGTCGCGCGCTTCCGCGTCGAGGAAGAGCTGTCCGTGCTGACGCCCTATCGCCAGTGCCGGGTCGACTATTCGTTCGCCGGCGATTTCTCCGCCCGCAAGGGAGAGGAAGAGGTCGACCGCGAGTCGCTGTTGAAGGCGCTCGCGAGCTTCCTCAAGGCGAACAAGCTCAACGCCGACTGGGACGGGATCGAGAAGGCGCCGAACGAGGCGCTGGTCAACGCGCTCGCAATGATGTCGCCCTACGGCTCGGCCGAGAAGCAGGCGATGCTGGAAGCGCCCGACCTGAAGACCCGCGCCGAGATCCTGGTGGCGCTCACCGAGATCGAGCTGGCCAAAAGCACCGACGGCGAAACCAAGCTGCAGTAGCGGCCAAGCCATGCTATCCGTTCGCGGCACACACCGGAGCCCCTGATGAATACCGACCGTCCCGCCGGCAACGTCGACCCGAAGCTGCTCGAAATCCTCGTCTGCCCGCTCACCAAGGGCGTGCTCGAATATGACGGCGCCAGGCAGGAGCTGATCTCGCGCGCCGCCAAGCTCGCCTATCCGATCCGCGACGGCATCCCGATCATGCTGCCCGAAGAGGCGCGAAGGCTGGATTGAACATTCAAGACAGGCTCACGTCGTCATCGCCGGGCTTGTCCCGGCGAACCCGCCTAGGTGGGCACGGTTCAGGCGATCATGATCGGGATGGCCGGGCATAAGGGCATTTACGCCCGTCTTCGACGGGCTCTGCCCGCCATGACGGATAGAAACGAGCTTCGAAAGTCAGCGGGAGAACGCAAATGAAGATGTGGGGGCGCAACACCTCGTCCAACGTGCAGAAGGCGATGTGGGCGGTCGGCGAGCTCAAGCTGCCGTGCGAGCGCATCGACGTCGGCGGTGCCTTCGGCCAGACCAAGGACCCGTTCTATCTGGCGATGAACCCGAACTCGCTGGTGCCGACGCTCGAGGAGGACGACGGCTTCACACTGTGGGAGTCGAATTCGGTGGTGCGCTATCTCTCGGCCAGGCACGGCGGCATGCTCGAGCCGAAGGATGCCAAGACACGCGCAAAGGCTAATCAGTGGATGGACTGGCAGCTGTCGGTCATCGGCCCGGCGATCACGCCGGTGTTCTGGGGCCTGATCCGCACGACGCCGGAGAAGCGCGACCAGGCGGCGATCGATGCCGGCAAGGTGAAGACCACCGCCGCCGCGCAGATCATGGACGAGCAGCTCGGCAAGACCGCCTTCATGGCGGGCGATGCGTTCAGCTACGGCGACATCCCGGTCGGCGTGATGATCCGCCGCTACATGGAGCTCGTCCCCGAGCGACCCAAGATGGCCAACCTCGAACGCTGGTTCGGCGACATCGCCGCGCGGCCCGCGTTCCAGGAGCACTGCGGCGGCATTCCGCTGACATGACGCGCGCATGATCCCGCGATGAGCAGCAAAGACGGACGTTGCCTCGGATTGATCGGCGGGCTCGGGCCGAACGCAACGGTCTACTATTACAACGGGCTCATCGCCGCCCATAAGGCGCAAGGCCGTGTCGCCCGCATGCTGATCGCGCACGCGGACGTCGATCACGGCCGCCCGCTCGCGGAAGCCGGCAAGCTCGACGAGCTTGCGCGCTACCTCAACGGCTTCATCGATGCGACCGCGGCAGGCGGCGCCGAGATGGCGGCGATCGTCGCGGTCACACCGCACATCTGCGCGGCGCAGCTCGCGCCGCTGTTGCGCATCCCGCTGATCGACATGGTGGCGACGGTGGCCGGCGCGATCCGCGACCGCGGGCTCAAACGCGTCGCCCTGCTCGGCACGCGCTCCACCGTCGAGTCGCGCATGTTCGGGCGCCTCGGCGTCGAGGTCGTGATGCCGCAGCCCGACGAGATCGATTTCATCCACAATTGCTATCTCGACGTCGTCTACGATCGCAGCACCCCGGAGAAGATCGACCGGTTGCGCGAGCTCGCCAACACGCTGGTCAGGCGCGACGGCGCGGAGTCCGTGCTGCTTGCCGGGACCGACCTCTCGATGGTGCTGAACGAGGACAATGCCGGCTTCCCGACGATCGATTGCGCCGGCGAGCACATCAAGGCAATCACGCGGCGCCTGCTGGACTGAACAGATGCGGGCTTGAGGTCGAGACCATGAATCCGGAACCGACGTTCGACCACCATAGCGAGCTGGAAGCGCTGACCGCCCTTGCGGCTGAACTGGCTCGCATCGCCAAGCAGGCCAACGACACGGTGCGGCAGCTTCCGCCCCATGCGCCGGAGCCGGGCCCGGCGGTTCGCGACTTCGCCGACTCGATCGAGTCCGCCAACACGGCGATCAGCGCGGCGCTGCGCTACCAGGAGGCGGGAAAGCCGCCACAGTTTCTTTATCTTGGGGAAGTCGAGCCGAGGCCGACGTTCGACGAGCTGCTGAAATCTTTCAAGCCGGTCTACTCCCTCGAGCTCTTCGAGCTCGCCACCAATCGCAACGTGGCGGCGGCATCCGCGTTGACGATGACCAACGCGATCGCCGCGGGCGATCACGCGACGGCCCAGTCACACGCGCGCGTCTGTCTCGAATATCTCGCCTACGTCGTCGTCCGTGCGTCGCTGCTGGCGCTGACGGTCCAATACCTGATGCGCTCGTACCCCCTGCAACTGCTGACCCGGCTCCTCAGGGGAGACACCGCCGAGTACACGGTGTGGCGAAATGACTTCGAGGCCGCGCACACGAAACTGCGCACCGCGCTTGCGGCGGCTTATCCGGACGCGGCCGGCTCCGCGCCGCCGTTGCCGAAGGCTGTGCTGACTGCCGTTTCGTTTGAACTTTCGCCCGGGCAACGCACGGTCAACGGCCTCTATTTCCCCAAGGAGCACGAGGACTACGTGCTGAACAAGCTGGCCGACATGCAGGCGCAGGCCATGAGCCCGCGGCTGTAGTTGATCCCCGACTCGATCGGGGACGGGACGAGCGGAGGTTTGATTCAACCGCGTCGGATCGGACTTTAAAGCGCCTCGCCGCGCAACAGCTTCGGCACGTCGCCGGTGACGCCCGCGGCCTCGCGGATGAAGAACGATTTGAGCGCCGGCATGCGGTCGACCAGGCCGAGACCGACGTCGCGCAGCAGCCGCAGCACGTCGGACTCGTTCGAGAACAGCCGGTTCAATCCGTCGGTGGCGATCCCCATCGCGGCGGTGTCGAAGCGGCGCCAGCGCTGATAGCGCTCCAGCACGTCGGCGCCGCCGCAGTCGAGCCCGAGCCGCGCCGCATCGACGATGGCCTCGGCCAGCGCCGCGATGTCGCGCAGCCCCATGTTGAGGCCCTGGCCCGCGATCGGATGGATCACGTGCGCGGCATCGCCGGTGAGCGCGATGCGCTCGGCAACGAACGAGCGCGCGATGAACAGCCCGAGCGGATAGGCGCGCCGCGGCCCGGCGACGCCGATCGCGCCGAGATGCAGGCCGAAGCGCCGCTCCAGCTCGGCGTGGAATTCGCCGTCGGGCAGCGCGACGATGCGCGCGGCGTCCGCATCGGTCTCGGTCCACACCAGCGACGCGCGTTTGCCGGTGAGCGGCAGGATCGCGAACGGGCCGGCGGGCAGGAAATGCTCCTCGGCGCGTCCGTTATGATCGCGCTCGTGCGCGACCGTGGTGACGATCGCCGACTGGCCGTAGGACCAGCCATGCGTCGCGATGCCGGCCTGTTCGCGCACCGACGAGCGCGCGCCGTCGGCGGCGACCAGCAGCGCCGCGGAAATCGTCGCGCCGTCGCCGAGCGACACCGCGATGCGCGCGCCCGCGTGCGCGAACCGGGTGAAGGTGGTGGCGCGCAGCTCGATCCCGGCGTCACGCGCCCTGGCGGCGAGCGCCGCATTGAGCGGCGCATTCTCGATCATGTGGGCGAACGGCTCGCCCGGCCCGACCTCGCCCGCAAAGGTCAGGAACACCGGACGCATGGCATCCTTCAGCTTCGAATCGGTCACCACCATGTCGAGGATCGGCTGCGCATCGCCGACGACCGCGTCCCAGACGCCGAGCGTCTCGAACATGCGCCGCGCCGCGGCGGCGATGGCTGAGGCGCGCAGGTCCGGCCGCGCGCCCGCCGCGAAAGCCGGATCGGCGACCACGACCTTGAATGCGGGCCCGAGGCTTTGGCGCAACGCGAGCGCGAGCGCGAGGCCGGCGAACCCGCCGCCCGCGATCACCACATCGGCGCGCGCAATTACTGGTTGGTCCGGCATCGTCCTCACGCGACGGGAACAGGCGACACTCGCGCGAGTTCATGTAGGCTTTCGGCGGGGCGCAGGCAATTCAGCCGGGTCACGCGCGCGAACAACGCGGACCTTGAGAGGAGGGAGGAGATGCGAACACTCACGATGATGACGGTCGCCGCCGCGCTCATTCTGGCGGGCTGCTCCAAAGGTCCGGAAGGTCCGCAAGGGCCGCAAGGCGTGGCAGGACCGCAGGGCGCCAAGGGCGAGCTTGGCCCCAAGGGCGACACCGGACCGGGCGGACCTGCGGGACCGCAGGGCGAGCGCGGGCCGCAAGGCGTCGCGGGCGCCAAAGGCGATACCGGGCCGGCCGGACCGGCAGGGCCCGCCGGACCGCAAGGCGAACGTGGCGCGGCTGGTGCCGCCGGCGCGAAGGGCGAAACCGGCCCCGCCGGACCGGCCGGACCTCAGGGCGAGCGCGGCGCGCAAGGCGTCGCCGGCGCCAAGGGCGATCCCGGGCCACAGGGTCCGACCGGGCCGCAGGGCAACCGCGGCGACAAGGGCGAATTCCGCGTCCACGTCGCGAACAGCACGACCGCCGAGTGCGGCGGCGACGAGATCATGATCAGCGCGCTCTGCGTCGGCGCGCCGGTGGTTGCGACCGCAAGCGAGAACGGCGCGGCCTGCGGCACCGATGCGAGCGCCGCCGTGAAGGCGCGTCTCGTCTGCGTCAAGAAGTAACGTGCCGGTATCGAACCGGCCCCGCGCGGGCCGGTTCGATGGCCGCGCCTTGACAATCCGGGGCGCGTGTCCCCCAAGTTCGCGCATGTCCACTGCCGTCCAGACCATGCTCGATGTGCTCAACATCGAGCAGCTCGAGGTGAATCTGTTTCGCGGGCGCAGCCCCCAGGATCGCTGGCAGCGCGTATTCGGCGGGCAGGTGATCGGGCAGGCGCTGGTCGCGGCCTGCCGCACCGTCGAGGGCCGCCCGCCGCATTCGATGCACGCCTATTTCCTGATCGGCGGCGATCCGAAGGTGCCGATCATCTACGAGGTGGACCGCATCCGCGACGGCAAGAGCTTCACCACCCGCCGCGTGGTGGCGATCCAGCACGGGCAGGCGATCTTCACGCTGATGGTCTCGTTCCACAACGACGAGCCGGGCTTCGAGCACCAGGCCGCGATGCCGCAGGTCCCGCCGCCGGAAGATCTGCCGAGCGAGGCACAGATCAGGGCGACCGTGCTGCCGACCATGCCAGAAGCGGTGCAGCGCTATTACAAGAGCGAGCGCCCGATCGAGCTGCGTCCGGTGGAGTACCAGCGCTACCTCGGCAAGAAGGTCGAGGGCGGTTTCAATGTGTGGATCAAAGCGACCGGCACACTGCCCGACGATCCCGCCATCCACCAGTGCGTGCTCGCCTATGCATCCGACATGTCGCTGCTCGATACGGCGCTGGCACCGCACGGCCGCAGTCTGTTCGAGAAGGACTTCATGGGCGCGAGCCTCGACCACGCGCTCTGGCTCCACCGCCCGTTCCGCGCCGACGAATGGCTGCTCTACGCGCAGGAGAGCCCGAGCATGACCGGCTCGCGCGGCTTCGCGCGCGGCTTGATCTTCCGCCGCGACGGCGCGCTGGTCGCCAGCGTCGCACAGGAGGGGTTGGTCAGGATCAGGCGGAAGGAAGCGTGATTGGCAGGCTGGACTCAAGCTTGCGCACGCGCCTTTTTGCTTTCACCGGATTGATCATGTGATCGATGTAGGCTTGGTGCGGCAGCTTCGCCTCATCATCGGACTTCTTGTGCTTGGCCACCGGAACGAACAGGATTCGCGCCGCTACGCCGCGCGCAGCTTGTCGAGCGTGATCGGCAGGTCGCGCACGCGCTTGCCGGTCGCGTGGTAGATCGCGTTGGCGACCGCCGCCGCGGTGCCGACGACACCGATTTCGCCCACGCCCTTGATGCCGAGCGGATTGATCAGTCCGTCCGGCTCGTCCACGAAAATGACCTCGATGTCGTGGATGTCGGCATTCACCGGCACATGATACTCGGCCAAGTTGGCATTCAGGTAGCGGCCGAAGGTGTGGTCGATCAGCGTCTCCTCGTGCAGCGCCATGCCGATCCCCCACACCACGCCGCCCATCACCTGGCTGCGCGCGGTCTTCGGGTTGAGGATGCGCCCGGCCGCGACCGCGTTGGTGACGCGCGTGACCCGCACGATGCCGAGCTGCTCGTCCACCTTCACCTCGGCGAAGATCGCCGAGTGGGCGTAGCGCGCGTGCGACCCATCGTCATTCGAGCTCGCCGCGGATTCCTTCTCGATGCGCTCGACGCCGCCGAGCCGCATCGCATCGGCGATCGGCACCGCGCGTGACGGGTCGCCCTTGAGTACGATCCTGCCGTCCCTGAGCTCGACATCGTCGACCCTGGCGCCGGCGAGCGGGGAGCCGCGCTCCTTTTTGGCGAACCGCAACAGCTCCTTGCGCACCGCCGCGGCGGTGACGGCGATCGCGTTCGAGACCGACGCCGCCATCCATGAGCCGCCCTCGACCGGCGAATAGGGCAGCGTCGAGTCGCCGAGCCGGATCGCGACATTGGACGCGGGCAGCCCCAGCATGTCGGCCGCCACCTGGGTCATGATCGTATAGGTGCCGGTGCCGATGTCGGAAGTCGCGCACGCGACGTCGGCGTGGCCGTTGGCGGTCAGCGCGATGCGCACCGCGGTCTTCATCTGCATCGCTTCCCACACGCCGGTCGCCATGCCGAAGCCGACGAGCTCGCGTCCCTCGCGCATCGCGCGCGGCGCGGGATCGCGCTTGTCCCATCCGAAGGCGGCCGCGCCTTGCGCGTAGCACTCGCGCAGCTTCTTGCTGGTGTAGGGCGTGCCGGCGTTCTGGTCGCGGTCGGAATAGCAGCGCAGCCGCAGCTCGACCGGATCGAGGTCGAGCTTCACCGCAAGCTCGTCCATCGCGCATTCGAGCGCGTAGACGCCGCAGGCCCCGCCGGGCGCGCGCATGTCGCCCGGCGTCGGCAGGTCGAGCCGCGCGAGCTTGTGCGCATAGAGCGCATTCGGCGACTTGTAGAGCGCCCCGGACCAGTTGGTGACGTTGCGCTGGAAGTCCTCGTACTGCGACGTGACCGAGGTCGCCTCGTGAATGGTCGCGTCGAGCGTGCCGTTCGGCTGGGCGCCGAGGGCGACGCGCTGGATCGTGGCCGGGCGATAGCCGAGGCTGAACATCTGCTGGCGCGTCAGCACCACGCGGACCGAGCGCTTGAGCGCGAGCGCGCCCATCACGGCGAGCACCAATTGATGCTGCGGCCGCAAGCCCGAGCCGAACGCGCCGCCGACATAGGGCGACAGCACGCGGATGTCGTCCTTGGACAGCCCGAACACGCTGGTGATGTACCTGTGCGAGTTCATCACGCCCTGGGTCTTCTCATAGACGTCCATCCGGCCGTCGTCCTTGAGGATGACGGTCGTGGCGTGGGTCTCCATCGGATTGTGATGCTCGATCGGGATCGAATACTCGGCGTCGTGCCGGACCGCTGCGGCCGCCAGCGCCTTCTCGGCATCGCCGCGTTTTGTCGGCTTGTCCGCGGCGAATGCCGCGCCGCGTTCGAGCTTCAGGTCGGTCGCATGCGCCTCGGCGTTGTACTCGACGCGCACGAGGCGCGCGGCGAACTTCGCGATCTCCCAGTCGTCGGCCAGCACCAGCGCGACCGGCTGTCCGCTGTACTGCACCTTGTCGTCGTAGAGCGGGCGGAACGGCGAGCCCGGCGGCGCCACATCGTCCTGGTAGCCGCGGTCGGTGCGCGCCATGCGCGGGCGATTCTCATGCGTGAGCACATCGATCACGCCGTCGACGCGCAGCGCTTCGCTGACGTCGATGCGTGTGATGCAGCCCTTCGCTATGGTGGACGCCACGACACAGCCGTGCACCAGGCCGTCGGTGTTGAACTCGGCCGCGTACTTCGCTGCGCCGGTGACCTTGGCGTGGCCATCGACGCGCGAGGTCGGGGTTCCGATGTACTCGCTCATCGCATCATCCTGTCTTCTTGTCCGATTGCGATTGCGGCGCGCCGCGCGCCGCCTGGTCGAGCGCGCGGACGATCGCGTCGCGCGCAAGCGCGATCTTGAACGCGTTGTGCCGGTAACCCTTCGCGTCGCGCAGCAGCCGGTCGGCGGCCGGCACGAAGCTCGCTTCGCTCGCGACCTGTCCGCGCAGCGACGCTTCGACCGCCGGATCGCGCCACGGTTTGTGCGCGACGCCGCCGAGCGCGATCCGCGCCTCGGCGATCCTGTCGCCATCGAGCCTGAGCGCGGCCGCAACCGACACCAGCGCGAACGCATAGGACAGGCGGTCGCGCAGCTTCAGATAGGAATAATGCGTCGCGAAATTTTCGGCCGGCAGCTCGACCGCCGTGATCATCTCGGCCGGCTGCAGGTTGGTGTCGCGCTGCGGCGTATCGCCCGGCAGGCGGTGGAAGTCGGTGAACGCGATCGTGCGCTCGCCCTCCGGACCGGTCACATGCACGGTTGCGCCGAGCGCCGCAAGCGCCACGCACATGTCGGAGGGATGCACCGCGATGCAGGCTTCGCTCGCCCCGAGAATCGCGTGCTGGCGGTTGACGCCGTCGATCGCCGGGCAGCCGCTGCCGGGGTCGCGTTTGTTGCAGGGCACCGCGGTGTCGTAAAAATAATGGCAGCGCGTGCGCTGCAGCAGGTTGCCGCCGGTCGAGGCCATGTTGCGCAACTGCTGTGAGGCACCGGCGAGGATCGCGCTGCCGAGCAGCGGATAGCGGCTTTCGATGGCCGGATGGTAGGCGAGGTCGGTGTTCGGCACGAGCGCGCCGATCTTCAGGCCGCCGCCCGGCGTGTCCTCCACGGCTTTCAACGGCAGGTGCATGATGTCGATCAGCCGCGTCGGGCGCTCGACGTCTTCCTTCATCAGGTCGATCAGGTTGGTGCCGCCGGCGATGAACCTCGCATTCGGGTCGGCGGTCGCGGCGCGCACCGCTTCGGCGATTCCGCTCGCGCGGGTGTATGCGAAATTGATCACGGCCGCGCTCCGTTCAGAACTTGCAGGATCGCCGCCACGATGTTCGGGTAGGCACCGCAGCGGCAGATGTTGCCGCTCATCAATTCGCGCACCTCGTCGGCGGTCTTCGCCTTGCCTTCGGCGAGCAGCCCTGCGGCCGAGCAGATCTGTCCGGGGGTGCAGTAGCCGCACTGGAACGCGTCGTGCTCGATGAAGGCCTCCTGCAGCGCGTGCAGCGTGTCGCCGCTGGCCAGGCCTTCGATCGTGGTGACCTTGCAGCCGTCCTTCATCACGGCGAGCGTCAGGCAGGAATTGATGCGCCGCCCGTCGAGCAGCACCGTGCAGGCGCCGCACTGGCCGTGGTCGCAGCCCTTCTTGGTGCCGGTCAGATCGAGGTGATCGCGCAGCGCGTCGAGCAGCGTGGTCCAGGGCGCGATGTCGAGCTTCCGCTCCACGCCGTTGACCGTCAGGCTCACCGTCATCTTCGCGGGTGGCGCAATAGAGTCCGCCTTGCGGGCTTGCGCGACCGTGGCCATGAAAGGATGCCTCCGAATAACAAGCGTGATGGCGCGGAACCGCGCAGCTTTGACGGCAGTCAACCGGCAGCCGGCTGGAATCGTTCCAAGCGGATTCAGCCGGACGGTTGGCCGGCGATTCTCAGCGCCACGGCCTCCGCAATACGGATGCCGTCGACGCCGGCGGACAGGATGCCCCCCGCGTAACCCGCGCCCTCGCCGGCCGGATAAAGCCCGCGCGTGTTCAGGCTCTGCAATGTCGCGTCGCGCGGAATGCGCAGCGGCGAGGAGGTGCGCGTCTCGACCCCGGTCATGACCGCGTCGGCGAGCGCGAACCCTTTGATCTGCCTGTCGAAACTCGGCAACGCCGCGCGGATGGCGTCGACCGCATAGTCCGGCAGGCAGTCGGCGAGATCAGCCGGCGTCACGCCCGGACGGTATGAGGGCACGACCTCGCCCAACGCGCTGGACGCCCGGCGCGCGAGGAAATCGCCGACCCGCTGCGCCGGCGCCTTGTAGTTGGAACCGCCCGCCGTGAAGGCCCGCTCTTCCCAGTGGCGCTGGAACGCGATGCCGGCGAGCGGGCCGTCCGGATAATCCGCCGGCGTGATGCCGACCACGATGCCGGCGTTCGCGTTGCGCTCCGCGCGCGAATACTGGCTCATGCCGTTGGTGACGACGCGGCCCGGCTCGGAGGCGGCCGCGACCACGGTGCCGCCGGGGCACATGCAGAAACTGTAGACCGAGCGGCCGCTCGCGCCGTGATGCACCAGTTTGTAATCCGCCGCACCGAGCAGCGGATGTTTCACGGTGTCGCCATAGCGGCAGCGGTCGATCAGCGACTGCGGATGCTCGATGCGCACGCCGATCGAGAACGGCTTTGCCACGAGGGCGACGCCGCGCGCATGCAGCATCGCGAAGGTATCGCGCGCGCTGTGGCCGACGGCGAGCACGACGTGATCCGCCGCAACGTGCGTGCCGTCGGCCAGCACCACGCCGCGGATACGCCGCGTTCCGTTCGCGCCCTCGATCTCGAGATCGTCGACCCGGCTGCCGAAGCGGTACTCGCCGCCGAGCGCCTCGATCTGCGCGCGCAGGCTTTCCACGATCGTGACCAGGCGGAACGTACCGATGTGCGGCTTGGCGGCGTAGAGGATCTCTTCCGGCCCGCCGGCCTTGACGAACTCGGTCAGCACCTTGCGGCCGTGGTGATGCGGGTCCTTGATCTGGCTGTAAAGCTTGCCGTCCGAGAACGTGCCGGCGCCGCCTTCGCCGAACTGCACGTTCGATTCCGGATCGAGCACCGACTTGCGCCACAGCCCCCAGGTATCCTTGGTGCGCTGGCGCACGTCCCTGCCGCGCTCGAGAATGATCGGTCGAAAGCCCATCTGGGCGAGCACCAGCGCCGCCATCAGCCCGCACGGACCGGTGCCGATGACGACGGGGCGGGGCGCTGACGGCGGCGCGCGCGTCACCACGCGATAGGTCATGTCGGGCGCGATCGAGAGGTTGCGATCGCCCTTGAGGCGCCGCAGCAGCGCCTGCTCGTCCGTCACGGCGACGTCGAGCGTGTAGATCAGTGCGATCGCGCTCTTCTTGCGTGCGTCGACGCCGCGCCGGACCACCGAAAAACCCATCAGGTCGCACGCGTCCAGCCCGAGCCGCTGCAGCAAGGCGGCGCGCAGCGCGTCCTCGGCATGGTCGAGCGGCAGTTTCAGTTCAGTCAGGCGCAGCATCGGCGAATCTTGCTAGACAATACGGCTCATGGGCTACTCGCTATATATCGTCGTTTGCGCCGACGGCACCCTTTACACCGGGATCGCGGTCGATCCGGCGCGCCGCGTGCTGCAGCACAACGGCGAGAAGCGAAACGGCGCGCGCTACACCGCGGCGCGGCGGCCGGTCCGCCTCGTCTATCAGGCCGAGTTCCCGACGCGCTCCGCGGCTTTGATTGAAGAGGCGCGCATCAAACGGCTCAGCCGCGCCGGCAAGCAGCGGCTGATCGACGAAGGTCCGCGGTGAGCGAGGCCTTCGACGCCATCGTGATCGGCGCCGGCGCCGCCGGGCTGATGTGCGCGCTCACCGCCGGACAGCGCGGCGCCAGGGTGCTGTTGCTTGACCATCTCGACAAGGCCGGGGCCAAGATCCTCATCTCCGGCGGCGGGCGCTGCAATTTCACCAACCTGTACTGCGCGCCGGATCGCTTCATCTGCGCCAATCCGCATTTCCACAAATCGGCGCTCGACCGCTACACGCAGCAGGATTTCGTCGCGCTGATCGAGCGGCATCGCATCGCCTACCACGAGAAGACGCTCGGGCAATTGTTCTGCGACGGCTCCGCCCGCGCGGTCGTCGCGATGCTGCTCGCCGAATGCGCGGCCGGGAACGTCGACGTGCGGCTCGGCCACCGCGTCACCGCGGTGTCGCGCGCCGATGCGTTTCGCGTCGAGACCGACAAAGGCAGCTTCACGGCGGCATCGCTCGTGCTCGCGACCGGCGGACTGTCGATCCCCAAGATGGGCGCAACCGGCTTTGCCTACGGGCTCGCGCAGCAATTTGGATTGCGCATCACCGAGACGCTGCCCGGCCTGGTGCCGCTGACCGCGAGCCCGCAGGCGCTCGGCATCGGCGAGGCCCTCGCGGGCATCGCGGTCGACGCCATCGCGTCGTGCGGCGCGCACCGGTTTCGCGAAAACATCCTGTTCACGCATCGCGGCCTGTCCGGTCCCGCCATCCTGCAGATCTCCTCCTACTGGCGGCAGGGCGGCACGATCGCGCTCGACCTGCTCCCCGAGCGCGACGCGGCGGCGCTGCTGAAGGAGCGCAAGCGCGCCCGCCCGAAGGCCGAGCCGAAGACGGTCCTCGGCGAGATGTTTCCCGCGCGCCTCGCGCAGGCGCTGGCCGGCGCGCTGCCGCAGGAAACGATGGCGAACATTCCGGATCGCACGCTCGGTGCCTTCGCGGCGCGGCTGAAACGGTGGGAGGTGAGCCCGGCCGGCTCGGAAGGCTACGCCAAGGCCGAGGTGACGGTCGGCGGGATCGATACCGACGGCCTGTCCTCCAAGACCATGGCGGCGCGGGCGGTGCCCGGCCTCTACGCCATCGGCGAGGCGGTCGACGTCACCGGCTGGCTCGGCGGCTATAACTTCCAGTGGGCCTGGTCGAGCGGCTGGTGCGCCGGGCAGGCCATCGCAAAGCCCTGAGTTGCCCACAGGCCAGGCGGATGCACGCTTTCGCGGCGGCATTCTGTGGTTAAATCCGCCTCCGTTGCCGATAACGTAGGCAGAATCGTAACCGCATGCAGGCGAGCCGCCTGGCTCAGGGGCGAACAGGCAGGAGCATTCATGAAGCTGGTCACCGCCATCATCAAGCCGTTCAAGCTCGAGGACGTGCGCGACGCGCTCACCACGCTGGGTATCGCCGGGCTGACCGTCGCCGAGGTCAAGGGCTTCGGGCGCCAGAAGGGCCACACCGAGATCTATCGCGGCGCCGAGTACACGGTGAACTTCCTGCCCAAGATCAAGATCGAGGTCGTGGTCGCGGACGACCGCGCGAACCGCGTGGTCGAGGCGATCGCGGCGGCGGCGAAGACCGGGCAGATCGGCGACGGCAAGATCTTCGTCATCGAGGTCGAGCACGCACTGCGCATCCGCACCGGCGAGACCGACAGTGATGCGCTGTAGTTGAGATCGTCATGGCCGGGCGTAAGGGCGTCCACGCCCGTCTTCGACGGCCGGTGCCGGCCATGACGCAAACTGAAAAAGGCTTCCGGGGGGATTAGCCATGCAATCTTGGTCAGCGCGTTTCCTGACGGCATTCGCAGTATCTACATTCGCCACGCCGGCCTTTGCCGAAATGCTCGCCGCAGCACCCGCGTCGAAGATCGACGCCGGCGACACCGCCTGGATGATCGCCGCGACCGCGCTGGTGCTGATGATGACCATCCCGGGCCTCGCGCTGTTCTACTGCGGCATGGTGCGCAAGAAGAACGTGCTCGCCACCATGGCGCAAAGCGTCGCGGCGGTGGGCCTGGTCTCGATCCTGTGGGCGATGCTCGGCTACACGCTCGCCTTCTCGGGCGATGCCCCGGCACTCGGCAACCTCGAGCGCTTGTTCCTGCACGGCATCGGCATGGACAGCGTCAGCCCGCTCGCCAAGACCATCCCGGAAAGCCTGTTCATGATCTACCAGATGACGTTCGCGATCATCACGGTCGCACTCGTCTCTGGCGCGGTCGCCGACCGCATGCGCTTCTCGGCGTTCCTGTTGTTCTCGGTGCTGTGGCTGTTCATCGTGTATGTGCCGCTCGCGCATTGGGTGTGGGGCGGCGGATTCCTGCAGAGCTGGGGCGTGATCGACTTCGCGGGCGGCACCGTGGTGCACATCAATGCCGGCGTCGCCGGCCTCGTCGCCGCGCTGGTCCTCGGCAAGCGGCGCGGCTACGGCACCGAGAATCTCGCGCCGTACGATCTTTCGCTCGCCGTGATCGGCACCGGGCTGCTGTGGGTCGGCTGGTTCGGCTTCAACGGCGGCTCGGCGCTGGGTGCCGGCTCGCGCGCCTCGATGGCGATCGTCGCGACGCATCTTGCGGCCTGCGCCGGCGCGCTCACCTGGATGGCGCTCGAATGGGCGGCACGCGGCAAGCCTTCGGTGCTCGGCATCATTTCCGGCGCGATCGCGGGGCTCGGCACCATCACGCCGGCCTCCGGCTTCGTGCTGCCGTGGCACGGCGTCGTGATCGGCATCATCGCGGGCGGCGGCTGCTACTGGGCCTGCACCAAGCTGAAGCTCTGGCTCGGCTATGACGACTCGCTCGACGTGTTCGGCGTGCACGGCGTCGGCGGCGTGATCGGCACGACGCTCACCGGCGTCTTCGCGGTCGCGGCAATTTCGGCGGCGCCGGATGCGCCGGGCACGTCCGGACTGCTGGAAAACAATCCCGGTCAGGTCGTCACGCAGCTGATCGGCGTTGCCGTGACGGTCGCGTGGTCGGGCGTGCTGACCTTCGTGATCCTCAAGCTGGTCGGCTTCGTCACGCCGTTGCGCGTCACGCCCGAGGCCGAACAGATGGGGCTCGACATCACGCTGCACGGCGAGTTGATCCACTCGTAGACAGCTGCTTGTTTTGCCTTTCCTAACGGCAGCCGCCCGGCTGGCGAAAATTTGTGCAGGCTTGACGTTGGATTGAGCGGCGCCGAACCAGGCGTTTCCGCACCCTGGCGGCGCCTGCGACAAATCCTTTGCAGCCCCAGCGTGTTAGAGCGCCAACACGACTCTGGCACGGGTCTTGACTCCCCTGTGATGCGACCGCCCGGCGAATTCGCACGTGCGGCTTCATGCAATCGCGCTCGCCCGGACTTCTGGGGACGGCGGGCCAAGGGGACAGGACCATGAAAATCGTCATGGCGGTAATCAAGCCGTTCAAGCTCGACGAGGTCCGCGACGCGCTGACCGCGGTCGGCGTGCACGGCCTGACGGTCACGGAGGTCAAGGGCTACGGGCGCCAGAAGGGACATACCGAGATCTACCGCGGCACGGAATACGCAGTGAATTTCTTGCCCAAGGTGAAGATCGAAGTGGCCGTGGATTCCGGCCAGGTCGACAAAGTCGTCGAGGCGATTACCGGCGCAGCCAAGACCGGCCAGATCGGTGACGGCAAGATTTTCGTTTTCCCGCTCGATCACGCCGTGCGCATCCGCACCGGCGAGACCGACGGCGCGGCGCTTTAGTCGCACGCCTCACCGATCACGGACAGGAGCTTCCCACCATGACGTTCAAGACACCCTCCCGCCTGGGGCTTGCGGGACTGACTTTGGGCATGATCTTCGCCCTTTGCCTCTGCTTCATCGCGTTCGACGCTGCGTTTGCCGAAATGGTGGCGCCGCCCGCCGGCGGTGCTGCGCCTGCTGCCGCCGCGGCCGCGGAGCCGACCGTCAACAAGGGCGACGTTGCCTGGCTGCTCACCGCCACCGTGCTGGTGCTGCTGATGACCATCCCGGGACTCGCGTTGTTCTACGGCGGCCTCGTTCGCACCAAGAACATGCTGTCGACGCTGGCGTGGGTGTTCTACGCGGTGTGCATCGTCGCCGTGCTGTGGATGGTGGTCGGCTACAGCCTCGCCTTCTCGGGCGGATCGACCGCGTTCATCGGCGGCTTCTCGAAAGCATTCCTGTCGGGCATCACGCCGGACACCAAGGCGGCGACCTTCTCGGTCGGCGTCGCTGTTCCGGAAATGCTCTACATGTGCTTCCAGCTGACCTTCGCGGCGATCACGCCGGCGCTGATCGTCGGTGCTCTGGTCGAACGCATGAAGTTCTCCGCCATGGCGCTGTTCCTGCCGCTGTGGCTGCTGCTGGTCTACTGCCCGATCGCCCACATGGTCTGGTACTGGGCCGGCCCGGACGCGATCGACGCCGCCGCCAAGGCGCTCGCCGCCGCGGCTGACGGCGCCGCCAAGACCGCCGCGCAGGCCAAGCTCGACGAGGTCAACGCCGATAGCGGTCTCATCTTCCAGTGGGGCGCCATCGACTTCGCGGGCGGCACCGTGGTGCACATCAACGCGGGTATCGCCGGTCTCGTCGGCGCGTTCCTGGTCGGCAAGCGCATCGGCTTCGGCAAGGAGCTGATGCCCCCGCACTCGCTCACCATGAACATGATCGGCGCCGCGCTGCTCTGGGTCGGCTGGTTCGGCTTCAACGCCGGCTCCAACCTCGAAGCTTCCGGCGGCGCGGTGCTGGCGATGGCGAACTCGTTCGTCGCGACGGCGGCCGCGGCGCTCGCCTGGATGGTCGTGGAGTGGATGGGCAAAGGCAAACCCTCGCTGCTCGGTCTCGTCACCGGCGCGGTCGCGGGTCTGGTCGCGATCACGCCCGCGTCCGGCTATGCGGGTCCGATGGGCGCGCTCGTGCTCGGCATCATGGCCGGGGTGGTCTGCTACGTCTTCTGCTCGGCGGTGAAGAATGCCTTCGGCTACGACGATGCACTCGACGTGTTCGGCGTGCACTGCATCGGCGGCATCGTCGGCGCGATCATGACCGGCATCCTGGTGAACCCGAAGCTCGGCGGCACCGGCATCATGAACTACGAGACCGGCAAGGTCGCCGACTACGACCTCGTCACGCAGCTGATCTCGCAGGGCAAGGCGGTCGGCATGACGCTGCTGTGGTCCGCCATCGGCACGCTGATCATCCTCAAGGTGATCGACGTGATCATCGGCCTGCGCGCCGCACCTGACAGCGAGCGCGAAGGCCTCGACCTCACCGATCACGGCGAGCGCGCCTACAACATGTGACGAATACGCCGCGCGGAATTCCCGCGCAGCGCTCCCCACACGGTTGGGGTGGAATACCCGGCACCGCCCCTCCGTCGAGAGGCCTCGGCTCACCCCGAGGCCTCTCACTTTTTTTGCGCCTGAAAGTGACCTAGATTGCAATCAGGCCGGTCTGAACGCCGCGGCTGTGCTGTGCCGCGGCTGAATAGCGACGCCAGAGAAACGGGGAGTAGCGGGGGGTCGCTTCGGATGTCGTTGGCGCAACTGCCCGAACTGGTTGGCTTCTTCAGCTACGCGCGTGAAGACGATAGCGGCTCCGGAAACCGGCTCACCAGGCTGCGTGAGCGGATCCATGAGGAGTTGCGGATGCAACTCGGGAGGCGACGACGCAACTTCAAGCTCTGGCAGGACAAGGACGCTATCGCCGAAGGAGACGACTGGAGCGAGAAGATAAAGAGCGCGATTAATCAATCGGTTTTCTTCGTTCCGATCATCACGCCGACGGCCATCAAGAGCGAACAATGCCAGGCCGAATTCGAGCATTTTCTCGCGCGAGAAAAGCAGCTCGGCAGGAGCGACCTCGTCTTTCCTATTTTGTACATTCGTGTTCCCGAGCTTGAGATCGAAGCCCAGTGGCGCCAGCATCGGATCCTGAAGATGATCGGCGAGCGCCAGTATCTGAACTGGTTACATTACCGTCACCTGGACTTTGACTCCCAGGAGGTCGGCCTCGAGATCGAACGTTTCTGCACAAGCATACACGATGCACTGAACCGGCCGCCCGTTTCATTCGAAGGAGCGCAGAAGCACGCCAAAGAACCGCCGCTTGTGAAGAACGAAGAGGCTTCGAAGCGGCTTCGGAAGGAGGATGAGCAACGGCAGACGGCAGCAGAAGCGCACAGGCGGAAGCGCAGCGCCTGCAAGCAGAGCATGCAGAAGCTCAACGCAGAACGACAGAATTGTCGCGCGCGCGAGCAGCAGCAGACCAAAAGGTGAGGGACATCGCGGAGCTGCAGCAGGCCATCGAGTCCAATCGAACAGCGACACCGGTTCTCGTCGTCGTCACCGCCGTACTAAGTACGATTGTGTACCTTGTGCATAGTGCCATAGCAGGTTTGGCTCTCTCGCTCCTTTGGTTGATTGGTTGGATTGTGATCATAGGATGTTCGTTCATCGCGGCAGTCATGCTGTTGTTCGCTTTGGCCGGATTTTTTGAGAATCGTGCGACAAGGGCGCGGCTCCGCCAACTGGAGAAGTCCGGCTGAACGAAAATCGGGTCAGCCCGCGCGCTGCACCGGCACCGGCTGCGCTTCGCTCGTCGCATGCAGGTGCGCGACCAGCGCGTCGTCGAGCCGCAGGCGCGCAGCCAGCATCGAGAGATAGCCGCGCTCGGCCGGATTATCGACATCGATCGCGAGCAGCGACGCGACGTAGATCTCCGCCGCCTGCTCGGGCGTGCGCGCGCCCTGCGCGACCGCATCGACATCGAGCGGCTTGCGCAATTCGTCGAGCACGAATGCCTTCTCCTGCGCGTCCAGATCGAGCGTGTCCATCCGGGCAAAGATGGCCGCCTGCTCGGCGGCATCGACATGGCCGTCGGCTTTCGCCGCCGCGATCATCGCGCGCATCAGGCTTTTCCCGAGCGACTGCTGTTCGCTTTCGCTCGCGGGCATGAACGGCGTGTCGCGCGGCGGCGGCAACAGCGGCACGCTTGGCTGTCTCGCGTCCGCCTGCGCAGGCGCGCGGCCGGCCTGCCAGTTGCGGTAGGCGCCGTAGGCGAGCGCGCCGACCAGCGCCATGCCGCCGACCGTCGCGGCGGTTCCGGCGATCTTGCGGCCTTGTTTGGTACCGAGCAGGAGTCCCGCAAGGCCGCCCGCCAGTGCGCCGCCACCGATGCCGCCGAGGTTGCCCGACATCGAAGTTCCGAGATTGCGCGCGATGTCGCCGAATTGTGATTGGCCCCGCGGCGGTTGCGCGTTGTCGTATGCGGCCTGCTGGCCGCCGAGGAATTGATCGAGAAGACGCTTTGCGTCGAGCATGCTGCATTGTCCCTGGACGCGCCCCTGCGGTGAGGTAGGACACCGCATTGACCGCGCCAGATCGTGTGGCGGAATGTCTCGCTGAGACCACGTGTCGCGTGGCGTTCGCCAACGCAACGGAGAGCGCGATGAAGACGGTCGATCGACGCAACGCCCTGCGCCTGTTCGCCGCGGCGGGTGCGACGGCGGCCGCCCCGGCAGTCTTCGCCCAGGGCGCCGTCCTCACCCGCGCGATCCCGTCGAGCGGCGAAGCGCTGCCGCTGGTCGGGCTCGGCAGCTGGATCACCTTCAATGTCGGCAATGACCGCGATGCGCGCGACAGCTGCGCCGAGGTGATGCGCGCATTCTTCGCGGCCGGCGGCCGGATGATCGATTCCTCGCCGATGTACGGCTCCTCGCAGCCGGTGATCGGCTATGGGCTGCAGAAGGTCGGCGCGCCGAACCTGTTCGCCGCCGACAAGGTGTGGACTTCATCCGCCGCGCGCGGGCCGGCGCAGATCGAAGCCTCGCGCAAATTCTGGAGCGTGCCGAAGTTCGACCTGCTGCAGGTGCACAATCTGCTCGCGTGGGAAGAGCATTTGCGCACGCTGTTCGCCATGAAGGCGGCCGGACAGGTTCGCTATGTCGGCGTCACCACCTCGGAAGGCCGCCGCCACGGCGACGTCGAGAAGATCATGGCGAGCCAGCCGATCGATTTTGTGCAGGTGAGCTACAACGTGCTCGATCGCGAGGTGGAGAACCGCATCCTGCCGCTCGCGCGCGAGCGCCGCATCGCCGTGATCGTCAACCGCCCGTTCCGCGAGGGCGACCTGGTGAAAACCATCATGCGCAAGCCGCTGCCCGCCTTCGCGGCGGAAGTCGGCGCGACGAGCTGGGCGCAGCTCATTCTCAAGTTCATCATCTCGCACCCGGCGGTGACCTGCGCGATCCCCGCCACCACGCGGGTCGATCACGTGCAGGAGAACATGGGCGCGGCGCGCGATCCGCTGCCTGACGCTGCGTGGCGCGCGACGCTCGTCGCGCACGTCGCGAAGATCTAGCGCGCATGATCGCGAAAAGCGGGCACCGGTTTTCGGACAAGCTCATGCGCGAGCAGACATGATGTCGGAGTGGTGGACCTACTCGCTGACGAGCTTCCTGCTGTTCTCGCCGCGCACATATTATCGGCTGTTCGAGCTTCACAATGCTCAATACTGGCCGCTGCAGCCGTTCACGATGGTGATGGGGTTCGCGATTTTGGCGCGAACCATCTTTCCGGCGCCGTGGGGCGGCCGCATCATCGCGGTAATGCTGGCGCTGCTCTGGGCCATCGTCGCGTGGACCTTCCTGCTGCAGCGCTACGACCAGATCAACTTCGCGGCGCGCTATTTCGCGGCGGGCTTTGCGCTGCAGGCCGCCCTGCTGTTTTTCTTCGGTGTGATCCGAGACGATCTCCGCGCCGCCAGCAAAACCGTCGCGGCGAAGGTCGGCATCGGGCTGATCGGCTACGCGCTCGTCCTCCATCCGCTGATCGCGCCGCTCTCCGGCCGGCCATGGATGCAGGCGGAGCTCTTCGGCCTTGCGCCCGATCCGACCGTGATCCTGACTCTCGGCGTGCTCACCGCCGCCGCACGGCCGAGCTGGCTTCTGCTGAGTTTTCCGCTGCTCTGGTGCATTGTCAGCGGCCTGACGCTGTGGACGATGGAGTTGCCCGAGGCGCCGGCGATCCTTGTTGCCGGGTTGCTGACGGTTGTCGCACGAGTGGTAGCCAACAGAGGCGAGTTCCCACGCGCCTTGTGATATGAATTCATCAACTGCTCGAACAGGCCATCGCCAAGGTGCGCACCTTACCGACCGAGGAACAGGATGCGGTCGCAGCGGCATTGCTGTCGATGACCGAGGGCGACGCAGCCGATTTTCCGATCGACGACGCCACCCAAGCGGCGATTCGGGAGGGACTGGCCGAGGCTGAGCGGGGCGAGTACGTGCCCGACGACGTGGTCGCGGCAGCAAACAAACGCCACGGGATATGAAGGTCCGCTACACGCGTCGTGCATTCGCCGACCGCGAAGCGATCTTCGACTACCTCAACCGGTACAATCCGAACGCGGCTCGCAAGGTCAAGGCGTTCATCAGCGAGAAGATGGAAAATCTGAGTTACGCGCCGCGCCGGGCGCGTTTCGTCAAAGATTTGGGCGTTCATGCCCTCTGGATCGGATTATCCGTACGTCGTCGACTATCGCGTCTCGGAAAGTACCGTCTCCATCATCCATATGCGCCATGGCGCGCGTCACCCCTGGACCGGTGGAAGCGATTGAAGATGGCGGTTTTTCCGCCCCCTCCCCGATGGTTAATCGCGCCTTAACCTGCCCCCTCCTATGGTTGGGGTCCGGCGGGGCATGCCCGCCCGCAATTGGTCCATGAACGTCACCGAACGCGCGACATCCTCCGCTCGGCCTGTTGACGCGCGCTCACCATTCGTGCGCCTCGCCGAGCTTTTGACCGGCATCGAGCCCGGGCAGCCCGCGATCAATATCGCGGTCGGCGAACCGCAGCATCCGATCCCCTCGTTCGTCGGACCGGTCCTTGCCGCGCACCTTGCGGATTTCGGCCGCTATCCGGCCAATGCCGGAACGGATCGCTACCGGGCGGCGGCGGCCGCCTGGCTCAACCGACGCTACGCGCTCGCCCGGCCGATCGATCCGGCAGCTGAAATCCTCGTGCTCTCGGGCACCCGCGAAGGCCTGTTCCTCGCCGCGATCGCGGCCAAGCGCTGGGTCAAGCAACGCCCGGGCAAACCCGCAATCCTGATTCCCAATCCATTCTATGCGGTCTATGCGGCCGGCAGTGTGGCGGCCGAGTGCGAGCCGGTCTATCTCGACGCCACCGCGGCCAACGGCTTCCTGCCCGATCTCGATGCGCTCCCGGGAGAGCTGCTCGCGCGCACCGCCGCGTTCTACCTCGCCTCGCCCGCCAACCCGCAAGGGTCGATCGCCGACGAAGCCTATCTGCGGCGCCTGATCGCGCTGGCGCGCAAGCACGGCTTCATGGTGTTCGCCGACGAATGCTACTCGGAGATCTACTGGAAGGATGCCCCGCCCGGCATGCTCGAACAGGCGGGCGCCGAGTTTGCCAACGTCGCCGTGTTCCACTCGCTCTCGAAGCGCTCCAGCCTGCCCGGATTACGCATGGGATTCATCGCCGGCGACAAGACCTTCATCAAGCCGTTCCTCGATCTGCGTTCAGTCGCGGCACCGCAGGTGCCGGTGCCGGCCCAGGAGGTCGGGATCGCGGCCTATGGCGACGAGGCGCACGTGGAGGAGAACCGCGCGCTCTACCGCGCCAAGTTCGATCTCGCCGACCAGATCATCGGCAATCGTTACGGCTACCGGCGCCCGCCCGGCGGTTTCTTCCTCTGGCTCGACGTGTCGCAGCACGGCGGCAGCGAAGGCGCCACGGTGAAGCTGTGGAAGGAGGCGGGTTTGCGCGTGCTGCCGGGAAGTTACGCGGCGCGGCCGCAGGCCGACGGATTCAATCCGGGCGACGGCTATATCCGCATCGCGATGGTGCAGGACCGCAACGTCACCGCAGAGGCGCTGCATCGCCTCGTCGCGGTTCTCGGATAGGAGCGCATCATGCCGGCCATGCGCTACGTTCTCTCCGCCGCCGACTACATCTCGGACGAGATGCGCGCTGCGCTGCGCCGGCGCATGCACGAGATGATCGGCGCCGGCCTGCTTGGCCTCGCGGGCATCGCCGCGCTCGCGCTCGCCACCTGGTCGGTGCAGGATCCCTCGCTCAGCCATGCCACCAACGCGCCGGTGCGCAACATGCTGGGCCTGGGCGGCGCGATCAGCGCCGACCTGATGATGCAGCTGCTCGGCATCGCGACAATCGGATTCCTGTTCCCGGTCGCCGCCTGGGGCTGGCGCTTCGTCACGCACCGCCCGCTCGATCGCGAACGCATCCGTCTGGTGCTGTGGATCGGCGGCGCGCTCGCCGCCGCGGCGTTCGCCTCATGCCTGCCGCCGAGCAAGGGATGGCCGCTGCCGACCGGGCTTGGCGGTGTCGTCGGCGACGCGCTGCTGCGCGTGCCGGCCTGGGTCGTCGGCGCACCGCTCTCGGGCGCGCCGCGCCTGGCGCTCGGTATCATGGCCGGCGTCGCGGCCTGCGTCGCGCTCGCGCTCGCAGCCGGGTTCGGCTGGCGCGAGATGGCAGAAGACGAGCGAAGCGAAGCGCCGGCCAAGCGCACCAGGAAGGCCAAGGAGACCAAGGAGGTCAGCGCACCGCCGCACGATGCGGACGACGAGGACGCGCCGGCGGAACGGCGCAGCTTCGTGTCGCTCGGCTGGCTCTATCACCTCGGCTACAGCGTCAAGGCGCACCTCGCGCTGCTGCCTTCGGCGCTGATGGGACTGCTGTTGCGCCGGCGCGCACGCGTCGTGCCGCTGCGGCGCGATCCATCGGCCGTCACGCTGGTCGATCCGCACGTCGAGGCCTATTCGAATCCGGCGCAGGACCAGGCCGAGGAGATCGAAGAGGAAGAAGCAGTCGAGGAAGAGGAGGCGCCGAAGAAGCGCGCCAAGCCCGCGCCGAAGCCGGTTGCAAAGCGCAAGGGCGGCTACGAGCTCCCCTCGCTGGCGCTGCTCACCGCCCCGAAGGCGACCGACCGCCTGACGCTGTCGACCGAGGCGATCGAGGAGAACGCCAGAGCGCTCGAAAGCGTGCTCAGCGACTTCGGCGTGCGCGGCGAGATCATCAATGCGCATCCGGGTCCGGTGGTCACGCTCTACGAGCTCGAGCCCGCGCCCGGCATCAAGTCATCGCGCGTCATCGGCCTTGCCGACGACATCGCCCGCTCGATGAGCAAGGTGTCGGCGCGTGTGGCCGTGGTGCCCGGACGCAACGCGATCGGCATCGAGCTGCCCAACCCGAAGCGCGAGAAGGTGCTGCTGCGCGAGCTGCTCGCGGCCGATCACTACACCGACACGCAGGCGCGCCTGCCGCTCTGCCTCGGCAAGACGATCGGCGGCGATCCGGTGATCGTCGACCTCGCCCGCATGCCGCATCTGCTCATCGCCGGCACCACCGGTTCGGGCAAGTCGGTCGCCATCAACACGATGATCCTGAGCCTGATGTACCGGCTGCGCCCCGACGACTGCCGCGTCATCATGATCGATCCCAAGATGCTCGAGCTCTCCGTCTACGACGGCATCCCGCATCTGCTCACCCCGGTGGTGACCGACCCGAAGAAGGCCGTGGTCGCGCTGAAGTGGGCGGTGCGCGAGATGGAAGAGCGCTACCGCAAGATGTCCAAGCTCGGCGTGCGCAACATCGACGGCTACAACGCGCGCGTGACCGAGGCGAAGAGCAAAGGCGAGGCGCTCAGCCGCACCGTCCACACCGGCTACGACAAGGAGAGCGGCGAGGCGATCTACGAGAAGGAGGAGCTGGAGCTCGAGCCGATCCCCTACATCGTGGTCATCGTCGACGAGATGGCCGACCTGATGATGGTCGCCGGCAAGGACATCGAGGGCGCGATCCAGCGGCTCGCCCAGATGGCGCGCGCGGCCGGCATCCACGTGATCCTGGCAACGCAACGTCCCTCGGTCGACGTCATCACCGGCACCATCAAGGCGAATTTCCCGACCCGCATCTCGTTCCAGGTCACCTCGAAGATCGACAGTCGCACGATCCTGGGCGAACAGGGCGCCGAGCAGCTGCTCGGCCAGGGCGACATGCTCTACATGGCGGGCGGCGGGCGCATCAGCCGCGTGCACGGACCGTTCTGCTCCGACGAGGAAGTCGAGAAGATCGTCAGTCACCTCAAGTCCCAGGGCACGCCGCAGTACCTCGAGGCGGTGACCGTCAGCGAAGAGCCGGAGGATGGCGAAGCGGGCGCGGACGGCGCGGTGTTCGACAATTCCGAGATGGGCAAGACCAACGATCTCTATTCGCAGGCCGTGGCCATCGTGATGCGCGACCGCAAGGCATCCACCAGTTACATCCAGCGCCGGCTGCAGATCGGCTATAACCGCGCCGCCTCGCTGATGGAGAAGATGGAGCTGGAAGGCATCGTCGGGCAGGCCAATCACGCCGGAAAACGCGAGATTCTGGTGGGTGAACCCGAGCACGCGCAGTATTGAGCCGGGAACCCGCAGTCCGGATGTGCTAGGCATGGCTGTTTTCCGGATCACGCGCAGACACGAGAGCCGCGAAATCGCCACAGCACCCGACTAGCGAAGTGGCGGGAGAGACCAATCATGCGAAGCCCGGCCCTGTTGATCGGCATTTGCCTTGCGCTGGCGCCCGTTGTGGCGGCGGCGCAGCCGGCGCCCGCACCGGCGCAGAAGAAAACCGGCACCGTGCCGCCGCCGCCGGTCGCGCAGAACAGCGGCCCGCGTGTCCAGCCGCAGGCCCCGGCGCAGTCGAACAATCTGTTTCCGTTCAAGATTCCGGGCCTCTCCAACCCCGGCACCACGACCGCGTTCGACGCCAGCCAGCGCGTGCTGATCGATCGCGTCAACATGTACCTGATGAGCGTGCAGACGATGATCGGCGACTTCGTCCAGGTCGGTCCGGACGGACGGCGCTCCGAGGGCAAGGTCTATCTGCAGAAACCCGGCCGCATCCGCTTTGAATACAACGCGCCGAGCCCGATCGAACTGGTCGCCGACGGCAATTCGGTGGTGATCCGCGACCGCAAGCTCGACACCCAGGATCTCTACCCGCTGTCGCAGACGCCGCTGCGCTTCCTGCTCGCCGACCGCATCGACCTGTTGCGCGAGACCAACGTGGTGTCGGTCTCGGCCGACGACACCTTCCTCAGCCTGCTGCTCGAGGAGAAGCACACGCTCGGCGGCACCCACAAGGTGCTGCTGATGTTCTCGGCCAAGGACACGCAGCTCAAGCAATGGACCGTGACCGATCCGCAAGGCTTCGACACGACGGTCGCGCTCTATAACCTCGACCTCGGCAAGAAGCTCGATCCGTCGATGTTCGTGATCAACTACGAACGCAAAGAGATCATCCAGTAAGTCTCGCTCCGCTGTCATCCCGGCCAAGCGTCGCTTGCGACGCGCGAGCCGGGACCGATAAACCACCACTGCAGCGAAATCGCACGGCCGGCGATCCATGGATCCCGGGTCGCGACTTCGTCGCGCCCCGGGATGACAGTCGCACTAATTCCGCACTGCGGACACGCTTGCGCGTTTTGCGAAAACGCGATTGATGTTGCGCGAAGCGCCGCATTCCGTCGGCGCGCAGGGAGCGACATCATGACCATTGTGCGTGGCCTCGCGGCGTTTGCCATCACGCTTGCGCTGTCCGGCGGCGCCTGCGCGCAAGGCTGGCCGAACAAGCCGATCCGCATGATCGTGCCCTACACGCCGGGGGGCTACACCGACCTCATGGCCCGCACGGTCGGACAGAAGATCTCCGAAGCGCTCGGCCAGCCGATCATTTTCGAGAACAAGCCCGGCGCGAACGCGATCATCGGCACCGATGCGGTCGCGAAGTCGCCGCCCGACGGCTACACCTTCGGCACCGTGATCGCGGCGCATGCGGTCAACGCCACGCTCAACCCCAAGCTGCCCTACGACACGCTGAAGGACATCGCGTACGTGTCGCTGATGAGCGTCGCTCCGCTGATCCTGATCGCGAACAACACGCTGCCGGCGAACAACGTCAAGGAGCTGGTAGCGCTGGCCAAGGCCAAGCCCGGCGAGCTGAATTTCGCCTCCTCGGGTGTCGGTGCGGCGGCGCATCTGACGATGGAGATGTTCAAGTCGCGCATGGGCATCGACATGCAGCATGTGCCCTACAAGGGAACCGCAGGCGCGCTGCAGGACACGGTCGGCGGACGCATCAACGTGATGTTCGACATCGTCGGACCGCTGATGCCGCAGGTGAAGGCGGGCAACGTCAAGGCGCTGGGCCTCGCCGCTAGGGAGCAGATCCCCGCCGCGCCCGGCGTCGTGACGATCATCAAGCAGGGCGTGCCGGATTTCGTCTCGGGTACCTGGGCCGGCATCATCGCGCCGGCCGGCACCCCGAAGGAGATCGTGGACCGCGTCGCCGCCGAGGCGAAGAAGGCGCTCGCCGATCCCGCCATGAAGGCAAAGCTCGCCGACCAGGGGATCGTCGCGGTCGGCAATACGCCGGATGAGTTCCGCGCCTTCGTGACCGACGAGATCGCCCGCTGGGCCAAGGTGATCAAGGACGCAAACATCAAGGCGGCGGAGTAGCCCGCCGGGCCTCGGCCGGCACGGCAGGGTGTAGAGCGGGCGCGGGCCTTGACGGCGCCGTGCCCGCCGCTGCGCCCGTCGTCACCGCAAATGATATTTCACCCGCTCGACCTGCTCGACCGACAGTTCCTTCTGCTTCAGCGCCACGATCATCATCTCGACCAGGACCTCGAAGTTCAGCTCCGGGCAGCCGCGCGATACCTTGCCGCTCTTGTCCCGATAGGCATATTTGATCGAGCGGCTGCGGAAATCGCCCTTGTCCCAGGACGCGATCCCGATTCGCAGGTCGCCGTCTCCGAAAGGCTGAGAAAATGTCGGTACCATAAGGGTTTCCGGCTGAATTCTGTTAGTATTAGTATACTACGTCTGTACTATGTTGGTAGTATCAAGTAAAGCGATCCGATGCCGCTGACCGTCGCCACCTGGAACATCAACTCGGTCCGCCTGCGGATCGATCTCGTCGCCCGCTACATCAAGGCGGTGCGGCCGGATGTGATCTGCCTGCAGGAGACCAAGTGCCCGGACGACGCCTTTCCGCTGAAGCGCTTCCGGCGGCTCGGCTATGTCCATGCGGCGCTGAACGGGCAGAAGGGCTATCACGGCGTCGCCGTGCTCTCGCGCCTGCCGTTCGAGAGCGTCACGATCGACAATTACTGCGGCAAGGAAGACTGCCGCCATGTCGCGGTGACGCTCGGCGAGACCGCCGGGCTGCGCGACCCGGTCACCGTGCATAATTTCTACGTTCCGGCCGGCGGCGACGAGCCGGATCCGGCGGTCAATCCGAAGTTCGCCCACAAGCTCGCGTTCCTCGACGCGCTGCACGGCATGGACAAGCTGCGGCCGGCCGCGAACGCGCGGGCGATCCTCGTCGGCGACCTCAACGTGGCGCCGCTCGAGCACGACGTCTGGAGCCACAAGCAGATGCTGAAAGTGGTCTCGCACACGCCGGTCGAGACCGAGAAGCTCAACCGCTTCCGCACAGCCGGCAACTGGGTCGACTCGATGCGCGAGCTGACCCCCGAGCCGGAGAAGCTCTACACCTGGTGGAGCTATCGCGCGATGGACAACTGGAAGATCGCCGACCGCGGCCGCCGGCTCGACCATATCTGGGTCTCGCCGCAGCTCGGCGACCGCGTGTCGCGCATCGACATCGCCAAGGCGGCGCGCGGCTGGGAACGGCCGTCGGACCACGTACCGGTGACGGCGGCGATCGAGGTGTAGGTTCAGTCTTTCCACTCGTCCCCTTCCCCGACCAAGTCGGGGATAGACTACGGCGGGGACCCAGGCCCTGGATGCCCGCCTGCGCGGGCATGAGCGGGACAAATTGGAGTTGCCGCGATGATCGATGCCATCAATCTCGCCGAGAAGCTCGCGACGTTCTCCGACACCTTCTCGCCGCGCACCGTCACGCAGTTCAATGATTGCGACGTGATGGTTGTGAAGGTGAAAGGTCCTTTCATCTGGCACAAGCACGACGACACCGACGACTTCTTCCTCGTACTGAAGGGCGAGCTCGACATCGAGTTGCGCGACCGCACCGTGACGCTCAGGCCCGGCGAATTGTTCGTGGTGCCGAAAGGCGTCGAGCATCGCCCGGTCGCGCGCGACGAAGTTCACCTGCTGCTGATCGAACCGTCCGGCACGCCGAACACCGGCGACGCCGCCACCGCGGCACCGCGCAATGTCATTTGATCGTATGCAACGACGGCCCGGATTGCGCTGCGCCCCATCCGGCTGCACCTCGCATCAGATCGCGCCGAAGATCCTCGGCGAGATGATGCGGGACAAGGACCGCGCCCGCGCCAAACGCGTCGCCGAGGCGACGCTCCAGATGGTCAAGCTCGATATCGCGGGCCTGCGCGAGGCCTACGACCGCGCGTAGGACGGCGTGATGCCCTCGGGGCGGAAATTCTTCACCGCCTGCCAGATCAGCCAGATGAAGATCGCCAGCACGATAAACTGCGCGATCAGGAACGGCGCCTCGGGATTGTCCGGTGCATTCGGCGCGAGCGCATGCAGCGTAGGCACCGTGAGGAACAGCTGCGTCACCAGCACGAAGAAATTCAGGTAGACCGCGAGCCCCATGCTGACGGCGTAAATCCAGCGCCACGGGCCGACGAAGTGAAACACATAGTGCGCCAGCAGCACGAGCGCGAGAAACACCAGCGAGATGATGCCGGTGATGTGCGACGGCAGGAGTTTCGGCGCCGGCAGCAGAAAGCCGGTCACATCGGTCGCGATCATGGTGACGAGGAACACCATGGTCCAGATGTCGGGCCGCCGGTTCTTCACCAGCATGTTCATCACGCAGGCGCCGGCCAGAATGGCGATCAGGCTCAGGATGGTGTGAAAGCTGACTGCCGGTGTTGCGAACATCGTCCTTCTCCCCCGATCAGAACGGTTCCAGTCTAGCTTAAAGTTGCAGCCAAACCCAGCGGCGCGTCACGCAAGCCAGTCGTGCAGATCAGTCGTCCGCCCCGAGCGCGCGGCGCACGCCCCATTCAGTCAGCTTCGCCGCCATATCGTCGGCCACGAAATGGCGCGCACTGTCGCGGTCGTATCCCTGTGTCAGCAGCGCGTCGTAGTCGGTGAACACATGCCGCACGTAGGCGACGAGCGAGAGCCAGGCGGCAGTCTCGGGCGCGGCCGTGCGCAGGCCGCGGCTGTCGAGCGCGTGATCGGTCACGGCACCGAACTCGTGGGGCGGAAGCCGCGGCGCGAGGCGCCGCAGTGCGGCCTCGACGGCCGGCCGGTTCACTTGCGCGCCGGTGCGCCCGCAAGCCCCGCACGCACGCGGGCGAATTCATTCGCCGTCTGGTTCACGCGCGCCGCCAGCGCATCGCGCATGCGCGTCGCCGCGGTGGCGTCGCTTTCCAGCATCTTGAGGAAAAGCTGGCGCGGGATGCGCACGACGCTGGACGGTTCGCGCGCGACCGCCGACACCGGCCGCCGCGTCTCGTACACCAGCGCGAGCTCGCCGATCAGCGTACCCTGCCCGACCACCGTTGTGATGCCGGTCTCGCCCGCCACGAGATTGAACGAACCTTCCTGCACCACGTAGGCGCCGTCCGCTTCCTCGCCTTCGCCGAACAGCGTGACGCCTTCGTGCACGTATCGGTTCTCGGTGCCGATCGCCAGGATCTTCAGCGCCTCGCGCCCAAGGACCGCAAGCGCCGGAACGCGTTCCAGGAAGGCGATGTCGTCTTCGATGCTCATGCGGCGCCGGAGTCCATCACGGCATCAGCTTGTAGCCGCCGCCCTCGGTCACCAGGATCGCGGGCGCGGAGGCATCCTTCTCCACCTTCTGGCGCAGGCGATAGATGTGCGTCTCGAGCGTGTGCGTGGTGACGCCGGAATTATAGCCCCACACCTCCTGCAGCAGCACCTCGCGCGACACCGGCCGCTGCCCGGCACGATAGAGGAAGCGCAGGATCGCGGTCTCCTTTTCGGTGAGGCGGACCTTGCTGCCCTTCGGGTTCATCAGCAGCTTCGAGCTCGGGCGGAACGTGTAGGGCCCGATCGTGAACACCGCGTCCTCGCTCGCCTCGTGCTGGCGCAGCTGGGCGCGGATGCGCGCGAGCAGCACCGCGAAGCGGAACGGCTTGGTGACGTAGTCGTTGGCGCCGGATTCGAGCCCGAGGATGGTGTCGGAGTCCGTGTCGTGTCCGGTCAGCATGATGATCGGCGCCTTGAAGCCGTTCTTGCGCAGGATGCGCACGGCTTCGCGTCCATCGACGTCGGGGAGGCCGACGTCCATGATCACCAGGTCGACATGGCCGTTGCGCGCGACCTGCACGCCCTTCGATCCGGAGTCGACCGCCTCGGCGTCGAATTCCTCGTGCAACGCAAGCTGTTCGACCAAGGCGTCGCGCAACTCGGTGTCGTCATCGACGATCAGGATCTTCCGCGCGTTGGTCATCAGCGCCTCCGGGGCAAGGAACCCCTCTGCCGTTGCGCGAAGTAGAACATTCGGGCGACAAAGCGCAAGCGCTTGCGGCTATTGATTCTATTCGCGAAAGGCATCGATGGGACTGCTCTTGCGGACGCTCTATGTACGCGCGTCGCCGGGGATTCGCACCCGCGGCGTTCTGCGCGCCGGGCATCTCGCCATCCCGGTCGCGCTCGGGCGCGGCGGCATCCTGGCGAACAAGCGCGAGGGAGACGGCGGCACCCCGCGCGGCCGGTTCCGGCTGGTGCGGCTGTGGTGGCGCGCCGACCGCGAACACCGGCCCCCGACCGCGCTTCCGTCACGCCGGATCGGGCCGCGCGACGCCTGGTGCGAGGACCCGGCCGACCGGCACTACAACCGGCACATCACGATGGCCGAGAGCGCGTCCGGCGACCGCCTCCGGCGCGCCGACCACCTCTATGATTTCATTATCGAAATCAGCCACAATCTGCGGCCGCGCGTGGCCGGGCGCGGCAGCGCCGTCTTCGTTCACGTGGCCCGGCCGGGGTACGCGCCCACCGCGGGCTGCGTTGCAATGTCGCGCCCCCGGCTGCGTTATTTATTGGGGCGCGTTGGGCCAAAAACCCGCCTCGTAATCCAATGAGAACGAAATACTCAATGATTTCAATGAGAAAAGAATCTGAAAAAATATCGTCGGCGCGCGGAACGATCCTTGGCCAGGCACGTTGGTGCGGCAAGTTCTGTGCGTAGCCGAGGAGGCCGCGCATCGAAAGCCCCGACGCCCTCAGCCCCCCAGCCCCGCGTCGGGGCTTTTCTTTTTTGCGATAGCGTTTTCCGGCGAAGTGGATACCGGTTCGCCGCAGAAAACGCGTCAAACCTAAGAATCAGAGCGCATTCCGATCTTTACTTGGCGGGATGCGCGCTTCTGCCGCCGAAAATTGCGGTTCCGACCCGCACGTGGGTCGCGCCGAACGCGATCGCGGTCGCAAAATCCGCGCTCATCCCCATCGACAGCAGGCTCAATCCGTTGCGGGCCGCGATCTTGGCGGTCAGGGCGAAATGCGGCGCCGGCGCCTCCTCGAACGGCGGAATGCACATCAGTCCCGCGATGGTCAGCCCGTGGGTCTCGCGGCAGGCCGCCAGGAACGCATCGGCGTCCTGCGGCATGACGCCCGCCTTCTGCGGCTCCGCGCCGGTGTTCACCTCGACGAACAGCGCCGGATGACGGCCCTGCCGGGCGATCTCCTTCGCCAGCGCCTGCGCGATGCTCTCGCGGTCGACCGAATGGATCGCGTCAAACAGCGCGACCGCCTCCTTGGCCTTGTTCGATTGCAGCGGACCGATCAGATGCAGCGCGATGTCCGGCTGCGCGGCGCGCAGCACGGGCCATTTGGCTTTTGCCTCCTGCACGCGGTTTTCGCCGAACACCCGCTGCCCGGCGGCGATCACCGGTTCGATCGCCTCGCTGCCGAACGTCTTCGACACCGCGATCAGCGTCACCGATGCGGGATCGCGCTTCGCCTCGGCGCAAGCCGCCGCGATCTCGCGGCGCACGCCCGCCAGGCCGGCGATTTCGGGATCGGCATCAGTCACGGCACTCATCACGGAAGATCATATCACCGTTTCGCGAGGCGCGTTCCCCGCGCCGCCGCCAGATGCTACCACCGAGGCTGGAATTCAATGCCGGGACTTTCATTGTGACGCCAGCGCAACTCGCCGCCCGCGCCAGCACGGACGCGGTCGACTCTCCCTATGCGTGGATCAGGCTGTTCGTTGCGCTGGTGCTCGGCACCATCGGCAGCGTCGGCATGTGGTCCTACGTCGTCGCGCTGCCGCCGGTCCAGATCGACTTCGGCATCGACCGCGCGGCCGCGTCGACGCCCTACACCGCCGCGATGATCGGCTTTGCGTTCGGCGGCGTGGTGATGGGCCGCTACGCCGATCGATACGGCATCGTGTTCCCGGCGCTCGTCGGCACGGTGCTGACCGCCATCGGGTTCGTCGGCGCCGGCTATGCGCCGAACATCTGGATGCTGGTCCTCGCCCACGTGGTGATCGGAGTCGGATGTTCCGGCACGTTCGGCCCGATCGTCTCGGACATGTCGCACTGGTTTCGCAAGCGGCGCGGCATCGCGATCGGGATCGCGTCGTGCGGCAACTATCTCGCCGGCGCGGTGTGGCCGCCGATCATCCATTATTTCATCGAGAGTCACGGCTGGCGCATGACGCATATCGGCGTCGGCGTCTTCTGCCTTGTCACCATGGTGCCGCTGATCCTGCTGATGCGGCGGCCTTCGCCGATCGAGCATGTCGAGCTCGGCGCCACCGGCGGCAGCGCGAGCCGTTCGCTCGATCTCAAGCCCAACAGCTTGCAGGCGCTGCTCGCGATCGCCGGCATCGCCTGCTGCGTCGCGATGGCGATGCCGCAGGTGCATATCGTCGCCTATTGCGGCGATCTCGGCTACGGCCCGGCGCGCGGCGCCGAGATGCTGTCGCTGATGCTCGGCCTCGGGCTGATCGCGCGCGTCGCCTCGGGCAGCATCGCCGACAAGATCGGCGGGCTGTCGGCGCTGATGATCGGCTCGGCGCTGCAGGCGTTCGCGCTGCTGCTCTATCTCGGCTTCAACGGGCTGACGTCGCTCTACATCGTGTCGGGGCTGTTCGGCCTGTTCCAGGGCGGCATCATCCCGATGTATGCCGTGATCGTGCGCGAATATTTTCCGTCGCAGGACGCCGGCATGCGCACCGGCATCGCGCTGATGTTCGCGCTGTTCGGCATGGCGCTCGGCGGCTGGATGTCGGGTGCGATCTTCGATCTCACCGGCTCCTACCGCGCCGCATTCCTCAACGGCTTCCTGTGGAACCTGCTCAATCTCGCGATCGTCGGCTGGCTGCTGATGCGCAGTCGCGCCGGGATGAGCGGGCGGTTGGCGACGGCGTAACGAGGCTCCGCTCATGCCCGCGCAAGCGGGCATCCAGGACCAAAGCATTGGGTCCCCGCTTTCGCGGGGACGAGCGGCAAAATCTCGCTAACTCCCCTTCAGCTCATGCACTTCCGGCATGAACAGGTCCTTCCAGTCGGACGGCTGTTTCTTCATCGTGCCGACCTTGTTCATGAACTCGACATAGCGCATCGCGTTCAGCGGCGTCGTCGCCCAGACGTTGTCGGGATTGGAGATCATCTTCGCCATCTGCGTCGGCGCTGCTGCGCTTCTCGTTGGTCATGCGGATGTAGATCTCGGCGCTCTGCCGCGGCTCCTTGTTGATGAACGCCGACACCTCGTCGAACGCCGCGTACACCGCGCTCGTCACCTTCGGATTGGCGTCGCGGAATTTCTTCGCCATGAACACGACGCCGTTGGTGGTCGGCCCGCCGAGCGTGTCGTAGGACTTCAGCACCGCATGCGTGCCGGGCGCCGCGAGCTCGTAGTCCTGGAACGGCGAGACGCCGTAATGCCCGGCGAGCTCGGTCGAGCGCGAGATGATCGCGATCGCGGCGTCCGGATGCGGCAGCGTGATGGTGAACGGATCGAGCTGCGCGTAGTTCGCCTGGCCCCATTCCTTCGCGGCCGCCATCTGCAGGCAGATCGCCTGGTTCGAGTTCTTGATGCCCGGCACCGCGATCTTGTGCCCTTCCTTGAAATCCGTGATCGACTTGATCTCGGGCCGGTTGGTCACGAGGATGAACGGCATCGCCTGCGCGGCGCACAGCGCGCGCACTTCGTTGGCGGTGCCGACGGTCTTGTCCCACAGCGTGGCGAGACCCGGCACGCCGGCGATGCCGAAATGCATCTGTCCGGCGATCAGCCCGTCGATGATCGACTGCGTGCCGCCGAGCGTGCGGTAGTCGGTCTTGAGATTGGGCACGCCGAGCCGGGCCGCGTGCTTCTCGACCAGCTTCTGCTCTTCCATCACCATCATCGGCAGATACGGCAGGCCGTGCTGCTTGATCAGCGTGATGCTCGAGACCTCCTGGGCGAAGGCCGAGCGCGCGAGCGCCGGCATGGCGACGAGACCGAGGCAGAATTCGCGCCTGCGCATGCATTCCTCCCTTGTGTTTCGCGCAGCGTAACCCGGATGGAGCAGAAGTGAAATCCGGGTTAGCTTGCGTAGCCCGGATGGAGGCAAAGCGCGTCTGCGACGCGTTATGGCGACATCCGGACCCCGGGTTTCGCTCAGTTCAACCCGGGCTACAGAGCAATCAGGTGCCTCATGAACTATTCGACCGACTTCAAATCCGTGCGCGGCAGCGTCAGCGCGGAGGAATGGCAGACGCGCTGCGATCTCGCGGCCTGCTACCGGCTGATGGACTGCTACGGGATGACCGACCTGATCTACAACCACATCACGGCGCGCATTCCCGGCACCGAGCACCTGCTGATCAATCTCTACGGCCTGCTCTACCGCGAGATCACCGCGTCGAGCCTGGTCAAGATCGACGTCGAGGGCAACATCATCGCCAAGCCCGACACCGACTACGGCATCAACAAGTCCGGCTACGTGATCCACGGCGCGATCCACAAGGCGCGCGCGGATGTCGCCTGCATCATCCACACCCACACGCGCGCCGGCATGGCGGTCGCGGCGATGAAATGCGGTCTGCTGCCGATGTCGCAGACCTCGATCCGCTTCGAGGGCCACATCGGCTATCACGACTACGAGGGCCCGGCGGTCGATCTCGCCGAGCGCGAGCGGCTGGTCGCGGATCTGGGCGCGCACGACGCGATGGTGATGCGCAACCACGGCCTGCTCACCTGCGGGGCGACGATCCAGCAGGCGTTCAACACGATGTACCAGCTCGAAATGTCCTGCCGCGCGCAGGTCGACGCGATGGCGGCGCGCACCGAGCTGACCATGCCGGGCGAGAACGTGCTGGCGCACACCGCGCACCTCTATCAGCCCGGCACGCGCCGGCCCTACGGCGTGCTGGAATGGCCCGCGATGCTGCGGCTGCTGGCGGCCGAGGAGAAGAACTCGGGCTATCCGGCGTATTGGAACTAGGTCGCCCCGACAGCTCCCCGGCCGGCCGGAAAAATTTTCCGCAAAACAACCCCATGCAAAGGCGTTTTTCGGCGCAGCGCGGCCCCTAGGTGCCTTGTCTCTCAAGGGATAATCCACTATAGTGGACCTATGTCCATCTTAGTCGATGACATCGACAGCGCGATATCGGCGCGCGTCCGCGGCGAACGCGCGGCGCGCCACTGGACGCTGAGCGACCTCGCCGAGCGCGCCGGCGTCTCCAAGGCGATGATCAGCAAGATCGAGCGCGGCGAGGCGAGCCCGACCGCCGCGCTGCTCGGCCGCCTCTCGGCGGCCTTCGGCCTGACGCTGTCGGCCTTGCTGAGCCGACGCGGAGGCCTCACCGCGCGGCCCGGTGCGGCGCGCCGACCAGCCGACATGGCGCGATCCGGCCACCGGCTATCTCCGCCGCCAGGTCGCGGCGCCGTCGAGCTTCCCGGTCGAGATGACCGAGGTCGAGCTTCCCGCGGGCGCGAGCGTGTCGTTTCCCGCCGCGTCCTACAGCGTTCATCTCGCAGATCGTCTGGGTGCTCGCCGGTCATCTCACCTTCGTCGAAGGCGGACACGCGCACGATCTCGGCCCCGGCGACTCGCTCGAGCTCGGACCGCCGGCCGACTGCACATTCCGCAACGACGGCGCGGCAGCGTGCCGCTATCTCGTCGTCGTGCTGCGCAGGTAGCGCGATGGAACGGCTGCCGGATCGCAACGACAACGGCGGCCCGCCGCTCGACGACGACGAGGGCCCGAGTGGGGCGACGGCGACGCCTACGTCTATTTCAACTGGAAGAGCGCGCACCGCAAAGCGTGGAAGCCCGCCTCGCGCGACATGGCGCTGTTTCGCCTCGAGAAGGCCGAGGCGCTCGGGCTGACCTACGAGGAATACACGCTCGAGCTGCTCGAGCGCGGACGCTATCTGCAGCGCGGCGACACCGAACGCATCGACGCGATCAAGCGCAAGCGGCCGCTGTAGCTCTCCGTCATGCCCGGGCTTGTCCCGGGCATCTCGCTTAGGAGGGCATCGTGCGTCCTTGTCGGGATGGCCGGGACAAGCCCGGCCATGACGGAGAAGACGGCTTAAGCCCGCTTCGGAATATTCAGCCCGCGCTGCACCGCCGGCCGCGCCAGGCCGCGCTCCAGCCAGGCCGCGACATTCGCGAACTGATCGAACGCCACCAGCTCGCGCGCGCCGTAAAAGCCGATCAGGTTGCGCACCCAGCCGAGCATCGAGATGTCGGCGATGGTGTAATCGTCGTCCATGAACCACTGCCGGCCGTCGAGATGCCGGTCCATCACGCCGAGCAGGCGCTTCGACTCGGCGACGTAGCGCTCGCAGCGGCCGCTTGTCCTCGTAATCCTTGCCGGCGAATTTGTGGAAGAAGCCGACCTGGCCGAACATCGGCCCGACCGCCGCCCATCTGGAAGTGCACCCACTGGATCGTCTGGATCATCCGCGCCGGATCGAGCGGGATCATCTTGTCGGTCTTGCCCGCGAGATAGCCGAGGATCGCGCCGGACTCCAACAGCGCCATCGGCTTTCCGCCCGGACCGTTCGGGATCGATGATCGCCGGAATTTTTCCATTCGGATTGAGCGAGAGGAATTCCGGCGTCTTCTGGTCGTCCTTGTTGAAGTCGACGAGATGCACCTCGTACGGCAAGCCGATCTCCTCCAGCATGATCGAGACCTTCACGCCGTTCGGCGTCGGCAGCGAATAGAGCTGCAGCCGGTCCGGATGCTGCGCCGGCCAGCGTTTGGTGATCGGGAAAGACGAGAGCGACGGGCATTCGGAACTCCGGCACGCGGGATGACGTTATCTTATCTAGCGGCCATCGACTTTGCGGCGCAATAAGCGCATGGTACGCGCGACCGAAACGCCAGCTCAAAGCGGCCGGGCCTTCAATCCCAACTTCATCGCATTCGACCGGAGCCCGTCCGGGCATCCGTTGCACGCGCGCCGACGACATCATGTCGGCCGAAAGGAAACCACTATGGAAATGCCAGCTATTCTGCAGGGCGACTCGCTGACCCGTCTGCTGCAGGGCGCCGCCGCCGGCGCGTCATCACCTTGATTGTCGGCTTCAACTGGGGCGGCTGGGTCACCGGCGGCACCGCGAAGGAGATGGTCCAGCGCAGCACGACGTCCGCCGTCGTCTCGGCGCTCTCGCCGATCTGCGTCGACAAATTCCAGACAGAGCGCGGCCGCTGCGACCAACATGGTCGAGCTGAAGAAGGTCAGCTCATACCAGCAGGGATCGTTCATCGAGAAGGGCGGCTGGGCCACCTTGCCGGGCGGCGAAGGCGCGAACTCGTCCGTCGCGCGTGCATGCGCCGAAATGCTCAGCAGCTTGAAATGATCGTGAAGCCGCGCCGTTTCCGCTCGAGCCGGCGTGGCCGGCTGCTCACTGAGCCTGCACACATGGCCCTGATGTTTCCCAACGCCAGCCGCAGCTACGACGCGACACGGCATGCGGTGCGGTTCTGGGGTTACGACAGCGCGATGGAGTGGTCGTTCTTCGTCACCGCGGAGGCGCTGGAGCGGATACGCCCGTCGCTGGTGCAGGACGAGGCCGGCATGCTCGGCGCTTCGACTCGCATCGCGATCGGATCTGCGCCGCGGCCGCGCGGCTCTATGCGCGCGGACGCAAGGGCTCCTACGAGCTCGGCGCCGGAGACGTTTGACCGCCATGATCACGCGCACGCGCGACAAGACCTGGACGTTCGCCGCGCCGTTCACGCTCAAAGGCGTCGATCGCCCGCTCCCGGCCGGCAACTATCGCGTCGCGACCGACGAAGAGCTGATCGAGGGCCTCTCGTTTCCGGTCTATCGGCGTGTCGCGACGATGATCTTCGCGCCCGGACGAGGCGGATCGCTTGAGATGCTCAGCATCGATCCGGCGGATCTTCAGGCCGCGCTGCGAGCGCGATACCGCGGCGCGCCCCAGCGCCGCCGCCGCGCCGAAGGCGTGACCGCCGGCAGGCGGCGACGATGCGATCGGCCGGTTTGTTAATCATCACGGGCGCAGGGTGCCGCAACAGCGGAGACCCCCATGGCCATCAACGACGCGGTACGCACGCGCTACGATGCCTTCTTCGGCACCGACTTCATGCCGCTGATCCGGCACGAGCAGACCCAGGGCGCCGAGGAGCGCATCGCCTATGCGGCCGAATTCGCCGCGTTCCAGCTCGGCCAGATCGACAAGAAGCTCGGGCGGCTGATTGAGCTGATGGAGAAGCCGCCGGCGGTCTAGCACGCGGCGACTGCCGCATTCGCTCCGGCGCGGCCGAGCGCCCGCTACACCGTCGCCTGCTTCATCTTCGCCAGGGTCGCCTCGATCGCCTCGCGGCTGTAGGGCTTCTGGATCACCGGTGCGGCGGACAGCTCGGCCGGGATCGGCGCACGCTCGCCATAGCCGGTTGCGAAGATGAAGGGCACGTCCAGCTCGAGCAGCTTTGCGGCGACCGGAATGCTGTTCTCGCTGCCGAGGTTGAGATCGAGCAGCGCAAATGCGGGCTTGCTGCGCTCGATCGCCTTGAGCGCCTCGCGCACCGATGCGGCGGTCTCGACATGGCGCGCGCCAAGCTCGAGCAGGATGACCTCGGCGCTCATCGCGATGATGAGATTGTCCTCCACAATAAGCGCGGTGCCGGTGAGCCGCGCCGGTTCCGGCTTCTCGGCCTCGGTCTGGCCGCCGGCCGTAACCGCGGCCGACCGCATCTCGACAAAGCTTGCCGGCACGACGAACCGCGCCTGCACGCCGAGCAGGTCGAAGCGCAGGTCGGCTTCGCCGTTGAGGTCGAACGGGATCGAGCGCTCGATGATGGTGGTGCCGAAGCCGCGCCGCGAGGGCGGCTGCACCGGCGGGCCACCGCTCTCCTTCCAGTCGATCACCAGGCTCGACCCCGCGTCGAGCTTCCAGCTCACGTCGACCTCGCCGGTCGAATCCGCGAGCGCGCCGTACTTCGCCGAATTGGTCATCATCTCGTGCACGACCAGCGCGAGCGTGGCGAACGCCTTCGGATCGAGCGCGACGTCGGGCCCGCCCATGCGGATGCGCCCGGCCCGTGCGCCCAGATAGGCGCCGGCCTCCGACTCCACCAGCGCGCGGAACGCGGCCGGCGCCCAGTTCAGGCTGGTGATCTGGTCGTGCGCGCGCGCCAGCGCCTGGATGCGCCCGCCGAGCACGCCGGAGAATTCCTCGATCGTCTGCGCGGTGTCCTTGCTCTGCGTCACCAGCCCGCGCACCAGGCTGAGGATATTGCGCACCCGGTGATTGAGCTCCGCGATCATCAGCTCCTGGCGCTCCTGCGCGGTGCGCCGTTCGCGCGCCGCAAGGTCCGCGAGCTGCAGGATCACTTCGAGCAGCGTGACGCGCAGGCCTTCGGCGATGTGCAGGTCGGCCACGGTCCACGGGGCGGACTGCCCGTGCACGGTGTCCTGCCAGATCTCGAAGCTCTTGCGCGGCGTCAGGCGCGGCCCGAACGGGCCGCTGGCATAGGACTTGTTCGGATCGCCGGCCCACTTGACCGAGCGCAGCATCTCGCGCCGGAAGAAGATCAGGCAGTCGCGCGGCGTGCGCGAGATCGGAATGGCGAGGAAGCCGGCGGCGCGGTCGCGGAACGCTTCGCCCGCGGCGTACACCTTGGCGATCTCGGCACTTGCGCAGATGCGGCCCGGCGAGGTGCGGTTGATGAAGCCGACCAGCTCCATCACCTCGCGCTCGGTCGGCGTCTCGCCCGACAGCGTCACGTTGCCGTCGGACCAGACCGCGATGCCGTCGCACACGATCATCTTGCGATACTCGGCGACGAAGTCGGTGATGGCGGCGCGGCTGTGCGCGTGCGTTGCCGCAACCTCCATCATGCGCTCCTGGATCTGGTGCGCGCGCGCCTCGTAGGCGACGTCGGCCTCGCGCTCGCGGTTCTCCAGGATCCACGAGAACATCTGCCCGAACAGCTCGGCCGCGGTGCGCCGCTCGAACGAGATGTGGCGCGCCGAATAGTGGTGGCACGCGAACAGGCCCCACAGCTTTCCCTCGCGCAGGATCGACACCGACATCGAGGCGCCGACGCCCATGTTCTGCAGGTACTCGATGTGGATCGGCGAGACCGCGCGCAGCACGCTCATCGACAGGTCGAGCAGGGCGGCGCTGTGCGTCGAGGTGGAGACGAGCGGCACCGGCTTGGCGTTGATGTCGGCGATGATGCGCAGCCAGTTGCGGGTGTAGAGGATGCGCGCCTGGCGTGGAATGTCGGAGGCCGGATAGTGCAGCCCGAGGAACGGCTCCAGCCCGGCCGACGCGACCTCGGCGATCACCTCGCCCGATCCGTCGGGGTGGAAGCGATAGACCATCACGCGGTCGAAGCCGGTGAGCATCTTGACCTGGCGCGCGGCTTCCTGCGCGAGATCGGTCAGCGCCGTGGTCTTGCGCACGCGGCCGAGCATCAGCCGCACGAGTTCGCCCGAGTTGACGGCGGTCTCGACGACGCTCGGCTCCGCCTCGATCACCAGATAGGCGCCGGAGAAATGGATCGCGATATCGAACGGGCGGCCGCCGTCCTGCAGCACGACGCCGAACATGCGCTCGACCGCGTCGGCGCCGGCGAGATAGTCGACACGCGTGCGGATCGCGTCGACCGCGGCGCCGGAGAGGATCTCACCGAGCGGACGCCGCATGACGTCGTCACGCGGACGGCCGAGATAGTCGCCGGCGTTCTCCGACGCGATGCACACGGTGAAATCGGAGAGCAACGCAAGCAGGAAGCCGAACTTCTGCACGCTGCCGGGGATGTGGATCGGCTCGCGGTCGCAGTTGGTGAGGTCGACCTTCTGGTTCATGCGCGGACCCGGACGAGCTAATGCATGCGCGCGGCTTGGGCGAACAGATCGAAAGCGCAGCGTGCGCCGTCGATCGCGCGCGCCTCCTGGTCCGGCGTGAGCGCGAGCCGGCCGAGGCGGCTGAGGAAGCCTGGCCACAGCCGCTGTCCGGCGCCGTGGCGCAGGTAGCGGGTCGCGCCGGCGACGACAGGATCCGGCGATTGCGCGACGCGCTTCAGCAGCACCGCGGCGCCGAGCCGCGAGCCTTCCAGCACGTAAAGCATGCCGAGCATGGCACCGGCATCGAGCGGCGCCGGCGCAGCCAGCGGCCGCACAACGCCGCCGACCCGTGCAAGGTCGTCGAGGATCGCGCCGCCGCGGGTACGGGTCGCCCAATCGGGAAAGCTTTCGGCGACGCCGGCCTCAACCAGCGCTTGCTCCAGCGGCAGGAGCGCGGCCGCGTTCGCCGCGAGGAAGCGGCGGTAGCCGGCGCGGCTTTGCAGATCGAGCGTGCCGAGCGCCGCATCAAGCCTGCGGTGCGCGTCGGCGGTCGCGCCACGCAGCCGGTTGCGCAGATCCATCCCATCGGGACGCATCCGGGGGCCGTCACCGGCCTCGTTCGGCAGGGCCGCAGTCAGCATGTCGGGGTCCTGTGGTGCAATGAGCAGACTGTCGGTGCAATGAGGCGCCTGGCGGTCGCGTCGACGCCGGCTTGGCAACGCCGGGCGGAGAGCGAGGTTCCCTCGTCATCGCGGCTGGCCGGCCGAGGGACGGGCGCCCCGATGCTGTCGTCGCGGCGCCGTCCACGCCATGAGGCAGAAGGTCACGCAAATCTGACTCGGCCGGAGCGAACGCGCGCGCTAGCATCGCGCACAATTGCGCACGACTTCCCTCGCCATCGTTGCGGTGACATGTGAGCACGACGGACAGCAGCGTCTCTGTCGCCGGCACCCGGCTTGCGCTCGTGTCGTCGTCCGGCCTGACGATCGAGGCCACCACGACGGATCGCGACGGGCTGCTCGCCGAATTCTACCGTGACTACGACGCCGCCTTCGTGCTCCCCAACGAGAAGGAGAGCCTCGACGGCTTTGTGGAATGTCTCGCGCTCAACGAGGGCGCGCATTACCGGCGGCTCGCCGGATTGTACGGTCCCTACCGCGAATTCGTTCTGGTCGCGCGCGACGCCGGGACCGGCCTTTGCGTCGGCGGCGCAAACTTCATTGTGTTTCCGCTCGCCGGCGATCCGGCGCCGGCGATCTTGTCGCTCAATCTCAATTACGCGTTCATCACGGCGGCGGCGCGCCGCCAGGGCTACTTCGCGCGCCTGGTTCGCGACCTGCCGGACACGGCGTTGCGGCTGTTCGCCGCGACCAACCGTGCCGACACGCCCGACGCATGGCGCATGTCGGCCCCACAGACACTGATGTTCATCGAGCAGAACGATCCGTATCGCATGTCGGCCGAGGATTATCGGCAGGACACCGGGCACACCGGCCTCGACCAGCTCGCGCGGATCGGAATCTGGGCGCGGCTCGGCGCCAGGATTGTGGATTTTCCCTACGTGCAGCCCCCGCTGACCGACGACCAGGCGGCCGACGCAAACCTCGTTTACGGCGTCCTCGGCGCCGATGCCGACACACTCGACGCATGCCTGCTGCGCGGCCACCTCGAACGATTCTTCGGCATATCCGTCCTGAAGGGCGGCGACCTCATGGCGGAGCCCGCGGCGGCAGCCCAGCTCCGTCTCCTGGCGCAGCAGTGCCGTGACGGCACGCCGGTGCGTTTGCTGGATCCCGCAACGCTCGCGGACGCGCCCTCGCCGCTCGACCGCGACGGCCGCGCACGGCCGGACTCGCTGCGCGACCTGCTACGCGGAGACCGGTAGCCCGCGCGACGCTTCATCGCTGTGCTTGACCTGCTCGCGGATCGCATCGTCGAACTTGTCGATGATCCCGGGCAGTTCGCAGGACGCGTACGCGTTGCCGCCGCGCTTGTTGTCGAGCACCAGACGGCCCTTGCCCTCCTTGTCGAGCTCGGCTTTCAGGAGCGGATCGTTCTTCGCCGCGGCCGCGATGAGATCGAAGATGCTCTCCCCCGCCGGCGGCGGATACAGGATCGGCGCACCGCAGTTCGAATCGTCCAGCGCGCACGCAAAGCTGACGATCACCGCGCTGTTGTCGCGCAGGACATTCGACAACGTCGATGCGGCCTTGATGGCGAGCGCCTGCTTCAGCGTGCGCATGGTCGAGGAGTTGGCGATGTTGCCGTGTTCGAAGAACGGCAGCAGGTTCTTCCACTTGGCCTCATGTATTGGTTCGCCCGCAAGATTGGTGACGACGAACATCACCCAGATATAGGCCGAGTAGTAGTTCGACGGGTCCGTTCCGTCTTCCAGCAGCCGCTCGAGGTCGAGGATGACGCGGCCGTCGTCGGGGTGCTGGATGATCTTCTGCGCGTGACAGAACTGACTGTTGTGCAGCGTCGATGCCAGCGTCAGTTTGCCGAGGATCGACGTGGGCGCCGCACCGACCATCCCCTGCTGATGCGAACGCGGCACGAAGCGTTCATGCTGCAGCAGCATCGCGCGCATGATCCTGATGAAGTTGTCAGAACGGCCGTGCCGCGCCAGCACGTCGACCGAGTTGTTCTCGTCGCCGAAGCCGTACTGATAGAAGATCGGCTCCTCCGGCCCATCGCCGCCGACCGGCGACAAACGCCGGGTCGCGGATGTCTGCCACGCCCCGCAGGTGCAAAGCGGAATGCTCGGCCCCCACAGCAGCCAGCAATTGAACTCGAACGACTGCAGCTCGAGCAGCTCGCTGGCTTCTTTCGGCAATTGCGACCGGTAGTGAACCAGGATCGGTTCCCAGGCTTGCTGGAAGCGCGTCATCAGGCCGCTGACCAGAAACAGCGGCGCGAAGTAGCCGCGCTCGAGCCGAACGTACGACACGAATTGCGTGATGGTCCGGTACTGCCGCGCAACCTTGAAATAGCGGTCGATGTGGGTGCGCGCGGCGTCGATGTTGGCCAGTTTCTTCGGCGTGATGTACGGCAGCTTCGCGAGCAGGTCCTCCGAGCTCAGGTTGCGTTTCTCCTCGAGGGTCAACGGCCTCTGCGTCACGAGGCTCTTGAACGCCTCGTCGCGCTTTTCCTTCCAGTCGGCCCAGTCGTCTTCCCAGATCTTGCGCTTCTCCTCCCACGCCGTGTTCCACGCGCTGATGGCCTTCTGGTAGAGCGCATCGAGCCTGGTCTTGAGCACGCGGCGCTTGAGGTCTTTGGGCAGTGTTTCGGCGATCGCTTCCCGGCGCGGCCGTTCGCTTTGATGATCGAGCCAGCTCGGCTTCTCGGGAGCCGGCTGCAGAATCTCCAGCTCGGTCAGGAGGCGGGCGGCATCGAACGAGATGCCGCCGCGTAGCGTCGACTTCGCGCGCCACACGTTGGCCTTCAGCGTCAGTCGCAGCGTGAGCAGGAACAGCGGGAACGACTTGATGTGGCCGATCAGGCCGCCGTCGTGGTGATAGTGCGCGAGGAAGCCCCAGCCTTTCAGCAGCCGAATCGCCGCAATCGTGATGCCGGCAATAGTGGCCGCGGCGCCGACGAGTGCGGCCGCGATCTGCCAATACGGCTTGAGACTGTGCTCCCACAGATCCGAGGGCGACGAGAAAAGCGACGTCACGCTGTCAATATTCACGAGACACCCTTGTTCGCAGCCGTTGCCGCCACCCCAGGGGCCCGGCCGCAGCGCGTCGTCGTTGGCGTGGAGCGGGATGAGGGACTCTCTACCCTTGCGCGAACACTAACGCAGGACTTCGCAGACCCGCAACAGGCGATCGCGGCGCGGGCTCCTGCGGCGGGGCGGAGCGGCGCGCACCGGCGCAGCTCGCGCGGTCGCGCTGTCAGGCGGGCGGTCCGGGCGGGCGTCCGGCACACGGATTGCGTGTGCCGGACAGCCCTACTACGCTGACGGCGGATTCAGTCATGGCTGATTTTGACGTCGCATTTCCGGAGGGCCGGCGCTTCGACGATCGTCAGCTTCGCAGTGAAGATGACGGTCGCGACTTCGAGTCTTTCGTTTACGAAGCACTGTCGCTGCTGGTGGATGTGGAAACCCTGCGACCGGGCTTCGGGCGCGGCCGCGACGGCGCGATCGATCACATGATCGAAGGCACGCAGGACCGCACCGTCATCGAATGCAAGTTCATCGGCCGGACCACGGACGGCACGCCGCGGGATCGCTGGGGCGAAGTCCGCCGCAATCTCAATGAACACCTGCCCAGGCTCGCCGCCAAAGCGCCGTCGGCGCGATCCGGCTCGCCTTACGCACCATGGCTCGATTCCGGCTACCGCATCGGCGGCTACCAGTTTTGCGTCAGTTACGTCTTCGCGCACACCGAAGAGCGCAATGTGCTGGAGAAGCAGATCGCGGATGATCTGCTGCGCCTGGCGCAACAGCATCCCGATCTGGCCCACCTGGCGCAAATCCATGTGCTGGTCAGGGGATGGGATGATTTCCATGGCGAGTTGCGCCGCCGCTTCCCGTTGCGATACCGCTGGTTCGGCGACCTGCCGCGCGGCATCGCCCCGCTCAGGGACACGAAGTTCGAGGCGAGATCCTTCAGGCGCTTCCTGTTCGAGGAGACGCTGCCGTTCTTCTCGCGCGCCGATTACCTTGCCGCACACGCCGGCCAGCAGATTGCGCGCGAGGACCAGCTCGTCAGCAATCTCGCGCGCGCAAGCGGCGGCGACGACGCCCTGATCGTGACCGGCGCGGGCGGCGTGGGGAAAACCCGCCTCGGCTTCGAACTCTGCGAGCGCCTGTCGAAGCTCGGCTGGCTCGCCTTGCGGCTGACCGATAATGCGACAAGCGCGAGCATCCGCGAGCTGATCGCGTCGCACGCCGAACCCGCTCAGATCGCGCTGTTGTCCGATTACGCGGAGCGCGCCGACGATCTCAGCGCGATCGCCGAGGAAATCGCGCTGGTCAATGATGGCGGCGCACATCGCATCAGGGTGATTGCGACTTGCCGGAACAGCGCAACCTCGGTCGTCGAGGATACGCTGGCCTCGCTCTCGCCGAGGAAGATGACGCTCGGCACCCCGCGCGAGAGCGAGCCGGTCGAGGTGGCATTCGCCGAATGGGTCGTTCGCCGGATCCTGGAGTTCGGCGGTGTCCCAGACGCCGAGCAGATCGCCTCGGTGTGCCATGGGTTGCCGATCCTCGCGGCATTCGCGCTGTTCCTGCACCAGCGCGACGCCGCCCAGTTCACCCGGCAGTTCGGCGACCTGTCGAGCATTCGCGGTTTTCGCGACTGGTCGCGGCAGCGCCTGAACAACGTCGCGCACGGGCAGTTCGTCGGGCACGACGAAAGAGAAGTCTTCAGGCGCCTGGCTCTGATCTCGCTCAGCCTTCCCATGGCAAAGGCGGACGCGGATCGCCTTTCCGACGAGTTCCGCGCTGGACCGCGCGCTGATCGAGGTGATGAACGCCGATCGCTGGATTGAAGACGACGGCAATCATGTCGTCGCCACCCACGACGTGCTGGCCGACGCGATGGTGCTGCGTTACGTGCTGGACACGCCGGCGGTCGCGGGCAGCCGGCTCGCGGAGCTGTTGCGCGCCGCAGTCAAGCAGGGATTCCTGGCGCGTGCTCTGCTGGCGGTCGACCGCCTCACCGGTCATCCGGATTTCGACGCGATCGACGCCACTGCGACCATCCGCGGATTGATGGCGCACGCGCCCGACACGGTCGTTGCGGCCCACGAACGCCTGTTGCGCGGCCGTTTCCTGCCGGATCGCGGCAAGGTCGAGCTGCTGGCCGAGTACCCGGCGCTGCACGCCGCGGTCATGGACAATCGCGATTGCGACGCGGCGGTTTCGCACATCGCCGACACTTTGGCGCGCCGCCGGCGACATGGTTCCGATGATGACAAGAGCGTTGTCGCATGGGCGACCGATGTGGTCCGGCCTCTTGTCGAGGCGAGCCTGCGCAACCCGCACCCGTCGAACATGCTCCTGCGGCGCGCTTTCGCGCTGCTGCCGGAAACCTATCAAGCCCAGGTTCTTCAGCGGGTCGCGGACGAGCCGACTTTGTCGCAGACGCACTACTTGCTCGTGGCCTGGCTTCACGCCGGGCTTCCCGTCGAACAGATCGCAGACGCGGTCGACGGGTGGTTCACCTACAATGCTCATCGGAATCTCAAGGCGAGCTTCATCATCCGTGCATGGCTGGAGGCCGGAGGGCAGCGCGAGCGGATTGATCAGAGCGTGCTCGCCTGGATCGAGGCTTTCGGACAAACGCAGAGCGCGCAATTCGTCTATCGCGCGTGGTTGGACAGCGGCGGAGAGCGCGAGCGCATCGATGACAGCGTGCTCGACTGGATCAAGCTTTTTGGGCAGCTGAGGAGCGCGCAATTCGTCTATCAATCCTGGCTCGACTACGGAGGGCAGCGCGAGCGCATCGATGACAGCGTGCTCGACTGGATCGGCGTTTTTGGGCAGACCCAGGACGCGCAATTTGTCTATCGCGCATGGCTGGAAGCCGGAGGAGAGCGCGAGCGCATCGACGAGAGCGTTGTCGCCTGGCTCAAGACGTTTGGGCAGTCCCCAGAGGCGAACTTTGTATACCGCGCATGGTTGGCGGCCGGCGGCCGGCACGAGCGCATCAAGGACGCCATACTCGCCTGGATCGAGACCTTTGGGCAGGCGGGATTTGCACGATTCGTCTATCACGGCTGGCTGAATGCGGGCGGACCGCGTGAGCCCATCGATGCCGCGGTGCTCGCATGGCTCGAAATTCATGGAGCAACGGATGAGGCAAAGTACATCTACGATGCCTGGCTGTCGGCAGGTGGCGACTTCAATCGGATCGCGCCGCTATGCTTAGCGTGGTTTGATGCTCATGCAACGACGTTGGAAGCAAGCTTCGTTCTCAAATATATCGTCCGCCAGGACAGTCTCCCGGCTGACGTCCTGCATGCAGCCATCCGGTGGTGCGGCGTGTTCGCGGGCAACGAGGACGCGATATGGCGAATAACGCCGTTAATTATGAAATGTGCAGCGTCGGAGACAAGGGGCGAGGCCGTCGCTGCCGTACGGACGTTGCTGCGCTGCCTTCTGTTTCTGGACATGAACCGACTGTCGGTCCACGACACGAACCAGGATGATGCCGGCGAAGACAGCCTGAGGCTGTCGTTCTTTGTTCTCAACGCGCTCGGGTTATCGCTCGGCGTGCTCGGGCTCGACGAGGTCGATCGCGAGCAGATGAAATTGGCTCACACCAATTTGCTGAAGAACTCGGAAATCTATCAGGCCTCGCACATGGTGGGGGAGCCGTTCGTCTATCCCTCGCTGATCCACCATGTCGCCCTGCTGATCGAGGAAGGCCTCGTTCAGCTCGACCGGGATCGTGCCGGGCTGATGCGGTTTGCCGACTGGATGCGATCCTGGCCGAAGGACGCGAGCGGCGACCTGAAACTCGCGTTGACCCGCCTGCGAGGGGTTGCTCCGTCGGAGCTCTGGGACGGAATACCGGCTCCTGAGCCGGCGGCGGAGGACCAGAGGTTGACGGGTTGACCGCTTATCCGCGCCATGGTCCTACTCCCGCGCCATTTCCACCTGCGCCAGAGCCCAGAATTGCATGACCCCCGACCGTTACAACGCCCGCGAGGCCGAGCCGCGCTGGCAGAAGGTGTGGGACGAGCGGGCGATCTTCGCCACGCAGAACGACGACCCGCGCCCGAAATACTACGTGCTGGAGATGTTCCCCTATCCGTCGGGGCGCATCCACATGGGGCATGTGCGCAACTACACGATGGGCGACGTGCTGGCGCGCTTCATGCGCGCCAAGGGTCACAACGTGCTGCATCCGATGGGATGGGATGCCTTCGGGTTGCCGGCGGAAAACGCCGCGATGGAGCGGAAAGTCCATCCCAAGGCGTGGACCTACGACAACATCGCGGCGATGAAGAAGCAGCTCCAGACCATGGGGCTCTCGCTTGACTGGGCGCGCGAATTCGCGACCTGCGATCCGTCTTATTACAAGCATCAGCAGAAGATGTTTCTCGACTTCCTGCGCGTCGGGCTCGCCGAGCGCGAGAAGCGCAAGCTGAACTGGGATCCGGTCGATATGACGGTGCTCGCCAACGAGCAGGTGATCGACGGCCGCGGCTGGCGCTCGGGCGCCGTCGTCGAGCAGCGCGAGATGAGCCAGTGGGTCTTCAAGATCACGAAGTACGCACAGGAGCTGCTCGACGCGCTCGATACGCTCGACCGCTGGCCCGACAAGGTGCGGCTGATGCAGCGCAACTGGATCGGGCGCAGCGAAGGCATGCTGGTGCGCTTCGCGCTCGATCCGAAAACGACGCCGGCCGGCGAGACCGAGTTGAAGATCTTCACCACGCGGCACGACACTTTATTTGGCGCCAGGTTCATGGCCATCGCGCCGGATCATCCGCTGGCACAGGCTGCGGCCGCGAAGAACCCGAAGCTCGCGGCGTTCATCACGGACGCGAAGCGCCACGGCACCGCGCAGGAAATCATCGACACGCAGGAGAAGCTCGGCTTCGACACCGGCATCCGGGCGATCCATCCGTTCGATCCGGCGTGGCAGCTGCCGGTCTACGTCGCGAACTTCATCCTGATGGAATACGGCACCGGCGCGATCTTCGGCTGCCCGGCGCACGACCAGCGCGACCTCGACTTCGTCAATAAATACGGGCTCGGCAATACGCCGGTGGTGTGCCCACCCGACGTCGATCCGAAATCCTTCGTCATCACCGACGTCGCGTATGACGGCGACGGCCGCATGATCAATTCGCGCTTCCTCGACGGCATGACGATCGAGCAGGCGATGGAGGAGGTCGCGAAGCGGCTCGAAGGCGAGACGCGCCCCCTCCCACCTCCGCTCGTCCCCGCGAAAGCGGGGACGCAGCGTCGGGCCAAGGGCTGGATGCCCGCTTACGCGGGCATGAGCGGGAGGCGCCGGTCGGCGAGCGCCAGGTCAATTTCCGCCTGCGCGATTGGGGCATCTCGCGCCAGCGCTACTGGGGCTGCCCGATCCCGGTGATCCATTGTCCCAGGTGCGATGTCGTGCCGGTGCCGGACAAGGATTTGCCGGTCGCGCTGCCCGAGGACGTGACGTTCGACAAACCGGGCAACGCGCTCGACCATCATCCGACCTGGAAACACGTCACGTGTCCGACGTGCGGCGGGAAGGCGACGCGCGAAACCGACACGATGGACACCTTCGTCGACTTGTCGTGGTATTTCGCGCGCTTCACCGATCCGTGGAACGAGAACGCGCCGACCACGCGCGCGGTGGTCGATCGTTTCCTCCCCGTCGACCAGTATATCGGCGGCGTCGAGCACGCGATCCTGCATTTGCTCTATTCGCGCTTCTTCACCCGCGCGATGAAGCTCACCGGCCACGCCGGGCTGGAAGAGCCGTTCGCCGGCATGTTCACCCAAGGCATGGTGGTGCACGAGACCTATCAGAAGCAGGACGGCGGCTGGGCCACGCCGGCCGAGATCAAGATCGAGACTGGCGCCAATGGGCGCCACGCCCATCTGGTCGCGACCGGCGAAGAAGTGAAGATCGGTTCAATTGAAAAGATGTCGAAGTCCAAACGGAATACCGTGGACCCCGACGACATCATCGGCGAATACGGCGCGGACGTTGCGCGCTGGTTCATGCTCTCAGACTCGCCGCCCGACCGCGACGTGATCTGGACCGAGGAAGGCGTGCAGGGGTCATGGCGCTTCGTGCAGCGGCTGTGGCGGCTGGTGCATGAAGTCTCCGATATCCAGGTTTCGGCGGGAAAAGGCGGCGATTCAGACGCGGGAGCCGCGCTTTCCCTGCGCAAGGCCGCGCATGGCGCGCTCGCCAAGGTGTCGGACGACGTGCCGCGGCTGCGGTTCAATCGCTGCGTCGCCCATGTCTACGAGCTCGCCAACGCGCTGCAGGCCGCCCTCACCGCGGCGAAAGACGTCGGGACCGCCCCGCCGCTTGCCGCCGCGATGCGCGAAGCCGTTGAAATCATGGTGCAATTGTTCGCGCCGATGATGCCGCACCTGGCCGAGGAATGCTGGGCGGCGCTCGGCCACGATACGTTGATCGCCGAGGCGCCCTGGCCGGCGGTCGAGCGCGCGCTGCTCGTTGAGGATACCGAAACCCTGCCGGTGCAGATTAACGGCCGGAAGCGCGGCGAGGTCGCGGTCGCGCGCAACGCGACCAATACCGAGATCGAGCGGGCTGTGCTAGAACTGGACGCGATACAGCGGGCGCTGGAGGGCAGGCCTCCCAAAAAAGTCATCGTCGTGCCGCATAGGATCGTGAATGTGGTCGCGTAATCTTCGCATCGCAGCCGTGCTGGCTCTCGCCGGCCTCAATGCGGCGTGCTTCCAGCCGCTCTATGCGACGCGCTCGGTCAACGGCGGCGCGCCGATCGGCGCCGCGCTCGCGCAGGTGCAGGTCGAACGCATCCAGGTGGCGAACGGCACGCCCGAGTTGCGCCTCGCACTCGAGATCGAGAACGCGCTCGATTTCGAACTGCACGGCGGCGGCGGACTGATCTCGCCGACGCACCAGCTCAAGGTGCGCATGACCACGGCGCGCAACTCGATCATCACCGACGTGGCGACCGGCCGCGTCGAGGCCGAAATCACCGGCATCGATTCGAGCTTCGAGCTGGTCGAGCTGTCGAGCGGCAAGAAGGTTCTCAACGGCCGCACCTTCGCGCGCGTGTCGTCCGACTATCCCGGCCAGCAGCAGCGCTTCGCGCGCGTGCGCGCGCGTCTCGACGCCGAGGACCGCGCCGCCAAGGTGATCGCCGAGAACATCCGCACGCGCCTGGCATCGTTCTTCGTCGCCGGCACCTGATTCCCCTCGCCGCATGGTCGCGCTGAAAACGGGCGACATCGACAGCTTCATCGCCCGCCCCGATGCGGCGCGCGCGGTCGTGCTGGTGTTCGGCCCGGACGCCGGTCTGGTCAGCGAACGCGTCGATGCGATCGTCAAGGCCTCGGTCGACGACACCGGCGATCCGTTTGCGCTGGTGCGCCTCGACGGCGACACGCTCGCCTCCGACCCGGCGCGGCTGATCGACGAGGCGACGACGGTCCCGCTGTTCGGCGGGCGGCGTGCGATCCGCGTGCGCGCCGGCAGCCGCAACATCGTGCCGGCGGTGGAAGCCGTGCTCGGCACGCGCCTGCACGATTGCCGCGTTGTGATCGAGGCGGGCGACCTCAAGCGCGGCGCCGCGCTGCGCAATGCGTGCGAGCGCGCGAAGAATGCCGTCGCGATCCCCTGTTATGCCGACGCGGCGCGCGACCTCGCGCGGCTGATCGACGAGGAGCTGCGCGCCGCGAACCTCGCGATCGCGCCCGACGCGCGCGAGGCGCTCGGGCCGCTGCTCGGCGGCGACCGCCGCGCCTCGCGAGCCGAGCTGCGCAAGCTGACGCTCTATGCATACGGCAAGGAACGCATCGAGCTCGACGACGTGATGGCGATCGTGGCGGATGCCTCCGCGCTCGGTCTCGAAGCGCTGGTCGACGCCGCCTACGCGGGGCGCATCGCCGACGTCGAGAAGGAATTCGCCAAGGCGGCGGTTGCCGGCACCTCGGCGGTCGCGATCGTCGGCGCCGCGCTGCGCCAGATCGAACGGCTGCATTTGCTGCGGCTCGAGGTCGAGAGCGGCACGTCGGCGTCGGCCGTGGTGGAGAACCAGCACGCGATTCATTTCCGCCGCAAGCCGCTGGTCGAGGCGGCGCTGAAGAGCTGGACCTCGCCGCGGCTCGAGAAGGCGATGGCGATGCTGGGCGAGGCCTCGCTCGACGCGCGGCTGCACTCGGATCTGTCCGAGGCGATCGCACGGCGCGCGCTGATGGCGATCGCGCGCAGCGCGGCGCAGCGGGGATAGCTCTCGCGACTCAATCGTAGGGCGGGCAAAGGCGCGCGCTTGCGTGCCGTGCCCACGCCTTTCACCCGCCAAACGATCCGGCAACATCTCCGACGTCACCACCCCAGCATCCGTAGGGTGGGCAAAGTCGCCGAAAGGCGACGTGCCCACGAGGCTACTCACCGAAGGTGCCAGTGATCTCGCGAACGTCTCCGCCCCAATCGAGCGGCAACAGTCCTTTATCGACAAACCGATGAAAGCTGCTGTGAGGCCAGTCGCGTACGCGAGAGGCGAGCCCATGCTTCACCGGGTTGAAATGGATGTAGTCGAGATGCCGATTCATATCGGCTTCATCGCGAATGGCATGCTCCCAGTATCGGCGCTGCCAGAGTCACCTCTCGCGTTTCTTGATCTTGCTCGGTGAGCGCGCTGCCGAAACCGGCAATCCGCGTGAGAACGCACTCTTGATCAGGCTCCAGCGTGTTGCAGAATCCGTGTCGCCTTCGGGAAGCGACCAGATCGCATGGAGATGATCCGGCAATACGCAGATTGCGACGGTCTCGAAGGGACGCTGTCGCTGGACAGAACTGTACATGCGACGCAGGCGGTCAACATGTCGGATCAGAACGTCGCTTGAACGGTCAGCGAGCGTGACCGTGAAGAAGAATGCGCCACCAGAAACTTGCGCGCGGCGATAGCGAGGCATGCTGCAGTATAGATCGGAGTAGCCGCGTGGGCACGGCGCTACGCGCCTTTGCCCACCCTTGTAATAGCGCGATCGATTATTGTCGGGCTGTTCCGAAAGGAATGGGCTGCCGCGGATGGCCATCCGCGGCAGGCCGCTGGTGATCGGATCGAGCCCACCCTGAGCTGCTTGTGGCTGCCTCGTAGCGTGATCGCGCCAGCGCCTTCATCGGACCCGGATGGTTGCCGGAACAACCTGGTTCGCTTCACAAGGCAGGGTCGACGAAGATGGAGAATATTATCACGCGGACGGCTGGAATCGATACGTCCAAGGCCAAGCTTGACATCGCGGTTCATGGGCACATTGAACGCTGGCAGGTCGCCAATGATCTGCCAGGCTGGCGGCATCTTGCCGTCGCGCTTGCGAAGGCCGGCGTCACGCGCGTCGGCATCGAGGCGACGGGCGGCTATGAGCGCGGCGTCGTCGGACATCTGCGGGCGGCGGGCCTCGTCGTTGTTGTTCTGCAGCCGATTCAGGTGAAGGCCTACGCCTGCATGCATCTGCGCCGGGCCAAGAACGACAGGCTCGATGCCATGCTGATCGCCGCCTGCGCGGCGGCAATCGACCAGCCGAGGATCGAGCCTGACCCGCGATTGGCCGAACTGACGGGACATCTGACCTTCGTCGAGCAGATCGAGGAGGACATCGCGCGCCTCAAGGTCCGGCTCGAACATATCGACGCGCCCCGTCTGCGACGTCTCGTGTTGGCCGACATTGCACGCCTCAAAGCGCGGCGCGCGGCTGAACTCGCGCGCATCGCCAGACAGCTCCGCCGCCACGACGATCTCGCCCGCCGCCTCGATCTTGTGCTCAGCGTTCCCGGCATCGGAGAACGCACCGCGCTCGCGATCGTCATCCGCATGCCCGAGCTCGGACGCGTCAGCCGCGAGGAAGCCGCCGCCCTTGCGGGCCTGGCACCCTTCGATGATGACAGCGGAACACACAAGGGGCAGCGCCGGATCGCCGGTGGTAGAGACCGATTGCGCCGCTCGCTGTTTGCCGCAGCCCTCCCGGCCGCCTTCCGCTGGAACAAGGCGCTCAACGCGCTCTACGCCCGTCTCACCTTCCGCGGCAAGGCACACAACGCAGCCCTCATCGCATGCGCAAGGAAGCTGTTGATCTATGCCAACACCGTCGTCGAGCGCGGGACGCCTTGGACCGAACGGCCGGCATCGGCTTAATGGTTGCTACGAAGCGTCCAAGGCGCGGCGCGCGCCCAATCAGTCCCGCTCGATCTTGCGGATCACCGCGTCGAGCTGCTCCAGCGTCTTGTAGCGGATCTTCATCTCGCCGCCGTTGCCGCGCTGCGCGATCGTCACCGCGAGGCCGAGCGCATCGGACAGCCGCTTCTCCAGCGCAATCGTATCCGCATCCTTCTCGCCGCGCTGCCGGCGATGCGCGGCCTTGCCGGCAGAGGCTGCGCGGTCCTGCACCACCGCTTCGGCCTGGCGCACGCTCAGGCCCTGCGCGACGATCGCCTGCGCCAGCGCTTCCGGATCCGCCTGACCGATCAGCGCGCGCGCGTGGCCGGCGGAAAGTTTGCCGCTGCGGATGAAATCCTGCACGCTTTCGGGAAGCTTCAGCAGGCGTACCGTGTTCGCGACGTGGCTGCGGCTCTTGCCGACGATCTTGGCGATCTCGTCGTGGCCATATTTGAATTCGTCGGCGAGCGCCTGGTAGCCGCCCGCTTCCTCCAGCGCGTTGAGGTCGGCGCGCTGCACGTTCTCGATGATCGCAAGCTCGAGCGCCTCGCGGTCGCTCACCTCGAGCAGCAAGACCGGGACGTCGTGCAGGCCGGCGCGCTGCGCCGCGCGCCAGCGCCGCTCGCCGGCGACGATCTCGTATTGATCGGCGACGCCGCGCACCGTGCGCACCAGGATCGGCTGGATGATGCCGCGCTCGCGGATCGAGGCCGCGAGCTCGTCGAGCTCGGGCTCGGCGAAATGGCGGCGCGGGTTGCGCGCGTTCGGTTTGAGGAATTCGACCGGCACGCGCTTCTGGCTGCGCGTGCGTTCGAGCGCGGCCGACTCGTCGCCGACGTCCCCGATCAGCGCCGCCAATCCGCGGCCGAGCCGCGACCTTGCTTCATCCGCCATAGCGACCGCCTCCCGCGCCATGCCCTCACCTCTCACTCGACCGAAAACAAAACTGGACTCGCTGGAGCACGATCTTTTCCGAAAACCGGTATCGGCTTTTCGGGATCATGCTCCGATCACGCCGCGCGCAGGCCGCGCTCGCGCTGGATGATTTCGGACGCCAGCCGCACGTAAGCCTGGCTGCCGCTGCATTTGAGATCGTACAGCAGCACCGGCTTGCCGTGCGACGGCGCTTCCGAGATGCGCACGTTGCGCGGGATGATCGTCTCGTAGACCTTCGCGCCCATGAAGCTGCGCACGTCAGCGACCACCTGCCCGGAGAGATTGTTGCGCGCGTCGAACATCGTCAGCACGATGCCGTGGATGGTGAGGCCGGGATTGAGCGCGGTCTTGACCTGCTCGACGGTCTTCAACAACTGCGACAATCCCTCGAGCGCGAAGAACTCGCATTGCAGCGGCACCAGGATCGAATGCGACGCCGCCATCGCATTCACGGTCACGAGGTTGAGCGAGGGCGGGCAGTCGATCAGCACGTAGCTGTACTGCACCGCGTCGTCGCCCACCGCGTTGAGCATCGCGAGCGCATCGCGCAGCCGATAGGCGCGGTCACGCTCGTTGGCGATCTCCAGCTCGAAGCCCGACAGGTCCATCGTCGACGGCACGATGTGCAGCCGCGGCACCGCGGTCTCCTGGATGGCATTGCGCACCGGGACCAAGCGGGTCAGCACGTCGTAAGTCGAGTGGCGGCGGTCCTTCGGGTAGATGCCAAGTCCGGTCGAGGCGTTGCCCTGCGGATCAAGGTCGACGATCAGCACATGCTCGCCGATCGCCGCGAGTGCGGTGCCGAGATTGATCGCCGTGGTGGTCTTGCCGACGCCGCCCTTCTGGTTGGCGAGCGAGATCACCCGGGGTGTGACAGCGGTCATGGCGGTGGCCCGTTCTGCCGAATCTAAAATAGATAGTGATTACAGCTACTTAAGCTTTGGCAAGACGACGCACGGCGACGATTTGTCCGTTCGGATCGGTCTTGCTCGGGATTAGCTCGGCCTCGATCTTCCAAGATTTAGAGGCTGCGGTCAATTCAGCCGCTACATCTTGTCCCTTTGGAAACAGCCCGACCACGCCTGTTTTCAACAGCGGACTGGCGTAGCCCAGCAATTTCTCCAAAGGCGCGACCGCCCGCGCGGTGACCACGTCAAATCGAAGCTTGTTGCTGCGGGTAAAGTCCTCGATTCGCTGTGGGTGCACAATGGCCGGCAGATGCAGCGCGTCGATGCACTCCCGCAAAAAGGCGGCCTTTTTCTGGGTGCTCTCGACCAGGTGAATTTGCCCACCCGTGGTTTCGACCAACGCGCAGGCGATCACAAGTCCGGGGAAGCCTGCACCCGATCCGAAGTCGATCCAGCGTTTCGCCCCGGTCGCCAGCGCCAGCAGCTGGAGCGAATCGGCGACGTGGCGGGTCCAGATCGTCGGGATCGTGGACGGCGCGACCAGGTTCATCGACGCCTGGCGTTCGATCACCCGCGTCACGAACGCATCGAGCCGCGTCCATGTTTCACGTGAAACAGAATCCTGATTCAACGCAATCGCTTGCGCGCGGTCGCCGGCGAGTGCGGCTTGCAGGGTCGCGTTCATGACAGCGCGGTCGCTGGAAATCGGAGCAGCGCGCTCGCACCGTCGTCCTGTGGTGCGACCCCGGCCGCTTGAGCCGGGGGAGCCTCGAAGGATGATCGGCCGCACTGTGGCCGTCGCCCGTCGAGGCCCGCGCGCCGCGCGGGCACCTCAGGGTGACGGGGAGAAAGCGATGCCATGTGAACGATCCGCCGTAGGCTACGCAGATGATCAAGCTTTAGCGGACTTCCTCTTGCCGCCGCGCCGGATATGGGACGCGATCAGGGTCAAGGCCGCCGGTGTGACGCCGTCGATCCGCCCGGCCTGACCAACGGTTCGGGGCCGAATCGATTCCAGCTTCTGACGGACCTCCATCGACAGCGAGGTCATCTGGCCGAAGTCGATACTGTCGGGCAGTTCCAGCGCCTCATCTCGCCGGAAAGCCGCGACATCGGCGGCCTGGCGGTCAAGATAGACTGCATATTTCGCGTCGATCTCGATTTGCTGCGCGATAACCTGCGGGATCTGACCGAGCTGAGGCCAAACCCGGATCGCTTCCGTCAGCCCCACATGCGGATAGGCCAGCAGATCCATCGCGGTCCGGCGCTGGCCGTCCTTGTTCAGCGAAACCCCGTGGCGTTCGGCCTGCGACGGCGTGATCGAGAGGGATTCGGCGAGGCGCCGCGCCTCGTCGAGCGCGGTCTTCTTGGCACCAAACGCCGCCGCGCGCGCCGGCCCAACGCAGCCGATCGCGATCCCCTTCCCGGTCAGGCGCTGATCCGCGTTGTCGGCGCGCAAGGTCAGGCGATATTCCGCGCGCGAGGTGAACATGCGGTACGGCTCGGTCACGCCGCGCGTCACCAGGTCGTCGATCATGACGCCGAGATAACCTTCGGCGCGGTCGAACACGATCCCGGCGCCGCCGCTAGCGCGCGCCGCCGCATTGAGGCCGGCGACCAGTCCTTGGGCGGCCGCCTCCTCGTATCCGGTGGTGCCGTTGATCTGGCCGGCCAGGTACAGACCTTCCAGGCGCTTGGCCTCCAACGTGGCCGTGAGCTCGCGCGGATCGACGTGATCGTACTCGATCGCATAGCCGGGGCGGATGATGTTCGCCCGTTCCAGGCCCGGGATCGTCGCGACCAGCGCGCGCTGGACGTCTTCGGGCAGCGAGGTCGAGATGCCGTTCGGATAGACCGTCGAGTCGTCGAGGCCCTCGGGCTCGAGGAAAATCTGGTGCCCGTCGCGCTCGCCGAAGCGGACGATCTTGTCCTCGATCGACGGGCAATAGCGCGGGCCGCGGCTCGCGATCTGCCCGGAATACATCGGCGAGCGGTGCACGTTCGCCCGGATGATGTCGTGCGTCGCGGGCAGCGTACGGGTGATGCCGCACTGGATCTGCGGCGTCTCGATCCGCGCGGTGAGCATCGAGAACGGCTCGGGCGGCTCGTCGCCCGGCTGCATCTCGACCGCGGACCAGTCGATCGTGGTGCCGTCGAGCCGCGGCGGCGTCCCGGTCTTGAGCCGGCCGAGCGCAAAGCCGAGCCGCTCGAGCGTCAGCGACAGCCCGACCGCCGGCGCCTCGCCGATCCGGCCGGCCGGCGTCTGCTGTTCGCCCACGTGGATCAGACCGCGCAGGAACGTGCCGGTGGTCAGGACCGCCGCGCCGCAGGACAGCTCACGGCCGTCCTTGAGCCGCACGCCGGCGACTTGCCCGGCCGAGAGCGTCTGCCCGGCCGAGAGCACCAGATCGTCCACCTCGCCTTCGATCACCGTCAGGTTTGCGGTCGCGCGGATCGCGCGCTGCATCGCTGCCGCGTAGAGTTTGCGGTCGGCCTGCGCGCGCGGCCCGCGCACCGCCGGTCCCTTGCGGCGATTGAGGACGCGAAACTGGATGCCGCCCTGGTCGGCTACCCGCCCCATCAGCCCGTCGAGCGCATCGACCTCGCGCACCAGGTGGCCCTTGCCAAGCCCGCCGATCGCCGGGTTGCAGGACATCGCCCCGATGGTGGCAAAGCGGTGCGTCACCAGCGCGGTGCGCGCGCCCAGCCGCGCAGCCGCCGCCGCGGCCTCACAGCCGGCATGGCCGCCGCCAATTACGATCACATCGAAGGAAGTCATGGCACTCACCCGCAGGGCTTGTAACCCAAGTGCAGGAACTCGGAACAAGATTTCGATGCGATTCGCCGGATCGTTGCGCCTACGAATCGAATTATGGAACTCTGTTTCACGTGAAACGGGACTGCGCTTGGGTTCGTTCTGCCAAATTCACTGAAGAAATGAACTACAGATCACTTGCCGATGCAGAAGTCCCGGAAGATCACATCCAGCACGTCCTCTACGTCCACCCGCCCCGTCAGCCCGCCCAGCGCTCGCGCGGCCAGACGCAGCTCTTCGGCGATCAGCTCTTCCTGATCCGCGCTCAAAGCGCGCTGGAGCGCGTTCACTGTTTGCTGCAGCGCAACACGATGACGCTCCCGGGTGATGAGCGGCGACTCACTTGCCGTGAATTGATTCCCGGCGAATGCCGCCAGATCGGCAATCAGCCGGTCCAAGCCGGTGCCGGTTTTCGCTGAGATATCATGGCCTTGACCGGAATTTGCAGTGGCCGGCGCCAGATCGGTCTTGTTGCGAACGATCCATTTCGCCTTCGAATCATTCTTTGGCAAAGGTGCGTCGCCGGCCGCATCGACCACCCAAAGCACCAGGTCAGCCGCATCGGCGCGCGCCTGCGCGCGGCGCACGCCCTCCTGCTCGACCGGGTCGTCGCTCTCGCGAATGCCGGCGGTATCCAGCAGGGTGACCGGATAGCCGCCGAGGTCGAGATGCACCTCGATCACGTCGCGCGTCGTTCCGGCGTAAGGCGACACGATCGCGGCCTCGCGCCGCGCCAGCCGGTTGAGCAGGCTCGATTTGCCGGCATTCGGCGGCCCGGCGATCGCAACAATCAGGCCCTCGCGCAGCCGCTCGCCGCGATGCTCATCGCCCAGCGTTTCCTCAATCTCTTCAATCAGTTCCCGCGCAGCATGACGTGCGGGAGAAACCAGGTCCTCGGGCACATCGGCCTCGTCGGAAAAATCGATGCGCGCCTCAACCAGCGCCAGCGCGGCGATCAACCGCTGGCGCCAGGCCTCGGCGCGGCCGCCCAGCGCGCCGGACAGCTGCCGCATCGCCTGCGCGCGCTGCGCCTCGGTCTCGGCAAGCACCAGGTCGGCAAGGCCTTCGACCGCGGTCAGGTCGAGCTTGCCGTTGTGGAACGCGCGGCGGGTGAACTCGCCCGCCTCCGCCGGCCGAAACCCGGGCAGCTTGGAGAGCTCGGCTTGCACCGCCGCCACCACCGCCCGGCCGCCGTGCAGGTGCAGCTCGGCCATGTCCTCGCCGGTCTCGGTATTCGGCCCGGGAAACCACAACGCCAGCACCTCATCGAGGATCGCCTTCGTCCCGGGCTGGCGCAGCCGGCGGAACACCGCCTTGCGCGGCTCGGGGAGTTTGCCGCCCAACGCCGTGAGTGCCGCGCTTGCCTGCGGGCCGCTGACGCGCACCACCGCGATCGCGGCCGGGAGGCGGCCGGAGGAGAGTGCGAAGATGGTGGGGCAGGCGGTCGCGGACATATGCGTTATTTATAGGCGCACACATCCGACAGTGCGAGGAAAGCCGATGGCCGAAGCCAAGATCACGTTCGTCTAAGGCCGGCCCGGCCACTGCTGGCTCTGCCAGGCGCCCGGATCGGACTGGCCGCTCTCGCGCCGGGCACGAACGGAGACGCCATAAGGCGCCGGCGGCACGGCGCCCGAGTGCTTCGTGACCGTGATCTCTTTGAGCAGTGATTCCAGCGGCGTCCAGATATTTCCGCCATCACTCGCCGAGCTCGTGACGTCGATGCTGAACGATACACATCCGTCGGTCAGCTTGAGTGCCAGATAAATGCGGTTCTTGCCGATTGACCGCTCCAATCGGTCGTCTTTTCCGTCACCGCTCACGACGATGCCGAAAGCGATCGCATATCCCGAGAACGGTCCGATGCTGATGTTTTCGCGCGAACCCAGATGCCGCAGATGATCCGGCCCGAGCATGACGTACGGATAGGGAAACCCGATCGTTTCTCGGCGCCGCTCAGCGCGCGCCGCCGCCGTCAGCCGCTGCGATGCGTCCGCCTCTTTCTCCTCAATGAAGTGATAAAGGCCGCCAGCCGCACTTCCCGACGCCGAACAATTCTCGCATTGCAAGAGGCCCGGCGCGTGCCAGCCGTACGGCGAATGACTCCAGTTCGGACCCGCCGCCGATAGGATGTAAGCTGACGGCACGCCGTCCCGTTCGACCCGATAGTAGCTGAAACCCAACTCATCGAACCTGCAGCCTGCTTGCGCCCATGCGGCGCCGTGCACCGCAGCGAAAAGCGCGACCGCACAGACGTGAGCCGTCAATCTCATGATCCGCGCCCCTGAACCACGATGACATCCGACCGCGGACTCGGGGCGCTTTGATGGCCGACGCGATCCCACTTGTGATATTCAGCGGCGATGGCGCGCCGGTATTCCACAAGCGAGAGTCGCGTCTTACACTCCGCGCATGAAAGCCGTGACGCTCCGCCTGCCCGACTCGCTTGTGGCTCAGATCGAGGCCGAGGTCGCACACACGCAACGTGTCAAAATCCGAAATCGTGCGCGAACGTCTCGTGTCCGTGCGTCGGACAAAAAGCTTGTCCTACGAGTCGATCGCCCACCTTGTCGGTTCGGTTGATGGACTGCCCGCCGACCTCGGCGCCAATGCCAAGCGCTATCTCAGGGCCGGCTATAGCCGGAAACGTTCTCGTTGAACTGAAGGCTCTCTACGCATAGCGCATTCGACCACCTGCGGGACGGCTCAAGACCCACCATGACCTCCCCGCTCCTCGCCTTCCTGATCAAGCTCCCGCTTGCGCTGCTCGTCTTCATGCTGGTCGCCTACGCCGGCACGATCAGCAAGCGCGTCGCCGGCGTGCTGTTCACGTTTCCGATTCTCAACGGCATCGCGATCATCGCGAGCGATGAGCCGACCGTCGTGGCGGACGCGATCTATCCGCTGGTGATCTTCAACTGCGTGCTGTTCGCCGCGCTGATCACGTATCCGCGCCTGCTGCCGCCGGTCGGTGCATTGCCGCGCTGGGGCAGGCTGTTCGCGCGCGTCATCGCGTGGTCGCTCGCCTGGCTCGCAGGCGCGGTCATCGTCACGCATTTTCGCAGCGCAATTCCGGGCGGCGGCGTGCTGCTGACCGGGGCCGCGATCTTCGCGATCGTGTTCATGGCCTTCGCCTGGTCGCGCGGCGCGCCGGCCGACGCGGCGCCGCGCAAGCACATCACGCGCTTTATCGCGTTCTGGAGCACGGCCACCGGCGTCTGGCGCATCGCATTCTTCGTCGTCACCTACGCGTGCCTGTTCTGGGCCTCGCGGGCCGCGGACGACCAGAAATGGATCGGCATGGCGAGCGCGCTGCCGCTACCCGGCTTCTTTGCGCTCGCAGTCCTGATCGACGACATCGAAGAGCGATCGGCCGCAATGACAATGCTGACACCGATCCGCGATACCCTGTTCCTTGGGCCGCTGCTGGTCATTCCGTTCAACTGGACATTCTCACACGCGCTTCTTTCAGTGCTGCCGCCGGACGGCGTCGTGGCGCGCTATCTCCTGCTCTTCGCGATGTGGACGGTGGCCGCAGCCGCTGTACTGCTGCTGGTTCCGCGGCTCGCCGCGTTGTTCGACCGCCGCGAGACTTGAACCACCTCACGCGTTACAATCCGGCATGTCAGCCTCACACAGCACGTCCCACACCAATCGCCTCGCGCGCGAGACCTCGCCCTATCTGCTGCAGCACCAGCACAATCCGGTGGACTGGTGGCCGTGGGGCCCGGAGGCGCTCGCCGAAGCGCAGCGCGGCAACAAGCCGATCCTGCTCTCGGTCGGCTACGCGGCGTGCCACTGGTGCCACGTGATGGCGCACGAAAGTTTCGAGGACGACGCGACCGCGCGCGTGATGAACGAGCTGTTCGTCAACATCAAGGTCGACCGCGAGGAGCGGCCGGACATCGACCAGATCTACATGAACGCGCTGCACCTGCTGGGCGAACAGGGCGGTTGGCCGCTCACCATGTTCCTCACGCCGAAAGGCGAACCGGTGTGGGGTGGCACGTATTTTCCCAGGGAGTCGCGCTACGGCCGCGCCGCCTTCACCGACGTGCTGCGCGAGCTCGCGCGGCTGTTCCGCGAGGAGCCGGAGCGCATCGGGAAGAACCGCGATGCCCTGATGGCGCGGCTGTCCGAAGCGGCGCGGCCCGCCGGCAAGACCGTGATCGGCTTCGCCGAGCTCGACCGTGCGGCGAACGGGATCGCGCGCGCCATCGACGCCACCAACGGCGGCCTGCGCGGCGCGCCGAAGTTTCCCCAATGCGCGATCTTCGAGCTGCTCTGGCGCGCCGGCGAACGCGCCCCGATGGAGGAAAGCCCGCCGCGCACCGCCGCGCCCGCGTTCTTCAGCCGCGTGCTGCTCACGCTCGAGCACATCAGCGAGGGCGGCATCTACGACCATCTCGGCGGCGGCTTCTCGCGCTATTCCGTCGACGAGCGCTGGCTGGTGCCGCATTTCGAGAAGATGCTCTACGACAACGCCCAGCTCCTCGAGCTGCTCGCGGTGGCGCATGCCGCCACCGGCGTCGCACTCTTTCGCGAGCGCGCCCACGAAACCGTGGATTGGCTCGCCCGCGAGATGACCACGCCGGACGGGGCGTTCTCGGCCTCGCTCGACGCGGATTCGGAGGGCGAGGAGGGCAAGTTCTATGTCTGGTCGCTTGCCGAGGTGATGCAGGTCCTTGGCCCCGAGGACGGGGCTTATGTTGCGGCGCAATATGACGTGACCACGGAGGGCAACTTCGAGGGCCACAACATCTTGAATCGGCTCAATCACTTACCGCGCAGCATGGAGGCGGTGGCGGCGACCGGCGACCAGGCCTCGCGACTCGCCATGCTGCGCGGTAAGTTATTGAAGGAACGCGAAAAACGCGTCCGCCCCGGACTGGACGACAAGGTCCTCGCCGACTGGAACGGGATGATGGTCGCGGCGCTGGCCAACGCCGGCGCGCTGCTGGGCGAGCCCGGCTGGATCGCGATGGCGGCGCGCGCCTTCCGGTTCATCGCCGCCACGATGACCCGCGGCGACCGCCTGGGCCACTCCTGGCGCGAGGGCCGGCTTCTGTTCCCCGGCCTCGCCTCCGACTTCGCCTGCATGGTGAAGGCTGCGCTGGCCCTCTACGAGGCCACCGGCGAAAAACCTTATCTCGACCAGGCGCTGACCTGGCAGCGCGCGCTCGACCGCCACTACGCCAATCCGGACAATGGCGGCTATTTCCTCACCGCCGACGATGCCGAAGGCCTCGTGGTGCGCCCGGCCGCCACCCACGACGACGCGACGCCGAACCCGAACTCCATCGCGGCGGCGAACCTGGTGCGGCTCGCCGTGCTGGCCGGCGACGACGCATGGCGGCACCAGGCCGACCGGCTGATCGAGGGCGTGCTCGGCGCGGCGGGTGAAAACCTGATCGGTCACGCGGCGCTGCTCAACGCGGTCGACCTGCGGCTGCGCGGTGCCGAGATCGTCATCACCGGCGCGGGCGAGCGCGCGGACGCCCTCGCGGCGGCGGCGCTGAAACTCCCGTTCCTCGACCGTATCGTGTTGCGCGCGGGCGATGCCGGCGCCCTGCCCGCCTCCCATCCGGCGCATGACAAGATCGCGAGCGCGCCGGACGGCGCCGCGTTCGTGTGCGTCGGCGAACGCTGCTCGCTCCCGGTCACCGGCGCGGATCAGCTCGCGGCCGTGGTCCACGCAATGGCATCGCCGTTTCGAGTCGTTCAAAACTAGAATCGTTGCGCCGCGTCGTGCGAGCGCCGAAACTGCCGCAACAATTTTGTCGGAGGAAGGCAATGCGGATCCGCGCTCTCGTGCTCCTGTTCACCCTCGCGGCGTTTGCGCCGGCTCACGCGCAGGACGCGGTGCGGGTCGAGCTCAACACGGTCGAGAACGCCGACAGCCGCTGCCGCATGACCTTCGTGATCGAGAACAAGACGTCGCACGCGCTCGAGAGCCTGAAGCTCGACTTCGCGCTGTTCAACGCCGAGGGCGCGGTCTACCGCCGCATGGTCACCGACATGGGTCCGGTGCGGTCCGCCAAGACCGTGGTGAAGACCTTCGCGACCGACGGCGATTGCGCCCAGCTTGGCTCGCTGCTGGTCAACGAGGTCACCGCCTGCACGCCGGGCGAGCCCAATGCGTGCCTCGATGCGCTTGCGCTGTCGTCGCGTATCAAGGCGGTGCGGCTTTACAAGTAATTATTCGCCCAGCTCGAGCGCCATGTAGGCGACGCCCGGCAGCGGGTTGTCGTAATACGCCGCGACCGGCACGAAGCCGAGATCGCGATAGAGCGCCCGCGCCGCCTGCATCGAGGCAAGCGTATCGAGCAGCATCGTGCGATAGCCCCGCCCGCGCGCATCCTCGATCAGCTCATTGGCAAGCTCGCGCGCGATGCCGCGGCCGCGGAACCCGTCGCGCACATAAAGCCGCTTCATCTCGGCGACGCCGGGCTCGACCATGCGATACGCGATCGCGCCGGCGGGCGCATCGCCGGTCCATGCGATCAGCACCACGCCGCCCGGGCGCGCGTATTTGCCCGGCAGGCCGGACAGCTCCGCATCGACATTCTGGAAGCTGATGTCCTCGGCAAGCGAGGCGACGTAGTCGCGAAACAGCGATTCGACGGCGGCGCGATCGTCAGGCCAGCGCGCTTCGGCGATGCGGATGGTCATGAGGTTGACCACGTAGGGTGGGCAAAGGCGCGCAGCGCCGTGCCCATGGATACAAACTCAAACCGTGATTATTCGCGTGGGCACGCACGTGACCGCTATCGCGGCGACGCGCTTTGCCCACCCTGCGACTGAGACTACGCATTCATCGAGTCGAAGAACTCGCCGTTGGTCTTGGTGTTGCGCAGCTTGTCGAGCAGGAAGTCGATCGCATCCATCGTGCCCATCGGATTGAGGATGCGGCGCAGGATGTACATCTTCTTGAGCACGGCCGCCTCGGTGAGCAGCTCTTCCTTGCGCGTGCCGGAGCGCGTGATGTCGATCGCCGGGAAGGTGCG
>CAWIXG010000032.1:0-189550 GCA_963839985.1 uncultured Alphaproteobacteria bacterium | reverse complement strand
AGATCGCGATGTCCTTGTATTTCCAGTATTTGCCCTCGTGCGTGAACGTGTCCTCCTGCCAGGCGCGCAGGATCACGGCGAGCGCCTCGTCGAACCGCGCGCGCGACTCGGCCATCGGCACGTCGTAGACCTTATATTCGCGCGGCACGCCGCGCGCGAAGCCGGCCATGATGCGTCCGCGCGAAATGCAGTCCGCCATCGCGAGCTCCTCGGCGATGCGCAACGGATTGTGCAACGGCAGCAGGTTGCCGAGGATGAAGAACTTGAGCTTCTTGGTGCGCTGCGCGCCGGCTGCCGCCATCATGTTGGGCGAGTTCATCAGACCGTGCGGCGTGGTGTGATGCTCGTTGAGGCCGACGCCGTCATAGCCGAGCCGGTCCATCTCCTCCCACACGGCAAGATGCTGCTCGTAGGAGCGCGCCGCGGTCTCCGGATCGAAATACGATTTCGGCAGCGGAAACGTCATGTGCCGCCCCGCCTTGAACTCGTCGAAATGCCGGTCGAACGGCAGGAGATCGAACAGGAATATCTGCATCTGTTGCTCTTGTTTTATCTCGGGATCGCACGCGGCCGTCCGTCGTCGCCGACGTGGACGAAGGTGAAGGTCGCGTCGGTGACCTTGTCGCGACGGTGCGTCTGGAACCGCTGCGCCCAGGCCTCGATATGGATCTTCATCGAGGTGCGGCCGACGCTCTCGACCTCGGTGTAGACCTCGAGCACGTCGCCGACGCGCATCGCCTGGATGAAGGTCATGGCCTCGACCGCGATCGTCACGACGCGGCCCTGCGCGCGCTCGACCCCCGCGATGCCGCCGGCCTGGTCCATGTGCGCCATCACCCAGCCGCCGAAGATGTCGCCGTTGGCGTTGGTGTCGGCCGGCATCGCGATGGTACGCACCGTCAGCTCCCCGCGCGGCCTGGCATCAGTGTCGGACATGCGTCGCCTCAAACCCTCGCGACAGTGATGGCGGGGAAATGGCGGCTTCGCAAGACTGAACCGGATCGGCTCCGCTCGCGACTAACCACCCAAGCCTCCCACCTGCGGCCCCCTCCCAGATCCAGGAATCCCACATGAGATATCCGACGCGGAGAAGCCTGCTGCGCGCGGGCGCATTGCTGATCGTCTCGACCGTTCCCGCGCTCGCACAGGGCAACCAGAAGGATCAAAAGATGACCAGCCTGTTCAAGATCGTCTCCGTGAAGGATGAGGTCGTGATCGGCCTCTCGGCCGAGGAACTGGCCGGCCTCGGCGGCAGCGACGCCGGCGCGGTCGCGAAGGCGCTCGCCGCGAAGGGGACGCTCACGGTGTGGCAATATGCGGTGCGCAAGGCCGCCAACGGCGACCTCGAACAGGCACCGCGTGCGAAAATCGGCCTGATCGCGCACAACTCGCTGCGCGTCGAGCCCTACGCGACACCGCTGAAGGTGATCGCGCACGAGTAGGCGCGTGCCGGCCAGGTTTGCAATCCGGGCGGAACCATCCTACATACCCCCTGTTCGAGATTTTGCCGCTCTGGCCAATGCCCTGCGGGGCCTTCCCTTAGACACCGCCAAATCCGGATACACGTCCGCACAATGGTTGCGCGGGCACCTGACGCGATTCCGCGTTACTCGAGGAGATCAACAATGGCGACCGGTACCGTAAAATTCTTCAACGGCCAAAAGGGCTTCGGATTCATCGCACAGGACGGCGGCGGCCCCGACGTGTTCGTGCACGTGTCGGCCGTTGAGCGCGCCGGCATGCGCGGCTTGGCCGAGGGCCAGAAGCTGACCTTCGACATCGAAGCCGACCGCAAGAACGGCAAGTCCAACGCGACCAACCTGCAGGCCGCGTAAGCAGCTGGATTGATGGTTAAGGCCGGTTTCCGCCGCAATGGCGGGGGCTGCCGCGAAGCCCGGCGAAGCGCCGGGCTTTTGCATTCTTGACGCGGCGCAGCCATTTCGCCTATCCGCTGCGCACGGGCACACGGCTTGTAGAAGGAACAACAATATGGCGCGCAAACCGACGCCCCGTAGCGAGTTCGTGCTGTTCAACGTCTATTACGAGGACGGCTCGCAGCGCTCCAACCGCCGCGTACCGGCCGACATGCTCGGCGGCATCGACGGCGACGAGCCGGCCCGCGCGCTGATCGCGGAGCAGGACCGCGAAATCGGCGAGAAATCCGGCATGCCGCCGAACCAGATCAACCGGATCGTGCGCGTCGAGGATGACGTGAAGCAACGCGAACGCGACACCCGTCGCGCGAGCGAGCGCCGCGCCGGCGCGCGCTAGCGCATTGTCCCGAAAAGCATGTCCTCGACCCCGATCGAGGATGGACACCGGTTTTCAGAAAAGATCATGCGCAAGCAAAAGCAAAGCGACTGGAGTCTGATTTGACGCCGTTGAATCAGACCCCAGGATATTGCATTTCGGCCGCCACCGATGATCTGATCGGCGCCATGGGGCGCCGATGAAGCGGATTTTTGCCGCGATCGCCATTCTGCTGTCGCTCACCGCCATGGCGGCTGCCGGTTATTCCGAGCGCACGCGGCGCTTCTGTATCGACCTCAACTACGCCCAACGCGAGGGACTCGCCGACAAGGGCGACCCCGACGCGATCTACTGCTCGGCGGTGTGGCAGGCCGTGATCTATGGCGACGAGACGCGCAGCACGGCGGACCGGCAGCGTGCCCGCGCACGGGCCCTGCAGCAGCATCAAAAGGCCCGCGCGCTCGGTTACGACTTCAATCGCATCGCGATGTACGGCAAAACGTTCGCCGAACTGATGGCCGACGGCGATGCCCTGGCAAACGGCACGCGCGGCGGAAACGACGACAGCTTCGGCGAATACATGGGATGCACCGGACGGCTCGGCATCCAGTGCATGGGGCAATGCGCCGGCAATACGCTGTGCCAGAGCCAGTGCGTCAGCAACAACGCGTGGCAGTGCAGCCGGCGCTGACCCGAACTTAGCGTCCTGCGGAACCGGCAAAAGCCCGGAACTCCTTCTCCTCACGCACGTTAGGCCGGCAAGGCAAAACGGAGAAGCGCCATGAAACATTGGTTCCTGCTGATCACGACGGCCGCGGCGTTCACGGCGTTCGCCCCGATGTCGGCGAACGCGCAGGTCGCGGTGGAGGTCCCGGGCGTCGGCGTGCGCATCGGCGAGCCGCCGCCTCCCCGGCGCGACCGGATCATCGAGCGTGAGGTGCGCGGCGGCCCGGAGTGCCGGTCCGTGACCGTCACGGAAGAGACCCCGAACGGCTCTCGTACGGTGACGCGCCGCAAGTGCGATTGATTTGAAGTCAGGTGGAATCAGGACGGCCGGTCGAAAGACCGGCCGTTTTGCTGCGCGTGAACCCCTTGCTTTCGCTCGTCCCCGCGAAAGCGGGACCCAGTCCTTGAACTTCAAGTTCTTGGCCCTGGATTCCCGCTGCAGTTTATCGCCGACAGGGGACGGGAATGAGCGGAGCGGGTGTTACGCCGGCACGGACTTCGCCAGAAACTCCACCGCCGCCTGCGCGCCGCCTTTGCCGTGCGGCAGGCCGAGCGCGGACAGCGCCATCTCGACCACGCTGAGCGTGCCGAAGATCATCGGCGCGTTGACGTGGCCCATGTGGGCGATGCGGAAGCCTTTGCCCTCGGAATTCCCCAGCGCGCGGCCGAGCACGACGCCGCATTTGTCGCGGCAGTAGTCGACCAGCGGCTGCGCACTCTCGCCGTTGCGCGTGACGATCGCCGTCACCGTGTTGGAACGCTCCTCCGGCTCGGAGGCGTTGAACGTGATCGCCTGCCCCTCCGACCAGGTGCCGACCGCGCGGCGCGTCGCCTCGGCGAGCAGGCGGTGGCGCTGGAACACGCTCTCCAAGCCTTCGGCGAAGATCATGTCGAGCGCGGCGCGCAGCCCGAACAGCAGGTGCTCCGGCGGCGTGCCGCAATATTTGTGGTAATGCGCCTCGCCCTCACGGAAGGTCCAGTCCCAATAGGGCGAGCGCAGGTTGGCGGTCGTGTGCGCGGTGCGCGCGCGCGGGCTCGCGGCCGTGAAGCCCAGTCCCGGCGGCGTCATCAGCCCCTTCTGCGAGCCCGCCATCGCGACGTCGACGCCCCAGGCATCCATCTCGAACGGGATGCAGCCGAGCGAGGCGACGGTATCCACCATCAGCAACGCGTCATGCTTTGCCGCGCGCACGGCCTCGCCGATCGCCTTGATGTCGTTGACGACGCCCGACGCGGTGTCGATCTGCGCCACCAGTATCGCCTTGATCTCGCTCTTTGCATCCGCCTTCAGCCGCGCCTCGACCGCCTCGGGCTTCACGGCGCGACGGAAGTCGCCGGGCAAAATCTCGACCTCGCAGCCGAGCATCTTGGCGGCTTCGCCCCAGCCGATCGCGAAGCGCCCGCTTTCCAGCACCAGCACCTTGTCGCCGCGCGACAGCACGTTGGTCAGTGCCGCATCCCACGCGCCGTGGCCGTTCGCCGCGTAGATGTAAGAGCGCCCCTTGGTGCGGAAGATCCTCGACATGTCGGCGAGCAGGCTGTCGGTCAGCGCCACCAGCGGCCCGGAATAGATGTCGACCGCCGGCCGCTGCATCGCGGCGAGCACAGCATCGGGGATCACGGTCGGCCCGGGGATCGACAGGAATTCACGGCCGGCAGCAAGGGACATGGGCGGGTCTCGTGCAGGTTTGCGGTGTCCGGACGCGTGCCTAGCACGTTTCGGCGCGCCGTCAGATCAATCAAATTGACTGATGGATCACGCGGATTGAGGGGACCGGAAAAATTTTTCGAAAAACAACCCCATGCAAAGTAGGTTTTCATGGGTAGACGGTCGCTGGGTGAGCGGAACCGATAAGGCACGCTAATGCTCGCCCGCCTGCGCGCGCTGCGGATATTCGCTGATCTTCATCCAGTGGATTTGCAGCATCCGCGGCGGAAGATCAGCCCGTCCGCGGTGCGGATGTGGTGCCGGCCACTAGCATCCCGGTGAATGTCCAAGTCGCATCAAGTCAAGTTTGGCCACAGACCTGTGCAATTGCAGACGCGAGTCTCGGATCATCTCCCCGTCATCTCCCCGTCATCTCCCCGTCACCTCCCCCTCCACCGCCCGCACCTCGTCCTCGCTCAGCCGCCCAACTGCGCCATGCGCGGGCAACCCGCCCCCCACCGGCTCGTCCCAGAAGCAGCGCTCGATCCGGATGCCGGTCTTCCAGGCCGAGGGCGCGACGCTCTCGTCCCAGCCGGCCGGCGTGAGGCGCGCCGGAAAGGCGAATGACGCGGCCGTTGCCGGCGACAGATGCCGCGGCGCCTCTTCGACCACGCCGCGCGCCACGATCCCGGGCTTGTCCACGGTGCGGAAGATGTAGGCGGTGTCGCCGGCCTTGATCTCGTCCAGCAGCCGCGGTGTCGACCAGTAGACGTAGGCCGACGGGTCGGTGACATAGGCCTTGAGCACGTCCCAGCTGGCCGTGAAAGGCGGCACCACCTTCCACATCCGGTGATTGGTGTTCCAGACGAACGCGGGCATGCGGGAGGCGCTCTACTCCGCCGCGACGAGGGTCAGCGCACCGGCGTCACGCAATTCCATATAGAGATTGATCGGGTCGATATCGAAGCCGTTGGGCCAGGTCGGCGCGCCCATCTCGACAAACACGCGCGCGAAGTACTCGGGTGATTTCAGCGGCTCGACCATCGGACCGTTCTGCGCGATGACATCGGACAGATCGCGCACGCCTTCGCTGCCGTCGGTGAAGCGCAGCCACAGGCGGTGACCTTCGAGCGGACGAAGGCGCAGTACGTCGACCATGGGAAAGTCATTCGGCATCTGGGACCCGCAACCCGCTCCAACGCTTGATGTGCCCGCGCGCGGCGCCTGGATCGCGATGCCGTAGAAATACGCAATCGTTGGCATCGCGCCGACTCAGTTATCCAGGAAGCTCCGCAGCTTGCGCGACCGGCTCGGGTGCTTCAGCTTGCGCAGTGCCTTCGCCTCGATCTGGCGAATGCGCTCGCGCGTCACCGAGAACTGCTGGCCGACCTCTTCCAGCGTGTGGTCGGTGTTCATGCCGATGCCGAAGCGCATGCGCAGCACGCGCTCCTCGCGCGGGGTGAGCGAGGCGAGCACGCGCGTCGTGGTCTCGCGCAGGTTCGACTGGATCGCGGCGTCGATCGGCAGGACGGCGTTCTTGTCCTCGATGAAATCACCGAGGTGCGAATCCTCCTCGTCGCCGATCGGCGTCTCGAGGCTGATCGGCTCCTTGGCGATCTTGAGAACCTTGCGCACCTTCTCGAGCGGCATCGCAAGCTTCTCGGCGAGCTCTTCCGGCGTGGGCTCGCGGCCGATCTCGTGCAGCATCTGGCGGCTCGTGCGCACGATCTTGTTGATCGTCTCGATCATGTGCACCGGGATGCGGATGGTGCGCGCCTGGTCGGCGATCGAGCGGGTGATCGCCTGCCGGATCCACCACGTCGCGTAGGTCGAGAACTTGTAGCCGCGGCGGTACTCGAACTTGTCGACCGCCTTCATCAGCCCGATGTTGCCTTCCTGGATCAGGTCGAGGAACTGCAGGCCGCGGTTGGTGTATTTCTTCGCGATCGAGATGACGAGGCGCAGGTTCGCCTCGACCATTTCCTTCTTCGCCTGGCGCGCCTCGCGCTCGCCCTTCTGCACCATGTGGACGATCTTGCGATACTCGCCGATCTCCAGGCCGGTCTCGGTCGCGAGCGCCTGGATGTCGCCGCGGATTTGCTTGATGCGGTCCTTGTCGTGCGCGACGAAATTCTTCCAGCCCTTGGCGGACAGCTTCGAGACGCGGTTGAGCCACTGCGGGTTGAGCTCTTCGCCCTGGTGGTTGCGCAGGAAGTCCTCGCGCGGCACGCCGTAGCTTTCCGCCAGCCGCATCAGGCGGCCTTCGTACGAAATGAGGCGCTTGTTGATGTCGTAGAGCTGTTCGACCAGCGCATCGATGCGCGCCTGGTTGAGGCGCAGCGACTTCACCTCGGTGACGAGGTCTTCCTTGATCTTCTTGTACTTGCGCTCCTGCGCGGGCGAGAGCGACTCGTTCTGCAGCTGGTTCGCGATGTCCTGGTCCTGCAGCCGGCGCAGCCGCTTGTACTCCGAGGCGATCTTGTCGAACGCCTCCATCACCTTCGGCTTCAGCTCGGCTTCGATCGCGGCGAGCGACAGGGAATTCTCCATGTCGTCGTCGTCCATGTCGCCTTCGCCGACCGGTGCGCCCTCGACTTCCTCGCCGGGCGCGGCCGCGCCATTGCCGGGACGCGGCGGCGCGGCGCGGAACGGGGTCGCGGCAGGCGGCGCAGACGGAGGCGCTGCCACCATCGCGGGTGCGGCACCGGGGACGCCGGCGACCGGCGCGCCCGGCGCTCCGGGAACGCCCGGCTGTCCCGGCACGCCCGGGTTCGCCATGCCCTTCACGGCATCGGGACCCGCGTAGGTCGCCTCGAGATCGATGATGTCGCGCAGAAACACTTTTCCTTCGTTCAGCTCATCGCGCCAGATGATGATCGCCTGGAAGGTGAGCGGGCTTTCGCACAGGCCTGCGATCATCGCCTCGCGGCCGGCCTCGATGCGCTTTGCGATCGCGATTTCGCCCTCGCGCGAGAGCAGCTCGACCGAGCCCATCTCGCGCAGATACATGCGCACGGGGTCGTCGGTGCGCTCACCCGGTTCGGATTTCTTGGTCTCGGCGACGGACTTGGTCGACGTCTCGACCAGGTCGCCGCCGGCATCATCATCGTCGTCGTCGTCTTCCTTGTCCTCTTCCTCGCCGGCTTCCTCGGATTCGACGACGTTGATGCCCATCTCGTTGAGCATCGCGAGCACGTCCTCGATCTTCTCCGAGGTCACTTCCTCGGAGGGGAGGACGCCATTGAGCTGCTCGTAGGTGACGTAGCCGCGCTTCTTGGCGTTCTTGATCATCTTCCGGACGGCGGCATCCGACAGGTCGAGCAGCGGGGAATCGGAGGTCTCGCCGTCCTTGTCGGCCGGCGTCACGGCCGGCTGCGCGGCGCCGCCCTTGGCGGCCCCGGCCTTGAGGGCGAGCGCCTTGATGGCCTCGACGTTGCTCACCGGGGCCTTGGCCGGCTTGGCCGCCGCCCCGGTCTTTGCGGCAGACGCCGCCGGCTTTGCGGCCGGCTTCACCGGCGCGGCGGCTTTCGCGGCCGGCTTGGGCACCGGCCGCGGCGCGGCCTTCTTCGCGGGAGCGGGCTTAGCTTTTGATTTTGCTGCAGTCTTCGATGCCATAACGGTCCTCTTCGCCGCCCGGAAGGTGCGGCGGACAGCCATAAAGGGCAGCGCGCGCGCAAATGCGCCACCCGAACGAATCGCGGCCGGCAGTGTGGATAGGGCTCATTAAGCCCCAATTAACCCTGCTTCAACCAGCCAAAAACGTCGAAACTTGATCCGCGTCAACGCGCCCGACGCAGAAAAAGTCCCCCTACCCTATGCGTGGAGTCTCGATTCGCCGTTACGGACCTCAAAACGTCCGCACCGGGCGCCCGGACGAGGCGCCGAACCCATCAATCAGGGCCTCGGCGCCGTCCAGCGCCGCGAGCCGGTCCTGGATATCGCGCAGCCAGGCGAGGTTTTCCTCGCTCGGTTCCGACCCCAGGGCATGCTCGGCGTCTTTGAGTTCCTTATGTAGCGTTCGCGACTTGCGATGCAAGCTGACAACGTGGGTCCACCAGAGGGTGACATCCTCTCCCGCCGTCCCTTCCCGCGCCGGCCAGTCGGAGGGGTGGGTGATGCCGTGTTCGACGCGCGCGAGCAACGCGCCCAGGTCACGCGCGCTGATGGCAGCCCGCATGGCCGCGGGCGTGAGCGGGTGCTCGGAGGCTGCCGCATCGAGGATCGCGGCACGCAATTTGTCGCCGTCCGGGTGACGGAACTCGAGCACTGCCAGCTCCTCGGCATGCGTATCGAGCAGCCAGGGATGATTGATGACCGCAAGCAGGATCAGCGCCTCGCGCGTCGGCAGCGTGGTGCGATTGCCGCGGACAATCGAGCTTTTCGCGAGATCCGCGCTGGTCCGCCCGAGCATCTCGCGCGGCGACGGCCTGCGGCCGCGGTTCTTCCATGCGTCCTGCCGGCCGTTGGGTCCGCGGCCTTCCCAACGGCGGCCGAATTGCTCGGCGCGGGCCGGCGCGAACAGGGCGGCGACACGCTCCTCCAGATCCTGGCGGTAATACTTGCGCACGGACGGGTCGGCGATCGCGTTCGTCACCTCGACGACGCGGCGATCGAGCGCGGCGCGGCGTTCCGGCGTGTCGAAACCGCCGCCTTCCGTCTCCCGCTGCCACAGCATGTCGGCGAGCGCACGCGCCGAGCCGATCACGTCGTTCACCGCCTCGCGCCCGCCGGAACGCACAAGATCGTCCGGGTCCTGTCCGTCCGGCAGGATCGCGAACTTGAGCGACTTGCCGGGCTGTACGTGAGGCAGCGCGAGATCGACCGCACGGTAGGCCGCGCGGCGCCCCGCGCCATCGCCGTCGAAGCAGAGCACCGGCTCGTTTGCCATTTTCCACAGAAGCGCGAGTTGATCTTCGGTGAGCGCGGTGCCGAGCGGCGCGACCGCCGCCTCATAGCCCGCCGTCACCATCGCGATAACGTCGACATACCCCTCGACGGCGACCACGGTCGCGCCCTGATGCGCGGCCTGCCGCGCGGTCGCGATATTGTAGAGCGTCGCGCCCTTGTGGAAGAGCGGCGTCTCGTTCGAGTTCAGGTATTTCGCCGGCGCGTCCTTCTCGAGCGCGCGTCCGCCGAACGCGACCACGCGCCCGCGCAGATCGGTGATCGGAAACATCACGCGGTCGCGGAAGCGGTCGTAGGGCACCGGGATGTCATCGCCCGACACCAGCAGGCCCGCCTCGATCATGTCCTCGGCGGAAACGCCCTGCGCGCCGAGCGCCTCCTTCAGCGCGAAGCGCTCGGGCGGCGCGTAGCCGATCCGGAAGCGCAGCTGCGTTTTCGGCTCGAGGCCGCGGTCGGCCAGATAGCCGCGCGCCTTGGCGCCGGCGCGCGACTGCAGCGTCGATTCAAAGAACTTCGCCGCAAGCTCGACGATGTCGTGCAGCGTCTTGCGCCGTTCCTCGCGCGCCTCCGCCTCCGGCGTCACGCGCGGCAGCGGCACGCCCGCCATCGAGGCCAATCGCTCGACCGCTTCGGGGAAATTCACCCCCTCGGTCTGCATCACGAAATCGAAGATGTTGCCATTCTTGCCCGACGAGAAATCGAACCATGCCGCCTTCTGGTCGTTCACGAAGAACGACGGCGTCTTCTCCTTGTTGAACGGAGAGAGCCCCTTCCACTCGCGCCCGGCCTTCTTGAGCGCCACGCGACGACCGACGACCTCCGAAACCGGGAGGCGCGCGCGCAGGTCGTCGAGGAACGAGGCCGGAAAACGCATGATGATTCGGGGCCTTGCTGCCCAATCATAACCAATAGCGAGGCGGGATCACGGGCGCCCGGCGCGCCGCGCCTTGTCCCGGCTATTCACAGGGCCACGGGAGACAAACTACCCCCCGCTCAGCAGTTTCTTCACCGCCGCGCTCGCCTTGCCGGTGTCGAGCTTGCCGGCGTAGCGCTCCTTCATCGCCGCCATCACGCGGCCCATGTCCTTCATGGCGGTCGCGCCGGTTTCCTTCACCAGCGCGGCGATCACGGTGCCGATCTCGGATTCCGACATCTGCGCCGGCAGATAGCCCGCAATGATGTCGATCTCGCCCTGCTCCTGCGCGACGAGATCGGCGCGGTTGCCCTTCTGGTAAAGCTCGACCGACTCCTGGCGCTGCTTGATCATCTTTTGAAGCAGCGACAGCAGGTCCTCGTCGGTCAGCGGCGGCTTGCCCTGCCCGCGCGCCTCGATATCGGCGTTCTTGAGCGCCGCATTGACCAGCCGCAGCGTCGAGACGCGGCGCGCATCGCCCGCCTTCATGGCGTCCTTCAAGGCATTGTTGATGTCGTCGCGCAGCACGGCGAACCTCTAACCGATTGATATCGTGAAACTAGAGCATGATCCCGAACAGCGGACACCGGTTTTCGGAAAAGACATGCTCCACCAATAGACCGCCGCTCCCAATCTCTTTGACCACGTGGCGGCTCGCGGCTATTTAGGCCCCTCATGACCATCAAACAAGACGATTCCGGCTGGGCCGAGCCAACGGCCACCGCCCTCCTGGTGCTCGCCGACGGCACCGTGCTGGAAGGCATTGGCCTCGGCGCGACCGGCCACGCGGTCGGGGAGGTGTGCTTCAACACCGCGATGACCGGCTATCAGGAGATCCTCACCGATCCCTCCTATGCGGGCCAGCTCATCACCTTCACGTTCCCGCACATCGGCAATGTCGGCACCAACGAGGAGGACATCGAGACGGTGAACATGGCGGCGACGCCGGGCGCGCGCGGCGTCATCCTGCGCACCGCGATCACCGATCCGTCGAATTATCGGGCGAGCCTGCATCTGGATCAGTGGCTGAAGCGTCGCGGCATCATCGGGCTGTCCGGCATCGACACGCGTGCGCTGACCAGCCTTATTCGCCAGAACGGCATGCCGAACGCCGTGATCGCGCATGCGCCCGACGGCACGTTCGATCTCGACGCGCTGAAGCAGGAGGCGCGCGAGTGGCCCGGCCTCGAGGGCATGGACCTCGTCCCGATGGTGACGAGCGGCCAGCGCTTCTCGTGGGACGAGACCCAGTGGGCATGGGGCGAGGGCTACCGCCGCCAGCAGAATGGCACGTTCCACGTGGTCGCGATCGACTACGGCATCAAGCGCAACATCCTGCGCCTGCTCGCCGAGACCGCCGGCAAGGTGACGGTCGTGCCGGCGACGACTTCGGCCGAGGACATCCTGGCGATGAAGCCGGATGGGATATTCCTGTCGAATGGTCCGGGCGACCCGGCGGCGACCGGCGAATACGCAGTGCCGGTGATCAAGCAGGTCATCGACTCGGGCACGCCGACCTTCGGCATCTGCCTCGGCCACCAGATGCTCGGCCTCGCGCTCGGCGGCAAGACCATGAAGATGCACCAGGGGCACCACGGCGCCAATCATCCGGTGAAGGATCTCACCACCGGCAAGGTCGAGATCACCTCGATGAACCACGGCTTCGCGGTCGACAAGGACACGCTGCCGACGAACGTCGAGCAGACGCATGTGTCGCTGTTCGATGGCTCGAACTGCGGCCTCGCGCTCAGGGACAGGCCTGTGTTCTCGGTGCAGTATCATCCCGAGGCCTCGCCCGGCCCGCGCGACAGCCACTATCTGTTTCGCCGCTTCGCCGACCTGATGCGGGAAAAGAAGCGCACGTGACGCCGCCGCTCGCCGCCCATAAGATCGCGGTGGCGGGGACACGATGCAGCAGAAATCCAGACTGATCGAGAAAGTCCGCCTCGACGCGCTGACCGACGGCGTGTTCGCGGTCGCGATGACCCTGCTGGTCATCGACCTCAAGCTTCCGGAAAGCTTTCATCCGACCAATGCCGAGGAATTTCTCCATGGGCTGCTCGAGCTCAAGACACAATTTCTCGTCTACCTGATCAGCTTCATCGTGCTCGGCTTGCGCTGGATGTCGCTGGCCAAGCTCTCAAGCCTGCACGAGGCGGTCTCGGACGGCTACGTCGAGTGGTCGCTCGCGCACCTGCTGCTCATCACTCTGGTTCCGTTCTCCACCATGGTGGTCGGCCGCTACGGCGCGTTTGCACCGGCGATCTGGCTGTACTGCGCCAACACGATCCTCGCCGCGCTGATTGCGGCGCGGCTCGCCACGTTGGCGGCCCCGCATATCGGAGACGAGGACGCGCTCGACCGGCGCGTCGGCCTGCTGGTGGTCGTCATCGTGTCGCTGACGGTCCTCGCGTTCAGCCTGGTGCAACCGAAACACGCGATGTGGATTTTTCTCCTGAACCTGTTCGCGCCCGCCCTGCGGCGCTGGTGGCCGAAGCGCAGTCATGACGGACAGAGCTGAACCGCTCACCTTCCACTTCGCCGACGACGGCAAGGTGCCGAACAATCGCCTGCCGTTCCTGGTGTACCGCGGCGCGATCGACGTCGCCGCTGCGGATGATGCCGCGGCGGCGATCGAGGAGGCCTTCGAGCGGAACGGCTGGGGCCACGGCATGTGGCGCGACGGCATCTATCCGTTCGTGCACTACCATTCGAAAATTCACGAGGTGCTCGGCATCGCGCGCGGACACGCGCGCGTGCGCTTCGGCGGCGACGGCGGCGAGGTCCTGGAGGTGAAAGCCGGCGATGTCGCGGTGCTGCCCGCCGGCACCGGGCATCAGCGCCTGTCGCTCTCTGCCGATCTGCTGGTGATCGGCGCTTACCCGCCCGACGGCCATTACGATCTCTGCCGCGGGACGCACGCGGAGCACGCGCGCGCATGCACGACGATCCCGCACGTGCCGCTGCCGGCGACCGATCCGCTCCATGGCGCCGGCGGGCCGCTGACCCGGCTTTGGCGTTAACGCGTCCTCATGCGATTGTCCTATAGTCCGCGCCCGACGCAGGGCTTCCGACGATGACCTCTACCTGGCGCGAATTCTGGGACAGCGCCCATTCGATCTACGTGAATGACCGCCACAAGGACGTGCATTACCGCGACGTCGCGCAACAAATCGCGGCGTTCGTGCCGGGCCCCGATGCGCGCGTGCTCGACATCGGCTGCGGCGAGGCGATCCATGCCGACATCGTCGCGGGCCGTGCCCGTGACGTCCTGCTGTGCGATGCCGCCGCCAGCGTGCGCGCCGCAATCGCGGCGCGGTTTGCCGCCAACCCGAAGATCAAGGTGCTGGCGCCGGAAGAGGTCGAGCGCCTCCCCGGCGCATCGCTCGATCTCGTCTTCGCCAACTCGCTGGTGCAGTACCTGACCGAAGCCGAACTCGACCGCATGCTGGCGCTGTGGCGGCGCCTGCTTGCTCCCGGCGGCACCCTCATCGTCGCCGACGTCATCCCGCCGACCGTCGGACCGCTGAGCGATGGCCTCGCGCTGATCCGCTACGCCGCCGCGAACGGCTTCCTCGGCGCCGCACTGCTCGGCCTCGCGCGCACGGCGCTGTCGCGCTACGCGCGCCTGCGCGGTGAGCTCGGCATCGCGCGCTATGGCGAAGCGCAGTTTCTCGCCAAGCTGCGCGCCGCGGGCTTTGCCGGTGAGCGCCTGCCGCGCAATGTCGAGCACAATCCGGCGCGGATGACCTTCCGCGCGGTGCTGGCGCAAGAGCGTTAACGCGAGCGCGTCCCGGCGCCTGGCGCATTAACCTTTGCTTTACCTTTCGGATGCGGCGCGGCGCGAAGCTTGGAATACTGATCGCGGCCCGGTGGCGGACTGGAAACGCGGGAGTGCCGCAACGCTCCTCAGGCCTGGTTCAAATCCAGGCCCGGGCCTCCAATTTCTCTAATCTTGCGCAGCGCCGACGGTATCCGCCATGACCGCCCCGCGCGCGCCGATCGGCTTTTCGGCGCCTGTCGTGGAGTCGCGCGCGGTCTGATGCTCGATCTCGGAATTGAGTTCGGCGCCGATCAGCACCACCGCGGTCGAAATCCACATCCACGTCATCAAGCCGATGACCGCGCCGAGCGATCCGTAGGTCGCGTTGTAGTCGGCGAACTTCGACAGATACCAGGAGAACGCGACCGAGACCGCGATCCAGGTGAGCGCCGCGACTACACTGCCGACGCTGACCCATCGCCATTTCGCATTCCGGCGCGACGGGCCGTAGCGATAGAGCACCGACAGGCCGAGCACGACGAGCGCGAACATGACCGGCCAGCGCAGCAGCGGCAGCCAGCCGGCTTGCTGTTGCGCGGCGAAACCCATGAAGGCCAGGATCAATGGCAGCGCCACGACGGCGCTGAGAACGAGGATCAGCACAACGACACCGGCAAACGTGAACGACAACGACATGACGTTGAGCTTGAAGAAGCCGCGCTTCTCGTCCTCGTCGTAAACGACATTGAGCGCATCGAAGATCGCCTTCACGCCGGCATTCGCGCTCCATAGCGCGATACCGAGACCGAGAACGAACGCGAGCGTCAGCTTGCCGTCGCTGTTGCCGGCGATGCGCACAATTTGGTCGCTGATCAACTGATAGGCGCTACCCGGCATCACGTCGGCGAGAAAACTCAACTGCGCATTGATCGTGCTTGCCGGTGTGAAGATGCCGTACATCGACACCAGCGCGGTGATCGCCGGCACGGTGGCGAGCAGCCCGTAGAACACGACCCCGCCCGCGACCAGCAACAGCCGGTCGGCCGATATCTGCTCTACCGTGCGCCAGACAATGTCCTTCCAGCCGCGCCAGGGAATTCGCGTCGGCGTGTCGGAATGCCGGCCGCGGTCCGGCTCCGCGGCGCGCTTGAGCTGGAGCGCGCGCGGCTCATCCGAGGCGCGGACCGTGCCGGGAGGGGCATCCTGCGGCTTGCGCCGGGTCCGTTGGTTCCGCTCCTCCAGCCGGATCGCCCCGGCCGTGATGGCAAAGCCCGCCAGCGCCGCGAGGACGGCGGGGACGACGTTTTGCCGGGGAGGAGTTGTTGCCATTGCCGGCATCAACGCGCGGAAGCCGCTTGGTTTCCCTCCACAACGCGCGGTTCTGCGGCCCTTCCCTGCCCTCCGATTCTCGTCTACACACGCGGCGCGCGGGGCCGGGCCCTGCCGCGGGGGACGCGCGTTCGGCGCGCCCTTTTTTTGTGCCTAACGGCATGATCCCGAAAAGTGGGAACCGGTTTTCGGACCAGATCATGCCGACGAGCTAAAGAGCCTTATGCCTAAACGCACTGATATCTCGACGGTTTTGATCATCGGCGCGGGCCCGATCGTGATCGGCCAGGCGTGCGAGTTCGACTATTCGGGCACCCAGGCCTGCAAGGCGCTGAAGGAAGAGGGCTACCGGCTGGTTTTGGTGAATTCCAATCCGGCGACGATCATGACGGACCCGGACCTGGCCGACGCGACCTATATCGAGCCGATCACGCCCGAGATCGTCACCCGCATCATCGAGAAGGAGCGCAACGTCCTCCCCGGCGGCTTCGCCCTGCTGCCGACGATGGGCGGCCAGACCGCACTCAATTGCGCGCTCTCGCTGCGCCGGATGGGGACGCTGGACAAATACGACGTCGAGATGATCGGCGCGACCGCCGACGCGATCGACAAGGCCGAGGACCGCGCGCTGTTCCGCGACGCGATGACCAAAATCGGCCTGGAGACGCCGCGCTCGAAGCTTGCGAACGCCTCCGAGCTCAAGCGCCAGGACCGCGAGCGCTACAAGCTCGAGCGCGCGCATATCGAAGGGCGCGACCTCGGCGACGCGCAGAAGAAGAAGGCGCTCGCCGACTACGAGCTGACCTGGACCAAGCAGGAGCCGGAGCGGCGCGAGCGCTACCAGCACCAGGCGCTGATCGAGGCGCTGCAGGCGCTCGACTACGTCGGCCTGCCGGCGATCATCCGGCCGTCGTTCACGCTCGGCGGCACCGGCGGCGGCATCGCCTACACCAAGGCCGAGTTCCTCGAGATCGTCGAAGGCGGGCTGGATGCTTCCCCGACCAACGAGGTGCTGATCGAGGAGTCGGTGCTCGGCTGGAAGGAATTCGAGATGGAGGTCGTCCGCGACAAGGCGGACAACTGCATCATCATCTGCTCGATCGAGAACCTCGATCCGATGGGCGTGCACACCGGCGATTCGATCACCATCGCGCCGGCGCTGACCCTGACCGACAAAGAATACCAGATCATGCGCGACGCCTCGATCGCGGTGCTGCGCGAGATCGGCGTCGAGACCGGCGGCTCGAACGTGCAGTTCGCCGTCAATCCGGCGGACGGGCGTCTGGTCATCATCGAGATGAACCCGCGCGTGTCGCGCTCATCGGCGCTCGCCTCGAAGGCAACCGGCTTCCCGATCGCCAAGGTCGCCGCCAAGCTCGCGGTCGGCTACACGCTCGACGAGATCGCGAACGACATCACCGGCGGTGCGACCCCCGCCTCGTTCGAGCCGACCATCGATTACGTGGTCACCAAGATCCCGCGTTTCGCGTTCGAGAAATTCCCCGGCGCCTCCAAGGTGCTGACCACCTCGATGAAATCGGTCGGCGAGGCGATGGCGATCGGCCGCACCTTCCAGGAAAGCCTGCAGAAGGCGCTGCGCTCGCTCGAGACCGGCCTCACCGGGCTGGACGAGATCGCGATCGACGGGCTCGGCCAGGGCGACGACAAGAACGTGGTCCGTGCCGCGCTCGGGACGCCGACGCCCGACCGGCTGCTGACCGTCGCGCAGGCGATGCGCCTCGGCTTCTCGGACGAGGAAGTCTTCGCCTCGTGCCGGATCGATCCCTGGTTCCTCGCGCAGATCCGCGGCATCGTCGAGACCGAGCAACAGGTTCGTGAGAAGGGCCTGCCGGCGACCGCCGGCGCGTTCCGCCGCCTCAAGGCCATGGGCTTCTCCGATGCACGCCTGTCGGTGCTCACCCGGCGCGGCGAGGACGACGTGACGGCGGCGCGGCGGGCGCTCGGCGTGCGCCCGGCATTCAAGCGCATCGACACCTGCGCGGCGGAGTTCGCCTCGCCCACCGCCTACATGTACTCGACCTACGAGACGCCGTTCGCGGGCGCCGTCGCTGACGAGGCGCACCCGTCCGACAAGACGAAGGTCGTGATCCTCGGCGGCGGACCCAATCGCATCGGACAAGGCATCGAGTTCGACTACTGCTGCTGCCACGCCTGCTTCGCGCTCAACGAGGCCGGCTACGAAACCATCATGATCAACTGCAATCCGGAAACGGTGTCGACCGACTACGACACCTCAGACCGGCTGTACTTCGAACCGCTGACCCCGGAGGACGTGCTCGAGATCATCGACACCGAGCGCCGCAATGGCACGCTGCACGGCGTCATCGTGCAGTTCGGCGGCCAGACCCCGCTGAAGCTCGCCGAGTCGCTGGAAAAAGCCGACGTCCCGATTCTCGGCACCTCGCCGGACGCGATCGATCTCGCCGAGGACCGCAACCGTTTCAAGCTGCTGCTCGACCAGTTGAAGCTGAAGCAGCCGGAAAACGGCATCGCCTATTCGGTCGAGCAGGCGCGCTTGATCGCGGCCGATCTCGGCTATCCGTTCGTGGTGCGGCCGTCATACGTGCTGGGCGGCCGCGCGATGCAGATCATCCGCGAGGAAACCCAACTCGGCGACTACCTGCTCGGCACGCTGCCTCAGCTCGTCCCGCACGACGTCAAGGCGCGCTATCCGAACGACAAGACCGGGCAGATCAACACCGTGCTCGGCAAGAACCCGCTGCTGTTCGACCGCTATCTCTCCGACGCGACCGAAGTCGACGTCGATTGCCTCTCCGACGGCAAGGACACCTTCATCGCCGGCATCATGGAGCACATCGAGGAGGCGGGCATCCACTCGGGCGACTCGGCCTGCTCGCTCCCGCCCCACACGCTCAGCGCCGAGACGATCGGCGAGCTGGAGCGCCAGACCCGCGCGCTCGCGCTCGCGCTCAGGGTCGGCGGGCTGATGAACGTGCAATACGCCATCAAGGACGGCGTCATCTACGTGCTCGAGGTGAACCCGCGCGCTTCGCGTACCGTGCCGTTCGTCGCCAAGGTGATCGGCCTGCCGGTGGCCAAGCTCGCCGCGCGCATCATGGCCGGGGAGACGCTCGCGAGCTTCAATCTGAAGCCGCCGGTCTTCGACCATGTCGGCGTGAAGGAGGCCGTGTTCCCGTTCGCCCGTTTCCCCGGGGTCGACACCGTGCTCGGCCCCGAGATGAAATCCACCGGCGAGGTCATGGGCCTCGACCGCTCCTTCGACATCGCATTCGCCAAGAGCCAGCTCGGCGGCGGCTCCAACGTGCCGCGCAGCGGAACCGTGTTCGTATCGGTACGCGACGGCGACAAGCCGCGCATTCTCGACGCGGTCAAGCTGCTGGAAAAGCTCGGGTTCAAGGTGATGGCCACGGGTGGAACCCAGCGCTACCTCAGCCACAACGGCGTGACGGCGGAAAGGGTCAATAAAGTGCTTGAAGGCCGCCCCCACATCGTCGACCGGATCAAGAACGGGGGGGTTCAGCTGGTTTTCAACACCACCGACGGGGTGACCGCCCTGATCGACAGCCGTTCGCTGCGCCAGGCTGCCCTCTTGCACAAAGTCCCGTACTACACCACTCTTTCGGGGGCCGTCGCTGCCGCGCAAGGGATCCGCGCCCGCCTGGAGGGTGATCTCGAGGTGCGCGCGTTGCAGAGCTATTTCGGCGCCAAGGCCTGAGGTCAGGCCGGACGCCCCGAAAAAGACGGACAGTTTGGAAAAAGTCTGCGGTCGCGTGGCCGGTTGAAATCGGTCCGCGGCCGGAGACGTTTGTGTCAGAGGTCGGAGGATACAAGGAGCGATGGACAAGATCCCGATGACCGCCGCCGGCTATACGGCGCTGGAGACCGAACTGAAGCAGCGCCAGCAGGTGGAGCGGCACCGCATCATTGAGCAAATTACCGAGGCGCGCTCGCATGGCGATCTCTCCGAGAACGCCGAGTATCACGCCGCCAAGGAGACGCAGTCGCATAACGAGGGCCGCATCGCGGAGCTCGAGGACAAGCTCGCGCGCGCCGACGTCATCGACGTCTCCAAGCTGTCCGGCGAGACTGTCAAGTTCGGCGCGACCGTCACGCTGATCGACGAGGACACCGACAAAAAGCAGGTGTGGCAGATCGTCGGCGAGCCGGAGGCGGACGCCAAGGCCGGCCGCATCTCGATCACCTCGCCGCTTGCGCGCGCGCTGATCGGCAAGGCGAAGGGCGCCTCGGTCGAGGTGGTCACCCCGAGCGGGGCGAAAGCCTACGAGGTGAAGAAGATCGAATGGCGCTGATGGCTGAGGACGATAACGTCGTCCTTGAGCACCTGCGACACATTCGCAGCAACGTCGATGGCCTGAGGGAGGACATGCGCGAGGTCAAAGGACGGCTCGGCATCCTTGAAAATCAGTACGCAAATCTGTCCACCCGGTTGGATCGCATGGACGGCCGCGTTGAGCGCATTGAGCAGCGGCTTAGTTTGGCTGACGCGCAGAACTGACCTGCAGCATCAGGTTTCCGCTTTCAGCTCCAGCGGCACCATCGCGGCGTCCTTGGCGTTGCGCAGCACCAGCGATGTCTTCACGTTGCGCACCGATGGCGCGGCCGTGAGCTCCGCGACGAATGCCTGAAAAGCCGTCAGGTTCGGCGCGACGCATTTCAGGATGAAATCGATCTCGCCCGACAGCATCCAGCATTCGCGCACGATCGGCTGATCGCGCACGAACGCCTCGAATGCCGCAAGGTCGCCCTCGGCCTGGCTCGACAGGTGAACCATCGCGAACATCGTGACTTCGAAGCCGAGCAGCTTTTCGTCGAGCAGGCCGCGATAGCCCTTGATGAAGCCGGCCTCCTCCAGTGACCGCACGCGCCGCAGGCATGGCGGCGCCGAGATGCCGACCCGGCGCGCCAATTCGACGTTGGTCATGCGGCCGTCGGCCTGGAGCTCCTTCAGGATATTCCAGTCGATCGCGTCGAGGCGGGGCGGCAACAGGTCTCTCCGGCAGGCGACAGCGTGCTCGCGACGCGAGCGTCACCCGCTCTCATTAGAGTATTTTCGCGCGGGGCGGTATCCGGGAGAGCCGCCTCAACCGTGGGCAGCCGGCTCAGCGCTTGCTGCCGATCTGTTCCACCAGGTCCACGATCGAACGCCGCAGGTTGGTGTCCTCGATATCCGCGTAGGCGCGCAGCAGTCGGAAGGCGCCGGACACGGTCAGCAGCTTCAGCGGTGACGATTTGCCCGCGCCCCCCTTCGCGTCGCCGTCCACCAGCATTTCCTTGCCGCTGAAGAACGAGCCGACCGCCACGCCGAGCACCTCGGCGATCTTGGTCAGGCGCCCGGCACCCACGCGGTTCACGCCTTTCTCGTATTTCTGCACCTGCTGGAAGGTCACCCCGAGTTGGGTCGCCAGTGCGGTCTGAGACAATCCGCGCGACAGCCGTTCTATTCTGATCCGGTGCCCCACTTCGACGTCCACCGGATCAGGCCTTTTCACCGACATCTTCCAACTCCTTGCCAACACGCGACGCACAGGCGCGCGCCCATGAGGACGCGAACCCTCGCCCGACACGGGTCACGTCAGGTCAGGCTAACAAGAGTTGTGAGCCCGCGCCCGCTGCTGCACGCATGGCGGATATGCCGCAACCCGATTTGGCGGCGCCATGCGGTCAATCGACACTGCCGGAACGGTTAACCGGCCCTGCTAACGTTTAGCCGCAGCGGCAACACAACGTTAGTTAAGCAAACGAGGCGGCCCGTCCAGGTCATTCTCCGCCGCGTATTGCGCGAGCGCAACAGTCCTGGCGGCCTGCGCCGAGGCGAGCGTCAAAACGCCGCGCGAATCGAGGCCCGCCTTTACCGTCGTCTGGTCCTGCGCCAGCACCGCGAAAGCCTCGATCGCGGCGCGCGCCTGTTCCGGCATTGTCGCGATCGCGCGCATGATCTCGAGCAGGCCGGGCTCCTTGCTCCAATAGTAGATCTCAAGCGCCTCCCGCGGCTTGTCGCACCCCGCCAGCAGGGCGCGGACCAGCAGCTCGTGCGCGCCCTTGCGCTGCGGCCGCGTAGCGGTCCGCCGTCGTGTACGGTTCATCGTCATGCCCCACCCCCGGTTTTTCACACTAGGGAAAAGTGGGATGAAGGTAATCCGTCAGATAGATGATTGAATTCATCTGCAACTATCGGATCCCAGGGCGAGGCATGGCGCCGTGACCGGAACGGAGACGCAGGACGAGGCCTTCGCGCTGTTGGGCGCCTCCGCGACGCACGGCGGAGCGAAAGTCCGCCGCATCGACACCCATGCGGCGTCGGTGTTCCTCGCTGGCGAGCGCGCCTACAAGGTCAAGCGGGCGGTCAGGTTTCCCTTCCTCGACTATTCGACCGTGGCGAAGCGCAAGGCCGCCTGCCAGGCGGAACTCGAGGTCAACCGGCGCTATGCCCCCGCTGTCTATCGGGGCGTGGTGGCGATCACGCGCGAACCGGACGGCAGCCTCGCCCTGGGCGGACCCGGCGAACCGGTCGAATGGGCGGTCGCCATGCGCCGCTTCGACGAGGGCGCCACGCTCGATCGCCTCGCCGAAGCCGGAAAAGTCGACAGCGCGCTCGCGGATGCGCTTGCGCGCGCCATCGCGGCGGCGCATGCGGATGCGCCGCTGGTCGAGGCCGAACCGTGGCTCGACGCGCTCGCCGACTACCTCGCGCAGAACGATGCGGCATTCCGCGCGATGCCGGACGTGTTCGGCGCGGCCGACGAATTGACGCGCCGCAGCCGCGCCATGCTCGATCGCCTGCGCCCGTTGCTGCGCCGGCGCGGGCAGCAGGGCTTCGTGCGGCGCGGCCACGGCGATCTGCATCTCGGCAACATCGCGCTGATCGGGGGCCGCCCGGTGCCGTTCGACGCCATCGAGTTCGATCCGCTGGTCGCGGCCGGCGACGTGCTCTACGATCTCGCATTCCTGCTGATGGATCTGGCCGAGCGCGGCCTGACGCCGGCTGCCAACGTCGTGCTCAATCGCTACCTCGCCGAGACGCGTCGCGACGAGAACCTCGACGCACTCGCGGCGCTGCCGCTGTTCATGTCGCTGCGCGCCGCGATCCGCGCCAAGGTGACGGCGGCGCGGCTCGACCAGGCTGCGGGCGATCGCGACGGCATCGTCACGGCGGCGCGCGGTTACTTCAGGCTCGCCTGCGACCTGATCTCTCCGCCTCCGGCGCAACTGATCGCCGTCGGTGGGCTTTCGGGAACCGGCAAGTCCGCGCTGGCCCGGATGCTTTGCCCGCATGTCCTGCCGTTGCCCGGTGCCGTGCTGTTGCGCTCCGATGTAGAGCGCAAATCATTGTTCGGCGTGGTCGAAACCGAGCGGCTTCCGGCGGAGGCCTACAGCACCGAGGCCCACGCCAGGGTCTACGCCTCGCTCGGCGCAAAGGCGCGGCGCATCATCGCAGCGGGCCATTCGGTCGTGGTCGATGCGGTCTTTGCCCGTTCCGAAGAGCGCGCAGCGATCGCCGCGCTGTCGGACCGTTTTCACGGCCTGTTCCTGACCGCAGACCTTGCGACGCGGATCGCACGCGTCGGCGGCCGCCGCCACGATGCCTCCGACGCGGACGCAAAGGTTGCGCGCGCGCAGGAGGCCTACGATCTCGGCGCGCTCGACTGGCACACGATCGATGCATCCGGTACGCCAGACGACACGCTCAAGCATGCCAAGGATGCGCTTGCGCATAATGCATTCCGCAGCCCGCCGGCCGATACTGCGCCGTCATGACTCAAAGTCTGCGCCGCGCCGCGGTCGGCATTCCGGGCTTCTGCGCCTTCCTGATCCTCTACGCGCCGCAATCGCTGTTGCCCACGCTGGCGCAGGAGTTCGGCGCCACGCCCGCCGACATCAGCCTGACGATGACCGCGACCGCGCTTGCGATCGCAATCACGGCGCCGTTCGCGGGCGCGATCGCCGACGTGCTCGGGCGCAAGCGCGTGATCGTCGCGGCCATGCTCCTGCTCGCGGTGCCGACGGTCCTGATCGCGCTGGCGCCCGGCCTGCACGCGCTGATCGGGCTGCGCTTCGTGCAAGGCCTGGTGCTGCCGCCGATCTTCACGGTCGTGGTCGCCTACATCGGCGAGGAATGGCCGCCCGCGGAGGCCACCGGCGTCACCGGGCTCTACATGGCGGCGACCAGTTTCGGCGGATTCTGCGGACGCTTCTTCGCCGGCGTGCTCGCCGACACGATCGGCTGGCGCAACGGGTTCGTGGCGTTCGCGGCGCTGACCTTTGCGTGCGGCCTGGTGGTCGCGGTCCTGCTGCCGCGCGAGCGCAATTTCGTGCGCTCCGAGGGGCTCGTCACCGCGGGGCGTCAGATGCTCGGCCATCTGCGCAACCCGCGCCTGCTCGCGATCTATGCGGTCGGCTTCGGCACGCTGTTCAACTTCGTCGCGCTGTTCACCTATGTGAGCTTCCTGCTTGCGGCGCCGCCGTTCAGCCTGTCGGCGACGGCGCTGGGCGCGATCTTCGTCACCTATCTGGCCGGCGGCTTCGCGGTGCTGTGGCTCGGACGCGCGGTCGGGCGCTTCGGGCGGCGCACGCTCATTCTCGGGACGATCGCGGTGTGGATGTGCGGCGCGCTGCTCACGCTCGTCCCGTCGCTTTGGGCGGTCGTCGCCGGGCTGGCGATTGCCGCCGCCTGCGGCTTCATCACCCAGGCGACCTCGATCGCGCTGGTGGCGCTCACGGCGGAAAGCGGCCGCACCTCGGCGATCGGGCTCTACGCGACATGCTTCTATGTCGGCGGTGGGCTCGGCGCGACCTTGCCCGGCCTGACCTGGAGCCTTGGCGGCTACCCCGCCGCGGTCGCGATGGTGGTCGCGATGCAGATCGCCATGGCGGCCATCATCGGGTTCGGCTGGAAGCGCTGAGCATGGATGAGGAGGCTGGGGAAAAAAAATCGCAAAACAACCCCATGCAAAGAACATCTAGCATGCGGCCATGCGCGGACTACAGCCCGTAGAGGCGCGCGAGCGATGCCGCCGCGAGTGCGAGCCCGGCCGCCAGGAACTCGTTGCGCCTGAGCACCATGCTGACCATCGCGACCAGGACCGCCAGCAGCGCCACCGGGCCGACCTTGGCGACGATCGGAACGACGGTTGCCGCCATGATGGCGCCGGGCAGCACTTCGAGGCTGCGCCGCACCCGCGGGGTCATCGGGATATGACCCATCAGCCAGTATCCGGAGACGCGCGTGAGATAGCTCGCCGCCGCCATGGCCAGGATGGCGATGATCGCGCCGTGCGCCAGCGGCTCATTCATCGATGAAGGCCCCGACGATGCTGCCGGTCAGCGCGCCCGCCACGATGAACCACCAGCCGGGCACCACGTAGGACACGATCAGCGCGACCGCGCCCGCGATCGCCCACCCGATCGCGCGGCGTGCGCCGCGCCACAACGGGATGAACATCGCCGCAAAGAAGATCGGCAGCACGAGATCGAAACCGAACCGCTTCGGATCCGCGATCACGGCGCCGAGCAGATAGCCGGGGATGGCCGAGCACACCCACACGCCCCAGAGCGCCAGCCCCGCACCGACGAACACGGATGCATCCGATCCGCCCTCCGCGCGATAGCGCGTCGCGATCAGCCAGGTGGCGTCCACCGTCGAGGCGAGCGACGAATACGCCTGCCACGGCGGCAGCGTGCCGAACCAGGGCCGCAAGGTCGCACCCATCAGGATGAAGCGCGCATTGACGATCGCCGTCACGACGGCGAGCGACAGCACCGTCGTGAACGTGATTGGGCTGCGCCACACCTCCATCGCGACGAGCTGCGATGCACCGCCGAACACCAGCGCGCTCATCAGCGTCGCCTCGAACAGCGTCAGTCCCTTCTGCGCCGCTAGCGTGCCGTAGGCTGCGGCAAATACCATCGTTCCCGGCACCATGACGCCGCAACGGCGCGCGCCTTCGGCGAGGCCTGCCAAAGACCAGTACGGCGCTGCTGCGCGGTTGTGTGGATGAGTTGGCATGGACATGCTTCGAACCGACGGGACCACTAGCAAAGGGCCTGCCGATCGGCAATGTTGCGGCGGAAACGAAGAGGAATGCGCAATGGCCACGCTGACCGCCGAACAGATGGAATTCCTGCAGTCGATGGACACGCCGACGGTGTGCAACGTCGTCGAGATGGTGGCGCCGGAGCGGCGCGGGCACGGCTACACCGTGAAGCATCTGTTCTGCCCCTTCCCCGACCTGCCGCCGATCGTCGGCTTCGCCAAGACCGTGACCGCGAAGGCGAAGGACAAGGTCGCGCTCGGCTCCTACATGGAAAAGCGGCTCGACTATCTCGACTACATCGCGGCCGCGCCGCGGCCGAGCATCGCGGTGATCGAAGACCTCGACGACGAGGTCGGCTACGGCGCGTTCTGGGGCGAGGTGCAGTCGAACATCCACAAGGCGCTCGGCTGCCTCGGCGTCGTGACCAACGGCTCGATCCGCGACATCCCGATGATCGCGCAGGGCTTCCAGATGCTCGCCGGTTCGCTCGCGCCCTCGCACGCCTACACGCATGTCGAGGACTTCGGCATCCCGGTCACCGTGCACGGCATGAAGGTGAACAGCGGCGACCTCATTCACGCCGACCAGCACGGCGCCGTCGTCGTGCCGCTGGAGATCATCCCGAAGATGAAGGCCGCGCTCGACGATCTCAACGCGCGCGAGGCGAAAATCATCAAGGCCGCGAAGGAAGTCGGAACCGTGGAGGCGATCAAGGCCGCGCTCAAGGGCTAGAGTCCGATCCAGCGCGATTGAACCTCCGCTCGTCCCCGCGAAAGCGGGGACCCAGCATCTTCATGAAAAACTGGATCCCCGCCGGCGCGGGAATGAGCAGAGTGCGTTTCAATGTTCGCGGATCAAGCTCCAGGCTTGATCGCGCGCCGCACCGATGCCGAACCGGCATCGGACCAATCAACATCTTTCATGGTTATCCGCCGCCGCCGCGCCTATACTGGGCCCTGCCATTTTCGCCACGCGGCGATCATGATGGAGTGAGCCATGCTCGCGCTGCGACCGAACTGTGAATGCTGTGACCGCGATCTCCCGCCGGAGTTGCGCGACGCGATGATCTGCACGTTCGAATGCACCTTCTGCAAGGATTGCGCCGAAGGCGTGCTGAAGGGCAGCTGCCCGAACTGCGGCGGCGAGTTCGTCCGCCGCCCGATCCGCCCGGCCGAGAAACTGTTGAAGTATCCGGCGTCGACCGAGCGCAAGTTCAAGCCGCAAGGCTGCGCGGCGGCTTAATCCGCCGTCGGATGCCACTGCGGCTGGTAGCCGGCTGCCAGGATATCGACGATGCTCGGCGGCGTGAGAACGATCGCGGTGCCGCGCGGGCGCGCGATCCGCTCGGTGTAGCCGCTCGCGGTCCAGCGCAGCAGATGCGAGCCACGCAGCGCATAGGCGGCATCGTTCAACGTGATGAACGCGCCGTCCGGCAAATCCGCGACAGCGCGTTCATGCGTCCGCTTCTTTCGCCCATCGAGGCGCTCTGACTGCAGCACCACGTCCATCGCGGGTGCGCGCGGGACGTCGCCGCCCTTCGCCTGCGCCCATGTCCGTGCGAATGCCGTCGCGTCGGCCCGTCGGCATTCGAAGCACGGCCGGTGACCGGCCGCGAACGCGGTCGGCTCATCGAGGAAGAACAATGCAGTGTAGCGCTCACGCCAGACCGGGTGATGGCGTCCCTTGAACTGCAGCACGCAGCAGATCCACTGGCGCGAGGCCCAGCGGCGTTGACCGAGCGTCTGATCGTCGCGATGAAAGCGGCCGCCGCGGTTGCCGTAAACAAGCCCGCGCGCCGGCGTGGCGATCAAGTCGCCGAACGGATCGACGCGGTTCTGCAGCGGCACGCCTAATGCCGTTGCTTGCGCGGCGTGTGGTGATGCACCGGCTGCGTGACGGCAGGCGGATCGGACGCCGGGAAGGTCTCTTCCAGGCCTTCCTCAAGCTCCTTCTCGAGCTCTTCGCTCGGCTTGTCGACTGCTTTGCGATTTATCGCCGCCTCCTGCCTGTCCGTGAAAGATGGGCAGGCGGCAGGCGCAGATCAATCCGGCCGTTTGGGCTTCGGCGGCGGCGGTTCCTTGGCGGTCGGCTGGGTGCTGGCGGGCGGATCGGAGGCCGGGAAGCTGTCGTCGAGCTCGTCCTGGAGGAGCTTCTCCTCCTTGTCCTCGTGCTCGGAATTCGGCGCCTTGCGCGGCCCGTCGGCGTCGCCGCCGCGGGGGTGTTTTTGTGCCCGATCCATCGTCATTCTCCTGGCTAAGGCCGGGAAAACGCCGCAGGTGAGCCAAAGTTCCCGCCAGTCCGGCGCAGGGCCTTGATCCGAAAACCAGATTCCGCTTGTCGGGGGCCTGCGCGTAGCCGTTACCGGCTGTCGAGATAGGACACCTGCCGGAACGTCGGCCCATCATCCGACTGCAGCACAAAGCCCGACGCGCGCGCCGCGCTCACCACCCGCAGCGGCCGTCCCACGTCGACCATGAACTGGTTCGCGGGCTTCGGGTCGAGATTGTAGATGTCGTTGCGGAAATTGATGGTGCCGTCCGGGCTCGCCCAGCCGGTGAGGTAGATCCACGCCACCGGGATCGGCCGCGCCGGACGCACCGTGGTGCGCTTGGCGGTCGCGATCTCGGCGTCGATCTCCTTGCGGCTCCAGCCCGGCTTCTCGTTCAGGATCCAGGCGGCGAGGTCCTGCACGTCGCGCACGCGGGTGCAGCCCGACGACTGGAAGCGATAATCCGCGCTGAAGAATTCCTTGTGATTGGTGTCGTGCATGTAGACCGAATGCGAGTTCGGCATGTCGATGCGCACGTTGCCGAGCGCGTTGCCGGCGCCTGAATCCTGGCGCACTGTGAAGTTCGGCGTACGATCCGATTGCCAGTCGACCGAGCGCGCATCGACTTCGTTGCCGGCGCTGTCCAGCACGCGCATCTTCATGCGCGCGACATAGCCCGGGTCCTTGCGCATCTTGGTGACGATGTCTTTCTTCAGGATCGACAGCGGCACAGTCCAGGTCGGATTGAGGTTCACCGCCGTGATGGTCGTGGTCAGCGTCGGCGACGGGCGATCGACCTTGCCGACCACCGCGACGTAGCGCCGCGCGACCTTGCCGTCCTCCACCGCCTCGACCACGGCGGCCGGAATGTTCACCACCACGTAACGCTGGCCGAAGGTGAAGCCCATCCCGTGCAGCCGGTCGAGCGAGGCCGCGAGCTGGCGGATGCGGGTCTTCACCGGAACGTTCAGCGCCTCGATGGTCTGCGGGCCGACCGTGCCGGTCTCCGGCAGGCCGTGGCGCGCCTGGAAGCGCTTCACCGCCTCGTTCAGCATCGTGTCGTAGGCGTCGCCCTCGGCGACCTCGACCGGCAAGTCCTCGGTGACGGCGAGGCGCGCGCGCAGCTTCGCGACGTGCTCGCCCTTGTCGCCCGGGTTGAGATTGACCTTGGCGACCTGCGGCCAGCCGCCGCGCACCTCGAGCGCCGAATACGAAAGCATCGCCGCATTGATGCGGTCGTAGGTGCCTTCGTCGAAGGTCGGCTCGGGCGAGGTCCAGAAGCTCGCGACCCCGCGCTTGACCGGCTTTGGCTGCGGCAGAGGGACCTGCGTGGGAACCGGAGCGTTTTGCGCGAAGGCGGCCGAGGCCGCGAATCCAAGCGTGGTAGCGAGCAGAATTGTGCGGAGCATCGCGCCCTTCCCGTCAAAATCCCACCCAGCCCCTACAGACGGGTCCAGCGTGGCAAAACCGTGGCGGGCGATGAATCGCCCCCTTCCCGGCTATGAGTTGCACGGAAGGGGTAAAGGGTTCATTCTCTCGCGGAGAGGACTAAGCGGCCTTTTCGATCTTGTAAGGCCGTACCAGAAGCCCCGCCGGAATTTGCCAGCTCTCACTAATCTTGTGGATCATGTCGACGTTGAGCGCGCGCTTGCGCGACAGCACCTCGGACGCACGCGAGCGCGAGCCGAGCAGTTCTGCGAGCTCGGCCTGCGTGTGTCCGAGTTCGTCGATTGCGTAATGCAGCACATCGACGGGATCGAAAGTCTTTGTCGGCTCGATCGGCCAGCGCCGCGCCTCGTAACTCTCCACCAGCGCCGCCAGCACGTCGAGCCTGTCGCCGTCCGCCGCGCCCCAGCAGGACTCGATCTCGGCCAGCGCGGCGCGATGGTCGGCGTCGGAACGGATCGGGCGGATGTCCATCGCTCACTCCATCAAAACTGCGACACCGTCAGGGCGTCGATCTTGTCGTAGTCGGCATGCGTCCCGATGAATTTCACAAACGCGTCGCTAGTTCGAAGACGCGCTTTCGCAAACCACAATCTCGTCTCGTTCTCTCCTTAGTTGATAACCTTGTTGACCCAAAATGGAACATATTTGGGAAGTAATGTTTCCAAATAACATCATAAACCGTAGGGTGACCAATCATGCCTGCGCTCAAAGACACCGAAGTTAAGCGTGGCGGAGTTACCGCCCGACGCTGGTCGGGAACCATAAATTCCGTTGAGATAGACGCCGCTTCCGAAATCCATCTGTCTTTTGTGATGAACTCGAAGGGAGGCGGCGAGTTCGACGTGCAAGTACGCATTGGCCCCGCGGATTTTCCGACTCTAGTAGAGGTTATGTCCTTGGTTGATCGGCAGGCTGCGATGCAGGCGATGTCACAGGAATTGAGCCGGCAAGTGAGCGTTCAACCAGAACGGAATAGAAAGATTAGAAAGCGAACCGCGCAATTGATCTTGGAAGCTGCGCAAAAGAAATATGTGAAGAAGCCATACGGACAGGATGAACAAGAGCTAACTGTGAGGGACGGTATCGAGCAAATTCTCCAGGAGATGAAACTCACTTGATATCCGGCAGCGACCGGCTCTATTTCAATGAAGGCCTACCCCTTCCCCGCCTGATGCTTGTCGATCGCCGCCTGCACCGCCTTCTGCATCTCCATGCCGGCGGTCGCGCGCTTGGCGGTCGCGTCGCCGTAACTCGCGTCGCGCAGCGCATTGGCGTTGCGCTGGAAGTGCGGGTGCACGTAGCGCGCCATCAGCTCGTAGGAGCGCTGCGTCGCCGCCCAGTCGGCCCAGTTGTGCGCCAGCAGCAGGATCGCGCCGAGCCCCCCGTCGGAGCCCTTCCACAGGCGTTCAAAGTGCCGCACGCAATCCTCCGGCGTGCCGATGCAGGCGAGCCCCGATGACATCAGATACTCGGCCGGATCGCCGGTGATCTCCGGCGGGATGATCGGGAAGGTCGCGACCTCGTTGAAGTAGCGGTTGAAGTCCGCAATCCCGTATCTCACGTCAGCCAGCGCCTGCTCGCGCGTCTCCGCCACATGGGCGAACGTGACGATGCGCCACTTTGAGCGGTCCGCGGTCTTGCCGGCCTTGCGCGCCGCCTCGGTGTAGACGCCCCAGTTCGCCGCGTGCGCCTTGAGCGCGTCATCCGAGGTGCCGCCGATCGAGATCATGCCGATGCCGTGCTTGCCGGCCTGCAGCGCGCCGGTCGGCGAGCGCGCGTTCGCGACCGCCATCTCCATCGCGGGTTGCGAGTAGCTCGGCAGCTGCAGCCGCGCCGCGCGCAGGTCGAACCAGTCGGTCTTCCTGGTGACCATGCGGCCGGCCATCAACTCCACGATGACGTCGAGCGACTCGTCGAGCTTGCGCCGCTGGTCCTCGGCCCGCAGCCCCATCTTGTCGGCATCGTAAACCAGCGAACCGGGCCCGACGCCGAACATCGCGCGGCCGCGCGTCTGGTAGTCGAGCTGCATCATGCGGCCGGCGAGCGTGAAGGGGTTGTGATAGGGCAGCGACACCACGCCGGTGCCGAGCCGGATGTGGCGGGTGCGCTCCGCCGCGGCCGCGATGAACATCTCCGGGCACGCGATGATCTCGAACCCGCCCGAGTGGTGCTCGCCGATCCAGGCCTCGTGGTAGTTGAGCTTGTCGAGGTGGATCAGCAGGTCCATGTCGCGCTCGAGCGCGAGCAGCGGATTTTCGTGCGTCGCATGAAACGGTGCGAGGAACACGCCGGTCTTCACGTAGCGTTCGCTGGTATCGGTCATGCGGCCTCCCCCACGATCAGCACATGCAGCCGGCGCGGCCCGTGCGCGCCCAAAATGAGTATCTGCGCGATGTCGGCGGAGCGCGAGGGGCCGGTGATCATGTTGATCGCGCGCGGCAGCGCGTCGATGCCGAATTTTTCGCGCACGCGCGCCCACACGGTTTCATAGTCGCCCGCGATGTCTTTGGCGTCGACCACCACGATATGGGTATCGGGGAGAAAATTCAGCGTGGTCGGATTGTCCGGACCCGACGCCATCACCAGGGTGCCGGTCTCGGCGACGCCGGCAAACGCGTGAGACACCGAGACGAGCTGATGGCCGTCGGACGCGCCGGTGGACACCTCAAGCGTGCGCTCGCGGCCCCACGGCAGGCGGCCAAGCCGCGGATCGTCGCCGCGGCGCACCTGCATCGGCAGGTTATGCTGGCGCAGCAGCGCCGCGATCGCGGCGGGCACGTCGTCGGCGCTCGGCAGGATGGCGGCACTGCCGGCGGCGGCTTCAACCATCTGGGCGAACAGCGTCACGCGCTCCCGCGGCGCAAGCTGCCCGCGCGCCGGGATGACCCCGCGCGGATGCTGCTTCAGCCGCTCCGCCACCGCGGCGCGACGCGCCGGCTCGTCGCCGGTGACGCCGAGCGACTGCCGGATCGATGCGAAAAGCGTGGCGCGCGCGCTCATTCCCGTCGCTCCCGGCGCCGCCACTGCGCCTGGAACGTCTGCACATCGGGCGAGGGAAAATCCCGGTACTGCGTCCAGCCGCCGGCGAGCGGCAGCCAGCGGAAGCGCCCGAAGATTTTTCCCATCAGCCCGAGCCCGAACACGAACAGCGACATCGCGACGGCGTAAAGTCTCGGCCGCGTCGCGAGAAAACCCCACGCCGCAAGCCCCGTGCGCACCGTCGCGGGCGACAGATGCCGTTCGAACTCGCGCTCGCGCCAGTGCCGCATCAGCTTCGGCAGCGGAATGCGCACCGGGCACACTTCCTCGCAGCGCCCGCAGAAGGTCGACGCGTTCGGCAGATGGCCGGCGTTCTCGATGCCGACGATGCTCGGAGTGAGCACCGCGCCCATCGGCCCCGGATAGACCCAGCCGTACGTGTGCCCGCCGACCGCCGCGTAGACCGGACAATGATTCATGCAGGCGCCGCAGCGGATGCAGCGCAGCATCTCGCGGAACTGGCCGCCGAGCATCGCGGTGCGGCCGTTGTCGAGGATGATGACGTGGTACTCGTTCGGCCCGTCCGGGTCGCCGGCGCGACGCGGGCCGGTCGAGAACGTGGTGTAGACCGACATCTCCTGCGCGGTCGCCGAGCGCGCCAGCACGCGCAGCAATTGCGACACGTCTTCCAGCGTCGGCACGACCTTCTCGATCGAGGCCAGCACGATATGCACGCGCGGCAGGGTCTGCGTCAGGTCGCCATTGCCTTCGTTGGTGACGATGATCGAGGTACCGGTCTCGGCGACGAGGAAGTTCGCGCCGGTGATGCCGACGTCCGCCGCAAGGAAACGATCGCGCAGGATCACGCGCGCCTCGGTGAGCAGAGTCTGCGGCTCGACGAGTTGCCGGTCGACCGGCAGATGCGTGTGCACGCGGCGGAAATCCGCCTCGATCTGCGCCTGCGTGAGATGCACCGCCGGCATGATGATGTGCGAGGGCAGCTCGTGGCGGATCTGCACCAGGTATTCGCCCAGATCCGTCTCGACCGGCGCGATGCCGTTCGCTTCAAGGTGATCGTTGATCGCGATTTCCTCGCCGATCATCGACTTGCCCTTGGTGACGAGCCTGGCGTCCGCCTTGCGGCAGATCTCCAGCACCTTGGCGCGCGCCTCGTCCGCCGTTACGGCGTAATGCACATTGCCGCCCGCCGCGGTGCAGCGGCTCTCGAACTGTTCGAGATAGAGATCGAGATGCGCCAGCGTGTGGTTCTTGATGTCGCGCGCGCTGTCGCGCAGCGCCTCGAATTCGGGGAGCTTCGCCACCGTCGCGCGGCGGCGGTCGACCACACCGGTCTCCACGCCGTGCATCGCCGATCGCAGCTGCGGATCGGCGAGCGCGCCCTTCGCGTTCTCCTTGAACGCCGGCGAGGTGAGATGCGCGACGCTCATGTCATTTTTTCGCGACGCCGGACGGAAAACCGGTCCCCACTTTTCCTGGCGTCGCTTCGCTCGCCGATCGGCGGCGCGTCGATGCCCGCCAGCACTTCGGCGACGTGGCGCGCCTGAACGGGTTTGCCCAGCCGCTGCAGCTTGCCCGCCATGTTCATCAGGCAGCCGAGGTCGCCGGCGAGCAGGGTTTGCGCACCGCTCGCCGCGATGTGCTCGGCCTTCTTGGTGACGATGGTGTCGGAAATGTCCGGATACTTGACGCAGAAGGTGCCGCCGAAGCCGCAGCAGACGTCCGCGTCGTAGAGCTCCTTCAGCGTCAGCCCGCGCACGCTCGCGAGCAGCTTGCGCGGCTGCGCCTTGATGCCGAGCTCGCGCAGGCCGGAGCATGAGTCGTGATAGGTCACCGCGCCCTCGAATGCCGCCGCGACCTTGCCGACCCGCATCACGTCGACGAGGAACGACACCAGCTCCCAGGTCCTGGCGCAGAACCGTTCCACGCGCGGCGCCCACGCGGCATCGCCCGCGAACAGTTCCGGATAATGCGTCTTCAGCATGCCGGCGCAGGAGCCGGACGGCGCCACCACGTAGTCGTAGGTCTCGAACGCCGCGATCACCTGCTCGGCGATCGTGCGCGTCGTCGCGCGATCGCCCGAGTTGAACGCCGGCTGCCCGCAGCAGGTCTGCACCGGCACCTCGACGGTGCAGCCCGCGTCCTCCAACAGCTTGACCGCCGCGAAACCGACTGCCGGGCGGATCAGGTCCACCAGGCAGGTGACGAACAGGCCGACCTTTGGCCCCTTCCCGGCGCGCGACGCGTCCGTGTCTTTATTCATGCGCCGAACGTGCTATCCAACGGAGCGGAAAGCAAGACGGGGTGGGCAATGAACCTGCGCAACGCCATGTGCATCGAGGATTTGCGGCGGATCGCCAAGCGCAACGTCCCGGGCGTGTTCTTCGAGTACATGGAGGCCGGCTCCTATTCGGAGCACACGCGCGACGCCAATGTCGACGACATGCGCGCGATCAAGCTGCGCCAGCGCGTGCTGGTCGACGTGTCGCGGCGCAAGCTCTCGACCACCGTGCTGGGCGAAGAGCTCGCGCTGCCGCTCGCGCTCGCGCCGACCGGCCTTGCCGGCATGCAGTATGCGGACGGCGAGATCCTCGCCTGCCGCGCCGCGCATGAGGCCGGCATCCAGTTTTGCCAGTCCACCATGTCGATCTGCTCGATCGAGGACATCGCCGGGGCGGTGGCGAAGCCGTTCTGGTTCCAGCTTTACGTCATGCGCGACCGTGGTTTCGTGAAATCGCTGATCGAGCGCGCCGCGGCGGCGAAATGCTCGGCGCTGTTCCTCACCGTCGACCTGCCGGTGAACGGGCAGCGCCATGTCGACATCCGCAACGGCCTTTCGGTGCCGCCGCGCATCACGGCACGCACGGTGTTCGACGTGCTGCGGCGGCCGACCTGGGCGTGGCGTATCCTCAACGGCAAGCGGCGCACCTTCGCCAACATCGAGGGCCACCTGCCCGGCTTTGCCGGCGTCACGCTCGCCGCATGGACGCAGCAGCAGTTCGACCAGACCGTGAGCTGGAAGGACGTCGACTGGATCCGCTCGATCTGGCCGGGGAAACTGGTGCTCAAGGGCATCCTTGACCCGGAGGACGCGCGCGAGGCGCTGAAGACCGGCGCCGACGGCATCGTGGTGTCGAACCACGGCGGCCGCCAGCTCGACGGCGCGCCGTCCACCATTGCGGCACTTCCCAAAGTCGCCGACGCGATCGGCGGGCAGAAGGAAATCCTGCTCGACTCGGGCGTGCGCACCGGACAGGACATCTTCCGCGCGCTGGCGCTCGGCGCGAATGCCTGCATGATCGGCCGCCCGTTCCTCTACGGTCTCGGCGCCGGCGGACAGGCCGGTGTCGCCCAGGCGATCGACATCTTCCGCCGCGAGCTCGACACCACGATGGTGCTCGCCGGGATCGACGACGTGAAGAACATCGATCACCGCGCGATCGCGAGCGACCTGCCGGGCGAGTTCGCGGCGCGCAACTGATTTATGTCCGCTCGTCCCCGTCCCCGATCACGTCGGGGATAAACTACGGGGACCCAGTTCTTGATTGCAGTTTCTTTGTTGCTGGATTCCCGTTTGCGCGGGAATGAGCGGGCTACTTTAGAGATAGCTCCACCACCAGCCGCCGCCCCGCTTGACCGCCGCGAACCAGCGGCACAGCGGGGTGAGACCGATCACCACCGCCAGCCAGACCGCATAGATGCTGCCCAGTCCGAGCCCGTATCCGTCGGGCTTGCCGAGCAGCGGCTCGAACCCGGCGAGCCACCATGCATAGAGAACCGCGAGCGCATGCAGCGCGAACAGGTGCACGACGTAGTAGAACAGCGGCACCTTGCCGAAGGTCGCGATCCACTCCGCGAGCGGCCCGCGCGCGCGCTCGAACGCCGCAAGCAGCAGCAGCGCCGGTCCGATGGTCATCGCCAGATAGAGCAATGACGGCGGATACTTTTCGCAATTGATGAACGACAGCGCGGTCGCGATCAGGCTGTCGTGCGCGACCCACGGCGCCGGGTCGCCATAGAGATTGGTTGCGCGCAACATGACAAATCCGGCCGTGATCGCCACGCCGAGTGAAATCAGCCAGCGCATGCGCGTCGCGCGATCGAGCCGGAACACCGGACCGAACGCATAGCCGGCCGCCATCACGCCGATCCACGGGATCAGCGGATACAGCACGAAAAACCGCAAGCCCGGCGCCAGTTCGAGCATCGCCGGCTGATGCAGCAGATTCCAGAGCGGCGCGGCGGCGCCGAACTGTTCGGCCTTGATGCCGTCCAGCAGGTTGTGGCCGCCGATCATCGCGACGCCGACCGATGCAATCAGCCAGCGCGGGAGATGGACCAGCACGGCGAGCGCGATCATCGACACGCCGATCGCGAAAATGACCTGCGCCACCAGGCGACTCGGGATCAGGCTGAAGGTCCAGCCGAACCGCACGACGGTCCATTCCAGCACGATCAGCCAGAGGCCGCGCGTGAGCAGGAAGCGGCTGACCGCGCCGCTGCCGCGCCCCTGCGCGCCATGGAGGAAAGCCGAGGTGCCGGCGAGGAAGATGAAAACGGGCGCGCAGACATGCGTGATCCAGCGCGTCAGGAACAGCGCGGGCTCGGTGACGTCGCGCGGATTGAGCGCGCCTGCGCCGAAGAAATCACGCGCATGGTCGAGCGCCATCAGCACCATGACGACGCCGCGCAGCAGATCGATCGAGACGATGCGGACGCGAGCTTGCGCGGCAACGCGCGGGAATTTGCCGGCGACGACATTGCCGGCCGACACGACGTCCCGTCGCACCGGCTCGAGGGTGATGCTCATCTCATGCTCCTTGCGCGCGTTGCGTGCGTTCACCTCCTAGCTCCGGCCGGCATGACGCGCTTGAGGGCGGGCTGCAGCCCCGCATGAGTTTCGCTGGAGATTTGCTGAATACAGGCGCCCAAAAGCGCGAACCGATCATCCGCTCAGGCGTTTCCATCCCAAGCGTCGCGTTCGCGGCGTGTTTCCCTATGGGAACAACGGAGGAACCCGATGCAAGTCAAAGACGCGATGACGACCGATGTGCAACTCGCCAGTCCCACGCAAACGATCCGACAGGCCGCGTTGCTGATGGGCAAGACCGATTGCGGCGCGTTGCCGGTGGCCGACAAGGATTTGCTCGTCGGCATGATCACCGACCGCGACATCGCGATCCGCGCAATCGCGGCCGGCAAGGGCCCGCGCACCTTGGTGCGCGACATCATGAGCGCCGAGGTGCTCTACTGCTTCGAGGATCAGGAGCTTGACGAAGTGGCGCGCAATCTGTCCGACGTGAAGGTGCGCCGCCTGCCGGTGATGAATCGCGAGAAGCGTCTCGTCGGCATCCTGGCGCTCGGCGACATGGCGCGGAAAGCGAACGGCACCGATCCGGCCGCCGAAGCGCTGAAGGCGATCTCGCAGCCCGGCGGCGAGCATTCGCAGAGCACCGCGCATTAGGCGCAGCTGTCATTCCGGGGCGCAGGCGAAAGCCTGCGAGCCCGGAATCCATACCCACCAGATGCGCAGAATCGAACTGCTGGTGGTTATGGATTCCGGGCTCCTTCGCTTCGCTCAGACCCCGGAATGACAGCGTCCTATTCTTCCTTGAACCCATACTCCGGCACATTCCCGCTCGCGCCGTAATACTTGTACGGCAGGAACTTGCCGCTCATCGTGAACTTCACCCGGTCGCCCTTTGGATTGGCGACGCGCTCCATCAGGAAGTCGAAGTCGATCGCCGACATGATGCCGTCGCCGAACTCCTCCTCGATCAGCGCCTTCCACGCCGGACCGTTCACCATCACCATCTCGTAGAAGCGATAGATCAGCGGGTCGGTCGGCGGCATCGGCGTGCCGGTGCCGCGCATCGGCACCTCGTTGATCAGCGCCTCCTCGATCTTCGAGAGGCCGAACAGCTCAGCCGCCTTTGCGGCCTGCGGCTTGGTCAGCTTCATCTGCCCGAGGATCGCGCCGACGATCAGCGTGTCGGAAAATCCGCCGACCTCCTTGCAGATGTGCTTCCAGGTCCAGCCCTTCTCGCGCTTGATGTCGAGGAGCTTCTCGGTGAGCTGTTCGCGCGTCATGTCATTCTCCCGGTTCAACTGGCATTGGCGATGGGGGCCGCGACCGCAATGCGGTCGCCACGCGGGCGGATCACCGCGACCTTGCGCGGGTCGTAGCCCGGCGTCGCACCCACGAAAGTTCGGCTGCGCGTGACGAGGAAATCGATGATGTGGTTGCGCAGCGGGTAATAGAGCGGATGGCGGTGCAGATCGATGCGCACGCGGTCCCTCGGCAGCGGGTTCTCGACGATCTCGGCGACCACAGCGCCCGGCCCGTTGGTCATCAGCACGATGCGGTCGGCGAGATAGATGCCCTCGTCGACATCGTGCGAGATCATGAACGTGGTCTGCCCGGTGGTGAGGCAGATGCGCCGGACCTCGTCCTGCAAGGTTCCGCGCGTCAACGCGTCGAGCGCCGAGAACGGCTCGTCCATCAGCATCATCTTCGGCTCGATCGAGAGCGCGCGCGCGATGCCGACGCGCTGCTTCATGCCGCCGGACAGTTCCGACGGCCGCTTGTGCTCCGAGCCGGTCAGGCCGACCAGATCGATGAATTTCTGCGCCTGCTCGCGCACGCGGGCCGCCGGCCATTTGCGCCACTTCGACGACACCGCATAGGCGACGTTGCCCATCACGCTGCGCCACGGCAGCAGCGCATGGCTCTGGAAGATCACCGCGCGATCGAGGCTCGGGCCGGTGATCTCCTGGTTGTCGACGATCACGGCTCCCTCACTCGCCGCGTCGAGCCCGGCGAGGATGTTGAGCACGGTGGTCTTGCCGCAGCCGGAATGGCCGATGATGCAGGTGAACTCGCCGCGGTTCATCGTCAGCCACAAATTCTCGAAGATCGTGGTCGTGGCCCCGCCCGGCGCCGGATAGCGCTTGGCGATGCCTTCGAGCGAGACGAGCTTGTCGCTCATGGCGTGGCCATCTCTCCGCTCATTCCCGCGCAAGCGGGAATCCAGTTCTTCAAAGCCTGGGTCTCCGCTTTCGCGGGGACGCGCGGAATGTGAGAAATTACCATCCCTCTCACTCCGGAAACGTCACAAGCCGCCCGACGCGCGCGAGCATCTGGTCGAGCACCATGCCGACGAGGCCGATCACCAGGATCGCGATGATCACGTTGGTGATCGAGAGGTTGTTCCACTCGTTCCACACGAAGTAGCCGATGCCGGTGCCGCCGACGAGCATCTCGGCCGCCACGATCACCAGCCACGCGATGCCGATCGAGATGCGCATTCCGGTGACGATGGTCGGCGCCGCGGCGGGCAGGATCACCGTGAAGGCGCGGCGCAAGGCGCCGACTTCGAGCGTGCGCGCCACGTTGATCCACTCCTTGCGCACCGAGGCCACGCCAAACGCGGTGTTGATCAGCATCGGCCAGAGCGAGCAGATGAAAATGACGAAGATCGCCGAGAGCCCGCTATCCTTGATGGTGTAGAGCGCGAGCGGCATCCAGGCGAGCGGCGAGATCGGCTTGAGCACCTGGATGAACGGATCGAGCGCGCGCGAGAACAAGGGCGACATGCCGATCAGGAAGCCGACCGGGATCGCGACGATGACGGCGAGGACATAGCCGAGCGCAACGCGCGCGATCGAGTAGCCGAGCTGGATGCCGAGCCCCTTGTCGTTTGGGCCGTTATCGTAGAACGGCCGCCGCACGTGCTCCCACAGCTTCGCGCCGACATCGAGCGGACCGGGCATCGCGGATTTGCCCTGCGTCGCCGTGATCCCCATCAGCTTGGCGTATTCGGGATCCATCGGCTGCACGGCGCTACTGCCGCGCGTGGCGAGATGCCACGAGAGGATGAAGGCGGCGAAGATGAGGATGGAGACGAGCGCCGCCCTGAGCCTCAGTGATGAACTCATGCCACGCGCTCCATCCCTCCCCCGATCAGGGCGTTTACGCCCGTCTTCGACGGGCTATGGGGGGAGGGTGGTTCGGCCGCAGGCCGAACCGGGTGGGGGATCGAGCGAACCGCACCACCCCACCCGACTGCTCGCTGCGCTCGCAGCCACCCTCCCCTTTCAGGGGAGGGATAAGAAGCGACAGCGGAGTGAAATTCGCGATTGCCCGGCAGCATCGCGTCAGGTCGACCGCTTGATCGCGAAGCTCTTCACATACTCCTCCGGCTTCGTCGGATCGAAGGTCTTGCCCATCACGACGAAACTCTTGCTGGTCGAAGCCGGCGGCGTCAGGCCGACTTCCTTCATCAGCCTAGTCGTGTCGGTCGCGAGGAACACCTGCTTGGCGACCCCTGCGTAATCGACGTCGCCTTTAATTTGGCCCCAGCGCTTCATCTGGGTGAGGATCCACACCGCAAACGACTCGTAGGGGAACGGATCGAAATCGACGCGATTGGCGTCGCGCTTCACCGTACCGAGCCCGTCCGCGAAGGTGCCGGTCAAAATCTGCTCCAGCACCGTCACCGGCTGGTTGATGTAATTCGCCGGCGCGATCGCCTCGGCGATCTGCTTGCGGTTCTCCGCCTTGCTGGCGAACGCCGTCGCATCGATGATCGATTTCAGCAGCGCCGCGTAGGAATTCGGCGCGGCGGTGATGAACTCGCGCGACGCCGCGAAGGCGCAGCACGGGTGGCCGTCCCAGATCTCCTTCGACAGCAGGTGGATGAAGCCGACGCCGTCGAACACCGCGCGCTGGTTCATCGGGTCGGGACCGAGGAAGCCGTCGATGTTGTCGGCGCGCAGGTTCGCGACCATTTCGGGCGGCGGCACGGCGCGAATCTGCACGTCCTGGTCCGGGTCGAGCCCGTGCTCGGCGAGGTAGTAGCGCAGCAGATAGTTATGCATCGAGTAGTCGAACGGCACCGCGAACTTGAAGCCCTTCCAGGATTTCGGATCGCGCTTGTCCTTGTGCTTGATGCCGAGCGTGATCGCCTGCCCGTTGATGTTCTCGATCGCCGGCACCGTGTAGGGGACCGGGTTCGAGCCGACCCCGAGCGAAATCGCGAGCGGCATCGGCGAGAGCATGTGGGCGGCGTCGTATTCCTTGTTCAGCGTCTTGTCGCGGATCACCGCCCAGCCCGCGGTCTTGATCACTTCGACGTTCAGGCCGTGCTTGGCATAGAAGCCCATCGGGTGCGCCATGATGATCGGCGTCGCGCAGGTGATCGGAATGAAGCCGACCTTGAGGTCCTTCTTCTCCGGCGTCCCCGCCTGGGCGAACACCTCGGTCGCGGTCTGCAGCGGGAAGAACTGGCTCAGCGCCGCGAGCGCGGTCGAGGCGCCGACGCTCTTCAGGAACGCGCGGCGCGCCGCGTCCTTGGGGAAGATCTTGCGCATCACCGCATTGGCGACGACGCCCTCATAGGTCTTCTCCGCGCTCCGGGTCACCGGCTCGCACTGCAGGGTGCGGGCCGCGTGGTCGTGCTCCTCCGCGCTGCGATGGCGGCCGCAGACACACCCCGGCGCACTGAGCGACTGATTGGGATCGAAGGGACGATCATGGATCGACATCGCGCTCTCCTGGCAGGCGGGCGGCTCGCCGCACCGGCCAGGTTTGCAATCGATGTGCCAGCCGCCGCGGGTGCGGCGACAGCGCGAAAGACAAGCGAGATCAGAAATTTAGGCGCAGAACCGGAGCGCGTATTGTCGCCGCGGGCAAGCCTGCCCGCGGATTGAGCAGAGGTGCCTAGCGGAAGGGCGCCCCACTCGGCCGCCTGCGGCGGCCACCCTCCCCGCTACGCGGGGAGGGATCAGAAAGATCACATCGGCGGCGCGATTCCCTTGCCCACGTTCACCGCCTGAGCCTGCAGCGTGCCGTCGGCCTGTTTCTGGGCGCCGAAGATGATGATCTGCGCGCCCGGCTTGAGCTCGCTCCGGTCGGCCGGCGCATAGGTGACGATCGACGCGTCCGGCGGCACGATCACCTTCTTCTCGTCGACCTTGTCGCCCTGCTTGTATTTCACCGTCAGCACCTGCCCGTCGACGCTGCCGGCCGTGGTCTCGACCGCCGCATTGGTCATCGTCGAGCCGGGCTGCAGATCCCACGGGCGGTGGCCTTCGCCGGTGCCGCGCTGCGCTTCGAGGAAGATATGGATCGCGATCGCCTTCTGGCTGCCGTCCGGCTGCGGCATCGCGGTGACGCCGATGTAGGAATTCGGCTTGATGTCGGCGAGCGTGGCCTTGACGAAGTTCATCACCCGCACATTGTCCGGCACGCTGATGCTCAGCGTCGCGCCGTCGCGCGCCTTGACGGTCAGCATGTTGCCGTCGACCTTCTCGATCTGCCCACGCACCCGCACCGGCGGCTGCTGCGCCAGCGCCGTGCCGATCAGTGCAACACCGAGACCCGCGCCGATCAGCATCCGCTGCCAGTATCCGATCCTCATGACCTTACCTCCCCGCTCGAGCCGCCGTTACGGCACACAACCACGATAACACCGCCGGCCCGCCGACATTCCCGTCAGATGAAAAACGGAGCAGGAACAATCCCCTGTGGGCCAAATTGCGCACTGGCATGGCGCCGCGAGCATGCTAGAAAGACCGTCAACAACAAGCCGGCCACGTGGGGGGAACCGATGACGGGACGTGACAGACACATGCCTTGCCGCTTCCCGCGCTGCGGCTGAGGCGCTCCGCGCGTCATGGATTTTCCCGTCCAGCTCCTGATCAACGCCATCATCGCCGGCATCCTGCTCGGCGGCTTCTACATTGCGGTGACGGTCGGCGTCTCGATCTCGTTCGGCATGCTCGACATCGTCAACATCGCGCACCCCGCCTTCATCATCCTCGGCTCGTACCTCGCCTACATCATGAATTCGCGCATGGGCGTCGACCCGGTGCTGGTCGGCCTGTTGATGCTGCCGGTGTTCTACGCGCTCGGCGGCGCGGTCTATCAGGTCTATTACGTCTCGTTCGAGAAGCGTGGGCAGGAAGCCCTGCGCGGCCTCGCGTTCTTCTTCGGCATCCTGTTCATCACCGAGGTCGCGCTGATCCTCGTCTTCGGTGTCGACTACCGCTACGTCGAGGCGTCCTACATCGGACCGACGCTGCGCTTCGCCTTCGTCGACCTGCCCTACCGCCTGCTCGTCCCCTGCGTGCTCGCGCTGACCATGCTGGTCGCGCTGCAGGTCTATCTGTCGCGCACCTTCATCGGCCGCGCCATCATGGCGGTGGCGCAGGATCAGCAGGCGCTGAGCCTGATGGCCGCGGACCCGATCCGCATCAAGCGCATCGCCTTCGGCATCTCGATCGCGACCGCGGCGCTGGCCGGCGCGTTCCTGATCATCATCCAGCCGGTCGAGCCCTCGGTCGGGCGCGAATATATCGGCCGCGTGTTTGCGATCTGCGTGCTCGGCGGGCTCGGCAGCCTGCCCGGCACCGTGATCGGCGCGATGCTGCTCGGCATCGCGGAAAGCATCACGGCGACCTTCTACGGCCCATCATGGGCGCCGGCGGTGTCGTTCGGCCTGCTGCTGCTCACGCTGGCGTTCCGGCCGGCCGGCATCCTCGGGCGATAGGGACGGGAATCGTGCGGACGAGGACGTTCCTTCTCATTCTTCTGCTCGCGGTCGCGGGCGTGTTCGCGGTCGCGCAGTTCTTCTCGAACAACTACTACTTCTTCGCCGGCTACACGGTGCTGCAATTCGTCGTGCTGGCGACCGCCTGGAACATCCTGGGCGGCTACTGCGGCTATGTGAACTTCGGCTCGGCGGCGTTCTTCGCGGTCGGCGCCTACACCTCGGTGTTCCTGCACAAGACCTTTCCCCTGCCGATCCCGCTGCTGATCCTCGCCGGCGGCATGATGGCCGGCTTGATCGGATTCGGCATGGGCTATCTGACGCTGCGGCTGCGCGGCTCGTTCTTCGCCATCGCGACGCTCGCGCTCGCGGTCGTGCTGCAGACTCTGGTGGTGAACTGGGACTATGTCGGCGGCTCGCGCGGCGCCTACGTGATCCGCCCGAACACGCTGGACGTGCTCGGCTACCAGATCCCCTACATCGAATACCTGTTCCTGATGATGCTGATCCTCGCGGCGGCCGCGATTTTCGTGGCGCGCACCATCGAGCGCTCGCGGCTCGGCTTCGGCTTCGCCACCATCCGCGACGACGAGCTTGCCGCCGAAGCGTCGGGCGTGCCGACCCTGCGGCTCAAGCTGATCGCCACCACGCTGTCGGGCGCGCTGATGGGCATGGCCGGCGCCCCGTTCCCCTACTATATCGGCTTCCTGCAGCCCTCCTCGGCCTTCGCGCTCGACTACGCGGTCAATTCGATCGCGATGCCGATGATCGGCGGCACCGGGAGCTGGATCGGCCCGCTGGTCGGCGCGATCCTGCTCGGCACCATCCAGCAGGTCGCGACCGTGACGATCTCGTCCGCCGTCAACGTGCTGATCGTCGGCGTGCTGCTGGTCGTCTTCGTGATCATCGCGCCGAACGGCATCGTCGGGCTGGTGCAGGACATGCTGCGGAGGAAGCAGCCATGACCGACGCGCTGTTGCGGGTCGAGGGCGTCGGCAAGCGCTTCGGCGGTTTCGTCGCGCTCGACGGCATCAACCTCGCGGTCGCACCGGGCGAACGGCTCGGCTTGATCGGGCCGAACGGCTCGGGCAAGTCCACTCTGGTCAATTGCATCTGCGGCACCCTGCAGAACGAGACCGGAGCCGTGTATTTCGAGGGCCGCAAGATGGACAGGCTCGCGGCGCACCAGCGCACCATCCTCGGGCTGGCGCGCTCGTTCCAGCTGCCGCGTCCGTTTCACTCGATGTCGGTCGCCGACAACCTGCGCATCCCGCTGCTCTACGCCGTGAAGGCGCGCTCCGGTTCGCATGTGGCCAAGGCGGAGGCCGACGAGCGCTGCGTCGAATATCTCCGCCTCGTCGGGCTCGATCACAAGGCGAGGAAGCAGCCGCGCGACCTCACGCAGGTCGAGATGCGCAAGCTCGAGCTCGCCCGCGCGATGGCGTCGGAGCCGAAATTGCTGATCGCCGACGAGTCGATGGCCGGCCTGTCGCATTCCGAGATCGACGATATCCTGAAGCTGCTGGTCCGGCTCAACGAGCGCGGCATCACCATCATCCTGATCGAGCACATCATGAGCGCCGTGATGAGCTTCTCGCAGCGCCTCGTGGTGCTGGTGTCGGGCAAGAAGATCGCCGACGGCAAGCCGGACGACGTCGTACGCAACCCCGAGGTGGAGAAAGCCTACCTTGGCTAACAGCATCGCCATCAGCGGCGTCCACGCCGGCTACGGCTCCGTCCGCGTTCTCGAGGACGTGTCGCTCGACGTGCGCGCGGCCGAAACCGTGGTGCTGCTCGGCACCAACGGCAACGGCAAGAGCACCTTGATGAAGTGCATCATGGGCATGGTGCGCCCAAGCGCCGGAAAGATCATCGCCGAGATCGACGGCAAGCAGCACGACCTGGTCGGCCGCACCACCGAGGAGATCGTCGACCTCGGGATCGCGCTGGTGCCGGAAGGGCGGCGGCTGTTTCCCAAGCTGACGGTGGAGGAAAACCTCCTGCTCGGCGCGTTCCGCCCGACCGCGCGCAGCGCGATGAACCGCAATCTCGACTTCTGCTACGGCATGTTCGACCGGCTGAAGGAGCGCCGCCACCAGCTCGCCGGCTCGATGAGCGGCGGCGAGCAGCAGATGCTGGCGCTCGCGCGCGCGCTGATGAGCGCGCCGCGCATCCTGCTGGTGGACGAGCCCTCGGTCGGCCTCGCGCCCATCCTGGTCAGCCGCACCATCGACACCATCAAGGAGCTGCAGACCAAGTACGACCTGACGGTGCTGATGGCGGAGCAGAACTTCAACCAGGCCATCCGGATCGCCGACCGCGGCTACGTGATCGTGCACGGCAGGATCGCGTTCGAGGGCAAGTCGGCCGACGAGCTCAACAACAACGACCTGATCCGCAAGTTTTACCTGGGGATTTGAGGGCGCCGCGCGCGGCGCAAAACAAGACGCCGCGCGGTTTCCCACGCGGCGTCCTGCATTCCGGAAAGCAGCAGCGTCAGCCGCTCACTTCGCCTTTTCGTACGGATAGATCACCGCGCCGGTCTTGAGATCGGCGGGGGTGAGCACGGTCTGCGTGTCCATGCCCCTTGAACTGATCGACCGTGTTGGCCTTGATGCCGTGGTACTGCACCTGCAGCATCTTCGAGTTCGTCCACTCGCCCTTCGCGCCGTACTTGATGTCGCCCATGATGGTCTTTGCGCCGTTGGCGCGCAGCCAGTCGGCGATCTTGTCGTCGTTGATGCTCTTCGAGCCTTCGACGCCGGCGCCGAGCACTTCCATGTAGGCGTAGCCCCAGGTGCCGAGATAGTAGCCGAGCGGATCGACGCCCTCGGCTCCCGCGCGCGACTGGTAGGTCTTGAGGAACGCGTCGGCGCTCGGCGTCATCATCGACGGGACCCACGTCTCGTAGTTGGTCCAGCCGTTGAGCAGCGGGCCGAGCTGCATCTTGAACACGGTCGCCTGCAGGCCGACCATCGCGCCGCCGATCATCTTCGGCTGGTACTTCAGCTCGTTCACCGCCTTGACCATGCCGACCGAGTCGAGCGGATAGGAGCACACCGTCACGATGTCGGGATTGGCGGCCTGGATCGCGCGCACGATCGGCGTGAAGTCGGTGGTGGACGGCGGATAGGTGCGGTCGTAGACGACCTTCAGGTTCGCCTTCTTGGCGTTCTCGCGCGCGCCGTCGCAGGCGTTGCGCGAGAATTCCTGGTCGGCGGCGACCAGCGCGACGGACTGCGGCTTCGGGTTCTGCGCCATCGCGGTCTCGAAGAAGCCCTCGGTGAACGACGGCTTGGTGTTCTGCCCGGTCGGGATCATCGAGAAGTATTTCGGGTATTTGAACTCGCCGTTCACGTCGAGGCCGAACAGCGAGACGAACACCTTGCCCTTCTGCATCACGACCGGCATCGCCGGCGCGATCATCGCGGTGGCGTAGGGACCGACGACAAGATCGACTTTGTCGATGTCGAGCAGCTTGGTGTAGATGCCCGGCACGGTCGAGGGATTGCTCTGGTCGTCGTAGAAGATGACCTTCACGGGCCGCCCGATCAGGCCGCCCTTCTTGTTGGTCTCCTCCTCCCAGATCTTGACGCCGAGCAGCGCCTGCTTGCCGTTGGCGGCGAGCGGCCCGGTCAGCGCCATCGAGAGGCCGATCTTGATCGGCTCGCCGCTCTGCGCCGAGGCGGCGCCCGGAGTAAGCACGAGAACCGCAGCGGCGGCAGCGCCGGCGGCAAGATGCGCAAGGGTTTTCAATCGAAACATTTCTGGTTTCCTCCCATATGAAGCGTTTTGCGGCATTTTTGCCTGACGAAAGGCGCGGCGCCAAGCATAGATTTGAGTCGAACGGGCTAAATCGCGACAATTGGCCGCCATTCGCCATGGCGAAAGCCGCGGCCCACTCCCGGTGGGAAGCCGGCGCATGGCTGCCTTGCCCCCACCCCCTATCATGGCCCCAAGCCCGCGTGATAATCGCTCTCATCCCCGAAGAGGCAATTTCATGAACGTGCAAGACCGCTCCGGCGCTTTCGACCTGAACAAATACGGCGTCGGCCAGCCGGTGCGCCGCACCGAGGATCCGGTGCTGGTGCAGGGCCAGGGCCGCTACACCGACGACGTCAACCTGCCGGGACAAGCCTACGCGGTCTTCGTGCGCAGCCGTCACGGCCATGGCGTCATCAAGGGGATCGACACGGCAGCCGCGAAAGCGATGCCCGGCGTGCTCGGCGTCTACACCGGTGCGGATCTCGCCGCCTACGGCACGATGAAATGCGCGGTGCCGTTCAAGAACCGCGACGGCTCGGAGATGAAGAAGCCGAAGCGGCACTCGCTGCACACCGACAAGGTGCGCTTCGTCGGCGATCCGGTGGCGGTGGTCGTTGCCGAGACGACGGCGCAGGCCAAGGACGCCGCCGAAGCGGTCGATCTCGAGATCGACTCCTTACCTTCCGTCACCAAGGCGAGCGACGCCGCCAAACCGGGCGCGCCGCAGCTTTACGACGACGTGCCCGGCAACGTCGCGCTCGATTACCTGTATGGCGAACCCGACAAGGTGGCGGAGGCCTTCGCCAAGGCCGCGCATGTCACCAAGCTGACGCTGATCAACAGCCGCCTCGTCGTCAACGCGATGGAACCGCGCGCCGCGATCGCCTCGTTCGACAAGGCCAAAGAGCGCTACACGCTCAACATCGGCTGTCAGGGCGCGTTCGGCATGAAAGGCCAGCTCGTCGATATCCTCGGCGTGACCGGCGACAAGGTGCACGTGCTCACCGGCAATGTCGGCGGCTCGTTCGGCATGAAGGCTGCGGTCTATCCCGAATACGTCCCGATCCTGCATGCCGCCAAAGAGCTCGGCCGCCCGGTGAAATGGACCGCGGACCGCTTCGAGAGCTTCGTGTCGGACCATCACGGGCGCGACCATGAATTCGTCGGCGAGCTTGCGCTCGACGAGAAGGGCAAATTCCTTGCCGTGCGCTTCACCGGCTACGGCAACACCGGCGCCTATCTCGGCCCGGTCTCGCCGCTGATGTCGACCTTGAACATCGTGAAGAACGCGGTCAGCGTCTACAAGCTGCCGCTGATCGAAGTCGGCACCAAAGTGATGTTCACCAACTCGGTGCTGGTCTCGGCCTATCGCGGCGCCGGGCGCCCCGAGGGCAATTACTACATGGAGCGCCTGATCGACCGCGCCGCCGAGGAGATGGGCATCGACCGCTTCGCGCTGCGCCGCCGCAACCAGATCAAGCCGAAGGAAATCCCCTACAAGGCCTCGTCCGGCATGCAGTACGACAGCGGCGACTTTCCCGCCGTGTTCGAGCGCGCCGTCGAGATCGCCGACGTCAAGGGCTTCAAGCAGCGCAAGCGCGAGTCGAAGAAGCGCGGCAAGCTGCGCGGTCTCGGGCTCGGCAGCTATCTCGAGGTCACCGCGCCGCCGAACAAGGAGATGGGCGGCATCCGCTTCGAGGACAACGGCGACGTCACCATCATCACCGGCACGCTCGACTACGGCCAGGGCCACGCGGCCCCGTTCGCCCAGGTGCTGACCGAGAAGCTCGGCGTGCCGTTCGATCGCATCCGGCTGCTGCAGGGCGACAGCGACGAGCTGCTCGCGGGCGGCGGCACCGGCGGCTCGCGCTCGATGTATGCGAGCGGCACCGCGATCCTGGAAGGCGCCGACGAGGTGATCAAGAAGGGCAAGCAGGCCGCGGGCTTCGTGCTCGAGGCCTCCGCCGGCGACATCGAGTTCGGCAACGGCCGTTTCACCATCGCCGGCACCGACCGCTCGATCGGCATCATGGAGCTCGCCGAGAAGCTGCGCGGGAGCAAGCCGCCCGAGGGCGTGCCGAACACGCTGAGCGTCAAGCACGTCACCGCCGAGCCGATCCAGTCGGTGTTCCCGAACGGCTGCCACGTCGCCGAGGTCGAGATCGATCCCGACACCGGCGAGATCGAGGTGGTCAGCTACAACTCGGTCAACGACTTCGGCACCATCATCAATCCGCTGCTGGTTGCCGGACAGGTGCATGGCGGCGTGGTGCAGGGCATCGGGCAGGCCGTGATGGAGCAGACCGCCTACGATGCCGACGGACAGCTCCTCACCGGCTCCTACATGGACTATGCGATGCCGCGCGCGAGCGACATGCCCGAGATCGGCTTCGAAAGCCTGCCGATCCCGGCGAAGAACAACCCGCTCGGGGTGAAAGGCTGCGGCGAGGCCGGCTGTGCCGGCGCGCTCACCTCGGTGATGAACGCGATCGTCGATGCGCTGTCCGAGTACGGGATCGAGAACATCGATATGCCCGCGACCCCGCAGCGCGTGTGGCAAACCATCCAGGGCGCGAAGGCGCGCCACACCCTGTGAGGCACCAGGGCGCGAAGGCGCGCCACACCCTGTGAGGCGCCGGGTCGCGGATGGTGACGCGGCGGTACTGGTGCGCGCGCGCAACGGTTCCCCGCGAACTGGGGAATACCCAGATTAAGGCACCATTCCGCCCGATAACGCATGTTATCGTTTTACCATTCGCAGAAAGAAAAGCCGGAGGCGCTCCAGTGTCCCTACTTCGCACCAGCCTGTTCACTGCCGTCGCACTGTCCCTGACCCTGGCGGCCAGCGCGGGCTACGCGCAGGACGAGCTCCGCAAGCGCGGCGACCGCGCCTGCGGTGGCGATTCGCGCAAGATGTGCAGCAAGTTCTTCGGCCAGGGCGACATGATGGTCCTCGGCTGCCTGCAGGAGAACAAGACGCGGCTGAGCGGCAACTGCCGCAAGTTCCTGACCGAGATCGGCCAGCTCAACTAGGCGCGCTGCCCGCCTGAACGCGGGCTGACAACAGCGGCCGCGGCGCAGAAGCGGCGGTCAAACGAGCGCTTCGGCAGCCCGGGCTCGCGTACCGGTTGCGCGATCATGTTTTGCCGCCGGTATGGCTGCGCGACGTCGTTCAACATGGTGCTGGAGGCGCGGGCGTAAACAGCAGCGCCGGCGCTGCCGCAGCGGCGCCGGCACCTCGCGTCACCGGAACCTCACGCGTCGTAGCGATAGTGCCGCACCGCATCCTCGTTCCAGGCGATGCCGGCACCCGGACGGTTCGGCACCGGCAGCGAACCATCCACCGGCCTGAACGGCTCGGCGAGGACGGGATCGGCCCAGTCCTGCCATTCGAGCCAATGCGCGGTTTCGGTCGCGCGCATCAGATGCGCGGCGAATTCCGGATAGAGGTGCGTCGACATCTCGATTCCGGCGGCACCCGCGATCGCGGCGCTGCGCAGCCAGCCTGTCACGCCGCCGATCCGCATCAGGTCGGGCATCACGTAGTCGCCGCACCCCATCGCGATGGCCTGATACAGCGCGCGCGGCCCGTAGAAATTCTCGCCCAGCTGGATCGGCGTCGCAAGCTCGCGGGCGAGCTGCGCGAAACCTGCGAGATTGTTGTAGGCGATCGGTTCCTCGAGCCAGTAAAGCCCCGCGTCGTCGAGTGCGTGGCAGCGGTGCAGCGCATCGCCCAGGCTGAGACCCTGATTGAAGTCGACCATCAGCTTGATGTCGTCGCCGGCCGCCGCGCGGACCGTGCGGATGGCCGCAAGATCGTCGGCCAGCCGCTCGCGCCCGAGCCGCAGCTTGAGGCCGCGAAAGCCGCCCTCCGCGACCAGCGCGCCGGCTTCATCGCCGAGCGATTCGACCGCGGTCAGCCACAGCCCGTTGCTGTTGTAGGCCGGCACCGGCCCGAGCGATCCGCCGAGGAAGACCGCGAGCGGCATATCGGCGGCCTTGGCGAGCGCATCCCACGCCGCCATGTCGAGACCGGAGAGCGCGATCATCGACACGCCTTCCAGGCCGACCAGGTTCAGCGCCTTCAGCCCGTTGCGGAAATCGTCGAGCGGGCGGATCGGCTGCCCGGCGCGCGCTGCCGCAAGCTCGTGGATGACGGAGATGATCGCGCGCGCGGATCCCTTGAGGTAGGGCTCGAGATAGCTTCGCCCGACCACGCCCTCCTCGGTCTCGACATCGATCAGGATCATCGGCCAGCGGTCGAACAGCCCGACCTTGGACACCACCGGACGGCGCATCGGCAGCAGCACCGGGCGCGCCGTCACGGATCGAAACGTCAGGCGTTCGAACACCATCCTCGCCTCCCGGCCGGTTGCCCGCCGGCACGCATTTCATGCCAGGACAGCCCGATGTAAATTCACTATCCGGTATACATACGAGGCGATCGATGCCCCGCTCCGCGGAAGCGACCAGAACGCGCATCCTCGATGCCGCCTATGGCTTGTTCCGCCGCCGCGGCTATACCCGCGTCAGCATGGATGAAATTGCGGCGGCGACCGCCGTGACCAAGCGCACGCTGTACTATCACTTCAGGAGCAAGGACGAGCTGCTTGCCGCCGTGCTGGAGACGCAGCACCGGCTCGCGCTGGCGGCGTTCCGCACCTTCGGCGACAAGCTTGGCAGCTCCGCGGAGGCCATCGTCGACACGCTGTTCCGCGATCTCGCGGCGTGGTCCGACCGGCCGCGCTGGGCCGGCTCCGGCTTCACCCGGCTGGTGGTCGAACTGGCCGACCTGCCGGGACACCCGGCGCGCGTCATCGCGCGGCGGCACAAGGCAATGCTCGAAGCGCATCTCGCCGAACTGCTCGCACGCGCGAAAGTCAGGTCGCCGCGCGAGATCGCGCGCGAAATCTGGCTGCTGTCGGAGGGCGCGATCTCGCTGATGCTGGTGCATCGCGACCGCAGCTACGCGGCGGCGGCCGCGGTGGCGGCCCGCAGGCTGCTCCGGCTCAACTCAGGGAAACGGCATCCCTAGCGCATGATCCGCGAACATCGAAACACACTACGCTCATTCCCGCGCAAGCGAGAATCCAGGGGCCAAGAACTTGGATCCCCGCTTTCGCGGGGACGAGCGGAGGTCAGTGATTCAATCGCGTTGAATCGAACTCCAGCGAAGGTCGCTAGAGTCCGAGCGTCACTTCGGCCCAGCGCAGCACGGTCTTGCTGTTGAGGAATTCGAGCACCGCCGGCTCGACCGCGGTCGGCCGTTCATGCGCCAGCGTCGCAGTCGCCACGATCGCGTCGCAGCGATCGTTGAAGCCGACCGACAGCGCCGATTTGCGCGCGCGCGGCTCGCCCAGCGTGTAGGCGCGGCTGCGTCCCTTCATCCATGCGACGGCGATCGGCTTGCCCGGCGCTTGCGCGGTCTGCCGGTCGCCGAGCAGCGCGAAATCGCTGATGCGGTCGAGCTCCTCGTCGTCGGCGACGCCGGTGGCGCAGTTGCAGAAGCCGATCTTGGCGCGGAGGTAGAGCGTGACATCGGTCCCGCACGCCGCCGCCTTGCAGGCGAAGGCCTTGCCCCTGCCCCATTGATCGATCGGGAACGGCCAGGCGACCTCGGTCCAGACCGGCTGCGGCGGTGCGGCTGCCCGATCGCCGGCATCGCGTCCTGCCAGCAGCAGCGCGCCCGCGCCGCCGGCGAGCAGGACCGCCGCGATGGCCAGCGCCGTTTTCACTGCGGGTCCCGCCGGCGCGCTTTATTTCGCCAGATAGGCGCGCGCCCGCGTGACGTCGGGACGTTCGTCGGCGGCGCCCGCGAGCTTCATGCCGTCGCCGTCCACCAGCGCGATGAGCCTGGCGTAATTGTCGCGCGCCTTGGCGCCGTCGCCCGACGTCTCCGCCGCCATGGCGGCACCGGCAAAGCCGCGGAAGCGGTTCGGCTCCTTCAGCTTGGTCGCCTCGAACGCCGCCAGCGCGTCTGCCGCCATCCCGCGCTCGAGCAGCATCTGCGCGTAAAGTTCGCGCGCGGGCGCGAGCGGCCCCGGCGTCACCGGCGCCTTCTCGGACTTGTCCTCGGCGTCTGCCGCCGCGCTCATCAGCTTGAGCGCTTCGGCGTGCTTGCCTTCGGCGTTGAGCACCCAGGCGTTCGCGACCTGCCACTGGATGTCGACCTGCTCGGCCCAATAGGCGTTCCTGGTCTCGTCGAGCTTGTCGCGCAGTTGCGCGAGCGCCGTGACGTCGGCCTTGGCGGCCTCGAGCCTGCCCGAGCGTGCCGCACCGAGCGCGCGAGCGAAATGCGTGATCGCCGTCACCGCCGGGAACGGCGTGGGCCGCACCTCCAGCGCCGCCGCCGCGGCCCAGTCGCCGCGCTCGACCGGAAGGCGCGCGCGCGAGGCGGTCTGCCCGAAATAGGCCCCGAACGCCGATTGGCTGAAGCCCTTGACCTCGGCCATCTCGTCGACCACCGCGCGCGCCTCGCTGTCGCGCCCGAGCTGCAGATAGCCGTAGACCATGTAATCCCAGCCGTGCAACGCGTCGCCGAACTCCTTCTCGGCGCGGGCAGCCTTCACCGAGGCCGCGTTGGAGGCGATCGATTCCCGCCAGTAACCGACGCGCGTGAAGATGTGCGAGGGCATGTGCTGCGCATGCGGCGCGTCCGGCGCGACCTTGGCGTAGCGGTTCGCGGCCTCGAGCCCTTTGTCGGCGATCGCCGGATAGTCGTAGAGATGGATCAGGTAGTGCGCGACGCCCGGATGCAAGGGCAGCCGCTTCGCGATCGGCTCGAGGATGGCGGCACCTTTGAGCTGCTGCGCGTAGCTCTTGTCGGTCGGCAGGGCCGACACGTTGAGGGTGATCGCGTAGAGGATCTGCGCTTCGTCGTCGCTGCCGTATTTCTGCGCCAGTGCTTCCATCGCCTTCAGGTAGGCCACCAGGCGCGGGCGATATTCGGTCTTGTCGTAATCGCGATAGAGCAAGGCGAGCGCCGCGATGAAGTCGCGCTCGCGCTCCGACTTGGCGCCGACCGCCTGCGCCTTCTCGATCGCGGCGAGCGCCGGCGCGAGGTTCGGTGCGGGCGGCGCGAAATGCGGATTGTTCCAGAGCGTCAGCGCGATGCCCCAGTACGCGATGCCGCAATCGGGGTCGGCCTTCAGCACGTCCTCGAAGATCTCCTTGGCGGCGCGGTACCAGAAGGAATGCTGATAGCGCATCGCGCGGTCGAAGCGGCGCTGGGCGACCTCGTTGCAGGTGGTGGCGAAGCGGACATTGCCGAGCTGCGACTCCTCCTGCGCCACGGCAGGCGCCGGTCCCGTCGACATCCACGCGAGCGTTGCGGCAGCAAGCAGTCCGATCCGGCGCATGACCTCGGCTCCTGCGTTGTGACAATGTGAAAATGAAAGGCGGCGCAGGATAGGCCGGTGCTCCACCGGCTTCAAGGCGACCCGCGGCCTCGAAGCAGGTGGCGCTGCGCGGCAGGTTGGCGGATAATCGGCCGGGTTTGAATCGAAACAGCGGGAAACGTTCACGTGCGCCTGACGAACAAGACAATGTGCAGATTTGCCGCCGTCGCGACGGCCGCGCTGGCAACGGCCTTCGCGTCGCCCGCGGCAGCCCAGAAGTATCCCGACCGGCCGGTGAAGATCGTGCTGCCGTTCGGCCCCGGCGGCGTCGCCGACGTCACCGCGCGCCTGGTGGCCGAGAAGCTGGGCGACAAGCTCGGCCAGCGCTTCGTCATCGAGAACATGCCCGGCGCCGGCGGCATCAGCGCGGCCAATGCGGTGATCAACGCGCCGCCCGACGGCCACACCATCGGGCTCGTCACCAACGGCACCGCGATCAGCGCCGCGCTGTTCAAGAGCCTGCCGTTCGATCCGCTGCGCGACTACGCCATGGTGTCGACGATCGGGACCTTCGATCTGGTGTTCGCGGTCAATGCCGACTCGCCGTTCAAGACGCTGGCCGACTTCCTCGCCGCGACCAAACGCGATCCCGGCAAGCTCAACATCGGCACCATCAATGTCGGCGGCACGCAGAACCTCGGCGCGGAGCTGCTGCGGCTCACCGCCAGGCTCGACGTGCAGATCGTGCCGTACCGCAACTCGCCCGACATCGTGGTCGCGCTGCTGCGCAACGACATGCAGATGCTGGTCGAGTTTCCCCCCGCGGTGAAAGGCCAGGTTGCCGACGGCAAGCTGCGCCTGCTCGCCACCTCCGGGCCGAAGCGCTTTCCCTCGATGCCCGACGTGCCGACCGTCAACGAGGCGGGCGTCGACGGCTACGAGGTCACTTCGTGGAACGGCGTGTTTGCCCCGAAGGGCACGCGTCCCGAGGTGATCGCGATCCTCAACAAGGCGCTCGGCGAGGTTCTCGCCATGCCGGATATCCAGACCCGGTTCCTCGATCTTGGCGTCGTGGCGAAACCGAGCACGCCGGAGGAGCTGCTGGCGCTGTTCAAGGCCGACGTGCAGAAGTGGTCCGAGGTGATCGCGAAAGCCGGCATCGAGAGGAAGTAGGCGGAATGCCGGACAGGAAAACGCTGTCGATCGCCGTCGTCGGCGCCGGCATGGGCGGGCTCGCGGTTGCGGCGACCCTGCGCCGCGCCGGGTTCGCGGTACAGGTCTACGAGCAGGCCGCGCGTTTCGCCCGCATCGGCGCCGGCATCCAGATGATGCCGAACTCGATGAAGGTGCTGCGCGGCATCGGCATCGAGCAGCGGCTGCGCGCGGCCGCGTTTGCCCCCTACTCGCACCTCAATCGCGTGGGCGACACCGGCGAGGTGACGCGCGAACTGCCGATGCCGGAGAGCCTCTACGATGCGCCGTACCTGTGCATGCACCGCGCCGAGCTGCACGATGCGCTCGCCTCGGTGCTGCCGTCCGACATCATCCATCTCGGCAAGAAGCTGACGGGCCTCGACCAGGCCGCCGGCCACGTCACCCTCTCGTTCGCCGACGGCACGAAAGCCTCGGCGGATGCCGTGATCGGCGCCGACGGCGTGCATTCGATCGTGCGCGACATCATCGTCGGCCCGGACGCGCCGATCCACCGCGGCCGCATCGCCTACCGCGCGGTGTTTCCGGCCGCGCTGATGGACCGCGACATCGGCCGCTCGCGCACCAAATGGTGGGGCACCGACCGCCATATCGTCATCTACTACACGACCAGGGCGCGCAGCGAAGTCTACTTCGTCACCAGCGTGCCGGAGCCGGGCGAGTGGATCACGCGCGAGTCGTGGTCGGCCAAGGGCGACGTGGACGAATTGCGCGCCGCCTATGCGGGCTTCCACGCCGACGTGCGCGCGGTGCTCGGCGCCTGCCCCGACTGCCACAAATGGGCGATCCTCGAGCGCGAGCCGCTGCCGCGCTGGAGCGACGGCCGCGTCGTGCTGCTCGGCGACGCCGCCCACCCGATGACGCCCTACATGGCGCAGGGCGCCGCCACCTCGATCGAGGATGCCGCCGTGCTGGCGCGCTGTCTCGCGGCGGTCGAGGGTGACGACATCGCGGGGGCGTTCCGCCGCTACGAGGCGCACCGCAAGCCGCGCACGTCGGTGATCCAGGCGATCTCCAGCGCCAACACCTGGATGAAGGAGGGAAGCTCCGACACCTCGTGGCTCTACGGCTACGACGCCTGGAACGCGCCGCTGCACCAGCCCGCCGCGCACGCGGCGGCGGCGTAGAGTTTGATCTAAACCTTCAGCTCGATCAGCGTGGTCTCGTCCATCGCGCGGCCGAACCACGCACGGATGCCGGCGGTGCGCTTGGCAATGTAGACCGGCTCGTCGTTCTCCAGCCGCATCGGCACGTCGTGGCCCGGCACCAGGATCGAGCCGGGCTTCTTGCGCCAAAGGTCCCAGATGCGCTCCATGGTGCGGCGGCTGTCGCCCGCGTTCATCGTCATGTCGGCTTCGAGCGAAAGCATCTCGGCGCGGTTCTTCGCGGCATCACCGGAGAAGATCACGTCGCGCTCGCCGCCGTTGAGCACATAGACCAGATGGCCCGGCGTGTGCCCCGGCCCCGCATAGGCGGTGAGCCCGGGCAGCACCTCCTCGGCGATCTCGACATTGTGCAGCTGCTTTGAAACGTTGAGCTCGCGCACATAGAATTCCGGCACGGTGTGATGGCCGAGCGGCTGCGCCACCGCCCATTCCAGTTCCTGCTTGCCGATCAGCACGCGCGCGGCCGGGAACATCGGCCAGTTGATCGAGTGATCGTAATGCGAATGCGTCAGGATCACATCGGTCACGGCGGCAGGCGCGAGGCCGTGCGCGGTGAGCCGCTCGGATATCAGCCGCCGCATGCCGAAGTTGCCGGCGTCGATCAGGATGACCCTGCCCTGCCCGCGCACCAGCGCGACCGTGCTCCAGCCAAGCCCGCCATGACACACGGTCTTGCCCGGATAGCCCTGCACCAGGATGTCGATCGAGAAGCCGCCGACCGTCATGGTCGGCTGGGCGGTCGGTGCGTTCATGGGTGTGATCCTCGCATGATCTTGTCCGAAACGGCGCTCACTTTTCAGGGTCGCGCACCAGCCCGGATGCGCTGTCGGTGAACAGCACATTGTAGACCGTGGTATCGTGCATTTCGATATTGGTCAGGCTGATCTTCAGCGGCGACAGCAGCGTGTCCTTGTCCAGCATCCTCGCCCGCCGCGCCGCGATGTCGTGCACGCGCAATTCCAGCCCGGTGCGGCAATCCTCGCGCGAGGCGATCGCGCCATACGGCGCATTCGGCGCGACCCCTTTGCAGCGCCGCGTACGGACCGACCAGCGAGAGCCGCAGCGACAGGAGTTCCGGGCCGTTCTCGACCAGAAACCCGAACGAAACATCGTCGCTTGGATCGGTGTCCTCCCAGGCGCGCGCGCCGAGGCCTTGCAACTCCGTCAGCACGGCGCGCAACGGCGAGGTTTCCAGCGCGCGCGCAAAGTGGAATTCGGGATTGTCGAAATCCTTGTAACTTGCGCGCGCGGCGGCAACGATCTCGGCCAGGAGTTTGGATTGCTCCATCGCGGCTGGTCCCCTGCGCCTGGTTCCGGTCGGAAGACGCGGTTCAGCCGGCTCGTTCGAGCACTTTGGCACCGGCGCGCGGCGACTTCGCGGCGACGGCGCGGAAGATCGCCAGCGTGCCCTCGACCGCCGCATCGTCGATATGGCGGTGCGTGACCAGGCGCAACGATTTGCGGCTCCAGGCGCCGGCGCGCAAGCCTGCGGCATCGAGCGCCGCGAGCCAGGTTTTCGCGTCGGCGCCGGTATGGTCGACCTCGACCATCACGATGTTGGTGTCGACCAGGCGCGGATCGGACAGGCGCGCGTCGATCGCATGCAGCCCCTCGGCGATGCGTCTCGCGCGGCGATGATCCTCGGCGAGCCGGTCGATCATGCGGTCGAGCCCGACAATGCCGGCTGCCGCCACCACGCCGGCCTGGCGCATGCCGCCGCCGACCATGCGGCGATAGGCGCGCGCGCGCTCGATGAAGGCCGCCGATCCGCACAGCACCGAGCCGAACGGCGCGCTCAGACCCTTGCTGACGCAGAACCCGAGGCTGTCGCCGTGGCGCGCGATCTCGGCGGCCGGGACGCCGAGCGCAACCGCCGCGTTGAAGATGCGCGCCCCGTCGATGTGCACCGGCACGTTCTTCTCGGCCGTCAGCGCGCGCAGGCGCGCCATGTAGTCGAGCGGGATCACCGCGCCGCCCGCGCTGTTGTGCGTGGTTTCGACGCAGACCAGCGCGGTCGCGAGCTTGTTGGCGGCAAGCTTCGCGCTCAGATGCTCGCCGACCTCCTCGAGATCGGGCGCGCCGCGCGTCGAGCGGATCGGGCGATAGAACAGTCCGGCGAGCGACGCGATGCCGCCCATCTCGCTGCGCATGATGTGACAGTCGCCGTCGAGCAGCACCTCGCCGCCGCGCCCGGTGTGAGCCAGCAGCGCCACCAGGTTCGACATCGTGCCGCTCGCGACGAACAGCGCGGCCTCCTTGCCGAGCTTTTCGGCGGCGGCCTGCTCCAGCCGGCGCACGGTCGGATCGCCTTCGCGCGAATCGTCACCGAGCTCGGCGCGGTGCATCGCCTCGCGCATCTCCTCGGTCGGCAGCGTGATGGTATCGCTTCGCAGGTCGATCATTTGCCTCTCCGGTCACAGCATCGACAATTCATGGCGCCGCAGCACGCGGTAGACCAGCGCTACCGGCACGACCGTGCATATGATGAGCACGGTCGCGGCCGCGGCCGCAATGCCTGCGCCGGTGCCTTCGAGCGCCTGGAACATCGCGACCGTCATGGTGGACCATGGGCCGCTGTAAAGCACCACCGTGGCGCTGAGCTCGGAGGCCACCGTCACGAACGTCAGCACGAAGCCGCCGACGATCCCGCCGAGCATCAGCGGCACGGTCACGCGCAGGAATGTCAGCGCCGGCGGCACGCCGAGATTGACCGACGCCTCCTCCAGGCTCGGATCGATCTGGTGCAGGATCGCGCCGGCCGAGCGCACCGAGAACGGCAGCTTGCGCACCATGTAGGCGATCACCATGATCATCCAGGTGCCGGTCATGGCGAGAAAGCCGCTGGAATAGGTCATCACCAGACCGATGCCGAGCACCGTGCCGGCGACCGCGAACGGCGACGTCGCCACGATGTCGATCATGGCCGAGAGGCGCGAGCGATGGCGCGCCACCACATAGCCGATCGGAACGCCGATCAGCGTCGCGCCGATCGCGGCCCCGCTTGCAAGCAGCAGCGTATTGGTCAGCGGCCGGTATGAGCCCTGAAACAGCTGCGCGAAATTGCCGGTCGAGAAGCCGGCGTGCAGGACCGGGCCGCTGAACGGCATGAACGAGATGACCACCACGGCGGCGAACGGCACCAGCGCGGCGGCAACGACGGTCCAGCAATAGGCGGCGGCGAGCCGGCGCAGCGCCGGGCTCACCTCGATCAGCGGCGCGGCGCGGCGCGCGCCGGTCGCGAAGTTGCGGCGCGCCAGCACGGCGCGCTGGATCAGCAGCGCGCCGACGGTACAGATCACCAGCAGCACGCCGAGCACGCCGGCAGACGCCGGATTGTCGGTGGTCTCGCCGACGAACAGCTTGTAGGCCTCGACCGAGAGGATCGGCCGGTCCTCGGCCAGCACGAACGGGACGCCGAAGTTCTCCAGCGCCTCGATGAAGACCAGCAGGCCGCCGGCGAGGATCGAGGGGAGCACCAGCGGCAGCGTGACGGTGCGCAGCATGCGCGCGCGCGAGGCGCCGAGGTTTTGCGCCGCCTCCTCGACCGAAGAGTCGATCGACTTGAACGCGGCGGTGACCGGCAGCACGACGTAAGGGTAGAGCGTCAGCGTGTAGACGGCGACGATGCCCTTCACGCCGTAGATCGAGTCGAACGGAATTCCGAGCGCCTGCAGTGCGCCGGTGACGATCCCGGAGCGGCCGAACAGCAGCACCAGCGCGTAGGCGCTGACGAACGACGGCAGCACCAGCGGCAGCGCGGCGAGCGCGAGCAGCGCCGGCTTGCCGCCGATCGGGAGCCGCGCGAGGCAGAATGCGAACGGAACGCCGATCAGCACGGCGCACACCGACGACGACGCCGCGATACCGAGGCTGTTGGCCAGGCCGTTGAGGAAGAAGCGGTTCGACAGCACGCTGGTGTAGTTGGCGATTGTAAAGGTCTTGCCCGACGCGTCGAGGATGCTCGCGCCGAACACCTTGATCAGCGGCAGCAGGAAGAACAGGCCGAGAAACAGCGCCGCCACGGCGCCGACGGCGAGCGGAAAGGCGTGACGCGCCAGCGCGGATCTCACGTGCGCCCCCTCATGTGCGCCGCATGACGACGACGCGCTGCGGATCGTAGGCGACGACCGCCTCGCCGCCCGACGCGGGCGGGAGCAGCGCCATCAGCTGCAGCGGCGTTCCGCCGGCGAGCGTGACGGTGAAGCGCGTCACCGGACCGAGAAATTCGATCTCGCCGAGCGCCCCGGTGAGCGTCGCCCAGCCGGGAGGCGGCGTCTCCTGCGCGGCGAGCAGCCGCAGCGCTTCCGGCCGCAGCGACAGGACGACCTTCTCGCCGTCCTGTCCGGGAGCGCCGCGCACGCGCACCACGCCGCCGCCGAACGCGACCTCGATCGCGTCGCCGTCACGGCCGCGCACCACGCCCTCGATCAGGTTGGTGGTGCCGACAAAGCTCGCGACGAACGGCGTCTCCGGCTGCTGGTAGATCGCGCGCGGCGTCGCGATCTGGTCGACGCGGCCGGCGCGCATCACCGCGACGCGGTCGGAGATCGCCAGCGCCTCTTCCTGGTCGTGCGTCACATACAGCACCGTGATGCCGAGCAGCTTCTGCAGGCGGCGGATCTCGCCGCGCATCTCGACGCGCAGCTTGGCGTCGAGATTGGAGAGCGGCTCGTCGAGCAGCAGCACATGCGGCTCGATCACGATGGCGCGCGCGATCGCGACGCGCTGCAGCTGGCCGCCGGAGAGCTGGTGCGGCCAGCGTTCGCCATAGCCGTCGAGCTGGACGAGCTTGAGCGCGCGCTCGACCCGCGTGCGGCTCTCCTCGCCGCGCACCTTGCGGGCGCGCAGTCCGTAGGCGACGTTGCCGCCGACGGTGAGATTGGGAAACACCGCGTAATTCTGGAACACCATGCCGGTGTTGCGCTTGTGCGGCGGGAGCGTGTCGATGCGCGCCGCGCCGAACAGGATGCGCCCGGAATCGAGCGCGCAAAACCCCGCGACCATGCGCAGCAGCGTGGTCTTGCCGCAACCCGACGGGCCGAGCAGCGTGAAGAACTCGCCGTCGCCGACCGAGATCGACACATCGTCGACCGCCCGCACGGTGCCGAAGGTGCGCGCGACGCCCTCGATCGTGATCGCGGTCACGTCAGCCCTCAGCGCGTGCGCTGGATGATGTCCTGAATCTTCCGCGCGGTCTCGGCGCGTTTCTCCACCCAGGCGTCCTCGTCGTAGTCGACGAGCTTCACGTCGGCGAGTTGCGGCATGGCGCCCGGAAGCTTCGACAGATCGAGATCCTGGCGCGCCGGCCGGCGGAACGCGAAGCGCAGGATCGCTTCGCGCACGTCCTTGCGCGTCACGTAATCGACGAACTGTTTGGCGTTCTCGGTGTTCGGTCCGCCCTTGATGATCGCGACGCCTTCCATCTGCGCCACCGTGCCGTCGGCCGGATAGATCACCTTCACCGGCGCGCCGTTCGAGGACCATTGATAGCCGGCGTATTCGAGCGACATGCCGAGCGCGAACTCGCCGTTGCCGACACCCTGGAACACGAGGCTCGAGCGGTTGAGCACGCGCGTGTTGGCGAGCAGCTGCGCGACCTTCTCCCAGCCCGCCTCGCCGCCCCACATCTGCGCCAGCATGGTGAGATTGGAATAGGCCGAGCCGGAGTTTGCCGGATCCGTGAAGGCGACCTTGCCCTTCCATTCGGGCTTTGCCAGATCGGCCCAGCCCTTCGGTCCCTGATCGGCGGGAAGCACCTTGGTGTTCTGCAGGATCACCAGCAGGTGCACGTTGGTTCCGATCCAGTGATCGTCCGGATCGCGGAAGTGCGCCGGAACCGCGTCCCTGTTCTTCGACGCATAGGGCGCGAGCAGCGCCTTGTTGGCGCGCAACAGCGTGCGGCTCACGCCCCAGACGATGTCGCCGAGCGGCCGTTCGCGCTCGGAGGCGACACGGCGGAACACCACGCCCGAGCCTGCCTCGACGTGCTCCACCTCGATGCCGCTCTCCTTCTTGAACGCATCGAAGACGTACCGATTGAGGTTGGAGTCGTTCGACGTGTAGACCACGACCTTGCCCTGCGCGAGCGCGGGACCTGCCAGCGCGAGCGCGATGCCGGCGAGCAAAAGCTTCATCATCCGCATGATCGTCTCCAGGCGCCGGACCGGCGGCGAAACGGTATACAAATGACCGCAGAAGACAATAAGCGCGCTCACCGCGCGAGCAGCGCGGCAGCCGCCGCAACCCCGGCGCCGGGCGCCGCCGCGCGGCCGAGATCGCGCAGCGTGCATTCGAGGTAATGCAGGTCGGCAAGGATATCGTCGGGGCCGACCGCGCCCATGGTGCCGATGCGGATGACGCGATTGTTCAGCTTGGTGCGCTGGCCCGCGATCACGGTGCGGTAGCTCGCATACATGTGCCGCACGATCGCCGAGCCCGCGAGCCCGTCGGGAACGACACCGACCGTGACGGTCGGCGAAAACGGGCGCCCGGGCGGAAACATCGCAAAGCCGAGCGCCTCGAAGCCGGCGCGCAACGCCGCCGCGAGGCGCGCGTGGCGCGCGAGCACGGCGGCGACGCCCTCCTCCTCGATCATCGCGAGCGCCTCGCGCAATCCGAGGATGAGCGGCACCGGGGGCGTGAACGGCGTCTCGCCCTTGTCGAACGAGGCCTTGCCGCGGCGAAAATCGAAGAAATAGCGCGGCAGGCCGTGCGCGGCGTCCACCACCCGCATGGCCTTGTCGCTCACTCCCACCACCGCGAGCCCGGGCGGGCACATCAGCGATTTCTGCGAGGCGGTCACCATCACGTCCACGCCCCAGTCATCCATGCGCATCTCGACGCCGCCGACCCCGCTGACGCTGTCGACCACCAGCAGCGTATCGGTGTCGCGCAGCACCGCCCCGATGCCGGCAAGATCGGCGACCACGCCGGTCGCGCTTTCATTGTGGATGACGACGACGGCGCGATAGCTCTTCGCCCTCACGCGCGCCGCGATCATGGCGGGATCGGGCACCTCGCCCCACGGGACCTGCAGCCGGTCGAGCGCGACCGGCATGGTCTCGGCAATCGCTGAGAAGCGCTCGCCGAACTGCCCGTTCTCGACGATCAGCACCGCATCGCCGGCCGAGAGCACATTGACCAGCGCGGCCTCCATGCCGCCGGTCCCTGACACGCCGAGCAGCAGGACATGGTGCCGCGTGCCGATGAGGCGGCGCAGCGCGGCCGTCACGTCTTGCAGAATCGCGCGAAACTCCGGCCCGCGATGCGACAGCATCGGCAGCGCGGTCGCGGCGCGCACCCGCTCGGGCACCGCGGCCGGCCCCGGCATGCGCAGGCGGTAGCCGGACGGAACAAGGCTGGCGGTCGTCAAGGCGGACGTATCGGCATTCACGGCAAAGTCCTCGAGGCGCTATGCTGCCCAAAGCGGGCCCGACAAGTTCAGTCGCATTGTGAGTGCGTGCGAGCGCATCTGCCTAGCCGGGGGAAACGATGAAAGCAAAAATCGCCATCGTGGTGGCCGCCTGCGCCTGGGCCGCCGCATCTGCGCAGGCCGCGCCCTGCCTGATCGTCACCGTCACCGGCGCGCAGGGCGGGCCGCAGGCCTACCAGGGGCAGGCCGGGCCCGGCACCCTGATCCGCTATGGCGACGACGCCAACGACTGCAACGCGGTGCGCCTGCAATTCGATGCCGGACGCGGCACGCTGCTGCGCCTGTCGCAGGTCGGCGTCCAGTCGGCGCAGTTGAACGCGGTCTTCTTCACGCACATGCACAACGACCACAGCGAGGGCTTTGCCGATCTCATCCAGCATCGCTGGGCGATCACGCCCACGGCGCCGAAGATCGACGTGGTGTGCAGCGACGATGTCGCCTCCCCGCTCGGCTTTTCGATCAGCTGCCGGAAATTCGTCGCGCATATCGCCGACGCGTCGATCCAGTCGGGCGAGATCGCGCAGCGTGTGTCCGAGGACAAGCGCCGCGCGGAAGGCGGTCCGGCGGCGATCGCCAACGTCGCGGCGTTCAAGCCGGATGACGAGCCGCGGGTGGTGTGGTCATCCGGCGACGTGCGGGTGAGCGCGATCCGCTCCACCCACATCGCCGGGCACGTCTCCTACCGCGTCGATACGCCGGCCGGCGGCGTGGTGATCGGCGGCGATGCCGGCAACGACAAGGTCGCGTCGCCGCGGCCGGCGTCGACCTCGGACCAGGTCGAGCGGCTGGCGCAGGGCGCCGACGTGATCGTCCATTCCACGATCCATCCGGTGATGGGCCCGGACCGCGACAGCGGCATGCCGCCGCCGGTTTTCCATCGCCAGAGCACGGCCAGCGATCTCGGCGCGATGGCGCAGCGCGCGGGCGCCAGGCATCTCGTGCTCACGCACCTGATCCCGCCGCCGGGCGCGCCGGTGCAGGGCCTGTGGAAAGTGCCGGGCGGCGCGCTGAACGAGGCAGACTACGTCCAGGCGGCCGCGGACGGCGGCTTTACCGGAGCAACGCTGGTGGCGAAGGACCTGCTCAGTCTGCGCCTGCCGGCAAGGTAGCGGCGCGCGCCGACCGTCCATCCGCGACGTGCCTGCCGGCCTGGCGGCGCGCCTTCCCGGCCTGTGGGATTCTTACTGTCGACACATTGCCGCGGACCGGCGGGTAGCTCATAATCCGCGCAAAGGCCGGCAGAAGCCTCACCAGCCACATGGGAGGACTCGAATGTCGATCACGCGTCGTCACGCGCTGAAGTCCGCCGCTGCTGCCGCCGTTGCCGGCGGCCTCGCCAAGCCCGCGATCGCCCAGAAGTCTCCGATCCAGGTCGGCTACCTGCCGGCGCTGACCGGGCCCTCGTCGTCCACCGGCGTCGGGATCAATCGCGGCGTGCAGCTCGCGGTCGAAGAGATCAACAAGACCGGCGGCATCGACGGCCGCCAGGTCGAACTGATCACACGCGACACGCAGAGCGATCCGACCAAGGCGGTGAACGGCGCAGCCGAGCTGACGCGCGGCGCGAAAGTGAGCGTGGTGTTCGGGCCGGTCAATTCCGGCGAGTCGCTTGCCGTCACCCCGCTGCTCGCGCGCACCAATACGCCGCAGGTGCATCCCTGCTGGGTCGACAGCCTGACCGACGCGAAGAAGTATCCGATGTGCTTCCGCAACGCGCCGACCAATCAGCAGATCGGCGGCGCGGCCAACCGGTATGTCTCCGAGGTGCTCAAGCGCAAGAAGGTCGCGGTGATCAGCGACACCACCGGCTACGGCACCGCCTCGGTCAACGCCTACGTGCCGATGCTCAAGCAGATCGGCGCCGAGGTCGTCTATCAGGGCAATGTCGATGCCGCCAACCCGGACCTCAAGCCGGAGATCCTGCGCATGCAGGCAGCCGGCGCGGAAGCGATCATGCCCTGGAGCGTGAACGCGGGCTTCCTCTCGCGCATCATCAACACGCGCGGGCAGTTGAACTGGGACGTGCCGATCTGCGGTCAGACCACGCTCGGCTCGGGGCAGACCAAGGCGCTGCTCGACAAGCCCGAGTACTGGGCGAAGGTCTATCCGAACAATTTCCGGCCCGTCTGCTACGGCGCGGGCGGCAAGCTGCCCGACCGCACCAACGCGTTCCTCGACCGTCTGAAGAGCGCCAAGATCGACATGGGCGACACGCTGCTGTGGTGGATCGCGCTCGGCTGGGACACCCCGCTGATGATCGCCGAGGCGATCAAGGCGGTCGGCCCCGAGCCGGAGAAGCTCGTCGGCTATCTCAACCAGCTGAAGAATTTCCCCGGCGTCTACGGCGACATCTCGTTCACCGCGGACCGGCACGACGGCTATCCCGACCAGCAGGTCGTGATGGTCGAGGCCAACTCGCTCAAGGACGGCGCGTTCAATCTGGCTCCCGGCTACGGCGCCTGAGCCGATGCTTGCATCGATCGTCCTGTCGGGGCTGGCGATCGGTAGCATCTACGCACTGATCGGCATCGCCTATAACGTGATGTTCCAGGCATCGCGGGTGTTCAGCTTCACGGCCGGCACGCTCGGGATGATCGGCGGCATTCTCGGCTCGCTGTTCATCCTGCGCATGGGGATGCCGGTCTGGCTCGGCTTCGTGCTGGCGCTCGCCGGCGGCGCGGCGCTCGGGGTGATCACCGAAATCGTGGCGGTGCGGCCGGTGCTGAAAAGCCTCGACCAGCACCTCTACGTGCTCTCCACGCTGGCGCTCGCCTTGATGGTCCAGCAGTTCGCCGCGATCGAATGGAGCACCGAGCCGCAGCCCTTCCCGCGCATCTTCGATATCCCGCGCGGCGGGTTCGACCAGCAGTTCTGGTTGCCGATGGCCGCATGCATCCTGACCATCGTCGGGCTGGAGCTGCTCTATCGCCGCACGCTCATCGGCCACGCCTTCCGGGCGATCGCCGAGGACAACTATGCGGCACGCGCGCTCGGCCTGCCCGAGCGCAACCTGCGCATCGCAAGCTTCGCGCTCGCCGGCGTGATCGGCGCGCTCGCGGGCTTTTCCGGCGGGCAACTGCTGCTCGCCTTCTTCGCCAACGCGCCGCTGCTGACCTTCTACGGCTTCGTGCCGGTGGCGCTCGGCGGCATGGGCAACAACCGCGGCGCGGTCGTCGCCGGGCTGATCCTCGGGCTGTTCCAGCAGGCCGCGAACTTCCTCGTCGGCGGCATCTTCGCCTCGGTCGCGGTGTTCACCGCCTTCATCTTCGTCCTGCTGGCGTTCCCTGACGGGCTTGCCGGCGCGTCGGCGCAGCGCCGCGTATGACGGACGCATCGCCCGCGCAATCGCCCGCCGCGGACCGCGGTTGTTCGGCTCGGCCGCGTTCGGCCAGGCGCTGCCGTTTCTCATCCTGCTGGCGATCGGACTTGCGCTGCCGCTGTTCGCGGGCGGCTACTGGGGCGTCATCGCGACAACGCGCCTGCGTCTACTGGGTGCTGGTCTCCGGGCTCAATCTGCTGGTGGGTTTCGCCGGCCAGCTCGCGATCGGCTGGGTCGCGCTGCTCACGCTCGGCGCCTACACCACCAGCGTGCTCGCGGCCGGCAACGCCACGCCGGCGCTCCACCCTTATCTGGCGCTCGCGATCGCGGGCGTGGTCGGCGCGATCTTCGGCGTCATCGTCGGACTGCCGGCGCTGCGGCTGCGCACCTTCTACTTCGCCATCACGACGCTCGGCTTTGCCACCATCGTGACGCAGGTCGCGCTGGCCTGGCAGAGCGTAACCGGCGGCGGGGTCGGCGTGCCGGGACCGGTGTTTCCGCCGCCGTTCGATACCCAGTGGGGCTTCTATTATTTCTGCTTCGCGCCTCGCCGCCGTCTGCACCTGGATGACGGCCAACATCGCGGCCAGCCGCTTCGGCCGCGCGCTCACCGCGATCCGCGACGCCGAGGTCGCGGCGGAAGCGAGCGGCATCTCCAAGCCTGCGCTGCTGGTGACGGTGTTCATCTTCAGCGGCGCGGTCGCCGGCGATCGCCGGCGGGCTGTTCGCATCGCTGCAATCCTACATCACGCCGGACGCATTCACGATCGAGCTCTCGGTGCTGTTCTTCATCGGCGTGCTGATCGGCGGACGCGGCTCCATCATCGGGCCGCTGCTCGGCACCATCCTGCTCACCGTGCTGCCGGAGTTCGCCGCGCCGCTGGTCGCGTGGTCGACCTTCCTCTATGCGGTGCTGCTGCTGGTCATCGTGCTGGCGATCCCGGGCGGCATCGCCGACCTGCTCGACTTCAAGAGCCGCCGGCCGCTGCAAAGCAACCGCGCCATCATCCCGCGCCCCGATCTGCTCGCGCGCCTGCTGGGAGACGGACGCAAGGCCGGCACGCTGCCGCTCGAGCAGGTCGTCGCTCAGCTTCGGCGGCGTGCGCGCGGTCGACGGGCTCGACCTCGAAATCAAGCCCGGCCAGGTGCACGGGCTGATCGGCCCGAACGGCAGCGGCAAGACCACGACCCTGAACGTGATCTCCGGCTACTACGCGCCGCAGCGCGGCAAGGCGCACGCTCGACGGCACCGAGCTGCCCGCGCTCGCGCGTCACACCGCGCGCGCGCCATCGCATCGCGCGCACGTTCCAGACCCCGCGCCTGGTCGGCGAGGCCTCGGTGCTGCAGAACGTCATGATCGGCGGCACCATCGATGGCCGCGGCAGCTTCGCCGAGTCGCTGCTCGCGCTGCCGCGCCATCGCCGCGACGAGGCGATGCTGCGCGAGACCGCGCTGATGGCGCTTGCGATCGTCGGCCTCGAGCAGCTTGCCGCCGTGCGCGCCGACCGGCTGCAGCACAGCGAATTGCGTTTCGTCGAGATCGCGCGCGCGCTGATGCTGCGCCCGGCCTTCCTGCTGCTCGACGAGCCCGCCGCCGGCCTCTCCGCCGAAGAGATCCGGCGGCTCGGCGCGCTCATCGTCGGCGGTCGCCAAGTGCGGCACCGGCGTGCTGCTGGTCGAGCATCATGCCGACCTCATCTTCGACATCTGCCACCATGTGACCGTGCTCAATCTCGGCAAGACGCTCGCCGAAGGGACGCCGGCCGACATCCGCTCGCACCGGGAGGTGGTCAATGCCTATCTCGGCGGGTGAACCGCTGCTGCGCGTCGGCGTCCCTTTCCACCGGCTACGGCAAGATCGGCGTGCTGCGCGGCGTCGACCTCACCGTCGGCGCGAGCGAAGTGGTGGCGCTGCTCGGGCCGAACGGCGCCGGCAAGACCACGCTTGCTGCGCGCCATCTCGGGGCTGCTGCCGTGGTCGGGCGGCCTCTCCTTCGACGGCCGCGATCTCGCCGGCGCCGGCCCGCGCGAGACCGTCAAGGCCGGGCTGGTGCACGTGATCGAAGGCCATCGCGTATTCACGCAGCTGACCGTGCTCGATAACCTGCTGCTTGCCGGCTACGACCTGCCGCGCGGCGAGCGTTCCGCGCGCGTCGAGGAGGCGCTCGGCTTCTTTCCCGAGATCGCCGAGAAGCGCCACGAGCGCGCGGTCGCGCTGTCGGGCGGCCAGCAGCAGATGCTCGCGGTGGCGCAAGGCCTGGTGCGCCGCCCGCGGCTCTTGATGCTCGACGAGCCGTCCGCCGGCCTCTCGCCGGTGCTGGTCGACCGCGTGTTCGTCGTGGTGCGCCGCCTGCGCGAGAGCGGCACCGCGGTGCTGCTGGTCGAGCAACTGGTCGAGAAGGCGCTCGCGCTCGCCGACCGCGTCTATGCGCTCGCGCGCGGATCGATCGTGCTGGAGGCGGCGACCTCCGAGGCCGACCTGCCGCGGCGGCTGGAAGCCGCGTATTTCGGCGGTCAGGCCGAGCGCGTGGTGTGAGGCTCGGCCCCGTCCGGCAAGAGCTGAACGCCCGATGCCGGCAGCTTCAGCGACACACGCTGGCCAGACTCGAACGGATCGCCGGCCACCGGATTTGACTGCACGACCTGGAGCAATCTGTCGCCGACGCGCACCAGATACTCCGCCTTGGCGCCGAGATAGACCCGGCTTTCCACCGTTCCCGTCAAACCGCCTTCCTCGCGCGAGAGGGTGAGCGCTTCAGGGCGCAAGACGGCGCACAGCGTTTGTCCGACCGTCGCGGCCGCATCGGTCTGCAGCGTCCAGCGGTAGCCCGCGACATCCAGCGTCACGCCGCCATCCTCGCGCGCGATGACCTTGCCGCGCAGCAGGTTGGTGTTGCCGAGAAACGTGGCGACGAACTGCGATGCCGGCCGCTCGTACAACTCCTCGGCTTTGCCGATCTGGACGATCCGGCCCTCATTCATGACGGCGATGCGGTCCGAGATCGCCATCGCCTCCTCCTGATCGTGCGTCACATAGACGGTCGTGATCGCAAGCTCCTTCTGCAGCCGCGCGATCTCGCCGCGCATCTGGACGCGCAATTGCGCATCCAGATTGGACAGCGGTTCATCGAACAGCAGCACGCGCGGCCGGATCGCGATGGCCCGCGCGAGCGCGACGCGCTGCTGCTGGCCGCCGGATAATTCGCTGATCATCCGTTCGCCCAGGCCGGTGAGGCCGACCTGCCGCAGCCTCTGCTCCACGCTGGCGCGTATCTCGGCGGCGCTGCGGCGCTTGACGCGCAGCCCGTAAGCGACGTTCTCGAACACCGACAGATGGGGAAACAGCGCATAGTTCTGAAACACGAAACCGATGTCGCGCCGATTGGCCGGCAGTTGGGTCACATCGTCGTCGCCGAAGCGGATTGTGCCGGTCGTCGGCTCCTGGAATCCCGCGATCATCCGCAGCGTGGTCGTCTTGCCGCAGCCCGACGCCCCGAGCAGCGTGAGAAACTCGCCGGGTGCGACGTCGAGATCGAGATCCTTCACCGCCGTGATGTCGCCGCGCTGCTCGTGATGGAAGATCGCGGAGACGCCGGCCAATCCGATGCTGAGCGATTGCGCGGCCATGGGCTGTTACGTTCCGATGCTGCTGACGCGAAGGCTCGGCGCCGTCAGGCGCCGCAGCACGACATTGAGCAGGCCGGTCACCGCGATCACCACCGCGATCACGAAAACCGAGAATGCCGCCGCGGGGCCGAGCGCGACCTCGGTCATGTTCTCGAGAATCTTCACGGTGATGAGCGTCCAGTTGATCGAGACCAGAAAGATCGTCGCGCTGATCGCCGTCATCGAGCGGATGAACACGACACCGAGACCGGCAAAGAAGGCTGGCAGGATCAACGGCAGCATGACGCGCCGGAACGTGACGAAGCTGCCGGCGCCCAGGCTGGCGGAGGCTTCCTCCATGCTCTTGTCGATCTGCTGCAACAGCGCGATCGTGGTGCGAATGCCGGTCGGGCTGTAGCGGAACACGTAGCAGGCGATCAGGATCGTCGCCGTCCCGGTCAGCGCCAGCGGCCTGTCGTTGAAGGCGAGCAGATAGGCGATGCCGACGATGGTGCCCGGCAACGCGTAGTTCAGCATGCTGACGATTTCCATCGCCCTGCGGCCGACGAACGTCGTGCGCGCGATGAGGTAGCCGACGACGACGCCGTAAAGTCCGCCGAGCGGCATGCCGATGATCGCGATGATCAGCGTATCCTCGATCGCCGGCAGCCCTTCGCTGAAGATGACGCGGTAATGGTCGAGCGTCATCGTGTGGTTGGCGCCGAACGCCTGCACGATCGAGGCGTAGAACAGCAGCGCATAGAAATAGAAGATCGTCGCGACGGTCAGCACGCAGAACGCCACAAGCGCGATACGCGCACCGGGCGACACCGCATCGCGCCGCCCTGCGCTTGCGGCCTTTCCGGTCACCGTCACGTAGGAGCGCCCCGCCACGAGCCACTCCTGCGCGTAGAAGACAAGGCCGGCCGGGATGAGCAGCAGCAGCGACAGGATCGCGCCACCCTTCAGGTCGAACATGCCGGTGATCTGCAGATAGGCCTCGGTCGGAAGCACCGAGAAGTTGCTGCCGGCGAGGATCAGCGGCGTCGCGAAGTCGGCGAGCGAACAGCCGAACAGCAGCAAAAACGAGTTCGCCAGCGCCGGGATGATCAGCGGCAGCGTCACCGTCCGGAACGCACGCCAGCGCGAGGCGCCGAGGCTGAACGAAGCCTCCTCGAAGCTGCTGCCGATCGAGGCGAGCATCGGCCGCAGCGCCAGATATGCGATCGGAAAATAGGTCAGCGTTTCGGCCGCGAAGGTGCTGGTGAGGCCGTACATCTGCGCGTTCCGGATGCCGAGCAGCTCGTAGGTGATCAGTCCTTTCGGGCCGAACGAAAACACGAACGCGATCGACGTGGTGAACGGCGGGGAGATCAGCGGCAGGAAGGTCAGGACATCGATCAGCCGCGCGGCGCGGCGCCCCAGATTGGCGCGCTCCACCGTCAATGCGAAAATCAGGCCGACGAAGGTGCCGGCCGCGCCGACCATCACGCCGAGCAGCAGGCTGTTGCCGAGCGCGCGCAGGTTGTTCTTGTTGTTCAGCGCGGCGACCAGCGCGTCGAACGTGAGATGGCCGTCGTCGACGAACGCCCGCATCACCAGCATGGCCAGCGGGTAGACGATGAAGGCGAGCAGCAGCAGCCAGATCGCGAACAGTCCGGCCGCGCGCATCGCCCGGCGCGTGCGCCGTGCGTTCGCCTGTCCGATCGCGCCGGCTGCGCTCGCCATCAGGTCGCGTTGAGTACTTCGGCGACCCAGCGCTCCACGATGCGCTTGCGGTTGTCGCCGGCCCAGCGGTCGTCGATCTCGATGATGTTGGCGTCCTTCAGGACCGATACCAGATCCGGGTCCGGCGCGACCTTCGGATGCGCGGGAAGGAAATTGATCTTGGCCGGCGCGAGCAGCGACTGCATCTGCGGGCTCGCCGCCCAGTCGATCAGCTTCTTCGCGGCGTCGGCATTTTTCGTGCCCTTGATCAGGCCGATGCACTCCGCCGCGGAGCCGATCCCCTCCTTCGGGAAGGAGATCTGCACATCATAGCCTTTCTGGCGCGTGAACAGCGCGTCGACGATGAAGAAGATGCCGCCGGCCGCCTGCCCGAGCCCGACCGGCACCGTGCCGCCGCCGCCGCTCTTGGTGTAGGCTTGAATGTTCTGCCTCAGCTTCTTCATGTAGGCGAACGCCGCATCCTCGTTGCGATTGTTGACCTGGAGGATCGAGAAGATGCGCGTGACCGCGGTGCCGGAGGTGCGGGCATCCGCCATTTGCAGCATGCTCTTGTAGGCCGGATTGAGCAGATCGTCCCACGAGGCCGGCGCCTTGAGATTATGCTCCTGCAGGAACTTGGTGTTGGTCATGAATACCAGCGGATCGTCCGCGATCGCGGTCCACATCCCCTGCGCGCTCTTGAAGCGCTTCGGCAGGTCGGCCGTGCTCGGCGGCGAATATGTCTCGAAGATGCCCTGCTCCTCGCCGGCGGTGAATGTTTCGACCGGACCGCCGAAGAGAACGTCCACTTGCGGATTGTTCTTCTCGGCGATCAGCCGCGCCAGCGCCTCGCCCGACGAGAAGCGGATGAAATTGACGCGGATGCCGGTCGCCTTCTCGAACGCGACGAGCATCGGCCGCGCGTAATTCTCGGGCCAGATCGAATAGGCCTTCAAGGTCTCGGCCGCATGCGCGTGGCGCAGGACGAAGGGCGACGCGACCGCGCCAAAAAGAACGCTGCGACGGGTCATGGCGACGCGCGCATGGACAGGTCTGTCGCTCGCGATCATGTGGTGTCCTCCCAATCGTTCAATGCCGGCACGCGCCGGTCAACTCGCCGTCCATCCCGTACGCCGTCGGGAAGAACAGGTCCTTCCACGAACGCCGGCTTCTTCTTCACCGTGCCGGCGAGGTTCATGAACTCGATGAACTTCATGATCCCTGATCGGCGTGGTGGTGTAGTCGACGTCCGGGTCGGTGACCATCTTCTCGATCTCGTCCAGCGTCGACCGCTTCTCCCGGGTCATCGCAATGTAGATCTCCGCCGCCTTGCGCGGATTGGCCTTGATCCAGGCGTTCAACTCCTCCAGCGCGGCGACCACCGCCGCCGTCACCTTCGGATTGGCCTCGTAGAACTTTCTTCGTCGTCATCAGCACGCCGTTGGTGTGGCGTCCGCCGGCGACCTCGTAGGAGTGCAGCACCTTGTGGATGCCGGGCGCGGCGAGCTCGATGTAGTAGAACGGCGAGCTCGCGAAATGCGCGGTGATCTCCGACTTGCCGGCGAGCAGCGCGGCGGTCGCGTCCGGGTGCGACAGCGACACCGTGAGCGGATCGAGCCTGTCGTAGTGCTCGCGTCCCCATTCCTTCGCCGCCGCCATCTGCAGCGCGATCGCGTGGCCGGTGAGTTTCACGGCGGGAAGCGCGATGCGGTCCTTCTCGGTGAAATCGCGGATCGACTTGATGTTCGTCGAGCGCGTCACCAGCACATAGGGCATCGACTGCACCGCCGAGACCGCGCGGATCTCATTCGGGGTGCCGACCGTCTTGTCCCACATGGTGGCGAGGGTCGGCACGCCGGGCGCGATGAAGTCCATCTGGCCGGACAGGATCGCCTCCATCATGGCGCTCGCGCTCGACAGCGTGGTCCAATGCACCTTCAGCGCGATGCCCTGCTTCTCGGCCTGCTTCTCCAGGAACGAGAACTGCTCCATCACCATGAAGGGCAGGTACGGCAGCCCGTATTGCTTGGAGAGGCGCACCTCGGAGACTTCGGCCCGGAGCGCCGGACTGGCCAGCAGCGCCGCGGCGACGATCAGCGTGCGGACAAGCGCGCGGCGCATGAGTTCCCTCCCCTGATACGGCCGGCCCGGATGCCGTGTGCGACATCATGGCGGGCGGACACGGGAACGACAAGGAACGCGATATCCTTTTGGGTTGCCGGCGCGATGGGCTAAATTCGCCAGGTGACGGGAGCGGACCCGACGTGGCTGCACGCAAGGGCTGATCATGGCTGACGGAACGTGGCTTCTCACCCCGGCTTCGGCCGACTGGAACACGGCGGGCAACTGGACGCCTGCGGCGGTGCCGGACGGCACGGCGAACTTTTCCGCGTCGAACACTACGACGGTGAACATCGCGGCGAATACGTCGATCGGCGCGATCGGATTCGCCAGCGGTGCTCCTGCGTACACATTCAAGGTGGTCGGGAGCGTGACGCAAAGCCAGCTCGACATCGTCGGCGCCGGCATTCTCAACAGTTCGAGCTTCGCTCCGCAATTCGACGTCGGCAGGTCGGGCGTCGGTCCTCCCGGCGGATCGCTTCAGTTCCACAACAACAGTGCCGCGGGAAATGCGGTTGTGACCGTCGGTCAGACCTCCTCACTGCATTTCTGGGACACGAGCACCGCCGAGAGTGCGAACATCGTGATCGCGCCCGGATTCTCGATCGGCGCAAGCGGCACCTTCCACGACATGAGCAAGGCCGGTCATGCGACGATCGGCAATGGCTTCGATACCTCGTTGAGGTTTGTCGATTCGAGTTCGGCCGACAACGCGACGATCAACAACACCAGTGCGCTCTCGTTCAGCAACGCCAGCACGGCGGGAAGCGCCGCGATCAAGACCAGCAACCCGTTCGGCAACGCCCGCGTGGACTTCAACAACACCGCGACCGCGGGCGATGCGACGCTGACGACCAGCGGCGGCACGATCGCATTTCACGGCAACAGCAACGCGGGCCAGGCGGCGTTCGTCAACATCCCGCAGTCGGACGTCTCTCCATCCGCCGCCATCGTGGACTTCAGCGACAGCTCAGGTGCGGGCGGACTGCATCAGCTCACGGCCGGCTCGATCGACGGCGGCGGGAGCTATCGGCTCGGGTCGAATGCGCTGACGGTCGGCGGCAACAACCTGTCGACCGAGGTGACCGGCATCATCGGCGACGGCGGCACCGCCGGCGGGACCGGCGGCGCGCTCACCAAGACCGGCAGCGGCACGCTGACGCTCTCCGGCGCCAACACCTACACGGGCGCCACCACGGTGAGCGCGGGCACGCTGCTGGTGAACGGCGCGATCACCAGCGCCGCGACGGTCTTGGGCGGCGCGACGCTGGGCGGATCGGGCGCCACCGGCGCCGCCAGCGTTTCGAGCGGCGGCACGCTCGCGCCGGGCGCTGCCGTCGGCACGCTCTCGACGCAGGCGCTCTCGCTCGCCGCGGGCGCAAGCCTGAAGATCGAGCTTGCCGGCGCCGCGCAGTTCGACCGCGTCAGCGTGACCGGAACCGTGAGCCTCGGCGGCGCCACGCTCGATACCGCGCTGCTCGCCGGCTTCAACCCGCCGACCGGCACGGCCTTCCTGATCGTGGACAACGACGGCACCGACGCGATTTCCGGCACCTTCGCCGGCCTCTCCGAAGGCGCCATCGTGACGGCCGGCACCAACCGTTTCTCAATCACCTACCATGGCGGGACCAACGCCAACGATGTGGTGCTGACCGCGCTGAACGATCCACCGGTCGCGGCCAACGGATCGGCGAGCGGCACGTCGAACGACACGATCACCGGCCAGCTGATCGCGTTCGACAACGACAGCGGCACGCTCGCCTACGCACTGGTGAGCCAGGCGGCGCACGGCACCGTCACGGTCAATCCGGACGGCACGTTCGGCTACGTGCCGGCCGCGACCTACAGCGGCGCCGACAGCTTCACCTTCAAGGCGAACGACGGCGCGCTCGACAGCAACGTCGCGACCGTCAGCCTCACGGTGAAAGTCCGCCAGTTCGGCGGCGGCTCGGGCGACGACAGCTTCACCATCCCGACCGGAAGCGCCCGGGTCGACGGCGGGCTGGGCATCGACACCGCGACCTTCGGCTTCCGGCTGATCGACGCGACCGTCACCTACGCGGGCAACCAGACCATCATCGACACGGCGACCAACCACATCGTGCTGACCGGCGTCGAGGTGTTCGTGTTCACCGACGGCACCGTCAACAACAACGACGCCGATCCGCTGGTCGACGACCTGTTCTACTATTCGCACTATCACGATATCTGGACCGCCCACGCGGATGCCGACCAGCACTTTCATCAAACCGGCTGGCATGAAGGCCGCGACCCGAGCGCATTCTTCTCGACCCCGCTTTATCTCGCCGCCTATCGCGACGTGGCGACGGCCGGCGTCGATCCGCTGACCCACTTCGACCAGATCGGGTGGCGCGAGAACCGTATCCCGTCGACCAGTTTCGACCCGGCCAATTATCGCGCCGCCAATCCGGACGTCGCCGCGGGAAACGTCGATCCGCTGGCGCATTTCCTCAAGTTTGGCGCGCAGGAAGGCCGCCAGCCGTTTCCCGGCACGGTGATCGCCGCCAACGGCTTCGACTATGCGTATTATCTGCAGCACAATCCGGACGTGGCCGCCGCGGGGATCGATCCGTTGCAGCACTTCCAGACCGTCGGCTGGAAAGAAGGCCGCAATCCGAACGCGCTGTTCGACACCAGCGGTTATCTCGCGACGTACACCGACGTGAACGGCGCCGGCATCAATCCGCTCGACCACTATCACAATTTCGGCTGGAAGGAGGGCCGCGATCCGTCGGTCGCCTTCGACACCACGGACTATCGCGCCAACTACCAGGATGTCGCGGCGGCGCAGATCGACCCGCTGGTGCATTATCTCCGCTTCGGCGCGCTCGAAGGCCGCGGCACGTTTGCCGACGGCGTGTGGGGCTGACCGCCTGACGACGGGGGCGAGACCCGTCGCTTTCCGAGCGACATCGCGCAGCAAATGTGCGTCCATTCCGGTCACGTCGATCAGACCGGAGACAGGACATGGCGACCTGGCGTTATCACAAGGACCGCATCGGAAATCACAGGCTGCATCCGGAAACGCTGATGCTCGGCTACGGCTACGAGCCCGGCCTGTCGGAAGGCGCCGTGAAGGCGCCGGTGTTCCTCACGTCGACGTTCGTGTTCCGCAACGCCGAGGAAGGCCAGGATTTCTTCGACTACGTCTCCGGCCGCCGCAAGCCGCCGGCGGGCGATGAAGCGGGCCTCGTCTATTCGCGCTTCAATCATCCCAACAGCGAGATCGTCGAGGATCGCCTCGCGATCTTCGAGGAGGCCGAGACCGGCGTCGTCTTTTCCAGCGGCATGTCGGCGATCGCGACGACGTTGCTCGCACACATCCGTCCGGGCGATGTGATCCTGCACAGCCAGCCGCTCTACGGCGGGACCGAATCCCTGCTGGCGCAAACGCTGCGGTCGCTCGGCGTGACGTCGCAAGGCTTCGTCGACGGCGTCAACGGCGACGCAGTCCGGCGCGCCGCGGATGAGGCCTGCCGCAAGGGCCGCGTGCCGATCATCCTGGTCGAGTTGCCGTCGAACCCGCTCAACACCATGGTGGACCTTGCGCTCGTTCGCGCCGTGTCCGAGGAGATCGCGCCGCGGCAGAACGGACTGCGGCCGCTGATCGTGTGCGACAACACGCTGCTGGGGCCGCTGTTTCAGAAGCCGCTGCAGCACGGCACCGACATCGTCATCTACTCGCTGACGAAATATGTCGGCGGCCATTCCGACCTGGTCGCCGGCGCGGCGCTGGGCAACCAGGCGGTGCTGCGGCCGATCCGCCAGCTGCGCGGCGCGATCGGCACGCAGCTCGATCCGCATTCGTGCTGGATGCTCGCCCGTTCGCTCGAGACGCTGACCTTGCGCATGACCCAGGCCGGGCGCAACGCCGAGGGCGTCGCGCAATTCCTCGAGGCACACCCGAGCATCGATCGCGTCTACTACCCGGCCTTGCTCGCCGACGATGACCCTTCACGCGCCGTCTTCCTCCGCCAATGCACCGGCGCCGGCAGCACGTTCTCGTTCGACGTCAAGGGAGGCCGCGCCGAGGCCTTCGCCGCACTGAACAAGCTGCAGGTGATCAAGCTCGCCGTCAGCCTCGGCGGCACCGAGTCGCTGGCGTGTCACCCGGCCAGCACGGTGCACTCCGGCGTGCCGGTCGAAACGCGGGAGCGGCTGGGGATTTCGGATGCCACCATCCGCGTGTCGGTGGGGATCGAGCATGTGGATGATATTGTTGCGGACCTGACGCAGGCGCTGGCGGGGATCGGGTGATGGGTGGAGTGCGGAAAGTCACTGTGGGCTTGGTCTGAGGGATGCTGAGGCGAGCCGCGGTTCGTGGGGCGTTGGCAAGTCCTTGTGCGAGCTATTTTTCGAGGCTTGCGAGCCGCCTGCCCTCCTTCGGTTGTCCCCCTCGCCTCACCCGCTATATTGCCCGCCAACACCACCGGGAAACGCCCATGCCCGCGCCCTACAACGCCGCCGTCGACATGGTCGACCGCAATGTCAGCGACGGGCGCGCCGGCAAGGTCGCGTTCATCGATCCCGCGCGGAAGCTGACCTACGGCGAGCTCGCCGAGCAGTGCGCGCGCGTCGCGCCGATGCTCGGCAAGCTCGGGCTGCAGCGCGAGGACCGCGTCGCCATGATGGCGCTCGACACGGTCGATTTCCCGGTGCTGTTCTGGGGCGCGATCCGCGCCGGCATCATTCCGGTGCCGCTCAACACGCTGCTCACCGCGGAGCAGTACCGCTACATCCTGGAAGACGCGCGCGCGAAGGTGCTGTTCGTCTCGGCGCCGCTGCTTGGCGTCGCGCAGCAGGCAACAGCCGGGCTTGACCTGACGATCATCGTGATCGGTGAGCCGTCGGGCGGGCTGCCCCGCTTCGACGCGTTGCTCGCCGCCGAGACGGCGCCCGCGCAGCCGGCGAAAACCTCGGCCGACGAAGTCGCGTTCTGGCTCTATTCGTCGGGCTCGACCGGCATGCCGAAGGGCGTACGCCACGTGCACGCGAGCGCGATGGAGACCGCGAAACTGTACGCGCAAGGCGTGATGGGCATCCGCGAAGACGACGTCGTCTATTCGGCGGCGAAACTGTTCTTCGCCTACGGGCTCGGCAACGGCATGAGCTTTCCCATGTCGGTCGGCGCGACCGCGGTGCTGCTGCCCGACCGGCCGACGCCGCAGGCGGTGTTCGCCGTGCTCAAGCGCGAGCAGCCGACGATCTTCTACGGCGTGCCAACGCTGTACGCGGCGATGCTCGCCGATCCGGCGTGCACGACGGAGAATTCCTCGGCGCGGCTGCGCATGTGCGTCTCGGCCGGCGAAGGCCTGCCCGAGCACATCGGGCTTGAATGGAAGAAGCGCTTCGGCGTCGACATCTATGACGGCGTCGGCTCGACCGAGATGCTGCACATCTTCCTCGGCAATTATCCCGGCAAGCTGCGCTACGGCACCTCGGGCGTGCCGATCCCCGGCTACGAGGCGCGGCTGATCGACGACAACGGGCGCGAGGTGCCGGACGGCGAGATCGGCGAACTTTCCGTGCGCGGCACGACGGCGGCCGACGGCTACTGGAACCAGCGCGAGAAATCGCGCCGCACCTTCGAGGGCGAGTGGACGCGCACCGGCGACAAATACGTGCGCGAGGCCGACGGCTTCTACCGCATCTGCGGGCGCACCGACGACATGTTCAAGGTGAGCGGCCAGTGGGTCTCGCCGTTCGAGGTCGAGTCCGCGCTGATCACGCATCCGCGCGTGCTCGAATGCGCGATCGTGCCGAAGGAGGATAGCGACGGGCTGACCAAGCCGAAGGCGTTCATCGTGCTCAAGGGCGAAGGCGCAGCGCCGCAAGCCGCGGACCTGCAGGAGCACGTGAAGGCGCAGGTCGGCCCGTGGAAATATCCGCGCTGGATCGAGTTCGTCGACAGGCTGCCGAAGACCGCGACGGGGAAGATCCAGCGCTTCAAGCTGAGGGATTGATCCGCATTCCGCTCATTCCCGCGCAAGCGGGAATCCAGAGCACCTGCACATAACGTGAATTTGGCCCCTGGGTCCCCGCTTTTGCGGGGACGAGCGGAGCGAGACTTTTGGAATTCATCTTCGTCCTCACCGTCGGGCTCCTCGCTGGCGCGGTCAGCGGGATCATCGGCACCGGCTCCTCGATCATGCTGGTGCCGGTGCTGGTCTGGCAGTTCGGCCCGAAGGAAGCCGTGCCGATCATGGCGGTCGCCGCCATCATCGGGAACTTCTCGCGCATCCTCGCGTGGTGGCGCGAGGTCGACTGGCGCGCGACCGCGGTCTATGCGGCCGCCGGGATGCCGGCCGCCGCGCTCGGCGCCAAGACCTTGCTGGTGCTGCCGCCGCGCGCGGTCGACATCGCGATCGGGCTGTTTCTGCTCGCGATGATCCCGGGCCGGCGCTGGCTCGCGGCGCATGAGGTCAAGCTGCGGCTGCGGCACCTCGCCGTCATCGGCGCCATCGTCGGCTACATCACCGGCATCGTGGTGACCACCGGGCCGATCACGGTTCCCATCTTCCTGATGTACGGGCTGGTGAAGGGCGCGTTCCTCGCGACCGAAGCGGCCGGCTCGCTCGCGATTTACGTGGCGAAAGTGCTGGCCTTCCGCGGCTTCGGCGCGATGCCGCTCGACGTGTTCGTGAAAGGGCTGATCACCGGCTCATCGTTGATGGCCGGAACATTCCTCTCCAGGCGCTTCGTTGTTCGGCTCGACGCCGAGGCGTTCCGTTACATGCTCGATGCTTTGATGCTAGTCTCTGCCCTCGCGATGCTGTGGAACGCATTCGTCTCATGACGCTCGAGGATCAGGGCCACATCGCCGTCGGCGATGCACGCTCGAATACCGCATGATCGGGCCGCGGCCGGATGCGGCGCCGGCGATCGTGATGCTGCACGAGGGCCTCGGGTCGGTGACGACATGGGGCGAGTTTCCCGCGCGGCTTGCAGAACAAACCGGCGCCGGCGTGTTCGTCTATTCGCGCGCCGGCTACGGCACATTCGTCGACCATCGCGCTGCCGCGGCCGCTCGACTACATGCAGCGCGAGGCGACCGAGGTGCTGCCGCGCCTGCTCGATGCGATCGGCTTCAAGCGCGGCATCCTGCTCGGCCACAGCGACGGCGCGACGATCGCGGCGTGGTACGCCGGCAGCGTGCAGGATCATCGCGTGCGCGGGCTCGTGCTGATGGCGCCGCATTTCTTCATGGAGGCGAGCAACATCGCGGCGATCCGCCAGACGGTCGAGACGTACGAGACGACCGACCTGCGCGCCAAACTCGCGCGCCATCATGCGGACGTGGACGCGGCGTTCCGCGGCTGGAGCGGCGCCTGGCTCGATCCGGGCTTCGCGGCGTTCGACACCACCGAGGCGCTCGCCTACATCCGCGTGCCGGTGCTGGTGCTGCAGGGCGCGGCCGACCCGTACGGCACGCTGGCGCAGGTGCGGGTGATGGAGGAGGAATGCTACTGCCCGGTGGAAACCGTGGTGCTCGCACGGCGTCGGCCATGCGCCCCATCGCGAGGACTCTGTCACAGCCCTGCGCAATATCGCGGATTTCGCCGCCCACATTTTCCGCCAGCTCGATGAAAATGCTGGGTGATTTCGCCTTTCCGGCAGGATTGCAGGGTTGTGCCGCAGAGTGACATGAATTATAATTCCTGTTAAACAAGAACTATAATTCATGCATGGTTCGGTACCGTTGGCGGAGGATCCCATGGGAGAAGCAGCCGAAAAGCTTGCCGAGACGCGGCGCGCCGCATCGACTTCCGCACCGAGCCCGGCGCGCTACCGCCACTGGAAGCTCGGCGCCGACGGCGACACCGCCACCCTCACGATGGACGTCGACGAGAAGGGCGGCCTGCTCGGCGGCTATGAGCTCAAGCTCAACTCCTACGACCTCGGCGTCGACATCGAGCTTGCCGATGCGATCGAGCGGCTGCGCTTCGAGCATCCCGAGGTCAAAGTCGTGATCCTGCGCTCGGCGAAGGACCGCGTGTTCTGCGCCGGCGCCAACATCCGCATGCTGGCGAGCGCGACCCACGCGCACAAGGTGAACTTCTGCAAATTCACCAACGAGACGCGCAACGGCATCGAGGAGGCGAGCGAGCACTCCGACCAGAAATACCTCTGCGTCGTGAACGGCACCGCGGCCGGCGGCGGCTACGAGCTCGCGCTCGCCTGCGACCACATCATGCTGGTGGACGACGGCGCGGCCGCGGTCTCGCTGCCCGAGCTGCCGCTGCTCGCGGTGCTGCCCGGCACCGGCGGGCTCACCCGCGTCACCGACAAGCGCAAGGTGCGGCGCGACCGCGCCGACGTGTTCTGCACCACCGAAGAAGGCGTGAAGGGCAAGCGCGCGGTCGAGTGGCGGCTGGTCGACGAGGTGATGCCGCGCTCCAAGCTCGACGAAGCGGTGGCGGCGCGCACGCAGGCGATCGCCGCGAAGGCGCGCCCGCGCAACGGCCGCGGCATCGCGCTCGATCCGGTCGAGCGCAACCGCAGCGCGGACGCCAATGAATACAAATACGTCTCGGTGGAATTCGAGCGCAACAACCGCCTCGCCACCATCACGCTGCGCGGCCCGGACTCCCCTGCCCCGGCCGATGCCGGCGAACTGGTCAACCAAGGCGCCGCCTCCTGGCTCTTGCAGACCGCGCGCGAGCTCGACGACGCGATCCTCGACATCCGCCTCAACGAGCTCGAGATCGCCACGCTCGTGTTCAAGTCGCTCGGCGACCCGCAGGCGGTGCTCGAGCACACGATGGCGCTCGATTCGTTCGATCACTGGCTGGCGCGCGAAGTCCGCTTGAAATGGCGGCGCGTGCTCAAGCGCATCGACATGACCTCGCGCTCGCTCGCGACCTTGATCGAACCCGGCTCCTGCTTTGCCGGCTTGCTCGCCGAGCTGATCTTCGCGGCCGACCGCTCCTACATGCTGATCGGGCAGCGCGAGGGCGACAATCGCGCGCCCGCCGCGATCATCCTCTCCGAGGCGAACCTTGGCGGCTATCCGATGAGCAACGGGTTGTCGCGGCTCGCCACCCGCTTCCTCGGCGAGCCGGAGTCGCTCGATGCCGCGCGCGATGCGCTCGGCAAGCCGCTCGACGCGGAAGGCGCCGATGCACTGGGCCTGGTCACCGCGGCGCTCGACGATATCGACTGGGACGACGAGGTGCGCCTGTTCCTCGAGGAGCGCGCGAGCTTCTCGCCCGACGGGCTGACCGGCATGGAGGCAAACCTGCGCTTTGCCGGTCCCGAGACGATGGAGACGAAGATCTTCGCGCGGCTGACCGCATGGCAGAACTGGATCTTCCAGCGCCCCAATGCGGTCGGTCCGGAAGGTGCGCTGACGCGGTATGGCAGCGGGCAGAAGCCGAATTTCGATTTGAAGCGAGTCTAGGAGGCCGTCGTCCTGAGGTGCGACCCCGGCGCTCTTCAGCCGGGGGAGCCTCGAAGGACGGCGGGAGCCACGCAGGTTGCCATCCTTCGAGGCCCGGCTGCGCCGGGCACCTCAGGATGACGGCGGAGACACAAGGAGTTCCGAAATGAACACCCCCTCGATCAACGTCGATTACTCCACCAAGATCCCGAACAATGTCGGGCTCACCGAAGACCGCCGCGTGCTCAAGGCGCTGGAGAGCTGGCACCCCGGCTACATCAACTGGTGGAACGACATGGGGCCGGAGGGCTTCCAGGAGTCGCTGGTCTACCTGCGCACGGCGTACTCGGTCGATCCGCGCGGCTGGGCCAAGTTCGACTACGTCAAGATGCCGGACTATCGCTGGGGCGTGCTGCTGGCGCCGCAGGAGGAGAACCGCAAGATTCCCGTTCGGCGAGCATTTCGGCGAGCCGGCCTGGCAGGACGTGCCGGGCGAATACCGCGCGGCGCTGCGCCGCCTGGTGGTGATCCAGGGCGACACCGAGCCCGCCTCGGTGGAGCAGCAGCGCTACCTCGGCAAGACCGCGCCTTCGCTCTACGACATGCGCAACCTGTTCCAGGTCAACGTCGAGGAAGGCCGCCACCTCTGGGCGATGGTCTACCTGCTGCAGAAATATTTCGGACGCGACGGACGCGACGAGGCGGACGACCTGCTGCGCCGCCGCTCCGGCTCGGACGACGCGCCGCGCATGCTCGGCGCCTTCAACGAGGCGACGCCCGACTGGCTGTCGTTCTTCATGTTCACCTACTTCACCGACCGCGACGGCAAGATGCAGCTGCACTCGCTGGCGCAGTCCGCCTTCGACCCGCTCTCGCGCACCTGCCGCTTCATGCTGACCGAAGAGGCGCACCACATGTTCGTCGGCGAGACCGGCATCAGCCGCGTGGTGCAGCGCACCTGCGATGCGATGAAGCAGGCCGGCATCACCGACCCGACCGATGTCGCGAAGGTGCGTGCGCTCGGGGTGATCGACCTGCCGACCATCCAGAAGAAGCTGAACCTGCACTACACGCTGTCGCTCGACCTGTTCGGGTCGGAAGTGTCGACCAACGCCGCGAACGCCTTCAACAACGGGCTGAAGGGCCGCTATCGCGAGACCCAGATCAAGGACGACCACCAGCTCAAGAACGATACCTATCCGGTGCTCAAGCTGGTGAACGGCGAGATCAAGCGCGTCGACGAGCCGGCGCTGACCGCGCTCAACATGCGGCTGCGCGACGACTACACGCAGGATTGCGCCAAGGGCATGCTGCGCTGGAACAAGATCATCTCGCTCGCCGGCTACGACTACACGCTCGCTTTGCCGAACGTCGCGTTCCATCGCCAGATCGGCGAGTTCAAGAGCATTCACGCCGATCCGGACGGCAAGCTGCTCGACGACGCCGCATGGCAGAAGAGCAAGTCCGCGTGGCTGCCCTCGACCGACGACGGCGATTTCATCGCCAGCCTGATGACGCCGCACACCGAGATCGGCCAGTTCGCCTCATGGATCGCGCCGCCCAAGGTCGGCATCGACAACAAGCCGGGCGATTTCGAGTACGTGAAGATCGAGACGTGAGCTTGCTTTTCCGCTCGTCCCCGCGAAAGCGGGGACCCAGTGCTTACCGAGTGCGTGACCCTGGATTCCCGCTTGCGCGGGAATGAGCGGAGCGACGTGAAAGAGCGGAGCGTGATCTCTCCTTACCTCCCCCGCTTGCGGGGGAGGTCGGCGCGCGCAGCACGCCGGGTGGGGGCTCATCCCCTGCCGCTCGTCCCCGCGAAAGCGGGGACCCGGTTCTTGATCGCGTGCCTGGCCCTGGATGCCCGCTTTCGCGGGCATGAGCGGAGCGAGTGAGAGAGCCGGATCATGGACGCCGAACCAAACCAGCAAAGCTCCTGCGCGGCGAGAACTCCGCTCTCCTCGCCGAGATCGGCGCGCGCATCCGCACCGAGCGCGCCAAGCGCGGCATGACGCGGCGCGCGCTCGCCGGGCAGTGCCAGACCTCCGACCGTTACCTCGCGCAGCTCGAAGGCGGCGCCGGCAATCCGAGCGTGCTGGTGCTCGACGCGATCGCGCGTGCGCTCGGCCTCGACCCGATCGACCTCTTGCCGGGCGGCAGCGCGCTGCGCGGCCTGCGCCGGCTGCCGCCGCAACAGCTCACCGCGCTGATGCGTGCGGCGGAAAAGCGCAACCGCGGCACCGCGCATCGCGCCCGCCGCATCGCGCTGATCGGCCTGCGCGGCGCCGGCAAGTCGACGCTCGGCGAGGCGCTCGCCGGGCACATCGAGGCGCCGTTCGTCGAGATCGACAGCATGATCGAGCAGCGCCACGGCGCGCCGCTCGGCACGCTGTTCGAGGTTTACGGCCAGGGCACGTTCCGCCGCGTCGAGCGCGACTGCGTGACCGAAGCGCTGGCGAATTACGACAACGTGGTGATCGCAACCGCCGGCGGCGTGGTGGCCGACGAGGACACCTTCGCGCATCTCCTGGAAAAGTCGCACGTCATCTGGCTGCAGGCCTCGCCCGCCGAGCACATGCGCCGCGTGCTGGACCAGGGCGACTTCCGCCCGATGGAGCACAACCGCGACGCCATGAAGGATCTGGTGGGGATCCTGGATGCCCGCGCGCCGCTGTATGGGCGCGCGCATGCGACGGTCGATACGTCGGGCAAGCCGTTCGAGGTGTGCGTGGCGGAGCTGGTGCGGGTGGCGCTGCGGCTGGTGGGGCGGGACGAGCGTTCCGGATAGTTGCCGCCGCTGGGCAGCAAAGCGCGCAGCGCGTGCCGCAACGTCGCGCAGGCACGCGGGATGAACGCCGCAGATTGGTCCCGGTATCGCTGCGCCGACAGTGCCGCTCGGCGAATCTCACACGAAATACCCCGATCGATTGCAGGGGTCACACGGATGGTCCATTCTCATCTCGCCTGCGGCGTCAGCATTCGTGATGCGGCGGCGCGCAACGGCCGGAGTCCGGATGAAAACCCGACGCATCTTCGTCAGCCTCCCCGCCGATTATTGGCTGACATCACAGGAAAACAAGACCAAGTGGGCGATCGTGGAGGCGATCGAAAAACTTGGATACAAAACGGAAATCTTTCTCGATCCGCGCGGCAAGCGCTCCTTTGCGGCGTCCAAGGCCTGGTCCGCGGAGCGCTGCGACAGCGTCATGCGCCGCTGCGACGGGTGCGCGATCCTCGGCTTCCGGCGATGGCCGGCACCTGGCTCGAAAAATTCATTGCCGACCGAATACAGTCACTACGAGGGGGCGGTGGCACACACGCTCGACCTGCCGATGCTTGTCCTGGTGCAGCGTGGACTGTTGCGCCGCGTGGTTTTCGATCCAAACTTCGAAGGATACGTCGGCCACATGCCCGCCAAGCCAACTCCGCAATGGCTGAACACGCCGGACTTCCAGATCCCCCTCGACCATTTCCGCCACGACCTCGAATGCCGCCGCGACGTTTTTCTCGGGTACTGCGGTGCATCCTCGAAGCTCGCCGCGAAGGTCAAGGACTTCCTCACCACCAAATTGAAGGTCACGGTGCTCGACTGGCAAACGGACTTCCAGCCGGGAACGATGATCCTCGACCAGATCAAGGAGGCCGCCGAACGCTGCGGAGCCGGCATCTTCCTGTTTACCAAGGACGACGAGCTTGCCGGCAAGAGGCAAGCCGATCGGTCGGTCCCACGCGATAACGTCGTGTTTGAAGCGGGCTACTTCGCCTCGATCAAGGGAAAATCGAGAGCGTTGATCGTGCGCGAGGCGGGCGCGAAGTTGCCGGCCGACCTGGGCGGAGACATTTACGCGGCGCTGAGGAACAAGCAGAATATCGACCCGATCAAGCCGATCCTCGAGCGCTTTGTGCGGGCGCTTTAGCCGGAACGAGACCGCCGCTCCTGCCGCGGCCGCAACCCAAACTCATCGTGCAGCACTCGGATCGACCACGCGCCCGGCGGCGCGCGGTCACGCAGGCATGCGCGGGACAAAATAGCCCCGCACCCCACGGAATTCTCCCGCATGGCGCCCACCCGCCGCATGCGCTATCGTGCCCACTGTCGCGGGGGCGGCTTTGGGGTGGTCGTGTCGGCCTTGACGCGCAACAACGTCCAGACGAGCGGTTCCGGCGAAACCGCGATGATGTTCGCGCATGGCTTCGGCTGCGACCAGAACATGTGGCGGCACGTCGCGCCCGCGTTCGAGAACGACTTCCGCACCGTGCTGTTCGATCACGTCGGCGCCGGCGGCTCCGACCTGACGGCCTACGATCCGGCCAAATATGCGACGCTTGCCGGCTATGCCGACGACGTGGTCGAGATCGGCAACGCGCTGGACTTGCGCGACGCGGTCTTCGTCGGCCATTCGGTGAGCGCGATGATCGGGCTGCTCGCCTCGCTGCGCGCGCCCGGCATGTTCCGCAGCCTGGTGATGGTCGGCCCCTCGCCGCGCTATATCGACGATGCCGGCTATGTCGGCGGCTTCCAGCAGCAGCAGATCACCGAGCTGCTCGATTTCCTGGCCGAGAACCACATGGGCTGGTCTGCCGCGATGGCGCCCGTCATCATGGGCAATGCCGACCGGCCGGAGCTCGGCGAGGAGCTGACCAACAGCTTCTGCCGCACCGATCCGGACATCGCGAGGGAGTTCGCGCGCGTGACCTTCAACTCCGACAACCGCGCAGACCTTGCGAAGGTGACGATCCCGACGCTCATCCTCCAGTGCAGCGAGGATGTGATCGCGCCGCTCGCGGTCGGCGAATACGTGCACCGGCAGATCCCGGGCAGCAGGCTGGTGATCCTGAAAGCCACGGGCCACTGCCCGAACCTCAGCGCCCCGGAAGAGGTGATCGCGGCGATGCGCGGCTTTGTCTGAGCCCGACCATATCGAAGAGGATCTCGCGGACCTCTACGAGAACGCGCCGTGCGGCTATCTTTCGCTGCGGGCGGACGGCCGCATCGCCAAGGCGAACCAGACCTTCTGCCGCTGGACCGGCTTCTCGGCGCAGGAGCTGATCGGCAAGCGGCTGCTCGACCTGCTCAACATCGCGGGCCGCATCTTCTACGAGACCCATTTCGCGCCGCTGCTGCGGATGCAGGGCTTCTTCAACGAGGTCGCGCTCGACATCGTCAGGAAGGACGGCGAACGGCTGCCGGTGCTGGTCAACGCCGCCGAACGCACGGACGCCGCCGGCAAGCCGCAATTCATCCGCCTCACGGTGTTCAACGCGACCGACCGGCGCCGCTACGAGCGCGACCTGCTCAACGCGCGCGACGAGCTGAAGACGCTCAACGCCGATCTGGAACGCCGCGTCGCGCAGGCGGTCATCGACCAGCTGCGCAGCGACAGCGCGCTCACCTCGCAGCGCGAGGAAGCCAAGCTGCGCGAGGAGTTCATCGCCGTGCTTGGGCACGACCTGCGCAACCCGCTCGCATCGATCGCCGCCGGGACGCGGCTGATCCAGAAGTCGAAGCTGGACGATAGCGCGGGCAAGATCGTCCTGATGATGCAGCAGAGCGTCGTGCGGATGGCCGGGCTGATCGACAACGTGCTCGACTTCGCGCGCGGACGGCTCGGCGGCGGCATCACGCTGACGCTGTCGCAACAGCCGCTCGAACCGGCGCTGCGGCAGGTGGTCGATGAGCTGCAGAGCATCCATCCGGAATCGATCATCCGGACCGAATACGCGCTGACCCACCCGCTGCAGGTCGATCCGGTGCGGATCGCGCAGCTGGTCTCCAACCTGCTCGGCAATGCGCTGACCTACGGCGCCGAAGGCACGCCGGTGAGCGTGAGCGCGAAGACGGACAACGACGAATTCGCGCTCGCGGTCTGCAACAACGGCAGCCCGATCGCGCCGGCCGCGATGGAGCGGCTGTTCCAGCCGTTCGCGCGCGGCGAGGTGCGGCCGAGCCGGCACGGGCTCGGCCTCGGCCTCTACATCGCCTCCGAAATCGCCAAGGCGCATCGTGGCACGATCGACGTGACGTCGACGCCGGAGCTGACCTGCTTCACCTTCAGGATGCCGCTGCGCTGAAGGGGCGCTGCCCTGCGGGGCGTTGCGCACTCTTGCTCAGGTTGTTTCAATGCGCGCGGGCACCAGCCGCCCGTCGAGTCCGAACCCTGGAGGACATCCATGCCGCGCATCCCGGTGGCGTGCCTCGCAGCCGCACTTTGCCTGCCGGCTTCCGTACTGGCGGAGACCAAGCGCGACATCCGCCCGGCACCGCTGAACCAGCGCTACGATGCATCGCTCTCCCGCTACGACCGGGTCTTCGCCCACGCCGAAGACGCGCGCGAGCTTGGCGTGTTCGTCGGCGCAAACGGGAAGGCGCAACTGTTCATGAAGAACGAGATCATCTTCCAGCCAAAGAACCGCGACGATCTCGCCAATTTTCTCGCCGCGACGCGCGGCCGTCTGCCCGACGAACCCCTGCCGCCTAACCTCGAGCGCCTGCGCAACGAGAAGGACCGCGCGGCGTTCGAGCGGCGCCACCGGCTGGTCCGGTTCGACGCCGCAAGCTTCGATCTCGCCGCCATCGGCACGCTCGGCGAGCGTGCCGGCCTGACCGGCGCGGTCCGCTTCAGGGACGAGGCGAGTGCCCGCACGGTCGCGGCGGCGCTTGCGCTCGCAGCCAAGGGATTCCGCGTCGAGCTCAATGCGGTCGCGATGCCGCAGCAGGCACTGCTCACCCGCACCAGCGAGGCCGGCGGCGCCGATGCGTTCGCGGCGCCGGGCATGCAGACCGCCAACGTCTCGCGCGCCTGGCAGCTGATGGTTGCGGCCGGCATCACCAACAAGACGCGCATCGCCGTCATCGACAGCGCGACGCTGGTTCCTCCCGGCCGCTACACGTTCCGCATCTCGGGCCTCGGGCCGCAGCGCGACTATCATCTGCGCATCCGGCGCGACGACGCGGGCCGCGATGTCGCGATGCAGCCTTTCGCGATCCTGTCGGTGAGGCCGGAAACGGGACTGCCGCAGCGATAGCGCATGATCCCGAAAAGTGGAGCTTGCGGAGCCCCTACCGGGGCCGCAACCCGAGGCTCATCCGCGTCGTGACCGGATCGAACGCGCGCTTCTCGGCGCGCGGATAGCGCAGGTCGATGCAATGGATCATGCGGTCGCGCGAAAAATTGCAGCGGCGGTAGAGCACGCGGTCGCCCTCCGGCGCCGAGAACACGAAGAAATCGCGCGCGATGCGCTCGTAGGTGAGCTTGCGGCGGTCATCGACGATGACGCGCCGGATGAATTGCCGCGGACTTTCGTGCCGTTCGTTCGCCAGCGTGAAGACATGCAGCCGCGCGCGGCCGTCCGCCGCGGTGAAGGTCTGGCCGGGGGGCACGCCTTCCCCGCCGCTCACGGTGAACAGGTCGGAGGGAAACGGGACGCTGGTGCCCTTGTCGTTGCGATAGGTGGTCCACTGCGCCTGCGCCGGAAGGGTGAGCAGGGTGAGCAGGACAAAGGCAACTGCGGCGATGAGCGTGCGTGGACAGTGGTGCATGCAGGTCAACCCGCAGTGGCGCGGCGGGTTCCTGCCGCCAGCAACATGCGCGTCGCGCACCTCACACCCCCAAATGCCGCTCCAGCAGTTCCGGCTGCGCCGCAAGCTCCGCGGGCGTGCCGCCGAACACGAACTCGCCCTTGGTCATCAGCAGCACGCGGTCGGCCAGCGCGGCGAGCGCGCGGTAATCCTTGTCGACCACCAGCGTCGCGACGCCCTCGCGGCGGATCGTGCCGATGGTCTGCCAGATCGTCTGCGCGATCATCGGCGCGAGCCCCTCGGTCGCCTCGTCGATCAGGATCACGTCGGGATTGGTCATCAGCGCGCGGCCGATCGTGAGCATCTGCTGCTCGCCGCCGGACAATTGCTTGCCCCAGTGATGGCGCCGCTCGGCCAGCCGCGGGAACAGCTCGAAGATGCGCGGCAGGGTCCACCGCTCGCTCCCGTCGGCGGCAGCGCGCGCGGCCATCACGAGATTCTCGGGCACGGTCAGCGAGGAAAAGATGCCGCGCCCCTCGGGCACGAAGGCGACGCCACCGCGCGCGATCTCCTCGGGCGCCGCCGCGCTGACATCGCGCGCGCCGAGGGTCACGCGCCCGCGCCGCTGCGGCACCAGCCCCATCAGCGCGCGCATCAGCGTGGTCTTGCCCATGCCGTTGCGGCCCATCAGCGCGATGGTCTCGCCGCGGCTCAACGAAAAGGTCACGCCGTGCAGCACGTGGCTCGCGCCGTAGAACGTGTGCAGGTCGTGCGGCTTCGAGCAGCGCGCTCATGCGACCGTGCTCCGCGCCGAGATAGGCGGCGCGCACCGCCGGGTGGCGCCGCACCTCGTCCGGCAGGCCGCTCGCGATCACGCGCCGTTGACCATCACGGTGAGGCGGTCGGCGACCGCGAACACCGCGTCCATGTCGTGCTCCACCAGCAGCACCGCCCGGCCCGCGCGCAACTGTCCGATGAATGCCGTCATGGCGCGCGAGTCTCGGCGCCCATGCCGGCGAGCGGCTCGTCGAGCAGCGCGACCGTCGGGTTCGTGGCGAGCACCATCGCGATCTCGAGCTGGCGCTGCTCGCCATGGCTGAGCGCGCCGGCGCGGTCGCGCGGACGCTGCGACAGCCCCACTTTGTCGAGCGCCAGCATCGCGCGCTCGCGCAGCGCGGCCTCGGCGGCCGCACGGCGCAGCACGGCGAGCGGGGCCGCGCCGTGCGCCTGCGCGGCGAGCCGCACGTTCTCGAACACGCTCGCGTCGGGGAAGATCATGGTCTTCTGGTACGAGCGGCCGATGCCGAGCAGGCCGCGCTTGCCGGCGCCGAGCTGCGTCACGTCGCGTTCACCGAGCATGATGCTGCCGCTGGTCGGCTTGAGATCGCCCGACAGCAGATTGACCAATGTGGTCTTGCCGGCGCCGTTCGGGCCGATCACGGCGTGGATCTCGCCCGTGCGCAGTTCGAGCGACACGTCGTCGACCGCCGCAAGCCCGCCGAAGCGTTTCGAGAGCGCGCGCGTTCGCAGCACGACATCAGTCATCGTGGCGCTCCGGCACGATGCGCGCGATCAGCGACTGCACGCCGCCCGGCACCGCGAGCACGACCGCGATGATGATCAGCCCTTCGGCGAGCTTCCAGTGCTCGGTCAGGCCTTTCAGGTATTCTTCCAGCCCCATCACCACGACGGCGCCGATCAGCGGGCCGGCGACGCCGTGCATGCCGCCGAGCACCACCATCACCAGCGCGATCGCCGACTGGTGCCAGCCGAGCATCTGCGGCGCGACGTAGCCGAACTGCGCGGCGGCGAAATAGCCGGCAACGCCGGCGAGCGCGCCGGAGATCACGAACGCTGTCAGGCGCAGGCGATAGATCGGAAAGCCGAGCGAACGCGCGCGCCGCTCGTTGTCGCGCGACGCGGCGAGCGCGCGGCCGAACGGCGAGCGGGTCAGCAGACAGAGAAGGAGGATCGTCAGCACCACGAGCGCGAGCACGACCCAGTAGAAGACGCGCGCCTTGTCGAGGTCGATGAGGTTCACGCCGAACAGCATCGCCTCGGGCTTGATGTTGATGAAGGTGCCGTCCGAGCCGCCGGCGAACTTGTTGTCGTGGAACAGGTAGAACAGCATCTCGCCGAACGCGAGCGTGACCATGATGAAATAGATGCCGCGCGTGCGCAGCGACAGCGCGCCGATCGCGAGCGCCGCGGTGGCGGCGACGCCGACCGCGAGCGGCAGCGTGAGCCAGAGCGAGGCCGCTTCGTATTTCGGCGCCGCGAGCGCGAGCGCGTAGCCGGCGAGGCCGAAAAACGCACCGTGGCAGATGCTGACGAGACCGCCGAAGCCGACCACGAGATTGAGCGCCATCGCCAGGATGCCGAGCGTCAGCACCTTGGTGCCGAACTGGAGGTAGTACGTCGGCGCGATCAGCGGCAGCGCGGCGGCGGCCGCGAGCAGCACGATCAGCGAGGCGCGCGCGGCGAGCGGATGCATCAGCTCGTCCCGCGCGCCCAGAATGCCGTTCGGCCGCCACAGCAGCACCGCCGCCATCACGACATAGATCGAGATGCTGGCGGCGGACGGGAATCAGCACCTGGCCGAACGTATCCGCGAGCCCGATCACCAGCGCGCCGATCGCCGCGCCCGCGACCGAGCCGATGCCGCCGAGCACGACAACCACGAAGGAAAGGATCAGCATCTGGTCGCCCATGCCGGGATAGACCGTGGAGAGCGGCGCGACCACGATGCCGCCGAGTGCGGCGAGCGCGATGCCGGTGGCGAAGACGAGGCGATTGACGCGCTCGGAGCGGATGCCGAGCGCGCGCGTCATGTCGCGGTTCTCGGCCGCGGCGCGCACGATCATGCCGACGCGCGTCCTGGCGATGACGACGAACACCACCGCGGCGACCGCCAGACAAAACAGGCAGATCGCGACGCGGTAGTTCTGGTAGGAGAGATTGTCGGTCAGCTTGAACGAGCCGCGCAGGAATTCCGGCGCGGCGACCGAATGCACGTCCTTGCCGAACAGGATCTGGCGCACCTCGTCGAGCACGAGGATCAGCCCGTAGCTGAGCAGCACTTGCGCGAGATGGTCGCGGCCGTAGAGCCGCTTGATGAACAGGCTTTCCAGCGCGAGGCCCGCCACGAATGCGATCGCGACGCCGCCGGCGAGCGCCGCCAGGAAGCTGCCGGTCGTCAGCGTCAGCCAGTACGCCACGTAGGCGCCGAGCATATAGAAGGCGCCGTGCGCGAGGTTGATGACGCCGAGGATGCCGAACACGAGCGTCAGCCCGCTCGCCACGAGAAAGAGCACGAGGCCGTACTGGACGCCGTTGAGCAGATGAACGGCGAAGGTCGCAAGGTCCATGGGGTCTTTCCTGCCCGGAGCGCGCGTCTCTCCCGCTTATCCCTCGCCCCGCGTAGCGGAGAGAGGGTGGCGAGCGAAGCGAGCCGGGTGAGGGGCCCCGGCGAATTGTCGGAAGGGCCCCTCACCCGCCCCGCCTTCGGCGGGTCGACCTCTCCCCGCAAGAACGGGGAGAGGTGAAGAAAAGCGCGGGGAGGTGAAGAAAGAAAGCCTAGCTCGACGCGCGGCAGCCGAGCGCCGGGTCGGCGAGATCGGCATGCGCGACCGAGACGTAGCGATTGAGCCCGCCCTTGGCCTCGCGCAGGTAGATGTTCTGCACGACGTTGTTCGCCTTGGAGAAGCTGATCGGGCCGCGCGGCGAGTCGATCCTGGCGGAACGCATCGCGGCGTACATCGCGTCCTTCGCGGCGAAGTCGCCCTTGGTCGCGGTGAGCCCGACGTTGAGCAGCGCGGCGGCATCGAAGCCCTGCACCGCATAGACGTCGCCTTCCTGCCCGGTCTTCTGCTTGAACGCCGCGAGGAACTTCTTGTTGGCCGGATTGTCGAGATCGTCGGCGTAATGCAGCGTGGTCTTGATCCCTTCGGCGTCCGCCCCCTGCGCCTGCAGCGTGCCGTCGGTGAGGAAGCCCGGGCCATAGAGCGGGATCGAGGCGCGCAGGCCCGCCGCCGCGTAGTCCTTGACGAACTTCACCGCGCCGCCGCCGGCGAAGAACGCGAACACCGCGTCGGGCTTCTTCTGCGCGATCTGCGTGATCAGCGCCTGGAATTCGACCTGCGGGAACGGAAGATACAGTTCCTCGACGATCTTGCCGCCGAGCTTGACGAAGCTTTCCTTGATCGCCTCGACGTCTTCCAGGCCCGCCGCGTAGCGCCACGTGATGGTCATGATATTGCGGTGGCCCGCGTCGTACATCACCTTGCCCATCGGGAAGCACGGCTGCCAGTTGGTGAACGAGGTGCGCCAGATGTTCGGCGCGCACATCGCGCGCGTCACGTCGTTGGCGCCGGCGTTCGGCACCACCAGCATGGTGTTGGTGTCGCGGGCGACCTTGGCCATCGCCATCACGACGCCGGAATGCACGGTGCCGACCACGACGTCGACCTTCTCGCGCCCGACCAGCCGGTTCATGTTGTCGGTCCCCTTGCCCGGCTCGGACTCGTCGTCGACCTGCACGTATTCGACCGCGCGCCCGCCGATCTTGCCGCCGGCCTGCTCGACGTTCAGGCGGAACCCGTCGTCGATGAACTTGCCGAGCTTCGCGAAGGTCCCCGTATAGGGCAGCATGAAGCCGACCTTGAGCGGCGCGCCTTGCGCGATTGCCGGCATCGGAAACGCGCCCGCGAGGCTTGCGGCGGCGGCGCCTTTCAACAGGTCACGGCGTGAAGCCTTGAGAATGGTCATGGATCCTCCCAACGTCTGATGATGTGTGCTGGCTTCGCCGCGGCTCGTGCACGGCGTTACGCCGGTTTTAGCCTATTCGCGTCCGCGAGGGCACAAGAATTGTGCCCGGTCAGACGTTTCGCCGCGCCTGCTCAGGCGGCCCGCGCCCGGTGCCGCCCCTCGAACTGCGGGGCGACCTCGGCCATGAAGCGCGCCATCTCGTCCTTCACCTGGGCGTGCGGCTTGAGCCCGACGTTGAAGTAGAGGATCACCTCGGCAAAGCCCGCCGCCTCGACCTTCTTCAGCGTCTCGGTGATGCGCGCCGGGGAACCGATCAGCACCGAGTTCTCGGTCAGGTCTTCGGGGCGAACCTTCTGCAGCCGCTCCACCATGTCGATGAAATAGCGGTAGCTCGGCGGCGCGGTCTTCGGGTCGCCGGGAAACGCCGGGATCACGCACTCCCGGTAGTAGCGGATCTGGCGCGCGCGCTGCGCATCCTCCTGGCTTTTGTCGTCGGCGAAGTGCGTGAAGTAGCTGCACATCAGCCGGCCCGGCCGGGTCCCGAACTTCGCGCAGCTCTCGTGATAGAGGTCCGCCACCTGCTTGAGCCCGCCGAAGCTCATCGCGGCCGCGAACGGCGCGACGATCAGCCCGCAGCCGAGCCGCGCCGCGAGCTCGATCGAGGGTTTGGAGAACGACGCCACATAAGTCGGGATCGGCTGCTGCACCGGCTTCGGCGTGATGCGCACGTCCTCGAACGCATAATGCTTGCCCTTGTAGGTCATGCGCTCGTCCGACGCCCACAGCGCGCGCACCAGCTCGAGCCCCTCGTCGAAGATCGACTGGTTGTCCTCGAACGAGACGTGAAACGGCAGGTACTCGCGCTTGTCGTAGCCGCGGCCGGCGGCGAAATCGACGCGCCCGTTGCTCAACAGGTCGAGCGTCGCCCATTGCTCCGCCACGCGAATGGGGTGATGCAGCGGCAGCACGGTGACGGCGGGCGCGAGGCGGATGTGCCTGGTGCGCGCCGCGATATAGGCGAGCACCAGGTCGGGACACGACAGCACGCCGAGCGAATTGAAATGGTGTTCGCCGATCCAGGCCGAATGCATGCCGAGCTGGTCGGCGTAGAGCGCTTCGGCGGTGATGTCGGCGACGAACTGGTTCGGCGAGCGGGTGTTGTTGTCGTAGTGATTGTCGCTGAGCGTGAAGTAGCCGAATTCCATCGGACCCTCCCATGCGCGATCTGCCGCGGTTTGACCGGCGGCGTTTATCGTGGCTTCAATATTGTGAGTGATCTTTGGCAATTGTTGTAAATGCACCAATTCGAACCGGGACCCGGCCTCCGTGGCGAAGAAGCTCAATCTTCCCGAGTACCTGCCCTATCTGGTGAACCGTGTCGGCGCCGCGCTGGTCGCGCGCTTCACCGCAGAGGCGCTGGCGCAGCATGGCCTGACCATCGCGATGTGGCGCGTGCTCGCCGCGCTCTCGGACCACGGTGCGCTGCGGCAGGTCGATCTCGGCGCCTTGACCAGCATCGATGTGTCCACGCTGTCGCGGCTGGTGTCTCGACTGATCGCGATGCGGCTGGTGAGCCGCCTGCGCTCGGCCAACAGCAGTCGCGAGGTCGCGGTGCGGCTCACCGCGCAGGGCGAGTCGCTGGTCGCCACGCTCATCCCGGTTGCCCGCGCGCTGGAGAAGCGCGCGATCGCGGGCTTGCGCAAGCGCGAGCTCGCCGCCGCAAAGGCGGCGTTGCGGCGGATCTATGCGAATTTGAGCGGCAGCGACGAGGCGCCGGCGGCGCCTGCTTCTGTCCCTCCCCGGCGCGCGCGGGGAGAACGAGCCGCCTGTCGGCCATTATCGGTTTCCTTTCGCTCAATCCCGGGTAGCTGCTATCGTCGGCAGGCCGCCACATGCCGCACTGTCTGATTCACCATGGACGCAATCGTCGGAATAGATTTGGGCACGACGACGTCCCGCGTCGCCGTGATCGAGAACGGCGCTCCCGTCATCATCAAGAACAGCGAGAGCAACGGGACGACGCCGTCCTACGTCGCGATAACGGCCGACGGTAAGCGCCTGGTCGGCGAGGCGGCCCGGCGTTACGCGGTGGGAAACCCGGAGAATGTCATTTTCGCCGTCAAGCGGCTGATCGGGCGCCGCTACGCCGACCCGGTCGTTCAGGACCTGAAGCAATTCATGCCGTTTCAGATCGTCGAGTTGGCTGGCGGCGATGCGTGGGTCAGAGTGGAAAACAAGGACTACTCGCCCGAGCAGATCACCGCCTTTATCCTGCAGAAGATGAAGAAGACGGCCGAAGACTATCTTGTCGAACCGATCACCAAAGCGGTGATCACGGTCCCTGCCTATTTCAGCGACCAGCAGCGGCAATCGACCAAGGATGCGGCCGCAATAGCGGGGCTGGACGTGATCCGGCTCGAATCCGAACCCACCGTGGCGGCTCTGGCGTACGGGTTGCATCGACAGCATCTTGGCCAAACGATCGTCGTCTACGATCTTGGGGGAGGCACGTTCGACGTCTCGGTTCTGGAGATCGGTGACGGCGTCTATGAAGTGAAGTCGACGAGCGGAGACATGTCACTGGGCGGCGAGGATTTCGATTTTCGCTTGATGGATCACCTGAGCGATATTTTCAAGAAATCCCATCATGTCGACCTGATGTCGAACGCACTCGCGCGGCAGCGGCTGAAGCAGGCCGCGGAGGATGCCAAGATAGACTTGTCGTTCCACGAAACCACCATCGTCGACCTGCCGTTCATTCATTCGATCGAAAACAAGGCATTCCATCTTCGCACCGAGATCGACCGCGCAACATTCGAAGGCCTAATCAAGGATCTTGTCGATCGATCAATCACCGTTTGTGCGCGCGCTCTGAAGGACGCCGCGCTGGCACCTGCCGAGATACAGGAAGTCATTCTGGTCGGCGGCAGCACCCGAATCCCTCGCGTGCAGAACGCGCTCCGGGAGTACTTCGGCCGCGAGCCTTATGGCGAACTGCGGCGCGAGGACGCGGTCGCGCTTGGCGCCGCGATACGTGCAGGAGTGCTGAGCGGCAATGTTCGGGACGCTCTTCTGCTGGACGTCACGCCATTTTCCCTCGGCCTCGAGACGCTCGGAGGTGTGTTCACGCGGACAATCGAGCGCAACACGACCATTCCCACGAAGAAAAGCCAGGTCTTTTCGACCGGCGAAGACAATCAGACCGCCGTCACCATCCGCGTCGCTCAAGGTGAAGGTGGCAAGTTCGAAGAAAACACGCTGTTGGGGCAGTTCGACCTGGTCGGCATCGCGCTGGCGCCACGCGGCGTTCCCCAGATCGAGGTGATTTTCGACCTCGATGCAAACGGCATCGCCAACGTCTCGGCAAGGGACAAGGCAACCGGGCAGGAACAGTCGATCCGCGTTCACGCCCGCGGCGGCCTTTCGCAGGACGACATCGCGAGAATGCGTGAGGATGCCGAGCGCGTCGGCGTGTCTCATCCCAGCATTATCCCGCCCGTGAACGTCCCAACCGGCCCGGCAAAACCCGAGCGGGCCGAAGATGTCGAGCCACCGCCGGTGGCGGTCGCATCTCCGCCGCTCCTTCCCACGGATGCGAGCCGCGGCACCTTGAAGCTTTTCCTGAGCTATGCGCAGAAGGACGAGCAGTGGGCCAATGCCGTCAGAGACGCGTTGGGCGTGCTTGCAAATTCCGGGAAGGCGAAAATAGCAAACAGTCGCCATACCTCCGCTGCCGAACGAGCCGATGAGACGTCCACCGATATCGAGGAATCGAACGTCGCGCTTCTGCTGCTCTCCAATGATTTCCTGAATTCAGCGTCCATCCTGGCACACGAGCTTCCGGCAATCCTCGCCGAGAACGAGCGTCGCGGGCTGCACGTCATCCCGATAATCGCCAGGCCTTGTGCTTATGAGCAGCACAGGCCGCTGTCGAAGTTCAAGCTGTTCAACGAGATCGATCGTCCGCTATCCAGCCTGACCGAATGGGCGCTGGAACTGGAGCTGGCGCGGTTGACGAATGTGGTGGCGGCGGTTTTCGACCGATCGTTCCAGCTCACCGACGTCGGCGAAGAAGCCGGGATCGCGGACGCCCATGCGGTCGTGATCGCGGCCGCCAACTATCGAGACGCGCAACGTCTGCCCGAGGCCGTGCTGAACGATGCGCGTGACATCGTTGCGGTCCTGTCAGCGGCTGACTACTGCGGATATGACCCGACAAAAATCACGATCTTGCTCGACGAGAAAGCGACCCTCGGCGCGATCCGCCAGGCACTGGCAGACCTGGCCTCGGCCAGCAGCCCCAATGGTACCGTCTTCATCTTTTTCTCCGGGCACGGAGCGCGTGTCACGCGCGACGGCACGGAGGCGAGCGTCCTGATGTCGATCGACAGCCGCCCCACCGATCTTCGAGGCACGAGCCTGTCCGAAGCCGATTTTTCCAAGGCGCTCGCGGCGATCCCGGCGAAACGACTCGTCGTAGTTCTCGATGCGTGTCACGCTGGCGGCGCCGTGGTTCTGAAAGGGGATTCCGGCGCCGCTGTCGAGAATGGGCTCGAGGAGAAGACGTTGGCACGGTTGGCGGATGGGACCGGTCGCGTCATCCTTGCGTCCTGTCGTGCGGATGAAAAATCGATTGTCAGAAAGGGGGCGAGGAACAGCGTTTTCACACAACGGCTGCTCGAGGCTCTCAAGGGAGAGGCACGCACGCGTGGAGACGGCCTGATCCGCATCTTCGAGGTTTTCGAGTATGTCTCGGAGAACGTGTGGGCAACGGTCGAGGAACGGCAGCATCCGATCTTCAAGGCCGGCGATCTCGAAGATAATTTTCCCGTGGCGCTCGACAGGGGTGGCGTTAACGCCGCGCCCGGGCGCGCCATCCCGTTGCGCCCGGCGGCCGCTGCCGTCAGGGATGCGTGAGCGAAAAATCCCCTCTCCCCGGAGGGGAGAGGGTCGCTGAGCGAACATCCGGTCCGCGATGCCGGAGAGGTCTAGGCGGTCTTCGCCGACCTCTCGACGTCGACGACCTCCCGGTCGCGCTGATCGGGTTGAGGGGTCTCCGCCTCAACGCGCTCGTGAGGATCGGCGTAGATGGTCTTCCGCTTCGAGATCAGCACGATCGCAGCAAGGAACTGCGCGCCGATCAGCGCGGCGAAAGCCAGCGTCGATAGCCAGGAGTCCATGGTGCACCCCGCTGGAATTATCAGTGCGCGGGGTAGCTGTGCTGCGGCAGGTCGCGCGCCGCTCTGGTGATGCTGACGATGTCGATGCCGCCGCTTGCCGCGGATGCATTGTGACCGACGTGTGTCGCCTTCGGCGCGGCGAAGAGAACGCCGACGAAGGCCAGCGATACGACGGCGATGAGTACGACGAGTGATTTGCGCATTTGGACTTCCCCGCTTTTGCGTTTCAGGATCGTCCCCAGCATCGAGATGCTAGCGCGCGCATGTATCCGCGGGATGTCGCAGCCTGTCCGACTTGGTATCATGAGTATCGCGTTCCCGCGGAAATTCGCGGAACGCAGGCGCCGCACGCGGCGTGCAACTGCTCGTCACCCCTGTTTCATTGTTGCCGGACGGCAAGCGGCCGCCGACCGTGGCATGCGAATGAACGCGGCAGGTATCCGGATATCCGGTGCGCTCATCCGCGCGTCTGCGACGCGCCATGGGCGTCCATGCAGAAAGAGGCCGCGGCTACTCCGGGCCGCCCTTCTCGGGCTTGCCGATATGCGCCTGGGTGTAGAGCTGCAGGCCGAGCTTTTCGACCAGGTCGAGCTGCGTTTCGAGGAAGTCGATGTGGCCCTCCTCGTCGGCCATCAGTTCCTCGAACAGGTCGCTGCGACGGGATAGTCCTTCACGCCGTGGCAATAGGCCGCGGCCTCCTGATAGAGCGCGCGCGCGTCGTACTCGGCCTTGCAGTCGCACTCGAGGATTTCCTTGACGTTCTGCCCGATGCGCAGCGGATCGAGCACCTGCATGTTGGGGAAGCCTTCGAGGAAGATGATGCGGTCGACGAACTTGTCGGCGTGGTGCATCTCCTCGATCGATTCCTTGCGCCACTTCTTGGCGAGCTCGTTGTAGCCCCAGTCCTCGAGCAGGCGGTAATGCAGCCAGTACTGGTTGATCGCGGTCAGCTCGCTGCGCAGGCCCTTGTTGAGATAGTCGATGACCTTGGCGTCGCCCTTCATGGCTCGCGCTCCTGCGTGTCGGGACCGCGAAATCGCCGCGTCCAGCTAGTTTGAAGTTATTCTAATGTAGACGGCGGCGCGCTTCAAGCGGGCGCAGCGTCGCGCCTGCCATGCGGCAACGGAAATCCTGCAGACGTCAGCGGGAGTCGGCTTCGGCCGGGGCGTGCATGTGCGCGCAGGCGACCGGGCAGCCCTGCGCGCAGGAGGCGGCCGCCGCGCCGAGCGCCTCGTCCATGATGCGGCGGATGGTGCGCGCGCACCGCCCGCATTGCGGGCTGCAGCCGAGGCAGCCGTAGACCTGGTTGGCGGTGGCCGGCCGGGCCGGGCGCGGAATCGAGCGCGGAGCGCACGTCGCGGTCGCTGAAGACGTTGCAGGAACAAACAATCATTGCGGAACTTATTCACGACCCGGTTGGACTACTTTTTGATCTAAGTCATGCGCGCGGCCGCATGCAAAAGGAAAAGCGCTCTTTTGAGAGATTCCAAGGTGTTGATAAGACTTGGGTTAATCCGGATTTCGACTGTGCGGATTGAGGAATTTTCTCAAGCCGGAATGCTTCTAAACTGGAGGCACGTTGGCGAGGCGCTCTCCTCTTGCTCTCGCCCGCCCCGCGGGGCGGGGAAGCGAGCGCCGATCAGCTTTCATCCGCCACCCCATTGCGCAGCACGCCGATCTCCGGCACCGCGATCTCCACCACGTCGCCCGGCTTGAGCCAGCGCGGCGGATCGAAGCGCGCGCCCGCGCCGACCGGCGTGCCGGTCACCAGGATGTCGCCGGCGCGCAAGGTCATGAACGTCGTCACGTAGGCGATCAGGTCGGCGAAGGTGAAGATCAGGTTCGCCGTGGTGTCGTCCTGGCGCGTCTCGCCGTTGACCGTGGTGGTCAGATGCAGCGGCTTGCCGCGCATCGATCTCGTCGGCGGTGACGAAATACGGACCGAGGCTCCCGGTCGCGTCGAAGTTCTTGCCCTGCGTGACGTTGAACTTGGCGTGGCGCGTCCAGTCGCGGATGGTGCCCTCGTTGCACAGCGTGTAGCCCGCGACGTGATCCATCGCGCGCTCTTTCGGCGATGCGCCGCCCTTCCCGGCCGATGATCAGCGCGATCTCGCCCTCGTAGTCGAGCTGCGGCCGATTCCGGCGGGCGGATCAGCGGCTGGTCGTGGCCGGTGAACGAGCCCGGATTGCGGAAGAACATGCTCGGATATTTCGCCTGCTCCGAGCCGTCCTTGTACTCGGCGTTGCGGTTGGCGTAGTTCACGCCGATGCACAGGATCTTCTCCGGCGACGGCAGCGGCGGCAGCAGCACGACGTCCTTCAGCGCGATGTCGGGCTGCGCCGCCGCGGCCTTCTCGGCCTCGCCGAGCGCGCCCGCGCGCAGCACGTCGGTCAGGCTCGCGTGCTTCAACCGCCGGCCGAGATCGATCACGCCGCCGTTCGCGACCGCGCCATAGCTGGTCCGGCCGCTGGCGGTGAATGTTGCGAGCTTCAATGCTAGAGTCCCGGAATGAGGTCGCCTTGACGCGACCGGTTGGCTCGCTCGAAGAACATGTTGAAAATCGCCCGCGCCGTCAACGCGACGCGCGAAAGCCGGAGGAAACCATGCCGCATGTGATCGTCGAATATTCGGCCAACATCGAAGCCGACATCACGCCGCAGCGCCTGGTCGAGGAGATCCATTCCGCCGCCATCACCAGCGGCATCGCCGAGCCGGTCGCGGTGCGCACGCGGCTGATGCGGCGCGACGATTACCGCGTCGGCGACGGCTCGCCGGAGAACGCGTTCGTCCACATCGACATCCGCGCGCGCAAGGGCCGCACGCTCGAGCAGAAGAAGACGATGGTGCAGACGATCTACGACCAGGCCAACAAGACGCTCGATCACGTGTTCAAGGCGAGGCCGTTGGCGCTGACCGTCGAGATCCACGAGATCGATCCCGACACGCGGCTGCTGCGCAACGGCATGCGCGAGCGCAAGGCGAACGCCGCATGAGCACCGCGCTCGACAAGACCGATCGCGCGCGCGGACGAGTTTCTCAAGCGCTTCCGCGACAAGCCGGTCGCGCACCTGATCGACGGCAAGCACGAAGCCGGCAGCGGCGACACGTTCGAGACCGCATTCGCCGATCGACAACGCGGTGATCGCGAAGGTCGCGCGCGGCGGCGCGGCCGAGATCGACCGCGCCGCGAAGGCCGCGACGAAGGCGTTCCGCACCGGCTGGTCGCGCACCACCGGCGACGCGCGGCGCAAGCTCCTGCACAAAATCGCCGACGCGATCGAGGCGCGCGCCGACGAGATCGCGCTCGTCGAGTGCATCGATACCGGCCAGCCGATCCGCTACATGTCGAAGGCGGCGCTGCGCGGCGCGGAGAATTTCCGCTTCTATGCGGACCGCGCGCCGGGCGCGAACGACGGCCTGTCGCTGCCGACCGACACGCACCTCAACTACACGATCCGCCAGCCGATCGGCCCCGTGGGCGTCATCACGCCGTGGAACACGCCGTTCATGCTGTCGACCTGGAAGATCGCGCCGGCGCTCGCGGCCGGCTGCACGGTGGTGCACAAGCCGGCCGAGTGGAGCCCGCTCACCGCGACGCTTGCTGTCCGAGATCTGCCTCGAAGCCGGCCTGCCGCCGGGCGTGCTCAACACCGTGCACGGCTTCGGCGAGGACGCCGGCAAGGCGCTGACCGAGCATCCCGACATCAAGGCGATCGGCTTCGTCGGCGAGAGCGCGACCGGCAGCGCCATCATGGCGCAGGGCGCCGCGACCCTGAAGCGCGTGCATTTCGAGCTCGGCGGCAAGAACCCGGTGATCGTGTTCGCCGATGCCGACCTCGACCGCGCGCTCGATGCGGTGCTGTTCATGATCTACTCGCTCAACGGCGAGCGCTGCACCTCGTCGAGCCGCGCGCTGGTCGAGGCCTCGATCTACGACGAATTCTCGCAGGCGCGCCGCCGAGCGCATGAAGAAGATCAAGGTCGGCCATCCGCTCGATCCCGCGACCGAGATCGGCCCGCTGATCCATCCGCGCCATGTCGACAAGGTGCTGTCGTATCATCGGCGCGGCGAAGAGCGACGGCGCCACCATCGTCGGCGGCGGGCGCGCGGGCGACAAGGGCAACTACGTCGCGCCGACGCTCTATCTCGATGCGCGCAACACGCATGCGGATCGCGCAGGAGGAGATTTTCGGCCCGGTGCTCACCATGATCCCGTTCGCCGACGAGGCGGAGGCGCTCGCGCATCGCCAACGACGTGCGCTACGGGCTCGCCGGCGTATCTGTGGACCAAGCGACGTCGGCCGCGCGCATCGCTTCGCGCAGAGCGTCGAGGCCGGCATGGTCTGGGTCAATTCGGAGAACGTGCGCCACCTGCCGACGCCGTTCGGCGGCATGAAGTCGTCCGGCATCGGCCGCGACGGCGGCGACTATTCCTTCGACTTCTACATGGAGACGAAGAACATCGCGATCGCGCTCGACAATCACAAGATTCCGAAGATCGGGGCCTGATCGTGATGGTCATCCCGGCCGAGCGCGAGCGAGAGCCGGGACCCATGTCGGCCCATGCTCGATCCTCACAGTCTTTGCCGTGATACATGGATCCCGGATCGGCCCTTCGGGCCGTCCGGGATGACAGCAACACACATGACAGCATAACCCATGCCCCTCCGCGATCCCGTCTTCAACCCGCCGTTCAACATCGTGCGCGCGAGCCACGTCGAGCTCGGCGTGTCCGACCTCGCGAAGTCGCGCGCGTTCTATGTCGACTGCCTCGGCTACATCGTCTCGCGACGAGGACAAGGACGCGCTCTATCTGCGCGGCGTGGAAGAGCGCAATCATCACTCGGTGGTGCTGCGCAAGTCGGACGACATCGCGGCGCTCGCGATCGGCTTCAAGGTCGGCGAGCGAAGAGGATCTCGACAAGGCCGCCGCCTGGCTCGAGCGCCGCAAGCTGCCGGTGTCGTGGCCGAACGTGCCGTTCCAGGGCCGCACGCTGCGCTTCCACGATCCGGTCGGCATGCCGGTCGATCTCTATTTCAGGATGGATCGCGTGCCCTCGATGCTGCAGAAATACGCCGCCTATCAGGGCGCGCGCATCCAGCGCATCGACCACATCAACTGCTTCACGCCCGACGTGCAGGCCTCCTACGACTTCTATACCGAGCTCGGCTTCCGCCTCACCGAGACGACCGAGACCGAAGGCGCCGATCCGAAGCTCTGGGCGGTGTGGATGCAGCGCCGCGGCAGCACGCACGACCTCGCCTTCACCAACGGCCGCGGCCCGCGCCTGCATCACATCGGCGTGTGGAATTCGAACGCGCTCGACATCCTGCACACCTGCGACGTGATGGCGACCAGCGGCTATCTCGCCAACATGGAGCGCGGCCCCGGCCGCCACGGCATCGCCAACGCGTTCTTCCTCTACGTGCGCGATCCCGACGGTCACCGCGTCGAGCTGTTCACCTCGGACTATCTCACCGTCGATACCGACCACGAGCCGATCCGCTGGACGCTCGACGATCCGCAGCGCCAGACGCTGTGGGGCCATCCGGCGCCGAAGTCGTGGTTCGAGGAAGGCTCGCCGTTCACGCGGCGTGCCGGTGCGCGAGCCGGTGCTCGCCGCGCGGCCGGTGGTGGCGCGATGATCCGCGCGCTGCTCGCGCTTGCCGCCGCGTTCGCCCTCGCCTCGCCCGCGTCGGCGCAGAAATTCCCCGAGCGCACTGTGCGCATCGTGGTGCCGTTCGCGCCCGGCGGCGGCGTCGACACGTTCGCGCGCCTGATCGCGCAGAAGCTGCAGGACAAGTTCGCCAGTCCCGTCATCGTGGAGAACCGCGCCGGCGCCAACGCGACCGTCGGCGGCGCCTATGTGATGCAGGCGGCAGCCCGACGGCCACACGCTGCTGTTCTCGGCCTCGACGCACATTTCGGCGCGCCTCGTGATGAGCAAGGCGCCGTACGATCCGGTCGCCGACTTCACGCCGATCGCGCGCGTCGGCAGCGCGCCGATGCTGCTGGTGATGGCGCCGGGCAAGCCGCAGAAGACTTTGGCGGAAGCCGCCGCGGCGGCGAAGCAGGCGCCGTCCGAATGGACCGCCGCGACAGCGGCGCTCGGCTCGCCCGGCCATCTCGCGATGATCGCGTTCGGCGATCTCGCCGGCTTCAAGCCGACGATCGTGCCCTATCGCGGCACCGCGCCGGCGCTCAACGACGTGGCGGGCGGCCACGTGCAGCTTTATTTCGATGCGATGATCGCGCTGCTGCCGATGGTGCAGAACGGCAGCATCAAGGCGCTCGCCATCACGGCGCCGCAGCGCCACAAGCTCGCGCCCGGAGATTCCGACCTCGGCCGAGAGCGGCATGGCCGGGCTCAACATCCATTCCTGGTATGCGTTCTGGGGACCGAAGGGCATGCCGGCGGAGCTGACGCGGCAGTTGCACGATCTCCTCACCGAGACGACGGCCGAGCTCGCGCGGGAGGGCAGGCTCGACCCGCTCGGCATCGACGCGGTGGCGGAGAGCGACCGCAGGCGTTCGCGAAATTCCAGGACGACGAAGTGACGCGCAACGCCGCGCTGCTCAAGTCGGTGGATTTCGTGCCGAATTGAGCGGCGGCCGCGGCCACGGGCCAATGGAACCCGCCACCGCCCCGGATGTTTGCCGGCGGCGTGTGCAGAGGGAGCGACGCATAGGCGCAGACTTTTCGCGGTGGCGGTATCAATTCGATCCTCAGGCCTGGTACGCCGCCTCGGCGGCGCGCTGAGCGTCAACATTGATGCTCGCACTGGTGCAAGTACGACTGCCAGGCGCAGGCCTGCAGCGACCCAGTGCACCGGGACGCAGACCAATTTCTCGATCGTGTATCAGACGCTGACGGTCTTCCAGTGGAGGGACCACGTGCGCCGAATGTGGATCGCACCAGCACCGAGCAATACCTGCTCGGCGACGACACGACGTGCAGTTCGAGGGCCGGCCCACCTTCCAGTTCAACATCAGCCCGCTCGGGCCGCCGCCGGCGCCGAATGCGTCTGCATCGGGACGCAGTGCAATCCGCCGGGGTGCCGGCGATGATCAGCCCGATAGCGTAGTCGCGCTTCGAGGCACGGCGCTGCACGCCTCGCACCCTCAGGGTGACCGCGCAGTGACGGGCTCACAAACCCGTGATGCCATTACGCGAATTTAATCCGGCCGCCATCGTCCGGACAGCCGCACTGCAACATCCACCCGAGTTGGGCATTGAGGCTTGGGTGAACTTCATGCAGATCGTCGAACATCCGCGGAAAGCCGCGCGCGAAATCGCGCCGCGCACTTGCCGCGTCATTGATCGTGCTCTTAGCCTTGCGGGCGGGGCCACGTATTACTGGCTCACGCGCCCCGCCGCCGAATTTAATCCGTCCGCCATCCTCCCGACACCCGCTGCACTGCAACATTTACCCGAGTTGGGCATTGAGGCTCGGGTGACCCATGCAGATTGTCGAACATCCGCGAAAGCCGACGCGCCAAATCGCGCCGCGGTCTTGCCGCATCGCTGATCGTGCTCGCCGCGCTGGCGGGCGGCGGCGCCTGGTACTGGTACACGCGCCCTGCCCCGCAAGCAGCCGCGCGCGCAGCGCCCGCGGTGCCGGTGACGATCGCGGCCGCCGCGAGCCGCGACGTGCCGATCTATCTCGATGCGCTCGGCACCACGTCGGCCGCCAACACGGTGACGATCCGCAGCCAGATCACCGGCACCTTGCAGTCGGTCAACTTCACCGAAGGCCAGGAGGTGAAGCAGGGCGACACGCTCGCGGTGATCGATCCGCGCCCGCTGCAGGCGACGCTCGACGCAGGCGCAGGCCAAGAAGGCGCAGGACCAGGCGCTGCTGATCTCGGCGCAGAAGGATCTCGCGCGCTTTTCCGAGCTGGCGAAGAAGGACTTCGCCACGCAGCAGAGCCTCGACCAGCAGCAGGCCAAGGTCGACCAGCTCAAGGCGACGATCGAGGCCGACCAGGGCGCGATCGACAACGCGCAGACGCAGCTCTCCTACGCCACCATCACGGCGCCGTTCGACGGCCGCGTCGGCTTCCGCCAGGTCGATGCCGGCAACATCGTGCATCCGACCGACGCCAATCCGCTCACCGTGCTGACGCAGATCAAGCCCGCGATGGTGATCTTCACCCTGCCGCAGAAGAATCTCGGCGACGTGCGCGAGGCGATGCTGCGCGGCGCCGTCGACCGTGCTCGCCTACGATCAGGACGGCGCGCAGCAGCTTGCCGAGCGGCGAGCTCATGCTGATCGACAACCAGATCGACCAGCTCACCAGCACGATCCGGCTGAAGGCGCGCTTTCCCAACGACGACTCGCGGCTGTGGCCGGGCGAGTTCGTGCGCATCCGCGCGCAGATCGACGCGCGGCAGCACGTGGTGACCATCCCGCCCCCTGCCCTGCAGCGCGGGCCGAACGGGCTCTATGCCTGGGTGATCAAGGGCGACAACACCGCCGAGCAGCGCAGCCTCGATGCCACGACGGTCGACGGCGACACCGTGATCGTCACGCGCGGGCTTGCGGCGGGCGAGAACGTGGTGGTGAGCGGACAGTATCGCCTGCAGGCCGGCACGCGCGTCGAAGCCGAAAACCGGCAACCGCGAAGCGCGCGGCGCTGCGGGCGATGCCTCATGAGCATCTCCGAACCCTTCATCCGGCGGCCGATCGCGACCGCGCTGCTGTCCGCCGCGCTCGCGCTGATCGGCATCGTGACGTTCCCGCTGCTGCCGGTCGCGCCGCTGCCGCAGGTCGACTTCCCGACCATCTCGGTCTCGGCGCAGTTGCCCGGCGCGAGCCCGGACACGATGGCGGCGACCGTCGCGGCGCCGCTCGAGCGCCAGTTCGGCCAGATCGCCGGCGTCACGCAGATGACCTCGACGAGCACGCTCGGCTCGACCTCGATCACCTTGCAGTTCGAGCTGACCCGCAATGTCGATGCCGCCGCGCAGGACGTGCAGGCCGCGATCACCGCGGCGGGCCGGCAACTGCCGCAGACGCTGAGCACGCCGCCGACCTATCGCAAGGTGAACCCGGCCGACTCGCCGATCCTGGTGCTCGCCGCGCATTCCGACAGCCAGCCGCTCACCACGGTCGACGACTATCGCCGACAACGTGGTGGCGCAGCAGATCTCGCAGATCACCGGCGTCGCGCAGGTGATCATCGGCGGCGAGCAGAAGCCCGCGATCCGCGTGCAGGTCGATCCGGCCAAGCTGCAGACGCGCGGACTGACGCTGGAAGACGTGCGCGGCGTGCTCGGCAACGCCACCACCAATGCGGCGAAGGGCACGATCAACACCGCGAAGCAAAGCTTCACCATCCAGGCGAACGACCAGGCCACCAAGGCCGAGCAGTACGACGACGTCATCCTCGCCTACCGCAACGGCGCGCCGGTGCGCGTGCGCGACGTCGGCCACGCGGTGCCGGGCCCGCAGGACCTCAACATCGCGGCGCTGAAGGGCGACAGCGACGGCGTGCGCAACGCCGTGATCCTGCTGGTGTTCAAGCAGCCGGGCGCGAACGTGATCCAGACCGTCGACGGACGTGAAGGCCGCGATGCCGCGGCTCGCCGCGCTGATCCCGCCGGGCATGAAGATCGACACCATCGTGGACCGCACGCAGACGATCCGCGCCTCGGTGGCGCGACGTCGAGTTCACGCTGGCGCTCACCATCGGCCTCGTGGTGCTGGTGATCCTGCTGTTCCTGCGCAACGTGCGCGCCACCCTGATCCCGGCCGTGGTGGTGCCGCTGTCGCTCGCCGGCGCCACCGCCGTGATGTACCTGCTCGGCTTCAGCCTCGACAATCTCTCGCTGATGGCGATGACCATCGCGGTCGGCTTCGTGGTCGACGACGCGATCGTGGTGGTGGAGAACATCTACCGCCACATCGAGGACGGCATGCGCCCGTTCGAGGCGGCGCTCAACGGCGCGCGCGAGATCGGCTTCACCGTGGTGTCGATCAGCGTGTCGCTGGTCGCGGTGTTCATCCCGCTGCTGCTGATGGGCGGCATCGTCGGGCGGCTGTTCCGCGAATTCGCCCTGACGGTCACGGCGGCGATCGCCGTCTCGGTGCTGGTCTCGCTCACGCTCACCCCGATGCTCGCCTCGCGCTTCCTGACGCGCGAGAGCGAGCACCACGGCCGCATCTATCGCGCGATCGAGCGCATGTTCGACGCGCTGGTGCACGCCTATCGCGCGCGGGCTCGACCTGGTGCTGCGCCACCGCTTCGTCACCCTGATGACGTTCTTCGCCACGATCGCGCTCACCGGCGCGCTGTTCGTCGCGATCCCGAAGGGCTTCTTCCCGACGCAGGATACCGGCCTGATCAGCGGCATCATGGAGGCCGCGCAGGACGTGTCGCCGCAGGAGATGAAGCGGCTGCAGCGCGAGGTCGCGACCGTGCTGGCGAAGGATCCCGACATCGCGGGCTTCGGCACCTTCTTCGGCTCGGGCAGCGGCAACACGCTGAACACCGCGCGCTTCTTCATCGGGCTGAAGCCGCACGAGGAGCGCAGCGCGTCCGCGACGCAGATCATCGCGCGGCTGCGCCCGCAGATCGCCAGGCTCGAGGGCGTCGCGCTGTTCCTGCAGCCGGCGCAGGACATCACGGTCGGCGGCCGCATCTCGCGCGGCCAGTATCAGTACACGCTGCAGGACCCGTCACTCGCCGAGCTGAACACCTGGGCGCCGAAGATGCTGGAGAAGTTCAAGACGCTGCCCGAGCTGGCCGACGTCTCGACCGACCAGCAGTCGAACGCGCCGCTGCTCTCGATCAGCATCAACCGCGACGCCGCGGCGCGCTTCGGCATCCAGCCGCAGGTGATCGACGACACGCTCAACGACGCGTTCGGCCAGCGCCAGGTGGCGCAGTATTTCACGCAGACCAACTCGTATTTCGTCGTGCTCGAAGTGCTGCCCGAGCTGCAGCGGGACATGCGCACGCTGGACAAGCATCTACCTGAAGGCCGCCGACGGCAGCCGGTGCCGCTCTCCACGCTGGTCACGATCGACACCAGCAAGACCGGCGCGCTCTCGGTGTCGCACCAGAGCCAGTTCCCGGCGGTGACGCTGTCGTTCAACCTGCCGCAGGGCGTCGCGCTCGGGCAGGCGGTGGACGCGATCCGCACGGCCGAAACGCGAGATCGGCAAGCCGGACTCGCTGATCGGCAGCTTCCAGGGCAACGCGCAGGCGTTCCGCGACTTCGCTGTCGAGCCAGCCGCTGCTGATCCTCGCGGCGCTGATCGTGGTCTACGTCATCCTCGGCGTGCTGTACGAGAGCTTCGTGCACCCGATCACGATCCTCTCCACCTTGCCGTCGGCCGGCGTCGGCGCGCTGCTGGCGCTGTACTTCGGCGGCTTCGACCTGTCGGTGATCGGCATCATCGGCATCATCCTGCTGATCGGCATCGTGAAGAAGAACGGCATCATGCTGGTCGACTTCGCGATCAAGCGCGAGCGCGAGGGCGAGAGCGCCGAAGCCGCGATCCGCGAGGCCGCCTGTTGCGCTTCCGTCCGATCCTGATGACCACGATGGCGGCGCTGCTCGGCGGCCTCGCGCTGATGTTTTCGCACGGACCCGGGCTCGGAACTGCGCCAGCCGCTCGGCTACGCCATGGTCGGCGGCCTCGCGCTGAGCCAGGTGCTGACGCTGTTCACCACGCCGGTGGTCTATCTCTATCTCGACCGGCTGCAGAGCTGGCTCGGCGGCGCGCGCGCGGCGCACGAGGATGCGGAGGCGGCGCGGGTCGCCGCGCAGTAGCGCGCGACGCCGCAGCTCTGCCACCGGACAAATGCCCGGCAAAAAGCCGCCGCGTGCGCGACGCGGCGGCTGAGTTCCGTGACCGGGTCGCAGCGTCAATGCAGGTCGGCCGGAACCTTTCCGCCATTCTCGGCGAGCTTCTTCATGACCTGCTTGTGCAGCCAGATGTTCATCGCCGCCGAATCGTTGGTGTCGGCGGTGTAGCCGAGTTCCTTCGCGAGTTCCTTGCGCGCGCTGAAGCTGCTGTCCAGTTTCAGCAGCTTCATCAGGTCGACGATGGATGTCCGCCAGTTGAGCTTCTCGCTGTGCTTGGAGGCGAGATCGTTCATCACCGCTTCGACATCCACCGGTTTCTCTCCGGCCGTCGCGGTTGTCGTGCCGCCGCCGGTCGCCGCCGGCGTCGTGGTCGTCGACTGCGGCGGAGGTGGTGCCGCGGTCTGCCCGGCTGCCGCCGGCTTCGTGCCGAATATCGCGCTCACGATGCTTCCGAAAATGCTCATTCGTTTCTCCATGTTGTGGGCGTCCAACTCCCGCAACGGAGGTTCGTTCACGCAAGCGCCGCTTCGTCGCGCAGGTAACCGCAAATCGAATTGCGACCGATCGAGCGGAACTGGAACGTTTCCCGATGGCGGAGGTTGGGCTGCCACTCACCCACACGACCTTCCACAACCAGAGAGGAACGACCATGCGTCTTTTGACGCTCTCGCCGCGTTGGCGGTTTCGACCAGCGCCTTCGCGCAAACACCCGCCGTCAAATCGCCCAGCACCAACAACCCGGCAGCGCCGGTTGCTGGGGCGAACAGCTTCACCGAGGGCCAGGCCAAATCGAAGATCGAGGCCAACGGCTACACCAACGTTTCCAGCCTGAAGAAGGACGACAACGGCGTTTGGACCGGCTCCGCCACGAAGGGCGGACAGACGGTCAACGTCAAGCTCGACTTCCAGGGCAATGTCGTAACGCAATAAGGACAACAACAACATGACGAAAGTTATCTCCAAGCTCTATCCGACCTATGAGCGCGCCCAGGCTGCGGTGCGTGATCTCGAAGCCGCCGGCGTGGCGAGCGGCGACATCAGCATCGTGTCCAACAATTCGGACAACTGGTTCTCGAGCAACGGCACGCCGAAGCGCGTGGACCGCGACGGCGACGGCGTTGACGATCGCGCCGAAGGCGCCGGCAAGGGCGCCGGCGTCGGCGCGGCCGTCGGCGGCGCTGCCGGCCTGCTCGCGGGCCTCGGCCTGCTCGCCATTCCGGGCGTCGGCCCCGTGGTTGCGGCCGGCTGGCTCGTGGCGACCGCCGCCGGTGCGGCTGCCGGCGGTTTGACCGGCGGCATCATCGGCGCGCTCACGCAAGCCGGCGTGAGCGAAGAGGATGCCCACGTCTACGCCGAAGGCGTGCGCCGTGGCGGCACGCTGGTCACCGCGCGTGTCGACGATCGCGCGCCGCGCAGCTCGAAGCGACGCTCGAACGCTCGGCCCTGCGCACCGACGACCTGCGCTCGACCTACGGCAAGTCGGGCTGGAAGACGTTCGACGCCGGCGCCAAGCCGTACTCCGCGGATGAAGTGCGCCGCGAACGCGCGCTCTATCAGTAAGCGTTTCGCGTAACGCGAAAAGGCCCGGCTTCGGCCGGGCCTTTTTTTGTGATGTCCGCGCCCTGCGAGACGCGCCGCGATGCGACGCTCCTCACAGATGAGACGGCACTCACATCGTCATCACCACGTTGCCCGCGACCTTGCCGCTCTCCACCGCCTGGTGCGCGGCGACGATCTCGGCCAACGGAAACGTCTGCGCGACATTGTGCTTCAGCCGGTTCGCCTCCAGCATGCGCGTGATGCCGGCGACCGCGCGGGCGCGCTCGTCCGCGGTCAGCTCGTAGACCAGCAGGAATTTCACCGTCACGTTATTGACCAGGCAGAACGAGCCGGGGAACTGCACCTGCGGGCCGGTGCCGTAGACGACCAGCGTGCCGCGCGGACGCAAGGTCGCGGCAGCAGCGCCGCGTTCGCCGTGAGGTCGAGCTCGATCACGGCGTCGACGCCGGTCTTGGTCAGCTCCATCACGCGCGCGCCGACGTCCTCGGTCTTGCGGTCGATCGCCACGTCCGCGCCCGCGTCGCGTCGCGAGCTTCGCCTTCTCGGGCGACGACACCGTGGTGATCACGGTCGCGCCGCGCGCCTTGGCGAACTGGATCGCGTAATGCGCGACCGCGCCGGCGCCGCCCGCGATCAGCAAGGTCATGCCGCTCTTGGCGCCGGCGATGTCGATCGCGTGCCAGGCGGTCAGCGCCGGAATGCCGAGGCAGGCGCCGGCCTCGAAGCTGATCGCGTCGGGCAGCTTCACCGCCTGGATCTCGGGCAGCACGATGTATTCGGCCGCGGTGCCGAACGGGCGCTTCCACTGCCCGTTCCAGGTCCACACCCGCTCGCCGATGCGCGACGTGGCGACGCCCTCGCCGACCGCATCGATCACGCCCGCGCCGTCGCTGTGCGGGATCACGCGCGGAAATGCGATCTTGCGCGCGGTGCCGGCGCGCGTCTTCACGTCGGACGGATTGACGCCGGAGGTCTTCAGCTTGACGCGCACTTCGCCCGGGCCGGGCTGCGGCGTGTCGACCTCGCCGACGCTGCAGCACCTCGCGTCGATCCGTTCTTCTCGTAATAGGCGGCGCGCATCGTGCTCCGTTTGACGCGACGCCGAACCTTAATGCGTCAGGCCCGAGTCTGTCCGGGCATGCCGGAACGGGCACGCCGGACGATCAGGCGCAGATGCCCGGCGCAGGGCCGGGCATGACGAAGGCCGGAGGCTGCGCGCAGCCTCACGCGCCGCATCGCGTGCTCGACCAGCGTCTTGCCGAGCGACCAGACCGCGCCCGCGCTGGTGGCTGTCGGCGATCACGTCGTCGAAGGCGCGCACGATCCAGTCGCAGTCGGCCTCGTTGATGATCAGCGGCGGGAGCAGCTTGATGGTGTGGCTGCCGTGGCCCGCGACCTGGGTCAGGATCTTGTGCTGCTTGAACAGCGGGATGGTGATGAGCTGGCAGAAAAGACCCTTGCTGGCGGTCTCCAGCATGCTCCACGAGGCCTTGCAGCTTGAGCGAGGTCGGCGCGCCGAACTCGACGCCGATCATCAGCCCCTTGCCGCGCACGCTCTTTCAGCAGTTCGTAGTCGCCCGGTCGAGCGCCGAGAGCTCGCGCAGCAGACGATCGCCCGTGCGCGCGGCATTCTCGATGATCGCGCTCGGCCTTGAGCACCTCGAGCGTCGCGATGCCGGCCGCCATCGCGAGATCGTTCTTCGAGAAGGTCGAGCCGTGCACGACCGCACGGTCCATGCGGTTGAACACCTTGTCGAAGATCGCCTTGCGCATCAGCACCGCGCCGACCGGCACGTGTCCGCCGGACAGCGCCTTGGCGAGCAGCACCATGTCGGGCTCGATGTCCCAGTGCTCGCCGGCGAGGAACTTTCCGGTGCGCCCGAGTCCGGTCTGGATCTCGTCCGCGACGAACAGTGTCTCGTAGCGGCGGCAGAGGCGTTCGGCGCCCTTGAGATAGTCCTCGTCCGGCAGGATGACGCCCTTGCCCTGGATCGGCTCGACCACGAACGCCGCCATCCGGCGGTTCGCGAGCGCGCGGTCCAGCGCGGCGAGATCGTTGAACGGCACGCACACGCAATCCGGCAGCAGCGGCTCGAAGCCGCGGCGGAACGTGTCGTCGCCGTTGAGCGACAGCGCGCCGTAGGTCAGCCCGTGGAACGCGTGGCTGCAATAGGCGATGCCGGCGCGGCCGGTCGCGGCGCGCGCGAACTTGATCGCCGCCTCGACCGACTCGGCGCCGGAGTTGGCGAAGAACACCTTGTCGAGATGCGGCACCAGCTCGAGCAGCCGCTCGGCGAGAATGCCGGCCAGCGTCGAGACATCCATCTGCACCAGGTTGGGCAGGTCGGCGTCGAGCGCGCTTTTCAGCGCGGCGCGGATGGTCGGGTGGTTGCGGCCGAGCGCGAACACGCCGAAGCCGCTCAGCAGGTCGAGATATTGCCGCTCCGCGCGGTCGTAGAGATACTGCCCGCGTCCCTTGCAAAAACCGACATCATATCCGATGGTCTTGAGAACCCGGACCATCTGCTCGTTGAGGCGGTCCTTGTGCAGGCTGAAGCGATCGGATTCGTGGGTCTCGAACAGCGCAGCGATGTCGATGCCATGACTGGGATCAAGACCCGAATGCATGCTTTTTCAGCTCCCGGCGCACGATCACGCGCCACCCTAGCGCAAGCCAGGTGGGCAGCAATGCGGCATAGTTGCCGAAATACTGCCCGAAACCAACCGTAGGGCAAGCGTGTTAGCACGCGAAGGTTTCAGACCCGAAGCAACATTTGGACGCGGAACTGAATGAAACGCCTGTTTGCTTGTGCAACGACCGTCTTCCTCGCGCACGGAACCGCGCTCGCGGCCGATGCGACCGTCATCGGCGACTGGCTGGTGAAGGACGGCTACGCCAATATCCGCATCGACAACTGCAGCGGCAAGATGTGGGGCATCGTGGTGTGGGAGAAGACACCCGGTCTCGACGTCGAAAACCCGGACCCGGCCAAGAAAACCCGCCCGACGCTCGGCATGCCGGTGCTGATGGGCCTGTCGCCCGCGAAGGGAGAGGCGGGGAAGTGGTCCGGCGAAATCTACAATTCGCATAACGGCAAGATGTACAGCGCCAACATCAGCCTGGCGGACGAGAACACGCTCGACCTCGAAGGCTGCCTGTTTCCAAATTTCATGTGCCTGACGCAGAAGTGGACGCGGGTGAAGACCCCGCCGCCCAATGCGGTGCCGCTGCCGCCGCTGAAGAATGCCGCAACGCCGCCCGCAAAGCAGACCGCCGCCAAGAAGGGCGCAGCGCCCGCGCCGAGCGACGTGTGCCTCCGGGTCGCCGACGAAGCCGCCGCGCAGGAGCGCGCCGGGAAGAAATAGGCCGGCCGCGCGCCGAGCCGTTCCGCACAAAATCAGGAGCGCGCCGAAGCGCTCCATAATCGGGCGAATGCAGGCTGCGTCAGGCGTGCCCGATAGCGGTCGACCGGCCGCTGCACGAAGAACACCAGCAGCAGCGACAGCACGAGCGACAGCGCGAGGCAGACTACGACGGCGTATGGACCGTAGAGCGTCGAGGGCCATGCAAACAGGAAGTGCGTGAGGTAGAGCGGGTATGCGAGCTCGCCGACCTGGCGATCGGTGCTCCAGTCGCGCGACAACGCGAACAGCGACGGCAACCCGAGCGCGAACGCCGCCAGCATGATGTTGATCTGCTGCCAGCCGCCCGGCTTCCAGACGAGCACGAGCACAAACGGGATCAGCGCCAACGGCGCGTTCACGAAAGCCGGCAGGCGGTGCATCAGCGGCAGCGCGCGACAGCACAGCATGCCGAGCAGAAACAGCCAGGCGTTCTGCAACGGCAGTTTTTCCGGATACGCGAACGGCCCGGAATAGCTCGCACCGACGCCCTGGATGACATTGCCCGCGAGGTAGACCACCGGCAACAGGATCAGCAGCCAGAGCGTCTTCAGCCGCGCGAGGAACGGCGCGGCCGCGTAGAACACGACGCCGACGCCAAGCGCCCAGACCTGCGGCATCACCAGATGACTTGCGACCGCAGCCGCGTTCGCCTCCGCGGCGCCGCGCGGCGCCAGATACACCGGTCCCGTCACGCCATGGAGGAACTGATGCGCCCAGTCGGACAGCACGAAGAAGAGATTGGAGACGGCGGTCAGCCACGCGGCCTCCGATCCGTCCGTCGCCGCGGCAAGGCGTGAGCGCGCCGCGTAGGCAAGGCGCGACAGCAAGTCGCCGCTGCTCGGCAACGCCGCGATTGCGATGTAGGCCAGCAGGAACGCCCAGTAGACCGGCAACAAGCGGAGCGCCCTGCTCTGATAGAACGACAGCGGGGTCTCGTAGCGTCCGCTGTCCAGGACCAGCGCCATGAAGAAGCCGGACAGGATGAAAAACGCCTGCACCGACTGCTCGCCGGTGCCGCGCCAGCCGAAGATCGGTGTGGAGTTGGCCGCGACCAGCGCGATCACCAACAGCAACCGCAGCGTCCCCACGACATCGCCTCCGCCGGAAATGCCGCGATGCTAGTTCACGACGGCGCTGTGACGCCAGACGGAATCGCAACACCGCTGCGCCGGGTTCCGCGGCGTGTGGGCGCAACGAAAGCGAGAACACGCGTCGGTCGCGCCGGATGGAACTCGGCAGCAGGCGCAGGCAAACTTCACAGCCGGGAACTCGGACCGCAAAACGACACCACCCGGGTAGTTGCGCCTCACATCTCGCCGAGCTCGCGCGGCTTGCCCATCAGCACCGGCTGGAACAGCACGGCGGCGGCAAGCGTCGTGAGCAGCGACAGCGCGAGCAGCTTGCCCATGCTCGACGTGCCCGGATGGCTCGAGAGCCACAGGCTGCCGAACGCCGTCGCGGTGGTCAGCGCGCTGTAGAACACCGCGCGCGTCAGGCTCGACTGCAGCAGGTCCGGTCTGCCCGGCGCGCCACGCCATGATGTAGTAGATCTTGAACGCGACGCCGATGCCGAGCAGCAGCGGCAGCGCGATGATGTTGGCGAAGTTGAGCGGCATGCCGATCAGCACGCACAGTTCGAGCGTCACCACGCCGGCGAGCAGCAGCGGCACGAGCGTCAGCAGCACGTCGCCGAAGCGGCGCAGCACGATCCACAGCAGGATCGCGATCGAGAGCAGCGCCCAGCCGCCCGCCTCGAAGAACGCCCGCACGATGGTGTCGCCGGATTCCAGGATCGAGACCGGCCCGCCGGTCGCGTCGGGCTGAACCTTGAGCACCGCGCGCGCGAACTGGCGCAGCGTCTCGTTGTCGTTCGGATCGCCCTTCGGCAGCACCTCGACGCGCGCGCGGCCGTCGGCCGTGATCCACAGTTCGGCGATATCCGTCGGCACGTCGGCGAGCGTCACCGGGTGCGCCTGCAGCAGGTCCTGCAGGTCGGCGAGCGCGACCTTCAGCGGCGCGCAGGAACGCCTCGGCCACTTTCTGCGCGCACCTCGGGCGTCGCCGCGGCGAGCTTCGTCGAGCAGGCCGGCGAGGCGCTTGGCGGCCGGCGCGCCCTGACCGTCCGGATGCTTTGCGGCCGCTTCGTTCAGGTTGGTCACCGCCTCGTTCAGCGCGGTGACGTTCGTCGGCGTCGGTCGGCGGCTCCTGCACCTGCGTCGGGCTTGAAGTGCCGGCTCGATCTTGTCGCGCGCCTGCTTGATCGGCGGCGAGCTTCTTGTCCTGGTCGGCCGGCACGAAGAAGTCGAGCGTGCGCACCTGCGAGACCTCGGGAAGCTTCGAGAGGCGCTCCGCGATCGGCCTGGTCGGCCTCCAGATTGGGCGCGAGCACGCTGATCGCATTCGCGCCGGTGATCGGGATCCTTGCGCAGATCGAGGAAGGTCGCGATCGACTCGACCTTCGGGCTGCGCAGGTTGATCGGGTTGAAGTCGAACTGCAGGTAATAGAGCAGCGGCAGCCCGCCGAGCGACACGATCGCGACGCCGACGATGATCGGCGATGCGATGGTCTTCCATGAACTGTCGACCGGCGCCGAGGAACGCGAAGCCGAGCGGCTCCGGCTCGCCCTGCGGATTGAGCACCGTGAGCAGCGCGGGCAGCACCGTGATGCTGGTGAGATACGCGACCATCATGCCCATGCCGGCGATCTGCCCGAGCTCGGACACGCCGCGGTAGGCGGTCGGCAGGAACGACAGGAAGCCCGCAGCCGTCGCGGCGGCGGCGAGCGTCAGCGGCGCGCCGGCATTGCGCGCGGCGTGCACCAGCGCGAGCTTGAGATCGTCGACGGCGAAGCGGTCGGCGCGGTAGCGCACGCTGAACTGGATGCCGAAATCGACGCCGAGGCCGACGAACAGCACCGCGAACGCGATCGAGATCAGGTTGAGCGGCCCGACCACCAGGAAGCCGAGCGCGGCCGTCATCGCCAGCCCGATCGACCAGGTTGATGAACACCGCCAGGATGATGCGTCCCGATTTCAGCGCGAGCCACAGGATCACCAGCACGATCACGACGGTGGCGATGCCGTTGACCACCATGCCTTCCTGCACGGTGGCGAATTCCTCGTCCGCGATCGCCACCGGCCCGGTCAGGCGCACGCGCGCCGAATAGTCCGTCGTCGAGCTTGAGATCGCTCACCGCCTTGCGGATCGCGGCGGTCGCCTCCTTGCCGGGCTCGAGCGCGGTGAAGTCGAGCTTCGGCTGGATATCGATGAACTTGCGCTTGGCGTTCTGCTCGGGGTGATCGCCCGCGAGCATCTGGTGCCAGGAAAAATGCACCGGCCGGCCGCCCAGCACCGCCTCGACGGTGTCGGCGGTGGCGGTGAGCGGCTTCTGCATCGAGTCGAGCGTGATCTTCTCCATCCCGACGCCGGTCAGGCCCATCTGCAGGACCTCGAGCAGCCCGCGCAGGCTCTGGTCGGTGGCGAGCTGCCCGATCAGCGGCTCGGCCTGCTCGAGCTGGCCTGCGACCTTCTCGGCCTCGTCCGCCGGCAGGAACAGGAGCCCGTTCTTGCGGAAGAACTCGCCTCCGCCCGGCTGGGCCACCTGAATGAAATGGACCTTGTCCTGCTCCAGCCGCTGGAACAGCGCCGCGGTCGCTTCGGTGGTGAGTTCCGCGGTCGGCGCCTCGACCACCACCAGGATGGAGCGCAGATGCTGCGGGAATGCTTTCTCGAAGGCGATTTCACGTTGCCGCCACGCCAAATCGGGCGAGATCAGCGTGTTGATATCAGTATTAATGGCAAAATGCCGGGCCGCATAAACGCTGGAAATGACTGCAAGCAGCATCGCCACGATGATGGTCGCCCAGGCATGGCGGGTGCAGCGGACGACCAGCGAAACGATGGCGGTTCTTAGCATGCCTTTGTTTTAACTCGACTTTTCAAGGTGTTCCGAATGCAGGAAATGTCTCGATCACGGCGAACCATCGGGCCGCTCCGGGCGTTGGAAGCCGATGGGCGCAGCGCGCGCTAACACAAGTTTCACGCCGGGTCGAACGCCTGTCGGCTGGCGGTCGGCGGCGCCATGTACTACTTCATTGCGCTGCGGTAAGCCACGGGGCAAACTTGCAGGTCTGGCCCGACGCCGAGTTCCGTTGTAACCACGATGTTGTTCCGATCATGACGTTGAAGCCCTCGATTTTGGACGCGATCAAGACCCCTGCGGATCTGCGCGCCGTCAACGAAACGGACCTGCGCCAGGTTGCCGACGAATTGCGCGCCGAGACGATCGGCGCGGTCGCGGTCACCGGCGGTCATCTCGGCGCCGGCCTCGGCGTCATCGAGCTTACCGTCGCCCTGCACTACGTGTTCGACACGCCGGACGACCGCATCATCTGGGACGTCGGCCACCAGGCCTATCCGCACAAGATCCTGACCGGGCGGCGCGACCGCATTCGGACGCTGCGTCAGGGCGGCGGGCTCTCCGGCTTCACCAAGCGCGCCGAAAGCGAATACGACTGCTTCGGCGCGGCGCACTCCTCGACCTCGATCTCGGCCGGTCTCGGCATGGCGGTGGCGCGCGACCTGTCGGGCGAGAAGCGCAACGTCATCGCGGTGATCGGCGACGGCGCGATGTCGGCCGGCATGGCCTACGAGGCGATGAACAATGCCGGCGCGATGAACTCGCGCCTGATCGTGATCCTCAACGACAACGAGATGTCGATCGCGCCGCCGGTCGGCGCGCTGTCGGCTTACCTCGCGCGCCTGATCTCGGGACGCACCTACACGTCGCTGCGCGAGATCGGCAAGCAGATCGCCAAGCGGATGCCGAAGAGCATCGAGGAGAAGGCGCTGCGCGTGGAAGAATACGCGCGCGGTTTCCTCACCGGCGGCACGCTGTTCGAGGAGCTCGGCTTCTACTATGTCGGCCCGATCGACGGGCACAATCTCGACCATCTGCGTGCCGGTGCTGAAGAATGTGCGCGACGCCGAGAACGGCCCGATCCTGATCCACGTGGTGACGCAGAAGGGCAAGGGCTACGCGCCGGCCGAAGCATCGAGCGACAAGTACCATGGCGTGGTGAAGTTCGACGTCGCCACCGGCAAGCAAGCCAAGGCGCAGGCGAACGCGCCCTCCTATACCAAGGTGTTCGGCGAGAGCCTCGTCAAGGAGGCGCACAAGGACGACAAGATCGTCGCCATCACTGCCGCGATGCCGGGCGGCACCGGCGTCGACATCTTCCAGAAGTCATTCCCGGCGCGCACCTTCGACGTCGGCATCGCCGAGCAGCACGGCGTGACCTTCGCGGCCGGGCTCGCGACCGAAGGCTACAAGCCGTTCGTCGCGATCTATTCGACCTTCCTGCAGCGCGCCTACGACCAGGTGGTGCACGACGTCGCGATCCAGCGCCTGCCGGTGCGCTTCGTGCTCGACCGCGCCGGGCTGGTCGGTGCCGACGGGCCGACGCATGCCGGTTCATTTGACCTGGCCTATCTCGGCTGCCTGCCCGGCTTCGTGCTGATGGCGGCGGCGGATGAGGCCGAGCTCACCCACATGGTGGCCACCCAGGTGGCGATCGACGACCGCCCCTCCGCGCTGCGCTATCCGCGCGGCGACGGCGTCGGCCTCGACATGCCGGAATTCGGCGTGCCGCTTGAAATCGGAAAAGGCCGCATTGTCCGCGAGGGCACCTCGATCGCACTGCTCTCGCTCGGAACGCGGCTGCAGGAATGCCTCAAGGCCGCCGATATGCTTGCCGCGCAGGGCCTCTCTGCGACCGTCGCGGATGCGCGCTTCGCCAAGCCTCTGGACACGGATCTTGTGTTGCGGCTTGCCAAGGAACACGAAGTATTGATCACGGTCGAGGAAGGCGCCATCGGCGGTTTCGGCGCGTTCGTGCTGCAGGTGCTGGCTGAAAACGGCGCGCTCGACCGCGGCCTGAAGCTGCGCTGCATGATGCTGCCCGACCGTTTCATCGACCAGGATTTGCCGGCCGCGATGTACGCGGCGGCCGGCCTCGACGCCAAGGGCATCGTGGCGAAAGTGTTCGAGGCGCTGGGTAAGGACGTTCGAATCGACGTAGTGCAACACGCATGACGGCGTGCTAGTCAGCGCCACAGGTTGCGCGCGGCTTTCGCGCGCATAACTCTATCTGGGGCCTTGAACCCCTTAAGGAGCGAGTTCTGCGATGAAGGTTATCCTGGCCCAGCCCCGCGGCTTTTGCGCCGGCGTGGTGCGTGCGATCGAGATCGTCGAGCGCGCGCTGGAGAAGTACGGCCCGCCGGTCTACGTGCGTCACGAGATCGTGCACAACAAGCACGTCGTCGAGAACCTGAAGGCCAAGGGCGCAGTGTTCGTCGAGGAGCTCTCGGAGGTACCGCCGAATGCCGTGACGGTGTTCTCCGCGCACGGCGTCGCCAAGAGCGTCGAGCAGGAGGCCGGCACGCGCGGCCTGCCGGTGCTCAACGCCACCTGCCCGCTGGTCACCAAGGTGCACAACCAGGGCAAGCGCTATGTCGGCCAGGGCCGCAAGCTGATCCTGATCGGCCATGCCGGCCACCCCGAGGTCGAAGGCACGATGGGGCAGATCCCGGCGCCGGTGACGCTGGTGCAGAACGAGAAGGAAGTCGACGAACTGGACCTGCCGTCCGATACGCCGGTCGCCTACGTGACGCAGACCACGCTCTGCGTCGACGACACCAAGGGCATCATCGCAGGCGCTGACGCGCAAGTTCTCCGACATCATCGGACCCGAGACGCGCGACATCTGCTACGCGACGCAGAACCGCCAGTCCGCCGTGCGCGACCTGTCGAAAGTGGTCGACGTGATCCTCGTGGTCGGCGCGCAGAATTCATCCAATTCCAACCGGCTGCGCGAGATCGGCGCCGAGGAAGGCATCCCGAGCTACCTGATCGCGGACGGCAGCGAGCTGCAGCCCGAATGGGTCAAGGGCGCCGAGGTGGTCGGCCTCACCGCCGGCGCCTCCGCGCCGGAGGTGCTGGTCGAGGACGTGATCGACGCGTTGCGCCGGCTCGGGCCGGTCGAGGTTTCGACGCTGCCCGGCCGCGAGGAGCACATGGAATTCCGCCTGCCCGCCGAATTGACGGAGGGCTTCGCCACCCGGACCGTCAGCCGGGCAATTGACGTTTCGCTTCGGAACGTCTGAAATCACCAGTTGGACTAAAAAAGTCGGAAAGTTAGCAGGATGGCCGTACCCTTTTTCAAGGAAATGAAGATTGGCGCCTACCTGTCAAGCAGAAGCTCACGGGCCGCAAACGCTATCCGCTCGTGCTGATGCTCGAGCCGCTGTTCCGCTGCAACCTCGCCTGCGCCGGCTGCGGCAAGATCGATTATCCGGATCCGATCCTCAACCGCCGCCTCTCGGTGCAGGAATGCCTCGACGCGGTCGACGAGTGCGGCGCGCCGATGGTCGCGATCCCGGGCGGCGAGCCGCTGATCCACAAGGAGATCGGCGAGATCGTCAAGGGCATCGTCGCGCGCAAGAAGTTCGTCTCGCTCTGCACCAACGCGCTGCTGCTCGAGAAGAAGCTCGCATCTGTTCGAGCCCTCGCCCTATCTGTTCTTCTCGGTCCATCTCGACGGCCTGAAGGATCATCACGACAAGTCGGTGTGCCAGGACGGCGTGTTCGACCGTGCGGTGTCGGCGATCAAGGCCGCCAAGGCGCGCGGCTTCTCGGTCAACGTCAACGCGACGATCTTCGACGGCCATTCGGCCGAGGACATCGCGGCCTATCTCGACTTCTGCAAGGAGCTCGGCGTCGGCGTCTCGATCTCGCCCGGCTACGCCTATGAGCGCGCGCCCGACCAGCAGCACTTCCTCGCGCGCCGCAAGACCAAGGAGCTGTTCCGCAAGGTGTTCGCGCTCGGCAAGGGCAAGAAGTGGAAGTTCATGCACTCCCGCTGTTCCTCGACTTCCTCGCCGGCAATCAGGAAGCACACTGCACGCCGTGGGGCATGCCGACGCGCAACGTCTTCGGCTGGCAGAAGCCCTGCTACCTGCTCGGCGAAGGCTACGTGAAGACCTTCAAGGAGCTGATGGAAACCACCGATTGGGACACCTACGGCACCGGCGCCTACGAGAAGTGCGCGAACTGCATGGCGCATTGCGGCTACGAGCCGACCGCGGCCGATATCGCGGTCAGCAATCCGCTCAAGGCGCTGTGGCTCGCGATCAAGGGCGTGCGCACCGCAGGCCCGATGGCGCCGGAAATCTCGCTCGCCAATCAGCGCCCGGCGCAATACGTCTTCTCGCAGCAGGTGCAGCAGCGCCTCTCCGAGATCAATACCGAGAAGGCGCGCAAGGCGGCCGAGAAGGCCGCGCTCGCCGCCAAGGCCGCGGCACAGCAGGTCGAGCCGCACCATCTGACCGCCGCGGAGTAGGTTCCGCCGGCCATCCTGGAAAACGAAATGCCCGGCTCGCGCCGGGCATTTTTTGTTTCAGGTGGAGGTAGCGTCCCGCTTACGCGTCGGCCGGCGCGGGATCGCCGAGCGCAGCCTTCGGCACGAACTGCGTGTCGAGCAACCCGAGCCCGGGACCGAGCAGGTCGCGTCCGCGCACCAAGGTGGCGCGCGCCGCGCGGGTATCGAGCGACAGGCGCATCAGCCCGATGAGATCGCGCGGATAGCGCGCGAGCGAGCGCATCACCGCGAGCGGATCGATGGTGCCGTCGGCGCGCGAGCCGGCCAGCGCCGAGCGCGGGATGGTGCGCTCGACCGGATCGACCACCACGCGGATGGCGGCCAGCGGCACGCCGTGGCGCGCGGCCGCTTCCGCCACGATATGCGATTCCATGTCGACCGCGAGCGCGCCGGTCTGCTCGTGCAGGCGGCGCTTGTCGTTTGCATGCGCGATCGGCTCGCGCACGCCGGCGATCGCACCGCAGACCGAGCCCGGGATGAGGCGGGTGAGACGCTGCGCCCAGCGCGCGTCGGTCGCGTACGTGCCGCCGCTGTCGATGATCTGCGAGCCGATCACGCAGGTGCCGGGCTTGAGGTGCGGCGCAAGGCCGCCCGCGACGCCGAAGCTGATCAGCCCGCCGCAGCCGGCCGCCATGGCGTGCGTCAGGAGGGAAGCGAGCTTCTTCCCGTCACCGCCGCAGATCACCGGAACACCAAGACCCGCCGCGATGCGAGCCTCGAAAGCCATCCCCACCACTACGATCATTCGGTCGCGCCCCCCGCGCGATTACATTCCGAAAGATACCACGCGACTGTTGCCGCTCTTCAGATTCCGATACCGCGCCATCGCCCATAGCGGGAAGAATTTAGGATACCCGTGATAGCGCAGATAGAACACCCTCGGAAACCCCGTCGCTGTGTACCGCTGCTCGTCCCAAAGCCCGTCAGGGCCTTGTTTCCGCGCAAGATACGCGATGCCGCGTCCAACAGCCGCATGCTCCACCTCGCCGACCGCCATCAGACCAAGCAAGGCCCATGCCGTCTGCGAGGCCGTGCTGGCTGCCGCCTCGTAGCCCTTGTAGTCGAGCTTGTAGCTCGCCCCGTCCTCGCCCCAGCCGCCGTCGGCGTTCTGGATCGAGACGAGCCAGTCCACCGCCTTGCGCACCATCGGGTCGTCGCGGTCGACGCCCGCGGCGTTGAGCGCGCACAGCACCGACCAGGTGCCGTAGATATAGTTCATGCCCCAGCGTCCGTACCAGCTTCCGTCAGGTAACTGGTCGCGCCGGATCCATTCGATCGCGCGCCGCATCGGCTCGGAGGTTCTCGGCCGCTCGCCGAGCTGCGCCAGCAGCGAGAGGCAGCGCCCGGTCAGGTCCGCGGTCGGCGGATCGAGCAGCGCGCCGTGATCGGCGAACGGGATGTTGTTGAGATAGTGGTAGGCGTTGTCGGCATCGAACGCGCCGAAGCCGCCATCCCGGCACTGCAGCCCGACGATCCATTCGCGCGCGCGCGCGATCGACTCGTCGAAGGTGGCGCCGCGCTCGCCGCGCACGCGGTCCATCGCCATCGCCACCACCGCGGTGTCGTCGAGATCGGGATAATGCGCGTTGTTGTACTGGAACGCCCAGCCGCCCGGCCGCACGTCCGGGCGCTGCGCGATCCAGTCGCCCTTCACGTCGAGGATCTGCAACGGCTTGAGCCAGTCGAGCCCGCGGTTCGCCGGCTGCCACGGCCTTCTCGCCGCCGGCTTCGAGCAGCGCGTGCGCGGCGAGCGAGGTGTCCCACACCGGCGAGACGCAGGGCTGGCAATAGGCCTCGTGGTCCTTCACCACCAGCAGCTTGTCGAGCGAGGCGCGCGCGATTGCACGGTCCGGATGATCCGGCGGATAGCCCAGCACCGCGTACATCTTCACGCGAGTTTTCCATCGCCGGGTAGATCGCGCCGAGCCCGTCGATGCCGTTGAGCCGCTCGGTCACCCACGCGACGCATCGGTCGATCGCGCGCTTGCGCAGGCCTTTCGGCATCACCGGCTCGAGCGCGCGCAGCACGATGTCGATCGCGCGGAAGCCGAGGAACCAGCTCCACTTCTGGTGCGGCGCCTTGTGCGGCGCGCCGACGGCTGCGCGGGTCCTCGTGGAACAGCTCGTCGATGCGTGACGCCGCGCGGATTGATCGCCTTCGGCTTGAACGCCTGCAGCACCAGCAGCGGCACGATCACGGTGCGCGCCCAGTACGAGATCTTGTCGATGTGGAACGGAAACCACTTCGGCAGCAGCATGATCTCCACCGGCATCACCGGCACGCTGTGCCAGCGGATCACGCCGTAGAGCGAGAGCAGCGCGCGGGTGAACACGTTGGTCTTCACCGCGCCGCCGCGCGACAGGATCGCCTCGCGCGCGCGCCGCATGTGATCGGCGTCGATGTCGTCGCCGATCATCTTCAGCGCGAAGTAGGCCTTCACGCTGGCGCTCATGTCGAACGCGCCGTCGTGGAACAGCGGCCAGCCGCCATGCGCGCCCTGGATGCGGCGCAGATAGACGCCGATCTTGCGCTCCAGCTCGAGGTCGGGCGTCTCGGCGAAGTAGTGCACCATCAGCACGTATTCGGCCGGAATGGTCGCGTCGGCCTCGAGCTCGTAGACCCAGTGCCCGTCCGGCTGCTGGTCGCGAGGATCGCGTCGGTCGCGGCCGCGATGTGGCGGTCCAGCGCGGGATCGAGCCGATGCGGTCGCGGGCGCAAGTGTGTCGCATCGCATCTGCTCTGTCGCGTCCCGAGACATCCGTCATTCGCGCAACGAGCGCCGACTGGGCCCGCTTCGCGCGGCATCTGAGTCGACCAATGCCGCAGCGCCAGTTCGGCCGCCGGTTGCCGGACCGAATGGCACCTTCGATGGTCGCGGGCAAGCCCGTGTCGGTCCAATCGCCCGCAAGGTAAAGATTGCGCGAGCGCGGTCGCGGCGCCGGGGCGCCGCGCGTTCTCCTCCGGCGTCGCCGCGAAGGTGGCGCGGCGCTCGCGCACCACCTGCCAGGGCGGCAGCTCGCGGGGCAATTCGGCGACGTGCGCGACCTCCTGCCAGATCGTCGCGGCGAGTTCCTCGCGCGAGAGGTCGAGCAGCCGGTCGGCGCCGCTGGTCGTGGTCGAGAGCCGCCCCGGATAGGCAAACAGCCATTCGGTGGTGGAATTGAGCATGCCGATCATCGGCGGCAGGTTTGCCGGAGCATCAAGGCGGAAATGCGCATTGACGATCGCGCGCGACGTCGGTCGGCACGTTGACGTCAGGCACCAGCGATGCCGCGACCACCGGCGGCACCGCGACGATGACGCGATCGCCGAGCGTCAGTTCGATCGTCTCGTCGCCGAAGTCGAGCGAGGCGGCGTTGCCGCCGGAGCGCGCGATCGCGCGCAGCCGCTTGCCGAAGCGCACCGCGACGTTGCGGGTCGCAAGGTAGCCGAGCGCCGGCTCGATCAGCGCATGGCTCAAGCCGTCGCGCGCGATGCGCGGCCGGCAGGCCTTGCCGCCGAGCATGATGGTCTCGCGGATGATGCGCGCCGGCAAGCGCGGTCGAGCCTTCCGCCGGATCGCAGTTGAGCGCCGCGAGCATCAGCGGATGCAGGAAGCGCTCGTAGGCGGGTCCCGAGCAGTCGATCACCCTGCCCATCGGCTTGCCGGTCGGGAGCAGCAGCCTGCCCATCGCGATGAATTCGGAAACGCGCGTGCCGGGCGGGCGCGCGTTCGCGTCGAACAGCCAGAACGGAATGACGCCGTCATTGATGCGCAGCATCCAGCGCTCGTTCGTCTTCAGATCGGCGAACGCGAACTCGGCCGCGTCCGGCCCGGTCAGCCGGTCCGCCGCGCCGATGGTCGCCAGATAGGCCATCGCCGCATGGTTGCCCGAGAGCAGCAGGTGATTGCCGTTGTCGATCACCATGCCGAGCTGCGGATCGTGATAGGAGCGGCAGCGCCCGCCGGCCTGCCCGGCCGCCTCGTGCACGACCACGCGCTCGGCCTGCGCCGTGAGGCGAACCGCGGCGGCGAGGCCGGACAATCCGGCGCCGATGATGTGGACGGTGCGCGGCATCAGACGAACGCGTAGCGCAGGATGGCGAGGATGAGGCGCGGCTTCGAGACCTTCACCGGCGCGCGCGGCGCGGCCCAGCCGCGCTTGACCAGCCGGGTGAGGATCGCCTTGTAGGCGACGCCCATGATGCGCGGCGCGCGCACGGTCCTGCGCGCGCATTTCGCCATCACGCGCTCGGCCTCGGCGAAATGCGCGCGCGCGCGCGCCGACCACCTGCTCGCAGGCCTGCCCAGATTCGCGTGCGCCATCACGTAGGCCGGATCGTTGCTCAGGATGCCGGCCTGCTGCAGCGCCTCGCGCGGCAGATAGAGCCGGCCGATCGCCGCATCCTCGTCGATGTCGCGCAGGATGTTGGTGAGTTGCAGCGCGCGGCCGAGGTGATAGGCGAGGATGATGCCGGGCTTCTCCTCCATGCCGAACACGCGCACGCACAGCCGCCCGACCGCGCTTGCGACGCGGTCGCAATAGGCATCGAGCGTCGCCCAGTCCGGCGCGCGGATGTCGGCATGCACGTCCATCTCCATGCCGTCGATCACGGCCTGGAAATCCTCGCGCCGGAGGCCGAATTCCTTCACCGCCTTCACCAGGCCGCGCGAACGCGTCACCGCCGCTGCCCGAGTAGATCGCGTCGATGTCGGAGCGCCACAGCTTCAGCTGCTCGACGCGGCGATCGCGCGGCCCCGGTCGAGTCCGCGATGTCGTCGACCTTGCGGCAGAACGAATAGATCTCGTACATCGCCTCGCGCTGCGCCTTCGGCATGATGCGCATCGCGGTGTAGAACGAGCTGCCCGAGGCGCGTTCGGCGGCGGAATCCTGGGTGTCGACGGCGGCCACTTTACTCACGCATCCCGCTTGGCGACGCTGGGGCTGCGGCCGCGGCCGGGCAACCCGGCGCAGCGACGTGATCAGCACGCCGGCAAGGCCGTACAGCGCGAACTGCGCCTTGCTCAGGTGCACGCGCTGGCTCAGCGGGTCGCGCCGCTGCAGCAGCGCCACGATGCGGCGCGCATAACTGTGGATGACCGCGACTTCGAGCGCGAGGCGCGTGTTCGCGATCTGGCCGGAGAACGGCTCGCCCTCGCCGAGCAGCGCGCGCGTTGCGCGCCGCGAGATCGTGGATGCAGCGGAGCAGTTGCGGGGACGCGCGTTCCGCGCCCGAGATCGCCCGGCGCCGCGCCGGCCGCCGCGAAGGCATCGAGCGGGATGTAGACGCGGTTGAGCTCGCGAAAATCCTTGCCGCAGTCCTGCAGGTGATTGTTGATCTGCAGCGCGGCGCACAGCGCGTCGTTCGCGCCCAGGTGGCGCGGCTCTCGCCGTGGACGTCGAGCACGAAGCGTCCGACCGGCATCGCCGAGTAGCTGCAGTAGTGGATGAGCTCGTCCCAGTCCCGGTAGCGCAGCTTGGTCACGTCCATGCGGAACGCCGTGAGCAGATCCTGCGCATGACGCGGCGGCAGGCTGCGTTCGGCCAGCGCCGCGCGCAGCCGCACGGCCTCCGGATTGCCGTCGCCCTGCCCCAGCAAATCCGCTTCCAGCCGGTCGAGCTGCGCGAGCTTCTCGCGCTCGCCCAGCGCCGTGTGGTCGGCGATGTCGTCGGCGACGCGCACGAACTCGTAGAACGCCAGGATGATGCCGCGGTGACGCGCATCGATCAGCCGCGAGGCGACGGGAAAATTCTCGTCGCGATGGCCTTTGCCCGAACGCAATTCGCCGGCGGTACTCATGTGGCCTTCGCCTGCACGCGGCCCTTCCAGCTTCCGCCCTTGCCGGCGGCATACTGATACTGCGGAATCCAGAGTGTAGAGCATGAAGAGGAAACTGATAGCGGGCAGCGCCACCCCCCACAAGGGCGAGAGCCGGTAGAAGCGCAGGATCGGCTGGAACGAGAGCGCCATCAGCGCCCAGGTGAGCGCGCCGAAAAGCTGCGCCCAGCCGGCTGCGAACAGCGCGGCGGACGGCGGGACCAGATAGGTCAGCGCCATGCCGAGGATGGTGCCGGCGAGCATCAGCGGCGAATATCCGAGCTGCGCATAGGCCGAGCGCGCGATCATGCGGCGCATGTCGGTCCAGGTCGGAATAGGGCCGGATGCTCTGCGAGACGGTCGGTCAGGCCGACCCAGATCGGACCCTGCTGCTTCAGCGCGCCCGCGAGCGCGCAATCGTCGATCAGCGCGTCGCGAATGACCTCGATGCCGCCTGCGGCGCGCAGCGCCTCGGTGCGCACCAGCATGCAGCCGCCGGCCGCGCCCGCCATCGCGTGCGCCGGATCGTTCACCCAGGCGAACGGGTAGAGCATCTGGAAGAAATAGATGAAGGCCGGGATGTGCACGCGCTCGGCGAGGTTCTGGCAGCGCCAGCGCGCGGTGAGCGAGGTCAGCACCAGCCTGTCCTGCTCGGCCTTGCGCGACCAGCCAGCTCAACGTGTCCGGCGCATGCACGATGTCGGCGTCGGTGAGCATGAGATACGTCGGCGCGAAGTTCTCCTGCGCGGCCGCGATGCCCTGTTTCACCGCCCACAGCTTGCCGGTCCAGTTGGGCGGCAGCGTCCGGCTCTCCACGACGGTGAGCCGGTCGGCGGCGCCGAGCGCGGCGGCGGCGCGGCGCGCGATCTCGGCGGTGCCGTCCTCGCTGTCGTCGTCGACCACGACCAGCGCGAACGCCGGGTAGTCCTGCCGCAGCAGCGAGGTGACGCTCTGCGCGATATTCTCCGCCTCGTTGCGCGCCGGCACCACGATGGCGACCGCCGGCAGCGCCGCCGGCGCGCGCAAGCGCGGCGGTATCGCGCTCGCGGCCGAGCCAGAAGAACCCGCGCGCGAACACGAGGTAAAGCCAGATCGCCAGCGAGGCGGCGGTGAGGACAAGCGCCATCATGGCACCGAGGTAGCGATGCCATTCGAGCAAGTCCAGCAATGGGTTGCGGCCCCGGGTTCCGGATGCCATAGGGGTCGGCGGATTAACCATTTGGACCTGTTCCGGCTTGCCGGATCGCCGCCAACCTGCTGATTTAAAGACCGAATAACGGGCGACCCCGATGAACGACACGACCGACGCCGCCGCCTTCCGGCAGCGCCTCGACAGCGTTGCGGCCGACACCGAGGCGCTGCTCGGCATGCTGCTCGGCGACACTTTGCTGCCGGAGGAGCGCGCGCGGCCGCAGCAGCTGATGGAGGCGATGCGCCATGTCGCGCTCGGCGGCGGAAAAAGGCTGCGCCCGTTCCTCGTGGTCGAGACCGGTGCCCTGTTCGGCGTCCCGCGCGCCAGGACCCTGATGGTCGGCGCGGCGCTCGAATGCGTGCACTGCTACTCACTCGCGCATGACGACCTGCCGGCGATGGACAATGACGACCTGCGGCGCGGCCGCCCGACCGCGCACCGGCAATTCGACGAGGCGACCGCGATCCTCGCCGGCGACGGGCTGCTGACACTGGCGTTCGACATCCTGGCGCGGCCCGAGACGCATCCGAACCCGGCCGTGCGCGCCGAACTGGTGCTTGCTCTCGCGCGCGGCGCCGGCCTCGGCGGCATGGTCGGCGGGCAGATGCTCGATCTCGCCGCCGAAGGCCGCTTCGACGGCGGCAAGGTGCAGAAACTCGGGCCCGCCGACGTGAAGCAATTGCAGGCGATGAAAACCGGCGCGCTGTTGCGCTTCGGCTGTCTCGCCGGCGCGATGCTGGCGGAAGCCAAGCCCGCGCAGCGCGACGCGCTCGATCGCTACGGCTCGGCGCTCGGCGAAGCGTTCCAGATCGCCGACGACCTGCTCGACGTCGAGGGCGACGCCGCGACGGTGGGAAAGGCGACGGGCAAGGACGCGGCGGTCGGCAAAGGCACGTTCGTCAGCGTGCTCGGGCTCGGCGAGGCCAAGGCGCGGCTCAAGGCGCTGGTCGGCGAGGCCGAGGATGCGCTCGGCGTCTTCGGGCGCGACGGCGCGATCCTGAAGATGGCGGCGCGCTTCGTCGCCGAACGCAAGGCATGAGCCGGGTGGAGCACGGCGATTAAAAACCTGCTCGCGTTGTTCTATGCGTCGTCGGCCATCTATCTCGCGATCGTCGGCCTGCTGCTCATCTTCTGCTATCGTCCCGCAGCGAAGCGCCGGCAAGACGTCCTCGCGGCGCTGTTTCTCGGCGCGAGCTTCCTCTTCATCCTGCTGAACCGGTTGCGCATCCTGCAATTCGACCTCGCCATCAATCCGGACGAGGCGATGATGGCGGCGAACGCGATGCGGACGCTGTACGGGTGGCTGAACTGGGACACGGTCGATCCGGTCACGTCCGGTCCGTTGAATTCGGCGATCCTCGCCTGGCCCTACCTGTTCGGCGGCGACATCACTTTGTTCTCGACACGGCTGACCGGCCTTGCGTGCGTCTTCGGCGCGATCGGCCTGCTGTTCTTCACCATCCGCAACCTCTCCGCCAGCCTGAGCGCCGCGATCCTGGCGCTGCTCCCGTGCATCCTGTTGTTCGCGACCACGACAAGGGCCGATTTTGTCCATTATTCCAGCGAGCACCTGCCGCTCTTGCTGTTATCGCTCGCGTTGTTCCTGTTTGCCGGTTCCTTTCGTCGCAACAGTCTTCCCAAGCTGGTGGGTTGCGCGGTCGTCCTCGGCCTCATCCCGTTTGCCAAGCTGCAGGCGGCGCCGCTCGCCGCCGTGATTGGCGCCTTCGTCCTCGTGCGCGCCGCCACGATGGAGTCGTTCCTCCCCGCTGCGAGCCGCGTTCTGCTCGTCGTTCCGGCGGCATTGGCGGGCGCGTTCGCATTCCTGCTGCCGCTCGCCATGTCCGGCGGGCTGGATGACGCGTTCAAGAGCTACATCGTGCAACCGAGGCTTCGGACCGGGCCGTGGTCGGATCAGATCCCGGCCATGGTCTTCGAGGCGAAGCTGTTCCTCGCCGTTGCCGTCGCGGCCGCCGCGAGCCTGATGGTCGCGGTCGCGGCCTGGCTCGCGGCGCGCCGGCACGCGCGGGTGGTCGACATGTCCCGCCCGTGGCGCTGGTGCGCCGCGCTGGCGCTGATCCTGCTGCCCGTGAGCTACGCGGCGGTCACCTACACCGGGCGGCCGTTCTTGCATTATCTGTTGCTGGCAATTCCGGCGCTGGTGCTGGTGGCCGGCGCCGCGCTGGCCGTGATCGATGCTGTCTGGCCTCCCCGCCGCTGGTGGGGCTGGCTGAGCCATGCCGCGATGCTTGTTCTCGTCTGCGCGCTCTGGCTGCCCGCCGCGCGGGCCGAAGCGCTGTGGGGATTTTTCTGGTACGCCCGCGCCGGCGGCACGTTCCTGCGCGGCAAGCTGTTCGAGGCGCCGCGCACTTTGTCCTGGCTGCGCCCGACCGCGCGCGACAGCCTGCTGTGCTGGGGTTGGACACCGGAATGCTACGTCGATGCCGCGCTGCGTCCGGCGACCCGCGAGACCACGAACGAGAACCAGATCTACGGCATTCCGCTGGTCGAGTACTTTCGCGCGCGTTTCATTGGTGACTTCAACGCGAGCAATCCGGATTTCATGATCGACGCGGTCGCGCCCGGCAGCTTCATGGATGAAGGGAAATTCGCGCTTCCGGTCTTTCCGGCGCTGCACGAGATCGTCGAGCGCGACTTTACTCTTGTGTCCGGGGTCATTCCCCCCGACCGCTGCCCGCGCGTCTACGTCCGCAAATCACGGCTGGCCGAGCTCGAGCAAAGCCTGATCGCATTCACCGCCATCCAGGCATCGGCGGCGCGGCCGGGCCACGAAGCATCCGCCGTCGACGACGGCAGCGTGTTCGAGACCTGCAACGACAACTGGCTGCTGCCGGCAGGCGCGCTCGGATCGTTGACCTTGCGCTTTCACCGCGCCGCGCCGGTGCGCACGATCGCGATCCTCAACACGCGGCGGGAGAGTGAAGGCCGTCCGATCGGCAGCCGCGACGTCCGCCTCTCGGTCGTGAGCGCCGGCCGCGTCGTGCACGCGCGCGAGGTCCGCCTGCGCCCATTCCCGTTCTGGACGAGTGTTCGGCTTGACAACGCGCTCGAGGCCGACGCAATCACGCTCGATATCCTGTCGTTTGACGGCTTCGGCGGCGGGCTCAACGAAGTGAAAGCCTATCGCGATTGAGAGGCGTGAGGATGAGCAAGGTTCCTGCGGCGCAGATTCCCGGCGTCTATCACCGCCGCATCGGCGACATCGGCGTGACCGCGATCAGCGACGGCTATCTCGACGGCGCCTACGAGTTCATGCGCAACGTCGAGCCGGCGGAAGCCGAGCGCTACCTGAAGGAGGCGTTCCGCCCTGCCCCGCCGCGCATCTCGATCAACACCTTCCTGATCCATTCGGGCGGCCGCATCGCGCTGGTCGATACCGGCTCGCAGCACAGCATGGGGCCGACGCTCGGGCATATGCCGGCGAACATCGCGGCGGCGGGCGTCGATGCCAAAGAGATCGACACCATCATCCTCACCCACATGCACCCCGATCACTCGAACGGGCTGACCGACGCGAACGGCGAGGCGATCTATCCGCATGTCGAGCTGGTGGTGGCGGAGCGCGACGTCGCGCACTGGCACGACGACGCCGCGATGGCGCGCGCGACCGAGCGCCAGCAGATGCGCTTCTTCCGCTGGGCGCGCGAACAGATCGTGCCGTACCAGGATCGCCGCCGCGAACCGAAGGGCGAGGTGTTTCCCGGCGTCACCGCGGTGCCGCTCTACGGTCACACGCCCGGCCACACCGGCTACATGGTCGCATCGCGGGGCGAGCAGCTATTCATCTGGGGCGACATCGTGCACGTGCCCGACGTGCAGACGCGCCGCCCGAGCATCTACATGGAGCCGGACGTCGACCCCGACGCCGCGGTCGCAACGCGCGAACGCGTCTTCGACATGGTGGCGACCGACCGGCTGCTGGTCGCCGGAATGCACACGCATTTCCCCGGCTTCCTCAATCTCAACCGCCGCGCCGGCGGCGGCTACGAGCTGATCCCGGAGATCTGGCAGCAGGCGATGGTGCCGCGCTGAGCGGTACGGTGGAAGGCGCGCAGCGACGCGCCCGTCACCCGTCGCGGGCGCGCTCAGCCGGCGGGCCGGCAGGCGAGCAGCGAGGTCGCCTCGCCCTCGAATACCGGCGTGAGCGTCACCGCCTCGGCGTGATGCTCGCGCATATAGGTCGAGAGCAGGCCGGCATGGCGCGCGGTGTAGCCGCGGCGCGCGTCGACCAGATACGTGTGCGGCACATGGCATAGCGCCCAGAGCGTGTCCTTGCTGCCCCAGGCGGCATAGACCGGCTCGGCGAGCGGCGTCACGGTGGTGTGGACCGTGTGGAAGAACTGCCGCCGCAGCGGCGGCAGCGCGCGAAACGGGCGCACCCAGATCTCGAACGGAAAATCCGCATCCCAGGCAACGATCGTCGTACTCGCCGACACCGGCCACGCGCCGAGATCGCGCGCCAGGCGCGCGCGCAGCTCATCGCCGGCGCGGCCGCTCGCCCGCATGTCGACGATCTGCCACAGCGCCGCACAGGCAAGCGCCGCGATCGCGCCGCCGGCAATCGCCCGGTCCTCGATCAAACGATAGCCGTGACGCCGGATCTGCGCGCCACCGGCGAACGCAGTCGCCGCCGCAATGAGCGACATCGAGCCGCACAGCACCCACAGGATATGCAGGAACGCCGGCTTGAACACGACCGAGAGCGCCGCCATCGCGAGCGCGAGCCAGCCCGCCGACACGAGCACGACAGCAAGCGCGAAGAGCGAGCGCGCCATCACCAGCGCGAGGAGGCACAGCGCCGCGAACAGCCCGATCACCTGGGTGCCGGGCTGGATCGCCGCATGGAGGTCGGCGATGCGTTCGATCCAGGGTCCGGTCGGTGCGAGTTGCGCGAAGCGTGCCACGCGGTCGGTGCTGAACGTGTCGGGGACCGCGAACATCCAATTGGTGATCAGATCGTAGTCGTTGCGGCTCCAGCCGGCCGCCGCGAGCGCAGCGTTCATCTCGCCCTCGCGCGAGAGGTCGGCGTGCAGATACTCGGAGACGCGCAGCCGCGCGCGCTTCTCGGCCGCGACATTCTCCCAGCCTGGCGTGACGTGATAGTAGGCGAGGTCGAAGGCCTTGCCCGAGACGGCGAGGACGAGGCCGACGGCGAGACCGACCAGCGGCATCCGCAGGGCCGCGATGCGCTGCCGTGTCCACAGCAAGAGGATCGGTGCCGCCAGCACGGCGGCCAGGAACGCGGCCTCGAAGCGGACCAGCGATCCCGCGAAGAACGCGAGGGCCGCGGCGGCGACGCAGCCGCGCAGCCGCGCCGGCGAAGCCGGCGGGCGGAACGCCACCGAGGCGAGCAGCGCCGCAGCGCCGCTCCCGAGCAGAATGGCGGCCGCCGAGAATTGCAGACTGTGGAAAACCCCGGCGAAGACGATCAGCCCGGCGAGCGCGACAAAGACCGTCGCCCGGCGCCAAGCGATAAGCCGCAGCAGCGCGGTCAGCAGCATCAGCGCGCCGGCCGCGCTCCCACCCGCGACGACAAGATCGTACCAGGGAAGGCGCGGCGCGACGGCACGCAGCGCGCGCAACGCAAGCCCCGTGAGGGTGTTCATGTAGATCAGGAATTCCGCCGCGCGTCCGTCGCCGACGAGACCTTCGGCGACCGCGCGCATGCCGGGATCGTCATTGATGCGGTAGGTGAAGCCGCAAAACCACGCGAGGCCGAAGGCCGTGCCCGTCACCAGCGCGGCGAGCGCGAGCGGCGGAATGCGCAAGACGTCGCGCGGGCCGGCGCGATCCGGCTGCGCGCTTGTGCCGTAGCGCCGAATGGCGAAAGCCCGCAGCGCCGCGAGGCAGATGAGGTCGAGCAGCGCCAGCACCACCAGCAGCCGCGTGTCGAGCGTGGCATCCACGGTGAGCGAATAGGTGCGCCCGTTGCGGCGCGGATCGCTGTTGTCCGGGGTGGCGAACAGGAGCCACTCGCCCCAATGCGAGAAGCGCCCGGCGCCGGTCTCACGGATATCGGCGTGCAGCGCGTGGCCTGCCGTCAGTTCGCTCCCGTTCTCGAACAGGCGCAGGCTGGAGCGCGCCGACGCGCCCGCATCGCCTTCGATCCTGAAGACGGCGTTGCCGGGCGGCACGCGCGCCGTATAGGCCGCGCCGCTCTCGGGAAAGATGTCGGACGGCTGGAGCACTGCGGCGATCTGCGGCGGGCGCAACAGCGCCACCCCCGCGGCGGCATTGAGCAGGAGCACGGCCACGAACACGGCAGCGGACCATCGCGAAAAGCGCATCAACGTATCCGGCAGGCGCAACACACTGGTCGGAGGGCTGGCGAGCATGGGGACTTCGGAGCCGGTCTGCTACGTTCCAGCATGGTTCGCGCGACAGCGAGAACGGACAAGCACGATAGCCGCTGGGTTGCGGCTTGACCACGTTGACGGACCGGAAATCTGCGATGATCGAAACCATCAGCGTCATCATTCCGGTGTTCAACAACCAGGATACGCTGGTCGAGCTCACCGAACGTATCCGTCGCACCGTGGAGCCGACCTCGGCCCTGGAGCTTATCCTTGTCGACGACTGCTCGCGCGACAACTCGTGGCGCGTCATCGGCGAGATCGTAAAGTCGAGCCCGGCGCGCGTGATCGGCGTGCGTGCGCCGCGCAATCTCGGCCAGCACCCCGCCATTCTTCTCGGCCTGCATCATGCGCGCGGCGCCTGGTGCGCGGTGCTCGATGCAGACCTGCAGGACTCTCCCGAAGCGATCGCGACCCTGCGCGCCGCTGCGGATGATGCGGATGTCGTATTTGCCGGGCGGCGCGGGCGGCATCAAGGTCCGGTACGTCAATTGACCGGAACACTGTACCGCATGCTGCTCGGTCCACTTGCCGGAATACCCCGGGATGCCGGGACATTCAGCTTGCTTCGGCGCGGTGCCGTGGATCGCATTCTCGCCCTTCCGGTGACCACGGCCTCCTTCCTCGCGATGATCGGACTCGCGCGCGTGCGGTTGAAAAGCATTCCGGTGCAGCGTGAGCAGCGCCGCGCGGGGCGCAGCGCATACTCAACCGCACTGCGCCTGCGGCTGGCGTGGCGCATTCTGCGTTGTGTCGTGGAGCTGCGCCTTCATCCGGCGGACCGGCCCATCGGCAGCAGGATTGCCGAGTTGTCCACTGCATCGATCGTGCGCGAAAAGCGCATACCCTGAGGCTGGCCAATCCCCGCGCACTGCCGCTATGGTTCGCTTCCCCGGCATGCCGCAACCTCTTGTCATGGAGCCGCCCCTCCGCCGATGGAACCGATCCCGTTCAGCGTACCTTCGATCGGCGGACGGGAGCTCGAGTACCTGAGAGAGGTTTTCGACGCGCGGAAATTTTCCGGCAACGGCCGTTTCACGGATCGTTGTCACGACTGGTTGCGGCAACGAATCGGGGAAGGCCTGATCACAAATTCCTGTACCGCCGCGCTCGAGATGGCGGCGATCGTCGCCGGAATCGAGCCGGGCGACGAAGTCATCATGCCGTCGTTCACGTTTTCCTCGACCGCCAACGCGATCGTGCTGCGGCGCGGCGTCCCGGTCTTTGTCGATATCCGCGACGATACGCTCAACCTCGATGAAGCGCTGATCGAGGACGCGATCACGCCGCGGACGAAGGCGATCTGCGTCGTGCACTACGCCGGCGTGTGCGCCGAGATGGACGCGATCATGGAGATTGCGCGGCGGCACAGGTTACTCGTGATCGAGGACGCCGCGCATGCGGTGCTGTCCACCTATCGGGGCCGGCCGGCCGCAACGCTCGGCGATTTCGGCTGTCTCAGCTTTCACGAAAGCAAGAACGTGATGGCGGGCGAAGCCGGTGCGCTTGTGATCAGCGACCCGGCGCTCGCCGAGCGCGCCTGCCGCGTCTGGGAATATGGCACCAACCGGCGCGACTTCGTGAACGGCCGGGTGGACCGGTACACCTGGCAGGAGACCGGCTCCTCATTCCTCCCGAGCGAGATCACCGCTGCGGTGCTTTACGCCCAGCTCGAGCAGGCCGAGCGCTTCAACGCGCACCGTCGCCGCGTCTGGGAGCATTATCACGCGGCGTTCGAACCTCTCGAAAGCGCCCACGCGGTCCGCCGGCCGACCGTCCCGCCGCACTGCGTGCACAATGGACACATCTATTATCTGCTGGTGCGCGAACGCGGCCGCAACGCGCTGATGGCCAACCTCCGCGCGCACGGCATCACGGCGCAGTCGCATTATGTGCCGCTGCACTCGGCGCCGGCCGCCTCCGCGGTCGCGCGCTCGCACGGCGAACTGCGCGTCACCGGGCGGGCGAGCGACAGCCTGATCCGCCTGCCGCTGCATGCCGACCTGACGTTCGCCGACGCCGACCGCGTGATCGAGGGCGTGCAGGCATTCTTCCGCGAGGCCGGATGAAGATCGCGATCTTCGGCGGCAAAGGCAGCGGCGAGGACGCGGCGCAAAGCATTGCGCGCCTCGCGGCGGGCGGAACGCCGATCGAACTTGCCGGCTACCTCAACGACGAACTCGCGCCAGGGACACCGCTGCTTGGCGGCCGCGTGCTCGCCCGCTTCGAGGACTGGAGGCAACTGGGCGCGGACGTCCGCTTTCTCGCGCCGCTGCACCGGGCGGGCGAGATGAAGGCCCGCATCGCGCGTGTCGAGGGATTGGGTGTGCCGCCGGAGCGCTGGGCAACGGTGATGGATCCGAATGTGATGGTCGCGCAGACCGCGACGATCGGCAGCGGCTCCCTCGTCGGGCCTTACGCCGTCATCGGGCCAGGCGCGACAATCGGGCGGCACAGCGTCTTGCGTCCGCAGGCTCAGGTCAGCCACGACGTGACGGTCGGCGACTACGTGTTCATCGGCGGCAGCAGCGTGGTCAGCGGCTATTGCACGCTGCACACCGGCGTCTACGTCGCGCCCGGCGCGGTCGTGCGCGACCGCATCACGATCGGGCGCTTCGCCGTGGTCGGGGTCGGCGCGGTGGTCACCGCCGACGTGGCGGATTTCACCGTCGTCGCCGGCAATCCGGCGCGCGTGATGCCGGCCCGCTAGGGAACCCGCGTGCCGACACATCGTTGGGGTAGGTTGCAACGATTACCGGAGGTCGTGATGGCTCGAAAGTATTCGAAGGGAGCCGCCAAGAAGGTCGAGCGCGCGATGCACAAGAAGAAGCGCGGCACGCTCAGGTCCGGCCGCAGCGGCAAGAAGGTCACCAGCCGCAAGCAGGCGATCGCGATCGGGCTGTCGGAAGCGCGCAAGGAAGGAAAGAAGGTCCCGAAGAAGAAGACCGGGCGGAAAAAGAAGAAGAAGAGCTGATGGCGACCAGCACCAAGAAGAAAGCCGCGGCCAAGCGCACCGGGACGCGCGGCAAGCCGAACCGCAAACCGCAGCAGAACAAGCGCGGCGGCAACCACGGCATCGTGCGCGACGAGCGCGGACAGGATCAGCCGCGCGACCGCGGCGCGACGTAGCTCCGGACCGATGCTGAGGAGCCGCACCGAAAGCGTTAGCGAAGGCTGGCGTCTCGAACGCATGTGAGCTCGATGAGTGCTTGCGGCTACGCCGCCGCCGACTGCGCGTTCACCAGCTCCCGCATCGCCACCATCGCATCGGCCACCGCGCGCTCGCGGACCGCGTCGCGGCCGATGTCGCCATAGCGGCGCTCGAAGTCGCGCGCCGCGCCGCCGCGCCGCGCGACCGCGATGCACACACGCCCGACCGGATTGCCGTCCTCGTCGGGCGCAGGCCCGGCGACGCCGGTGATCGCCGCCGCGATGTCGGCGCCCGAATGGCGCAGCGCGCCGTCCGCCATCGCGCGCGCGACCGTGGCGCACACCGCGCCCTCGCTCGCGCAGCACCGACCACGGCACGCCGAGCGCGCGCGACTTCTGCTCCTTGGTGTAGGTGACGAAGCCGCCGTGGAAATGCTCCGCCGCGCCTTCGGCGTCAGACAAGATCTGCCACATCAGGCCGGCGGTGCAGGATTCCGCGGTGACGACGGACGAGGCCCGCGCGCTGCGCCTCGCCGAGCAGCGCGTTCGCGAGCGCGCGGCAGGTTCTCGGTTCGCCGGCATTACGCCCGGCGCCGCGCTTTCTTCGGCCGGACGCTTCGCCTTCGCGGCAGCCGCGCGCTTTCGGCGTCTTGCGCCGCGCGGTGCTCTTCGGCTTCGCCTTCGGCCGCTTTTCGGCTTTCTCCTCGGCCTTGCTCGGCCTTCGGATTGACCCGGCGCTCGGCCATCTGCGTCAGCTTCTGGTCGGTCGCCTTCTCCTCGGCGAGGTTCGCCTTGAACATCGGCACCACGTCGCTGCGCCCGAGCTCGGTCGCCCAGGCGATCAGCGCGCCGTAGCGCGTGATCTCGTAATGCTCGACCGCCTGCGCGGCGGCGATGAGGCCGACATTCATCACGTCCTCGTCGTCGATCTCGCCCATCAGGTCGCGGCCTTCCTTCAGGATGCCGTCGATCGCCGGGCACTTTTCGCCTTTCGGATCGGCATCGAGCAGCTCGAACACCTGGCGCAGCCGGTGCACCTGGCCTTCGGTCTCGGCGAGATGCTTCTCGAAGCCCGCGCGCAATTGCGCGTTCGTCGCGTTCTCGATCATGCCGGGCAGCGACTTCAGGATCTGGTTCTCGGCGTAATAGAGATCCTGCAGACCGTGCATGAAGAGGTCGTTCAGCGATTTGATGTCTTTGGTGAAAAAGCCCATTGCGTTTCCTCCGTTGGCGCGGCGGGAGTCCCAACGAGCATGGGAACAGCTCGGTTCCATCGCGCGCGACGGGCGCGGCGACCGGACGCTTTGTCATCCGAACAAGGCGAAGCGTGGAATGGTACAGCTGGGTGGGCTCGAACCACCGACCTCCGGTTCCACAGACCGGCGCTCTAACCAACTGAGCTACAGCTGCACAGTGGCCTGCTCTGCAAGCGGCGGCGGAAACTAGGAGCATGCCTCTTGTTTGGCAAGCGGTTTCCGCCCTGATCGTTGGTCGTCGCCCGGCCGCAGCTGCGTTCAAAGAAAAAGCCCGGGCAACCGGCCCGGGCTGACTGACGCTACTGACTTGCTGAAAACGGTCTTAGGCGACCTTCTTCATCGCCTTCTCGACGCCGCTCTTGATCGGCTCGGCGGTCTCGGTCGCGACCTTCTGCGCGAGCGCGGCGAGCTCCTTGCCCTGCGCGGTCACGGTCTCGAACTGCGCGCGCGAATGCGCGGTGGTCAGCTCGACCAGCTCCGACGGCGACTTCACGCCGAACAGCTGCTCGACGAAGTCGAACGCCGCGTTGGTGTTGGCGCGCGCGATCTCGATCACCTTCAGGCCGTATTCGGTCGAGCCCTTGCTGGCGGTCGAGTAGCACGGTCTCGAGCATCTCGGTGTTCTGCTCGGCGGCCGCCTTCATCTTCTCGTAGGCGTCCTTGGTCTGCGCGACGCCCTTCTCGGCGAACTCGCGGAACGCGGCCGGGACTTCCATCTTCGGCATGTCGAACTTCGGGCATCTCGCCGAACTTCGGCATCTCGAACATCGGAATCACGGTCGCGGCTTTCGCCGGCTTCGGCTTCATGGTGGCTTCGGTCATCGGTGTGGTCCTCTCCAGGCAGCGCGCGGCTGGCTCTCACCAGCAGCCGCAAAAATGTCCCTCGATGACGTCTATATAGGCCAAGCTCATGCCGCAACGCAATAGAAAATTATTGCATTGCACAATAAATTAAAGCTATTGATCTAACTTAGTATTTTACGGCTTCGCCGCGCTCCATCGCGGCCTTCGCGGCGCTTGACCCAAGGTCCTTCGCCTGCTCCGACATCGCCTTCATCTGCGACTGCAGATACTCCTGCTGCAGCGCCATGACCTCCTGGATGTCCTTGGCGCGCACCAGTTTCTGGGCGAATTCGAACGAGTTGGCGATGTTCTGCTCGGCAAAACCCATCGCCTTCTGGCCGATGTCCTTGGCGCTCGGACTGGGCGGCGACGGCCTGCGTTCCGCCGTGGTGACCGCCTTCTGCGCCTGGGTCATGAAGCCATCGACCGCCTTGCGCGCCTGCTCCAGGCTCTGCTCGGCCAGCTGGCGCATCTGGGTCGGAACCTCGAAATATTGAACGGGTCGTTGGCCATTGGTTCTCTCCCTGACCGGCAAGTTCCCCATTGTGGCGGGAATTACCTCTTTTGCAACGCATCGGCGCCCGTCTGGTGCCATCGAAATGCGACGCCGGCATTAAGGTTATCCGCGGGTTGACCGGGCGTTTCGCGCCGCCTCGCGTGGACGGGGAACTGCGCGCGCTCGTATTAAGGCTTTGTTTACGCTGCGATCGCGCTCCCGCGGTCGAAAACGATGCCGATCATGAGCGCCGCCGACACCCTCATCGCCCTGTCCCGCGATCCGCGCTTCTCGCCCTACGCGATGAGCGCCGTGCCGGCTTTGCTGTGGGCGCCGGCCGACGCAGCGCATCGCTCTGGGCGAATGCGAGCGGCGCCGCGCTGCTCGATGCCGCGACGCCGGCAGCGCTCGCGGAGCGAAGCTTTGCGGCCGACGATCCGCTCGCCGCCGAAATCGCGCGCGTCGCCGCGACCCTCCCGGTCGACCGGCGCGCCGCGGCTCGGACAGTTCTCAGCTCGGCACGCGCAAGCTCACCTGCACCTGCTCGCGCGTCGCCGCTCGGCGAGGCGCATGCCATCCTGATCATCGGCTCCGAGCCGATGCGTCCGGCGCTGCCGCTTGCCGAGCGCGCCGCGCGCCTGTTCGCGCCCGGCAGCCAGGCGGTCGCGGTGTTCTCCGCCGACGGCAGAGCTGCTCTATGCGACCGGCGAGCTCGACGCCGACACCACGCTCGCAACGCTCGGCGCGGACGCGCTCGAAGAGCGAAGCGATCGCGGCCGGCACCGCGACCGGCGAGAGCGCGATCGGACAGCTCACGCTGACGAAGCTCGGCAGCGGCGCCACCACCGTGCTGGTCGCGAGCCTGCCGGACGAGCCCAAGGCCGGCAGAACCCGAGCGCCGCGACGACGCGCCGGCCGCCGATGCGCCGGCCGGCCGATACGCCGGCGCCGCACCGGTTGCGGACGATGCCGCAGCGGACGCTCCATCCGCAACATCGGCGCCGCAGGACAAGTCCGAGCGCCCGCTGCGCTTCGTCTGGACGATGGATGCCGAGGAGCGCTTCACCGTCACCGGCGACGACTTCGCCGCCGCGATGGGGCGCGCGCACCGCCGACGTGCTCGGCCAGCCGTGGAGCGAGATCGCCGCGGCGCTGTCGCTCGATCCGGAAGGCCACGTCGCGCACGCGATCGCCTCGCGCGACACCTGGAGCGGCGTCACCGTCGCGTGGCCGTCGGACGTCACCGGCGCAGGCGGTGACGTCGAGCTGTCCGGCCTGCCGATCTTCGACCGCGACCGCAACTTCCTCGGCTATCGCGGCTTCGGCGTCTGCCGCGACGTCGCGCGTGCGCCGCCGCACTGAGCCGCCGCGCGCCGAGACGCCCGCAACCGCCCGAACCGCCGGCGGCCGTGCCGCGAAGCAACCGAGCCGCGCCCGCTGCTCACCGTCGTGCCGGCCGCGAAGAACGTCGTGCCGTTCCGCGCCGGCGCCGGCCGAGAAGCGCCCGGCGCTGACGCCGGTCGAGCGCTCGGCGTTCCGCGAGATCGCCGAAACGCTCGGCAAGGGCGCCGCCCGCCGCCGGTCGCGCCCGACGCGCCGGCTGCCCGAACCGGCAACGCCCGAGCCCGCGCCCGAGCCGCGCGAGACGTCGCCTGTCCGCTGCCGAGCGCGTTCGCGCGCAGCGACACCGCGCCGCCGCCGGACGACGCCGATCAGACCGCCGATCCTCGACCGGCTGCCGGTCGGCGTGCTGATCCATCGCGCCGACAAGCTGATCTACGCCAACCGCGCCTTCCTCGAATGGACCGGCTACGCCGATCTCGCGGCGGTCGCCGACGCCGGCGGGCTCGAGCGCCTCGTGGTCGAGCCGAGCCGCGGCGCGCTCGACCGCAACAACGGCACCGGCAAGACCTTCACCATCGCGACGCGCACCGGCGACACGCTGACCTGCGAGGGCGCGGCTCTACTCCGTGCCGTGGAAGGGCGAGAGCGCGCTGATGCTGGTGCTGATCCGCACCGCGGCCGACGAGCGCCACAAGACCTCCGAGCTCGCCTGGCACGCGGCCGAAGCCGAGGCGCGCGAGCTCAAGTCCATCCTCGACACCGCGACCGACGGCGTGATCGTGCTCGACCGCGACGGCCTGCGTGCTCGCGCTCAACCGCTCGGCGCGAGGCGCTGTTCGGCTACGAATACGCCGAGATGGCGCGCCGGCCGTTCGCCGAGCTGTTCGCGCCGGAAAGCCAGCGCGCCGCGCGCGACTATCTCGACGGGCTCACCAAGAACGGCGTCGCCAGCGTGCTCAACGACGGCCGCGAGGTGATCGGCCGCGTGCGCGAGGGCGGGCTGATCCCGCTGTTCATGACCATGGGCCGCGTCGGCGACGGCGGCGACAAGTTCTGCGCCGTGCTGCGCGACATCACGCAGTGGAAGAGCGCCGAGGAGGAGCTGCTCAACGCCAAGCGCACGGCCGAGCGCGCCTCGTCGGCGAAGTCCGATTTCCTCGCCAAGATCAGCCACGAGATCCGCACGCCGCTCAACGCCATCATCGGCTTCTCCGAGGTGATGATGGAGGAGCGCTTCGGCCCGATCGGCAACGAGCGCTACCGCGAATACCTGCAAGGACATCCACGCCTCGGGCGAGCACCTGGTCTCGCTGATCAACGACCTGCTCGACCTCTCCAAGATCGAGGCCGGCAAGCTCGACCTCGATGTTCGCGAGCGTCGAACCTCAACGAGCTGACGCAGCAATGCGTCGCGCTGATGCAGCCGCAGGCCAACCGCGAGCGCATCATCATCCGCTCCTCGCTGTCGCCGACGCTGCCGCCGGTGGTGGCCGACGCGCGCTCGGTGCGCCAGATCGTGCTCAACCTGCTGTCCAACTCGATCAAGTTCACCGGCGCGGGCGGCCAGGTGATCGTCTCGACCGCGCTGACCGACCGCGGCGAGGTGGTGCTGCGCGTGCGCGACACCGGCGTCGGCATGACGCGAGAAGGAGATCGAGACCGCGCTGGAGCCGTTCCGCCAGCTCGCGACCTCGACGCGCTACGGCTCGGGCGGCACCGGCCTCGGCCTGCCGCTGACCAAGGCGCTGGCCGAGGCCAACCGCGCCGCGTTCTCGATCAAGAGCGCGCGCGACGCCGGCACGCTGGTCGAGATCACGTTCCCGGGGACGCGGGTGCTGGCGGAGTAGGTTTTCAGCGCGTCATCGGCCTATCATCGCGCATGAATCTGCTATTCCTGCATGGCGCCCGCGGCCGGAAAATTGACCGTCGCCAGGGCGCTGCTGCGCAACGTGCATGGCCGGTTGCTCGACAATCACGTGGCAATCGACGTCGCCAAGACCGTGTTCGACTTCGGCGCGCCCGGCTTTTGGGAACTGGTGCAGAGCGTGCGCCTGTCTGTCGTCGGCGGCGGAGCACGGCGTCTCCTTGCTGGTCATGACCTACTGCTATGCCGAACCGGACGATCGCGCCGCATTCGAACAATTCGAGGAGGTCGTGCAACGCCATGGAGGCGAACTGCTGCCGGTCTTCCTGCACGCCGCGCGGGACGAGACGATCCGGCGACTCGGCAACCCCGAGCGTGCGGCGCGCAGAAAGATAACGTCGGAAAAAGGCCTCGACGCATTCCTCACGCAGTATAATCTCTGTGCCGGTCCCGCGAGCGAATTGCCTTGCGCTGGACAGCGCCGCGAGATCAGCGGAGGAACCGCGCGAGACATCATCCGGCACTTCGGCTTCGCGCGCATTGAACGGATAGCTTCGCACGCCGTCAGGAATCACAATGTCCCTCACCATCCGCCCCGTCACGCGCGCCGATTTCGATCAGTGGCTTCCGCTGTGGGAGGGCTACAACGCGTTCTACAAGCGCGTCGGCCCGACCGCGGTGCCGGACGAGGTCACGCAGCATGACCTGGGCGCGCTTCTTCGACGGCTACGAGCCGATGCATGCGCTGGTCGCCGAGAGGGCGGCAAGCTCGTCGGCCTGACGCACTACCTGTTTCACCGCAACACCATCATGCTCGGCCCGGTGTGCTACCTGCAGGACCTGTTCACCGATCCGGCGCTGCGCGGCAAGGGCGTCGGCAAGGCGCTGATCGAGGGCGTGTATGAGGCGGCGAAGGCGCGCCGGCTCGACGCGCGTCTACTGGCACACGCACGAGACCAACAAGACCGCGATGCGGCTGTACGATCACGTCGCGACGCACTCGGGCTTCGTGGTGTATCGCAAGGAGATCTAGCCGAGGTCTCGCTTCGATCCCTCTCCCCGTGAAACGGGAAGAAGGATAGGACGCAAGACCACGTCGTGCTAAACGATCTTCGGTCCGGGCTCGCGACAACCGCCCGGTGAGCTGTCCGCAGCCAAGCGTTGTCTCGCTCCCGCGTCGGAGATGAGACATGGTTGGCGACCCGCGATGACAACCGACATTCAGACGTCGCGCCTCGTCCGCCGACGTGCGGCTGCTCTACGCGGCGCGCGGCTGCGCGGCTTCGGCGACGGCTTCGCGGTCATCATCCTGCCGGCCTATCTGTCGGCGATCGGCTACAGCCCGCTGCAGATCGGGATCGTCGCGACCGCGGCGCTGCTCGGCTCGTCGGTGCTGACGCTCGCGGTCGGCTTCTTCGCGCCGCGCCACGATCTGCGCAATCTGCTGCTCGCTCGGCGCCGCGCTGATCGCGCTCGACCGGGCTTGCGTTTCCGGTGAGCGAGCACATCGCGCTTCGTGCTCGCTGGTCGCGTTCTTCGGCACCATCAATCCGTCGACCGGCGACTCCGGCGTGCTGGTGCCGCTCGAGCACGCGATGCTGGCGCGCGGCGTCGCCGACCGCGAGCGCACGCGCCGCCTTCGCGCGCTACAGCCTGATCGGCGCGCTCGCGGGCGCGGCCGGCTCGCTCGCCGCCGCCACGCCCGATCTCGCTGGCGCTCGCCGGCATCGCGCCAGGTGACCGCGTTCAAGCTGATGTTCCTCGCCTATGCGGCGCTCGGGCTCGTCAGCGCCGCGCTCTACCGCCGCCTGCCGCATGTCGAGATGCGCGAGGACCGCCCTCGACGCCGCTCGGGCCGTCGCGCGGCACCGTCTACAAGCTCGCGGCGCTGTTCAGCCTCGACTCGTTCGCCGGCGGGCTCGCGGTGCAATCGATGCTGGCGCTGTGGCTGTTCGAGCGCTTCGATCTCTCGCTCTCGGCCGCGAGCCTGTTCTTCTTCTGGTCGGGCACGCTCGCGCGCCTTCTCGTTTCCGGTCGCGGCCTGGCTTTCGAAGCGCATCGGCCTCGTCAACACCATGGTGTTCACCCACATCCCGTCGAGCATCTTCCTGATCCTCGCGGTGTTCGCGCCGAACCTGATCGTGGCGCTCGCGCTGCTGCTCGCGCGCGCCGCGCTGTCGCAGATGGATGTGCCGACGCGCACCTCCTACGTGATGGCGGTGGTGACGCCGGCCGAGCGCACCGCCGCCGCGAGCGTCACCGCGGTGCCGCGCAGCCTTGCCGCCGTCGATCAGCCCGGCGCTTGACCGGCGCGCTGCTCGCGACGCCCGCCGCCGGGCTGCCGTTCATCGCCTGCGGCGTGCTCAAGATCGTCTACGACCTCGCGCTGCTCTATTCGTTCCGCCACGTGAAGCCGCCGGAGGAGCGGGCCGGCTGAAGCGCGCGGTTCCGGCTACGCCTCGACGTCGACGGTGAGCCGGAAACGCTGCTGCACCGACGTGTCGCCCTCGAAGGCGCGCCAGTTCTTCAGCACGATCTCGCCCTTGCCGGGCTTCTTTGCCGCGAAGATGAACGTCATCAGGCCGCCGGAGCCGACGGCCTCGCCGGAATAGTGCGGCTGCGATCCGGACGCCTCGATCCCGCCGTCCGCCCGGTCGATGTCCCAGCGATAGCCGCCCCCGGCGTTCTCCGGGAGGCTGATGCGGATCTTCTCGCCCATGCGCAATGCGACGGTGCGCCCGTCGTCAGCGGCGGTCAGCGACAGCATGGCATGTCTCCGGTCCTGCGGCTGGGCGGTGGACAGTACGACACCTCCACCCCAAATGCAGCCACAGGACCAGAACACTCAAATCGGCGTGCGGTTCATCCGGGTGCCCGGAATCAGACCGTAATGCCGTAGCTTTCGTTGTAGAACGCCGCATTGATGTAGGTTTCGCTGGCATAGGCGAAGCCTCTCGTCGCCCCAGTTGGTGCCCCAACTGTTGCGCAGGATGATGCGGCCGTCGGCCCGATAGCCGACCGCCGCCACCGCATGGCCGCCGCGCACCGTGGTCGGCTGGAAATTGTCCAACAGGCCATTCGTCGCGGTGGCGTTCATCCACGTGGCATCGACGTTGAAACCGACCAGGATCGGGCCCTGGGTGGCGAGCCAGGACTTCCAGTTCGGAACATTGCGCAGCAGGTTGAAGTAGCCGGCGATCTTGCGCGTCGCCGTCGCGGCGAAAAACGCATCCTCGGGCCCGGTATACATCATGGTATTGATCTTGAAGGGCAGCAGCGTTTCGGGCGCGGCGCCGTATTTGCGCAGGACGTCCACCGCGGCCTTGAGGCTGGTGCCGGCGCCTTCGATCATCGTCTCCGGCCGGTTGACGAACTGGTCGGTTTCCTTCGACGCCATCCAGGTGAAACGCGGCGACAGCCGCTCGGTCCTGGCGAGCTTGTTCGCCTTGACGAAATGATAGCGCGCGACGCCGTCGGTCGAACTCCAGCCGACGCACGACCCGGTGTTCATCTGGTCTCCGATGTCCCACCACGGGGCGCGCAAGTCGACGCTCGCCGGCAGCGCCAGGGGCGGTGCCGCGACCACGCCCGCGGCCACCGCGGCCTGCGGACCCCAATCGTGCTCGGTATTGCGCGACGGCTCCAGGTTGAGGATGCGATCGGCTTGCCGCGACTTTGCCGCTCTTTTCGCCATGGAACTGCTCCATCTCTCGGTCAGGGTTCGGGGCAGCGCTTCAACCGCCAACAGGCAGCAGCGCGGCGAGGACATCCTGCGCGCCCTCGGACGGCGCGGATGTGAGGCGGATCACACCCGCCGCTGCCGGATGGCGCGCGCGCCCCGCGATCCGCCGCATGGACCTGGCGCCTGCCCGACTGGCTAAATTCGCCGCCAACGGCGACAGAAGAAACACTTCCGGAGGAAACGAATGAACCGGCGACATTCTCGCGCTCGCGGCGCATCGCAACTGTCGGCGCTCGGCGCATCGCCTCGCGCTGCGCGCAATCCCAGTCCTGGCCGCAGCGCTCGGTGCGCTTCATCCTGCCGCTCGGGCCGGGCTCGGGCGTCGATATCGGCTCGCGGCTGATCGCCGACCGGCTGTCGCAGAAATGGGGCAAGCCGGTCGTGATCGAGAACAAGCCGGGCGGCGACGCCATCGTGGCGATCACGGCGTTCACCGGCGGCGAACGACGATCACACGTTCCTGATGGCGCCGACCTCGACCTTCACGGCGCATCCGTTCCTGCACGAGAAGCTGCCCTACGAGCTGAAGGACCTCGTGCCGATCGCGCGCGTCAGCAACACCGATCGTGGCGGTCGGCGTGCCGGCCTCGCTCGGCATCAACTCGCTCGACGAGCTGATCGCGCGCGCCAAGGCCGAGCCGGGCAAGCTCAACTCGGCCGGCACCACCGGCGCGATCGATTTCGTCGTCGCGGGCTATCCTCAAGAAGGCCGGCGCCGAGATCACCAAGGTGCCGTATCGCGACGGCGTGCAGGCGCTCAACGATCTCGCCGAAGGGCGCATCCAGCTTTACGTCGCGGCGCTCGCGATCATGCGGCCGCAGGTGCAGGCCGGCAAGGTCAAGATCATCGCGGTGACCAACAACGAGCGCGCCGCCGATCATGCCGGACGTGCCGACCGCGGTGGAGGCGAAGCATCCGCAGCTCGCCGTCGACGGGCTGATCGGCCTGTTCGGCATCCGCGGCATGCCGGAGGATCTGAAGAACCGCATCGCGGCCGACATCAAGGAGGCGGCGAGCGATCCGGAGATCGCCGCGAAGATCAACGCGACCGGCGCAGATCGTGCGGCCGGGCGGACCGGACGAGTTCGCCAGGGAGATCGACGACGCAGATCAAGGTGATCTCCGACGCGGCGGCGGCGGCCGGCGTGAAGCGGATGCTGCAGAACTGACGCTGCCGGATAGAAATCGAAGAACAACCGCCATGCAAAGTGACTTCTTCGGCGTGGAGCCGGTGCAACGTCGGTAACGCGTTATGGGGTCGCGGCCCAGGATGAGGCCGAGAACGGACATGATGATCCTCGACATCTACACGCACATCCTCCCGGATCGCTTCTTCCGGGAGATGTCGCGCGTCTCGCCCAAGCTGGAGAACATCGGCGCGCGGCTGCGCGGCGTGAAGAAGCTGTTCGATCTCGACCTGCGCTTCGCCGAGATGGACGAGATCGGCGACTACGCGCAGATCATCTCGCTGCCCAACCCGCCGCTGGAGGAGATCGCGCAAGGCGAGACCGCGGCGCAGCTCGCGCGCGTCGCCAACGACGCGATGGCGGAACTGTGCGCCGCAGCACCCGAAGCGCTTTCCGGCCTTCGTCGCGGCGGTGTCGCTCGACGACGTCGATAGCGCGCTGAAGGAGGCCGAGCGCGCGATCGGGCAACTCGGCGCGCGCGGCATCCAGATCTTCACCAACATCGCCGGCCATCCGCTCGACGAGGAGCGCTTCAGGCCGGTGTTCGCCGCGATGGCCGCAGCACGACCTGCCGATCTGGCTGCATCCGGCGCGCACCGCCGCGATGCCGGACTACGCGGCGGAGCAGAAGTCGCGCTTCGAGATGTGGTGGTGCTTCGGCTGGCCGTACGAGACCAGCGTCGCGATGGCGCGGCTGGTGTTCTCCGGCGTGTTCGACCGCCATCCGGACCTGAAGATCGTCACGCATCATCTCGGCGGCGGCATGATCCCGTTCTTCGACGGGCGCATCGGCGCCGGCATGGAGGTGCTCGGCGCGCGCACCTCGGACGAGGACTATTCGAAGGTGCTGTCGTCGCTGAAGCGCCCGCACCTCGACTACTTCCACGACTTCTATGCCGACACCGCGCTGTTCGGCGCCGGCAACGGCCTGCAATGCGGGCTCGATTTCTTCGGCGCCGACAAGGTGGTGTTCGCGACCGACGCGCCGCTCGGGCCGATCGCGAAGACGATCGCGGCGGTGGAGACGCTCGATCTCGATGCGCATCACGCGCGCGATCATGTCGGGCAATGCCAAGAAGCTGTTGAAGCTCGGTTAATTCTCCGCTCACCCGCGAAAGCGGGTCCAGTGCTTGCAAGCACTGGGTCCCGACTTCGCGGGACGAGCGATAACCAGCCTGCGATGCTCGCGCAGGAACCGCTCGCCCGCCGCGGTCACCTCCACCCGCGTGCGGCTCTCGCCCGGCACCGGCCTGCGCACCACCAGCCCGCGGTCGATCGCATCCTCCCACACGGTCAGGCGCGGACACGAGGTGCGCCACGCGTCGAGCACGTCGGCGTAGGCGCGCGGCTCCTTGGCGATCCATTCGACGAAGTCGAGCACCAGCGGATCGAGATTGGTGGCTTCGCTCATGGCAGCCTCCGCGCTCACTTTAATCCCGCGACGGCGAAAACGTAACAGCCGTACGCGACGAAATAGCCCGACACGCCGGTGATGATCCGGTTCGACCAGACGCGGAACTGGGCGTCGCTGATCCGCTCGAGCACCTTGGCGGCGAGTGTCGTGCCGAGCATCGAGGCGGCGATCGCGAGGCCCGCGACCACCGGATCGACCGTTGCGGCCTGGTCGATCACGGGCCGAAGTAGACGAGCTTCGCGGCGTGGCCGAAGATCTGGCACACCGCCTTGGTGGCGATGATCTCGCGCCGGTCGAGCTTGCCGCCGAGGAAGAACGAGTCGAGCAGCGGGCCGGACACGCCGGTGAGCAGCAGCAGCGTCATGCAGATCATGCCGTAGACCGTGCCCTGCACGATGCTTTCCGGGTCGGGCTTGAAGCGCGCCGGCACCAGCCGCACGAGGAACGGCGCGCCGCCGAGCAGCAGCAGCGCCACCGCCTTGCTCGGCACGTAGCGCCACAGCGACCAGACGAGCAGCGCGGCGGCGCAGCCGGCGAGATAGGCGCCGATCGCGCCCCAGCGCACGTGCCGATCCACAACAGCCCGCGCCAGCCGTTCGATGCCATTTGCGTCACGCCGTGCAGCATCATCGCCTCGGGCACCGGCATGATCACCAGCAGCACGCCGATCAGGATCAGCCCGCCCGCCATGCCGAAGATGCCGGACAGGAAGGCGGTCGCCACCATGGTGACGAGGACGACGGCGGTGAGGATCAGGCTCATGACGGTGTGCTCCCGCCGCTCTCATGATCCTCTTGGCGGCGTGAGACAAACTGAGTTATCTTGGCGCGAGCCTTAACTTTCCTGATGGTCGCATGCGCCAGCTCCCCTTCATGAACGGCATCAAAGCCTTCGAGGCCGCCGCCCGCAGCGGGAGCTTTGCTAAGGCTGCGGACGAGCTGCACGTCACGCCCGCGGCGGTCAGCCGGATGGTGCACCTGCTCGAGGCGCGGCTCGCCGTCACCTTGTTCGAGCGCAAGGCCAACCGTCTCGCGCCGACCCCCGCCGGGCGCGCCTACCAGGCCGGGCTCACGCAGCTGTTCGATCAGCTGTCTGCGCTGACCGATCAGGTGACCGCGATGGGCAGCGCGCGCGTGCTGACGGTCGGCGTCGGACCGACGTTTGCGATCCGCTGGCTCATCCCGCGCCTTGCCGACTTCCAGAAAGCACGCGCCCGACATCGATGTTCGATTTGCCACCGGCGGCGAGGCGCTGCCGTTCAGCGACGACTGGACCTGCGGCATCAAGCTCGGCGACGGCGACTTTCCCGGCCTGATCGCGGCGCCGCTGTTCAGGGCGGACCTGACGCCGGTGTGCACGCCGGCGCTGGCCAGGCGGCTGAAGCGCCCGGAGGATCTCAAGGGCGTCACGCTGTTGCGCGTCACCCACGCGGCGGACGACTGGCCGCGCTGGTTCAAGGCGGTCGGGGTCTCAGGCGTCGCAGCCGAGCGGGCCGAAGTTCGACTACTACGGCCACGCGCAGCAGGCGGCGGCCGACGGCATCGGCGTCGCGATCGGCGTGCGTCCCTACATCGACGACGATCTCGCGGCCGGGCGGTTGGTGACACCGTTCGCGCAGTCGGTGCCGAAGGATGCCGGCTGGTATCTGGTGTACCGCGCCGCGCGCGAGACCGAGCCGGCCTTCGTGGCGTTCCGGGAGTGGATCGTGAAGGCGGCGCATCTTCCCTCTCCCCGCAAAGGGGGAGAGGGTGGCGAGCGAAGCGCGCCGGGTGAGGGGCTGGGGCGAGTTGGCACAAGCCCCTCACCCGCCCCGCCTTCGGCGGGTCGACCTCTCCCCGCAAGCGGGGAGAGGTGAAGACGGAGCGACCTTCGCTCACACCGCCTCAGCGACCTCCACCCTGCCCGGCCAGCTCACCATCTGCGTCAGCACCATCAGCGCCGACACCACCACGAACAGCGCGAGCGCGCCGATCAGCAGCGAGTAGGTCTCCAGTCCGAGCAGCACGTAGATGAAGCCGAACAGGCTCGCGAGGATCAGCGCGAACACGAACGCCGGCATGAAGCGCCGCGCCACCGCCGCGGTGTAGAGCGTGGACTGCGTCAGCACGAGGCCGGCCGCGACCAGATAGCCGTTGGTGTAGCCGATCGGCTCGGCGAGCGAGAGCAGCAGCAGCGAGAACAGCGAGAGCGACAGACCGAGCAGGCCGTACTGCACGACGTGGATGCGCAGCCGCGACAGCACCTCGAAGAAGAAATAGGTCGCGAACGACAGCACCACGAACAGCAGCCCGTATTTCGCCACGCGATTGATCATGCGGTAGATCGGCGTCGCCTCGATCAGCTCGACCCCGATGGTCGAGCCTTTCCACATCGCGGAATCGAACGACGCCGGCCGAGGACGCGATGCGCGGCGAGCCGAACTCCATGGTCTGCCAGTTCGCCTCGAAGCCGTCGGGCGTCACGCGTCGACTCCATCGGCAGCGTGTTGCCGTTGAAGCTCGGGCTCGGCCATGGCGAGCGGAACGTCGCGGCCAGCTCCTTGCCGGCGTACTGCAGCGAGAACGACGAGGTGCCGCGCAGGCTGACGGCTGGACTTGAACTGACACGCGCGTGCTGCTCGCCGCCGGGGGCGCGAGCGGCGCGTTCGCCATCACCAGCGCGGCGCCGCGGCAGGCCGCTTCCTGGCGCAGCGCCTCGAGGCACGGCAGCCATTGTCTGCTCGGCGCCGTCGATCGTGATGTTGTCGGTCGAGCGCAGGCCGGTGAGGTTCGACGCCGCGCCGAACGCGATCATCGCTTCGTTCCAGAGGAAGCGCGCATCCTTGCTCGGTGACGAAGTCGCGCAGCCGCGCCTCCGGCGGCACCACGAACGCGCCCTGCATGTCGACCTTGGCGTCATACACGGTCGCGTGGAACAGGCCGCGCTTGCGCTCCTGCGGCGTTGAGCGCCGCGGCGAGGTCGAGCCGCGTCGGCGTGATCTTGAGGTATTGGCGCGGCCACGGTCGCCGGCCTGGTACGGGATGACCAGCATCGGGCTGTAGAGGCTCTGCTCCGGTCCCCAGTTGCGCGTGAACTCCTGGCGCACGCCGGCCTGGCGGCTCTCGCGCTCCTCGATCAGGTTGGTCATGAACAGGTTCGGCACGATGGTGGCGATCGCCAGCCCGGCGATCAGCGCGATCTTGTGCAGCGAGAGCGTCGGTGTAGTCGAGCCGCGGCACGGTAGCGGCGGATCGGGCGCGCGGCGCGCGTTGCGGGCCGAACGGATCGTGTGGTCGTGTCAGTCATCGGGCTCCTCTCTGGTGAAGTTATTCGGCCGCGACCGCGAGGCCGCCGAAGCGGCGCTCGCGCGTGCGGAAATCGTTCAACGCAACGCGCAGGTGCTCGCGGCCGAAATCCGGCCACATCGTGTCGGTGAAGAACAATTCCGCGTAGGCGCACTCCCACAGCAGGAAGTCCGAGAGCCGCTTCTCGCCGCCGGTGCGGATCATGCAGATCGACGTCGCGCCCGGTGCCGTGGCCCTGGACCGCGAGCAGGTTGCCGAACGCCGCGCGCCCGGGCGAGTCGTCGCCGAGCCAGGTCGCGGCCGCGTTGGCGATCGCGTCGCGCGCCGAGTAGTCGAGCGCGACGTTGAGCGCGAGGCGCGTGCCGCGCGCGCAGGCGGCTTCCGCCGCGGCGATCTCGTCGGCGAGGCCGTCGGGCAGCCGGTCGCGCCGGCCGATCACCTTGCAGCCGCACGCCGTTGTCGGCGAGCCGGCGCACGTCGCGCCGCAGGTATTGGCGCAGCAGCAGCATCAGCACCTCGACCTCGAGCGGCGGACGGCGCCAGTTGTCGGCCGAGAACGCGAACAGCGTGAGCGCGCCGATGCCGAGATCGGGCGCCGCCTCGACCGCGCGGCGCACCGCCTCGATGCCTTCGCGATGGCCGGCGCTGCGCGGCAGCTCGCGCCGCTCGGCCCAGCGGCCGTTGCCGTCCATGATGATGGCGACGTGGACCTTGTCTTGACCTTCGAGAGTACTTTGCATTGTAAAGTTTCCCCGCAAATTTTTTTCAGGCTGGTTTCAGTTTTCGCAAGTGCGCCGACGCGCCGCTGCCCTTCGCGGCGCTCGCCGCGTCGCGCACCACCTGTTCGAGCACCGTCGAGATAGTCGAGATAGCGCTGCCTGCCCGGCCGGCGTGATGCGCACGACGGTCTGCGGCCGGTTGTGGTCGTAGCCCTTCTCGATCGCCACCAGCCCGGCCTCCTGCAGCACCTGCAGGTGGCGCGAGAGATTGCCGTCGGTCAGCCCGCACATCTGCTTCAGGTCGCCGAACACGAGTCCCTTGGGATGCGCCACCAGCGAGGTGAGCACGCTGAGGCGCGCCTTCTCGTGGATGACGCGGTCGAGCCCCTCGTAGGCGAAGCGCCCTTCCGTCTTACTCTTCGCCATCGTCGCCTCCGGTCGCGCGATAGAGCACGAACGCCATCAGCAACTGGCCGACGCCGAACGGCACCGCCATCGCCAGCGCGGCGAACGGCGCGCTCGTCGCGAGCGCGAGCGTCGCGAGGCCGGCGGCGAGATACCAGACGCCGACCGCGAACATGCCGCGCGGCAGCGAGCGGCACGACGCGAACACGCCGAGGCTGAACACGATCTGCCACAGGCCGGGCAGCAGCTTCAGCGCGTCCGGCGCGTAGCGATAGATCACGACGGTGATGAGCGTGCCGGCGACGCCGGCCGGGATGTATTGCTCGGCCGCCTGGTACAGCATCTCGTCGGCGAGCCCGCCATGCTCGCGGCGCGAGCGCGCGATCATCTCGGCGCCGGTGAGGATCACGGCGATCGCCGCCATGCCGGCCCACAGCAGGAGATAGGCGAGCGGCGCTGCGGCCGGATCGGGCACGATAGAGCGCCTGCAGCGCGGCGGCGAGCAGCGCCAGCAGCCCGGTCGCCGCGACCGTGACCGGCCCGTAGCCGCGGAACTGGGTCCCGCGCGCCATCTGGCTGCGGATCGCCGTGATGTCCGCCAACGCCCGCTCCAGATCCTTCATGTGCCCGCCCTGTACTTTACAATGCAAAGTACACTGGAATGCAAATATGTCAAGTTGAGGGCCGAGCGGCAGGCCGAAGACGCGGCGGGCGAATTGGTTAGGAGGCGCGCCGCAAAGGGTATAATGTCTGTGTCATTACCGGCATGTCGTCGAAGACACAGGCGCCGGTAGCTGAGAGAGGCTTGCGCTCCCGCCTGCATCCGCAATGGAGCGCACGTGCCGGACGGCAGCCATTCATCCCTGACGGATCGCGCGGCGGCAGCCGCGCCACGCCGAAGGCTGCATTCGATTACGGCGCAGCCGCCGAACTGTTTCCCTCGCGCGGCCGCAAGGGCCGGCCAGCCGATGAACTACCGGCGGTTCGACACCGCCGCGGAGGCGATCCGCTTCGCGATCGAGGAGATGCCGGCGCCGCTCCTGCTCGGCGCGTACCTCGAAGTCGACGAAGTGCGCTTCGACGGCGAAGCGATCCGCCGGCTCTATGACCGCCCGGACTATCCCTTGCCGCGGGCCGCGGCTGACGAGCGGTGACGGTCGCTCGGGCGACACGCCAAGAGGATACATGCAAACGCTCCAGCTCTACGCAATCTGGTTCCTGCTATCGGTCGGCGTCGCGGGCGCGTTGCTCGCCTGGCGGTTGATGTGATCGGAGGGTTCAAGAAGATGTCCAGCCAGCAGCTCGACACCGCTTCGCCGGAAGGCGCCGCCATCCGCATCTACATCTTCAAGTCCGAGACGCGAAAGCACCTGCGCGCCTTCGCGGCCGATCCGCGCGGCAGCAAGCTGCCGGATCATCACGGGCCGTGGACCGCGACCGGCATCATCGGCCCTCGAGCGCGCCGCCGCACAAGATGTCGCGCGAGGCGATCGAGAAGGCGATCGCCACCGAAGGCTTCCAGATGTGGCGGCTGGTCGATAACGACGCGTAAGCCGTCGCCGGCCGAGACCGCCGCTGCGACCTGCGCGTTCGCCGGCGCGAACACCGATTTGTCAACAGACCGCCATGCCACCCGCCGCCGGAATCTGGTAGCATCGGCGGACCTTGCGCGTTTGCGCGCGAGGCGAGCCGTTGCGGAGGACCCGGAATGACGCGTCTTGCCCGAATTGCCGGCGCCGCTCTCGATCGTCGCCGCGCTCAGCGTGCTCGGCAGCCGTGGCGCGCGCGCAGGATGTCGATCTGCTGCTGGTGCTCGCCTCCGACGTCTCGCGCAGCGTCGATACGCGCAAGTTCCAGCTGCAGCGCGAGGGCTACGCGGCGGCGCTGTCCAACCGGCGCGTGGTCGAGGCGATCCAGTCCGGTCCGCACGGCAAGATCGCGATCTGCTTCGTCGAATGGTCGGGCGCGACCTCGGTCAAGCTGGTGATCGACTGGACCATCGTCGGCGACGCCGCCTCGGCGCGCAAGATCGGCGACCAGATGATCGAGCTGCCGCGCTCGTTCGCCGACCGCACCTCGATCAGCGCCGGGCTCGAGTTCGCCTTCGCGCAGCTCGAGCGCTCGCCGTTCAAGGCGGCGCGCCGCACCATCGACGTGGCGGGCGACGGCACCAACAATTCCGGGCGCGACATCGCGTCGGTGCGCGACGAGGTGATCGCCAAGGGCGTCACGGTGAACGGGCTGGTGATCCTGAGCGACTCGCCGCTGCCGTGGAATCCCGAGCACACCAATCCGCCCGGCGGGCTCGGCGAGTATTACCGCCGCAACGTGATCGGCGGCCCCGGCGCGTTCGTCATGGTGGCGGAGAACCACAACTCGTTCGGCCAGGCGATCGTGAAGAAGATGATCGCCGAGATCGCGTGGAATCCGCCGCCGCGCCCGGTGATCATGCGATAGCGCGCTCCATACCTCCCGCGCAGGGGGAGGTCGACGCACGAAGTGCGTCGGGTGGGGTCTTCTTCCCTTCCGATACACTCAGGTGTAACCCCACCCCGGCCGCCGCGACCCTCCTCTTTCAGGGGCGGGATAGGAGCGAGCGGAGCGCGACAGGATGTTCACCCTCGCCGAGCTTGAAGCCGCCGTTCCGATCGTGCGCGCCGCGGTGCCGCCGACGCCGCAGTTCGCCTGGCCGCTGCTGCAAGGCAGCGCACCGGCGTCGATGTCGTGGTCAAGCACGAGAACCACACGCCGACCGGCGCCTTCAAGGTGCGCGGCGGCATCGTCTATGTCGACCGGCTCAAGCGCGAGCGGCCGCACGTCAAGGGCGTCATCACGGCGACGCGCGGCAATCACGGGCAGTCGCTCGCGTTCGCCTGCGGCCGCGCCGGCATCGCCTGCACGGTGGTGGTGCCGTTCGGCAATTCGACCGAGAAGAACGCCGCGATGCAGGCGTTCGGCGCCGAGCTGATCGAGCACGGCCGCGACTTCGACGAGGCGCGCGAGCGCGCGGCCGAGATCGCCGCGGAGCGCGGCTACGAATACGGCAAGTCGTTCGACAAGGATCTGGTGCTCGGCGTCGCGACCTATGCGCACGAGCTGTTCAGCGCCGAGCCGGAGCTCGACGCGGTGTTCGTGCCGATCGGGCTCGGCTCCGGCGTCTGCGGCGTGATCGGCGCGCGCGACGCGCTCGGGCGCAAGGCCAAGGTCTACGGCGTGGTGTCGGATCGCGCCAACACCTACCGGCTCTCGCTCGATGCCGGGCGTCTGCGTGCCGACCAACTCGGCGCTGACACGTTCGCGGACGGCATGGCGGTGCGCATCCCGGACGCGCAAGCGCTCGCCATCATGCAGGCCGGCATGGCGGGCCTGATCGAGGTGACCGACGACGAGGTCGCCGAGGCGATCCGCGCGCTCTACACCGACACGCACACGCTGGCCGAAGGCGCGGGCGCCGCGGCGTTCGCCGCGCTGATGCGCGAGCGCGCGGCGTTCCAGGGCAAGCGCGTCGCCGTGGTCGTGTCGGGGCAGAACATCGACCGGCCGTGGATGGCGACCGTGCTCGCCGGCGGCACGCCGCACGGTCGACGCTGAGACGAAGGGACGCAGCGCCGAGCCGCGGACGGCGTTGGCAAGCGCGCCGCGCGAATTCCGCGCGGGCGATCAACAGGCACGCCGCTTGTTTCGACTCATTCCAGACTGCAGCAGTTTAGAATGATTATAAACTATTGATTTCTCACGACAATTCGCATTGCTTCGCGCCGCCGCGGCGGCCTAGGACACGCGCAAGTCGCACGACTTCACCGCCGCATGGAGGCTCTATGCTCAATCGTCCGCTCGCCCTCACCGCGCTCTGCGCCGTTCTCCTCGCGCCCGGCCTCGCGGCCGCGCAAGGCGAGGTCAACGTCTACTCGTATCGCGAGCAGAAGCTGATCGCAGCCGCTGTTCGACGCCTTCACCAAGGACACCGGCATCAAGGTCAACGTGATCTCGGCGAGCTCCGGCCTCGAGCAGCGCATCAAGACCGAAGGCGCGAACTCGCCGGCCGACGTGCTGCTCACCGTCGACGTCGCGCGGCTGCAGGACGCGATCGACGCCGGCATCACGCAGCCGATCAAGTCGGCGGCGCTCGAGAAGGCGGTGCCGAAGGCCTATCACGGCCCGGACGGCGCCTGGTACGGCATCTCGATGCGCGCGCGCGTGGTCTACGCCTCGAAGGAGCGCGTGAAGCAGGACGCGATCACCTACGAGGAGCTCGCCGACCCGAAGTGGAAGGGCAAGATCTGCATCCGCTCCGGCCAGCACATGTACAACAACGCGCTGTTCGCCGCCTATCTCGCCAAGCACGGCGAGGCGAAGACCGAGGAATGGCTCAAGGGCCTGAAGGCGAACCTCGCGCAGAAGCCGTCCGGCGGCGACCGCGAAGTGGCGCGCGACATCGCGGCCGGCAAGTGCGACATCGGCCTCGGCAACACCTATTACTGGGCGCTGATGAACGACAAGGAAACCGACCGCAAGCCGTGGGCCGACGCCACCAAGGTGATCCTGCCGACCTTCGCAGGGCGGCGGCACGCATGTGAACCTGTCGGGCGTGGTGCTGGCGAAGCACGCGCCGAACAAGGCCAACGCCGTGAAGCTGATGGAGTGGCTGGTCGGCGAGAAGGCGCAGCATCATCTACGCCGACATGAACTACGAATATCCGCTGCTCGCGGAAGTGAAGATCAATCCGACCATCGCGGCCTACGGCACGCTCAAGCCCGATGCGCTGCCGCTCGCCGAAGTCGCGAAGCACAAGAAGGCGGCGGCGAACCTGGTCGACAAGGTCGGGTTCGACAACTGATCGATGGCATCTCGCTGAGCTTCACCGACAGCCGCGCCGGGCCCGTCTGCCCGGCGCAGCCTTTTCTGTGACCTCCTCCGACCTGGTCGCCGGCGCGTTCCTGATCGCGGTCGCCGCGCTGGTGGTGATCCCGCTCGCCAACCTCGTGCGCATCGCGCTCTCGGGCGAGAGCGACATCTGGGCCGATCTCGTCGCCTACGTGATCCCCGAGGCGCTGCGCGTCACCGTGCTGCTGCTGGCCGGCGTCGCGGTGCTGACCGCGCTGATCGGCGTCGGCGCCGCATGGCTGGTCACCGCCTATCGCTTTCCCGGCCGCGACACGCTGGCCTGGGTGCTGGCGCTGCCGCTCGCCTTTCCGACCTACATCGTCGCCTACGTCTACGTCGACCTGTTCGACGCCTTCGGCCCGGTGCAGAACGTCGCTGACGCGCTGACCGGCTGGAAGCCGACCGCCGCGAGCTGGTATCCGAACATCCGCTCGCTTCCCGGCGCGGTGTTCGTCTTCTCGCTCGTGCTCTATCCGTATGTCTTCCTCGCCGCGCGCGCGATGTTCCAGACGCAGAGCGCCTGCCTGTTCGAGGTCGCGCGCACGCTCGGCGCGACGCGCCTCATGCTGGCGCGCCACGTCGCGCTGCCGCTCGCGCGCCCGGCGCTCGCGGTCGGCCTGTCGCTGGCGCTGCTCGAAACGCTCAACGACATCGGCGCCTGCGAATATCTCGGCGTGCGCACGCTGACGCTCTCGATCTTCACCACCTGGCTCAACCGCTCGAGCCTGCCCGGCGCCGCGCAGATCGCCTGCGTGATGCTGGTCGTGATCGCGGCGCTGATCGCGCTCGAGCGCTACGGCCGGCGCGACAAGCGCTTCCATCTCGCGATGCGCCGCGCGCAGCCGCCGGCGCCGATCGTGCTCACCGGATGGGCCGGCGCTCGCGGCGAGCGCGGTCTGCGCGCTGCCGGTGCGTGCTCGGCTTTCTCATTCCGGCGATCGACCTCGCGCTGGGAGGCGGCGAACCGCCGCTTCGATCCGGATCTTGTGCGCGCCGCGCTCAACACCATCCTGTTCGCCGCCGCCGCGACGGTCGTGGCGCTCGTCCTCGGCTTCGGCGCCGTGATGGCGGCGCGCATGATCCGGCGCGGCTGGACCGGCTGGGCGCTCACCCTCGCCGGGCCTCGGCTATGCGGTGCCCGGCACCGTGCTGGCGCTCGCGCTGCTCTCGCCGCTGGTCGCGATCGACGAAGGGCTCAACGCGGTCTCGCGCACGGTCGCGGGTGTCGGCGTCGGCCTCGTGGTGGCGGGCTCGGGCGCCGCGATCGTGATCGCCTATGTGGTGCGCTTCCTCACCATCGCGACCGGCTCGGCCTCCGCCGGCCTCTCGCGCATCTCGACCCGCGTCGACGATGCCGCGCGCACGCTCGGGCAGAAGCCCGGCGCGATCATGCGGCTCATCCACGTGCCGCTGTCGCGCCCCGCGCTCGGCGGCGCCGCGCTGCTGGTGTTCGTCGATTGCCTGAAGGAGCTGCCCGCGACGCTGCTGCTGCGCCCGCTCAATGTCGAGACGCTGTCGACCTACATCTATCAGTACGCCACGCGCGGCAATTTCGAGGAGGGCGCGCTCGCCGCGCTGCTGATCGTCGCGGCCGGCATCGTGCCGGTGATCCGCATGGCGCGCTACTCCGACCTGGCGCTGATGCCGGAGGCGGCGCCGCAATAATTTGCTATAGCGGCGCGATGCGACGCTTCGCTTTCCTCATCCTCGCGCTGCTCGCCGCTCCCGCGCAGGCGCAGGACTATCCCAGCCGCACGGTCGAGATCGTGGTGCCGTTCGCGGCCGGCGGCGGCACCGACCTGATCGCGCGCGTGCTCGCCGAGCGGCTGAGCGAAACGATGCGCCAGCGCTTCGTCATCATCAACCGGCCCGGCGCCTCGACCAACATCGGCACCGCGGCGGTCGCGAACGCGCAGCCGGACGGCCACACGCTGCTGCTGACCAGCATCTCGTTTGCCGCCAACCCCTCGCTCTACCGCAAGCTCTCGTACGCGCAGAGCGACTTCGCGCCGGTCGCGCTGATCTGCAATTCGCCGAGCATCCTGGTGGTCACGCCGTCGCTGCCGGTGAACACGGCTGCCGAGCTGATCGCCACGCATCAAGGCGCGGCCGGGCGAGCTGAACTACGCCTCCTACGGCGCCGGCAGCGGGCCGCATCTCGCCGCCGGGCTGCTGCAGGACATCACCGGCACGCGGATGCAGCACGTGCCCTACGGCGGCGGCAGTCCGGCGACGCTGGCGGTGCTGCGCGGCGAAGTGCAGATGCTGCTCGCCGGCAGCCTCGCGGTGCTGCCGCTGATCCAGAGCGGCGGGCTGAAGCCGCTCGCCATCGCGGCGCGAGGCGCGCGCCGCCGCGCTGCCCGACGTGCCGACGTTTCGCGAGCAGGGCATCGACTATCTCACCGGCACCTGGTTCGGGCTGCTCGCGCCGGCGAAGACGCCGCCCGCGATCGTCGCCATGCTCAACCGCGAGATCGCGGCCGCGCTGCGCAGCGACGCGGTGCGCGCGCGCCTCGCCGAACAGGGCGCCGACGTCGTGGGCGGCAGCCCGCAGGACTTCGCGAATTCCTGCGCGACGAGACCGAGCGGCTGTCGGCGGTGATCAAACGTGCGAACATCCGCTTGGATTAGGGAAGGCCGTAGTGCGTCGCAGACGCGCGTCAACGCGCTTTCGGCCGCAATGACAAGCAGAAGGGAATTGGAATGTCCGAGAAACGTCTCACCGGCCGCATCGCGCGCGAGAACATCAGGCTGATGCAGGTGCCGCGGCCGCCGCAGGGCGTGATCGAGGGCTTCCGCGCGCTCGGCGACGCGACCGGCATCGTGTCCGACGTGATGGACGAGCTCGGCATTCCGTGCGGCGTGGTCGGCGCGCACATCCTGCGGCCGACGATCCCCGGCACGCGCATCGTCGGGCCGGCGCTGACCGTGCGCAACGTGCTGCAGCGCATCGATCCGCTCGACGGCGCGCGGCAGCAAGGTCAACCGCATGGCCGAGTTCGAGGCGCACAACCTCGCGACACCGGGCGACGTGCTGGTGATCGACGGCGTCTCCGGCATGTCGAACATGGGCGGCATCTCGGCGCAGACCGGCAAGCGCCAGGGCGAGGTCGGCGCGATCGTGTGGGGCGGCGTGCGCGACGTCGGCCACTCGCGCTCGGTCGATTACCCGATCTGGTCGACCGAGCTCTCCGCCGTCACCGGCAAGTGGCGGCTGCAGACGATCGAGATCAACGGCCCGGTGCAGATCGGCGGCGTGCGCGTCGAGCCGGGCGATCTCGTGGTGGCGGACGAGACCAGCGTCTGCTTCGTCCCGCGCGAGCGCATGACCGACGTGCTCGCGCTGGCGCAGGAAAAGGCCGAGGCCGAGGACTTGCGCTGCAAGGCGATCGACGACGGCATCCCGGTGCCGGACATCTCGCGCGCCACCTACGGGGAGAAGGGCTGAGAGCGCTCCAGTTCGCGCATGCTCGCGCGCACCCGCCGCGTGATCAGCCAAACCACCAGCGCGAATGTCACGCCGCCCGCGATCATCACGCCGAGACTGACGCCGCCGCTCTCGCCGAGCAGCGCGGCCTTTCCGATCGCGCCGAGATAAGTGTAGAGCACGATCTGCGGGATGGTGAACACGAAGGTCGACCAGGTGTAGGGCCAGAGCGGGATGCGGGTCAGCCCAAAGATGGCGCTCTGCACCATCGAGGGGATCGGTGACGCCAGGCGGCAGAGCGCGACGATGCGCCAGCCTTCGGTCGCGACCGCGTTCATGATCGCGGTGAGCTTGCGCCGGCCCTCGACATAGCGCCACAGCCGTTCGGCGAAGAGATAACGCGCGAGCAGGAATGCGATCACGCAGCCGAGCGTCGTCGCCGGCATGACGATCGGGATCGCCGCCATCCCGTACATCACGCCGGCCGCGAGCGTGAGAAAGGTGCGCGGCACCGGGACGAGGCCGCCGACCACGAAGATGAGCGCGAGCACGACGCCCGACGTTGGGCTGAGCTCGCCGAAGCGGCGCAGGAATTCGACCAGCGTATCGGTCACGCGATGCGGCCCGCGCCGCCGGGCGTCAATGCACGCTCGGGCCTTTCAGGAACTTGGCACGATCGCCTGACTTGACCGTCGTCTCGAGAGTGCGGCCGTCGCGATAGATCAGCAGCGGCACGTCCACGCCGGCGTGGCCGAGCGACCAGACCTTGCGAAACAGGGCCGCAAGCTCGCTCACTTCGCGGCCGTCGACGCCGAGGATCACGTCGCCGGTGCGGATGTCGGCCATCTGCGCCGGTCCGCGCGTCGCCAGTCCGACCACGATGATGCGATCCTCGACCTCGGTTGCGTAGAGGCCGAGCCACGGCCGCGGCGGCCGGTTCGGCTTGCCGAACTTCATCAGGTCGTCGAGGATCGGTTTGAGATCGTCGATCGGCACGATCATGTTGAGATGCTCGGTCGATCCGCGCTCGCGCGCGCGCTCGAGCTGCAGCGATCCGACGCCGAGCAGGTCGCCCGCCGGACCGATCAGCGCGGTGCCGCCCCAGTTCGGATGGGCCGGCGCGGTGAAGATCGCCTCGTCGAGCACGTATTCCCAGTAGCCGGCGAACTCCTGCTTGCCCACGACGCGGCACGCGACCGAGCGCTGGCGCCCGCCGGCGCCGCCGACCACGACCTTCTCGTCGAGCGGAATCATGGTGGAATCGCCGAGCGGAAGCGCCGGCAAGTCGAGCTTGGCGAGCGCCTGCACCAGCCCGAAGCCGGTCGCCTGGTCGTAGCCGAGCACGTGGCCGGGAACGACGCGGCCATCGTTGAGATGCAGCCAGATCGTCTCGGCCTCGGTGATCAGATAGCCGATGGTGAGCACGAGGCCGCGCTCGTTGATCAGCACGCCGTTGCCGGCGCGCTCGGTGCCGAGCGTATCGGCGGTGAACGCGTCGCCCGGAACGATCGCATGCAGTCCCACCACGGACGAAAGCGCCTTGTCGAGGTCGTAGCCATAGTCCTCAGGCCGCGGCTGAACCGCGGGGGACACTTTGAAGTCAGGCAAGGCTGGCATGGTGGCTCCGTTACGGACCGCTGTCGTCAACATATATGGCACCTCTCCCGTTCCGCCGGGAGAGGGCAAATTTGTCGCGCCGCTCACTCCGCCCTGGCGCCCGAGGAGACCACGATCGGGCCCCATTTCCCGGCCTCCGACGTGATGAATGCCGCAAAGGAGTCCGGGCCGGACTCGGCCGGCTCCGAGCCGAGCGCGATCAGCCGCTCGCGCACGTCAGGCAGCTTCATCACGGCGGCGATTTCGCGGCCCAGCGTCTGCACGACGTCGGGCGGCGTCTGCGCCGGCGCCACGATGCCGTACCAGAGAAAGGCCTCGAAGCCGGGGATGCCGGATTCGGCGACGGTCGGAATCTCCGGCGCCAGCGCGGACCGCGTCGCGGTCGAGACCGCGAGCCCCCGCAGCGTGCCGGCGCGCACATGCGGCAATCCGGTGATCATCGAGTCCATCATCAGCGGCACGTTGCCGGCGATCAGGTCGTTCAGCGCCGGCGCCGAGCCGCGATACGGCACGTGTACCATGTCGATCCCGGCCGCCTTCTTGATCATCTCCATCATCAAATGCGGCGCGACGCCGGTGCCCTGGCTGGCGAACGCGATCGCGCCGGGCCTGGCCTTGGCGGCCGCGATCATCTCGGCCACCGAATTCACGTTGAGCTTCGGGTGCGCGAGCAGCAGCGCGGGCGCGACGTTCAGCAGCGCGAGCGGCGCAAACTCTTTCAACTCGTAGCCGGGCTTGGCGAACAGCGTGGTGTTGATGATCTGCGCCGGCGTGATGACGGTGAGCGTGTAGCCGTCGGGCGCCGCCTGCGCGCCCGCCGCCGTCCCGATATTGCCGCCCGCTCCCGAGCGGTTGTCGATCACGAACGATTGCCCGAGCCGCTCCTGCAGCTTGGCGGCGAGCAGCCGCGCCGTGACGTCGGCGGGACCGCCCGGCGCATAGGGCACGATGATGCGCACTGAACGTTCCGGATAGGCGGCAAGCGCCGGCCCGGCAAACGCGAGCGCCGACATCGCGGCAAAAATCACGGCGAGACTGCGTGCAATCATGAAGATCCTCCCGGCGGCTTGACGCTATCACTTTTGCGCGCGCGCTGTCCGCAGGGGCGTGGTGAGAGCGGCTCCGATTGGCTAGACTTTGCCCACAACAATGAAACGCGATGGGCAGCCATCGAGGGAGGCGACGATGAAGCGAAGTTTTCTTGCGGGCGCGATTGCGGCGCTGTCGATGATGTCGAGCGCGTATGCGATCGAGCTCGATCCGAAGATCGTCGGCTTCACGCTGCCGAAGGACATCAAGTGGACCGAGAACGCGCGCTCGGGCAACCGCACCGCGGTGCTGCAGGGCGATCCAAGCAAGCCCGGGCCTTACGCGATGCTGCTCACCTGGCTGCCTGGCAACATGAGCCGCCCGCATTTCCATCCGAACGACCGCTTCTTCATGGTGCTCTCCGGCACCTGGTGGGTCGGCAATGGCGGCAAGTTCGACACCGAGGCGACCGTGCCGATGCCGGCCGGCACGCACGTGATCCACTGGGCCAAGGGCGTGCACTACGACGGCGCCAAGACCGAGCCGGCGACCATCCTGGTATGGGGCGAGGGACCTGCGACCTCGACGCCGTTCGTCGCGGCGGAAGGGATGGAGAAGAAACAGTAGCGGCGGGAGCCGTCACCCTGAGGTGCGAGCCGCACTTGCGGCGAGCCTCGAAGGGAGACGGCGCTCGCGCGGAGCTTGCAGCCATCCTTCGAGGCCCGGCTTCGCCGGGCACCTCAGGATGACGGCGGCGTGAACTATCGCCACATCGCCCGCATCCGTGCCGTCACATCGACCTGGCTCTGCGGCTGCGCACTCGCCGCGCCCTGGCTCGCGCCCGGCCACACCCGCTGCTCGAACAGCCGCGACACCGGCGTCGGGATGAAGCGCGTGCGCAGCGCATGCACGTAGCGGTCGCCGCGGTTCGCCTGATTGTGCGTATAGAAGCGCTGCGGCACGATCACGTCGAGCTGATCCTTCGCGCGCGTCAGCGCCACATACAGCAGCCGCCGCTCCTCCTCGATCTCGTCGGCATTGCCGGTGGCAAGGTCGGACGGAATGCAGCCGTCGACCGCGTTGAGCACGAACACCGACTTCCACTCCTGCCCTTTCGCCGAATGGATCGTGGAGAGGATCAGGTAATCCTCATCGAGCAGCGGCGCGCCGGCCTCGTCGCTCGTCGCCGACGGCGGGTCGAGCGTGAGATCGGTCAGGAACTGCTCGCGCGTGCGGTAGCTCGCGGCGATCTGTTCGAGCTGCGCCAGGTCGGCGGCGCGCACCGCCGCGTCGTCGTGCAGCCGTTCGAGATGCGGCTGGTACCAGCGGCGCACCTGCTCGAATTCGGCCGGCCATCCGGACCCGCGGCGGAACAGCGCATCAAACAGCGCCGCGAAACTCTGCCATTCAGTTCCGGCGCGCGGCGGCATAAAGGTCGCGAGCATCGCAGCCGGATCGGGCGCCGCGAGGCGATCGAGGATGCGTGCCGCGCTCGCCGGCCCGACGCCCGGCACGAGTTGCGTCACGCGGAAGCCGGCGACTCGGTCGCGCGGGTTCTCGGCAAAGCGCAGTGCCGCCAGCACGTCCTTCACGTGCGCGGCTTCGAGGAATTTCAGCCCGCCGAACTTGACGAACGGAATATTGCGCCGGGTCAGCTCGAATTCCAGCGTGTCGGAGTGATGCGAGGCGCGGAACAGCACCGCCTGCTGCTTCAGCGGCAGTCCCGCCTCGCGGTTCTCCAGCACGCGGGCGACCACGTAGCGCGCCTGGTCGGCCTCGTCGCGCACCGCGATCAGCAGCGGGCGCGCCGACGCCGCGCGGTCCGAGCGGAGATTTTTCGTGAAGCGCTCGGCCGCGAGTGCGATCACGGCGTTGGATGCCGCGAGGATCGGCTGGGTCGAGCGATAGTTCTGCTCCAGCGTGACGACGCGCGCCTGCGGGGTGAAGTGTCCGGGGAAGTCGAGGATGTTGCGCACCGTTGCGGCACGAAAAGAGTAGATCGACTGCGCGTCGTCACCGACCACCGTGAGGCCGCGCCCGTCCGGCTTGAGCGCCAGCAGGATCGAGGCCTGCAGCCGGTTGGTGTCCTGATATTCGTCAACGAGAATATGGTCGAAGCGCGCGCCGATCTCCGCCGCGAAGTCGCGCTCGGCCAGCATGTGCGCGAGATAGAGCAACAGGTCGTCGTAATCGAGCACGTTCTGGCGCTGCTTGGCCTCGACGTAGGCGGCGAACAGCTTTTTCAGCTCCGCCGCCCAGTTGGCGCACCACGGAAACGCGCGGCCGAGCACCTGTTCGAGCGGCGTCTCGCTGTTCACCGCGCGCGAATAGATCGACAGGCACGTGCCCTTGGTCGGAAAGCGGCTCTCGGTGCGCGACAGATCAAGCTCGTGGCGCGTGAGGTTCATCAGGTCGGCGGCGTCCTCGCGGTCGTGGATGGTGAAGGCGCGATCGACCCCGATGCGCTCGGCATATTCGCGGATCAGCCGCGCGCCGATGGCGTGGAAGGTGCCGGCCCACGTAAGCGAGGCCGCCGCGCGGCTCCCGCTCGCGCGGTTGAGGATGCGCTCGGCGCGACGCTCCATCTCGGCGGCGGCGCGGCGCGAGAACGTCAGCAGCAGGATGCGGTGTGGATCGGCGCCGTTCATCACCAGGTGCGCGACCCGATGGGCGAGCGTGTCGGTCTTGCCCGAGCCGGCGCCGGCGATGATCAGCAGCGGGCGCGGATCGGCGGCGGCGATCCCGTGCTCGACCGCCGCGCGCTGATCGCTATTGAGTTTGTCCAGATAGGCGGCCATGCGAATCACGGTGGGCGGGCAAGCGCTCACCTTTCACGTTTCTCTTTTTGTTCGCAAATGAGGCGCCGCTTAACCCCGCTTGCTCCCGGTTCCGCCGCCCGCTAGCGTTAGGCCATCCGCCGGGATGCTTGAGCCTTTGCGGGTCTGCGGCTAAGCAGACCGGACGAGAAGGTTTTCGGAGGCGGGTTCCTGATGAAAAAAGTCTATCCCGACGCCAAAGCGGCGCTCGACGGCGTGCTGAAGGACGGCATGATGATCATGGCCGGCGGCTTCGGCCTGTGCGGCATGCCCGGCACCCTGATCGAGGCGATCCGCGATTCCGGGGTGAAGAACCTCACCTGCGTGTCGAACAACGCCGGCATCGACGGGGCCGGGCTCGGCCTGCTGCTCGAGACGCGCCAGATCAAGAAGATGATCGCGTCCTACGTGGGCGAGAACAAACTGTTCGCGCAGCAGTTCCTCGCCGGCGAGCTGGAAATCGAGTTCAACCCGCAGGGCACGCTGGCCGAGCGCATGCGCGCGGGCGGCGCCGGCATTCCGGCGTTCTTCACCAAGACCGGCGTCGGCACCGACATCGCCAAGGGCAAGGAAGAGCGCGTGTTCGACGGCGAGCGCTACATCATGGAGACCGGGCTGATCGCTGATCTCGCGGTGGTGCATGCCTGGAAGGGCGACACCGAGGGCAACCTCGTCTACCGCAAGACCGCGCGCAACTTTAACCCGATGATGGCGACCGCCGCGCGCGTCACCGTGGCCGAGGTCGAGCATCTGGTCGAGCCGGGCGAGCTCGACGGCGACCACATCCACACGCCGGGCGTGTTCGTCCAGCGCATCATTCACACCACCGCCGAAAAGCGGATCGAGCAACGCACCTTGCGCAAGCGGCCCGAGGCGGCCGCGGCCGGAGTGGAGGTTTAGCGCGTCATCCCGAAAAGTGGTTTCCGGTTTTCGGACAAGATGATGCGCCAATAGGAGAAAGACATGCCCTGGACCCGCGAACAGATGGCCGAACGCGCCGCGAAGGAATTGCGCGACGGCTTCTACGTCAACCTCGGCATCGGGATTCCGACGCTGGTATCGAACTACATTCCGAAGGGCATGACGGTTCAGCTGCAGAGCGAGAACGGCATGCTCGGCTTCGGCCCTTTCCCCTATGAGGGGGACGAGGATCCCGACCTGATCAACGCCGGCAAGCAGACCGTCACCGAGCTGCCGACCACCAGCTACTTCTCCTCCGCGGACTCGTTCGCGATGATCCGCGGCGGGCACATCGACCTCGCCCTGCTCGGCGCCATGCAGGTCGCCGAGAACGGCGATCTCGCCAACTGGATGATCCCCGGCAAGATGGTGAAGGGGATGGGCGGCGCGATGGACCTGGTCGCCGGCGTCAAGAAGGTCGTCGTCATCATGGAGCATTCGGCCAAGGCAAAGGACGGCTCGATCGAGCCGAAGCTCCTGCACACATGCACGCTGCCGCTCACCGGCGCCGGCGTGATCGACATGGTGATCACCGACCTGGGCGTGTTCGCAATCGACAAGAAGGCCGGCGGGATGACGCTGATCGAGGTCGCGCCGGGCGTCTCTCTGGAAGAGATCAAATCCAGGACCGAGGCGACCTACCAGACGGCGCCCGGCGCCCAGGCGGCGGCGGCCTGATTCGCGGGGACTGCGCGCCCCAAAACCGACACAGAGGGTGATGAAACGTTGCGCACGGGTTGCCGGCCTCTATAGTCGTCGTCGGCATCCCCCCTCTGACCGGATTAGCGCGTGTCGTCGGCCACTGGCCTCAAGCGGTTGAGCCTTGTCATCGCGGTCGTGTTCGCGGCCGGGATCGGCGCGCTTGTCGCCGCATCGACGCTGATTCCGACCGCAACAGTGCGCAACGCCGTCATCGCCGACATTCGCGCCATCACCGGCCTTGAGCCGGTCATCGGCGGCGAGGTCAAGGTCTCGCTGTTTCCGACCGCGATGGTGAGCTTCTCCGACGTGACGCTGGGGGAGGCGGGAGCCGATCCGGCGCTCACCGCCGACCGTCTCACCGCCAAGCTGCAGCTCCTGCCGCTGCTGATCGGCAATATCGAGCCGGCCGACGTGTCGCTGCTGCGGCCGCACATCATCGTGAAGGTCGAGCCGGATGGCCGTTCGAACTGGTCGAACCTGAAGGCGACGCTGGCGCGCACGCTCAAGCCCGCCGCCGGGACCGCCGTGCGCGGCCTCACCTTCTCGGAAATCCGCGTGAGCCAGGGCATCATCACGGTGATCGAGCCCTCGCGCGGCATCGCCGAGGAACTGTCCAACGTCGAGCTGTCGTTCGCCTGGCCGTCGATCGCACGCTCGTTCGGCGCGACCGGCCGGTTCGTGTGGCGCGGCGAGATGTTCGACGCCAGCGCCAACGCCACCGACCTGCTCGCCGCGCTGTCCGGCGAACGCTCGGGGCTGAAGCTGCGGCTCGCAGGCGCCCCGTTCAAGCTCGCCTTCGACGGCCACATCAGCCAGCGTCCCACGCTCAAGATGGAAGGCACGCTCGCGACCGACGGAAAGTCGCTGCGCGACATGATGCGCTGGGCCAACATGCAGCCGCTGCCCGGCGGTGGCGGCGGGCGTTTTGCGCTGAAGGCGCAGACCATCATGACCGGCGGCAATTTCGCGCTGTCGGGCGCCAATCTCGAGCTCGACGGCAATGTCACCGAGGGCGTCCTGGCGCTCGCGACCGAGCCGCGCATGACCCTGAAGGGCACGCTCGCCGCCGATGCGCTCGATCTCACGCCGTATCTCTCCAGCGCCGAAGTGCTGGGCAACGAACGCGACTGGAGCCGCAGCACGCTGTCGCTCGAGGGGCTCGCGGATTTCGACCTCGACTTGCGCCTCTCGGCCGCGCGGGTGAGCCTGGGCAGCGCGAAATTCGGCCGCACCGGGGTCGCCGCCAATCTGCGCTCCGGCCGCCTCACCGTCGCGATCGGCGAGGCGCAGGCGTTCGGCGGCTCGCTGAAGGGCGCGATGGTGCTCTCCAAGGACGGCGAGGACGCCGGCGTCAAGACGCAGCTGCAATTCACCGATGTCGACCTGGAAGCCTGCCTCGGCGAGCTGTTCGGAGTGCGCCGCCTCGAGGGCAAGGGCAACCTGTCATTCTCGGTCGAGGCGTCGGGCGACAGCGTGATGGCGCTGACCCGCACGCTCGGCGGCACCGCCACCCTCACGGCGCGCCAGGGCGCGATCACCGGGTTCAACGTCGAGCAATTGCTGAAGCGGCTGGAGCAGCGCCCGCTCTCGATCGCGGGCGACTTCCGGCGCGGACGCACCCCGTTCGAGCGCTTCGACATGGCGTTGCGCATCGCCAACGGCATCGCGCAGGTCGAGGACGTGAAGCTCGAGGGCGGCGCGATCCGCCTCGCGGTCGGCGGCTCCGCCTCGATCCCGTCGCGTGACCTCGACCTGAAGGGCACCGCCGCGCTGATACCGGGCAGCGCGGACAGCGCGCCGTCCTTTGAGCTGCCGTTCGTGGTGCAGGGCCGCTGGGACGATCCGATCATGCTGCCCGACGCGCAGAGCCTGATCCGCCGCTCCGGCGCCGCCGCGCCGCTGCTCGACGCCGCGCGCGACCGCAAGAGCCGCGGCGCGGTGCGTACGCTGATCGACAAACTCAGGAGCGAGGACGAGCCGGCCAGTCCCGCCATCGCGCCGGCTGCCGCCAGGCCTGAATAAGTCGCGGGAGCATGATTTTCTCGGAAAACCGCTGCCCACCCCCGACCGCTCCCGGGGACATGCTTTTCGGGATCATGCGCTAAACGCTGCTATCATTGCGCATCTGACGAATCAGGCGCCGGACAAGCTGCCGGCGACAGGGCATGGTCGCGCGCCTCCTCGCAACGCTGGTCAAGGTCGCGGTGGCGTCGCTGATCGTCGGCACCATCCTGGCGCATTTCGGCATCACGGCCGAGCAGGTCCTGAAGGACTTCGGCGCCACGCCGGAGCGGCTCGGCGAGATGCTGCGCCAGGGCTTTGCCTGGGCGTTGCCGAACCTGCTGCTCGGCTTGCTCATCATCGTGCCGGTGTGGCTGCTGATCCTTGTCTTTCGCCCGCCGGGAGCGAGGAGCGAGTGACGCTCAGAGCCTCGCCCCGAGCGGCGCCGCGGCCTGCGTCTGGCGGCGCTTGTTGAGCAGCGACGCCGCGATCAGCCCCGCCGCCACCACCGCGATCATGATCGTGCAGACCGCGTTGATCTCCGGCTTCACGCCGAGCCGCACCTCCGAATAGATGCGGATCGGCAGCGTGGTCGCGCCCGGCCCGGTGACGAAGCTCGCCAATACCAGGTCGTCGAGCGAGAGCGCGAAGGCGAGCATCCAGCCCGACGCCACCGCGGACCAGATCAGCGGCAGCGTGACGGCGAAGAAGGTGCGCAGCGGCGGGCAGCCGAGATCGAGCGCGGCCTCTTCAAGACTGCGGTCGAACGTCACGAGCCGCGCCTGCACCACCACGGCGACGAAGCACATCGTCAGCGTGGTGTGCGCGATCGCGATGGTGGCAAAGCCGCGGTCGATATCGGCGGCGACGAACAGCAGCAGCAGCGACAATCCGGTGATGACCTCCGGCATCACCAGCGGCGCGTAGATCATGCCCGAGAATGCGATGCGGCCGCGGAAGCGCCCTCCCCGCGTCAGCGCGAGCGCCGCCAGCGTGCCGAGCACGGTCGCGGCGGTGGCGGACAGGAACGCGATGCTGAACGAGACGCGCGCCGCATCGAGCATCGCGGCATCGTGCGCGAGCACGCGATACCAGCGCAGCGACCAGCCGCCCCACATGGTGACGAGGCGCGAGTCGTTGAACGAGTTGATCACCAGGATCGCGATCGGCAGATAGAGGAACGCAAGGCCGAGCGTCAGCGCGGTGAGATTGAGAGGGCCGAAACGCCGCATGTTACGTCTCTTCCTTCGCGATGCAGGTCTTGACCAGGCCCTGCGGAAAACCGGTGCCCGCTTTTCCAGGCACCGCTCACGCCCTCTCCAGCTGGCGCGTCTCGCGCCGGCGATAGATCATGATCGGCGTTACCAGCAACACCAGCAGCATCACGGCGAGCGCGGACGCGACCGGCCAGTCGCGGTTGCCGAAGAACTCGAGCCACAGCACCTGCCCGATCATCGCCGTCGAGGAAGAGCCGAGCAGGTCGGGAATGACGAACTCGCCGGTGATCGGGATGAAGCAAAGGAGACACCCCGCGACGATGCCGGGTAGCGAGAGCGGGACCGTCACGCCGAGGAACGCGCGCAACGGCGGGGCGCCGAGGTCGGCGGCGGCTTCGAGCAGCGCCTCGTCCATGCGTTCGAGCGCGGCGTAGAGCGGCAGCACCATGAACGGGAAGTAGGAATAGACGATGCCGAGATAGACCGCGTGGTCGGTTGAGAGCCACGAGACCGGCGTGTCGATAAGGCGCAGCGCAAGCAGCGCCTGGTTGAGCAGGCCGTCGTGCTGCAGGATGTTCATCCAGGCATAGACGCGGATCAGGAACGAGGTCCAGAACGGCAGGATCACGGCGAGCACCAGCACGCTTTGCCAGCGTCGCGGCGCACGCGCCAGCGCGTAGGCGACCGGATAGCCGACAGCCAACAGGATCGCGGTCGCGATCGCGGCGATCTGGATGCTCTTCCAGTACGACCAGACGTAGAGCGAGTCGGCGAGGATGCCCGCATAGGCGTCGAGCGACAGGCCGCCGATGAAATCCCTGACGCCGCCCCAGCCGGCCGAGAGGTCGAGCACCGGCTGATACGGCGGCTGCGCCACGACGCCCTGCGACAGGCTGATCTTGAGAACGATCAGGAACGGCACGAGGAAGAATACGGCGAGCCAGGCGTAAGGCACGAGGATCGCGAGCCGGTTGAGCCAGGTCCGTTTGCCCATCACCTCACTCCACCAGCACCACGCCGGCATCCGCCGCCCACGACACCCACACGCGGTCCTGCACGTGGACCGCGCGCGCGGCATCGTTCATCACGGTGACCTTCAGGATCAGCCCACTGTCGAGCCGTACCTTGGCGAGCGACGTCGCACCGAGATACCCGATCTCGGTCACGATCCCGCTCGCGCCGTTGTCCGCCGCTCCCTCCGGCCGCGCATGCGCGATCGCGATCTTCTCCGGCCGCAGCGCGAGCGCGGCGGGCATTCCCGGCGCCAGCACCGCATGCGCGGCGACGCGCAGCCGCAAGCCCGCGCGTTCGAGCATGACGAACGACGGATACACCGCCGTCACCTGCGCCTCGATCAGGTTGACGTCGCCGACGAAGCCCGCGACCCAGCGCGAATTCGGCCGCTGGTAGATCTGCTCGGGCGTGCCGACCTGCGCGATGCGGCCGTGGTCCATCACCGCCATGCGATCCGCCACCGTCATCGCCTCGTCCTGGTCGTGCGTGACGATCACGAACGTGGTCTGCAGCTTCTGCTGCAGCGCCTTCAGTTCGAAGCGCGTCTCCTCGCGCAGCTTGCGGTCGAGCGCGGCGAGCGGCTCGTCGAGCAGCAGCACCTTCGGACGCTTGGCGAGCGAGCGGGCGAGTGCGACGCGCTGGCGCTGTCCGCCCGAGAGCTGATCCGGCTTGCGCGCGGCGAAACCATCGAGCCGCACCAGCGCCAGCATCTCGTCGACGCGCCGCGCGATCTCGTCCCGCGGCAGGCGATCCTGCTTCAGCCCGAACGCCACGTTGGCGGCGACCGTCATGTGCGGAAACAGCGCGTAGCTCTGGAACATCATGTTCACCGGCCGCCGGTAGGGCGGCACGCCGGCGAGGTCGGCGCCGTCGAGCAGCACGCGGCCCTGATCGGGCCGCTCGAAACCCGCGAGCAGGCGCAGCAGCGTGGTCTTGCCGCAGCCCGAGGGGCCGAGCAGCGCGAAGAATTCGCGGTCCTGGATCTCGAGCGTCACGCCGTCGACGGCGGCGAAATCGCCGAAGCGCCGGGTGATCCGCTCAAAGGTGACGAGTGCCGCCATGCGGCACGCTAATCATATTTGGCCGCGATGCGAAACCGGCGCGGGACCGGCAGCTTAAATCATCAGCCGCTCGGTGGAGTCGTCTGCGGCTTTCGCGGTCGGTGCGACTGGCGCCGCAGGCGCGATCGGCGGCGCGATCATCTTCTGCATCGGCTCGTAGAACAGCTTGCGCGGTTCCGGCCCGTAGTAATCGCCGAGCCGCACCATCGCGCGCGGATGGGTGAGGATCGCCACGATGCGGTCGAGCAGCGCCTTGCCGGACACCGGCTTCTTGAGGAACTCGTTGACGCCGAGCCGCGAGGCCTCGATCACGCGCCAGCGCTCGACGTGGCCGGTGAGCATGATGATCGGCACGTCCGGCACCGGAAACACGCCGGGCGAGCGCACGATGCGCACCAGCTCGGCGCCGTTGAGCAGCGGCATTTCCCAATCGAGAATGACGAGATCGGGCGCGAACATGCGGATCGCTTCGAGCCCGGCGATGCCGTCGGCCGCCTCGTGGATGTTCTTCACCCCGATATTGACCAGGATGTTGCGCACGACCTTCCGCATGTACTGATTGTCCTCGACAATCAGCACCGAGATCGATTGCACCAGCTTGTCGATGCGGCTGCTCGCCACGGAATTCATCGTTTCTCCCCGCCCTTATGCGCAATAAAGCAGGCTCGCGTGAGAGCGGCGTAAAGCCGATAAATACAATTGTCGCGAATTGGCGCGATGGTCGGGTTGAGAACCCGTTAGCCCTAACGCGGCGTCAACGTGCGGCGCACCGCGTCCTGCCAGCCGCTCCATTTGCGGTCGCGCGTCGCGGCGTCCATCGCAGGCGTGAAGCGGCGATCGAGCTTCCAGGTCGCCGCGAAGCCGTCGAGGTCGGGATAGATCCCGGCCTTGCGGCCCGCCAGATACGCCGCGCCGAGCGCGGTCGTCTCCATGAACACCGGCCGGTCGACCGGCACGTTCAGGATATCGGAGAGGAATTGCATGGTGTAGTCGCTCGGCGTCATCCCGCCGTCGACGCGCAGCACGGTCGCGGCGTCCTTCGCGGCCGGCCAGTCGGCGCGCATCGCCTCGAGCAGGTCGCGGGTCTGGTAGCCGACCGCCTCCAGCGCGGCGCGGCTGATCTCGGCAGGTCCCGACTTGCGGCTCAATCCGTACAGCGCGGCGCGCGCCTCCGGGTCCCACCACGGCGCGCCGAGCCCGACAAAGGCCGGCACCAGGTAGACCTGGTCGGCCGGATCGGCGCGCGCTGCGAGCGTTCCGGTCTCGGCCGCGGTCGAGATCAGCTTCAGCCCGTCGCGCAGCCACTGCACCGCGGCGCCGGCGATGAAGATCGCGCCTTCGAGCGCATAGGTGCGCTTGCCTTCGAGCTGGTAGGCGATCGTGGTCAGCATGCGGGCACGGGATTTCACCGGCACGTCGCCGGTATTGAGCAACGCGAAACAGCCGGTGCCGTAGGTGGACTTCAACATGCCCGGCTCGAAGCAGCCCTGCCCGATGGTCGCCGCCTGCTGGTCGCCGGCGACGCCGAGGATGCGCACCGGCGCGCCGAGCAGGTGCGGCAGCGTGGTGCCGAAATCGGAGGCGCAGTCGCGCACTTCCGGCAGCAGCGAGGCCGGAATGCCGAACAGGTCGAGCAGCTCCGCGTCCCACTGGCCGGTCCTGAGGTCGAGCAGCAGCGTGCGCGACGCGTTGGTCGCATCGGTCGCGTGCACCTTGCCGCCGGTGAGATGCCACAGCAGGTAGGTGTCGACCGTGCCGAAGGCGAGCTTGCCGGCAAGTGCCGCCTCGCGCGCGTGCGGCACGTTGTCGAGCAGCCAGGCGATCTTGGTGGCCGAGAAATACGGATCGAGCAGCAGCCCGGTGCGCTCGCTGACCAGCTTCTCGTGTCCGGCGCGCGCGAGCGCTGCGCAGGCGTCGTGCGTGCGGCGGTCCTGCCACACGATCGCGTTGTGGATCGGCTTGCCGGTCGCGCGGTCCCACACGATCGTGGTCTCGCGCTGGTTGGTGATGCCGATCGCCGCGACGTCCTTCGCCTCGACGCCGGCGCTCGCCATTGCGGCGCGCGCGGTCGCCACCGAGGTGGTCCAGATGCCCTGAGGGTCATGTTCGACCCAGCCGGGCTGCGGGTAAATCTGCGGGAATTCGAGCTGCGCGAAGCCGACCGGCGCGAGTTCGCCATCGAACAGGAAGGCGCGCGTCGAGGTCGTGCCCTGGTCGATGGAAATGATGTGGCTCGGCAAGTTCTCCTCCGGACGCGGCGCAGATCAACCGGCCGCCGCGCGGCCGTCTGTCGTCATGAATTGCTCGAGCGCGGCGGCGGCCTCCGGGCCGATCCGCAACCCGAGCTTCGAGCGTCGCCATAGCACGTCGTCGGCGGTTACGGCGAATTCATGGCGCACCAGGTAGCGCACCTCCGCGGCGGTGAGGTCGCCGCCGAAGCGTTGGCCGAGCGCCGCCATGTCGCGCGCGCCGCCGATGATGCGGTCGAGCCGCGTCCCGTAGGCGCGCACCAGCCGCCGCGCATGCGGCTCGGCGAGGTACGGCCACAACCCGCGCGCCCGCGCCACCAGCGCGTCGATGCCGTCATGCGGGAAGTCGCCGCCCGGAAGCGGCGCGTCGGCGGTCCACGCCGCGCCCGGCCGCAACGTCGGCGCCAGCTTGTCCAGCGCGGCCTCGGCAAGCTTGCGGTAGGTGGTGATCTTGCCGCCGTAGACGGTCAGCAGCGGCGCCGCGCGGGCCTTGCCGTCGAGCTCGAGCAGATACTCGCGGGTGAGGTTCTGCGCACTGCGTGCCCCGTCGTCGTAGAGCTGGCGCACGCCGGAAAAGGCGTGCACCACCTGGTCCGGCGTTACTCCCTTGCGGAAATAGGCGCTGACCGCGCCGCACAGATAATTGACCTCGGCGGCGCTCGCGGTCGGCACCGAGAGGTCGCCGCGAAAATCCTCGTCGGTGGTGCCGATCAGCGTGTAGTCGTGCTCGTACGGAATGGCGAACACGATGCGCCCGTCCGGATTCTGGAAGATGTAGGCGTGGTCATGCTCGTAGAGGCGCGGCACGACGATGTGGCTGCCCTTGATGAGCCGCACATGCCCGGACGGCGGAAGCCGCAGCATGTGGTCCGCGACCTCCGGGACCCACGCGCCGGCGGCGTTCACCAGCGCGCGCGCGGTCACGGTTTCGCGCCTGCCGCGCGCATTCACCACGAGTTGCCACAGATCGCCCTCGCGGTCGGCGCGGATCAGCCGCGTGCGGGTGCGGATCGATGCGCCGCGCTCGGCGGCGTCGACCGCGTTGAGCACGACAAGGCGCGCATCGTCGACCCACCCGTCGGAATAGATGAAGCCGTGGCGGTATTCGCGCTTGAGCGGCTCGCCGACGAGGTGATGCGTGAGATCGACGGCCTGCGTGCCGGGCAATATCTTGCGGCCGCCGAGATGGTCGTAGAGGAACAGCCCGAGCCGGAGCATCCAGGCCGGGCGCAGCCCGGAATGATGCGGCAGCACGAAGCGCAGCGGGCGCGTGAGATGCGGCGCGATGCCGATCAGCACCTCGCGCTCGGTCAGCGCCTCGCGCACCAGGCGGAAGGCATAGAACTCGAGATAGCGCAGGCCGCCGTGGATCAGCTTGGTGGACTTGGACGACGTGCCGGAGGCGAGGTCGTTCTGCTCGATCAGCAGCACCGCGAGGCCGCGCCCGGCCGCGTCGCGCGCGATCCCGGCGCCGTTGATGCCGCCGCCGATGATGGCGAGGTCGAAATCAGCCATTGTGGCGCGCGATTCCTTGAGCCGTCCCGTGCCTGAGGTGCCAACCGCGGGCAGCAAGGTCAAGCTTCGCGTTCGGCCGCAACGGCGCTATGAAGGAACCATGTCCCCTCCCCGCCTCCTCGTCTGCGAAGGCAATACCGCCGGGCTGCGCGCCAAACAGGTCGCGGCCGGTGGCATGATCATGAGCGACGGCTATGCCGAGCTGTTGCGCGAGCTGTTGCCCGGCGCGGTGGTGGACATCTGCTATCCGGCCGATCCCGGCACCAATTTGCCGATCGGCGGGCTTGACGGTTACGACGGCGTCGCGATCACGGGTTCGGCGCTCAACGTGTACGACCGCGGGCCGCAGGTCGACGGGCAGATCGAGCTGGCGCGTGAGGTGCTGAAAGCGAAGACCCCGCTGTTTGGAAGCTGCTGGGGACTGCAGGTGATCACCGTCGCGGCCGGCGGCACGGTGCGCGCCAATCCGAAGGGGCGCGAGCTCGGGATCGGGCGCAAAATCGCGCTGACGCCGGCCGGGCGCGACCATCCGATGTATCGCGACAAGGCCCCGGTGTTCGACGCCGTCACGGTGCATCTCGACGAGGTCGAGATCCTGGCGCCCGGCACGACGGTACTGGCGGCGAATGCGCAGTCCGACGTTCAGGCGGCCGAGATCGTGGTCGACGGCGCGGTCGCGTGGGGCACGCAATATCATCCGGAATTTTCCCTGCGCGACATGGCGGCGATCGTGCGCCGCTACGGATCGCTGCTGCTGAAGGAAGGATTTTTCACGGAGGCGGCGGCGCGCGACAATTACGTGGCGGACCTCGAGGCGCTCGACCGCGATCCGGACAACAAGCCGCTTGCCTGGCGCTACGGCATGGACGAAACCGTGCTCGACAGGCGCGTGCGCGCGACCGAGCTCGCCAACTGGATCGCGCATCAGGTGCTGCCGGGGCGCGCGCAAAAAGGGCGCGCATGATCCCGAAAAGCGGGAACCGGTTTTCGGACAAGACCATGTGCAAGGAAAAGGGACGATGATGAGCTTCTCGGATCGTCATGTGGTGGTGACCGGCGGCACCGGCGCGCTCGGCACCGCGGTGGTCGGCGCGCTCATCGGCGCCGGCGCGATCTGCCATGTGCCCTATCGCAGCGAGGATGAGGCCAAGCGCTTCCCGCATCGTGACAGCAAGCAGGTCTCGCTCGCGGCGCTCGGCGATTTGTCCGACGAGGCGGCGGTGAACGCGTTCTACGGCCCCCTCGCCAGGCTGTGGGCCTCGATCCATATCGCCGGCGGCTTCGCGTTCGCACCGATCGAGACAAGCGACAAGGCGCTGCTGATGGGCCAGCTCGAGAGCAATCTGGTCTCCGCCTATCTGTGCTCGCGCGCCGCGGTAAGCGCGTTTCGCCAGGCCGGCGGCGGCGGGCGCATCGTCAACGTCGCGGCGCGCCCCGCGCTCGAGCCGCGCACCGGCTGCCACCTCACCGCCTACACGGTGAGCAAGGCGGGAGTGGCCGCGCTGACCCAGGCGCTGGCCGAAGAAGTCGCGAAGGACGGCATCCTGGTCAACGCGGTCGCGCCCTCGACCATGGACACGGCGGCGAACCGCGAGGCGATGCCGAAGGCGGATTTCTCCGCCTGGCCGAAGGTCGAGGAGGTCGCGGCGACCGTCCTGTTTCTCGCCTCGCCGCAGAACGTGGTGACGCGCGGCGCGATCGTGCCGGTGTACGGGAAGTCGTAACTCCAAACCTCATCCTGAGGTGCCCTGCGAAGCAGGGCCTTCAGGGTGGTGAGGGCTCACAAGACCTTGCACACCTCCTCAAAGGCGAACCGCGGATTGAGCGGCGGCAGCTTGCTCGCATCGCCCTTGCCCAGATTGCACAGGAAATTCGACTTCCACTGCCCGTCGGGGAAAAACTCCGCATCGACCCTGGCGTTGTCGAAGCCCGACATCGGCCCGCAATCGAGTCCGAGCGCGCGCGCCGCGAGCATGAAATAGGCCGCCTGCAGCGATGCGTTGCGGAACGCGGTCTGCTCGGTGTGCTCGGGCGTCTTGGTGTACCACTTCTGCGCATCCTTGTTGTGATAGAAGCGCGGCAGGTGGTCGGTGAATTTCAGATCGTAGGCGAAGATCGCCACCACCGGCGCCGCCAGGGTCTTGTCGCGGTTGATCGCCGAGAGCGCGCCTGCCAGCCGCTGCTTCGCCTCCTGGCTGCGCAGGAACACGATGCGCTGCGGCTGCGAGTTCGCGGTGGTCGGACCGTGCTTCATGATCTCGTAGACCGCACGCAGCTGCGCGTCGGTGACCGGCTCGTCCGTGAACGCGCCGTAGCTGCGCGCCTTGCGGAATAATGTATCGAGTGCCGCGTCGGAAATCGTGTCAGCCATGGTCGCCTCGCCCTGGGTGTCACCCTATAGACAAAACGAAATAGCCGGGCCACACAACGCGAATTCTCCGCCCATCGCGGCGTGTCGACGATTGAGGGGACGTTGCCCATGCCGGGTCCGCTAGACGGCGTTCGCGTACTGGAATTGGCCCGCATTCTCGCCGGACCGTGGGCCGGACAGGTGCTCGCTGACCTCGGCGCCGACGTGATCAAGGTCGAGCGCTCCAAGACCGGCGACGACACGCGCGCCTGGGGACCGCCTTTCATCGAAGGCAAGGACGGCAATCTCGGCGCCGCCTATTTCCATTCGACCAACCGCGGCAAGCGCTCGATCGAATGCGACTTCGAGAGCGAGGACGGCAAGCGCATCGTACGCAAGCTCGCGGCCAAGTCGGACATCCTGATCGAGAACTTCAAGGTCGGGGGCTTGAAGAAGTTCGGGCTCGACTATGCAAGCCTCGCGCCCTCCTGCCCGCGGCTGATCTATTGCTCGGTGACCGGCTTCGGCCAGACCGGGCCGGATGCATCGCGCGCCGGCTACGATCTCATGGCACAGGGCATCGGCGGCTTCATGGCGCTGACCGGTACCGCCGACGGCGAGCCGACCCGCGCGGGCGTGCCGGTGTCGGATATCTTCACCGGCGTCTATTCTGTGATCGGCATCCTGGCGGCGCTGCAGCGGCGCGAGCGCACCGGCAAGGGCGGCTATGTCGACACCGCGCTGGTCGACTCGACTGTCGGCGTGCTCGCCAACCAGGCGATGAACTATCTCGCGTCGGGCGTCGCGCCGCAGCGGATCGGCAACGCGCACCCGAACATCGTACCCTATCAGGTGTTCCCGGTGGCCGACGGCCACATCATCATCGCCACGGGGAACGACTCGCAATACGCCAAGCTGTGCACCGTGCTCGGCGAGCCGGAGCTCGCAAAGCAGGCCGATTACCTGGTCAACAAGGACCGGCTGAACAACCGCAAGCAACTGATCGACCATCTCTCGGGGCTGACGCGCAAGTTCAGGCGCGACGACCTGTTGGAGAAGCTTGAGGCGGTCGGCGTCCCGGCCGGTCCGATCAACGATCTCGACCAGGTGTTCGAGGACCCGCAGGTCAAGCACCGCGGCATGAAGATCATGCGCAAGAGCGACGCCGCGAAAGACGGCGCAATTCCCGGCGTGCGCACGCCGATCATGCTCGACGGCGAGCCGATGGCGGCGGAGCATCCGGCGCCGCGGCTGGGACAGCATACGGCGGAGATTTTGAAGGAGATCGGGGAGTAGCGCTCTCCGTTCGTCCCCGCGAAAGCGGGACCCAGTCCTTTGCCACTGCATGCCCGCTTTCGCGGGCATGAGCGGAAGGATCAAGCCTTCACCATCTCCCGCGGCACCCGGGCGAGCTTCCTGATCCCGCTCGCCGCCACCACGGTGCGGTTTTCGGCGAACGCCTCGTGGTTCTTCTCGATGTCGTCGAGATCGTACTGGTAATTCACCATCAGGCCGTGCGACTGCGCCAGGCCCTTCTCGGACAGGTCGGCGAGCAGATCGAGCTGCTCGAGCCGCGCGCCGTTGCCCAGGTGGAACCGCGCGACCGGATCGACTGGCAATCCGCCGCGGCCCTTGGCACTCAGGAAGTAGGTCGCGGCCGCGCGCCGCAGCGGCTCCTGCAGGCGCTCAGCGGCGCCGTTGCGCCACCAGTCCGGCTCGTCGAGCGGCTTGAGCGCCGCCAGGTCCTCCGGCGTCAGGATCGGCTTGTCGCTGTTGCGCTCGCGCGCAAGCCAGCCGGCGAAGCCCGGCACCGGCGAGAGCGTCACAAAGGTCGAGAGGCGTGCGAACTCGCGCGAGATTTCTTCCACCACCTGCTTGATCAGGAACGAGCCGAAGCTCACGCCCGCGAGCCCGCGCTGGCAGTTCGAGATCGAATAGAACACCGCCGTATCGGCACGCTCGGGCGCCAGCGTATTGCCGCCGTTGCCCAGGATCGGCGCGATCGCGCCGGGGATGCCGCTGGTG
>CAWIXG010000031.1:0-109608 GCA_963839985.1 uncultured Alphaproteobacteria bacterium | reverse complement strand
CGATGCAGGCCGACGCCGCCATGCTCAACGGCGGCGGCATCCGGGCGGGCAAGACCTATGAGCCGGGCGCCAGCATCTCGCAGGGCGACATTCTGGCGGAGCTGCCGTTCAACAACCGCATCGTGGTGGTGGAGATTTCGGGGCGCGAGCTGAAGGCCGCGATGGAGAATGGACTTTCTCTTCTTCCCCGCGCGGCCGGGCGCTTCCCCCAGGTTTCCGGCATCGAAGTTCGGTTCGATCCCGCGCGCGATGCAGGGAGCCGCGTCACCGCGATGAAGGTCGCCGGCGCGCCGCTCGACGAAAACAAAACCTATCGCACCGCGCTGCTCGACTTCCTGGCGCGCGGCGGCGACGACTACACCATGTTCCGTAATGCCAAGCGCGTCACGCCGGACAACGACGCCCCGCTGATGGTCAATGAAGTCGTCGAGTACCTGCGCAAGCTCGGCACCGCGCGCACCGGCGTCGAGGGACGCATCGCGCCGCGGTAGTCAGCCGACAGGCCGCTCGTCGGCGATCACCTTGCCGTCGTTCGGCAGCGATCCGGGCGCGACGAGCTTCACCGCGCCTTTCAGCTTGGTCACCGACTGCAGCGTCTCGGCGAGCGCATCGCTCAATCCCGCGGCTGCGTTCGCGCACTCGGCGTGCAGCGTCATCGCGTCCTGTTCGGCCTCGCGCGTCACGATCGAGACGCACGCGGAGAAGCTCCGGATGGCGTTTCGCAATCTCGGCGATCTGCTCGGGCCGCACGAACATGCCCTTCACTTTGGTCGTCTGGTCGGCGCGTCCCATCCAGCCCTTGATGCGCAGGTTGGTGCGCCCGCAAGGCGATGCGCCGGCCATCACGGCCGACATGTCGCCGGTCGCCAGCCGGATCATCGGATAGTCGGGATTGAACGTGGTGACGACGACCTCGCCGACCTCGCCGTCCGCCACCGGATCGCCGGTGCCGGGGCGCACGATCTCGAGGATGATGTCCTCGTTGACGATCATGCCTTCGAGCGCGTCGCTCTCGTAGGAGATGACGCCCGCCTCGGCGACCGCGTAGCACTGCTTGACGGCAACGCCGCGCTCGCCCAGCTCCTTGCGCAGCGAGGCCGGCAGCGCGGCGCCCGACACCAGACCGCGCTTGAACGACGACGCGTCCTTTGCGGATTTCCCGGCCGCATCGAGCAGGATCTTCAGGAAATCCGGCGTGCCGACATAGGCGGTCGGCTTGAGCTGCGCGATCGCATCGAGCTGCGCTTCGCTGTTGCCGACGCCGCCGGGAATGACCGCGCAGCCGAGCGCATGCGCGCCGGCCTCGAGGATGAACGCGCCGGGCGTGAGATGGTACGAGAAGCAGTTGTGCACGATGTCGCCCGGCGCGCACGCCGGCCGCGAACAGCGCGCGCGCGGCGTTGTAGTCGCCGCCGTGCCCTTCGGGCTCGAAGATCGGCCCCGGCGACATGAACAGCCGCTTCGCCTTGCCGGGCGCGACCGTGTTGAAGCCGCCGAACGGCGGGGTCTCCTTCTGCAATCCGAGCAGCGCGGACTTGCGCAGCAGCGGCAGCTTCGCGAGCTCGCGCGCGGCTGCGTGATCGATGCCGGATCGATGCGCGGCGAGATGCTTTGCCCAACCGGGCGCGGTCATCGCGTTCGCGATCGCGGCGGGAAGGCGCGCGAACATGTCCCTTTCGCGCGCCGCCGGGTCGCGGGTTTCGAGGGAGTCGAAATGCCCGGTCATCGTCCTACGCCAGCCACCGCTTGCGGCGCTTGTAATGCTTCACGTCGCGGAACGATTTGCGCTTGCCTTCGGCGATGCCGAGATAGAATTCCTTCACGTCCTCGTTCTCGCGCAGCGCCTTGGCCTCGCCGTCCATCACGACGCGGCCGTTTTCGAGGATGTAGCCGTACTTGGCGTATTTGAGCGCCTGGAAGGTGTTCTGCTCGGCGAGCAGGAACGAGACCTGCTCCTTGGCGTTCAGGTCGCGCACGATCTCGAAAATCTCCTCGACGATCTGCGGCGCGAGCCCCATCGAGGGCTCGTCGAGCAGGATCATCTTCGGCCGCGCCATCAGCGCGCGGCCGATCGCGCACATCTGCTGCTCGCCGCCGGAGGTGTAGCCGGCGAGCGAGCTGCGCCGTTCCTTCAGGCGCGGGAAATAGCGAATAGACGACCTCCATGTCGCGGCTGATCGCGGCGCTTGCCGTCGCGGCGCGTGAATGCGCCGGTGAGCAGGTTCTCCTCGATGGTGAGATGGCCGAAGCAGTGGCGGCCTTCCATCACCTGCACGCAGCCGCGCCGCACCAGCTCGTTGGGCGAGCGCGCCTGCACCTCCTCGCCGTCGAACAGGATCGAGCCCTTGGTGACCTCGCCGCGCTCGGAGTGCAGCAGGTTCGAGATCGCCTTCAGGGTGGTGGTCTTGCCGGCGCCGTTCGCGCCGAGCAGCGCCACGATGCCGCCCTTCGGCACGCCGAGCGACACGCCCTTCAGCACGAGGATCACGTGATCGTAGATCACCTCGATGTTGTTGACGGTCGAGGATCGCGTCGGCGGGGACGGACGCGGTTGCGGCAGCGGCTTGGAGAGTGGCTGTCATCTTCGCTCCTTGTCCCTCCCGTTCGGGAGGACGAGGCGGCCTCGGCCGCCGTCGGTGGACGCCGATGCGAGCATCGGCTATCGCGACCGAAGCTGCGACGGTGGGTCCTGCATCTGCAGGCCCCGCCGGCTCGCGGCGCGAGCGTCCGCTTCGCGAGGAGAGATCGAAGCCTCAGCTCGACTTGTCGCAAGGCTCCGAGCGCTTCGGCCAGCCGGCGTTCGCGCCGACGTAGTCCTTCGACGCCGGAGTCGATCAGCGGATTGACCTTGTCCTTCAGCGGCTCGATCCAGTCGGACGCCTTGTCGCACTTGGTGCCGTCCCACTGCGCCATGAAGGCCGCGTTGTGGCCGTTGTGGTCGGCGCACGACGACCTTCATCGGCGCCACGAAGCCTTCCGCGCCCGATTTCCTTCAGCCGCGCAGCGCTGATTTCGAGCGTCTCGAGACCGCGGCGCATGTCCTCGCCGGTGATCTCCTTCTTGCCGGAGATCTGCTGCGCGTTGCGGATCGCCTCCGCGATGATGATCGAGTTGACGACGCCGCGGTTGTAGAGCGTCTCGCCGACCTTCTCCTTCGCGATCAGGCTCTTGCCCTTGTCGACCACGTGCTTGAGGATGTCCTGCATCACCGGGAAGTCGGTGCCGGTCTGGTTGAACGATGAGCGCCAGATAGCCCTTCGCGCCGCGGGCCGCCCGGGCGCGCATCGTCGTCGCCGCCGGCCCACCAGTTGCCGATCGAGGTGTTCCATCGGATAGTTGATCTTGATGGCTTCCTTGACGGCGGTCGGGTTCATCGCGCCGAAGCCCTGCATGTAGATCCAGTCCGGACGGTCGCGGCGCACGTTGAGCCACAGCGAGGACTGGTTCTGCATTTCGGACGGCCGGCACCGGATAGAGCTTCATCTCGAAGCCGTATTCCTTGGCCAGCGCCTCGAGCAGCGGGATCGGCTCCTTGCCGAACGGCGCGTCGAGATGGACGAGGCCGAGCTTCTTGCCCTTGAGCTTGTCGAAGCCGCCTTCCTTGCTCGCGCGACGTACTTCACGAACATCGAGGCGCCGTCCCAGTAGGTCGCCGGCGGATTGAAGATCCACGGGAAGTTCTGTCCGTCGGCCGAGGCCGAGAGGCCGTAGGCCATCGAGAGAACCGGAATCTTGTCGACCGCGGCCTTGCGGGATGATCTGCAGCGTGATGCCGGTCGAATACGGATTGATGACGACCGGGTTCTTCGCACTTCACCTGCTCGTAGCATTCGACACCCTTCTTGGTGTCGTAGCCGGTCTCGCATTCCTCGACGATCAGCTTGACGCCGCCGATGCCGCCGTCGCGCTCGTTGAGCATGTTGAGGTAGTCGGCCATGCCGGAGCCGATCTGCATGCCGGACACGGCGAACGCCGCCGGTGCGGTAGGTCAGCAGCGGGATGTAGATGCCCTGCGCGCTCGCCGGTATTGCCGGCAGAGCCGGCCGACACGAGCAGTGCCGTGCCCAGCAGAAGATTCTTGAGCTTCATTCGCGTTCTCCCATCTTTATTCGGCGGATTGTACCGCCGGTTCTGGTCCGGCCATCTCGGGCTGGCCGAATTGCCTTCAGTTTTGCACGTTTAGTACGGGAAATGGCCACACCCTCAGCTTCTGCTTGCCGATCTGCCACAGCCGCGCGAGGCCATGCGGCTCGACGATCAGGAAGAAGATGATCAGCGCGCCGACGATCATGAACTGGAGGTTTTCGACGGTCGCCGCCTGCAGCGGCAGGCCGAGCGCGGGCGACAGCACGCGCAACGCGATCGGCAGGATGAAGATCAGCGCGGCGCCGAAGAACGAGCCGGTCAGGCTGCCGAGCCCGCCGACGATGACCATGAACAGGATGAAGAAGCTCTGGTTCACGTCGAACACGGCGGCTTCCGCGCCGCCGTACCAGAAGAACACCATCATGGCGCCGGCGACGCCGCAATAGAACGACGATACCGCGAAGGCGAGCAGCTTGGTCGGCAGCAGGCGGATGCCGATCAGCTCGGCGGCGAGGTCCATGTCGCGCACCGCCATCCACATGCGCCCGATCCGCCCGTGCACCAGATTCGAGGCGACCCACGTCATCGCGACGACGATCGTCGAGCACGACGAGATAGCGCACCGTGCGGCGTCGCGGTCGCGCCGGTGATCGGAATGCCGAACATCGTGCGCGTCGGCACCTCGATCGCACCCGAGACGTTGTTGTTGTAGAGCCACGGCACGCGGATGAAGCACCACGAGAGGAAGAACTGCGCCGCGAGCGTCGCGACCGCGAGATAGAAGCCCTTGATGCGCAGCGACGGCAGGCCGAACAGCGCGCCGACCGCAGCCGAGAAGAAGCCCGAGACGCAGCACCCAGATGATGATGTTCACCTGCGGGAACAGCGTCGTGAGCTTGTAGCAGGCGTAGGCGCCGACCCCCATGAAGGCGCCGGTGCCGAGCGAGATCAGGCCGGTGTAGCCGGTGAGGATGTTGAGCGCGATCGCGGCGAGCGAGAACACCAGGAACGGGATCAGCACCGCCTGCAGCATGAACTCGCTGCCGATGAGCGGGATCACGACGAACGCGATGAACAGGACGACGAACGAGCCCGATGCGGTCCTCGCGCAGCGGAAAGACCGACACGTCGGCCGCGTAGTTCGTCTTGTATTGGCCGGCCTCGCGATACAGCATTCTCAAATCCGCTCGATGATGCGTTCGCCGAACAGGCCCTGCGGCCGGTACAGCAGGAACAGCAGCGCGATGACGTAGGCGAGCCAGCTCTCGATGCCCGAGCCGAGCAGCGGCCCCCAGTAGAACTCGCCGATCTTCTCGCCGATGCCGATGATCAGGCCGCCGACGATCGCGCCGGGGATCGAGGTGAAGCCGCCGAGGATCAGCACCGGCAGCGCCTTGAGCGCGATGATCTCCAGCGCGAACGAGACTTCCGAGCGCGCGCCCCACATGATGCCGGTCGCGAGCGCCACGATGCCGGCCGCGAACCAGACCATCGATCCAGATCTGCTCGAGCGAGATGCCGACCGAGAGCGCCGCCTTGTGGCTGTCGGCGACCGCGCGCAGCGCGCGGCCGATGCGGGTCCTCTGGAAGAAGACCGCCAGCCCCGCCACCATGACCGAGGCGATGACGGCGGCCGCGATGTCGATCTTCTGGAAGTTGACGAAGCCGCCGAGCATCTTGATCTCGTAGGCGCCGCGCGGAAGGTAGAGCTCCTCGGTGATCATCATCTTGGACTCGCCGCCGAACACCAGCTGGCCGAGGCCGATCAGGAAATAGGTCAGCCCGAACGTCGCCATGAACAGGATGATGTCGGGCTGGTTGACCAGCGGTCTCAGCACCATCCGTTCGACCGCGACCGCGAGCACGAACATCACGCCGATGGTGAGCGCGAGCGCGATGAAGGCCGCGACGCTGCCGGTCATGCCCCATTTGCCGAGCTGCGCGTAAAGCCCGACCAGCGTCAGCGCGGCGAACACCACCATGATGCTCTGCGCGAAATTGAACACGCCGGAGGCCTTGAAGATCAGCACGAAGCCGAGCGCGATCAGCGCATAGAGCACGCCGCGCGACGAGGCCTTCCCACAGCGTCTGCACCAGCAGGTCCGGCGCCGCCCCATCTGCATGAACGGGTCGATGAAGATCTTGTAGAGGATGTCCATTACGCGGCTCTCAGTGCGCCACGCCGAGATAGGCGTCGATCACGGCCTTGTTCGCCTTCACCTCGTCGGGCGTGCCGTCGGCGATCTTGCGGCCGTAGTCGAGCACGACCACGCGGTCGGACAGGTCCATCACCACGCCCATGTCGTGCTCGATCAGCGCGATCGTGGTGCCGTAGAAATTGTTCACGTCGAGCACGTAGCGCGACATGTCCTCTTTCTCTTCGAGGTTCATGCCGGCCATCGGCTCGTCGAGCAGCAGCAGGTCCGGCTCCATCGCGAGCGCGCGGCCGAGCTCGACGCGCTTCTGCAGGCCGTAGGGCAGCACGCCGACCGGCACTTTGCGGATGTGCGCGATCTCGAGAAATTCGATGATGTCCTCGACGCGGCGGCGATGCTCGACCTCCTCGTTCATCGCCGGGCCGTGGCGCAGCAACTGCCAGAAGAAGTTGCTCTTCATCTTCAGCGAGCGGCCCGCCAGCATGTTGTCGAGCGCCGTCATGCCGCGGAACAGCGCGACGTTCTGGAACGTGCGCGCGATGCCGCCCATCGCGGCCTCGTGCGGGCGCATCTTGGCGCGCGTCGCGCCCTTGAAGGTGATGCGGCCCTTCTGCGGCGTGTAGAAGCCGTTGATGACGTTGAGCATCGAGGTCTTGCCGGCGCCGTTCGGGCCGATGATCGCGCGGATTTCGCCCTTGCGGATATCGAACGAGACGTCGGTGATCGCCTTCACGCCGCCGAAGGAGAGCGAGACGTTCTCGACCGAAAGGATCGACTCGCCGGCCGCGATCTCGTTGCCGGTCGGAGATCTCACAAGTCTCTCCATGCGCTCGGTGCCACCCTCCCCTGGAGGGGGAGGGTCGGCGAACATCGCGCCAGCGATGTGAGCCGGGGTGGGGTGGCGACATCGCTCCGCGATTCACCCCCACCCGCCTCGCTGCGCTCGGCGACCTCCCCCCTCCAGGGAGAGGTAAAGAAAGCGGGAGACCTCACGCGGCCTTCTCCATCGCGGCCTGCGGCACCGGATAGGTCTTGATGTCGCGCACCGCGACGCGCGCCGCGAGCTTGCCCTTGCGGCCGTCCTCGAAGGTCACTTCGGTCGCGATGTCCGCGATCCTCGGAGCCGTCATAGAGCGCGCTGACCAGCGCGCCGTAGCGATCCGCGATCAGGCCGCGGCGCACTTTCATGTGCGGGTCAGTTCGCCGTCGTCCGCGTCGAGCTCCTTGTGCAGCACGAGGAAGCGCTTGATCTGCGCGCCCGCCATCACGGCTTCCTCGACCAGCGACTTGTTCACCTCGTCGATGTGCTTCTCGAGCATGTCGTAGACGCGCGCGTTGCCGGCGAGCTCCTGATAGGAGCCATAGACGACGTTGTTGCGCTCCGCCCACGAGCCGACCGCGACCAGATCGATGTTGAGCATCACGGTGACGTCGTCGCGCCCGTCGCCGATCGCCACCGCCTCCTTGATGTTCGGATAGAACTTGAGCTTGTTCTCGATGTATTTCGGCGCGAACAGCGTGCCGTCCTTCAGGCGCCCGACATCCTTGGCGCGGTCGATGATCTTGAGGTGTCCGGTCTTCGGGTCGAAGAAGCCGGCATCGCCGGTGCGCACCCAGCCGTCCGGCGTCTTGGTCTCGGCGGTCTTCTCCGGGTCCTTGTAATAGCCGAGGAACACGCCGGGCGACTTGAACAGCACCTCGCCGTTGTCGGCGATCTTCACATCCACGCCGATGTTCGGCTTGCCGACCGTGTCGGCATAGATCTCGCCGTCGGGCTGCGCCGTGATGTAGACGGAGGCTTCCGTCTGCCCGTAGAGCTGCTTCAGGTTGATACCGAGCGCGCGATAGAAGCGGAAGATCTCCGGCCCGATCGCCTCGCCCGCCGTGTAACCGACGCGGATGCGGGTGAGCCCGAACCGGTTCTTCAGCGGTCCGTACACCAGGACATCGCCGAGCCCGGTAGATCAGCCGCGCGATGAGCGGCACCGGCTCCCTGTTCAGGATCTTCTCACCCCACTTGCGCGCGTGATCGATGAAATAGCGGAACATCGCACGCTTGGGCGCGCTTGCGTCCTCCATGCGCACCATGGTGAGCGTCAGGAGGTTCTCGTAGACGCGCGGCGGCGCGAACGCATAGGTCGTCCCGACCTCGCGCCGGTCCTCCACCACGGTCTCGCCCGCCTCCGGGCAATTGACACAGTAGCCCGCCACGTAATGCTGCGCGTAGGAGAACAGGTGATCGCCGACCCAGGCGAGCGGCAGATAGGCGATGGTTTCCTCGTTCTCGTCGAGCTTGTCGAAGACGTTGCCGTTGCGCGCCGAGATGATGGCGTTGTCGTACGAGAGCATCACGCCCTTGGGACGCCCGGTCGTGCCCGAGGTGTAGAGCATCACGGCAAGGTCCGAGCCCTTGCCCTGCGGCGACCGAGGCTTCCCAGGCCGCGAGGCGCGACGGATCGGCGGCAAGCTTCTCGCGCCCGAGCTTCTGAACGTCGTCGATCCAGGAGAGCTTGCCGCGCTCGTAATCGCGCAGGCCGCGCGGCTCGTCATAGACCATATGGAACGCGGTCAGGCGCTCGACAATCGACAGGAGCTTGTCGACCTGTTCCTGGTTCTCCACGATCGCGAATGTCGAGCCGGCGTGCTCCAGCACATAGGCCATCTCGTCGGCGACCGAGTCGGCATAGATCGGCACCGGCACGGCGCCGACCGCCTGCGCGGCGCACATCGCCCAGTAAAGCCGAGGTCGGTTCGAGCCGATGACGGCGAGCTTGTCGCCGCGCTTGAGCCCAAGCTCCTCCAGGCCGACCGAGAACGCCCGCACCTCTTCGAGCACCTCCGCCCAGGTCCACGACTGCCAGATACCCAGGTCCTTGTGGCGCATGGAGATGCGGCTGCCGCGCGTCGCCGCGTTGTGGATCAGGAGCTTCGGAAAGGTATCCGCCTCGCCGGCGCGGTTCATTGCCACGACGCCGTTTCCCTCCTTCGAGGCGCACGCCGGCCATGGGATCAAGGCCCTCGCCGTGTCGCGCCGCTGATCACCCCTCGCCCGCCGTTGGCCGGCGGGCGTGTTGTTATTGCGGCATATGAAAGGAGCCGCCCGGAAGGGTCAAGGCTTGGGACCGATTAATGAATTGGCCTTTCGTCACAGACCGGCATGCCGCAGGGCGGAATTCCCGCCAGGCGCCGGGCGGGCATTGTCGGCGGCACGCGTGCCGAGGATGGCCGCGAGTGCTCCGCGCAGGCTCGGGTAGCGGAAGACAAAGCCGTGCTTCAGTGCCTTTTCGGGAACGACACGCTGCCCGGTCAACAGCAGTTCCTCGGCCATGTCGCCTGCGAGCAGCCGCAGCGGCGCAGCCGGCACGCGCAGGAAGGCCGGTCGATGCAACGCTCGCCCGAGCTCATGCGCGAAGGTCGCATTGCGGACCGGTTCGGGGGCCGTCGCGTTCACCGGACCCGTGAGCGACGGATTGGCGATCGCATGGGCGATCAGCCGCACGATGTCGTCGCGCTCGATCCAGGCCATCCACTGCCGGCCCGAGCCGATCGGGCCGCCGAGGCCATATTCGAACGGCGTCAGCAGATTGGCGAGCATGCCGTCTTCAGTACCGAGCACAAGGCCGATACGCAGCCGCACGACACGGACGCCAAAGCGCTCCGCCTGGATGGCGGCTCGCTCCCAGTCGCTGCACATGCTGAAGCCGAACGACGGGCTCCCGCTCTCGGCTTCCGTCAGCAGTTCATCGTTGCGCGCGCCGTACCATCCGATCGCCGAGGCGCTGATCAGCACCGCAGGCTTGCGCGTGAGCCGCCTGATCAGGCGCACGACATTGCCGGTCATGCGCAGGCGCGAGGCGAGGATGCGGTGACGCTTCGCAACGGTCCACAGGCCGTTGGCCACCGGTTCGCCCGCGAGATTGACGATGGCGTCGATCCGGGTGTCGTCCGGCAGCTGCGACAGGCCGGTGATGAGGCGGAACGGCGGGTTCAGCGCCGCGGCTCTCGCAGGGTCGCGCGCAAGCACGATGACCTGATGGCCGGCGACGCTGAGGGCCTGCACCAGGCGCCGGCCGATGAAACCTGTTGCGCCGGTGACCAGCACGCTCTGGCGCGGCGGCAACGCGCTGACCAGGTCCTCCGGCGGCGTGACCGCCGCATCGGGACGGCGCGCGGCGAGCAGGTCGCGCAGGCCGAAGATCACGGCACCAAAGGCCGCGAAAGCCATCAGCGCGCTCCAATATCCGTGCGAGACGATCCTGATCGCCGTCGGCTCCCCCGCCCATGCGACCAGCACCGGCAACGCCAGCACCAGAATGGCGCCGTAGTTGATCGCAAGCAGCGTGTGATTGACGCGCTCGCTCGCCGGCAGCTTGCGGCTCATGTCTTCCTCGATGAAGTCCGCGAGCGTGATGACCACCTCGACCGCCAGCGCCGCGATGACCAGCATCGCGAACACGCCATGCGGTTCGAGGAAGCCGAGCACGATGAACACCGCCACATAGACGAAGCTGCGCGCCGCGTGCAGCGCGAGCTCGTGGCGCTGCGAGGGGCGCCAGGCGAGCCGCTCGGTCAGCTCGTGGTGGTAGATCGTGTCGAAGGCCGCCATCGCGACCTGGATCGCGATCAGTGTCCAGAGCAGCGTCGTCATGGGTGCGTCTCCCGGAAGGCGGCGGTCTGGCAGATCAGCCGGCCGAGCCGCGGGTGGGTAATGTCGAGCTTGAACAGAAAGCGCCCGTCGCCGAGCTCGGCGTGGGTCACGGCCAGCGTTCCGGGCGTCGCCCACGCGGGCAGCCGAAGTCGCAGCCGGCCGACCTGGAAAAAATAGTGCGCGGCGCGAAAGATCAGCGCACCCTCTTCCACGTGGACGGTGAGCGCCATCCCGACGCCGCAGCCGACATATTCCTCGAGCCCGGTCGGACCGGCAAAGCGCTTGGAGGAATGCACCACCTGCGGGAAGCCGCGCCGCCGCGCGTAGAGCCGCGTCCAGTGCTGGCCTTTGGTGGCGATATCTTCGGTCACCGTCACGACGCTCGGCACATGCGCGTCGCACGACAGCGGCAGCGGGCCGCCGATCAGGCGCGCCGCTTGCGCGAGCCATCGTCCGGCGCGGCTCATCTGCGTCTCGATCACCTCGCCGGTGAACACCGCTGTGTTGCCGTCCGCGAGGCGCTTGGAAAAACGGCGGCGGATCGGGAGCGGCAGCGCCGCCCAGGCGGCTTCACCCAGCAGCGCGCGGAAACGCAGATCGCCGAGCTCGATGTCGCTTCCGGGGGGGTGAAGCGGAGCCTCGTACGCGGCGACCTGCGAGCGCATCGTTGCGGTCCTTAAGCTTTCTTTCTCGCCCCCGGCAGAAAGTTGAGAACTCGCGCGCCGAGCTTGATCGCGGTCGCGATCTGCGGCTTCGGCACCGAGAGCATCTGCGTATAGAAACGATCCATCATCTCGATGAAGGCGAGCATCTCCTTCAGCCGTGCGCGCGCCGTCGCGTGGACTGCCGGATCGCGATCGGCGTCCGCCGTGCAGGCTTTCAGCACCGCGAGCGCGGGATCGATCTCACGCTCCTTGCGGCCCGCCGCGACGCGCAGGAACACTTCCCAGATGTCGGTCTCGGCCTCGAAGTGATCGCGCCGCTCGCCGCGGATCGGCACGCGGCGGATCAAATTCCACCCGAGCAACTCCTTGATCGAACTCGACACGTTGGAGCGCGCAAGACCGAGCGCGTCGGCGATCTCATCCGCGGTCATCGGCCGCTCGGAGAGGAACAGCAGGGCGTGGATCTGGCTGACCGAGCGGTTGACGCCCCACTGCCCGCCCATTTCGCCCCAGTGCAGCACGAAGCGTTCAAGCGCGATGGGGAGAGGTTTCCTATTGTCAGCAATTTCTGTCATAACAGAAATATCTGACACGACGGGAAAGAAGTCAAGCCCGATCGGGCGCGGGGTTAACGGCTAGTGTGGGCCGATGCGCCCGCTATAGTCGCCTCCCCGCCTCTCCGACCGCACAACAACAGGACGCCCCCGTGACCGACTCGACCGACATGACCATCCGCGACGTGCGCGTGACGGTGCTGCGCATGCCGTGGGCGGACCCCGCGTGGATCAAGGGGCACGCGCTCGGTCCGGACCGCGGCATTCTCATCGTGGACGTGGAGACCGCCGGCGGCGTGACCGGCATGGGCTACCTGTTCCACTTCCGCCCCGGCCTGCGCACGATCGCGACGTTCCTCGAGGAGGTCGTGATCCCGCGCGTCAAGGGCAAGGACGCGACCGCGGTCGAGGCGATCTGGAAGGACCTGTGGACCACCACCATGACCTATGGCCGCGGCGGCATCGCCTGCATGGCGATGTCGGCGCTCGACATTGCGTTGTGGGACGCGGTCGGCAAGCGCGCCGGGCTTCCGCTGCACCGGCTGTGGGGACACTACCGCTCGCAGATCCCGATCTACGGGTCAGGCTGCTTCCGCGGCGCCGGCGGCGACGGGATGATCGAGAAGGCGCTCGTTTACGTGAAGCAGGGCTACAAGGCGATCAAGATGCAGGTCGCGCATGTGCACACGCTGGCGCAGGATCTCGAGAACGTGCGGCGCATGCGCGAGGCGGTCGGGCCGGACATCGACATCATGATCGACGTCAACATGGGCTGGAGCGCCGACGTCGCGATCGAGATGGGACGCAAGTTCGAGCGGTACAATATCTACTGGCTCGAAGAGCCGGTGCCGGCCGACGACTTCGCCGGCTATCAGCGCATCGCGGCCGCGCTCGACATGCGTGTGGTCGGCGGCGAGACGCATTTCACGCGCTACGACCTGCGGCCATTCTTCATCAACCCGTGCCTGCCGATCCTGCAGCCCGATCCGATGCGCGGCGGCATGACCGACCTGCGCAAGATCGCGACCCTCGCGGATACCTGGGGGATCACGATCGCGCCGCATCTCTTCCCGGAACTGAACGTGCACCTGCTCGCCTCGATCCCGAACGGCATCTGGGCGGAGAACATGGGCCTGCTCGACGACCTGTGGGTCGATCCGCTGCAGATCGCGGACGGCTTCATCACCGCGCCGGAGCGACCAGGCCACGGGCTGCGCTTCAAGGACGAGGTGCGCAGGGACTTCCGCCAGGCTTAGGCGCCGACCATCCTGGCGAGGCGGCGCGCCACGCGCCGCACGATGCTTCGGCGGATCCGCCACTCGGCCAGTTGGCGGCGCGAGGAGGCCGGCGCACGCAACGACGAGCCGAACCCGTGCAGGACGAACAGGTTCGGTATCCCGTTCTCGATCGGATAGCGGTGCGCGCCGTCGAGCGAGAGGAGTTCATCGCCCTCGCGCCGCAGCGGCAACCCGCTCGCCGGGCAGATGAGGTTCGGGTAGCGCTCGACGAACGGCTTGCTGCGGTCGGGCTTGTCGGACGGCGCCGTGTAGACGCCGGGCTTCACCGCGAGCGCGCGCGTTGCATGGTAGTGATTGGGCCCGCCGCCGTCGAAATCGTCGTCCAGACCTTGCATCGCGGCCAATAGCGCCAGTGACATCAGGTGCGCCGTCTGCGCCGGGACCGTGCGCGGACCCTGGCTGTTGTGTCCGACGGTCGTCGCCTTGAGGAACTGGTGCAGCGTGTAGTAAGGGCCCGACGTGCTGCGCGTATCGACGAGGACTGGCGCGAAGCCGGCTGCTCCGCAGGCTTCGTGAAAAAACTGGCCGGTATAGCGCAGATAGTCGTTCGGACAGCCGTGCTGGACGAAGTGGAACGGGACCGTCGTCACCAGCGTCCCGCCCGGCCGCAGCACACGAAAAGCCTCACGGATGATATCGTGCGGATACGCGACGTGCTCGAACAGCGAGTTCGACGACATGCTGTCGACGCTTTCGTCGGGAAACGGCAGCGCCGTCACGCTTGCGCCGACGTCAGGACCGAAGGCGAGGTTCATGTCGAGGCGGATCACGTCGCCCAGCTCATTCTCCGCGACGAAAGCTTCGGCGCGCGAGTCCGGCCAGCTGATATAGCTGCCGAGCTCGAGATGGACCGAGCGGCCGTTGCGGTAGCGCTTGAGGTACTCGCCGAGCGGCTCGTCGAACGACGCGGTGAACCGCGAGAAGCCGTTCACGTCCTCGAACATCGCGCCTTTGAGGAACGCAAGCTTGCGGCTGATCTTCGCTGCCGTCACCGCGCGCTCCGCCTCGGGAAACAGCGCGACGACTTTCTCCATGGCGGATCGCGCGAGGTCGAGGGCGCGCTCCATGTCCTGCGCCGCCAAGCCGGAATAATTGTGCCGCTCCCCGCCGACGCGGAACGCCGACGCGAGGTCGGTCTCCTCGGGACGCAGTTCCCTGCGCGCCGTTCGCACCGTATAGCGCCGCCCCGACGTCCGCGGGTCGGTATTGTCTGACGCCGAGAAATAAAGCTTGTCGTGCCAGTGCGAGAACGCACCCGCCCCGGTGGCGCGGATGGCATCATGCGCGGCGTGCGCGGGGCCGAGCGGACGCCCGTCTTCGAGCAGCTCCAGCGCGGATCCGTGATGGGAGGCCGTGTCGCCCGGGGCGATGTCGAATGGCAGGATCGAGGTCCAGCAATGCTCCCGCTCGTGCCATACGAGTTCCCGGTCCAGCTCGAACTCGACCATCTGCATTGCAGCCCTCATCGCGGACGCCATCGCTCGTGAATGCCTTTATGGCGAATGCCGTATCACACAGCAATCTGCTCTGCGCAGCTTCCTTGACGCGAAACGGCGTCGATGGCGCGTCAGGCCAGCAGGCGTCAGCTTCGCTCGGCGACCCGCTCGAGCTTCCTGCTCAGCAGCCAGGAGAGTCCAAGGAACGCGACCAGCATCACGATGCCGATGCCCGACGACGCGTCGTTCATGAGTTTTTCGGAAACGTGCCCGAAAGCATAGCCCGCCGACACGACGGCACACGACCACAGGCCTGCGGCAACAAAGTTAAGCGCAAGAAAGGTCGACCACGGCAGTCGCGACATGCCGTACGCGAAGCCCGCCACGCCACGAACCCCGTGCGGATAACGGTGCAGCAGTATCATCCAGACATGGTGACGGTCCGCCAGCCTGGTCGCAAGCAGGACCGTGCTGTTGATCCGTGGAAAGCCCTCGAGCCAGCGCGTGCCGAAACGGCGCCCGATCCAGAAGCGCACCGCGTCGCCCGCGAAGCTGCCGAGCCAGCAGACCGCGATCAGCGCGCCCAATCCCAATGCGCCGGAGTGCGACGCATAGCCGGCAAACAGCACCAGCAGCAGGCTATGGTAAGACGCAAAGGCGAATATGAGGCTGTAGGCCGCATCGCCGTGCTGGCGGATGAGCTCGAGAAACGAGGCGAGATCGGTCGGAAAGAACGTCACGCTGTCGCGATAGCATCATCCCGGCCGAACATCAAAAGCCGCGCAGTGTCGCGGCCGGGACGCCTCCACGGATGGAGCATGATCTTTCCCGAAAAACCGGTGTCGGGTTTTCGGGATCGCGCTCTATCCGACGCCGTTCGTCTTGAAGCCGAACAGCCTGGCGGCATTGCCGCCGAGGATCGCCATCTTGTCCTTGTCGGAGATCGGCGTGCCCATCACGTGATCGACCGGATGCAGCTCCCACGGGATCGGATGGTCGGTGCCGAGCATCAGCTGGCTGGCGCCGACCTGCGCCACGAGATGGCGCAGGCCCTCGCCGGAAAACACCATCGCGTCGAAGTAGAGCTGGTTGACGTATTCCGACGGCTTCTTCTTCAGCTTGATGTCCGGATTGCAGTTCTGCGGCGAGACGAAGCAGGCGTGGTCGCCGCGCATCGCGTAGGACGGCAGATAGCCGCCGCCGTGCGCCGCCAGCACCTTCAGGCCGGGGAACTTGTCGAGCGTGCCCTTCGAAGATCAGCTTCTGCAGCGCGATCGTGGTGTCGAGCGGATTGCCGATCGTGTTCGAGAGCCAGCCGTTGCCCTTGAAGCGGGGCGCAAGCTGCGGCGTGCTCTGCGGGTGGATGAACAGCACCGCGCCGAGCTCTTCGGCCTTCGTCCAGCACCGGGTGATATTTCTCGTTGGCGAAATCGTCGCCGGCCACGCTGCCGCCGATCGCCGCGCCCTTCAGCCCCTGCTTCTTCATCGCGGTTTCGAGCATCTGCGCCGCCAGATCGGGAGCCTGCATCGGCAGCGACGCGAAAGCCGCGAAGCGGTCCGGCTTGGCACGCGCACAGCTCGGCGAGCTTCTCGTTGTTGATCTTGCAGATCGCCTCGGCGACGTCGCGGTCCTTGCGGTACCAGAACGGGTTGATCGACAGCACCTCCATGTCGATCGCCATTGCGTCCATTTCCTTCAGACGCTGCTCGATAACGATGAAGTGCTCCTTGACGCCCTTCACCGGCGGCGGGACGTTTTTTGCGTCCTCGCCCATCAGGTCGATCGCCTGCTGGAAGAAGCAATGCGTATGTACGTCGATGGTCTTGATGCGCTTGCCCTTGACCATGACCGGCAGCCGGGCCGGCGCCTTCTGCGCATGCGCCTCGGTCGGCAGTCCGCAACCGCAGAACACCAGGCCCGCAAACGAGCCCGCGCTTTTCATGAAATTCCGGCGTGTCGTCATGTGGGGCCTCCTCCCTCGTGTTTTGTTGGCGCGAGCCTAGCACGGCTTTGCACCTGTGGTGCAGGCGGCTCGCGCGGACCCGTCATGCGCGACGGTCCCCTGCCCGGCGCCGCACCGCATGCTATGCCTCTGCGCAAAGGGGAGGAACTGAATGAGCCAGGCGTTTGATTTCGGACCGCTGGTGCCTGCCGGATCGCCACCGCCCGCGGTGCGCTGGACCGGTGCGGCCAAGTTCAATTTCACCGGCGGGAACAATGACGGCGACGAGGTGCCGGTCGATGGGCTGATCGCGGCGGCGACTGCGTCGCTGCGGCGCGAGGGGCGCAATCTTGCGATTTATGGGCTGGCGAGCGGACCCCAGGGTTACCGGCCACTGCGCGAGTTTCTGGTCGGCAAGCTGAAGCGCGATGCCGGAATAGACTGCACCGCCGATGACATCCTGCTGGTGTCCGGCTCGCTGCAGGCGCTCGACCTCGTCAACGGCGCGCTGCTGGCACGCGGCGACACCATCATCTGCGAACAGGATACCTACCAGGGGACGCTGACACGCTTCATGCGGCTCGGCGTCAAGGCGATCGGCGTTCCGCTCGATCGCGAGGGCCTGCGCATGGATGCGCTCGCCGCAGCCCTCGCGGACTGCAAGGCGCGCGGCGTGCAGCCGAAGATGATCTACACCATCCCGACCGTGCAGAACCCGACTGCCACGATCCTGCCCGAGTCGCGCCGCGCCGAGTTGCTGCGGCTTGCCGAGCAGTACGGCGTGCCGGTGTTCGAGGACGACTGCTATGCCGACCTGATCTGGGAGGGCAAGCGCCCGCCGTCGCTCTATGCGATGAGCAGGACGCAGAACGTGATCCATTGCGGCTCGTTCTCGAAGTCGATCGCGCCGGCGCTGCGGGTCGGCTTCATCGTGGCGCCATGGGCGATCATGTCGCGCATGCTGGCGCTGAAGACCGACGCAGGTTCGGGCGCGCTGGAGCAGATGGTGCTGGCCGAATACTGCGCGCCGCATTTCACAACGCACGTGCCGGCGCTGCGCAAGGCGCTGCGCGCCAAGGTCGAGACGCTGATGGAGACGCTGAACGAGCAGTTCGGCACCGCGGCCGAGTTCGACGATCCGAAGGGCGGCATCTTCCTGTGGGTGAAGCTGCCCGACAACGTCGACACGATGAAGCTTTATCAGGCGGCGCTGAAGGAAGGCGTCGCGATCAATCCGGGCAACGAGTGGTCGACCGACGCGGCGCACTCGGGTGCGCGGTTGCGCATCTGCTTTGCCAGCCCGACGCATGAGCAGATCCGGCAGGGCATCGCGATCCTCGCCGAGGTGTGCCGGCGCGAGTTCGGCGTGCCGACCCGCAGCGGCAATGTGGAGCGGCGGGTAAGCGGATAGCGGCGCCACCGAGCGGGCGGCTCGGCCGCGCCCGATCGCCTACTCGGCCGCGGTCTTCGCCGGCCCGTAGCCCAGCTCGGCGAAAATCTCCTCGTTATGCTCGCCGAGCGCAGGCGGCGGCGTCTCGATGCTCGGGCCGCCATGGGCGAATTTGAACGCCGCAAGCGGCACACCGAAGCCTCCGTTCATCCCGGTCGCGCCCGCGTGCCGATGGATGATCCCGCGCGTCGCAAGATGCGGATCGGCCACCGCCTCCCCCATCGTGCGCACGCGGCAGGCCGGGACATGGCGCGCCTGGAGAAACTCCTCCCACTCGTCCGCGCTGCGGGTCAGCATGATCTCGTCCAGTGCGGCGATCTCACGCGCATGATCGGCATCGCGTTCGTCGTTGGTCTTCTTCGCCATCTCGGGCCGGCCGAGCGCGACCCACAGCCGCTTCTGCTGGCGCAGGTTGCTCGCCCCGAGCATCACCAGCGATCCGTCTTTGGTGGCGAACGCGCCGTTGGTGGCATGCGGATGGCGGTTGCCGCTCGGCTTCGGGTGCACGCCGTTGCGCAGATAGCCGGTCAGGTGCGAGCTCATCAGGATCATCGCGACGTCGAGCATCGCCATGTCGATACGCTGGCCCTTGCCGGTGCGTTCACGCTGGAACAGTGCGGCGGAGAGCGCGAAGGCGCCGGTCATCCCGGTCGCGTAGTCGATCGCCGGCGAGCCGAACTTCACCGGATGCACATCCTTGGTGCCGGTCATCGCCATGATGCCGGAGGTCGCCTGGATGACGTGATCGTAGGCGGTCTGGTTGCCGCGCGGGCCTTGCTGGCCGAAGGCCGAGAATGACGCATAGATCAGCCGCGGGTTGATCTTCGAGAGATCCTCGTAGCCGAGCCCGAGCGCGTCGAATGCACCGGGCCGGTAATTCTCGACGAACACGTCGGCGGTGGCGACCAGCTTCTTGAGGATCTCGCGGCCGCGTTCGGTCTTGAGGTCGAGCGTGATCGCGCGCTTGTTGGAGGCCTGCGTCAGGAAACCGGTGCCCATCTGGGCGTGGTTCAGCTCCTTGTCGGTGCCGGAGGAGCGGCTCTGGTCCGGATCGTTCGGATCGTCGACCTTGATGACGTCGGCGCCGAGCACCGCGAGCTGATAGGCGGCGAACGGCCCGGCCAGCACATGCGTCACGTCGATGACGCGAATTCCCTCGAACGGACGCATCGCGCCCTCCCTTTGCGTTGTTGCCGCCAGCATGGCACGCTTCCGAGCCGGCTTGAACCGCGTCAGTGTGGCGGTTCAGAAGTTCGTATACGAGGTTGCTGCGCGATGAAACGAACTTCGGAATCGGGACACTAGAGGAAGACATGTACGACGAAAAATTCATGCACCGCGCGATCGAGCTATCAGCGCAGGCGCTCGACCAGCCGGGCGCGCGGCCTTACGGCGCCGTGGTGGTGAAGGACGGCAAGATCGTCGGCGAAGGGCTGAACCAGGCGGCAAAGAACTTCGATCCGACCTCGCACGGTGAAGTCGAGGCGATCCGCGATGCCTGCCGCAAGCTGAAGACCACCGACCTCTCGGGTGCCGAACTCTATACCTCGTGCGAGCCGTGCTCGGTGTGCGTGTCCACCATGATCATGGCGGGCATCAGCCGGATGTACTACGGCGCATCGCTCGAGCAGTCCGCCGCAGCCGTGCCGCGCCCGCCGATGCTGCCTCCGACCACGCTGGTGCGCCAGCAGGTCGGACTGCCGGTGGACAAGCGCGACATGCTGCCGGCCGAGACAAAGCTGTCCGGCGATGCGATCGCAGTGCTGCAGGCCTGGGTGCAGAAACAGGCGAAGTGAACATTTTACCCGCTCGGCCGGGAGCATTCCATGGTGGCGACTGACAAGGTCTTCGCCGGCTCGATCCCGGAAATCTACGACCGGTTTCTGGTCCCGCTCATTTTCGAGCCGTATGCGATTGATCTCGCAACGACGCTGGCAAAAGGCCGCCCCGAGAGCGTGCTGGAGGTGGCGGCGGGTACCGGCGTCGTGACCCGTGCACTCGCGGCGCGCCTTCCTGCGCAGACGCGACTGGCCGCGACCGATCTCAACCCGCCGATGCTCGATTACGCCAAGGCGCGGATGGCCCCCGACGCCAGGATCGAGTGGAGACAGGCCGACGCCTTGGCGCTGCCGTTCGAGGACGCAAGCTTCGATTCGGTCGCCTGCCAGTTCGGCGTGATGTTCTTTCCCGACAAGGTGCAAGGCTACCGCGAGGCCAGGCGGGTCTTGAAGCCCGGCGGCCGCTACGTGTTCAACGTGTGGGATCGCATTTCGGAGAACGAGTTCGCGGACGTCGTGACGCAAGCGCTGGCCGAGCTCTTTCCGCACGATCCGCCGCGGTTCATGGCGCGCACGCCCCACGGCTATCATGACCCGCAGCGCATCCGCGAGGAACTCGCCGCCGCGGGTTTCGCCGATGTTGCGGTCGATGCCGTGGAGCATCGCAGCAGGGCCGCCTCACCGCGCGATCCCGCGATCGCATACTGCCAGGGCACGCCGCTGAGGAACGAGATCGTGGACCGCGATGCAGCACGGCTGGACGACGCAACCGATCGGGCGGCCGAAGCCCTGGCGCGGCGATTTGGCCGCGGCGCGGTCGATGGCCGCATCCGCGCGCTGGCGATCACTGCCACGCGCTGAGGCTTATTCGGCAGCCTTGAGGGCGGGCGCCTGACCGGAGCGGAACTGGTCGAGCAGCGCCGCCTCGTCGGCCTTTGCCGCCACCAGGTGCCGCGCCTTCACGTGGCCGAAGCCTCGGATCTTCTCCGGGATGTTGGCGAGCCCGACCGCGATATGATGGTTGTCTTGTGTCAGCTTGCCGACGATCTCGCCGAGCAGCGCCTCGTAGTCGGCGACCAGCTTGCGCTCGGTGCGGCGCTCATCCGAATAGCCGAAGATGTCGAGCGCGGTGCCGCGCAGGACTTTGAACTTCGCGAGCAGCCGGAAGACGGGCAGCATCCACGGCCCGAGCGTCATCTTCTTCGGCAGCCCGGTGACCTTGTCCTTGCGGGCGAACAGCGGCGGCGCGAGGTGGAATTTGAGCGTCAGGTTGTCGCCCGCGACCTCGTTCTTTATCTGCGCGAGGAACGACGGCTCGGCGTAAAGCCGTGCGACCTCGTACTCGTCCTTGTAGGCCATCAGCTTGAACAGGTAGCGCGCGACCGCCTCGGCGAGCCCGCTCTTGCCGGGGGCTTTGGCGGCCTCCGCCGCCTGCACCTTGCCGACCAGCGCCTTGTAACGCCCCGCATAGCCGGCATTCTGATAGCCGGTCAGGAACCCAACCCGGCGCACCACGATCTCGTCGAACGATTGCGACAGACGCCGCGCATCGCTGGCGGCTTCGGGCGCCGGCTTGATCAGCGCCTCGACCGAGGCAAGGTCGAATGCGGCGCGGCGGCCGAACTGGAACGCCGCGAGATTCATCGGCACCGCTTCGCCGTTGAGCTCGATTGCGCGCTCGATCGACTCGGCCGTCAATGGCAGCGCGCCCAGCTGATACGCATAGCCGACCATGAAGATGTTCGCGCCGATCGAATTGCCGAGCAGCGCCGTCGCAAGCCGTGTCGCATCGACGAAGTTCGTCTTCTCGGCGCCGGCCGCAGTGCGGATCGCGCGCTTGAGCCGCTCGGTCGGCAGCGAGAAGTCGGCGTTGCGGGTGAAGTCGCCGGGCAGGATCTCGGCGGTGTTGACCACCATCGTGGTGGCGCCGAGCTTGGCGGTCGACAACACCTTCTTGTTGCCGACCACCACCATGTCGCCGCCGAGCACGAGATCGCACTCGCCCGCAGCGACGCGGATGGCGTGGATGTCCTCCGGCTTGTTCGCGATGCGGATGTGGCTGTAGACCGCGCCGCCCTTCTGCGCGAGGCCGGCCTGGTCGATGATTCCGATGCCCTTGCCTTCCAGATGCGCCGCCATGCCGAGCACGCCGCCGATGGTGACGATGCCGGTGCCGCCGACACCGGTGACGATGATCGAGAATGGTCGCGCAATCACGGGCTGCACCGGCTCGGGCAGCGCCGGCATATCGGCCGGCGCATCGACGCCCTTGCCGCGCCTGAGCTTTGCGCCCTCGACCGTGACGAAGGACGGGCAGAAGCCTTTCAGGCAGGAGAAGTCCTTGTTGCATGAGGACTGATCGATCGTGCGCTTGCGCCCCCATTCGGTGTCGAGCGGCTGCACCGACACGCAGTTCGACTGCACGCCGCAGTCGCCGCAGCCCTCGCACACGAGCTCGTTGATGACGACGCGCTTGTCCGGGTCGGGGAACTGGCCGCGCTTGCGGCGCCGGCGCTTCTCGGCCGCGCAGGTCTGGTCGTAGATCAGCACCGAGAGGCCGGGGACGTCGGCAAGCCCGGTCTGCACCGCCATCAGGTCGTCACGGTGATGGATCGTGACGCCGGCCGGGAAGCCCGCATCCTTCGGATATTTCCACGGCTCGTCCGTGACGATGACGATCTTCTTGGCGCCCTCGGCCGCGACCTGCCGCGCGATGATCGGCACGGTCAGGCCGCCGTCGTTGCGCTGGCCGCCGGTCATCGCAACCGCGTCGTTGAACAGGATCTTGTAGGTGATGTTCACGCCGGATGCGGACGCGGCACGGATCGCCAGATAGCCGGAGTGATTGTAGGTGCCGTCGCCGAGATTCTGGAACACGTGGTTGCGCTTGGAGAACGGCGCCTCGCCGATCCAGTTCGCGCCCTCGCCGCCCATGTGGGTCCAGCCGAGCGTATTGCGATCCATCCACTGCGCCATGAAGTGGCAGCCGATGCCGGCGTAAGCGCGCATGCCCTGCGGCACGACGGTGGACGAATTGTGCGGGCAGCCGGAGCAGAAATACGGCGTGCGCGCCGACACGTCGGTCATCGTGGCGACCGCGCTCTGGCCCTGCTTGAGCCGCGCCACACGATTGGCAAGTTCGTCATTGTGCCGGCGCGCGAGCACCCGTTCGCCCACCGCGATCGCGACGTCGATCGGCTCGAGCGCGCCCTTCACCGGAAACAGCCAGCGGTCCTGCTCGTCGCGCTTGCCGATCACCTTCGGCGGATTCGGCATTCCGTAAAGCTCCTCGCGCACCTGCACTTCGATCAGCGAGCGCTTTTCTTCCACCACGATGACGAGCTCGAGCCCTTCGGCGAAGGCCTTCAGCTCGGCGCGCGACAGCGGCCACGGGCAGGCGACCTTGTAGAGCCTGATGCCGAGATCGCTGCACTTCACCTCGTCGATGCCGAGTTCGTCGAACGCCTGACGCACGTCGAGGTAGCTCTTGCCGACCGTGATGATGCCGATCTTCGGATCGCGTCCGCCCGAGATGATCACGCGATTGAGCTTGTTGGCCTTGACGAAGGCGAGCATCGCGTCGCGCTTGTAGTCGTGCAGGCGCGCTTCCATCTCGAGGATGCCGTCGACGAGGCGGATGTTGAGGCCGCCCGGCGGCATCCTGAATTCATCGTCGCCCGGAATGACGATCTTCACGCGGTCGAGCGCGGCATCGACGACCGCTGTCGATTCGACCGTCTCGTGCATGCATTTCAGCGCCGCCCATGAGCCGCAATAGCGCGACATCGCCCAGCCATAGAGCGCGTAGTCGATGATCTCCTGAACACCGGCGGGGTTCAGGATCGGGATCATCACGTCGACGAAGTGGAATTCGGACTGGTGGGCGGTGGTGGAGGACTTCGGCCGTATGGTCGTCGCCCATCAGCGCAAGCACGCCGCCGTGCTTCGACGAGCCGGCGAAATTGGCATGGCGGAAGACGTCGCCGGTGCGGTCGACGCCCGGGCCCTTGCCGTACCACATGCCGAACACGCCGTCGTATTTGCCTTCGCCGCGCAGCTCGGCCTGCTGCGTGCCCCAGATCGCGGTCGCGGCGAGATCCTCGTTGAGGCCTGTCTGGAAGAGGACGTTGTGCTTGTCGAGGTGGGGTTTGGCCCGCATGAACTGCTGGTCGAGCCCGCCGAGCGGTGACCCGCGGTAGCCCGAGACATAACCGGCGGTATTGAGACCCGCGAGGCGGTCGCGCTCCTGCTGCATCAGGCAGGCGCGGATCAGCGCCTGGTATCCGGTCACGAACACCCGGCTCTGGGTCAGGTCATATTTGTCGTCGAGCGTGACGTTCTTTAGCGTCATTGGGCCTCCGCGAGGCATTCTCACCCGGCTGCTGCGTTGCCGCCAAGGCCATAACGTCTTCGAGGCCAATCTAGGCACCGAGTCGCCGGAATAAAAGCGTCAGCAATACTGACATTTCGGCACGGTGGAGGCAATTTCGTTCGCGGCTGGGATGCCAGCAGGAAATTGCCGGCACAGACCAGCCGAAGAAATTTGGCGCAACGCAGCATCCGGCCCGGCCTCAATCGGATGCCTGGGCGGGTCAAGACGGCTTCGCCATCAGCTCCGCCATCTTGCGCGCCAGCTCCTCCAGCGTGAATGGTTTGGACAGCAGCGAGACGCCCGGATCGAGCATGCCGTTGTGCACGATGGCGTTGCGCGTATAGCCGGTCGTGAACAGTACTTTCAGCGCCGGGCGACGCTCGAGCGCGGCCTCGGCGAGACGCCGGCCGTTGACGTCCGGCATCACCACGTCGGTGAACAGGATTTCGATGTCCGGCTCGGCTTCGATGATCTCCAGCGCCTGCCTGGCGCCATCCGCCTCGAGCACCCGATAGCCGAGGTGGCGCAGCGCATCGGTCGAGTAGCGGCGGACCGCTTCCTCGTCCTCGACCACCAGGATCGACACGCTGCCGTCGTTCGTTGGCACGGCGCCGCGGTCCACCGCCGTCCGCACCGGCTCGACCTCGCCGAAATAGCGCGGCAGGTAGACCTTGATGGTCGTGCCGTGATCGACCTCGGTGTAGATCTTCACGTGGCCACCGGACTGCTTCACGAAGCCGTAAACCTGGCTCAGCCCCAGTCCCGTCCCGACACCGCTTTTCTTGGTGGTGAAGAACGGATCGAACGCTTTGGCGGACACCTCGTCGGCCATGCCGGCGCCGGTGTCGGTGACGGCGAGCATCACGTACTGCCCGGCCGGGACCTCCGGATGGCCCGCAACGTAACGCTCGTCGAGATGGGCGTTGCCGGTCTCGACGGTGAGCCTGCCGCCGTCCGGCATGGCGTCGCGCGCATTCACGGCGAGATTGAGCAGCGCGTTTTCCAGCTCGTTCGGATCGGCATGGATGCGCCAGAGCCCTCCCGCCAGCACCGTCTCGATGCGGATCGCCTCGCCCAGGGTCCGGCCCAGCATCTCGGACATGCCGGCCACCAGCTTGTTGGCGTCGAGCGGTTCCGGCGCCAGCGGCTGCTGGCGCGAAAAGGCGAGCAGGCGCTGCGTCAGCGCGGCGGCGCGCTTGCCGCCCTCCTGGGCCCCGGTGAGGTACTGCTCGATGTTGGTCACGCCCTTGGCGAGACGGCGCTTGGCCGAGTCGAGATTGCCGAGCACGACCGCCAGCATGTTGTTGAAGTCGTGCGCGATGCCGCCGGTCAGCTTGCCGATCGCATCCATTTTCTGCGCCTGGCGCAGCGTCTCTTCGGCGCGCTCGCGCCGCGCCATCTCGTCGACCAGCTCGTGGGTGCGATCGGAGACCATTTTCTCCAGCGAATCCGACAAACGCTGCAGGTCCGTGATCGCCTTGTCGCGTTCCGTTTCGCGCTGCGCGAGGTCGGATGAGGCGGCCGCGATGGCATGACCGATGTCGTTGATCTCGGTCACCGGCAGCGTGCGCTGCGTGACGCGCTCGCCGCGACCGAGTTGGGCGGCCTCCGCCGAGAGCTGACGCATCGAGCCGGCCAGCCGGCCGCCGACCACGTAGGCGAGCAGCAGCGCCGCGACGGTGAGCGCGACCCCGAGCGCGGTCACCGCCCAGAACGACTCGCGCAGCGAGTCGCGGATCACGCTTTCGGGAAGCGACACATAAATGATCCAGCCGGACGCCTGCCCGATTGCCGACGCGGTACGCACCACCTCGCCGCTGCTGTTGGTCCCGGCCCAGACGCCGCTCTCCCGGCGCGCCTGCGCGACGAAGCCGCGTGCGGCGGGCTGCCCCACCAGTTCCTGCTGACGCTCGGAGCGCGCCATGATCAGGTTGGCATTGTCGACGATGCCGGCGCGGCGGCCGCTCACGAGATTTTCCTGAATGAGATTGACCAGCCGCGACACCGGCAGGCTCAGGTTCAAAAAGTGCGTCACCTCATCGTCGTCAACGACCGGCACCGTGATGGTGAATACGTGCTGCCGCGCGACCGCTCCGACCATCACGCCGGAGATGACGGGACGGCGCGTGCTCAAGGCCTGCTGGTCGCCCGCCAGCGGCTCGAGCGGCAACGACGTCCCGTATTCGACGCGCGTGTTGACCACCTGCTGGCCGTTGAGCTCGCGCAACAGGATATTGACGCCGGCGAAGCTGCGGACGCGCTGGGCCTGCTCGTAAAAGCCGACATAGTCGCGGTCCCGGATGCGGGTCGAGGTGGCGAGCGTCTGCGCGGTGTACTGCATGCCGGCGACGTCGCGGTCGACCGCGAGCGCAAGCTGGCGGGCGTCCGACAGCAGATCGGTCTCGATGCGCGAGACCTCGGAATTGTAATAGCCGAAATAAAGAATCGCGGCGAAGATCAGCACCGGCACCATGATGGCGAGCGTCAGCAACACGACATAACCGCGGATGGTCAGGCGCGCGATCAGATCGTCTTGCCGCTTCCACATGCCATGTCCGGAAGAAATCTGAGACGCAACGCGCCGATTCTACCGGGACGCGGGAAAAAAGCACCTGCCTCATGCACGTGACGGCTAACGACCGGCAAACAGCGCGCGTGCTGTCAGGCCTTCGCGCTCGGGCGCGCCGAAACCGACGCGTACCACCGGCGCAAATCGGGGCAGTCCTCGGGAACTTGCAGCTTGGCCCGGCCCGCAAGCTCGGTCAGGACCAGCACGGATATATCCGCGATGGTGAAGCGGCTGCCCGCCACATAGTCGCGGCCCGCAAGACGCCGATCCATGTCGCGGAAGAAATGCTCGACGCGCAACCGGCCGCGCTCGGCCAGCTCCGGGATCTGCTCGTAGTCGTGCGGGCCGGGCAGCGCGCGGCCCTTCAGTCCCTTCGCGACGTTGCGGAAGGCATCCATCGCGGCGAAGAAGCCGTCGCGCTCGATCTGCCGGTTCAGCGCGATCACGACTGCGCGCTCCTGCGGCGTCGCGCCGATCAGCGGCGGCGTCGGGATGCAGTTCCTCGATGTAGTGGCAGATCGCGACTGCGTCGGCGATCACGGTGCCGTCGTCGAGCGCGAGCGCCGGCACGGTGCAGTCCGGATTGATCGCGCGAAAGGCATGCGAGAACTGCTCGTTGTTGCGCAGGTCGACCTGCACGGTGTCGATGCTCATGCCCTTCTCGGCGAGGAAGATGCGCACGCGGCGCGGGCTCGGCGCGGTCGCGCAGTCGTAGAATTTCACCTCACGCTCCCGCGATCGCCAGAATCTGCCCGCCGTCGACCGTGACGGTCGCGCCGGCCATGAAGCGGCCCGGCGTCGGAGGCGAGCAGCAGCAGCGCGCCGTCGAGGTCGCGCGTCTCGCCGAGCCGGCCGACCGGAATGTTGCGCGTCATGTCGGGACGGCTCTTCAGGTATTCGTCGTTGATCTCGGTCACGATGTAGCCCGGCGCGATGGCGTTCACGCGCACGCCCTTGAACGAAAGCTCGACCGCCAGCGCCTTGGTCAGCTGCACGACGCCGGCCTTGGCGACCGCATAGGCCGCGACGCCCTTCGACACGCCGTAGCCGAGGATCGACGCGATGTTGACGATCGCGCCCTGTTTCTTGGCCGCGATCATGCGCCGCGCGGCCTCCTGCGCCCAGTAGAGCACCGCGTCGAGATTGGTGCCGGTGACGCGGCGCCAGGTCTCTTCGGGCATCTCGGCGACGCGATCCGCATGCGTGACGCCGGCATTGTTGACCAGGATCGTCACGGTGCCGAACGCCTTCTCGGCCGCGTCGAACGCGCGCTCCATCGCGGCGCGGTCGAGCACGTCGGCCTCCGCCGCGATCGCCTGGCCGCCGGCGGCTTCGATCTTCTTCTTCACGGCGTCGAGCCGGTCGGCGCGGCGCGCCACCAGCACGACCTTGGCGCCGTTCGCGGCCAGCACCTCGGCGAAGCGCACGCCGAGCCCGCTCGACGCGCCGGTGACCAGCGCGACGCGGCCGGTCAGATCGAACATTTCGCTGGCTTTCATCGCGCGTCTCTCCCGCCCTTCAGTCGGCCGCCATACAGCATCCGCGGCAGTCCCGTCGCAAGCCCCGGCACGAACCAGAGCACGAGCAGCATGAAGAGCTGGATCAGCACGAACGGGATGATGCCGACATAGATGTGCCGCGTGGTGATTTCCGGCGGCGCGACGCCGCGCAGGAAGAACAGCGTCGGGCCGAGCGGCGGGTGCATGTAGGAGGTCTGCAGGTTCACCGCCATCATGATGCCGAGCCAGATCGGGTCGACGCCCGGCATCGCGAGCAGCGGCGGCGCGACGATCGGGATCACCACGAAGATGATCTCGAAGGCATCCATCACGAAGCCGAGCAGGAACATCGCGAGCATCACGGCGAGGATCGCGCCCGCGGCGCCGCCGGGCAGGTTGGCGAGCGCGCGATGCACCATGTCGTCGCCGCCGAGCCCGCGAAACACCAGGCTGAACAGCGTGGCGCCGATCAGGATCGTGAAGATCATCGAGGTCATCTGCGTGGTCTTGTCGACGGTCGGCGTCAGGTAGCCGGCGCGCCAGACCTGATGAACAGCCGCGACGAGGGCGGCCGCGACCGCGAGCATCGCCACGATGAGAAGGACCGGGGAAAAGCCCGCGCGCAGCGCCATCAAGGCGAGGAGACCGGCGACGCACACATAGGCGAGCCAGCGCGCCGCGCCCTCGATGCGCATCGCCGCCAGCAGGATGGCGCCGACTGCGCCGACGGCGGCAGCCTCGGTCGGCGTCGCAAGCCCGATCAGGATCGAGCCGAGCACCACCATGATCAGCAGCACCGGCGCGACCAGCGCCTTGGCGACCTGCGCGACGAGCGCCACACCGCGCGGTGCCGCCGGATCGGGTGGGATCGGCGGCACGGCGGCCGGCCGCACGACCGCGACCGCGACGAGAAACAGAAGATAGAGCAGCACCAGCGTCAGCCCCGGCACGATCGCGCCGGCGAACAGGTCGCTGACCGAGACCGAGTCCGGCGCAAAGATGCCCTTGGCAAGCTGCGCGGCCTGGAACGAATTGTTGAGCTGGTCGCCGAGCAGCACCAGCACGGTCGCGGGCGGCAGGATTTGAGCGAGCGTCGCGGTCGCCGCCACCGTGCCGGCGGCGAGGCGCTTGTCGTAGCCATGGCGCAGCATGGTCGGCAGCGTGATCAGCGCGATGGTGACGACGGTCGCGCCGACCACGCCCTTGGCGGCGGCGAGCAGCACGCCGACCAGCACGACCGAGATGCCGAGGCCGCCGGGCAGCGCACCGAACAGCCGTCCCATCGTTTCGAGCAAATCCTCCGCGATGCGCGAACGCTCCAGCATCACGCCCATGAAGATGAACAGCGGGATCGCGAGCAGCACCGTGTTGGTCATCACGCCGAAGATGCGCTGCGGCAGCGCATAGAGAAGGCCGAGGTCCATCGCACCGAGCGCGTGGCCGAGCGCCGCGAAGGCGAGCGACACGCCGCCGAGCGTGAGCGCGACCGGATAGCCGGCAAACAGCAGGCCGCAGACGGCGACGACCATCAGGATCGCGAGGACATCGGGGAGCGGCATCAGCCCCCACCCGGCTCGCGGAGCCTGTCATCGGGCGGCGCTCCGCGCCAACTCGTTGGCGAGCCACCCTCTGCCGCCCGTGCAGGAGAGGGAATAAGAAGAGCGGCGGCGCGAACGATCTGCGCCACACCCTGCAAGGCGAGCAGCAGCGCGAACAGCGGGATCAGCGTCTTGAGCACGAACACCAGCGGCAGGCCGGACGTCTCGCGCGAGCGCTCGAGGATCGCCCAGGAGCGCGCGACGTAGGGAAGCGAGAACCAGACGATCGCAACCGCAAATGGCAGCAACAGGAACAGTGCGCCGCACAGGTCGATCCATGCCTTGGTGCGCGGCGCGGCCTGGGCGTAAAACACGTCCACGCGCACATGCCCGCCTTCCTGCAGCGTCCATGCGGCGGCAAGCAGAAACAATGCGGCGTGCGCGTACAGGATCGATTCCTGCAGCCAGATCGAGCCGGCCCCGAGCACATAGCGCAGCAGCACGACGGCAAAGCCGAGCAACACGATCGCCAGCGCGCACCATGACGCCGCGCGTCCGACCGCCCGGTTCAGGCGGTCGATGCGGTCCGCAAGGGCGGTGAAATGCGAGATCGCCATGCTATATACTAGCGCAAAACGGAGCCCCGCATGGCGCACGATCACGACCATGATCACGAGCACGACGACCACGGCCATCATCACGACCACGGCTCGGAATTGTCCGAGATGCAGATTCGCGTGCGCGCGCTCGAATCGATCCTGACCGAAAAGGGCTATGTCGAGCCGGCCGCGCTCGATGCCATCATCGAGGCCTACGAGACCAAGATCGGCCCGCACAACGGCGCGCAGGTGATCGCCAAGGCCTGGAGCGATCCGGCGTTCAAGCAGGCGCTGGTCGAGGATGCCACCAAGGCGATCGCCACGCTCGGCCATGTCGCGCGCACCGGCGATCATCTGGTGGCGGTCGAGAACACGCCGCAACGGCACAACATGGTCGTGTGCACGCTCTGCTCCTGCTACCCATGGGAGGTGCTCGGCCTGCCGCCGGTCTGGTACAAGGCCGCGCCCTATCGCTCCCGCGCCGTCAAGGACCCGCGCGGCGTGCTCGCCGATTTCGGCGTCGCGCTGCCGAAGGAGACCGAAATCCGCGTGTGGGACTCGACCGCGGAGACGCGCTTCCTCGTGCTGCCGATGCGTCCCGCCGGCACCGAGGGCTGGAGCGAAGCGCAGCTTGCCGAACTCGTCACCCGCGACTCGATGATCGGGACCGGCTTCCCGAAGACGCCGGGCGCGCCGTCATGAACGGCGTGCACGACATGGGCGGGATGGACGGCTTCGGCAAGGTCGAGAGCGAGCCCAACGAACCGGTGTTCCATGAGGCGTGGGAAGCCCGCGTGATGGCGCTGGTGCGCGCGATGGGCGCGGCCGGCGCGTTCAACATCGACACCTCGCGCTTCTACCGCGAGGCGCTGCCGCCGCACGTCTATCTGTCGAGCTCGTACTACAAGAAGTGGCTGCTCGGGCTGGAAAATCTGCTGGTCGACAAAGGCTTCGTCGCGGCGGATGAGGTGAAGGCGGGCCACGCGCTGAAGGAAACCAAAGCGCCAAAGCGCGGCAAGCTGACGCTCGACCAGATCGATCGCATCATGGTGCGCGGCAAGTTCGGCCGGCCGGCGCCGGCAGCGGCGAAATTCAAAGCCGGCGATCGCGTGCGCGCGAGGAACATCCATCCGGCGACGCACACGCGTCTGCCCCGCTACGTGCGCGGGCACGTCGGCGTGGTCGAACGCGATCACGGCTGCCACGTGTTTCCGGATTCGGCCTCGATCGAGGCGGGTGAAAATCCGCAATGGCTCTACACGGTGGTGTTCGACTCGGCCGAGCTGTGGGGCGCGGACGCCGATCCGACGGTGAAGATCTCGATCGATGCGTTCGAGCCGTATCTGGAGCCGGCGTGATGGACGCCGCCGCTGCCGCGCGCGCAGCCGTCCCGAGCATTCCGTGCGACGCCGAAGGGCCGGTGTTCCGCGAGCCATGGGAGGCGCAAGCCTTCGCGATGACGCTCGCGCTCTACGAGCGCGGCCTGTTCACCTGGCCGCAATGGGCCGCGACGCTGTCTGATGAGATCAAGCGCGCGCAGGCGGCGGGCGATCCCGACACCGGCGAGACGTATTACCGGCATTGGCTCAATGCGCTCGAGCGGCTGGTCGCCGAGACCGGCGTCACCGATGCGACGACGCTCGCGCGCTATCAGCATGCCTGGGACCATGCCGCCGACCGCACGCCGCATGGCGAGCCGATCGAGCTGCAGCCGCGGGACTTTCATGACCACTACTGAATGGGCGACGGCATCCAGATGACCACGGCCAGGATCGGCGCGGCCACCATCACGCGCATCGAGGAAACCTACGGACACTTCTTCGAAGCGAAGACGTTCTTCGCCGACTGGCGCGACGAGCTCGTCGCCGAGCACATGGACTGGATGGTGCCGGATCACTACGACCCGGCGAGCGGATTCCTCAAGCTCAGCATCCACTCATGGCTGATCGAGATCGGCGGCCGGAAAATCCTGATCGACACCTGCGTCGGCAATCACAAATCGCGCAAGCATCGGCCGTTCTGGGACAATCTCAACACGCCTTACCTCGAACGGCTCGCGGCGGCCGGCGCCCGCCCCGAGGACATCGACATGGTGATGTGCACGCATCTGCACGTCGATCACGTCGGCTGGAACACCAAACTCGACAACGGCCGCTGGGTGCCGACATTCCCGAATGCGAAGTACGTCTTCAGCAAGACCGACTACGACCATTTCCTGCGTATCGATCGCGATCCGGAGCAAGGCCCCGCAATCGGCGGCGCGCTGCGCGACAGTGTGCTGCCGATCGTCGAGGCCGGGCTCTGCCAGATGGTCGACGGCACGGAGACGATCGAGGAGCATCTCTCGCTGACGCCCGCGCCCGGACACTCCCCCGGCCATGTGCTCATCAACCTTGCCTCGCAGGGCCGTCAAGCGTTCTTCAGCGGCGACATCATCCATCACGTGATCCAGGTCTATCATCCGGCCTGGAACAGCTTCGCGTGCGCCGATCAGCCGACGGCCCGCCAATCGCGGCGGATGACGCTGGAAAAATGCGCCGGCTCGGGCGCGCTGTTGATGCCGCAGCACTTCGGCGCACCGCACCTGTGCCACATCGACGCGCAAGGCCACGGCTTCAAGCCGCGTTTTGTGTGATCACGCTGACGCCGCCGATCGGCGAGATCGCTTGCGCGGCGCCGGCTCCTGTCTCGTTCTGGCGGCGCGCGCGGATTTGATCACCGTGTCGAGCAGACCGGGAAACCGCGCGTCGAGATCGTCACGCCGCAAGGATATGAAACGCGACGTGCCTTCGGCGCGCGCGTGAGTGACGCCGGCCGCGCGCAGCTTGGCAAAATGGTAGGTCAGGTTGGTCTTGGACCCGAGATGCACGAACTCGCCGCAGCGCGCTTCCCATTCGGTTTTTTGGTCCGCGAGGTCGACGACAATGGCCAGCCGCGTCGGGTCGCTGAGCGCCTCGAGCACGGCGGACAGCTCGATCTGCTCGCGATTGGGGTGAGGAAGATAGCGCATTCTCAACGAGATAAGGCGTTCGCGGCAGTGGTGCAACGCCGCCCGCAAAGTTAGTTCAAAATTCCTTGAACATTGGTTGACATGCGGCGGCGCCGCGCCGATGTTCAATGCTCGTTGAACTTAAGGACAACCCATGCCCTTTTCCCTTTATTGGCTCGCGCTCGGCGCTTTCTGCATCGGGACGGCAACCTTCGTGACCGCTCCGCTGCTGCCGGCGATCGCCGCCGAACTCGGCGTCACCGTGCCGACCGCCGGCCACCTGGTCACCCTCTATGCGCTCGCTTACGCGGTCGGATCGCCGGTCCTGTCGACGCTGCTTGGCAATCGCGACCGAAAGACGCTTCTGGTCGCGGCGTTAGGGGCGTTCGCGGCATCTAGCCTGCTCGCGTCCGCGGCGCAGAGCTTTACTCAGCTCATGCTGGTCCAGGCGCTGACCGCGCTCGCCGCCGGCGTGTTCATGCCGGCCGCCACCGGCGTCGCCGCGATGCTGGTTGCTCCCGAAAAGCGCGGCCGGGCCATTTCGGTCATCATCAGCGGGCTGTCGGTCTCGATCGCGCTGGGCGTGCCGCTCGGTTCGATGATCGGTGGGCTGACGCACTGGCGTGTCGCGTTCGTCCTGATCGCCGTTGCGGGGGCGATCGGCGTGGCGGGCCTGATCGCCGGATTGCCGAAGAGCTTGCCGCGCGGCAGCGCGACCCTTGCAGAACGCATCGCCATCGGGCGCCGCCCGGATGTGCTGCTGGCGCTGACCGTGACGTTCCTCTGGTCCACCGGCGTGTTCTCGTTCTACACGTTCGTTGCGCCGTTCCTCACGAGCGTCGGGTTCGCGCGCGCGTCGGTCCCGCTGGTCCTGTTCGTGTTCGGTGTTGCCGGTTGGCTCGGCACCATGGTCGGCGGGCGGATGACCGATCGCCGCGGCGCGGTTGCCACGCTGTCCGTCGCGCTGGCGATGCTCGGACTGAACTATCTCGTCTTTGCGGCTGCCGGCCTCGCCGGTCCGTCACCGGCCGCGATGGTAGCCGTCATCGCGGGCTTTGTGATCGGCGGCATCGCCGGCTGGACGTTCCACCCGGCGCAAACCGCGCGGCTGGTGCAGCACGCGCCGGACGCCGCCGTGGTGGCGCTCTCGCTCAACCAGTCGGCGCTTTATTTCGGCACCGCAGCGGGTGCGGCGTTCGGCGCGCTGGTCGTATCGCACGGGCCGGTCGTCAACCTCGCCTGGACGGCGGCCGCGTGTCAGTTCGCCGCGCTGGCGGTGCTCGGCCTCGCGCTGCGGCGCTCGAAGCGCCTCGGCCCGGTGCGCCTGCAGCCCGCCGAGTAGGACGTCACACGCCGAGCAGCCGTTCGCTCGCCATGTAGCCGGCGAGCAGCGCGACCCCGAACAGCAGCACCACGACGGACGCCGCGACCTCGATGCCGCGCAGCGCAAGCGCGCCGTAGCCGGTGCGCGTCGCCGCGAGGCGCGCGGCGAGTGCCGTGGCGGTGACGGTGAGCGTCGCGATCGCCGCGACCGTTATCGCGGTGCCGAGGCCCATCACGAAAGTCGCGGCGATCCCGGCCCAGAAGATGCCTTGTGCCAGGGCAAAGACCAGCACGAGGATCGCGCCCGAGCACGGCCTCAATCCGACCGCCACGATGGCGGCCAGGCCGCGCTTCCAGCCGCCGGGGCCGGCGAGCTGATCCGGCGTCGGACCGTGCGAATGGCCGGAATGATCGTCGTGATCGTGCGCGTGATCGTGGCTGTGATCGTGCTGCGCGTGCGGATGACCATGGTGCTCGTGGTGATGGTGGTGTCCGTGATGATGGTCGTGTGCGTGCGTCGCCGCGGCGCCGACGCTCCTGGGTGCACGCACCGCGGCCCATTCGCGCAGGAAGCCCCTGCCCTTCACCCACAAGAGCCGCGCCCCGATGGCGGCGATCAGCGCGTAGCTGACGATCTCGATCCACCACACCGCGCGGGTCATCGTGCCGGCCGTCGCCCCGAGCAGCGCCGCCGCAATCCCGACCAGGACGACGGCGACCAGCGCCTGCAACATGGCGGAAAGGAACGACAGCGTGATGCCGCGCTTCCAGGTCTCCTCGTTGGCGACCAGATACGACGAGATCACCGCCTTGCCGTGCCCGGGGCCGGCCGCATGAAACACGCCGTAGGCGAACGAGATGCCCATCAGCAGCCAGACCGCACTGCCGTCGGTCTTCGCGCTGCGGATTGTGCCGTTGAGCATGCGATAGAACTCGGCCTGCTTCTGCATGATCCAGCCCGCGATGCCATCGGGCGGTGGAGGCGCGGCCGGCGCGCGCGGCGCGCCGAACGGGTTCTGCGCAAAGGCGTCGGCAACGCCGAACGCGACGAGCACGCCGATAATCAGCGCAAGAAGCAGAACGAGACGTGTCGCCCTGCGCCCCCCGGCCAAGGTCGTCACGGGCATCTCACCGTTATCTTGTTGGAGAACTGCGCGCCGTAATTGCTCGACTGTCCGGGGTTGTTGAAAAACGCCTCACCCGGCTGGCTCGGCTTCGCCTGCGCGCCGCCTTCGCCCGGCCGCAGCACCGCAAGCTTGCAGGCCTCCGGCGCGCCGGTGAGCCGCGCGGGCTCCGTCTCGGCAAACGAGAAGTCGACAAAATAGGTCGGATCATACATCTCGAAGTCGAGGCTCTGCGCCTTCACCGGCGCCGCGAGCGGCAGGGTGAAGTGCAGCGTCAGCAGCCCGTTGGTGAACTCGAGGTAGTAATCGGCCGGCGCCTTGAGATCGGCCTTCTTGCCGTTGGCCCGCGCCACCGTGAAATAGTCGAAGTCCTTCAGCGAGGAGACGTTCACCTCGGCGAGCGGCGCGAGCTCCTCGCGGGTGAATTTGCCCTTCTCCTTGCTTTCGAGCCCCTGCGTGGCAAAGGTCGAGAACATGTCGTCGAACGTCCAGGCGTGGCGCACGCCGGTCGCGGCGCCGTCCGTGCCGTAGATCACTTCGGCCTTCATCGTCACCCAGACATGCGGGTGCGCACGCGCCGGTGCGGCGAGCAGCGTCACCGCGGCAACGATGAAGCTCAAGAGTCGGATCATGCAGGCCCCGCTTGTGAAGCCGCGACGATAGCACCGAGTGGGGCGGAAAGGAGGCCACATCCTCGTGAGTTGGGCGGTTCGACGCGCGCCATGCAACCCTTTCGGTCCGGCCGAGTTTCACCCCGGAACAGGCTCCCGGAGGGACTTATGGCCAATTCGAGCTTCGAGACATTCAAGCAGGGCGGCGAGGCGATCGACAAAGCCGCCGAAAAGACCGGCCAGCAGGCCGAAGGCGTGTACGAGCAGGCGAAAACGGCCGCCTCCGGCGCCTATGACAGCGCGAGCGACTATGCGAGCGATGCGGTCGCACGGGTGCAGGAAGGTGCCGCGGACCTGGACGACATGATGAGCGAGCAGGTCGGCCGGCATCCGAAGGCGATGGTCGCCCTCGGCGTCGGCATCGGCTTTGCGCTTGGCCTCCTGTTCGCGTCCTCGCGCACCCGGGAGCCGAGCTGGCGCGATTACACGAAGTGGTAGCGCTTGCGCATGATCCCGAAAAGTGGACACCGGTTGTCGGACAAGATCATGCGCAGGAAAGACTACGCCCCGGTCGCGCCGCCGTCGGCGCGCGGATCGTGGGCACCCTCGAGCGTGCCGTCCGGATGCAGGATCACCGCGCCGGCATGTCCCATGGTGTCGGAATAAGCCTCGGTCAATACCTCGACATCGTGACCGGCCGATAACAGCCGGTCGATCAGGCCTTCGCTGAAGCGAGGCTCCAGCCGCAAATTGGCGTGCGTCGACCCCCACGTGCGGCCGAGCAGCCAGCGCGGCCGATCGACCGCTTGGTCCAGCGGGACGCCATACAGGACATGGCGCGTGAACAGCGCGGCCTGGCTCTGCGGCTGGCCATCGCCGCCCATCGCGCCGTAGGCCATCACGCGGCCGTCACGCAGCACGGCGAGCGCCGGATTGAGGGTGTGGAACGGCTTGCGTCCCGGCTGCAGCGGATTCACGGCGTTTTTCTCGAGCGAGAAGCTCGCGCCGCGGTTCTGCATCAGCACGCCGGTGCGCGGCAGCACGCAGGCGGAGCCGAATTCCCAATACAGCGACTGGATGTAGGAGACCACGAGGCCGGAGGAATCCGCCGCGCCCATCCAGATGGTGTCGCCGTCGCCCGGAGAGGCGGGCCACTTCGCGGCCTTGCGGCGATCGATCTTCGCGGCTTCGGTGTCGAGGAAGCCTTTCTCCAGGTAGCGCGCCGGCGGATGCGCCAGGCGATCCGGATCCGTGACGAAGCGATCGCGCACGCGGAACGCGCGCTTGGTCGCCTCGACCAGGCCGTGCACATGGTCGATGCTCTCGGCGTCGGTGACGCGCAGCCGCTCGAACAGCGCGAGGATCATGAGCGAGACGAGCCCCTGCGTCGGCGGCGGCGTGTTGTAGAGCGTGCCGGCCTGCAGCACGACCGACAGCGGCTCGCGGACGACGGCCTCGTATCCCTCGATGTCGGCGCGCGTTACCGGCGAACCGATGCGATCGAGATCGGCGGCGATCTCGCGCCCGACATCGCCGCGGTAGAAATCCTCCAGGCCCGCATTGACCAGCTGATCGAGCGTCGCGGCGAGCGCCGTTTGCTTCAGCGTCGCGCCTTGCGCCGGCGGCTTGCCGTCGACGAGGAACGTGGTGGCGAAGCCCGGCGCGTCCTTGCACTCGGCAAGCTTCTCGGCGGTCAGCCGCGCCTGGCTGCGCGTCACGCCGTAGCCCTGCGCATGCTTGATCGCGGGGCCGAGCAGCACATCGAGCGGCAGCCTGCCGCGATGCGCCTTCGCGCCGTCGAGCGCCAGCATCCAGGTCGCGACCGCCGCCGGCACGGTGAGTGCCGCGAGCGGCCCGCGCGGCGGGATCGTGTCGTGTCCGTGCTCACGGTAGAACGCGGGCGTCGCCTTCGCGCCGGCCGGCCCTGCGCCCATCAGCGCACGCACGCGGCCCGACGGCTCGCGCACGAGCCAGAAGCCGTCGCCGCCGATGTGGTTCATGTGCGGATAGACCGCCGCGATGGTGGCGGCCATCGCGACCATCGCCTCCAGCGCGTTGCCGCCTTCGGCGATCATCGCGCGGCCGGCTTCGGCGGCAGCGGGGTGCGGCGCGGCGGCGACGCCACGGCGATGTCCGGCGGTGTGGAGGTCCATGTGTGTCCTTAAGGCGCTTGCCTACCCAGATACCATTTCCCTGTAAATAACAGGGAGAGAACAGGAAATAACAGGGAGTGCCCCTGTGATGAGACACAAAAACGAAACACAGAGTGTTTCGGCCTCAGCTTGCGGCGACCACGTGGCGGTCGCAAGCCGGGGCAGGTTTGTTTCGAACTCGGCCGGCGGCCGGCAGCCGGCAGGCCAGGGCCGAGTGCAAGCTTTGGCAAGACCGCCATTGTCCCAAGCGCGAATTCACAAGCCAAGCCATTCCGGCGCGCGCGCCTCATGTCCCGCGCGGCCTGGCGCGCCGCGTAGGTAGCGCGGCGAGCGGATCCTCCGGCCAGGGATGGCGCGGATAGCGCCCGCGCATCTCGGTGCGGACAGCCGCATAGGAGCCGCGCCAGAAGCCCGGCAGGTCGCGCGTGACCTGCACGGGGCGATGCGCCGGAGAGAGCAGCTCGATCACCAGCGGAATGCGGCCGCCGGCAATCGAGGGATGCGTGGCGAGGCCGAACAGCTCCTGCAGGCGGATCGAGATGGTCGGCCCGGCTTCGGCTTCGTAGTCGATCGCCGCGTGCGTGCCGGTCGGCGCTTCGAAGTGCGTCGGCGCTTCGGCCTCGAGGCGTCGACGCAGCGGCCACGGGAGGAGTTCGGTCAGCGCGGATTGCAAATCGTCGGGCGCGAGCTGGGAGACCGCCGTCTTGCCGGCGACCACCGGGACGAGCCAGTCCAGGTTCGCGGCAAGCGCCGCATCCGAGAGATCAGGCCATTCGTCCCCTTCGGCCTTTCGGAGGAACATGACGCGATCGCGCCATTGGGTCAGCGCTTTCGTCCAGGGCAGCTTGCCGACACCCGCACGCGCGATGCCATCGGCCAGCAACCGCGCGGCCTTGTCGTTCGGTTCGACCTTTTGAGTTTGCTCCGCCAGCGCAACGGCACCAAGCTTGCGGGAGCGTCGTGAGCGCAAGCTGAGCGACTTGTCGTCGAACGCGACGTCGTCGCGGCTCTCGATGCGATCCACAAAACGCGTTTCGATTTCATCCAACGCGATCGGCGCCGCCAGCACGATGCGCCCCTGCGCGGCGCTGCCGGTCAGCTCTCCGACCGCGATGAAAGGCTCGCGCGCGAGCGGCGAGGCCTGGTCGACATTGCCGCCACGGCCGTTCGCCAAGGTGAATGATCCGTTGCCGCGATTCTTCGCGATGCGGTCCGGATAGGCGAGCGAGAGGACGGCACCGACACTCATGTCGCCCTGCCCGCCTCCGGCCAGCTCGGCCCAGCGCTTCGCCATCTGCCGCGCATCGGTTGCGCGGCGCGAGCGGTCGCGGCGAAAACTCTCGACGCGGTGGGTCAAATCGACGTCGTCGCCGCCGAGCCCGCGCTCGGTCAACACGGCCGCGACGTCGGCCGCGAGCGCGCCGGCACCCTCGCGCGCCGCGTCGACCACCATGCGGGCGAGCCGGGGCGGCAGCGGCAGGCGGCGCAGCGCATGGCCTTCCGCCGTGATGCGGCCATCGCCCAGCGCGCCGAGGTCGGTCAGCAGAGCGCGCGCCTCCGCGAGTGCGGCTTTCGGCGGCCGGTCGAGAAACGACAGCGATTCCGGCGCGGTACCCCAGGCGGCGAGGTCGAGCAGGAAAGACGACAGGTCGGAGGAAAGGATTTCCGGCCGTGCGTAGGCCTCGAGCGAGGCGGTCTGCGGCTCGTCCCACAGCCGGTAACACACGCCGGGCTCGGTGCGTCCGGCGCGGCCGCGGCGCTGATCCGCGGCGGCGCGCGAGACGCGCACGGTCTCGAGCCGCGTCAGGCCGACGTCCGGTTCGTAACGCGGCACGCGCGCCAACCCGGAGTCGACCACGATGCGCACGCCCTCGATGGTGAGCGAGGTCTCGGCAATCGAGGTGGCGAGCACCACCTTGCGGCGGCCCGGCGGCGCGGGCGAGATCGCGCGATCCTGCGTATCGGCATCGAGCGCGCCGAACAGCGCGACCACATCGGTTGCGGCATCGACGCGCTCCTTGAGCATCGTCGCGGTGCGGCGGATCTCGGCGGCCCCCGGCAGGAAGGCGAGCACCGACCCCGCCTCGGCGCGCAGCGCGCGCGTCACCGCGTCGGTCACCTGGTCCTCGATACGCGCACGCGGATCGCGCCCGAGGTAGCGCGTCTCGACCGGAAAGGCGCGGCCCTGCGATTCGACCACCGGCGCGCCGCCGAGCAGCGCGGCGACACGCGCGCCATCGATGGTGGCGGACATCACCAGGAGCTTGAGGTCCTCACGCAGGCCCTGCTGCGCGTCAAGCGCGAGCGCCAGCCCCAGGTCGGCGTCGAGCGAGCGCTCGTGAAATTCGTCGAACAGCACCGCCGCGACGCCCTTGAGCTCGGGGTCGTCGAGGATCATCCGGGTGAACACGCCTTCGGTAACCACCTCGATGCGGGTTTTTGCCGAGATCTTCGAGCCGAAGCGCACGCGCAGGCCGACGGTGTCGCCGGTGCGCTCGGAGAGCGTCCTCGCCATGCGGTCGGCTGCGGCGCGTGCCGCGATGCGGCGCGGCTCCAACACCAGGATCTTGCCTGTAGCCCAAGGCTCGTCCTTGAGGACCAGCGGCACGCGCGTGGTCTTGCCGGCGCCGGGCGGCGCGACCAGCACGGCGGCGTTGGACGCGCGCAGCGCCGCGGTGAGCGCCGGCAGTGCGTCGTCGATGGGAAGAGGTTCGTTCATTCCACGTGCACAACTGTCATCCCGGACGGCCCGCAGGGCCGATCCGGGACCCATATATCCCGGTCCGCCAACTCGATCGCGCCGTGTTTCATGGATCCCGGCTCTCCCCCGGCTCAAGGCCGGGGTCGGCCGGGATGACAACTGTGACTCCACGCCCCTCTGATCGTTAACACATTCCTAATTCGGCGCCCGGCCTGGTCCTTGCTGGCGGTAAGCCGAACGCAACCCCTCGGTCGCAGAATGGCACGCATGGGAACGGATATGGGACAGGCCGGCGCGCCGCCGCGCGTCGACTGGGTCGACTACGCCAAGGGCTTCTGCATCGTCATGGTGGTGATGATGCATTCGACGCTCGGCGTCGAGGCCGCAGCCGGCCAGGACAGCTGGATGCACGCGCTGGTCGCGCTCGCCAAGCCGTTCCGCATGCCCGACTTCTTCCTCATCTCCGGCCTGTTCCTGGCGCGCGTGATCGATCGCGACTGGCGCACCTACATCGACCGCAAGGTGGTGCACTTCGTCTACTTCTACGTGCTGTGGGTCACGATCCAGTTCGCCTTCAAGGCGCCCGGGCTGATGTTCACGCACGGCCTGTTCGGCATCGCGAAACTCTACGCCGAGGCCTTCATCGAGCCGTTCGGCACGCTCTGGTTCATCTACCTGCTGCCGATCTTCTTCGTGGCGACGAAGGCGACGCGTCGCGCACCGGTGATCGCGATCTGGATCGCCGCCGCGGCGCTCGAGATCGCCCACATCCAGACCGGCTGGACCGTGATCGACGAATTCGCCTCGCGCTTCGTCTATTTCTATACCGGCTACGTGCTCGCCGCGCGCATCTTCCAGATCGCCGCGGCGGTGCAGGCGCGGCCGCTGATCGCCGCGCTCGGGCTGCTCGTGTGGGCACTGTTCAACGGCTTCTACGTGATGCTCGGCCTCGACGGAAAGCCGTTCATCTCGCTGACGCTGGGGCTGATCGGTGCGGCGGCCGTCGTCGCGGTGTCGGCCCTGATGGCGAAGAGCGACATGTTCGCAGGCCTGCGCTATCTCGGCAAACACTCGATCGTCGTCTATCTGGCGTTCTTCCTCGGCATGGCGGCGTCGCGTGCCGTGCTGCTGAAGCTCAACCTCATTCCCGACCTCGGCACGGTGGCGCTGATGGTCACCGCATCGGGCGTCGCGGGCGCGGTCGCGCTGTTCTGGGCGGTGCGCAACACGCCGCTGCGTTTCCTGTTCGAGCGGCCCGCCTGGGCGCGCCTGCGGGACAAGCCCAGATACGCGCTGCAGCCGGCGGAGTGACGCTGGAACCGTTCCGGCGCCTGGACGGTTGCCGGGCATGACACTCGTCACGTTGATCGGCCTCGCCGCGGCATTCTGCACGACGATCTCGTACATCCCGCAGCTCAAGAAGATATGGGAAAGCGGCGATACCGAAGACATCTCGCTCAAGATGTTCCTCATCCTCGCCGCCGGGATCGCGCTGTGGATCGTCTACGGCATCCTGCGCGGCGACGCGGTCATCATCCTGGCCAACAGCGTCAGCCTCGCGTTCCTCTCCGCCATCCTGTTCTTCAAGCTGCGCAACGTGTTTCAGGGACGTGGATAACGCCGCCGACGATGTGAAATCGCCCGCCTGAGCCCCTATATTCGGCCCATGGCCAAATCTTCCGCGAAGACCTCCGCTGCCGCCCCCGCATCGCGCCCTGTCAAGAAAGGCGACCACGTCTTCCTGGTGGACGGCTCGGGCTACATCTTCCGTGCCTACCACGCACTGCCGCCGCTGAACCGCAAGTCGGACGGGCTGCAGGTCAATGCCGTGCTCGGCTTCTGCAACATGCTGTGGAAGCTGTTGCGCGACATGAAGCCGGAGGACAAGCCGACGCATCTTGCGGTCATCTTCGACAGGTCCGAGCACACGTTCCGCAATGAGCTCTACAAGGACTACAAGGCGCACCGGCCCGACGCGCCGGCCGACCTCATCCCGCAGTTCCCACTGATCCGCGAGGCCGTGCGCGCCTTTGATATTCCCTGCCTCGAAATGCTCGGCTTCGAGGCCGACGACCTGATCGCCACCTATGCGCGGCAGGCGTGCGAGGTGAAGGCCAACGTCACCATCGTGTCGTCCGACAAGGACCTGATGCAGCTCGTGAACGACTGCGTCATCATGTACGACACCATGAAGGACAAGAAGATCGGCGTCGCCGAGGTGATCGAGAAGTTCGGCGTGCCGCCCGACAAGGTGATCGAGGTCCAGTCGCTGATCGGGGATTCGACCGACAACGTGCCGGGCGTGCCGGGCATCGGGGTCAAGACCGCGGCGCAATTGATCGGCGAATACGGCGACCTCGAAACGCTGCTCAGCCGTGCCGGCGAGATCAAGCAGGAGAAGCGGCGCCAGGCGCTGATCGACAACGCCGAGAAGGCGCGCATTTCGAAGGTCCTCGTGACGCTCGACCAGAACGTGACGCTCGAGGTGCCGCTCGCCGACCTCGCGGTGCACGAGCCGGACTACAAGCTGCTGATCGCCTTCCTGAAGCAGATGGAATTCTCAGGCTTGACCCGGCGGGTCGCCGACTTCGCCAACCTGGATTCGGGCGCGATCGATCCATCCTCCGTTGCGGCAGGTAGCCAGCGCAGCGCGACCACGCCATCCTCGCCATCGACCTCGCCCGGCCTGCCGCTCACCGGCGGCGCGATGGCGATCCAGCCGCGTCCCGGCGCGGTCGAGCCGGCCGTCGCCGCCACGCCGCAGCAGCGCGCCGCCGCACGGCTGGAGGCGGCACGCACGTCGAAGATCGAGCGGCCGCGCTACGAGATCATCCGCGACGCCGGTCAGCTCGAAAGCTGGATCGCGCGCGCCTACGACAGCGGCGTCGTGGCGATCAACATCGAGACGATCGGCATCGACCCGATGCAGGCCCCGCTGTGCGGCATCGCGCTCGCGGTCGCACCGAACGAGGCCTGTTACATTCCGCTCGGGCACCGCAAGGGCGGCGATGGCGACGGGCTGTTCGGCGGCGGGCTGCATCCGGAGCAGATGTCCGAGAACGCCGCGCTCGCCGCGCTCAAGCCGCTGCTGGAGGAGCGCGGCGTCCTCAAGATCGGGCAGAACCTGAAATACGAGCTGCAGGTCTTCGCGGTGCGCGGCATCGAGATGCAGTCGCACGAGGACACGATGCTGATGTCCTACGTGCTCGACGCGGGCCGCTTTGCGCATTCGCTCGACGCGCTGGCGCCGCGCTACTTCAATCACGCCGCAGTCGACTACAACGAGGTGATCGGCAGCGGCAAGGCGAAGGTCACGTTCGACAATGTGACATTCGAGAAGGCGGCGCCGTATGTCGCCGAAGACGCCGACATTTCGCTGCGCCTGTCCGAGGTGCTGAAGGCGCGCATGGTCGCCGAGCATGTGATGAGCGTGTACGAGACGCTGGAGCGTCCGCTGCTCCCCGTGCTGGCGCGGATGGAACGGCGCGGCATCTCGATCGACCGGCAGGTGCTGTCGCGGCTGTCGGGCGAGTTCGCGCAGCGCGGCGCGGCGCTGGAAGCCGAGGTGCGCACGCTCGCGGGCGATCCGGGCTTCAATCCGGGAAGCCCGAAGCAGCTCGGCGACATCCTGTTCGGCAAGATGGGACTGGAGGGCGGCACCAGGACCAAGACCGGGCAATGGTCGACTGGCGCGCGCGTGCTCGACGAACTGGCCGAACAGGGCCACGAGCTGCCGCAAAGGATCCTGCAATGGCGGCAGGTCACCAAGCTGAAGTCGACCTACACCGACGCGCTGCCGGGCTACATCAACCCGACGACGAATCGCGTGCATACGAACTACGCGCTGGCGGCGACGCCGACCGGCCGCCTCTCGTCGTCGGAGCCGAACCTGCAGAACATCCCGATCCGCAACGAGGAGGGCCGCAAGATCCGCCGCGCGTTCGTGGCGACGCCGGGCAACAAGCTGATGTCGGCCGACTACTCGCAGATCGAGCTGCGGCTGCTGGCCGAGATCGCCGACGTGCCGGCGCTGCGCCAGGCGTTCACGGACGGGCTCGACATCCACGCCATGACGGCCTCCGAGATGTTCGGCGTGCCGGTGAAGGACATGCCGGCGGATGTGCGGCGCCGCGCCAAGGCGATCAATTTCGGCATCATCTATGGCATCTCGGCGTTCGGGCTCGCCAACCAGCTGGCCATCCCGCGCGAGGAGGCCGGCGCCTACATCAAGAAATACTTCGAGCGCTTCCCCGGCATCCGCGCCTACATGGACGACACCAAGGCGTTCGCGAAGAAGAACGGCTATGTGCTGACGCTGTTCGGGCGCAAGTGCCACTACCCGGACATTGCGCATTCCAATCCGTCGGTGCGCGCCTTCAACGAGCGCGCCGCGATCAATGCGCGGCTGCAGGGCAGCGCGGCCGACATCATCCGCCGCGCCATGATCCGCATGGAAGATGCGCTGGCGGCCAGGAAGCTGAACGCGCAGATGCTGCTGCAGGTGCACGACGAACTGGTGTTCGAGGTTCCGGAAGGCGAAGTCGCGAAGACCTTGCCGGTGGTAAAGAAGGTGATGGAGAACGCGCCGCTGCCCGCGGTGTCGCTTTCGGTGCCGCTCGCGGTGGGCGCGCACGCGGCGGACAATTGGGACGAGGCGCACTAGCCGGCAGCCGAGCTCCGCTCGTCCCCGCGAAAGCGGGGACCCAGTCCTTTAACTCTGGATTCCCGCTTTCGCGGGAATGAGCGGTCCGATGGCGCGCGCTACTTCTCCACCTTCTTCCCCGTCGCGACGTTGAGCGCCGAGCCGTCTTCCAGGCTGATGCGATAGATCTCGCGCAGCACGTTGCCGGCGAAGCCGAGCTCCACGATCGACACCGTCTTGAACGAAGTCGGAATGCCGTCGGGCAGGATCTGGTTGAACTCCCTGGCGGTCTGGTCGAATGCCGCCTGGACCTCCGGCGTGAACTTCGCCATCGAGTAGACCAGCGTATTGTGCGGGTTGTGCGGGCGCAGCTCCTTGCCGTCCTTCACGGTGTTCAGCCCGCTGACGCCGACCGTCTGCACCAGCTCTTTCCCGGCGTCACTCATGACGGCATAGACCGGCCCGGTCACGCGCGGCAGCGGGCCGTCGCGCAGCGCGGTCAGGATCGGCGTCGCCGTGGTGTTGAACGCCATCATCGCCTCGTAGCCCGCGCCCTCCTTCACGATGCCGAGGTCGAGCCACCATGGATGGCCCGCGCCCTTGGCGGCTTCAGTGGTGTAGAAATTCTTCAGCGTGATGGTGAGCACGCCCGGCAGCTTCGGCAGCGCCTTGAGCATCTTCTCCGGCGTCGCCGGATCGGAGTTGTGGATGTGCAGCACGGTGACGTGCGGAATGTTCAGGCGCTGTGCCTCGTCGTAGAGCCTGGCGTTGAGCAGCTTCTCGCGCAGCAGCCCATAGACGGTCGCATTCAGGACGTCGTTCACCTCAGTCGGCAGCGTATAGACAAGCCCGAAGGTGCGCTTGTGTTCGCGGAATTCCTTCGACGACAGCGCGCCGTTGTCGATGCCTTGCGCGCCGGCGCCGCCCGCCTGCAGCAGCACGAAACCGGCGCAGGCCGCCGCGGCCAGACGAATAAGCATAGTCATGAAAGCCCCCATCATTCTGGCCGGCGAGCGGCCGGATAGCCGGATCGTACCGCGTTGCAGGGGGCAACAAGCACGCCGGCGATGACGATTGTGCGGCGGTCTTCCAACGGCGAATGGTCGCAGTAGCAGGACGCGTATCGCCGAGCGTTTCAAACCTTAACGCCTTGGCGAAAGCCATGGTTATCGGGCGTTTACCTTCCCCCGCTAGGTTGAAGCCGTGTCCGGGGATGCGGCGACCGGAACCTTCAGGCGCGCCGTGCGTAGGTAGCGTGGGTGACAGGGGAGTTCGGCAGTGTCCATCGGTAGCTCAAGCCTTGCGCGTTGTGCCGCCTTTGCGTTCGCGGCACTGACCTTGACCGGCACGCCCGCCTCGGCCCAGGGCCTTTTCGACATGATCTTCAACGGGGACCGCTACGCGCCGCGGCCCTCGCGCAGCTATGCGCCGCCGCAAGGCAACGCCTACGCGGACCCCTCCAATCCGTCCGACCGCCCGGTCTATGCCCCGTCCAACGCCGCGCCGCAGGTCAGTCATGGCGGCGGCCGCGGCGTCGCCTACTGCGTGCGGCTGTGCGACGGGCGCTACTTCCCGATCCAGCGCCACGCCAACGCGAACCCGGTGCAGCTTTGCAGCGCGTTCTGCCCGGCGGCGAAGACCCAGGTGTTCAACGGCAGCCAGATCGACAACGCCTACGCGAGCAACGGCGCGCGCTACGCCGATCTCGACAACGCGTTCGTCTATCGCGAGAAGATCGTCGACAGCTGCACCTGCAACGGCAAGGATTCGTTCGGGCTCGCGCGCGTCGACATCAACGCCGATCCCACGCTGCGCCAGGGCGACATCGTGGCGACCGGCGACAACGTCAAGGCGGCGCTGATCGCGATGGCGGCGAGCAAGGAACGGCGCGAAGCCGCCAACGAGCCGCCCGCCCTGCGCGGCACGCGGCGCGCCGCATTGCCGGCCGGCGTCACGCCGGTTTCGCCTCCGCCGGCCGCGGCGGCGCCCGCCGAAGAGGCGATGCCGGAAGACTAGCGCGGTGTCATTCCGGCCGCGCGCAGCGCGGGCCGCAATCCATAACCACGGCCGAGCGATCCAAGAACCAGTCGTGGTTATGGATTCCGGGCTCCGGCTTCGGCCGGTCCCGGAATGACAGCTACTGAATCTGCCCGATCACCTCATCGGCGATCGAGAGCGACGAGGTCAGCCCCGGCGATTCGATCCCGAACAGGTGTACGAGGCGCGCCAGGCCGTGGCCGGCAGGACCGTCGATGAGAAAATCGGCCGCCGGCTCGCCCTTGCCGGTGAGCTTCGGGCGGATACCGCAATAGTCCGGTACCAGTGAATTGTCGGGCAGCGCCGGAAAATACCTGCGCACGTTGGCGTAGAACGACTCCGCGCGCTGCGGATCGACCGTGTAGCTCTCCTCGTCGATCCACTCCACGTCCGGGCCGAAGCGCATGCGCCCCGCCATGTCGAGCGTGACGTGCGTGCCGAGCCCGCCTTCGACCGGCGCCGGGTAGATCAGGTGCGAGAACGCCGGCTTGCCGGCGAAGCCGAAGTAATTGCCCTTGGCGAGCACCAGGCGCGGCACGCGCGAGGCCGCGTAGCCTTCGGTGGCGTGCGCGATCTTCTGCGCGCCCAGGCCGGCCGAGTTGATCACCGCGTCCACCGTCATGGTGCCGGCTTCGGCGCCGCCGAAACGCACCTCCCAGCCGTCCGGGGTCTGCGTCAGGCTCTCGACCGGCGTGTTGAACGCGATCATGCCGCCGCGGTCTTCCAGGTCGCCCTGCAGTGCCAGCATGTAGGCGTGGCTGTCGATGATGCCGGTCTCGGCCGAGAGCAGCGCCGCCGTGCAGTGGAGCGCGGGCTCCATCGCGCGCGCCGCGTTGCCGCCGAGGAATTCCAGGCCCTCGACGCCGTTGATCTCGCCTTGTCTGGCGATGCCTTCGATCTTGGCTTTCTGCTTCTCGTCGACCGCGACGATCAGCTTGCCGACCTTGCGGTGCGGCACGCCGTGCGAGGCGCAGAAGTCGTACAGCATGCGCCGGCCCTGCACGCAGTGCTTCGCGCGCTGCGAGCCGGTCGGATAGTACATGCCGGCATGGATCACCTCGCTGTTGCGCGAGGAGACGCCGTTGCCGATGCCGCCGGTTGATTCCACGACGATCACCTCATGGCCGGCGCGCGCCGCCTGCCGCGCGATCGCAAGGCCGACCACGCCCGCACCGATAACCAGAACCTGCATTGACTCGGCGCCCTCTCCTCACGCTCGGTTATCCCTCCCCGTCTTCGGGGAGGGTGGCCGGCCGTTAGGCCGGTCGGGTGGGGTCACCAGCCTCAGACGTCCAGCCGATAAAACCGCTGCGCGGCGCCGACGAAGAGATCGGCCTTCTCGGCCGCGCTCGCGCCTTTTGCCAAGATCTTGCAGGCGTTCCAGAACACCGGATAGCTGTACGAGCCCTTGTCGACCGGGAAATTGCTCTCGAACATCGCGCGCTTTGCGCCGAACGCCGCGATGCAGGTCTCGATGTAAGGCCGCCACGCGTCGGCCAGCATCTGCGAGGACGGCGGATCGGCCAGCTTGTCGAATTCGTGGCCGCAAAGGCGCATGCCGAGCCCGCCGAGCTTGACGTAGACGTTCGGCCGTTTCGCCAGTGCGTCGATCGACGTCTTCCAGATCGGGAAGACGTCCTCTTTCCGGTAGCTGTTGATGCCGACCACGCCGCCGCAGTGATTGAGCACGATCCTGGCGTCGGGGAACGCATCGGCGAGGCTTGCAAGCTCATCGATCTGCGGATGATAGAGCCAGGCATCGAAGCTGTGCCCCATGCGCGTCAGCACCGCGAAGCCTTCGCGGAATTTCGCATCGGCGAGCATCCCCGGCTCGGCCGGGTTGCCCGGATTGCGCACCGCCGGGTCGGGGTCCCACGCCACGATGTGGCGGATGCCGCAGTAGCGGTCGCCGCCCGCGCGCGCGAGCGCCTCGAGCACCGGCGCGACACGGCTGCCGAGCAGCAGGTTGGCGTGGCCGACGATGCCGGCGCAGGCACGGATCCGGCCGTAGATGCCGCTCGCCGTCATCGCCGCAACGCCGTTGACGAACTCGACCTCGCCGACCGGCTTCATCTCGTCCGGCCCGTCGGCGCGCAGCATCGCGCGCGCCTGCACGAACACGGTCGCCAGAATGTTGTGACCGCTGCTGGTGTCGGCGAGCAGGTCGGCAAGCAGGTAGCGCCAGCCCTCGCGATCCCACAGGTGGTGGTGCGGGTCGATGATCGGCAGCTCGGGCTCGAGGATCGGCTCCTTGCGCCGGTCGAGCCAGTCCTGCCGCGTGTGAAGATAGTTCGCGGCCTCGGCCGCGGACTGCACCTGCGCCATGACGTTCCCCGCGGCCCGCGTTACTCCGCGGCGATCTTCACTTCCGGCTGCGCGTCGCGCACGTCGGCATCGACGTGCGTCTCGAACTGGACGAAGTTCTTCTGGAACATCGCGACCAGCTTGCGCGCGGTCTCGTCGAACTCCGACTTGTTGGCCCAGGTCTTGAACGGATACAGCAAATGCGGCTCGATGCCCGGCACCGAGGTCGGGACCGAGAAGCCGAAATACGGATCGGTGCGGAACTTGGCGTTGCGCAGCGAACCGTCGAGCGCCGCGGTGAGCAGCGTGCGCGTCACCTTGATCGGCATGCGGCGGCCGACGCCATATTTGCCCGCGGTCCAGCCGGTGTTGACCAGCCAGCAATCCACGTTGTGCACGGCGATCAGCTCACGCAGCAGGTTGCCGTAGACGGTCGGATGGCGCGGCAGGAACGGCGCGCCGAAGCAGGTGGAGAATTCCGGCTCCACGCCGACGAGCCCCTTCTCGGTGCCGGCGACCTTGGCGGTGTAGCCGGAGAGGAAGTGGTACATCGCCTGCGCGGGCGTGAGCTTGGCGATCGGCGGCATCACGCCGAAGGCATCCGCCGTGAGCATCACGAGGTTTGTCGGCATGCCGGCGCGGCCGCTGCGCGAGGCATTCGGGATGAACTCGAGCGGATAGGCCGAACGGGTGTTCTCGGTCTTCGACTGGTCGTCGAAATCGACCAGTCGCGTGTCCGGGTCGAAGCCGACATTTTCCAGTACCGAACCGAAACGCAAGGTCGCGTCGTAGATCTCGGGCTCGGCCTCACGCGAGAGCTTGATGGTCTTGGCGTAGCAGCCGCCCTCGAAGTTGAAGACGCCGCTCGGGCCCCAACCATGCTCGTCGTCGCCGATCAGCGTGCGGTTCGGGTCGGCCGACAGCGTGGTCTTGCCGGTGCCGGAGAGGCCGAAGAACAGCGCGACGTCGCCGTCCTTGCCGACATTGGCCGAGCAGTGCATCGGCATCACGCTTTCGGCCGGGAGATAATAATTGAGCGTCGTGAACACCGACTTCTTCATCTCGCCGGCATAGAAGCTGCCGCCGATCAGGATCATGCGCTTGGTCAAGTTCAACGCGATCACCGTCTCCGAACGCACGCCGTGCTTCTTCGGGTCGGCCTTGAAGGTCGGCAGGCAGAGGATGGTGAAATCCGGCACGTAACCGGGCAGCTCGCGGCGCTCCGGGCGGATCAGCAGCGAGCGGATGAACATCGAGTGCCAGGCGAGTTCGGTGAACACGCGCGCCTTGATGCGGTATTTCGGATCGGCGCCGCCGTAGAGGTCCTGGCCGAAAAGCTGCTTGCCCTTGGCGTGCTCGAGGAAGTCGTTCAACAGGACGTCGAACTGCTGCGGCGAAAGCTTTCCGTTCTTCTCCCACCAGATGGTCTTCTCGGTGGCGTCGTCGCAGACGACGAACTTGTCCTTCGGCGAGCGGCCGGTATGGATGCCGGTCTCGGCGCAGAATGCGCCGCCCTCGACCACATGGCCTTCGCTCGCCGCAATCGCGTATTCGTAGAGTTGCTCGGCGGGCAGATTCCAGTGCACGCCGGCCAGATCCGTCAGGCCGAATTTGTCCGCGCCATGGGCGCCATTCCGCAGACCCGTCTCTTTCACGCAAGACCTCCGCCAACGCATCTGGCTCGCGAACGAGCCCCGGGCGCGTGGTTAACGCCCAACGGCCGGTCCGGGTCCGGCCAAGGCCGGGAGCTATAATGATCATCTTAACTGATGCCAAGGCGCCATGGCGCCTCGGCGGGGCGAAGACCCCTAGAATGTTAGCTACAAGGTTAGTGCGGCGTGCTGCGCTGCATCAATCGGTGGCGACGACGAGGGCAGCCAAAGCGTGCGGATGTCATCCCGGCCGAACGCGTAAGCGTGAGAGCCGGGACCCATATATCCCGGTCCGTGCCAACTGAATTCGGCTGTGTTTCATGGATCCCGGCTCTCGCTTCGCTCGGCCGGGATGACAACCGTCCGTCCACGCCATCCCTTGCCGAGGATCAATCCACCAGCCCTTTGCCGACAAGCCACTTCTGGATCACATCGGCGACCTGGTCCGAATTCTTGTCCATCATCAGCATGTGGGTGTTGCCCTTGATGCCGATGTCGGGAAGGTCGATCAGGTCGACGCTGCCGCCCGCGCCTTTGATCGCCCCGGCATAGTCATGCAGGTTCTGCCGGATCTTGCCCCAGCGCGGGTGTTCCTTGGCGTTGTCGCCGTACATGATCATCGTCGGAATGTTCTTCAGCGCCGCGACCTTGTCCTTGTTGCCGGGTGTCGACGGCTCGACCGCGATCAGTGCCTTGACCTTGTCGGGGCGCGCCTCGGCGACCTTGAAGCCGAACGAACCGCCCTGACTGTGCACCAGCACGACGCAGGGGCAGACCTTGTCGACCAGTTCGATATAGGCGGCGATGATCTGGTCGTCGGTCGTGACCCAGCGCGGCACGCCCTGCTTCATGAACTGCTCGTAGGCGTCGAGCGGAAACTGCACGCCCGGATAGATGACACGCTTCGCCTTGTCGTCGTTCCATGAGCCGATCGGGCCGAGGCGGAAGCGTTCCCACGGATCGCCGAGCGGCAGGAATACCGGATCGCCCTTGAACTTGTCGGTCCAGCCGGAGCGGCCGCGCTCCATCGCGTCGGAGATGTAGGTGTCCCACCCCTGGCGCAGGAAATAGTTGAGCCAGCCCGGCTGGCCGTCCGGCTTGGTCTCGTAAGTCACGCCGGAGAGCCCGCCGCCGTGCCATAGCAGCAGCGGCAGCTTGCCTTTCCGGTTCTGCACCAGGAAGTACTGCGCGTACATCTGCTCAACCTGATAGACGCCGTTCGGATCCATCTTGGCCGGCACGCCGCCGGGCGAGAATACGATCTCCTTGATCGGCTGGCCTTTCACCTCCATCAGCTTCCCGCCGACGTGGAATGAGCCCATGTCGCGCAGCGCGATCGGCTCCTTGTTCTGGGCGAGCGCGGATGAAGCGGCGAGCGTCACCATCAGTGCGAGCACCATGCGCATGGAAGTCCTCCCGGTGTGTTCATTGTTGGTCCTTCGTCATCACCGGGCGGCGCGTCGCGCCGTGACCCGCTGATCGCGATCGTTTTGCACCGTGCCCGGTTCAAGCCGGCGACGATGCGGTGCTTGATCAATCCGCAATTCCCTTGCCGACCAGCCATTTCTGGATCAGGTCGGCGACCTGCGCATTGTTCTTGTCCTGCATCAGCATATGCGAATTGCCCTTGATGCCGAGGTCGGGGAGCATGATCATGTCGAACGAGCCGCCCGCGGCTTTCAGCGCGGCGCCGTATTCGTTGAACTGTTTCTTGTAGGCGGCCCAGCGCGGATGCTCGTCGACGTAGTCGCCGAAGACCGTCAGCACCGGGATGTCCTTCAGGACAGCCGCCCTGGCGCTCGGGCCCGAGCCTGCGGGCTCGACCGCGATGAACGCCTTGATTTTGTCGGGCTTGGCTTCCGCAACGCGCAGCCCGAACTGGCCGCTTTGCGAATGGATCAGCAGCACGCAGGGACACAGCTTGTCGACCAGCGCCATGTAGGCATCGGTGATGGCCTTGTCGGTGGACAGCCAGCGCGGCACCGACTGGCGCATGTAGTTGTCATACGCGTCGACCGGGAATTGGCTGCCGGACAGCAGCTTGCGCTTGGCCGGGTCGGCATTCCATGAGCCCTCGCCCGCGCCGATGCGGAAGCGTTCATACGGGTCCTGGTAGTTCAGGAAGATCGGCGCATCGCTCCACACGTCCGGGCTCGCAAAGCCGGAGCGGCCGCGCTCGACCGCGTCGGACACGTAGGTGTCCCAGCCTTTGCGGACGAACATGTTGAGCCAGCCCTCGCGCCCGTCCGGCGTCGACTCGTAGGTAACGCCGGACAGCCCGCCGCCGTGCCACATCAGCAGCGGATACTTGCCCTTGCGGTTCTTCGGCAGGAAGTACTGCGTGTACATCTGCTCGACCATGAACTGCCCGTTCGGATCGAGCTTCGACATCGGGCCGCCGGGGACGCGCTGGATCTCCTTGACCGGCTTGCCGCTCACCTCGGCGACGCGGCCGCCGATGTGGAACGAGCCCATGCCGCGCAGCACGATGTCGTCCTCGGCCTGCACCGGCGCTGCAGCAAGACACATGGCAACCGCCAACCGCGCACGACGCATCCTCGCCTCCCCGTGTGTTGAGGACATTGTCACCGATCTGCCGACGCATCGCCAGCCGTGGGCGCAAGCCGCGCTGAGCGTGAGAGGACGTTGGGCGGCGGCCCGCGTCAGCGCCGGCGGCGCGCGCCGAACTCGTGCGGCTTGCAAGCCGAGGCCGGGTGGGGAGGCTAATCGAGCGGAAAGCGGATACGCGCGGTCAGTCCGTTCCGGTTTTCGTGCTCGAACGTTCCGTTCATGCCCTTGGCGAGCCCGGAGACGATGGTGAAACCGAAATGCTTGCGTGTCGTGTCCGGCGTACGCAGGCCGGGGCCGTCGTCGGCGACCGTCAGGATCGCTTCGCCCGCGGCGACGCTGAGCTCGACCGTGATGGTGCCCCGGGTACGGTCCGCAAAGGCATGGCGATAGACGTTCATCACCAGTTCGACGACGATCTGGCCGAGGAGTGCGGCGCGTTGACCGGCGACCGTCAGCGGCGTCAGGTTGAATCGCGCGACATGCACGGCGCCGGGGTCGTAAAGATCGCCGATGCGGCGCACGAGGTCGGGCACGAACGTCTCGAGTGCGAGCGGACGATCACTCGAATCGTCGAGATCGATATAGATGCTGGTGATGCTGGCAAAGCGCGCGCGCAGGTCTTCCAGCGCGGCGATCGTCTCGGCGCTGCGCGCGCGGCGGATCTGCAGGCTGATCAGGCTGATCATGTTCTGCAGATGATTGCGCAGGCGGTGACGCAGCTCTTCCATTTGCGTCACCAGCAGCGGCGCCTCGGCTTCGTCCCCCGGCGGCATGCGGCGATGTCGATCCCTTTTCCGGCAGACGCACGGTAAGAGAGATCAAGTTCCATCGAGTTGTCATTTGACGTAGGCACCCTGCATGCCACCAAATATACCGGTCGCGAATTGGGAGCGGAGATGCGCGTTTCCTGTTTTGAGTGTGCACTGCGCCGCAGCGGCGCGTTCAAGCCGATCAGCGACATGGAGCTCGCGTTCATCAACGAGATGAAGCGGGATCATCTCGTCATCCCGCCGGGCGGCGAAATCATTGCGGCGGGCCAGGATCAGCCCGAGCTCTACACGCTCTATGCGGGCTGGGCGATCCGCTGCAAGACGCTGCCGGACGGGCGGCGGCAGATCCTCAACATCATCCTGCCGGGCGATCTGATCGGGCTGCAGGGCGCGATGTTCGAAGCCGCCGCCTACCACGTCGAGGCACTCACCGAGGTGCAACTGTGCCTGCTGCCGCGGCGGAAAGTGTGGTCGCTGTTCGAGAACATGCCGGAGCTGGCGTTCGACGTGACCTGGCTCGGCGCGCGCGAGGAAAGCATCGTCGACGAGAACCTGACCAGCGCCGGGCAGCGCAGCGCCATCGAGCGTATCGCGGCACTGATCATCCAGCTCTACAAGCGCCTCAACGTGGTCGGCATGGTGATCAACGGCGCGATGCCGTTTCCGCTGACGCAGCAGCACATCGCCGACACGCTCGGCCTCTCGCTGGTGCACACCAACAAGTCGCTCGCCAAGCTGCGCAAGCTCGGCATGTTCTCGCTATCGAACGGCGCGTTGTTGCTGAGCAATCCGAAAGCGCTGGAAAGCCTGGCGCAGTATTTCGACGAAGAGGTCGCGCTGCGGCCGTTGATCTAGCCTTGACGCAGATAGGCTGCGGCCTGCGCCAGCGGCACGCTCGCGCCGCCGAGCAGCAAGTCAGCGATCGCCGCCTCGTCGCGTGACCCATCGACCGAAAAAGCATCCGGCCGGCCAAGCCTGTGGTCGAGCACCAGCCGCGACAGCAGCAAGCGGCGCGCATCACCGCGGCGCTCGTGAACCCGCGCCCCCTCCCACGCCAGCATCACGGCGCTCGCCACATGGTAGAGCGTCGTGGTGGCGCGGCGCGCGTCGGCTTCATTGGCCGGATCGGCCGCGACCGACTGCGCGAATGCGACGGCGCGATCGATCAGGGCGCGCAACCGGTCGCGCCAGACCCGCGGGATCGCCGTGCCCTCGGCGAGGCGGGCATGCAGTTCCGCGCCGAGCGCCTCTTCCGCATGATGGCGGCCGACCGCGCGCGTCACCGCGTCGAGCGCCACGATGTTGCCGGTCCCTTCCCAGATCGAACCGAGGTGCGCATCGCGCAGCAGGCGGGCCGGCGCGAACTCCTCGATGTAGCCGACGCCGCCGCGCATTTCGAGCGCATCGCCGCACACTTTCCGCGCATCGCGCGTCGCGCGGAATTTCAGCACCGGCGTCAGGATGCGCACCAGCGCGGCCGCGTCCTGGCTGCCGGCCTCGGCACGGTCGAGCGCATCCGCGGTCATGAAGCAAAGCGAGAGCGCCTGCTCGACGGGAAGCATGATCTTCATGAGCTGCCGCCGCGCAAGCGGATGATCGACGATGCGCTTGCCGAACACGGCGCGGCCATGCGCGACGGTCGTCGCGTCGTGCAGCGCGCGCCGCATCAGCGCGGTCGACTTCACGCCGTTGGAGAGCCGCGACCAGTTGACCATTTCGGCCATCTGCACGAAGCCGCGATCGAGCCGGCCGACCGCGTAGGCGAGCGCGCCATCGAGCGTGATCTCGCCCGACGCCATCGAGCGGGTGCCGAGCTTGTCCTTGAGGCGGACGATCCGGTAGCGGTTGGGCGAACCGTCATCGAGCAGGCGCGGCATCAGGAACAGGCCGACGCCGCGCGTGCCGGACGGCGCACCTTGCGGCCGCGCCAGCAGCATCACGACCGCGGCGTCGGCGTTGGAGCAGAACCACTTCTCGCCGGTGAGGCGCCAGTGACCGTTCTCGGGCACCGCGACGGTGGTCAGCCGGCCGACATCCGAGCCGCCTTCCTTCTCGGTCATGAACTGCGCGCCCTGGGTGAGGAGCGCCATATCGGTCTGGGTCAATCCGTCGAGATATCTTGCCTTCAGCGCATCGTCGCCGAAGCGTGACAGCAGCATCGCGGCGCCGTCGGTGACGTTGATCGGACACCCCAGGCCGAACTCGGCCTGGTTGAACAGATACGTGAAGGCGTGCTTGGCGGCGGACGGATAGGTGTCGGGCCAGCCGAGGATGCCCTTGCGGTGCGACATCGCATGGATGCCGAACTCGCCATAGGCGACGCGCTCCAGTTCGCGATAGGCCGGGTGATATTCGATCCACTGCCGGTCGCGGCCGAAGCGGTCGCGATGATGCAGCACCGGCGTATGCCGGTCGGCGAGCCGCGCGCATTGGTCGAGGTGATCGCCGGCGAGCGCACCAAGGCGGCCGAGATGCGGCTCGACATGGCGGAACAGTGCGTCGGGGAGATAAAGCTGCAGCAGGTCGGCGAGCGACGGATCGGCGCTATAGAAGTTGAGACCCGTCGTATCGGGGGCGATCGCGTCGGAGCCGGCGGCGGTGTGGAGTCCGTGCATGATCGCTCCCGTGTCCGCGCTCTATGTCGCGCGCGCGTCCTTCACCAGCGCAACCAGCGTCTCGCGGATGCCGACGCGGGTCGTGACGCGTGCCGGAAACGCAAGCCGCGCGGTGCGCTCGCCCGCGATCAGGTCGGCGCCGTCCGGGTCGAGCCCGCTGATGCGCCAGGGGCCTTCCGCTTCGCCCAGCAGTTTGGTCGCGTAAAGCAGGATCGCGTCGGTATGGTCTTCGTTCATGTGCGCGACCGCGCCCTGCTCGCCGGCGATCATCTCGTCGGCGCCGGAGATATCGGTGAGCACGTCGGCAGCCTTCAGATCGGCGGCGCGCGCAAACCCGCCGTTGAGGTGCGCCGCGGCGACCGTCATGCGCCAGAACGCAAAATCCCCGAAGCCCGCGTAAAGCTCCGCCTTGGGATGGCGCGCCAGGAAACGGCGCCGCACGCGCGCCTCCGCGGCGCTCTCTTTCTCGACCGGCGCGAAGAGGCCCAGCACGGTGAGGCGCGGATGCGCCAGCGGATCGCCCTTGCCGCCCTGTACCAGCAGCACCGAGGCGCGGCCGTCGGCTTCGAGATTGGCCGTATGGGTCGAGAGCCGCGAGGTCAGAATCACCGGGGAGCCGTCCGCGTCGGTCGCGACCGTCACCAGCGAGGCGAACGGGTGCCCGGTATTGCGGTCGAGCGTGCCGAGCGTCCCGGCCCGGATCCCGCGCAGCAGCGCCTTCCCAAGTTCCGCCGGGTTGAAATCCGCAGGCGGGCGAGCACCTTCGGGCAGGCGGCCGGGCATCGCACCGGGCAGCGGCGGCGTTAGCGCTTGCGACATTCGATCCCTCCCAAATCCTTCATCTGCCACGATTTTTCTTAAGCCTGCCACAATTGCGCCAGTTCCCGGGTCTTGTCTGGGAACCGGGGCCGGGCGGGTTTTCGCGCGGCCGAATTGTGCTAGAAGGCCGCCCATGCCCACAATCGCCCTGGTCGATGACGACCGCAACATCCTGACCTCGGTTTCGATCGCGCTCGAATCCGAAGGCTACCGGATCATGACCTATACGGACGGCGCTTCCGCACTCGAGGGCTTCAAGACCTCGCCCCCGGACCTCGCCATCCTCGACATCAAGATGCCGCGCATGGACGGCATGGAGCTGTTGCGCCGCCTGCGCCAGAAGACCGACATGCCGGTGATCTTCCTCACCTCCAAGGACGAGGAGATCGACGAGTTGTTCGGCCTCAAGATGGGTGCGGACGATTTCATCCGCAAACCGTTCTCGCAGCGCCTGCTGGTCGAGCGCGTCAAGGCGATCCTGCGCCGCGGCGGCCCGAAGGACGGCATCGTCGTCAAGGAGGCGGACACCCGCAAGGTGCTCGAGCGCGGCCTGCTGCGCATGGACCCGGAACGCCACACCTGCACCTGGAAGGACGAGCCGGTGACGCTCACCGTCACCGAGTTCCTGATCCTGCAGGCGCTCGCGAGCCGTCCCGGCGTGGTGAAGAGCCGCAATGCGCTGATGGACGCGGCCTACGACGACCAGGTGTATGTCGACGACCGCACCATCGACAGCCACATCAAGCGGCTGCGCAAGAAGTTCAAAGTGGCGGACGACGATTTCGACATGATCGAGACGCTTTATGGCGTCGGTTACCGCTTCAAGGAAACCTGATTTCCCAAGCCGTTTCGTATCGCGGGGCTATTGCGCTAGAACATTTGCGCGGATTGTCGGGCAACCGCGAAACTTTTGAGGGCGAGTGTCCGGCTCGGTGCCGGAGCCGACGATTTGCGGGCGAGAGCGACGAGTGCTGGATCGAACCGCAGAGACTGCTTCCCCCGTCGCCGAGGCGCGCTCGGGCGGCGTGAAGTGGCGCGTGGCGCGCAAATGGGTGCGCTGGTTTTTCGCGCCATCGGTCGCGACCTGGCGGTTCCTCGTCGCGCAATCCTCCTCGAGCCTGACGCGCCGCATCGTCCTGCTCAACATCGCCGGGCTGCTCGCGCTCGCCATCAGCATCCTTTACCTCTCGCAATTCCGCGCAGGCCTGATCGAGGCGCGCGTGCAGAGCCTGCTGGTGCAGGGCGAGATCATCGCAGGCGCGATCGCGGCCTCGGCGGCGATCGAAACCGACAGCATCACGATCGATCCCGACAAGCTGCTCGAGCTGCAGACCGGCGAAAGCTATGGGCCGATCGACGAGGCGCAGTCGGCGCTCGAATTCTCCGTCAACCCGGAGCGGGTCGCGCCGCTGCTGCGCCGCCTGGTGTCGCCGACGCGAACCCAGGCACGCGTCTACGACCGCGAAGGGGCGCTGCTGCTCGATACGCGCAACCTCTACAGCCGCGGCGACGTGCTGCGCTACGACATCGTGCCGGTCGACGACCGGCCGAGCCGCATGGAACGTGCCTGGATCGCGGTCAAGAACTGGTTCGGCCGCGTCAACCTGCCGCTCTACCGCGATATCGGGCCTGCCAACGGCCTCGGTTACCCGGAGGTGATCCAGGCTCTGCTCGGACTGAAGGCGAGCACCGTGCGGGTCAACGAGCGCGGCGAGATCATCGTGCTGGTGTCGGTCCCGATCCAGCGCTTCCGCGCGGTGCGCGGTGCGCTGCTGCTGTCGACCGAAGGCGGCGAAATCGACTCCGCGGTCGCGGCCGAGCGGCTGCAGATCTTCCTGCTGTTCATCGCGCTCGGCGCCGTCATGGTGCTGCTCTCGATGCTGCTCGCACGCACCATCGCGGGGCCGGTGCGCCGGCTGGCGGAGAGCGCCGAGAGCGTGCGGCGCAGGGTCAAGGCGCGCGTGGAGATCCCGGATTTCACCAAGCGGCGCGACGAGATCGGCGAACTGTCGGGCGCGTTGCGCGAGATGACCAACTCGCTCTACAGCCGGATCGAGGCGATCGAGAGCTTCGCGGCCGACGTCTCGCATGAGCTGAAGAACCCGCTCACCTCGCTGCGCTCCGCGGTCGAAACCATGCCGCTCGCCAAGACGCCGGAAAGCCGCGCGCGGCTCCTCGCCGTGATCGAGCATGACGTGAGGCGGCTCGACCGGCTGATCACCGACGTGTCGGATGCGAGCCGGCTCGATGCCGAGCTGCAGCGCCAGGATGTCACCCCGGTCGATCTGCGGCGGCTGCTCAACACCGTGGTCACGGTCGCGAACGAGGTGCGGCGCGACGACGGCGTGCGCATCACGCTCGCCTTCGAAGGCGGCGCGCAGGACGCCTTCGTGGTGCCGGGACACGACTCGCGGCTCGGCCAGGTGATCGACAACCTGATCGAGAACGCGCGCTCGTTCTCGGAGTCCGGCGGCACCGTGCGGATCACCGCCAGGCGCCTGCGCCACGCGGTCGAGATCACGGTCGACGACGACGGACCCGGCATCCAGCCGGAGGCGATCGAGCGCATCTTCGAGCGCTTCTACACCGACCGGCCGCACCAGGGCTTCGGCCAGAACTCCGGGCTTGGTCTTTCGATCTCGCGCCAGATCGTCGAGGCGCATGGCGGACGCATCCGCGCCGAGAACCGCATGGGCGTTGCGACCGGGCCTGAAGGCCCCAAAGTGCTGGGCGCGCGCTTCGTGGTGCGCCTGCCGGCGATGTGATCGAGCTCGCCGGGATCGGACGCGAGATGACCCTTCCACCCACCATCCACGCGACCGCAGTCCTGGTGGGCGCGCGCGCCGTGCTGATCCGCGGACCGGCCGGATCGGGCAAGTCTTCGCTCGCATTCGCGCTGATCCGCGCCGCAGGCGGCGACTTGCTGTTTGCGCGCCTCGTCGGCGACGACCGCGTCCATGTCGAGGCTGCGCATGGCCGCCTGCTGGTGCGCCCGGCGCAGACGATCCTGGGCCTGATCGAGATCAGGGGGCTCGGGATCCGGCGTCTGCCGCATGAGGCGATCGCGGCGGTCGGGCTGGTGGTCGACCTCGATGCAGGCGACGCCGAGCGCCTCCCGCGGCGCGAATCCGCCACCACCGACATCGCCGGGATCGCTCTCCCGCGACTTGCGGTCGCGCCCCGCACGCCCCCCTTGGGCCTCGTGATTGCTGCGCTGCGCACCGAAGATTCTGGCCGCTAGCGCTACTTTCCGTTACGGTCTACTGCGTTGCAAAATAGTTTTCCGAACGCCGCCCACCCCCTTGCGCTTGCCCCCCACATGGTCATGATGACGCCCTTTCGCGCGGCACCAGTGGGGACAGGTGCCGGCCGGAGTTCCGACCTCAACATGATAGGCTTGGTACTCGTTACCCATGGGCGGCTTGCCGTCGAATTCCGCGCGGCCCTCGAACATGTCGTCGGCGAGCAGAAGCAGATCGAAACGGTCATGATCGGGCCCGACGACGACGTCGAGCAGCGCCGCCATGACATCATCGAGGCGGTCGCGCGCGCCGACGGCGGCGACGGCGTGGTGATCCTGACCGACATGTTCGGCGGCACGCCCTCCAATCTCTCGATTTCGGTGATGAACCGGCCGAACGTCGAGGTGCTCGCCGGAATCAACCTGCCGATGCTGGTGAAACTCGCGAAAGTGCGCGCCGATTGCCCGCTGGAAAAGTCGGTCGCCGCCGCGCAGGAAGCGGGCAAGAAATACATCACGGTCGCCAGCCGCGTGCTTGCCGGAAAATGAGTGGCGAAGCCGATCCGCCGGGCACCATCACCCGGATCGTCAAGATCGTGAACAGCAAGGGGCTGCATGCGCGCCCCTCGGCCAAGTTCGTTCAGCTGGTCGAGAAGTACGACGCGCGCGTCACCGTCAGCTACAACGGCGAGACGGTGAACGGCGACTCGCTCATGGGCCTTGTCACCTTCGCGGCGGCAACAGGATCGCAGCTCACGCTCAAGGCAAGCGGCCCGCAGGCGACGGACGTGCTCGACGCGATCGCGGCGTTCGTGGCCGGCAAGTTCGGGGAAGAAGACTAGCCGCGCTTGCCCTGACCGCGCCGCCTCCTTAAACGGCGCCAATGGCCCCGCCGCTGCTGACCCTGCAGGACACCCACCTCACCTTCGGCGGCACGCCGCTGCTCGAAGGCGCCGAGCTGTCGATCGGCGAGCGCGAGCGCGTATGCCTGGTGGGACGCAACGGCTCGGGCAAGTCGACACTGCTCAAGATCGCCGCCGGAACCGTCGAGGCCGACCGCGGCACCCGTTTTGCCCAACCCGGGGCGACAATCCGGTATCTGGCGCAGGAGCCGGACCTCACCGGCTTTTCCACCGCGCTCGCCTACGTGGAGGCCGGTCTCGCGCCGGGCGACGATCCGCACCGCGCGCGCTACCTGCTGGAACAGCTCGGCCTCACCGGCGACGAAGAACCCGCGCGCCTCTCCGGCGGCGAGGCGCGGCGTGCCGCGCTTGCACGCGTGCTCGCGCCCGAACCCGACATGCTTCTGCTCGACGAGCCGACCAACCATCTCGACCTGCCGGCGATCGAATGGCTCGAGCATGAGCTCAGTGTCTCGCGCGCCGCGCTGGTGCTGATCAGCCATGACCGGCGCTTCCTCGAAAGGCTGTCGCGCGCCACCGTCTGGCTCGACCGCGGCGTGACGCGGCGGATCGAGCGCGGCTTTGCGGCGTTCGAGGAGTGGCGCGACGCGACGCTGGAGGAGGAAGAGCGCGAGCAGCACAAGCTCGGCCGCAAGATCGTCGCCGAGGAACACTGGATGCGCTACGGCGTCACCGCGCGGCGCAAGCGCAACATGCGCCGCGTCGGTCTGCTCGCGCAGTTGCGCAAGGATTTCCGCGAGCACCGCGGCGCGCAGGGCAAGGTGAAGATCGCGGTGAGCGAGGCGGACCTTTCCGGAAAGCTGGTCGCGGAGGCGGAGCGCATCTCAAAGAGCTTCGGGGCCGAGCCGATTGTGCGCGACTTCTCGATCCGCATCCAGCGCGGCGATCGCATCGGCCTCGTTGGACCGAACGGAGCGGGCAAGACCACGCTGCTGAAGATGCTGGTGGGCGAACTCGCACCCGACGGCGGCGCGCTGACGCTCGGCGTGAACCTGCAGATCGCCGCGCTCGACCAGCGGCGCGAGTCGCTCGATCCAACCACGTCGGTGCGCGACACACTGACCGGCGGGCGTGGCGATTCCGTCTTCGTCGGCGGGCAGACGCGCCATGTGGTCGGCTACATGCGCGACTTCCTGTTCGCGCCGGAGCAGGCCGGAACGCCCGTGTCCGCGCTGTCCGGCGGCGAGCGCGGGCGGCTGACGCTCGCGCGCGCGCTGGCCAAGCCGTCGAACCTGCTGGTGCTCGACGAGCCGACCAACGACCTCGATCTCGAAACGCTCGATCTGCTCGAGGAGATGATCGACGATTATCCCGGCACCGTGCTGCTCGTCTCGCACGACCGCGACTTCCTCGACCGCACGGTCTCGGCGGTGATCGTCGCGGAAGGCAACGGGCGCTGGACCGTCTATGCCGGCGGCTACACCGACATGGTGGCGCAGCGCGGCGAAGGCGTGACCGCGAAGGCCGTGAAGGCCGAGCCGAAGGCGGTGCGCGAGAAGGCCGACAGGTCGGCACTGCCGGCGCAGAAGGCACGCCTGTCGTTCAACGACAAGCACGCGCTCGAAACACTGCCCGCACGGATCGCCGCGCTTGAAGCCGAGATCGCAAAGCTCGGCAAGACCATCGCGGATCCGGAGCTCTACGCGCGCGATCGCGCGGCGTTCGACCAAGCCTCGGCCGCGCTCGCCAAGGCGCAGGCCGATCTCGCCGCCGCCGAGGACAAATGGCTGCGGCTGGAAGAACTGCGGGAGCAGGTCGAGGCCCGTTGATGAACGTTCCGCTCATTCCCGCGAAAGCGGAATCCAGTTCTTTCTCAACCTCTTAAGGAGATTCTGGATCCCCGCTTTCGCGGCGACGAGCGGCGAACCCGAGAGCTCTCCCGTAACCTCAAAATCCATATAAAGAAATCTTTATATCCTTCTTGCCCGCCTTCCTGCCGCCTGCTATAGCGACGCCACCTCACCGGCCTCCAGCGCCGTTTCCATGTTCAGCTCAGGGATCGTCATGACCGCACCCGCGTCCGAATACATCGTCAAAGACATTGGCCTCGCCGATTTCGGCCGCAAGGAAATCTCGCTTGCCGAGACCGAAATGCCCGGCCTGATGGCGACGCGCGAGGAATTCGGCCCGCAGAAGCCGCTGAAGGGCGCGCGCATCGCCGGCTCGCTGCACATGACGATCCAGACCGGCGTGCTGATCGAGACGCTGACCGCGCTCGGCGCGGATGTGCGCTGGGTTTCGTGCAACATCTATTCGACGCAGGACCATGCGGCGGCCGCCATCGCGGCGGCGGGCGTGCCGGTGTTCGCCGTGAAGGGCGAGACGCTGCAGGACTACTGGGATTACACCGCCAAGCTGTTCGACTGGCACGGCGGCGGCTATCCGAACATGATCCTCGACGATGGCGGCGACGCCACCATGTACGTCCATCTCGGCGTGCGCGCCGAGAACGGCGATACCGCGTTCCTCGACAAGCCGGGCTCCGAGGAAGAGGAAGTGTTCTTCGCGCTGCTGAAGAAGCAGTTGAAGGAAAAGCCGAAGGGCTACTTCGGCGAGATCGCCAAGAGCATCAAGGGCGTCTCCGAGGAGACGACCACCGGCGTACATCGCCTCTACGACATGCAGAAAGCCGGCACGCTGCTGTGGCCGGCGATCAACGTGAACGACTCGGTCACCAAGTCGAAGTTCGACAACCTCTACGGCTGCCGCGAGTCGCTGGTCGACGGCATCCGCCGCGGCACCGACGTGATGATGTCGGGCAAGGTCGCGATGGTCGCGGGCTTCGGCGACGTCGGCAAGGGCTCGGCCGCCTCGCTGCGCCAGGCCGGCTGCCGCGTGATGGTCTCGGAGATCGATCCGATCTGCGCACTGCAGGCCGCGATGGAAGGCTACCAGGTCGTCACGATGGAAGACGCAGCGCCGATCGCCGACATCTTCGTCACGGCGACCGGAAACAAGGACATCATCACGCTCGACCACATGCGGGCGATGAAGGACCGGGCGATCGTGTGCAACATCGGCCACTTCGACAACGAGATCCAGATCGCCTCGCTGAAGAACATGAAGTGGGACAACATCAAGCCGCAGGTGGACGAGATCACCTTCCCGGACGGCCACCGCATCATCATGCTGTCGGAAGGCCGCCTGGTGAACCTCGGCAACGCGATGGGCCATCCGAGCTTCGTGATGTCGGCCTCGTTCACCAACCAGACGCTGGCGCAGATCGAACTCTACGCCAACAACAAGGACGGCAAGTTCAAGAAGGAAGTCTACGTACTGCCGAAGTCGCTCGACGAGAAGGTCGCGCGGCTGCACCTCGCCAAGATCGGCGTGAAGCTGACCGAGCTGCGCGACGACCAGGCATCCTATATCGGCGTCAAGAAGGACGGCCCGTTCAAGGCGGACCATTACCGCTACTGAGGGCACCCTACCCGCTTTGATTGCACTGAGCCGCTGAGCTAACATCCCTCCGCGCCGTCGAGCCGGCGCGGGGGGATTTTCATGCGTCGGGTCCTGATCGGCCTCGGGCTTTTCGTCGTGGCCGCGCTGCTGCTGAGCATGCTGGTGCTCGGCTGCGGCTGCGTCGGCAACACCGCCGTCACGGCCGCGCGCTTCTCCGCGTTGCGCGCCGCCGACCACACCGAGCTGCGCGCATTCCTGCGCACGATGCCGAAGGGCGCCGACCTGCACGTGCATCTGTCCGGCGCGGTGTACGTCGAGGACCTGCTGCGCTGGAACAACGACTATGAGACCGGCGGCGTGCGCGGGCTGTGCTTCGACATCGCCGGCAACAAGCTCGTCAAACCACCCTGCTCCGACAAGGCGCCGGCCGTCGCCGACGCGCTGACCCGGCAAGGCCTGTACGACGACATCGTCAACGCGCTGTCGATGCGCAACTTCCTGCCCTCGGTCGAGGCGCCGTCCGGGCATGACCAGTTCTTTTCGACCTTCGGCCGGTTCGGCGAAGCGACGTGGCGCGTCACCGCCCCGATGATCGCAACGCTGCTCCGGCGCTACGCCGCGGAGTCGGTGCAGCATACCGAGCTGATGATCACGCTCACGCCGCAGCAGCCGGCGCTGGGCGATGCCGTGCTCGCGCAGGTGAAGGCCACCAGCGACCCGGCCGCCAGACTGGTGCTGCTGCAGGACTACATCGCGCAGGCGATTCCGGTCGCGAAAACGGCGATCGAAGGCTGGGACGCATCGGTCAACCAGTTGCTCAACTGCCGCACGCGCGCGGCCGACCCGGGCTGCGCGGTGAGCTATCGCTACATCGCGCAGGTCAACCGCAACAGCGCGGAGGAATGGGTCTTCGTGCAAACCGCGCTCGCCGCCGCGCTGATCCGCACGGAGCCGCGCGTCGCCGGACTGAATTTCGTCGGGCCGGAGGACTATCGCGTCGCGCGCGAGGATTACCGCAGGCACATGGCGGCGATCGGCTTCCTCACCGGCAAGACCGCCACGCAGGCCGAGGTGCCGGTCGCGCTGCACGCGGGCGAACTGTGGCTCGGGCTGGTGCCGCCGGACGATCTCACCTTCCACATCCGCGACGCAGTCGAGACCGCGGGTGCAAAGCGCATCGGCCACGGCGTGGCGCTCGCCTACGAGGGACGCAGCGACGAACTGCTCGCCACGATGCGCACCAGAAAGGTCGCGGTCGAAGTCAACCTGACCAGCAACGACGTGATCCTCGGCGTGCGCGGCAAGGATCATCCGCTGATGGCCTACCGCGGCGCGAAAGTGCCGGTCGTGCTCTCGACCGACGACGCCGGGGTCTCGCGCATCGACCTCACCAACGAGTATTTCCGCGCCGCGCGGGATTACCCGATTGGGTACCGCGACCTGAAGCAGATGGCGCGCAATTCGCTCGATCACTCCTTCCTGCGTGCCGACGACAAGCGCAAGGCGCTCGAGGATATTGACAAGGCGTTCGACAATTTCGAACGCGACGCCGCCGGTAAGGGCTGGCTGTTCGGCAATATCTGGAGGCTGATCGCCGCTGTATTCCGCTGACCCGGGCGCGGTCCGGCGGCGCTCAACGCTGCGGCGGCACGATCGCGATTACGTAGCGCACCGGCGGATCGGCGCGGCCGAGATGCGTGCGCGACAGCGCGATCTCGCTGCGCTTCGCGGCGGTGCCGGCATAGCGCGCCAGGAAGTACATGCAGATCGGATCGTCCGCGGCGCAAGCGAGCGCGATCCCTTCGCGCGCGATCCGCGCGTCGTCGGCCCAGGGCGTGTCCTGCGGACTGCCGATGTCGATGCGCAGCGGCTTGCCGCCAAGGTAAAAGCCCGCGCCGTTGGCGATCGTGGTCTCGCTGCCGAACAGCCGCAGCGGCGCCGCCGTGACGTCGCGCCAGGCCTGCTCGACCGCAGCGGCGATCAGCCGGTAGTGGGTCGCGTGATTCGGCACCCCCTCGCGATGGATGACGACGGCGACGGCGGGCGACAGCACGATGGCGACCAGCGGGATTGCGAAAGCCGCCGCCAGCACGCCCGCCGCCGCACCGCGCGTGACTTGCAGACCGCGTGCCGACAGCACAAGCGCCGGAAGCATCGACCACATCGGCAAAGTCCACAGCGTCGCAAGTTGCGTGCGCAACGCAAGCGCCATCGGAATTGGGGCAAGGAGCGCGACCCAGGTGGCGACCGCCATCATGCGCCGATCCGCCCCGGAGGGAAGCGCCGCGTCCCGCCATGCCGCGGCGTTTGGCCGGCATGCCAGCGCGACGACGCCGATCCCGATGGCGAGAAACAGCACCCCGCCGAAGTAATTCGCAAACGAATTAAGGAGTGCACCGAAGCTCGTGAGCGTGTGCGCGCCGGTCGCATAGCCGAACTGGCGGAAATCGTAGCTGAAGATCGTGATCACGTTCGGCGCGAAGACCAGTGCGCCGGCCGCGATCGAGGCCCACGGCGCGGGCGAGCGCAGGTAGTCCCAGCGCTTCGGATGCGCGAGCGCCGCCGCGATGAAACCGAGGATGAGAAAGATCGACCAGTATTTGGTCAGCATCGCGATCGCGGCGCCGACCCCGGCAAGCACGCCCCACAGCAGGCTGCGCTCCGCGAAAGAGCGCAGGAACAGATACGAAGCCGCGGCCCAGACCGGGATCAGCAGCGCGTTGGAATTGAACTTGAGCGGCTGCAGATTGAAGCCGGGCGAGAACATCAGCAGCGTCAGCGCCAGCGCGCGCTTGTGGCCGTCGACATGGCGCGCCGCGATCAGCCACACGAACCATAGTGCAATGCCGATGCTCGTCGCCGAGAGCAGGTAGTAGGCCCAATCGGCGTAGGGAAACACCGCGAACCAGACCGCCGCGACCCAGGCGGGAAACGGCGGATGCTTCGGATAGCCGTAGGCCGGAACAAGCGACCACGAGACCACCTCGCCCATGTCGAAGTGGATGTCCTGGCTGCCCTTGGCGATGACCGCGTAGACCCACCACAGCAGGACGTAGCCGAGGATCAGCACCGCGGCGGTGGGGTGGCTTCGGTGCGGATCGGCAAGCGCGTCGGCAACGCGCTCGAACGGCCGCAGCAGCCGCTGCCGCAGGCGTTCGCTCATGGCGCCGTCGCGGCGCGATCGGTGCTTTCGGTCGCCGCCACGATGTAGACCGGGCGGCGGCGGGTCTCGCGCAGGATGCGGCCGACGTACTCGCCGATGATGCCGAGCACGAGGAACTGCCCGGCGCCGAGCATCGCGATCACCGCCATGATCGACGGCCAGCCCGCCACCGTATGCCCGATCCACAGGAAGCTGACGATCGAGTAGATGAGCAGCAGCACGCCGACCGCGGCGAACACCAGCGCGAGATGGATGGCGAGCCGCAGCGGCTTGATGCTGTGCGCGACGATCCCGGTGATGGCGAAATCCACCATCCGGCGCAGCGTGAAGCTCGACGTGCCGGCCTGCCGCACGCCCTGCACGTAGGAGACGGTCGCGAGCGGGAAACCGAGCCAGCGCACCAGGCCGCGCAGGAACACGTCCTGGTCCTCGAGCGAATTGATGACGTCGACCGCGGCACGATCGAGCAACATGAAATCCGCGCTGCCCGGCTCGATATGCACGTCACCGAGCGCATCGAGCACGCGATAGAACAGCCGCGACGTGGTCTTCTTGGCCGCCGAGTTCTGTCCGCTCTCGTCGAGACGGCGCGTGACGACGACCTTGGCGCCGCGCTGCCATTCCTCGACCAGCTTCGCCGCCACCTCGGGCGGATGCTCGAAATCGCAGTCCATCGCCACCACGGCGCGGCCGCGCGCGTGGCGCAGGCCGGCGCGCAACGCCGCCTGATGGCCGAAGTTGCGCGTGAACCCGACATAACGGATCGCCGGATTGCTTGCCGCCAGCGCGCGGATCGCCGCAAGCGTGCCGTCGGTCGAGCCGTCATCGACGAAAACGATCTCGTGCGCGCCGAACGGCGCCGCGATCTCGCCAAGCCGCGCCGCCATGCCGGCGACGTTGCGCACCTCGTTATGCGCCGGCAGGACGAATGACAGCGTCGGATGACTCATGGACCGGGCCAGATTGAGAAGCAGTGCCCGGGCGTTGGGCGGGCGGCATTTTGACGGAAAGCACCGCTCAATTCAACGCGCGGGCGCTTCATGGCCGCGGCGGAATGGTGGCGATCATGAAGCGTTTCGGCGCGCTGTCGAAGCCGAGCCAGCGGCGTGCCAGCGTGACCTCGGCGCGCCGTCCGCCGGGCGAGATCGCCGAAAAGACATCGACCGCCTTGTGGCAGTTTGGATCGGAGGCTTCGCACATGATCGTCATGCCGTCGCGCGCGATCCGGGCGCCGTCCGCCCAGGGCGACAGGTAGGGCGAGAACTCCGCCAGGGTCGAGGGCTTGTCGGCGCCGTAGAACGCCGCACTGCTCACCAGCACGAACGGTCCGGCGATCATCGTGAGCGGCCTGCCGCGCGTCGCCGGATCCGCGCGCCACTCGCGGTCGGCAACCTCCATCACGAGCCGCGCGTAGGCGGCGTTGTTTTCCACGCCCTGCTTCAGGATCACGAACGCGACGATCGGCGAGAGCGCGACGCTCACCAGCGCGATCGCCAGCGCCACCCCGGCGATGCGCAGCACCGCGACGCGCGGCAGCACGACCAGCGGCGAGCCGAGCAGCATCACCGGCAGCAGGTTCAATGCGGGCGTGTTCCAGAGCGAAATGAGGTTGATGTTCTTGATCAGCGCCGGCACGACGGGAAGCAGGATCGGCACCCAGAACAGGACCGCGGCATTGCGCCGCGCGTCGCGCCGCAGCAAGCCGTCGACGAGCGCACGGGGCGACGGCCGCGCGAATAGCAGCACCAGCGCGATCGCGATCGCCGCATAGCCGGCGGTACCGGCGAGGCATTCCACCAGCGAGAGCAGCACCTCCGGAAATGAGGACGAGACCCGCCGCCACGTCACCCAAGTGATCGGCGGAAAGTTCTCGCGGATCAGCCACCAGACATGCGGCGCGACCGCGGCACAGAATACGAGCGCCGTGACCCATGGCGCGCGCGAACGGAAATAGTCCGCGCGCTTGCCGTGGAACAGCGCGGCCAGCGACAGCGCCGCGATCAGGAATACCGACCAGTATTTCGACAGCATCGCGGCCGCGGCGGCGAGACCGGCAAGCGCCGCCCACCCGTCGTGGCGCGTGTCGAGCGCGCGCAGCATCGCCCACATGGCGAGCGCCCAGAGCGGAATCAGGATCGAGTTCTGGTCGAACTTGAGCCCGAGGAAATTGTAGAACGGGATCACGGCGAGCAGGAACGGCACCGCGGCGAGCTTCTCAGCCGTCAGCCATTCGGCGGCGAGCTCGATCGCCAGATAAATGCCGATCGCCACCGTGGCGACCGCGAGCAGGATGTAGGCCCAGTCGGCGAGCGGGAAGACCTTGAACCAGACCCACAGGATCCAGGCGAGCAGCGGCGGATGCTTGGAGTAACCGAGTGCCGGCTCGCGCGTCCACACGACCATCTCGGCCATATCGGCGTTCAAGTCCTGGCTCGACTTCGCGATCACGCCATAGATGAACCAGAGCACGCCGTAGCCGAGCGCGAAGGCGAGCGCGGCGCGGCGGCGCCGCGCCGGGTCGGCGAGGCCTTCGACCAGACGCGCGACGGTTTCGTTGAAAAGATGACGCAGCGGCCGACTCCGCCCGGTTCGGTTTGGCGGGCACTCTATGGCACGCGGGCGGGCACCCATCAAACTTGGCAGACAGGCCGCGCCGCGATATCACCCGCGCGATGAATGAGGTTTCCCCAGCGCGCGTGTCGCCGGCGGTGAGCGCACCGCGCCCGGCGCCCGAATTGAGCGTCATTGTTCCGACGTTCAAGGAGCGCGCCAACGTTCCGCTGCTGGTGGAGAAGCTCGCGCGCACGCTCGCCGGCGTCGACTGGGAGGTCATCTTCGTCGACGACAATTCGCCCGACGGCACCGCGGCGGCGGCGCGCGACATCGGAACGGCGGACCATCGCGTGCGCTGCATCCGGCGCATCGGGCGGCGCGGGCTCGCCGGCGCGTGCATCGAGGGCATGCTGGCGTCGCAAGCGCGCTACGTCGCCGTGATGGACGCCGACCTGCAGCACGACGAGCGGCTGCTCACCGGCATGCTGGAGAAACTGCGCGGCGATACCGACCTCGCGGTCGCGAGCCGTTATGTGGCGGGCGGCTCGGCGGCCGGGCTGTCGAGCGCGGGACGCGAGCATGCCAGCCGCTTCTCGACCATGCTGGCGCAGCGCCTGCTCGGCGTGACGTTGAGCGACCCGATGAGCGGCTTCTTCATGATGCGCCGCGAGCGCTTCGAGGAGCTGGCGCCGCGGCTCACCACGCAGGGCTTCAAGATCCTGCTCGACATCGCGGCGACCGCACACGGGACCTTGCGCATCGCCGAACTGCCGTTCGTGTTCGCCGAACGCCAGCACGGCGAGAGCAAGCTCGACACCCGCGTGGCGCTCGACTTCGTCGCGCTGGTCGTCGCGAAGCTCACCAACGACACGGTCTCGTTCCGCTTCCTGCTGTTCTGCCTCGTGGGCCTCACCGGAATCGCGATCCACATGGCGACGCTGCAGTTCGCGCTCGTCGTCCTGGCGCTCGGTTTCGGCGCCGCGCAGACGGTCGCGACGGTCGCGGCGATCACCTGGAATTTCGTGCTCAACAACATGTTCACCTACCGCGATCAGCGGCTGGCGGGCTTCCAATTCTTCACCGGGCTGGTGCGTTTTCAGCTGATCTGCGCGGTGGGCGCGATCTCCAACGTGGGCATCGCGAGCGTGATCTACGAGCGCGACCCGAACTGGTGGGTCGCGGGGCTGGGCGGCGCGCTGATGGGCGCGGTGTGGAATTACGTGGTCAGCGCCGCGTTCGTGTGGCGGCAGCGGTAGCCGTCATTCCGGAGCACGACGCCGGCGCGTGTCGGCAGCTCAATCCGACCGCATCCGCCGCCACAGCGACGTGACGTTGGCGCGCGGGTCGGTCGCGTCGTACACGATGCCCTGCCGGCGCATGGTGTCAAAGAGTTGCGCTGCCGATATCGTTCCGGTCGCCACCATCATGTCGACCTTGAACGGATCGAACACGAACGGCTTCCCGGCCGCGCGACAGATCACCAGGTTGGTACACGCGACCGGCCCCGGCAACGCGGCGACCCGTGCGGCTTCGCTGCGCGCCACCGCCGCATGTTCCGCCGCAAGGGCGCGATACTGCGGGCTGAACAGGACGGCGGCAAACTCGAGCCGCGTCGACAGCAGCAGCCGCACGATCAGCACGCCAAGCACCACAAGCCGGATCGCGTCCGCGGACCACCCGGTGCGCAACGGATCGCTCGGCAGGCGATCGTATGCGAGCCCGATCCCGATCGCGGCCGCGAAGACCAGCTCGAACTGCGCGTTCTCGTCGACGCCGGCGCCGGCCTTCTGCACCATATACATGATCAGCCCCGCGCCGATCAGCAGCGCGGTGAACTGCGCCGGCCGCGTGCGTCGTTCAGGCCAGGCCCAGATCGCCCACAGCACCAGCGCGGGAAGGATGAACTGCAGCCGCCCCAGGTTGGTGAACGAGCGCGCGAGCTCATAGGTGCGCGGCAGCAGCATGTCGACGACGAAATAGGGCGCGAAGACCCACGCACAGAGCGCCAGCCCCGCCGCGGCCGCGGCGCCGCCGGCGATGGCCGCGCGCAACGCCTGCCGCCAGCTGCCGCGCGCGATCCAGGCGAGCGCGATGAGCGGCACGACGACGGCGTTGTGCTTCACGAAGCCGGCAAGCACCATCAGCAGCACGGCCGGCTCGACCGCGCGGCCGGCGGCGTGGCGGCTGAGCAGCCAGACCAGCCCCCAGGCCATGAGCGCCAGGCCGAGCAGCTGCGGCTCGTTCATGCCGAGGTAGTAGTCGAAGAAGCGCGCCATCGTGGCGACGAACCAAAGGCCCGCGAGGAGCGAGGCCGCGCGGCCGCCGCCGAACTGGCGGACAATCATCGCGGCCGCGGCGCCGATCCCGAGGGTCGCCATGATCGAGAGCGCGCGCCCGACATAGAGTGCGTCGCCGAACAGGCGCGACAGCGCGCCGACGATGTAGAAGGACAGCGGCGGATAATTGTTCGCCACCAGCCCGTCGGGCGGCGGGTACAGCATGCCGCCGCGGATCGCCGTGTCGGCGTGATAGGCGTTCCAGCCTTCGTTGCCCCAAATTTCCAACGGCAGGACCGCGCGCCAGACCGGCCAGACCAGAAACAGCGCGGCGAGCACCGCGAGCGTCCAGATCAGCGCCGCGGTCAGCCGGTCGGCGGCTGCCGGTCTCGCCCCCGCGGTGGTCATGAACACTCCATCAGGGCCAACGATCTAACGCGCCGGGAGCGATGAATCGAGGCTGTGCCTGCTTTGTTCGCGGCACAATGGCGATTTCCGCTCGATTCACCAGAAAACCGTCAAATTTCTCCGCCTAATGGAGCGTTCGACCGGGCAAATCGTTGCTATCATGCACCCGGGAACTCGTGCGGAAAGAGCCATGTGCCGCTGGATTGCCTATCGCGGAGAGACCATCACGCTGGAGAGCTACGTCACGGCGCCGGCGCATTCACTGGTGGTGCAAAGCATCCGTTCGCTCGAGGCGGCCGGGCCGACCAATGGCGACGGCTTCGGGCTGGGCTGGTACGACCAGCACGATCTTGAGCCGGGCCTCTATCGCGAAGTGCGCCCGGCCTGGTCGGACGAGAATTTGCGCCACCTGTGCCGCCACATCCGGTCGCATCTGTTCTTTGCACATGTGCGCGCCTCGACCGGCACGCCGACCACGCGGCCGAACTGCCATCCTTTCGCCTACGGCCGCTATCTGTTCATGCATAACGGGCAGATCGGCGACTGGTCGCTGATCCGCCGCCGCGTCGAAGCGCTGATCCCAGACCAGCTCTACAAGGCGCGCATCGGCACCACCGACTCCGAAGCGGTGTTCCTGGCGATGCTCGGCGCGGGCGCGGACAAGGATCCGGTCGGCGCCACGATGCACACGCTCGCAACGCTGACCGACATGGTGCGCGCGAGCGGCGCCAAGGACCCGCTGCGCTTTACCGCCGCCTTCGCGGACGGCGAGACGCTGTACGCGTTCCGCTATTCCAACAACGACACGCCGAACACGCTCTATTATCGCGAGGCGCAGGACAACGTGGTGATCGTGTCCGAGCCGCTCGATTCGGAACGCAAGTTCTGGACGCCGGTGCCGCAGGCGCATCTGATCATCGCGCGCCCGCACGGGCCGGTCGAGATGCTGCCGTTTCCCGAGGTTGCGAGAGTCGCGGCGGAGTAGAGTCTGGACCTGTTCAGGGGACCTGGGTCAGGTTGCAGAGCGACCTGACCAGAGGCACCGACGATTTCCCGTCCCCGTCATCGAATATCTCTCCGTTCGGGCACCAGATCCGCGTCTTCGCGCCCGCAATGGGGCATGTCCCGAGCTTCGTCGCCACCGAGACGACCGGTCCGATGCAACCGGTGCCGAGCTTGGTGCCCTTCGGCACCGCCGTTTGAAGCGCAAATGCGGATGTGGACGAGAACGCGATCGCGGCGGCAAGCAGCAAACGGCGCATGGGGTGTCCTCGGACTGGGGTGCCGTACATGGTGCGCGGCCTGGCGCGGTACAACAGGGATGCGGAGTATCTTCCTTATCCACACCCCCACAAGGGCGAGAACCGCGGCTAATTGGCCGCTGCGGCCGCCCGCGCCATCAACAGCTTCTTCTCGCGTGCGTTCTGCGTCAGCGCGGCGGCGCGCTCGAACTCGGCGCGCGCTTCCTCGAGGCGTCCGAGCTTCTTGAGGAAATCGCCGCGCACGCTCGGCAGCAGGTGGTAGTTCTTCAGCATCGGTTCGGCCGCGAGCGCATCGACGCGTTCCAGTCCGGCCTGGGGTCCGAACGCCATCGCGACCGCGACCGCGAGATTGAGCTCGACCACCGGCGACGGCGCAATCCCGGCAAGCTGCTCGTATAGCGCGACGATGCCGCGCCAGTCGGTCTCGTCCGCGGTGGGTGCGCGCGCGTGACATGCGGCGATCGCAGCCTGCAGCACGTAAGGTCCGGGCAAACCCTGCGCCTGCGCGCGCGCGAGCGCGGCAAGCCCGCGGCGGATCAGCAGCCGGTCCCAGCGCCCGCGGTTCTGCTCAAGCAGCAGGATCGGCTCGCCCTGCGCGTCGGTGCGCGCCTTCAGCCGCGACGCCTGGATCTCCATCAAGGCGACGAGGCCGTGCACTTCGCCCTCCTCCGGCGCGAGCTCAGCCACGATGCGTCCCAACCGCAGCGCTTCCTCGCACAGCGCCGGGCGCATCCAGTCTTCCCCGGCCGTCGCCGCATAGCCCTCGTTGAAGATGAGGTAGATCACCTCGAGCACCGAGGCGAGTCGCTCGGCGCGATCCGCGCCACGCGGCACCTCGAACGGCACCTTGGCGTCCGTGAGCGCGCGCTTGGCGCGCACGATCCGCTGCGCGATCGTCGGCTCGGCCGCCAGATACGCGCGCGCAATCTCCTCCGTGGTCAGGCCGCCGATCAGCCGCAACGTGAGCGCGACGCGCGCCTCGGCCGACAGCACCGGATGACAGGCGGTGAAGATGAGACGCAACAGATCGTCGCCGATATCGTCGTCGAGCGCGGCATCGGGATCGGGCATGTCCCGCTCATCCATGTCGCGGCCGATCTCCTCGTGCTTGCGCGCGATCAGCTGGGCGCGGCGGCGCTCGTCGAACGCGCGGTTCTTCGCCGCCGTCATCAGCCATGCGCCGGGATTGTCCGGAACGCCTTGCACCGGCCAGGCCTTCAGCGCCGCGAGCAACGCGTCCTGGGCAAGCTCCTCCGCGGCGCCGACGTCGCGCGTGATGCGCGCGAGGCCGGCGATGATCTTCGCCTGCTCGATGCGCCAGATGGCGTCGATCGCACGATGGGGGTCGGGAGCCGTCACGGCTCCCGGTTAAAGCAAGTTCCGGCATCGCCGCAAGAGCGGCTATCGGCTGAGCATGACCCAAGTCCGGGACCGGCCGTTTCGGATCATGCTCCGGCTTACTTCTCGGCGGCGGCCTTCAGGTTGGCGAGCCCTTCCGCGAACTGGGAGCCGACCATCTTGTCCACGTTCATGAACAGGTGGACGATCTTGAACTTGTACGGCACCGGCCCGTGCATCGCCCAGGTCACGGTGGTGGTGTCGCCGCTCGGCATCAGCGTGAAGTCCGCGATGTTGTGTGCCTCGAACGGCTTGAGGAAATCGAGCTTGACCATCACCTGCGCCGGCGCGGGCGCGCTGAGGATTTCCATGCTGCCCGAACCGACATTGCTGTTGCCCTCCCAGGCGTAGGTCGCGCCCTTGCCGGCGGTGGTCGCGCCGAAGGTCCGCTTCATGTTCGGGTCGAGCTTCTCGTAGGGCGACCACGCGCCCCACTGCCTGAAGTCGTTGATGAAGGGGAAGATCTTCTCCGGCGGCGCCTTTATGACGGCCGAGCGCTGCACGCGGAAGTCGTCCGGGCGGGTCGCCGCATAGGCGAGAACGCCGGCGATGCCGATGGCGATGACGAATATGATGATGGCCGCGATCTTCATGGCTGCCTCCTCACGCGCAGGGCGGGACGTCGAACATCGGGCGGATTTCGATCTCCAGATCGGTGACGCCGTTGTCCGCATGGATTTGCATGACGCGCCGCGCACCGGCGATCGCCTCCTCGTGCGAGTCGTGATGCAGGATCGCGAAGCCGCCGATCACTTCCTTGGTCTCGGCGAATGGGCCGTCGGTGACGGTGACCTTGCCGCCGGCCATCGAAACCTTGTGGCCTTGCTCGGTCGGCAGCAGCCCGCCGCCCATCTCGAACTTGCCGAGCTTTTGCATTTCCTCGGAGAGCTGCGCCATCGCCGCCATCAGTTCAGGATTCGGCGACTTGCCGGCCTCGTAGTCGCTTGGTCGCCTTGATCATTGCCATGAAACGCATGTCTTTTCCCTCGTGCCGGGGTGATCCCCGCCTCTGCTGTCACGACGAACGGCGGTTGATGGAATCGACAGCCGCCGCGAAACTTTTCCAGGATTATTTGCGCACGCTACCGTTCCCAGCAGGGCCCGACTTCGCGCACCTCGATGGTGGCGTATTCGGCGGCCGGACATTCGCTCGCGGCCGCCAGCGCTTCTTCCTTCGAGCAATCGAGCAGGAAGAAGCCGCCGACGATCTCCTTCGCCTCGGCGAAGGGGCCGTCGACCATGCTGCGCTTGCCGTTGCGCATCTGCACGCGAAAGCCTTTCGACGTGGGGCCGAGCGAGTCGTACACCTTGCTGATGCCGCGCGCCTTCAGCTTCTCGCCGAACTGCGCCATGCGGTCGAACAGACACCTTGCCGTCCGGGATCGGCCGCGCCTCGCGTTGCCCGACCGGCTCCATCACCAGCAGCATGTACGGCATGGTCCTCCCGGCTCTCCGCGTCATGAACTTCAGGTGCATGACCCGGTCGGAAAACCGGTGCCCGCTTTTCGGGATCATGCCACGCTGTTGCTGACCATCACCATCCAGCTCACGCCGAACTTGTCCTGCACCATACCGAATTTCGGCGAGAAGAACGTCTTGCCGAGAGGCATTCTCCACCTTGCCGCCCTCGCCGCTAGCGCGGCGAACAGCTTGTCGGCTTCGGCCTCGGTCTTCACCGCGAGCGAGAAGCGCAAAGCCCTTGAATTCGGGATTGCCCTTGCGCGTAGCCGTCGGAGGCCATCACGCGCTGGTCGCCGAGCTTGAAGCACGAATGCATGACGCTTCATCTTCCGAGCCGGGACGGGCAATTGACCTCCGGGTTGCTTGCCGGATCGGGGATGGTCCTTGAAGCGCATCAGCATCTCGACCTCGATGCCGAGCGTCTTCTTGTAGAACTCGAGCGCCTCGTCGAGGCGGCCGTCGAAGAACAGATAGATCTGGGTCTGCATGGCGTGTTCCTCTTGCGGAATATTAGCGTTGAGGATCTGCGCCGCGATTGCGGCTATTTTTTCTGCTGCGCCATCTGCTCGCCGACCGCCTTGTGGTGGTCGATCGCGGCGCTCTCGCCGAAATCCTCCAGCTCGAAGAACTGGCGCATCTCGATCTCGCCGTCCTCATTGTAGGGATTCGGGCAGCGCTTCATCCACTCGATCGCCTCGGCCTTGTTCTTCACCTGGATGATCCAGTAGCCGGCGATCAGCTCCTTGGTCTCGGCGAACGGCCCGTCGATCACGCTGCGCTTGCCGCCGGAAAAACGGATGCGCGCGCCCTTCTGGCTCGACTGCAGGCCCGCACCGTCGAGCATGATGCCGGCCTTGACCATCTCCTCGTTGAACTTCGCCATCGCGCCGAGCATCTCCTCGGACGGCATCTTGCCGGCTTCGGAATCCTTGGTCGCCTTGACGATCACCATGAAACGCATCGGTCTGCTCCTTGTTGCGGTTTGACGGATTGACGAAAGATCAGGGCAGCTTGTTGCTCGCGATGGCGCAGACTTTCGCCGCCGTCGGCGGATTGGCTGTGCTGGAACGCCGCGAAGCTCGCGCGCATGCCGGGGTCGCGCAGCGCCACCGCGCAGGCGCCGGCCTGCCCGCCGTCGGCCGGGGCATAGAGCATGGCGAGCACCGTCAGGGCGATCGCCGGGAGGACGAAATACCGTGGCTTGAACTCGATCATGTGGCGCTCCTGTCGCTCTCTTGACAGGACGACGAACGGGGAAACGCCGGATCGACAACGCGTTGAAGATTTTTCCGTTTTTCGTAAGATATTGATGTTGCTTTGCTATCTGTTCCATACCGCCGCGTGCAGCCCGGATCGAGCGCAGCGGAATGCGGGGTCGCGCCGGATTGCGCTTCGCTCCATCGGGCTGCGGCGCTAACCCTGCGGGAAAAACTTGAAGTACGGCTCCGCCTCGCGCAGCACGCGTGCGTAGGAGGCGCGCTGCTTCAGGCGCGCGAGGTACGCCGCAACGTTGGGGTACCGGGAGCCGAGCGGCGCGATCTTGTCGAGATAGAACAGCGGCGGCGCGGCCGCACAATCCGCCAGCGTGAACGCATCGCCCGCCGCCCAGGCCTTACTCGCCAACTGCTGCTCGACCATGGCGAGCGCGGTATCGGCCAGCGTGCGGGCTTCCTCCACGCCGTGCGGGTCCTTCCTGTCTGCCGGCCGTATCCGGTCGCCGATGATCTTCTGCATCGGCAAATGCAGATAGAGGTCGAAGAAGCGGTCGCGCAGCCGCGTTTCGCGCGCCTGCTCGCCATCCTGCGGAATGAAGCGCGTCGCACCGGGATAGTACTGGTTCAGATATTCGATGATGACGGTCAACTCCGGCACCGTCTGCCCGCGCGCGTCGTCGCGCAGCACGGGGAATTTTCCGATCGGCCAGAGCTTGCGCAACGCGGTGCGCTCGCCTTCATCCATCAGGTTGACGATGTTGGGCGTGAACGGCGTGTCGTTCTCGTACAGCGCGATCAGCGCCTTGTGGCAAAACGACGAGAGCGGATGGAAGTGCAGCGTCAGCGACATGGGCCTACCCGGTATCCGATCATCGTGAACCTACTGCAGGTTCAGCTGCCATGACACGCCGAAGCGGTCATTGAGCCAGGTGAACCTGCGGCTGAAGCCGTAGTCGGCGAGCGGCATCAACACGGCGCCGCCCTCGCCGAGCGCCGCCGCGACCCGGTCGATCTCCTCCTCGCTGTCGCATTCGACAAACAGCGACGAGGCCGGCGTAAAGGTGAAGGCATGCTTTACCGGGCTGTCGAAGAAGCGCACGGTCTGCCCGGCAATCGAAACGCTCGCGCCCTTCACCGAGCCTTCGGCGCCCGGCTCGCCCGCCCCGAAGCGGACGATCTCGAGGATCGCCGCGCCCGGGAACACCGACACATAGAGAGTCATCGCGGCTTCGGCATTGCCCTCGAACATCAGGAACGGCGTCACGGATTTCATCGTTGCCTCAGGAGCTTGAAAAGACCAGCCGCTCGCTCATCTCCCACAGCCGCTTTGCCGCCGCATCATCTTGTGCGCGCCGGCTTGGCTCGGCCGCGCGACCCGAGGTGAAATATTTCCCGCTCACGCCGTCAAGCTCCGGTGCGGTCGCGAGGCGAACCGGCATACGCGAAGCTTCGTCGATCGGCCGGCCTATCAAGCGCTGCAGCAGCGGCCAGGCGATGCCCGCGAAGCCGCGCAGATCGCCATCCTTGCCGATCTCGGTGCGAATCATGCCGGGATGCAGCGCATTCGCCGTCACTCCCGTGCCGGTGAGCCGCCGCGCCAATTCACGCGTGAACATCAGGTTGTAGAGCTTGGTGCGCGCATAGGCCGTGCCGACCCAGTAGGAACGCGCGAACTGGAAGTCGTCGAAGCCGAAGTCGCGCGCATTGCGGTGCATGCGCGAGGACACATTGACGATACGCGCCGGCGCACTCGCCTTGAGCCTGTCGAGCAGCAGGATGGTCAGCAGGAACGGCGAAAGATGATTGACCTGCAGCATCATGTCGTTGCCGTCCCGGCTCGTCTGCCGGCGCGACAGCGCCACGCCGACGTTGTTCACCAGAACGTCGATGCGCGGCTCGGCGTTCAGCGCCGCAGCCATCGCCCGCACCTCGGCGAACGACGCGAAATCCGCGACCTGCACCGACGCCGCAGGCCCGATCGCCTCGGCCGCCGCGTTGAGCTTCGCTGCATCGCTCCCGGTGATGATCACGCGGAAGCCGCGCCGTGCGAGCTCGCGCGCGGTCTCGAAGCCGATGCCGGAATTGCCGCCGGTGACGACCGCGGTCTTCATTGTGCGCTCCCTCGCGCGCGCGAGCCTAGCGCAGCGCGCGGCGCGCCGCTACGCGTCCACGCTCACCTTGAACCCGCCATAGATCATCCGCTTGGCGTCGAACGGCATCTTCTTCGGGTCCATCATGCTGGCCAGACGCTTGTCCTTCATCACCTTGGCGAGGCACTTGTCGCGCGCAGCGCGCGACTTGTAGACAATGTAGGAGAACACCACGGTCTCGTTCTTCTTCTGCTTCACGCTGCGCGGAAACGAGGTCCACTTGCCCATCTTGACGTCGTCGGCAACGCATTCCTTGTAGTCGAGCGCGCCGTGGTCCTTCCACACCTTGGAGGCCTTCTTCGCCATCGCGAGGTACGCCTTGATGTTCTTCTTGGGAACCGGAACGACGAAACCGTCGACGTAAGCCATTGCGCTTTCTCCTCGGCTGTTGCGCGCTCGGGCGCGTTGCGCGCTGTTTGATACGTTCACCGCCGAATGACAACCGGAGTGCGGTGATTTGTCGTACGCGTCACGGCTTCAGATCGACCGCCGCCTTGAAACTGCCGTCCATCAGGAACGGAACCGAGTTGTGCTGATGCGCGACGGTCCAGACGCCGTTGCGGCGCAGGAAGCCGACCGTCACGCGGGTCCACACGTCGGCCTTCGCGCCGTCGGTCTTCGTGCCGGTCATGTGGCCGAGCCCGTAGGCGAACGCGACGTCGCCGCCGACTTCCACGGTGAGGTCGCCCATCGCCCAGCCGATCGGGCCCTCCCAGGTGTCGAACCAATTTTGCACCGCGGCCTTGTCCGGTCCGACGTGCTGCAGGGGCGGATCGAGATCGTATGACACGACATCGGGGCTGAGGTGCTTGACCGCGAGGTCCGCGACCTTGCCGAACAGCGCATTGGTGCGGTCGCCGAACAGCGCGCGGATCGCGGCCTGATCGTCCGCATTCTTGTTGCCGTTCGTCCGCGCCGCGTGCGCGGCGAGCTTGTCGAGGCTCTGCGACCAGCCGGCCTCCATGCCGGCGAGCATGTTCGGCGCGAAGTCGGTGAAGCCCGCGGCCTTCGCATGCAGGACCACCCTGGTCTTTTCCGCCGCTCTCCTCGAACCGCACCGTGCTGCGTGACTCGATCACGCGGTTGCCGTCCGGGGTGTCGACGAAGGTCGTGAACACGATGCGCTCGTGCGGCACGATCTCGTGATAGACGCCGCCCATCGGGTGCGCCTTGCCGTCCGGTCCGCGCATGTGGATCAGGATCTTGCCGCCCGGCCGCGGATCGGCCTCGCACACCGGATTGTCCCAGTTGTGCGGGCCCCACCACGCGGCGAGATGCTTCGCGTCGGTGAACATGGAAAACACCAGCGCGCGCGGCGCGGCGAACACGCGGGTGACGGTGATCTCGCGCTCCGCGATCGGCTTGTTCGAAGAATTCATCACGCACGTCCTTTCGTTGCCATAGTCGGTGCCGCGCGATGAGCGCAGTCATCGCAGCGTGAGCGTTGTTTCAGGATTTCCCCAGGAAAGCGGTGAGCTGGTCGAAGGTGCCGCCGAAGCCCTGGCGCATCGAAGCGGCATTGCCGGCAAAGATCGCGCGCTCTTCATCCGTCGCGTTGATCGCGCTGCCGCGCAGCGCGATCGTGGTGCGGCCGTCCTGCTCGGTGAAGGTCACGGTGTTGAGCACCTCGAGCGGCCACAGGTTCTTCAGCTGCGGAAACGGCGCGCGCGTGATGCCGCCTTCCGCGTCGGAGAACGAAACGACAAACACGATGCGCTCGGGCGCGACGATCTCGCGATAGACGAAGCGGCCGTACATCTCGTGACCGGGCTGGAACGCCATCGCGTAGTGGAACATGCCGCCCGGACGGAATTCGAGCTTGAGCACGCGGATCGTCGCGCCCTTCGGGCCCCACCATTGCGCCAGCGCCTGCGCGTCGGTCCATGCGCGCCATACGCGTTCGCGCGGCGCGTCGAAGCTGCGGCTGAAGGTGAAGTCCTGCAGGTCGGCGATCATGGCGCGCTCCGCATCGTGGCGAGATGTTCGGCGAGGATGTCGAGGCATTCGCTCCAGCCGCCGCGATGTCCGTCGCGCGACTCGTCCGAATCGAAGCCGGTCTGCTCAAGCGTAACCCTGGTGCGGCGGCCCAGATCCTCGAAGCGCACCGTCACGATCGTCTCGGTGCCGGGCCTGCCGTTTTCGTCGTCCCACGCGTGCGTCATTACCAGGAGCTTGTGCGGCACGACCTCGCGGTAGACACCGCCGAGCCACAGCCTCGTGCCGTCGGGCGCCAGCATGCAGCAGCGCCACTTGCCGCCGGGCCGCACGTCGCCTTCGCCTTGCGGAATCGTGTAGCCGCGCGGTGCGGACCATTGCGCGAGATGCGCCTGCTCGGTCCAGCAGCGCCAGACGAGATCGACCGGCGCATCGAACACGCGCTCAAGCGTCAGCGAACGGTCGGCGGCAACGCTATTTCTTGCGGGCACGGCTCTTCTCCTTGTTCTTCCGGCCGGCGGGCCTGGTGTCGTCCTTGGCCTGCAGTTCGCGCAGGTAGACCTCCAGGCGATCGAAGCGCTCCTCCCAGAGGCGCCGGTAATTTTCCAGCCATTCGTCGACCGGCTTCAGCGCCTGCGCCTCGATACGGCACGGACGCCACTGCGCCTCGCGGCCGCGGGTGATCAGCCCTGCGCGCTCCAGCACCTTCAGGTGCTTGGAGACCGCCGGCATGCTCATGCGGAACGGCTCGGCGAGCGCGGTTACCGACGTCTCGCCGAGCGCGAGCCGCGCGAGGATCGCGCGCCGGGTCGGATCGGCGAGCGCCGAAAAGGTGGAGGACAAACGGTCGGTCGGCATATCGAACCATGTAGTTAAATAACCATATGGTTTAATACGCACGGCCGACGGCGAAGTCAAGCGGCGTGCGTGCACGCTTCGTTGCGTGGCGAAAACCGGTGTGATCGCGCGACAAATACGAACGGCCCCGTTCGCGCCCATGTGGAAGACGCGATTGGGGCCGTTCCGGCCGGGGGCTCAGACTTGTCCCGGCTGATCAAAAACGCAATTCGGGAGAGAAGCGTTCCTGCCGCGATCCGCTTCGCAAGCGCCGTGCCAGATCGCACCCATGCGCGGTCAGACACTTGGATGGTTAGCGAATTGTGCATCGGCAAAATCGCGCCGGACTTTGCTGCCGCGATCGGCAAGTTTTGCGCATCGACGTCCGCGGAACTTCCGCCCGGCCGCCGCATTGATGGTGCGACACAGACACTGGAGGACATCATGGGTTTCGGTAAAGGCGCTCTTCTTTGGCTTCTGGGCATTCCGCTGCCCATCATCATCCTGCTGGCGCTGTTCTGGCGCTGACGCGTCGGCACGGTTGACGCTTGAGAGGAGCCGGGCCGAAAGGTCGCGGCTCCTTTTGCGTGTGCCACAGGTCCCGGCGCGCACGGATTGCAGGGACTGAAATCCGGCGAAAATCGCGCGAGGGCGCGCGAGGGCGCCGGTTGCGTAGACCGGACGAGGCCAATACGCTTTGGCCTGCGCATGACGGGCCCCACGGATCTCCAGCAGACTTATCGCGGCGTGTTCGACAGCCGAATGGGCTTCGGACGCGCGCCCGCGATTATCGTGGTCGATTTCATCCGCGCCTACACCGAGCCCGGCTCGCCGCTGTACGCGGCCGCCGTGGTGCGGGCCGTGACGGCGACCGTGCCGCTGCTCGAGGCCGCGCGCGCGGCAGGCTGGCCGGTCATCTACACGCGCGTTCTCTATCACCCGGGCGGCGCCGACGGCGGCCTGTTCGTGCAGAAGGTGCCGGCGCTGCGCCGCATGGTCGAGGGCGAGCCGCTCGCCGACATCGTGCCGGAGCTTCCGCCCGGGCCGAACGACGTCGTGCTGGTGAAGCAATATGCCAGCGCGTTCTTCGGCACGAGCCTCGCCGGCATGCTGACCGCGCAGGGCATCGACACGCTGATCATCACCGGCTGCTCGACCAGCGGCTGCGTGCGCGCAACCGCGGTCGACGCCATGCAGTACGGCTTCCGCCCGATCGTGCCGCGAGAATGCGTCGGCGACCGGCACGACGGACCGCACGAGGCCAACCTGTTCGACATCAACGCCAAATACGGCGACGTCGTGCCGCTCGCCGACGTGATGGCGCGGCTGGCAAGGTGAACGCAGGAGCTGTCATGTCTGTCGGAAAAATCGTCTGCGGCGTCGCGAGCATGCTGTTGCTGTCGCAAACGGCCCACGCGCTGGACTGGCCGACGCGCCCGGTCACCGTCGTGGTCCCGCTCGGAGCCGGCGGCAACACCGACATGATGGCCCGGCTCGGCGCGCAACGATTGAGCGAGAAATTCGGCCAGCCCTTCGTGGTCGAGAACCGTCCGAGCGCCGGCGGCGCGCTCGGCACCGGGGCGGTCGCCGCCGCCGCGCCCGACGGCTACACGATCCTGTTCTCGCCCTCCTCGATGCTGCTGCTCACTCCGATGGTGCAGAAGGTGCCGTTCGACGCCGAGAAGCAACTCGTGCCGGTCGTGAACGTCGGCACCGGCACCCAGATGATCGCGATCCGCCGCAACCTTCCGGTAAAGACGCTTCCCGAGTTTCTCGCGCACGCCAAGGCCAATCCCGGCAAGCTCAACTTCGTCATCGCGGGCGCCAACAACATCGCGCATCTCGCGCCGGTGCTGCTGTTCGCGCGCGCCGGCGTCGACGTGGTGATGATCCCGGCCAAGAGCGGGCCGCAGGCGGTGCAGGACCTGATGGCCGGCCAGGTCGACTTCTATTTCGGCAATACCTCTGAACTGCTGCCGCACGCCGAGAGCGACAAGATCAGGCTGATCGCGGTCGGCACGCCAGAACGTATCCCGGTCGCGCCCGACCTGCCGACGGTCGCCGAGAGCTTTCCCGGCTTCGAGTTCTCGTCGTGGAACGGCTTTTCGGTTCCGGCCGGAACGCCGGAGGAGATCATCACGGCGATCCGCAGCGAGATCACCGCGTTGACCAGGACCGACACGTTGCGCGAGCGGCTCACCCGGCTCGGTATCGTGCCGGGCGGCCTCACCAGGGAAGAAACCGCGGCCGTGTTCAAGAAGGACAAGGAGAGCTTCGCCGCTTCGGTGAAGGCCGCCGGGATCGTGCCGCCGCAGTAACATGCCGCACTCCGATCGCGTCATCGTCGTCGGTACAGGGCCGGTCGGACTCACGGCCGCGCTGGCGCTGGCGCGCCGGAACATTCCGACGATACTGCTCGCCGCCGAGCCCGAGCTGGTGATGGAGTTGCGCGGATCGACGTTCCATCCGCCGACCTTGGACATGCTCGACGAGTTCGCGGTGGTGCCGGCGATGATCGCGTCCGGCCTGAAGGCGCCGACCTGGCAGTTCCGCGACCGCGAGACAGGTCCGGTCGCAACCTTCGATCTGTCGCTGCTCGCCGCCGATACCGCTCATCCGTACCGCGTGCAGTGCGAGCAGTGGAAGCTGATGCGGCTGCTGCGCGACGCTTATCTGAAAATCCCCGGCGCCGAGATCAGATTTGGCCACACCGTCACCGGCGTGACGCCGGGTGGCGATACGATTGCGGTCACGGCCGACACGCCGGGCGGCCAGGTCACGATCGAGGCGCGCTACGTGGTGGCGGCCGACGGCGCGCGCAGCGCGGTGCGCCGCGCGCTCGGGATCGAGTTCGAGGGCTTCACCTATCCGGAGCTTTTTCTGATCGCCTCGACGGCGTTCCGCTTCGAGGACACGCTGACCGACATCGCCTATGTCAACTACATCGCCGACCCGAACGAATGGCTGGTGCTGCTGCGCGTGCCGGGCCTGTGGCGCGTGCTGGTGCCGGCGCCGGAGAATGCGGATCGCGCGCAGCTTCTCTTGGACGAGAACCTGCAGCAGGTGCTGCAGCGCGTTGTGCCGCGCGATGCCGCCTACGATATCGAGCACCGCTCGATCTATCACGTGCACCAGCGCGTCGCGAAATCGTTCCGGGCGGGCCGCGTTCTGCTCGCGGGCGACGCCGCGCACATCAACAATCCGCTCGGCGGCATGGGGATGAACGGCGGCATCCATGATGCGTTCAACCTCGCCGACAGGCTCGCGGCGATCTACGCCGGCGCCGACGATGGCCTGCTCGACCGCTACGAGCGGCAGCGCCGCACCGTGGCGATTGAGGCGGTGCAGCAGCAGACCAACCGCAACCACCAGATCTTGAGCGAGCGCGATCCCGCGATCCGGCAGAGGTCGCTCGACGCGATGCGGCAGACCGCGGCCGATCCAAAGCTCGCGCGCGCGTATATGCTCAAGTCCTCGATGATCGCCGGGCTGCAGCGCGCGGCACAGATCGAATAGCGGGAATTGCGATGCGGGATGTCCTGGGATGGCGCAAGAAGTTCGGCGTGATGGGGCCATCCACCAACACGGTGGTGCAGCCCGACTTCGACATGATGCGCCCGGCCGGCGTCACCAATCACTACAGCCGCATCTACACGCCGAACGCAAAAGCCGTGAGCAACGACAGCTTCATGGCCGGCGCGAACATCATCGCCGACAACACGCTCGACGCGGTGCGCAGCGTGATGACCTGCGCGCCGGACTATCTCGTGATGGGCATGTCGGCGGTCACTTTCTTCGGCGGCGCTGCCGGCGCGGATGCGTTCCGGGAGAAGATCGCGCGCGAGGCCGGCGTCGGGGTGAGCATCGGATCGCATTCCTGCACCGCCGCGCTGAAGGCCTACGGCGGGGTGAAGCGGATCGCATTCCTGACGCCGTATTTCCCGGCGGCGAACGAACAGGTCGCGCGCTACTTCGTCGATTCGGGCTTCACGGTGGTGCGCGACATCTGCCTGCAGTGCCCGAGTTGGACCGGCATCGCCGAGGTGCCCCCCGAGGTGTGCCGCGACAGGATCATCGCGCTCAACGGCAACGGAACGGACGTGGATGCCATCGTCCAGGTCGGCACCAACCTGAGCATGGTCCGTCTCGCGGCGGCGGCCGAACTCTGGCTCGGCAAACCGGTGATCGCGATCAACACCGCGACCTACTGGCACGCCCTGCGCGCCAACGGGATCGACGACAAGATCCAGGGGCTGGGGCGGCTGCTGGCGGAGTTCTAGCCACCGGCATCTCGCTTTCCCCGCTGCGGCTTGCCGGAGAGGGTACTGCGCTGTTTTAGCCCCCTCGCCTCGCCGCCTTCGGCGGCGCCCCTCTGCCTTTCGGGGAGAGAGCAAAAGGAGCAGGCGGCTCGCTTGCCGCAGTGCAATGCGAATGTTATCTGCCGCGCATGACGGCGCAGCCCATCAACAATATCCGCAACTTCTCGATCGTGGCGCATATCGACCACGGCAAGTCGACCCTGGCCGACCGGCTGATCCAGCTTACCGGCGGGCTGGAGCTGCGCGAGATGAAGGAGCAGGTGCTCGAACTCGATGGACATCGAGCGCGAGCGCGGCATCACCATCAAGGCGCAGACGGTGCGGCTGAGCTACAAGGCGCAGGACGGGAAGAGCTATATCCTCAACCTGATCGACACGCCCGGGCACGTCGACTTCGCCTATGAGGTGAACCGCAGCCTCGCGGCCTGCGAGGGCTCGCTGCTGGTGGTCGATGCCAGCCAAGGCGTCGAGGCGCAGACGCTCGCCAACGTCTACCACGCGATCGACGCCGGCCACGAGATCGTGCCGGTATTGAACAAGATCGACCTGCCGGCCGCCGAGGTCGAGAAGGTGAAACAGCAGATCGAGGACGTGATCGGGCTCGATGCCTCGCAGGCCATCGGCATTTCGGCCAAGACCGGCCTGAACGTGCCGGAGGTGCTGGAGGCGATCGTCACGCGGCTGCCCGCACCGAAAGGAGACCGCAACGCGACCTTGAAGGCGCTGCTGGTCGACAGCTGGTACGACCTTTATCTCGGCGTCGTGGTGCTGGTGCGCATCGTCGACGGGCGCCTGAAGAAGGGCGACCGCATCCGCATGATGGGCACCAATGCGGCCTATGACGTCGACCGTGTCGGCGTGTTCACGCCCAAGCTGATTCCGGCGGAGGAACTCGGCCCCGGCGAGATCGGCTTTATGACGGCGTCGATCAAGGAAGTGGCCGACACGCGCGTCGGCGACACCATCACGGACGACCGCAAGCCGGTGACCGAGATGCTGCCGGGCTTCCGGCCCGCGATCCCGGTGGTGTTCTGCGGGCTGTTTCCGGTCGACGCCGCGCAGTTCGAGGATCTGCGCGCCGCGATGGGGAAGCTGCGGCTGAACGATGCGAGCTTCTCGTTCGAGATGGAGACGAGCGCCGCGCTCGGCTTCGGCTTCCGCTGCGGCTTCCTCGGGCTGCTGCATCTGGAGATCATCCAGGAGCGGCTCGAGCGCGAGTTCAACCTTGCGCTGATCGCGACCGCGCCGTCGGTCATCTACAAGATGAAGCTGCGCAACGGATCGGAAATCCAGATCCACAATCCGGTCGACATGCCGGACGTAATGCAGATCCTCGAGATCGAGGAGCCGTGGATCGAGGCGACGATCCTGACGCCGGACGAGTATCTCGGCTCGGTGCTCAAGCTCTGCCAGGACCGGCGCGGCACGCAGAAGGAGCTCACCTACGTCGGCAACCGCGCGATGGTGAAATACGACCTGCCGCTCAACGAAGTCGTGTTCGATTTCTACGACCGGCTGAAGTCGGTCTCGAAGGGATACGCCTCGTTCGACTATCACCTCACCGACTTCAAGCCGTCGGACCTGGTGCGCATGCACATCCTGGTCAACAACGAGTTGGTCGACGCGCTCGCGATGCTGGTGCACCGCACGCGCGCGGAAAGCCGCGGCCGCGCGATGGTCGAGAAGCTGAAGGAGCTGATCCCGCCGCACATGTTCCAGGTGCCGATCCAGGCCGCGATCGGCGGCAAGATCATCGCGCGCGAGACGGTGCGCGCGCTGCGCAAGGACGTGACCGCGAAGTGCTACGGCGGCGACGTCAGCCGCAAGCGCAAGCTTCTCGACAAGCAGAAGGAAGGCAAGAAGAAGATGCGCCAGTACGGCAAGGTGGACATCCCGCAGGAGGCGTTCATTGCCGCGCTGAAGGTGGACGTCTGACGCTGCGCGTCAAGGTTCGGCGGCTTACCGCGTGCCGGCCACGGTCTCCGGAATCCGCACCTGCGGCCGCGTCAGCTCCTTCGGCCGCCACACCTTCACGATCCCGAAACGCTCCGGATGGGCGCGATACTCGCGCGCGATCGCCAGCAGCGTGAGGAAGCGCGTCTTGTGCTCCTCGAAGTCGACGCGCGGCATCTCGGTGGGAAGATTGAGCAGCGCCTCCTCCGACACGACCATCGCGCGCAGGTGACGCGCACGCCGCGTGTTGAGCTGCTCGAAGGTGAGCGCGATGACGAAGCGATGCTCGTTCATCGGCCGGCCGAGCGCGAGATCGATCGAGTTGTCGTTGGTGCACTTCTCGCTGACCAGGCTGATCAGCGGCGCATAGGTCGCGCGGTACTCGTCCTCGCGCAGCAGCGGCACGCGCTGGCTGCGGCCGTTCTCGTTGACCTTGACGCTGGCGAACAGGTCGGTGACGCGCTCGCCGAACGAACGCCGCGTGCGTGGCGGCTTGTGCGGAAACACGATGACCGGATTGGCGAGCGTGGTCAGCCTGGCGGCGCGGCGGATCAGGTAGACGCGATACTGGTTCGGCCACACGTTCCAGACGCGCCGGTCGGCCACGATGGTGTCGAACTTCAGATGGCCGTCGACCACCATGTTGAGCGTGACGTTGATGGTGTTGCGGTCGTCGCCGCGCACGTAGTCGAACCAGCCGGTGGCATAGCGGCCGAGGACGGTCAGGCCCTTGCTGCCGGCGCCGCCGAGCGAGCGGATGATCGCGCCGGTGAGCACCGCGCCGACATAGACCGCGAGCACGCCGAGGCCGAACAGCAGGCCGTCGACGATCTGACTCCAGTTTTGAGAGATGTATTCGCGCATCCGCCGGCTCCGGTTCGGGGAAGCGCACTAACATGAAAACCGCCCCGCCCGGGAATCCGGAACGGGGCGGCGAAGCGAGCCGAACCGCGGCGCGTTACATCCAGTACGGCGGCACGCGGTAGTAGTCGTAGACCTGCTGCGCGCGCTTGCGATCTTCCCAGTCCCAGTCGTTGTCGTTCGAGTAGCTCGGCGCGCCCTTGAGCTGCTGGTCCGAGATGTTCACCTCGTAGCCGCTGAGACTGGTGTTGTAGGTCAAGAGCGACCAGGGGACCGGATAGTGGTCGTGGCCGATGCCGAGGAATCCGCCGAAGCTCATCACCGCGTAGGCGACCTTGCCGGACTGCTTGTCGAGCATGAGGCGCTCGATCGATCCGATCTTGTCGCCGTTCGAGCGATAGACGTTGGTGCCTTCGACCTTGTCGCTGCCGATCAGGTTATGGGTCTCGCGCCGTTCGAGTGTTTGGGCCGCCATTTTGGTTTCTCCGTGTTCAGCATGATTCTTGAGGCTTGCTCCCCTGCGGCTCCAACGGGCGCGGCGCGCGGATGTTCCGGAACTGCGGGCTCGACGCGGCGTTCGATTTTCGTTCCCGCGATACCGAGGTTCGTCATGCCGCGCGGCGACAAGTCGAAGGACACGGACCGGCAGAAACGCAAGGCGCGCCACATCGAAGAGGGCTGCGAGACGCGCGCCGTGCCGGAGGACGAAGCCGAGCGCCGGGCCTGGGCCACCGTCAACAGGTAAGAGGGCGGCGGCAACAAGAGCGGATCGCGGGACGCGGCGGGCCCGACACCGAGGTCTCCTCGCGCAAGGGCGGGCGGCGCGGCGGCCGGACGAGCGCGGCCCGGCCGGCGGCGGCGCGCTCGCGCTCGGCGAAAAAAGGCCGCGGCGACACGCAAGCGCCGCGCGTCGTAGCCGGCCGATTTTTTTTCGCAAAACAACCCCATGCACAGTACAAAAAAACCCATGCACACAAAGTGCCTGCGGCCTGCCAGCGATCCCAGAGTACTACCCAACTCATTGTAACAAATCCGGAATTTGATCCGCTGCGGCCGCGGTCCGGCACTCTGTGCGGCGTGCGGCAATACGCTCATTGCACGGCCTCCTTGTTGCAAATAATTTGCAATAGCGACAAGAACCTGCGGTTGTGGCCGCCGGTTCGGTTGACGCGGGCGCGGTTCAGGATGGGGACGACGCGATGACATCGTTCGGGCAAATTGGCGGCGGTCTCGCCGCAAAGCGGAGGCTGCCCGCGCTGCGGCCGCTGGCGGTACTCGCGGCGATCGCCGCAATGCTCGCCCTCCCGGCGCCGGTCCATGGCGCGGGCGACCTCGCCAAGCAAACCCCGATCGAGGTGACGGTCGACCTCGGCAAGCCGGGCCACCACGCCTTCATGCCGAACCAGCTCAAATTCGAGACCGGCAAGCTCTACAAGCTGATCCTGCGCAACCCGAGCGAGGACCCGCACTACTTCACCTCCGACTCGTTCACGCAGATGATCTTCACCCGCAAGGTGCAGGTGACGCAGCAGCGCGACGGCAAGGCCGTCACGCTCGCCGAGTTCAAAGGCGCGATCCGCGAGATCGAGGTCTATCCCGGACACGCCGCCGAGTGGTGGTTCGTGCCGGTCGCGGCCGGGCGCGTAACCGACCTGCGCTGCGGCATCGTCGGCAAGGACGGCAAGAGCCACGCCGCGCACGGCATGGTCGGCGAGATCGTCATCGAGTGAGCTCCTCGACCGCCTGCGCGGCCGCGGCGCCGAGGCCGGACAGCCCGTGGCCGGCGCCCTCGACCGCCACAAAGCGCGCATCGATGCCGCGCCGTGCAAGCGTTCGCGCGTAGGCCTCGGCCTGCGCCGGAAACGTGTTGGCGTCCGCGCTGCCCGCGATCACCCGGACACGGACGTTGCGCGGCACGCGGGCCGCGACGCTCGCGGGCGAAAGGCTGTTGCGCCATTCGGGCCGGTTGCGCTCGCGCAGCCAGCGCGCAATGTCGCACGGGCATGACACCAGCACCGCGGCATCGATCAGCCTCGCGCGCGCGATCAGCACGCCGCCGATCGCCGCGCCGCCGGAGTGGCCGAGGTAGATGACGCGGCGCGGCTGGTAGCGCGCGCGCAGCGCCGCGATCGCGCCGCCGACCGCGGCGATGTTCGCGCGGGTGTAGTTGTCCTGGCGGCCGAGCGTCGATCCCTCGCTCACGCGCCCGCGCGCATCGGTGTAGCCCGGCCGCGTCAGCGCGACCACGATCGTGCCCGGGCGCGCCAGCGTCGGCGCGAACGCCGCATGATAGGTCGCGGCGCCGCCGTCCGAGATGTCGCCGTGCACCACCACGATCAGCACCGGCGAGGCGCCCGCGCTCTCGGTGCCGAAGGTCGTGACCGCCTGGCACAGCCCGCCGCCGAACACCCAGTCGGCGATCGGCGCACCGGGCGGGCAATCCGCGCGCGCGGCGCCGGCGCAGAGCAACAGAACGGCGATAACGACGAGGCGCATGCGGGTCCCGCGAACCGACGCGGGATCCATACGCCGCCAGCGCGGCGCGCGCACCGGGAGCACGTGCGGGCACAATATAATGGGGTATTTTGTACAACTACAGCCGCTAGTGTTTATTTTCGTTGACTCACCTAAAATTTGAATATTGGCTTCGTTGACAATCTTACCGGGTATTGCTGGGAGCGAAGTCATGGCGACCACCTACACAGTCACACCAGCGCCGGCGACGGTCAGCGAAGGCGGGCAAGTCACTTTCACGATCACCCGTTCAGGCGACAAGCCGAACGAAACGATCTTTCTCTCCGCCCGGTCCGACGGCACCGCGACCTGGGGCGAAGGCGATTTCAGCACCACCGCAGGCAACATCCCGCTCAACATTCCGGTGAGCTTCGGCTCCGGCGTCACGTCGCAGACCGTGACGCTGAACATCACCAGTGACGGGCAGGTCGACTCAGGCGAGCAGTTCCGTGTCATCCTCCAGCGCAGCAGTTCGGACGCCGCCTCGGTCTTTCTCGCGCAAAGCAGCCTCGTCACCATCAATGACGCGGCGCAGAACACCAGCTACACGGTCTCGCCTTCCCCGACGACGGTGACGGAGGGTGGCCAAGTCACGTTCACGGTGACGCGCTCGGGTGACAAGCCGAACGAAACGGTTTTCTTCTCAGCCCGGTCTGACGGCACAGCGACGTGGGGCGAAGGCGATTTCAGCACGACGTCCGGGACCATACCGCTCAACATCGCGGTGAACTTCGGCTCCGGCGTCACCTCGCAAACCGTGACGCTGAACATTGCCAATGATGGACAGAACGATTCCGGCGAGCAGTTCCGCACCATCGTGCAGCGCAGCAGCTCGGACGCGGCGTCAGTCTTCCTCGCCCAGAGCGGCCTCGTCACCATCAACGACGCGGCGCAGAACACCAGCTACTCGCTGACGCCCTCGCCCACCACTGCGACGGAGGGCGGGCAGGTCACGTTCACGATCACGCGCACCGGCGACAAGCCGAGCGAGACTGTTTTCTTTTCCGCCCGTTCCGACGGCACGGCGACCTGGAGCGAGGGCGATTTCAGCACGACGTCCGGCACCATCCCGCTCAACATGTCGGTGAACTTCGGCGCCGGTGTCACCTCGCAAACCGTGACCTTGAACATCGCCAATGATGGCGTCAGCGACTCGGGCGAGCAATTCCGCGCCATCGTGCAGCGAAGCTCTTCGGATGCCGCCTCCGTGTTCCTCGCCCAGAGCAGCGCCGTGACCATCAACGACGCGGTTCAGAACACGACCTACTCGCTGACACCCTCGCCGACGACCGTGACGGAAGGCGGGCAAGTCACGTTCACGATCACACGCTCGGGCGACAAGCCGAACGAGACGGTGTTCTTCTCCGCTCGCTCCGACGGCAGCGCCAACTGGAGCGAGGGCGACTTCAGCACGACCTCGGGCACCATCCCGCTCAACCTGGCGGTGAGCTTCGGCTCCGGCGTGACGTCGCAAACGGTGACGCTGAATATCACCAATGATGGCGTCAGCGACTCGGGCGAGCAGTTCCGCACCATCGTCCAGCGCAACAGCACGGATGACGCGTCGGTGTTCCTGGCGCAAAGCGGTTTCGTCACGGTCAACGATCCGGCGGCGCAGAATACGACCTACGTGCTGACACCATCGGTGACGACGGCGGCGGAGGGCAGCCAGGTCACCTTCACGGCGACGCGATCCGGCGACAAGCCGGCGGAAACGCTGTTCTTCTCCGCCCGCTCCGACGGCAGCGCAAACTGGAGTGAGGGAGACTTCAGCACGACCGCGGGCACCATCCCGCTGAATATCGCGGTGAACTTCGGCTCCGGCGTCACGTCGCAGAGCGTGACGATGAACATCAACAGCGACGGCGTCAGCGATTCCGGTGAGCAGTTCCGCACCATCTTGCAGCGCAACAGCTCTGATGACGCCTCCGTATTCCTTGCCCAAAGCGGCTTCGTCACGATCAACGACGCGGGACAGAACACCGGCTACACGATCACGCCGTCGTCCTCGACGGCGAACGAGGGCGGCCAGGTCACGTTCACGATCACCCGCACGGGTGACAAGCCCGGCGAGACGGTCTTCTTCTCGGCCCGCGCCGACGGCAGTGCGAACTGGAGCGAGGGAGATTTCAGCACGACCGCGGGAACGATCCCGCTCAACATTCCCGTCAACTTCGGCTCCGGCGTCGCCTCGCAGACCGTGACGCTGAACATCAACAACGATGGAGTGAGCGATTCCGGCGAGCAGTTCCGCACCATCGTCCAGCGCAACAGCATGGACGATGCGTCGGTGTTTCTTGCGCAGAGCGGGTTTTTGACGATCAACGAGGGAACGCAGAACACGACCTATTCTGTTGCACCAAGCCCTGCCTCGGTGACAGAAGGCAATACGACGCTGACTTTTACGGTCACACGCTCCGGCGAGCTGCCGCCCGAGACGATCTATTTCAGTACGGTGCACGGGGCCGCGAACGGTTACGCCAGCAATACGAACGACAGCGATTATGTGGGGCGGGCCAACGTGCCGTTGACGTTCGGTGCAAACGTCGCATCACAACAGGTGACGATAACGATCAAAGACGACGCCTTGGTTGAAGGCAATGAGACGTTTGGAACGATCGTCCAGCGGAACACCACTGACCCGTTGACCACGTTCCTCGCCAAGCGGGACTTCACGATAGTTGACAACGAAGCCGCCGCAATCGACGATTACGCGAGCAGCCCGAGCACAGTCGGCATTGTCGATGTCAACGGCGTCCGCAACGGCAATATCGAGACCGTTGGCGACACGGATTGGTTCAAAGTCTCGCTCACGGCAGGTCACACCTATCAGTTTGATCTGCAGGGCAGCCCGACCAGTCACGGCACCTTGGCCGATCCCTATTTGAGCATTCGCAATCCCGGTAGCGGCACGACTAAACTTAAGGAAGACGACGACGGCGGCACCGGTGTCGACTCTCGATTTACATACACGCCGCAAGCGACCGACACATATTTCCTGGCGACCGGTTCAGGCAACGGCGGTATCGGCACCTATCGAATACAGGTGTCCGATATCAGCGCGGCGGCGACCCCGACTGCCCTTACGACAAGGGCACAAGACATCTTCACGGCTCATGGCGGCAAGGTTCTGTTCTTAGCGGACCTTGCTGAAACGGCATACCATCTACATTCGCTTGAGAATGCGAGTTCCGGCTATAATGGGACTCAGGCAATGGCTGAGAGCCTTTTTGCCTCACTATTTGGCGGCTCGTCACCGGCGTTGCACTTGCTGACATCCACAGACGTTCCTAATCTTGCGCCGGTTAACGCTCCGACAAACGACTCGAGGTATGTTGGGTTTCCAACAATTGGCCTCGTCGATGGAATTTATACTAACTCAAACGCAGCCGTCTTGGCGGGCCGCTCAAGCGACGCCTTATTCCTAGCATTCAGAGGAACCAATGACGACCCAGGATTGACGCTTTCACGCCTTGTAAATCCCGTGAGCCCGGATGAAAAAGATTGGGTGCCCATGGATCGGCACTACGGCCTCTATGCGGATTTTCTCAACCAGATAAAATCGTACCTTGGTGCGCACACAGAGATATCCAAAGTCTATATCACCGGCCACAGCCTTGGCGCCGCCATGGCTCAAAAATTTATGGCAGACAATCCCGGGAATCTCAAATATGAAGGCATCGTATTTGCAAACCCCGGATACGACGAAGTATCAGGAATTAAGCATATATTTGACTCGCGATTTGTAAATATTCGAGTCGACTTTGACCCGATCCTCGCGGCGCCAATCTTAGCTCAAAAAGACATCAGGGGTGACACATACATTATTGACGATAGGGGCGGACTGCTTAACGACCCCAGCTTCCTTCAAAATCATGATATGGGATTGTATCTTGAGATTGCGAAATATCTTGTCACGACAAAATTTCCTGATCCTTTAGCACAAAATAACAATCGCGTTGACCCGGACATCGAAATACCAGTTCGTATCACCACGGCATCGACCAGCACCGGTTACAAGGTAGAAGCATTCAACGGATTGACCCCCAACGACTTCATCAGCGACGCTGCCTACGTTATTACCGTAATCGATGGCGCAAATAACATCGTCGGAAACTCTATCCGTGATGTGGTAAATTTTTCCGTCGACAAATTAACACCGATTGCCGTCGATCTTGCGAGCGGGGTGGCCGCGTCAGTTGGATGGGCCGTATCGAATACGCTCACGGGCATATACAACGTATTCACTGGCGCCGCAGACGACATTATCAAGGGCAATAGCCTCACTAATTGGTTGTTCGGCGGAGCCGGTGACGACGAGGTATCGGGCCTTGGAGGCGACGATTTCATCATCGGCGGGTCGGGCGAGGGCAACGACTTCTATGATGGCGGCGAAGACATCGATACTGTCATATACTCCTCAGCCATACAGAGCATCATCGTCGATCTGACCACTGGCCAAGTTAGCGGCATCGATATTGGTGCGGATCGAATCATAAACATAGAAAACGTGGTCGGCGGCAGCGGTGACGACTTGGTCACCGGCAATGCGCTGGCGAACCTGCTCGATGGCGGCACTGGCAATGATGTCCTGCGCGGACTTGGTGGCGATGACGTCCTGGTCGCTGGCATCGATGCGGACGAGAGCGCAGCTCCCACCCAGCTCACCCTCAAGCCCGGCTCCGAAGGCCAGGACCTCTGGGTCACCAGCACCTTCAGCTACAGCGACAACTACGGCGTCGACGACGCGTTCCTGAAAGTCGGCGGCTGGGCCGACTACTACCACTCGCTGCTGCGCTTCGATCTCTCCGGCGCGGGCATCCCGGCGCACGTCACGTCGGCGACGTTGCGCCTCTACAACACCGACTACAGCGACTACAGCCCGACCGGCATGTACGTCGATCGCCTCAACACGGCGTGGACCGAAAGCTACGGCTGGCACGACTACAGCCTGAGCTACACCAACATCACCAGCACCGCCGCGCCCGGGCCCGGCTGGATCGACATCAATGTCACCGCGGCCGTGAACCAGTGGCTGGACGACCCGACGAGCAATTTCGGACTGCAACTGCGGCCGGTCGGCAACAACCACACCATGGATTATTTCGTGAGCTCCGACGCGACCGGGGCCATGGCGCAATACCGGCCGGAGCTCGTGCTTGCCATCGAGCCGGGCAGCGCCGGAGACATCCTCGACGGCGGAGACGGCATCGATACCGCCGATTATTCCGCCACTACGCTCGGCATCGTGGTCGACCTGTCCGCCGCGCAGGATCAGGCGGTCGGCGGCGAGATCGGCACCGACCAGATCACCGCGGTCGAGAACGTCATCGGCGGCAGCGGCAACGACCAGATCACCGGAAGCGCCGGAGCCAACAGGCTGGAGGGTGGGGCTGGTAACGACATTCTGCGCGGCGACGGGGACGGGTTCACGGCGGCAGGAAACATCACCGCCACCGTGCAGGGGACGATCGTGGAGTTCGACGGCTCCGGGTTCGACGCGACGCGGGTCGAAAGCCCGACCGTGGTCAAGGTCGGCAATGCATACAAGATGCTCTACGGCGGGCTGCCGTTCGCCAACAACTACCAGATCGGTCTGGCGACCTCGGCGGACGGCACGGCCTGGACCAAGTCCTCGTCCGATCCGGTGATCTCCAACGGCGCCAGCCAGTCATGGGCTTCGTTCCGCGAGATTCCGGTCAGCCTGATGTACGAGGACGGGACCTACAAGCTGTGGTTCTACGGCGACAACCGCAACCTCAACACAAACTCCGGATACGCGACCGGATTCGGCTACGCCACCTCCGCCGACGGCGTCACGTGGAGTTTCAGCGCTGACAATCCGATCCGGGTCGAACCCGCCTCGCCCGGCAACGGCATCAGCCTGCGCGAGGTGGTAAAGCTCGGCGGCGCCTATCACGCGTATTTCTACGACAACAATCCCGGCGGCAATATTCTCAAACATGCCGCCTCATCCGACGGTGTTCACTTCTCGGGCGACACTGCCGTCAGCCTTCCGAGCGGTTACACCCTCGTGGCGGCGACGACGACCAGCCTCGGCGGAGCCGACGTGGTGTTCGCGGTGCTGGACCAGAACGGCACGAAGTACCACGCGATATCGTCGGACGGCCTGAACTTCTCGATCGGCGGCACCCTCTCGGTTCCGGCGGACTTCGCCATCAACGACATCCTGTTCGACGGCGGCGAGCTCAAGCTGTTCGGGACTGCGGGCGTCGGCAACGTCAACTGGAACTTCGGCAACGAGGTGATCCGCTACGCCACGGCGCCGCTGTCGGCCGCGGGATCCGGCGACGACGTCCTGAGCGGCGGACTGGGCAACGATACCTTGATCGGCGGCGGCGGCAGCGACACTGCGATCTTCTCGGGGAAGCGGTCGCAGTACCAGGTCAGCCAGCAGGCCAACGGCGACATCATCGTCACCGATCTACGCACCGGCGCGAACGACGGCACCGATACGGTCCGCGAGGTGGAGAACTTCAACTTCGCGGACGGGACCTTCACGGCGGCCACGGTTCTCAACAACGTGCCCCAAAACACCAATCCGATCGTCAATCAGAGTTCGGCCGAGGATCAGGTCTGGAGCTTCCAGGTCCCTGCCAACGCCTTCGCCGACATCGATGGCGACGGACTGAGCTACGCGGCGGCGCTTGGCGATGGTTCGGCGCTGCCGGCGTGGCTCGCCTTCTCGGCCGCCACGCGCACGTTCTCCGGCACGCCGCCGGCAAACTTCAACGGCGCGCTCGATCTCAAGGTAACGGCGAGCGACGACGGACTGAGCGCGTCGGGCATTTTCACCGTCACCATCACGCCGGTGAACGACGCGCCGACCATGGCGGCACCCAATACCTATGTCGGCCGCGGGCAGGTCGTGTCGGCGGCGAGTTTGTTCAGCTCGACCGATGTCGAGGCTGACGCGCTGAGCTACTGGTTCCGCGACAACACGGTGGGCGGCGGGCGCTTCGAGTATGACGGCGCGGCGCAGGTCGAGGGGCAGACCTTCGGCGTGTCGCAGGCGCAGCTCTCGCATCTCACCTTCCGCGCCGGCACCAGCGGCTCTGACGACATCTTCGTCAATAGCTGGGACGGCGCGGCGTCGAGCAGTGTGGTCGAATTCCACGTCAACGTCGTCAACCATGCACCGACTATGACGGCGCCCGACGCGTCGCTTGGCCGCGCAAAAGTGGTATCGGCCGCGAGCCTGTTCACCGCCAGCGACGCCGACGGCGACGCACTCACCTACTGGTTCCGCGACAACACGGTCGGCAATGGGCGCTTCGAATATGACGGCGTGCCGCAGACCGAAGGACAGACCTTCGGAGTGAGTCAGGCGCAGCTCTCCCACCTCACCTTCCGCTCCGGCACCAGCGGCTCCGACGATATCTCGGTGCATGCGTACGACGGGCTCGCGTCGAGCAACATCGCCGGATTCCACCTCACCGTCGTCAACCACGCACCCACGGTGTCGGCGCCCGATGCCTCGCTCAGCCGCGGGCAGGTCGTGTCGGCTGCGAGCTTGTTCACGGCCGGGGATTCCGACGGCGACGAGATCAGCTACTGGTTCCGCGACAACACGCCGGGCGGCGGGCGCTTCGAGTATGACGGCACGCCGCAGACGGAGGGACAGACGTTCGGCGTCAGCCAGGCGCAGCTCTCGCATCTCACCTTCCGCGCCGGCACCAGCGGCTCGGATGATATCTCCGTCAACGTCTATGACGGAGCGGCCTCGAGCGCCGTCGTGGGATTCCACGCCAACGTCGTCAATCACGCCCCGACAATGTCTGCATCCGACGTCACGCGCGCGCCGGGCCAGGTGGTGTCAGCCGCAAGCCTGTTCACCGCAGGCGACGTCGATAGCGGCAACTCCTTGAGTTACTGGTTCCGCGACAACACGATCGGTGGCGGCCGCTTCGAATACGACGGCGTGCCGCAGGCGGAGGGACAGACGTTCGGCGTGTCGCAGGCGCAGCTGTCGCACCTCACGTTCCGCGCCGCGGCGAGCGGTTCCGACGGCATCTCCGTCAATGCCTGGGACGGCGTGGCATCGAGCAGCGTCGTGGAGTTCCACGTGTTCGTCTGATCTAGCCGCCGTGGATCAGGATCGTGGTGTTGGCCATGCCGGTGCGGCGCACCAGCGCGAACAGCGTCGCGGCATTGGCCGGATGCAGCCGCACGCAGCCGTGCGAGGCAGGTCCGCCGAGGCGCGCGATGTAATTGGTGCCGTGGATCGCGTAGCCCTTGTGGAAGAAGATCGAGTGCGGCATCGGCGAGCCGTAATACTTGGTGGAGAACCACGCGCGCGCCATCCATTGCGGACGAAAACTCCCGGCCGGCGTGCCGAAGCCGCCGCGTCCGGTCGAGACGCGCCACAGGTAGGTGGGCTTGCCGTCGACCTGCACCAGCATGCGCTGCGAGGGCTTGTCGATCTGCACCAGCACGCGGGCGCGGGCCTCGGGTGAAGACGCCATCACGACGAGAGCAAGTAGCAACGCAGCAAGCCAACGCATGACAGCACCCTCTCAGCGTCATGGCCGGGCTTGTCCCGGCCATCCCGATTGGCAGGACACGATCGTGCCCACGCCATCCGGATCACCGGGACTCGCTGCTTCGCAGCGGCCCGGTGATGACGACACACCGGCGCTCTTTTGCCGCGTCGGCGCGGCTTCCGCATCTGTCTTGCGATGTCATGGTAAAGGCGAAGCGTTAACCTGCCCCCTTGGCAGACCGCCATGAAAGATGATGATGCGGCCGGGACGACTCGGGCATCATGGACGGACCGATGCGAATAGCGGCTACTCTGCTCATCGCGGCCCTGCTCGGCCCCCTCCCGGCGGCTGCCCAGGACAAAGGCACGGTGAACCCGAAGCCGCTGCCGCCGCTCGCCAACCCCGACGATCCGAAGAACCCGGCGAAGGAACTGTTCGGCCGCAAGACAAAACCCGTCGACCTGCAGGCGCGCGCGATCGGCTTCTACACCCGCGGCTGCCTTGCCGGCGGCATCGCGCTGCCGATCAACGGCAAGACATGGCAGGTGATGCGGCTTTCGCGCAACCGCAACTGGGGCCATCCGGATCTCGTCACCTTCATGGAGCGGCTCGCCGAAAAAGTGCCCAAGGTGTCGAACTGGCCGGGACTGCTGGTCGGCGACATGGCGCAGGCGCGCGGCGGGCCGATGCTCACCGGGCACACCAGCCACCAGGTCGGGCTCGACGCCGACATCTGGCTCACCCCGATGCCGAAGTCACAGCTCTCGCGCGAAGAGCGCGAGGAGATGTCGGCGACCGACGTGGTGGCGAACGACAAGAAGGACGTCGATCCGAAGATCTGGACGCACGGCCACTTCGCGGTGATCAAGGCGGCGGCCGAAGACCCGAAGGTCGAGCGCGTGTTCGTCAACGCCGCGATCAAGAAGGCGCTGTGCCGCGAGGCCGGCAAGGATCGCGCCTTTCTGCACAAGGTGCGCCCGTGGTGGGGGCACAATTATCATTTCCACGTGCGCATCGGCTGCCCGGCCGGCAGCCCGGACTGCAAGGGGCAGGACCCGGCCGGCGAAACCGAAGGCTGCGGCAAGGATCTCGACTACTGGTTCAGGGACGCGATCATCAACCCGCCGCCGCCGAAGGAGCCGGTGAAGCCGCGCCCGCCGCTGACGATGGCGGACCTGCCGGCGGCGTGCCGGCAGGTGCTGGTGGCGCCGTAGGAACGCTCACCTCTCCGCCTTCCCCAACTCGGTAAACCACGGCACGTCATCGAAGAACTTGTTCGGCCTGGTGAAGAACGAGAGCGAGACGCACCCCTGCGGCGCGCGCGCCAGATGCGTGTTGCCGCCGGGGCGCCAGACGAAATTGCCGGCGGTGGCCGCGCCCTGCTCATCGTCGAGGCTGCCTTCGAGCACCTAGGTCTGCTCGATGCCGGTATGGACATGCAGCGGAATGAACGATCCCGGCGCCATGCGGGTGAGCGCTACCGGGCACAACTGGGGCCGTCGCCCTTCGAGGCCCGCGCTTCGCGCGGGCACCTCGGGGTGACGGTGAGAGAGACAGGCGATTGCGCGCAGTCCTTCGCGGCGCCCACCGAGCTCACCGCGCATTCACCGCTCCGGCGCCTCGATCTCGCCGCGCCGCTGGAAGTGCCGCATCGCGGTCCAGCAGATCAGCGCCCAGGCGATGCCGAAGCACCAGCCCGCCAGCACGTCGGTCGGATAGTGGACGCCGAGATAGACGCGGCTGAGCCCGACGACCAAGGTCAGCATCATGGCCGTCGCGATGAAAAAGATGCGCAGTGCCCGCGAGGCCTGCGTCTGCGCGAGCAGCACGCCGAGCGTCAGGTAGCACACCGCCGAAGCCGCGGCGTGTCCGCTCGGGAAACTCAAGGTGAGCACCTCGGTGAGTGGTTTGACGATATCGGGGCGCGGCCGCGCGAAGACGAGCTTGAGCAGGCTGTTGAGCGCGGCCCCGCCGAGAACCGTGGCGAGGATGAACCAGGCCGCATGGCGCTTGGCGGCGGCAAACAGATAGCCGGTGACCACCAGCAGCAGGATGCCGAGGACGACGGTGCTGCCGAGCGCGGTGATGTCGCGCGCAGCATCAGGCAGCCAGCGCGGCCCAACCGGCAGCGAGGGATCCGACGCGTGGCGCAGCGCCAGCATGATCCAGCGGTCGAATGCGATCGGCTCGCCTTCGAGCACTTCCTCGGCGATCAGCGCGAAACAGAGCAGCAGGCTGGCGACGATCAACGCCGGTGTCCACGCCGTCACCCGCCGCCGCATGTTCGCGTCTTGCCATGGCCGCATGGCGCGAACTCTATCGCACCCCCTGATCCAGCCGGAACACCATCTGCGTCGGCCGCACGAAGTGCAGCGCGACCAGCAGGATCACCAGCACGGTCGCCATGTACATCAGCGCCATCGCGTCGACCGAGTAGACCGGCCGCACGCCACCGGCGAAGACGTTGTAGAACAGCGCGACGACGAGCGTCTGCGAGCCGGAGCCGGACACGAGGAACGTCAGCTCGAAGTTGGACACGGTGTTGACCAGGATCAGCACGCCGGCGGTGAGCATGCCGGGCACTGTCAGTGGAAGCAGGATGCGGCGAAAAATCTGCACGCGGCTTGCGCCGAGCGTCTGCGCGCCCCATTCGAGATTGGGGCTGATCTGCTCGAAGAACGGGATCAGCACGAAGATCGCGAGCGGCACCATCGGCACCAGGTTGGCGAGGATCACGGCGAAGATCGTGCCGCCGATCGGCCAGCCGTACAGCGTGGTGGCGAGCGAGATGCCGTAGGTCATCTGCGGAATGACCAACGGCAGAAAGTACAGCAGCAGGAGCAGCGTCTTGCCGCGGAAGTTGCGCCGCGCCAGGATGTAGGCGGCCGGATACGCCAGCAGCAGCGCGAGAACGACCACCGAGAGCGCCACGATCACGGTGACGGTCAGCACGCGGCCGAGATCGAAATTGGTCCAGGCATAGACGAACCAGTCGGTGGTGAAGCTGGGCGGCAGCGGCGTGCCGAACCAGCGCTTGGCGAACGCGCTCACCGTGACGTGGGTCACGATCCCGAGCAGGTTCAGGATGAACCCGAGCACGAACAGATACAGCGCGAGGCTCCAGAGCTTGCCGCGCATGGAGGATATGCTTTGCGGGATCATGCTCAACGCTTCCCCACGCCCATGGTCGGCGCCGCGATCATGCGCTGGCGCACCAGCACGATGAGCACGAGGCCGGCGAGCTGGCACAGGCCCATGATGACGGCGATCGCCGACGCGTAGGACATGTCGTAGTGCTCGAACGCCTGGTGATAGGCCGCGATCGCGATGGTGCGGGTGGAGCCGGCCGGCTGTCCGAGCAGGATCGCGGAGGGAAACACCGCGAAACTCATCACGAACACCAGCGCGAACGCGATCGCGATGCCGGGCGCCATCAGCGGCAGCATCACGCGGCGAAACACGATCCACGAGTTCGCGCCGAGCGTGCGGGCGGATTTCTCCAAGGTCGGATCGATGCCCGAGATGTAGCCGAGCAGCATCAGGAAGCAGAACGGGAATTGCTGCATGAACAGCGACAGCATGACGCCGGTGTGATTGTTGGTGAGCGCCAGCGGCTCGCTCAGCAGGCCCGACCCGATCAGCATCTGGTTGAACCAGCCGCGCGATCCGTAGAAGCCCTGGATGCCGATCGAGAGCAGGATCACGCCGAGCGAGACCGGCAGCACCAGGATGGTGGTGATGGTGCGCTCCATGCGGATGCCGCGGCGCATGCCGTAGGCGAGGAACAACGCGGTCGACACCACGATGACGGTGGTCGGCACCGCGAGCGTGAAGGTGATCCAGATGGTGCCGTACTGCCACTCGTCGCTGAAGAACGCCACGTAGTTGGCGAAGCTCAGCCCGGGCTGCTTGGCCGGCCGCAGGCTGAGGTAGATGCCGTGCAGGAACGGATAGACGAACATCACCACGACATAGAGCACCGACGGCGCCAGGCACACGAGCGCGACGAGGTCGAGCTCGCGCGGCTCGCCGCGGCGCGATGCGATCATGGCCGCGCCTCCGCGGGAAGGAAGATCACCTTGTCGGGCGGCAACGTCACCGGCACCGTTTCTCCCGGCGCCAGACGCGCGGGCGTGTGCACCCACAGCGAGGATTGATCCGCCAGCCGCAGCACGCCTTCGTTCTCGCGCCCGAGATACTCGACGATCTCGACGCGCCCGTTGAACCGGTTGACGCCGGCGTCAGCACCGACCTGCACATCCTCGGGCCGGATCGCGGCGGTCGCCGCCGCGCCGGGCGGAAGCGCATGCGCGCGGCCGCGGATGCGCCAGGCGCCGTCCGCGCCCTCGAGCTCGCCGTCGGCGTTGATCCGGCCGGAAAAGAAATTGCGGAAGCCCATGAAGTCGGCGACGAACACGTTCTTCGGCTGGTTGTAGATCTCGGCCGGCGGGCCGGCCTGCATCACGATGCCGTCGCGCATCACCACGATCCAGTCGGAGAGCGACAGCGCCTCGGTCTGGTCGTGGGTGACGTAGATGCACGTGAGCCCGAGGCTCGCATGGATGCGCTTGATCTCGGCGCGCATCTCGATGCGCAGCTTGGCGTCGAGGTTGGAGAGCGGCTCGTCGAGCAGCAGCAGCCGCGGCTCCAGCACCAGCGCGCGGGCGATCGCGACGCGCTGCTGCTGGCCGCCGGAGAGCTGCGAGGGATAGCGCTCGCCGAGCTCGGGCAGCTGCACCAGCGCCAGCATCGCGCGCACGCGCTCATTGATCTCGGCGGACGGGCGGCGCTGGATCTGCAGGCCGAACGCGATGTTGCCGAACACGGTCATGTGCGGAAACAGCGCGTAGTTCTGGAACACCATGCCGAAGCCGCGCTGCTCGGCCGGCATCTGGTCGATGCGCGCGCCGTCGATCCACAGCTCGCCCTCGCTCGCCGGGATCAGACCGGCGACGATGTTGAGCGCGGTGGACTTGCCGCAGCCGCTCGGCCCGAGCAGCGTCACGAACTGGCGGCCCCGCACCTCGAGGGCGAAGTCGTCGAGGACGATCTTGCCGCCGAAGCGCTTGGTGATCCGGAAGCGCAGCGAGTCGAACGTCTGGCTCACTGGCGCTTGATCTTCTGGGCGCCGATTTCCTTGTCCCAGCGGTCGAACATGTAGGTGAGCTTGCGCACGTCAAGCATCGGGACGATTTTGAACTTCTTGTCCATGTCGTCGTATTCGGGGCGCCAGAACTCCTTGACGTAGTCGCGGATGTCCGGGGGCGCAGCGGCCAGCGTCGCCTTCCGGTTGACCGGGCCGATGAAGCCGCGCCAGGTCAACTGCTGCTGGTCGGGCTGCAGCATGAACTTCATCAGGTCGAGGATGACGTCGATCTCGTTCTGCGGCACGCCCTTGGGGATCGCCCAGTAGTGCCCATCGATCAGGAACGTCGTGTTCTCCAGGATGGTGATCCTGGATTCCGGCGGCACCACCGCCTCGGCGCGCGGCTTCATGTCCCATTCCATGATGCCGGCGATCATCCAGCGCTGCTCCTGGGCGAACTCGCGCAAGGTGAACAGCGTGCCGGTCGGATAATACTCGATGTACTGGCCGAGCTCCTTGAGGAACGCCCAGGTCTTGTCCCAGCCGTGCTCCGGATCGCGCGGATCCTTGTCGCCGAGAATGTACGGCAGGCCGACCACGATCGACGTGCCGGGGCCGCTGTTGGCCGGGCGCGCGTAGAAGAACCGGCCCGGATTGGCCTTGGCCCAGGCGAGCAGATCCTGCGCGGTCTTCGGCGGGTTTGGCACCTTCTTCGGATTGAAGATGAAAACCGGGCCGCCATTGCTCACCACCGACGGGATGACGTAGCCCTCGCCTTCCTTGAGATGCGACTTGGCGGCTTCGGTGAAGTCGTCGAGCGGAAACAACTTCTCGTGATCGGGCAGCAACCGCACGAGCTGGCCGTTGGCGATCAGCGCGGAGGCCGCGGCCTGGCCGGTCATGATGAGGTTGATGTCGAGCCGGCCGGCGTCCTGCTGCGCCTTGATCTTGGCCGGCAGCTCCGGCTGCGGCGCGCGCTGGATGCGGATGTCCTTGACCTTGCTCGGATTGGCCTTGCGGTAGGCCTCGACGATCGCCTGCGTCGAGGAGAGATCGCCGCCGACGTCGATGATCGAGAGCGTGATCGGCTGCGCCGCGGCGGGCGGACTTCCGCCGATGCCCGCAAGGATCGCGACGGCCGCAAGCCAAGGCATTCCGAATGCTCGGAGCTGCATGCAATCCTCCCGTATGGCGCTGATGGACGCGCGCGCCTTTGGCTCGATCTCGGCCGAGCTTGCGCAACGTT
>CAWIXG010000030.1:0-81461 GCA_963839985.1 uncultured Alphaproteobacteria bacterium | reverse complement strand
AGGCGTTCGTCGATTTCCAGAACGATGTCACCGACGAGCGACATCGCGCTCGCCGAGCAGGAAGGCTTCCGCTCGGTCGAGCACCTGAAGCGCTACACCACGCTCGGCATGGCGACCGACCAGGGCAAGACCTCGAACGTCTCGGGCCTCGCGATCATGGCCGAAGTTCCGGCCGCACCATCCCGCAGGCCGGCACCACGACCTTTCGCCCGCCTTACGCGCCGGTGAGCTTCGGCGCGCTGGCCGGGCACCATCGCGGCAAGGATTTCCGGCCGACGCGGCTGCCGCCGTCGCATCGATGGGCGCACGAGCAGGGCGCGGTGTTCGTCGAGGCCGGCCAGTGGCTGCGCGCGCAATGATTATCCGCGCGCCGGCGAGACGGACTGGCTCGAGAGCGTCAACCGCGAGGTGACGGCGACGCGCGCCGGCGTCGGCGTCTGCGATGTCTCCACGCTCGGCAAGATCGACATCCAGGGCGCGGACGCCGGCCGCGTTCCTCGACCGCGTCTACTGCAACACGTTCTCGACGCTTGCCGGTCGGCAAGGCGCGCTACGGGCTGATGCTGCGCGAGGACGGCTTCGTGCTGGACGACGGCACCACGTCGCGGCTCGCGATGCGAGCGCTTCGTCATGACCACGACGACCGCGAACGCCGGCGAGGTGATGCAGCATCTGGAGTTCTGCCATCAGGTGCTGTGGCCGGAGCTCGACGTGCAGATGGTCTCGGTGTCGGAGCAATGGGCGCAGTTCTCCGTCGCGGGGCCGCGCTCGCGCGACGTGCTGCGCAAGCTGGTCGACGAGAAGTTCGATCTCTCCGACGAGGCGTTCCCGTATCTCGCCGCGCAAGGAGATCACGGTCGGCGGCATCGCGGCGCGGCTGTTTCGCCTCTCGTTCTCCGGCGAGCTGGCCTACGAGCTGGCCGTGCCGGCGCGCTACGGCGACGCCGCGATCCGCGCCATCATGGCGGCGGGCGAGGAATTCGGCATCACGCCCTACGGCACCGAGGCGCTCGGCGTGATGCGCATCGAGAAGGGGCATGTCGCCGGCAACGAGATCAACGGCCAGACTGACCGCGCGCGATCTCGGCCTCGGCCGCATGATGTCGACGAAGAAGGACTACATCGGCCGCGTGATGGCGCAGCGCCCGGCGCTTGCTCGACGCGGACCGGCCGGCGCTGGTCGGCTTCAAGCCGGTCGATCGCAGCGCGCGGCTGCGCGCCGGCGCGCATTTCCTCGCCGTCGGCGCCGCCAGCGACGATCGAGAACGACGAGGGCCACATGACCTCGGTCGCGTTCTCGCCGATGCTCGGCCACTGGATCGGGCTCGGCGTGCTGGCGCGCGGGCCGCAGCGCATCGGCGAGCGCGTGCGCGCCTACGATCCGGTGCGCAACGGCGACGTCGAGGTGGAGATCTGCGACCCGGTGTTCTTCGATCCGGAAGGAGCGCGGCTCCATGGCTAGCCTCGCCGACACGCTCCGCGCTCGCCGGCCTCGCGTCGCCGGGACACTATCGGCCGCGCCGGCGCGAGCGGCCTGACGGTCGTGGAACGCACCGACATCGCCTTCGCCAGCGTGATCGCGAAGCGCGGCAAGCGCTTCATGCTGGTCAACGCGGTCAACACCGCGTTCGGCGTGGCGCTGCCCGACGGACCGCGCCGCGCGACCGTCGGCTCCGTGACCTTCGCCGGCACCGGCCCGGATCAATGGATCGCCAGCGCCGAGGGCGCGGACGCGGCGGGCTTCGCCGCGCAAGCTGCGCGGGCGCGTCGGTCCGTTCGCGGCGGTGTCGGATCAATCCGACGCGCGGCTGGTGCTGCATCTGTCCGGCCCGCGCGTGCGCGACGTGCTGGCGAAGGGCGTGCCGATCGACCTGCATCCGAAGGTGTTCAAGCCGGGCGACGTCGCGACCACGCTGATCGCCTATATCGGCGTGCAGATCGACATGCTCGACGCACGCGACCTGGCAGCTCACCGCGCCGCGCAGCATGGCGGGCACGCTTCTGGTCGTGGCTCTCGGCATCCGCGGCCGAATTCGGCTATGACGTCGTGACGAAGTAAGGAGTTGCGCGTGTCCGCTCGATGCGTTGTTCCGGCCGAGAAGCGTCGCGGTGATCGGCGCGTCGAGCGATGCCAACCGCATCGGCGGGCGCCCGATCGCGTTCTCCAAGCGCGCGTTCAAGGGCGCGATCGTCCCGATCAATCCGAACCGCAGCGAGATCCAGGGGCTTCGCGCCTATCCGTCGATCACGGACGCGCCGGGCGACGATCGATCAGGCGATCATCGCGGTGCCGGCCAAGGCCGCGCTGCAGGCCGCGGACGAATGCATCGCCAAGGGCGTGAAGGCCGCGGTGATGTTCTCGTCGGGCTTCGCCGAGACCGGCGACGAAGGCCGCGCGCTGCAGGAGGAGCTGGCGCGCCGCTGCGCGCGCCGGCGGCATGACGCTGCTCGGGCCCGAACAGCCTCGGCATGTTCAACGTCCATGCCGGCCTCTACTCGACCTTCTCGTCCTATTTCGATCCGCTGTGGCCGCGCACCGGCCCGGTCGGCATCGTCAGCCAGAGCGGCGCGTTCGGCACCTACTTCCTCGCGCAGGCGGTCGAGCGCGGGCTCGGCTTCAGCCATTTCGTCGCGACCGGCAACGAGGCCGGCGTCGATGTCGCCGCCTGCGTCGAATGGCTCGCCGACGATCCCGACACGCGCGTGATCATGATCTATCTCGAAGGCTGCCGCGACGGCGCGCGGCTGCGCGCCGCGCTCGCGCGCGCGGCGGCGAACCGCAAGCCGGTCATCGCCATGAAGGTCGGCGTCTCGGAGCAGGGCGTCGCGGCGATCGCCTCGCACACCGGCTCGCTCGCCGGCTCGGACGCGGTGTTCGACGCGGTGTTCCGCGAAAACAACGTGCATCGCGCGCAGCTCGCTCGACGAGCTGGTCGACGTCGCCTACGCCTGCGCGGGCGGCGTGTTTCCGAAGTCGCCGCGCCTCGGCGTCGTGACGCTCTCGGGCGGCGTCGGCATCCAGATGGCGGACGCCGCGGTGGAGCGCGGCCTCGACGTTGCCGCGCATGCCGGATGCCGCGCAGCAGAAGGTGCTGGCGATGGTGCCGTTCGCCGGCCCGGCCAACCCGGTCGACACCACCGCGCAGGTGGTGAACGACTGGACCATGTTCACCACCATCCTCGGCATCGTGGCGGAGGAGGGCGCGGTCGACAGCGTGGTGAGCTTCCTCGCCCACATGGGCACGATGCCGGGGCTGATGGACCGGCTGAAGTCCGCGTTCCTCGAGGTGCGGCAGCGCTTCCCGGATCGCGTGTTCGTGCTGTGCGCGCGCATGCCGCGCGAGATGGCGGACGAGTTCACCGCGATGGGCTTTCTGATCTTCGAGGACCCGACGCGCGCCATCGCGGCGGTGGCGGCGCTGTCGCGGCTGGCGCAGGGTTTTGCGAAGCCCGCTGCGGCGCCTTCGTCTGCTGGCGCAGCGGCGCAGCCGCTTCCCGCCGGTCCGATCAACGAGGCCGACGCCAAGCGCCTGCTCGGCGCGGCCGGCATCCCGTTCGCGCCGGAGAAGATCGCGCGCTCGCGCGACGAGGCCGTGGCGGCCGCGACCGCAGATCGGTTTCCCGGTCGTGCTGAAAGTTCTCTCGCCCGACATCGCGCACAAGTCGGAAGCCGGCGGCGTGGTGCTCGGCCTGCGCAACGCCGACGAGGTCGCGAGCGGCTACGACGCGATGATGGCGCGCGTCGCCGCGCACGCGCCGCAGGCGCGAGCTCGACGGCGCGCTGGTCGCCCGCATGATCGAGGGCGGCGTCGAGACCGTGATCGGCGTGAAGCGCGATGCCGGTGTTCGGCCCGGTGGTGATGTTCGGGCTCGGCGGCGTCTATGTCGAGGTGCTGAAGGACGTGACCCTGCGCCTTGCGCCGGTCGATCGCGACACCGCGAAAGAGATGATCCGCGAGATCAAGGGCATCGCGCTGCTCGACCGGCGCGCGCGGCAGGCCGCCGGCCGATCTCGATGCGCTCGCCGACGCGCTGGTGGCGATGTCGCGCTTCGCGCGCCGCGCATCCGGAAGTCGCCAGCGCCGAGATCAATCCGTTCATCGCGCTGCCCGACGGCGGCGTCGCGGTCGATGCGCTGATCATGACCGATTGAGGAGACGCCCATGAATCTCGAAACGGTCCGCCTCGAGGTCGCCGACTACATCGCGACGGTCACGATGGACCGCCCGCCGGTCAATGCGCAAAACCAGAAGGCGCGCGAGGAACTGATCCGCGTGTTCGACGCGATCAGCGACCGCGACGACGTGCGCGTCGTGATCCTCACCGCGGCCGGCAAGGTGTTCTCCGCCGGCGCCGACGTGAAGGAGCGCGTCGGGCTCGCGAAGGAGCCGGGCGACTACATCCGCAACAATCGCCTCGTGCGCGAATATTTCTACGCCATCTCGGACTGCACCAAGCCGGTGATCTGCGCGGCGAACGGCGGGGCGTTCGGCGCCGGCTTCGCGCTGATGCTCGCCTGCGACATCATGCTGGCGAGCGAGGATGCGTACTTCGTCATCCCCGAGCTCGACGTCGGGCTCGCCGGCGGCGCGCGCTTCCTGATGGATCATTTCGGGAAGTCGATGGCGCGCTACATCTACTTCACCGGGCGGCGCATCCCGGCGGCGGAGCTTTATCGGCTCGGCGTGATCTCGGCGCTGCGTGCCGCGCGAAAAGCTGATGGACGAGGCGATGGCGATCGCGCGCGAGATCGCGGCGAAAAGCCCGGTCGCGGTGCGCGAGGTCAAGCGCGCGTTCAATGTGGTCGAGGAAATGCCGGCGCGCGACGGCTACCGCTTCGAGCAGACCGTCACGGTCGCGCTGTCGCACACCGAGGACACCAGGGAGGCGCAGCGCGCCTTCGTGGAGAAGCGCAAGCCGGTGTTCAAGGGGAAGTAGCGCCAGCCCGGTCTTCCCAGTTTGACTTGCGATTCAACCCCGCGCACGCATGGCGCGCGGAGGAACGCGGGCCGACGCGCCTTTGTAAGGCGCGCTGCCGTGCCTATTGTCGACACTGTACCGTTGAGCGCCTGTTTCTTTCCTGTTATTTACAGGGCGGTCGCTTAAAGTGTCGACATAAACACGCTTCGGGAGGCACAATGTCGTCGTTCGTCACCGGCAACATGCATTACATCCGCGCGCCGTTCGTCGCGAACATCAAGCCGGGCCATCGCGTCCTCATCCTGTCCGATTTCGCGCACGACCCGCGCGTCTGGCAGGTCGTGCAGGCGATCCTGCGCCGAGCTCGGCGCCGAGACGACCGTCGCGCTGTTCGAGCGCCGCCCGGCCGACTATTACGATCCGCCGTCCGCCGTGTGCGAGGCGATGATGAAGTCGGACTTCAACGTGCTGCTCGCCTCGACCGGCATGCTGCACTGCCATGCGAACTTCACCGCGATGGCGGCCGGCATCCCGTCGATCTGCATGGACGGCGGCATGACGCTCGAGATGGTTCCAGTCGGGCGCCGTCACCGACGACATGAAGCAGATCGCGGTGCGCAAGCATTACGTCGCCAAGCACGTGTTCGGCCCGAATGCGCGCGAGTGCCGCGTCACCTCGCGCTACGGCACCGACTTCACCTACAGCGTCGACGAACCGCATCACCCAGCCGCCGCTGCCGACCGACGAGTTCGATCCCTACAAGATCATCAACTTCGCCAAGGACGAGAACCGGCCCGGCAACAACCTGCTCTACTATCTGTTCCCGACCGGCGAGTTCAACGTCGCGCCGGTCGAAGGCACGGCCAACGGCAAGCTCGTGATCGACCTCACGATGCATCACATCGGCCGGCTGCTCACCCCGATCGAGCTGACCGTGAAGGACGGGCGCGTCACCGACATCGACGGCGGGCCGGAAGCGCGCATCCTGCGCGACTATCTCGACGACTACGGCGACGAGAACGCCTATATGTGCCCGGCCGAAGCCTCGGTCGGCGTCAACGCCAAGGCGGTGGTGCGCGGCATCCAGCGCGAGGACAAGAACATCATGGGCACCCTGCATTTCGGCCTCGGCACCAATGTCGACGTCGGCGGCTCGATCAAGTCGAAGATCCACATGGACGGCGTGATCCTGCACCCGACGCTCTATGTCGACGGCGTGAAGCGGATCGACAACGGCAAGATCCTGGTGGAGATCGAGAAGGAGTGAGTGGCGTCTCTCCCTCCCCGTCGATGCCGCGCGAACGGGCCGGCGCGTAAGCGCGGCGCTGATGATCAGCTCAGCGCGACCAGATCTGGTTGCGCGTTCACTGGATCCCGCCCGCCGTTTCGCACGGCGATGCACCGACCAGAGACGTCAGGCCAGAGCCGCGCGCAGGAAGTCCCCGACAACCCGCGCCGTCTCCGCCGGCTGCTCGATGAACGGCATGTGCGGCGCGCCGGGGATCACGGCAAAGCGCGCGCCCGGGATCGCGTCCGCGATCTTGCGCGACCACCGGCGGCGGGCTCGACTTGTCGAGCTCGCCGACCAGGCACAGCGCCGGCACCTTGATCTCGCGCAGCCGCGGCGCGGTGTCGATCGTCGCCATCGCGTTCCAGGCGTCGGCCCAGCCGCGCACGTCGGTCGGCGAGCAGCCGCGCGCGCACCGCCGCGTCGCCGCCGGCATCGACGAACGCGTCGTTGAACCAGCGCCGCATCGTGACGTCGAGAATGCTGCCGATGCCGTCGCGCTTCGCGTCGGCGCCGCGCTGCGCCACGACCCTGGCGCTGTCCGGCGTCTGCGCCGACGGGCAGGAGGCGATCACGATCGCGCGCACGTCCTGCGGATATTTGACCGCGAGCGCCTGCGTCACCATCCCGCCGAACGCGAAGCCCGCGACCGCGCACGGCGCGAAATTCGAGCCCGGTCGAGCAGCGCGTGCACGTCGTCGGCATAGTCGGCGAGGCCCGCGGCCGGCTGCGTACGGCGACTTGCCCGTGCCCGCGCAGGTCGGCGCGCAGCACGGTGAACTCCTTCGCCAGCGCCGCCGCGACCGCGTCGAGGAACGTCAGGTCGATGCCCGACCGCGTGCAGCAACAGCGACGCGCGGGCCGCTGCCGTCGATGCGATGATGCAGCTTCACCGTCATGATTCACCCTGGAAGGAGCGCGCGATGCCAAAGGGCCTGCTGCTGATGATGACCGATATCGACCCGGCGAACGAGGAGGATTTCAATCGCTGGTACGAGGAAGAGCATCTCGCCGAGCGCATGGCGATCCCGGGCTTCATCAACGCGCGCCGCTTCACCGCGCTCGAAGGCGGGCCGAAATATCTCGCGCTGTACGATCTGGAATCGCCCGAGGTGCTGCAGTCGCGCGCCGTACCGCCACATCGTCGGCGCCGGCAAGTCGGCGTGGACGAAGCGGCTGGAAGGCGCAGTTCAGGAATTTCCGCCGCAACGTGTATGTCTCCATGAGCGAGAGGAAACGATAGTGCCTCCGTCATGGCCGGGCTTGTCCCGGCCATCCCGATAGATGAGGCACCGGCCCGCGCGCCCTTAAGCGAGATGCCCGGGACAAACCCGGGCATGACGGGTGAGGGGTCACTCGTCCTTCACCGGCCCGGACTCGTTCCCGCCCACCACCACGCCGGCCCATTTCTCGATCATCTGGATCAGCGAGGTGAAATCGTCGTCGCCGCGGCCCTCGGCCATGCCCATGTGCCACATCTCGACCACGTTGGCGCCGAGCCACATCGGCACGTTCAGTTGCTTTGCCTCTTCGAGCGCGAGCGACACGTCCTTGTACATGGTCGAGACCTTGCCGCCGTAGTCGAAGCTGCGCGTCAGCACCGAGGCCGGAAACTTGTCCATCGTGGCGCTGTTGCGCCCGGTCGAGGCGTTCACCGTGTCGATCAAGGTGCGCGCGTCGACGCCTGCCTTCACCGCCATCGCGGACGCCTCGAACGCCGCCAGCATGCCGGCGGCGGAGATCATGTTGTTGGCGAGCTTCACCACCTGGCCCATGCCGGGCGTGTCGCCGACGTAGAAGACATGCCGCGCCAGCGCCTCGAACATCGGCTTGACGCGCTCGAACGCCGCGTGCTCGCCCGCCACCATGGTGGAGAGCGTGCCGGCGCGCGCGCCGCGCGGGCCGCCGCTCACCGGCGCGTCGAGCGTCACGATGCTTCGCTTGGCGAGTTCGGCGGCGATCTCCCGGATCGCGGCCGAGCCGATGGTCGACATCTCGACGTAAGTGCGCAGCGAGGCCGCGCCGCTCGCGCCGCCGGTGCCGAAGGCTGCCGCGCGGCTCACCTCGGGCGAGGGGAGGCAGGCGAACGCGACGTCTCGGCGCCGGTCGCGGCATCGCGCGCCGAGGAGGCCGCCATGCCGCCGCGTTTCACCAGCGGCGCCATCGCCTCGGTGCGCGGATCGAACAGCCGCACCGTGTAGCCGGCGTCGATCAGCCGCTCGGCGATCGGCGCGCCCATCGCGCCGCAGCCGATGAAGGCGAGTGTGGTCATGCGCTCTTTCTTTCTTCACCTCTCCCCGCTTGCGGGGAGAGGTCGACCGCCGAAGGCGGGCGGGTGAGGGGCATCTTTCCACAAGCGGAGCTCATCGTGAGTCCCCCTCACCCGACCGCCTCGCTGCGCTCGACGGTCGACCTCTCCCCGCAAGCGGGGAGAGGTAAGGAGGAGAGAGATTCGCTCGCCACCTTCTCCCCGCTACGCGGGGAGAAGGAAAGTCCCTCAGCTCTTCGGCCACTTCGCCTGCGCGGTGGCGCGGTCGATCGGGTACACCGTCAGCGGCTTGCCGTTCTGCCACTGCACGATCACCACCGGACCGCCGACGCGGCGGCCGTTCGCGTCGAACTTCACGCCGCCGGGGAACGTATCGGCGGCCTGTCCGGTCTTGAGTTCGAGCTTCTTGATCTCGGCGTTGACCTTCACCTTGTCGGCGACGCCGGCCTTCTCCAGCGCTTCCTTCAGGATCCAGGTGTGGCCGTAGCCGGCGAGGCCGTCCTGCGTGATCCACGGCTCGCCCGACTGCTTCTTGTAGAGCTCCTCGATCTTCTCGTGGCCCTTCATGCCCCAGTTGGCGACGATGAAGAACACGCCCTCGATCAGGTCGGCCGGGACGTTCTTCAGCACTTCCGGCGCGCCCATGTGCGCGCCGTTCGCGATCACCGGCACCGCGCCCTTGGCGAGGCGGAATTCGTTCATCTTCTCCAGCCCGAGCTTCAGGTCGGAGATGGTGGTGGAGATGAAGATCAGGAACTCGGGCCGGCTCGAGCGCACCTTCTGGATCAGCGGCGTCGCGTCGGCGAGCGGCGGCGTGTAGGTCTCGTCCATCGCGGTCTTGATGCCGAGCTTGGTCAGCCCGCCCTCGCGCATCGGCTTGAGGAATGCCATCGGCGAGGCGGTGTTGTCGCCGATGATGCCGGCGGTCGCCGGCGCCTTGCCGGTCGCGGCCTTGCCCAGCTCCATGATGGTCGGCAGCGCGTTGGTCGACTGCCAGCCCGCGGTCGGCGAGGACTGGTAGACGAACTTGAAGCCGCGGTCGGTGATCGAGTCCGCGTAGGACAGCGTCAGCCACGGGATCTCGGCGCGCTCGGTGACTTCGGTGACGGCAAGCGTGAACGTGGACAGCCACGCGCCCATGCCGCCGACCACCTCGGGCTCCTGCGCGACCAGGCGCTGCGCGGCGTTCTTCGCCTTCTCGGCCGAATCGCCGGCGTCGATCGCGACCAGCTCGAGCTTGGCGCCGCCCATCGACTTGATGCCGCCCGCGGCGTTGATTTCCGCGATCGCCGTCTCGGCGCCGAATTTCACCAGCGTGCCCTGCCGTGCCCATGGGCCGGACAGCGGCACGATCACGGCGACCTTCACGTTCTTCGGCTGCTGCGCCTGAACGGTTGGGGTCGATGCGACCGTCGTCAATGCGATGGCGGACGCCGCAAGCAGGGCGCCGCGCCGGGTCAGTGATGCTTTCATCTCTCATTCCTCCATCTGTCGTCGTTTCTTGTCGCGTTCGGCGCCCGCGCGCCGCAGTCCAAACTCACATGCCGAGATAGGCGCGCCGCACCCGCTCGTCCGACATCAGCGTCTTGTGATTGCCTTCCATCGAGACCCGGCCGGTCTCCAGCACATAGCCGTGGTCGCAGGTCTCGAGCGCCTCGGCGACGCGCTGCTCGACCAGCAGGATGGTCAGTCCATTGCGATGGATCAGGTGGATGCGCTCGAAGATCGCGTCGACGATCGCGGGCGCGAGCCCCATCGAGGGCTCGTCGAGCATCAGGAGATCCGGCGCCGAGGCAAGCCCGCGCCCGATCGCGAGCATCTGCTGCTCGCCGCCGGAGAGCGTGCCGGCGAGCTGATCGCGCCGCTCCGACAGGATCGGGAACAGCTGCAGGATCATCGGCAGCGTCTCGCCCCAGCGCGCCTGCCCCTTGCGCGTGTAGGCGCCCATTTCCAGATTTTCCATCACCGTCATCGAGGCGAACACCTGGCGGCCTTCCGGCACGTGCGCGATGCCGAGATGCGCGCGCTCGGCCGACGGCACGGCGAGCAGGTTCGCCCCGTTGTAGGTGATCTCGCCCGCCGCGGGCGTGACGACGCCCGAGATGGTCTTGAACAGCGTGGTCTTGCCGGCGCCGTTCGGGCCGACCACCGCGACGAACTGCCCGCGCTCGACGTCGAGCGAGACGCCGCGCAGCGCGCGCAGGCCGCCATAGGCGACGTCAAGCGACCTGATCTTTAGCACGGTCCATCCATTTCTTGCCGAGATAGGCTTCGATCACGGCGGGATTCCTGGTGACCTCCGCCGGGACGCCGCCGGCGATCAGCCGGCCGTGGTCGAGCACGCTGAAATGATCCGCGAGCCGCACCATCGCGTGCATCGTGTGCTCGATGATCAAGATGGTGACGCCGTCGCGGTTGACCTGCCGGATCACCGGCAGGATGTCGTCGAGCTCGTTCTGCCCGAGGCCGGCGAGCGTCTCGTCGAGCAGCAGCAGACGCGGCTTCGGCGCGAGCGCGCGCGCAAGCTCCATCAGCCGCAGCTGCTTGGTGGTCAGCCCGCCCGCCAGCATCTGCGCCTGATGGTCGGCCATGCCGACGCGTGCAAGCGCGTCCATCGCCAGCGCGCTCGGCCTCGCCGTCGGTCTTGGAGCCGACGAACGCGCCGATCACGACGTTCTCCAGCACGGTCATGCGCGGGAAGGCGCGCACCACCTGGAAGGTGCGGCCGACGCCGCGCGCGCACACCTCGTGCGGCTTCAGCCCGACGATCGTCCGGCCGGCAAAGCGCATGGTGCCGCGGTCGGCGGCGAGGAACCCGTTGATGACGTTGAACAGCGTGGTCTTGCCGGCGCCGTTCGGCCCGATGATGCCGTAGATCGTGCCTTCCGGCACCGACAGCGTGACGCCTTCGACCGCCTTCAGCCCGCCGAATGCCTTCGACACATCGTCGAGCTCGAGGAGCGGCGCACCGAATGCGGGACGCGGCGCCGTCGGCGCCTCGGCGGCGATCGCGGCTGTTTCCGCGAGCGGCGCCGGCGCGGGAGGCGCGCTCGCGCCGCGCCGCGCCATGATGCTGTCGCGCACCTTCCAGTAGATGCCGTCCGGCGCCACCAGGATGATCACGATGATCGCGACGCCGTACACCACGCCCTGGATGCCGGGCAGGATGTGGCCGAGCTCGGCGTGCAGCGTCTCGGCGAGCGGAATGAGAATCGCCGAGCCGATGATCGGCCCCCAGAACGTGCCGACGCCGCCGAACAGCGCGACGATCAGCGCCTGCGCCGAGGTGAGCACGCCGAACACGGTGAGCGGCGTCACCACCAGCAGGATGACGGCGTAGATGCCGCCGGCCGCCGCCGGCCATCGCGGCCGAGAGCATCATGGCGTACATCCGCCAGCGCGCCGCGTTGATGCCGGCGGCTTCGGCGGCCGGCAGGTTCTGCTTGATCGCGAGCAGCGAGAGGCCGAAGCGCGAGCGCTCGACGTGCAGCGAGACGATCATGCAGATCACCACCAGCACCATGGTGATCAGCATGTAGGCGCGCTGATCGTTGAACTGCATGTAGGCGGCGGGGTTCTCGCGCTTCATCGGCAGCGAGACTTCCTGATAGCCGAGCCATTCGAACACGTAGAGCATCGCGAGCGGGTAGGCGAGCATCGCGAGCGCGAAGTAGTGCCCGCGCAGGCGGAAGGTCGGAATGCCGATCAGCACGCCGGCGATCATGCCGACCACGGTGCCGAGCGGCACGCCGATCCACGGCGTGATGCCGAACTTCACGAACGCGATGGTGACGGTGTAGGCGCCGAGCCCGAAGAACGCCGCATGGCCGAACGAGATCAGCCCGCTGTAGCCGGACAGCATGTTCCAGCCGAGCCCCATCGCGGCCCAGATCAGCACCAGCGTCATCATCAGCTGGTAATAGGAATTGCGCACGAGGAAGCCGACCGCGAGGAACACGACCGCGAAGGTCGCGATCGCCGCGTATTGGCGCGCAAGCGAGCCGCGCTTCATCACGTGCGCTCCCAGACGCGGCCGAACATTCCCTGCGGCCGGAAGAACACGATGACGAGGAACACGACGAAGATCGCGGTGTTCTGCAGCTGATAGGGCAGCACCAGAGTCGACATCTGCTGCACCAGCCCGATGGTAAGCCCGCCCCAGAACGCGCCGAGGATCGAGCCCATGCCGCCGAGCACGACGCCGGCATACATCACGATGACGAAGTCGAAGCCGATATAGGGCTGGAACGACTGCGAGATCGCGATCAGTCCGCCGGCGATCGCCGTGATGCCGACGCCGAGCCCGAACGCGAGGCGATGCGAGCGGTCGACGTCGATGCCGACATAGGCGGCGGCGACCGGATTGTCGGCGGCCGCGCGCAGCGCCTTGCCGAGATTGGTGCGCGTGAGGAAGAGATAGAGCCCGATCGCGCACAGCACCGCGATGATGAAGCCGATCGCGCGCGCCTGGTTGAAGAAGATCAGGCCGATCTCCCAGGATTCGCGCGACAGCGGCGTCTGCACCGACACCGGCGTGGAACCGAACAGGATCAGGCCGCCGTTCGCCAGCACCAGCGCGATGCCGAGCGTCAGGATGATCTGCGCGTAGTGCCCTTCGGCTTCCGCCGACATCACGCGCGCGCCGGTCACCCGCGCGATCAGGTATTTGTGCAGCAGCCAGCCGATCACGAACACGATCGGCCCGGCGAGCAGTGCGCCGACGATCGGCGCCACGTAGGGGCCGAGGAACGACAGCACGCCGAAGCCGGTCACCAGGTAGAACGCCGCGTACATGCCGAGCATCATGAAATCGCCGTGCGCGAAATTCACCACGCGCATCACGCCGAAGATGATGCCGAGGCCGACGCACATCAGCCCGTAGGTTCCGCCGACCAGCAGGCCCGCAGCCATGGCCTGGAAGAAGTCGACCACGAGCCATTTCAGCTCATCCATCCGTCACCTTGTCCTTGGGTGCCGCGCGGCCTCTTCGCTGGGCCGGTCGCGGCAAATGGCGACAATCGTCTCGGCAGTTCCATGTTCACCGCCGCGGCGGGAGTGTATGCGAGAGCGCGCGGGGTCAGATAGCGCAAAAGTTCTTCGGTTGTGCCGATGCGCTCGCGAAATCAGGAATTTCGGCTTTCACGCTTGAGCCGTGGCGCGCGCCGTGTTCGCGTTGTCGCATCCCGTTCCCCCTGCCGCCCCGCCCCCGCGGTGCGCCGACCTGCTACGCTGTTTCCGGCGTTGTGTCGACACTTGGCGCCAAGTTACTTTTCCACCGCTCTGGCCGTCAAGGCTCGGAATGCCGCATAGTGCGGCCGCAGGCAGATCAAGAACACACCGGGAGCCGTCGATGACCGCGCTGACCTCCGACATCGCCAAATTCGTCGCCGCGATGGAGCCGCGCGCCGTGCCGGCGCGCGCCAGTTTCGGCGCGCGCATCGGCATGCTCGACTGCGTCGGCACCATGATCGCGGGCGCCGACGAGGAAGCCGTCAGGCTGGTGGCGCAACTCGTGCCCGCGTCGACCACCAATGACGGCGCGCCGCAGATTCCCGGCGGGCGCAACCTCTCGGCGCCGGACGCCGCCCTGGTCAACGGCGTTGCCGCGCATGTGCTCGATTACGACGACGTCGGCATGGACGGCCATCCGAGCGCAGCCCTCACCCCGGCGATCCTCGCCGAAGGCTGGACGCTCGGCTCGAGCGGCGAAGAGGCGCTCGCCGCCTACGTGGCGGGCTATGAAGTGTGGGCGCTGCTGCAGGAGCTGGAGCCGGGCGCGCTGCACGAGCGCGGCTTCCACCCGACCGCGATCTGGGGAACGCTCTCGGCGGCCGCGGCCTGCGCGCGGCTCAATCATCTCAATGCCGACGAGACGACGAATGCGATCGCGATCGCGGCCTCGCTTGCGGCCGGGACGGTTGCCAATTTCGGCACCATGACCAAGTCGCTGCATGCCGGCCGCACCGCGCAGTCCGGCGTGCTCGCGGCGCGGCTGGCGAAGTCCGGCTTCACGGCGTCCCCCGACGTGCTCGAGCACCGGGCGGGCTTCATGCATGCGCACTCGGATTCAGGCAGCCCGGCGGTGGCGCGCGGCGACTGGGGGCTCGGCAGCGCCTGGCGGCTGGAGAAGATGGGCATCAACATCAAGCGCTATCCGATGTGCTATGCGACGCATCGTTCGATCGACGCGGTGCTCGACCTCGCCGCCGAGCACGATCTTGCGCCCGACGCGATCGACGAGATCCATGTGCGCATCGGCGATGCGCAGGACCTGATGCTGCGCAACCGCGAGCCGAAGACCGCGCTGGAGGCGAAGTTCTCGATCGAGTTCGCGGTCGCCTCGGCGCTGGTCGCGCGCAAGGTCGGGCTCAAGGAGCTCGACGACGGCTTCGTGCGCCGCGACGACATCATCGACACGATGCGCAAGGTGAGGCGCTCGACCACGCACGAACGCCTGGCGGACATGCCGCCGTTCGCGCCCGACGACCGCGTCAGCATCACGCTGAAGAACGGCGCGAAGCTCGAGCATGCCCCGGTGGTGCGCCCGAAGGGGCACTGGCAAAAGCCGCTCACCGAAGCCGAGCTGCGCGAGAAGTTCCTCGATTGCACCGATCGCCGGCTCGGGCGCAAGCAGGCCGAGGCGCTGTTCGAGAAGCTCAACAATCTGGACGACGTTAGCTCGCTGCGCGAATTGCCGCTGGTGAAGATCTAGCGTTTGGTCTGCAGGCGTTGAAACACTCTCCGCTCATTCCCGCGCAAGCGGGAATCCAGGGACCATGAACTCGACAGAACTGGGTCCCCGCTTTCGCGGGGACGAGCGGGTCAGTGGTTCACTCGCGTTGGATCAGCGGCCTCCGCTCATTCCCGCGCAAGCGGGAATCCAGGGTCCAGCACTCGAAAGAACTGGGTCCCCGCTTTCGCGGGGACGAGCGGACATCTGACTCAATCCGCCAGAAAGCGGTCCAGCGGCTCCATCAGTTTTCCGCCGATCATCGGCAGGCAGTCGGGCGGGAAATCCTGCCGGACGCGCCCGCCGCGGTCGGCGACGAGTCCGAGGAAGCGGTCGAGGTGGCGCATGGCGCCGGTCGGCAGGTCGTGCAGCACCATCAGGCTCCACGGCTGCGCGGCGATCTGATCGAGCGCGCGATCGACCCATCCGTCGGCATCCTGCCAGTCGCGCGGCAGCGCGCTCCACAACACCATCGTCGCCGCCTCGTGTGCGAGATGGTCCAGCACAGCCCTGGAGAGCAGGCGGTTGTCGAGGTTGCCGCCTTGTCCGTAGGGCCGGAAGAAACGGCGCGGGTGCATGAGTGCGCCGATCGCCTGCTGGGTGCGGTCGAACTCGGAGATCGCAGCCTCGGCGTCCATCAGCCCAAACGGGACAGAGTGGCTCCAGGTGTGATTGCCGATCCAGTGTCCTTCGGCATGTGCCCGTTCGGCCAGCGCTTTCTGCTCTGCGAGTTTCTCGCCGATCACGAAGAAGGTCGATTTTACTCTGTGGCGACAGAGCACATCGAGAACGTGCGGCGTCACCTCGGGCGTCGGGCCGTTGTCGAATGACAGGGTCAGGTCGAATGTAGGTATATTAATACCGTTCGCGTCGGTTTTTGTTCTTTGCATGGGGTTGTTCTTCAGTTTTTTTCCCCGGCAGCCTCGACGTCAGACCGGCGCCGGCGCCGCGCGGGTCACCACCTCGGCGACCTCGCTCTCGCGCTGCTGCGCCCCGCGGTCTGCCACACCATGGTGCGGCGCTCGATCATCCGCGCAAACGTGTCGAACAGAATCGACAGCAGCAGGATCATCACGATCGCGCCGAACACGTGCGGCAATCCAGAATGGTGCGGTAGCGCGTCACCAGGTAGCCGATGCCGGCCGCCGAGGTGAGCATCTCGCTCACCACCACGCCGATGATGGTGAGCGCGCCGCCGAGCCGCAGGCCGGTGAGCACGGTCGGGATCGAGGCCGGAATGATGACGCGGGTGATCTGCTGCGGCAGGGTCGCGCCCATGCTGCGCGCGGCGAGCAGCAGTTGCGGGTCGATGGTGCGGATGCCGGCCGCGGTCGAGAGCATCACCGGGAAGAAGCCGTAGACGCCGGCGAAGATGATCTTCGACTGCGAGCCGATGCCGAACCAGGCGGTGAAGATCGGATAGAGGATCACGATCGGCACCGCGTACATGCTGGAGAACACCGGCAGCAGCAGGCTGCGCAGCAGCGCGATGCCGCCGACCAGCGCGCCGGCGAGGATGCCGAAGCCGCAGGCGATCAGCATCGCGAACGCGACCTCGTAGAGCGTGACGGCGAGCTCGGAGGCGTATTCGCGCCAGTCCTTCACCAGCACCGCGACGGTTTTCGACAGCGACGGCAGGAACAGTTCCGGGATGATGCCGGTGCGCGGCATCAGCTCCCAGAACACGAGCAGGGCGCAAGGATCAGCCAGCGCACCGTGGACGGGGGCAGGGCGGCGTCATCACTCGCCCTTCCGGATCTGCTGCCAGATGCGGTCGCGCAGCCGGCCGAACGTTTCGGTGCCCATCATCTCGTAGGTGCGCGGGCGCGGCAGGTTGATCGCGATGCGGTCGATGATGCGGCCGGGGCGCGCCGACATCACCAGCACCTCGTCGGCGAGGTAGACCGCCTCGGTCAGGCTGTGGGTGACGAACACCACGGTCTTGGCGGTCTGCGACCAGATGCGCAGCAGTTCGTGGCCCATGGTCATGCGCGTCTGCTCGTCGAGCGCCGCGAACGGCTCGTCCATCAGCAGCACCGGCGGGTCCTGCACCAGCCCGCGCGCGATCGAGACGCGCTGCTTCATGCCGCCGGACAGCTCGTGCGGATAGCGCGCGCCGAAGCCCTGCAGCCCGACGAGATTGAGCATCTCGCGTCGCGCGCGCGCGGCGTTCCTCGCGCGGCGCGTGGCGCAGCGCGAGCGGAAACTCGATGTTGTCGAGCGCCGAGAGCCACGGGAACAGGCTCGCCTCCTGGAACACGACGCCGACGCGGTCCGGATCCGGCGCATCGATCGGCTTGCCCTGGATGTCGATCGTGCCCGCGCTCTGGTGGCGCAGGCCGGCCATCATCATCAGCAGCGAGGTCTTGCCGCAGCCGCTCGGGCCGACGATCACGACGAACCGCCCGGCGTTCACCGTCATCGCGATGTCGGTCAGCGCCGGCACCGCGCCCTCGCGGCCCGCATAGATGTGGCTGAGCCCTGCGACCTCGATTGCGGCGCCGGCCGGCTCGCTGCGCACGATGCTGACAGGTTGGCTACGTTCGCCATGCGCTCACCCGGTGTTCGAGGAAGCGCACCGTCTCGTTGAACGCGATCGCGACCGCGGCGAGCAGCATCACGCCGGCGAACAGCTGCGGCAGCTGGAAGTTCTCGCCCCAGTTCGCGATCAGGTGGCCGATGCCGGTGCGCGAGGCGTACATCTCGGCGATCATCACGCCGGTGAAGTTGAAGATCATCGAGATGCGCAGCGTCTCGAGCAGGATCGGCATCATGCTCGGCACGTAGACGCGGGTGAGGATCTGCATCCGCGTCGCGCCGTACGAGCGCGCCACCAGCACGTGGTCGGCCTTGACCGATTCGACCGCCGCGGTCGCGCTCATGATCACGACGAACAGTGTCGAGAACGCCGCGTAGGCGACCTTCTGCTGGAAGCCGATGCCCATGATCAGGATGAACATCGGCAGGAAGATCGATTTCGGCACGCTGAACACGTAGAACAGCAGCGGCTTGAAGATCTGTCCGGCGTAGTCGTATTCGGCGATCAGCACGCCGATCGCGGCGCCGAGCGGCACCGCGATCACGAAGGCGACGATCACCTCCGCGGCGGTGACCAGGATCGCCTCGTGCACCTGCGCGCGGCCGAGCAGCTGCACCAGCATGGCCAGCACGTCGGTCAGCGGCGGCAGCAGCATCGGATTGACGACGTTGTTGCGCGGCAGCATCTCCCACGCGGCGAGAAACAGCGCGAGGAGCAGCAGGCGGATGGCGATGAGCTGGAAGCGGGTCATGCTTCTCTTCACTCGCTCATCTCTCTCCTTCTTCCCTCGCCCCGCGAAGCGGGGAGAGGGTGGCTGAGCAGCGAAGCTGCGAGCCGGGTGAGGGGCTTCGGCGAATAATTGCAACGGCCCCTCACCCGCCTCGCTTCGCTCGGCACCCTCTCCCCGCAAGAGCGGGGAGAGGGGAAGCAGGATCACACCATCGTCGGCACGGGCTTGAACTGCGTCGTGTAAATATCCTCCACCGGCGCGAGGTCCGTCATCCCGATCAGCTGCGCGAGGTCGAGCGCGAGGTTCATCCAGTCCTTCTGCATCGCGCCGTCCTTCGACAGCTTGATGATGTTGCCGTCGAGCTCGGCCTCCGCGATGTTGTCGGGGATCTCGTCGATCTCGGCGATCAGCTTGATCGCAGCGGCGCGGTTCTTCGGGTCCTGCAGGAACGCGAGCCCGCCATAGAGCGCGTTCAGCGTCTTCTGCAGCACCTGCGGCTTGTCCTTGATGAACTTGTCGGTCGCCATCCAGGCGCCGGTCATGTTCGGCGGCACCGAGGCGCCGTAGTCGATCAGGCTGCGCGCGGTCTTCTCGATGAACAGCTTGTAGGACAGCGGCGAGTAGATCACGGTCGCGTCGATGTTGCCGGAGAGCAGGTTCGGCACCAGCCCGCCGCCGCCGAGCGGCACGCGCGTGAAGGTGATCTTGCGGTCGGCCTGCGTCCATAGCGCGAGAATGTCGGTGCCCGAGCCGGCCGACGTGATGCCGACCTTCTTGCCGGCGAGTTCCTTCACGTCCTTGATCGGCGAGTCCGGCTTCACCACCAGATGCCAGCCGTAATAGCCGAGCGCCGCGCCGGCGACGTTCTTCGCCATCACGCCCTTCTTGATGCCGGCCGCGACGGACGACGCCGAATTGAGGATCACGTCGGCCGCGCCCGCCGCCATCGCCTCGTAGCCCTCGGCGCCGCCGCGATAGATCGTCAGCTCCGCCTTGATGCCTTCCTTCTCGAACAGCTTCTGGCGCAGCGCGGTCTCGGCGATGATGGTCGGATAATAGGTCTTGGTCGGCAGCCCGATGCGCACGACCTGCGTCTGCGCGCGCGCGATCGACGGCATGCCGAGCGCCGCAGCTCCGGCGGCGCCGTAGCCGAGCACGCGCCGGCGCGAATGTCTGATGATCATGATCTCCCTCCCGCTGAACGGTTTCCCCTGTGATTTATTCAGCGTGACGGATCGAGCCGCCGCGACTGTCGACACTGTCATCGGAGCATATCGCGGCACGGGCGCGAAAGGGCTTTCGCTGCTTCACGCTGCCGCGCCGCACTCGCATCGGTCGCGGCTTCTGCAGCGAGGCCGGTACTGCTCCGTCTGCAGGTTCGACACCTTGGGATCGACGTCGAGCCGCGCGACCCAGCCTTCGAGGCCGGCGCTTGGCGGCCGGATAATATTTCAGCACCAGCGGGTCGTGCCCCGGCACGATGTGGTTCGGCGAGGCCGCCAGCCGCTTCATCGTGTCGTAGCCGTCGAGCACCTCGCCCACATTGTAGGTGATCGGGAACACGCGGCCTTCGTTGAGGTGGGAATAGAGGTGGGCGGTGTCGGAGGCGAGGACCACGTCGCCGCGCTTGGTCTTCACCCGCACGCATTGCAGGCCCTTCGAGTGCCCGCCGATCTTGTGCACCGTGATGCCGGGCGCGATCTGGCTCGCGCCGTCGTGGAACGTGACGCGGCCGGCGAACACCTTGCGCACCATCGCGACCACGTCCTCCTCCTCGAACGGGATGCGCAGGTGCTGGTGGCACATGCAGCGGCCGGTCGCGTAGGCCATCTCGGTGTCCTGCACATGGAAGCGCGCGTTCGGGAAGGTGTCGTAGTTGCCGCAGTGATCGTAATGCAGGTGCGAGATGATGACGTTCTTCACCTTGTCGGGCGCGACGCCGATCGCCTTCAGCCCTTCGGCGATCGGCTTCTCGATCTGCGCGCCCGCGCTTCTTGCGCCATCGCGTGATCGAAGCCGGTATCGACCACGAAGTTGCCCGACGGCCCGATGATCGCCCAGACGAAATAGTCGATCGGCTCGTCGGCGTCGTGCGGATCGCCGCCGATGTAGTTCTCGGCCTTCTTGCGCTCGTGGCGGCCGTATTTGATCGCGTAGATTTCGTGGATGTCGTCGACATGTGTGTTTCGCTCCCTGCGTACTACTTCTTCTTCGCCCGCACTTCGACGCCCGCCCACTTCTCGATGATCTTGGTGATCTCGGTGAAGTCGGAGCCCGGGCCGTTCACGGCGTTCGCCATCAGCCACATCTGGTGCACCGCGCCGGCGAGCGGCATCGGCACGCCCATCGCCTCGCCTTCCTCGCAGCAGAGCCGCACGTCCTTGTACATCAGCCCCGTGTAGAAGCCGTAGTCGAAGGTGCCCGGCATCACCGACTTCGGAAACTTGTCGCGGATCGCGGTGTTCGCGCCCGAGCTCACGTTGATCACGTCGACCATGACCTGCGGGTCGAGCCCCGCCTTCGCGCCCATCACCATCATCTCGGACGCGAGCGCCATGTTGGCGGCGGAGAGCAGGTTGTTGCAGAGCTTCATCGTCTGCCCCATGCCGGGCTTCTCGCCGATGAAGAACGGCTTGCCGACCACCGACAGCATGTCCTTCAGTTCGTCGAAGCCCGCGCGCGGCCCCGCATACATCACCGCGACCGTGCCCTTCTCGGCGCCGCCGACGCCGCCGCTGACCGGCAGGTCGATGCCGGTGATGTCCTTTCGCCGCGAGCGCTTCGGCGACCTTGATCGCCATGCGCGCGCCGGTGGTCGACATGTCGAGGAAGCGCTTGACCTTCTTGCCCTCGATCACGCCGTCCTTGCCGGTCGCGACGCTGAGCACGATGTCGGGCGTCGGCAGGCTCGCCATCACGGTCTCGACCTGGTCGGCGACGTCCTTGGGCGATTTCGCCGCGACCGCGCCGAGCGTTGTGAGGCGCGACACCATCTGCCCGTTGGTGTCGTAGACGATGAGCTTGTGGCCGGCCTCGACGAGGCGGCGGGCCATCGGATAGCCCATGTTGCCGAGACCGATGAAGCCGATATCCATGACGTGTCCTCGATTCTTGAAATTCACTCAATCTAGTTATTTCACTCAGTTGTCATCCCGGCCGAGCGCAGCGAGAGCCGGGACCCATCGTGCCCGGTGCGCTGATGGATCCCGGATAGCCGCTTCGCGGCTTCCGGGATGACAACAGTGCTATTTCGTCTTGTCCATCTCGGCGAACACCTCGCGCGCCTGGCGGAACGCGTCGACACCCGCCGGCACGCCCGCATAGATCGACATGTGGATGAAGATCTCGCGGATCTGGTCCTTGGTCAGTCCGTTGGTGAGCGCGCCGCGCACGTGCAGTTTCAATTCATGCGGGCGGTTGAGGATCGCGATCATCGCCAGATTGAGCATGCTGCGCTCTTTCTTGGTCAGGCCCGGACGGCCCCAGCCCGCGCCCCAGCAATACTCGCTGACGAATTCCTGAAACGGACGGTTGAAGTCGTCCGCGTTCTTCATCGAGTTGTCGACGTACTCCTTGCCCAACACCTCGCTGCGGATTCGCAGTCCGGTCTCCAAAGTTTCCTTGTCCATGCTAGGCTCTCCTTGTGCTTGTCTGCGCTGATAAGAAACGGGAGGACTGTTGAATGAGCGACTATCCGGGAGGCGCGTGGCTCGCGCGCTACCGCGAGCGGGTGAATGGCGATGCCGAATTAAAGGTCATCGGCGACTGGTTCACAACCACGTTCGGGCTGACGTTCGGCGATACCCGTTATGCGGTGAAGGTCGAGAAGGGGCAGATCGCCGACATCGTGACGCCGAAGCTCGATACGCGCACGCCGTTCGGCTTCCGCGCGCCGGTCGCGGTGTGGAAGAAGTTCCTCAGTCCCGACCCGCCGCCGCTGTTTCACGATTTCTTCGCCATGCTGATGCGCGTGCCGGAATTCGTGCTCGAGGGCGACAGCCTGGTGGCGATGCAGAATGCGCGCGCGCTGCACCGGATGATGAACATCATGCGCGAGACGGGAGCGCCGAATGGCTGACATCGAGTTCGAGCCGATCATCGGGCGCTATCTCTCGGTCGAGGCCGAAGGCGCGACCTATCGGGTGCATGTCGAGGAAGCAGGCCAGGGCGTGCCATTGCTATGCCTGCACACCGCGGGCGCGGATTCGCGGCAGTACCGCCATCTGCTCAACGACACGGAGGTGACCGGGCGGTTTCGCGTGATCGCGTTCGACCTGCCGTATCACGGGCGCTCGACGCCGGCGGACGGCTGGTGGCTGAAGAAATACCGCCTCACCACGCAGAGCTACCTCGCGATGATCCGCGCAGTGTGGCTGAAGCTCAACCTCGAGCGCCCGGTGGTGATGGGCTGCTCGATGGGCGGCGCGATCGTGCTCAAGGTGGCGGCGGAATATCAGGACGAGCTGGCCGGCATCGTCGGGCTGGAGAGCTCGGCTTTCGCGCCGGGGCGCTACAATGAACTGCTGCATCATCCGGCGATCCACGGCGGCGAACTTGCGGCGAGCTACACCTACGGGCTCAACGCGCCGACCAGTCCGGAGGAAAGCCGGCGCGAGAACTGGTGGTACTACAGCCAGTCGGGGCCGGGCGTTTACCAGGGCGACGTCCATTTCTACAGCAACGACTGGGACGGGCGCGACGACATCAAGCGCATCGACACCAACCGCTGCAAGGTCGCGCTGCTCACCGGCGAATACGACTACTCGTGCACGCCGGAGATGACCGAGAAGGTCGCGGCGAGCATTCCGGGTTCGCGCATGACCATCATGAAGGGCATGGGACACTTTCCCGATGATCGAGAACTACCGGGACTTCCGGCCGTATCTGCTGCAGGCGCTGGATCACGTGGCAGGGTAGCTCGCCACGCGCTCGGCTCTGCTCCCCTCCGCCTTGTGGGGAGGGGCTCAGGAGATTCGAGCTATTCTCTCGACCCCCACCCCGACCGCCTTCGGCGGTCGACCCTGCCCACAAGGGGGAGGGTCGGCAGCGAGTTCGTGGCGCGCGCGCTCCTTACTGCTTCGGCCAGATCGGCTTCGCGACCGCCGAGGCCTCAGGATAGACCGTGACCGGCAGGCCGTTCTGCCACTGCACGATGATCAGGTCGGCATCGACGCGGCGGCCCTGCTCGTCGAACTTCATGCGTCCGCCGGGGAAGAACTTCGCCGAGCCGTCCTTGCTGTCCATCGTGCGGATCGCCTCGGCGACCTTCTTCTTGTCGGCGGAGCCCGCCTTCTCCATCGCCTCCTTGAAGATCCACATGTCGCCGTAGGTCGAGAGCGAGTCCTGCGTCATCCACGGCTCGCCGCTCTTCTTGACGAACTCCTCGCCGATCTTCTCGTGGCCCTTGGCCGGCCAGTTGCCGACCACGGTCATCACGCCCTCGATGATCTCCTTGGTGGAGTTCTTCAGCATGTCGGGTGCGCCGATATGCGCGCCGTTCGAGATCGTCGGCACGCGGCCCTTGCCGAGCCCCATCTCGCTCATCTTCTCGACGCACAGCTTGTCGTCGGAGATCGCGGTCGGCAGCAGCAGCAGGATCTCCGGCCGCGACGAGCGCACCTTCTGGATCAGCGGCGTGCAGTCGGAGAGCGGCGGCGTGAAGGTCTCGTCGACCACGAGCTTCAGCCCCAGCTTGGCGAGGCCGCCTTCGCGCATCGGCTTGGCGAAGCTGACCGAGGCCGCGGTATTGTCCATCACGATGCCGACGCTGGCCGGCTTCTTGCCGGTCGAGGCCTCGGCGAGCTTGAGGATCGCCGGCATCGCGGCGACCGCCTGCGCGCCGCCGCCGAGCGAAGTCTGGAACACGTATTTGAAGCCGCGCGAGGTGATCGCGTCGGAGTAGGAGAGGGTGAGCACGGGCAGCTCGGCGCGCTCGGTCACCTCGGTGACGCCGAGCGTGAAGCTCGACAGCCACGAGCCGGTCGCGCCGACCAGGTCGGGCTCCTGCGCGACCATGCGCTGCGCGGCGTTCTTCGCCTTTTCGACGCTGTCGCCGGCATCGAACACCAGCAGCTTCATCTTCGCGCCGTTCAGCGCCTTGATGCCGCCGGCCGCATTGATGTGCTCGATCGCGAGGTTCGCGCCCTTCACCATCAGGTCGCCCTGCCGCGCCCACGGGCCCGAGGTCGGCGCGATCACCGCGACCTTCACTTCGGTTTGCGCGTCAGCCGTGCCGCCGAGCGTGGCCAAGAGCGGCAACGCCAGCAATGCTCTGCGATCGATCATCGTCTTCCTCCGTTTGTTTTTCCGCTGCGCCTTCGCGCCTTCAATTGCCCGGAACGCCGTGGATGTCCGGGAAGAACATGTCCTGCCAGCGGTTCGGCTTCACCTTGATCGAGCCGACCTCGGCCATGAACGTCGCATATGTCATCACGCTTTCCGGCGAGGTCGTGAAGCGCACGTCGGGATCGTTCAGGATCTCCATGATGTCGTCGCGCTTCCAGCCCTTGCCTTCGTCGGAGGCGAGGAACACGTCGGCGGCCGCCTTCTTGTCGGCGTTGATGAAGTCGATCGCGGCCTGCAGCGCCTTGAGCACCGCCGCGTAGGCCTTCGGATTCTCGTCGTAGAACTTGCTCGGTGCGTACAGCATCGTGAACGTGCTGGGCGCGCCCATGATGTCGTTCGAGGTCGCGATCGTGCGCACCGCCGGGTCGCGCCGCTCGCGCTGATGGAACGGCGGCGAGGTGAAATGCGCCGTGACCTCGGTCCTGCCCGACAGCAGCGCGATCACGCCGTCGGGATGGGTCAGCGACACCGTAAAGGGATCGTACTTGGCGTAGTCCGCCTTGCCGCCTTCCTTGATCGCCTGCATCTGCATGATGATCGCCGGGATCGAGACCTTCACGGCCGTCACCGCGATCTTGTCGTTCGGCGTGAGATCCTTGAGCGACTTCAGGTGGGGCGCCTTGGTGTTCAGGTACATCGGGATCGAGGTCATCGCCGCGACGCCCTTGACCTTCATGTTGTTGGCGGTGCGGTCCCAGATGGTGATGAAGGCGGGCGGCCCGGCCGGCGCGAAATGCGCCGCACCCGACAGCAGCATGTCGTTGACCACCGCCGGCCCGCCGAGGCGGATGTATTCGGCGGACAGCTTGCAGCCCCATCTTCTGCGCTTCGGCCTCGACCAGCTTCTTCTCTTCCATCACGATCAAAGGAAGAAAGCCGACGCCGCCGGCGCCTTTGGGGATCTTCACCACGTCGACTTCGGCGCGCGCCGGAGCGACCAGAAGCGCGCTCGCCAGAACGCCGAGCGTGAGCAGACGCCGCATCAAGTCCTCCCTCCGTCGCGGTCTGTCGCGGCCGCGTTTCGCCTCAATCGATATCAGAGCAAGGCAAGGCTGATAAGCCGACGCGACGTTTTGCTGCGCTGCGTTGCCCACTGTTCGGCCTGCGTCCGGGCGGTTGCATCGGATGGGCAGGTTGTCAGCGCGCGCATTCGCGGTGAAGATCGCGCCGGGGAGATAAGCCATGAACACGCTTCTGCCGACCACGCTGGTCGGCTCCTATGCGCAGCCCGACTGGCTGATCGATCGCGCCAAGCTCGCCGGGCGGTTTCCGCCGCGCGTGCGCGCCAGGGAGTTGTGGCGCGTCGCGCCCGAGCATCTCGAGGCCGCGCAGGACGACGCCACCTTGCTGGCGATCCGCGCGCAGGAGCAGGCCGGGCTCGACATCATCACCGACGGCGAGATGCGGCGCGAAAGCTATTCCAACCGCTTCGCGACCGCGCTCGAGGGCGTCGACATCGACAACCCGGGCAGTGCGCTCGACCGCTCCGGCCATCCCAATCCGGTGCCGCGCGTGACCGGAAAGGTGCGCCGCAAGCATGCCGTGGAGGTGCGCGACGTCGAGTTCCTGCGCCGCAACACCGACCGCATGATCAAGATGACGGTGCCGGGCCCGTTCACGATGTCGCAGCAGGCGCAGAACGATTTCTACCAGGACGAGGAGGAGATGGCGCTCGACTACGCGGCCGCCGTCAATGCCGAGATCAGGGACCTGTTCGCGGCCGGCGCCGACGTGGTGCAGGTCGACGAGCCTTACATGCAGGCGCGTCCCGAGAAGGCGCGCAAATACGGGCTGAAGGCGCTCAACGCCGCGCTCGACGGCGTCACCGGCACCACCGCGGTGCACATCTGCTTCGGCTATGCGGCGATCATCCATGTGCGGCCCGAGGGTTACTCCTTCCTCCCGGAGCTCGCCGGCTCGCCGGTGCGGCAGATCTCGATCGAGACCGCGCAGTCGAAGCTCGATTGCGCGGTGCTGGAGAAGCTGCCGGGCAAGACCATCCTGCTCGGCGTGCTCGATCTCTCCGACATGACCGTCGAGACGCCCGAGCAGGTGGCGGCGCGCATCCGCCGCGCGCTGCCGCATGTGCCGGCCGAGCGGATCATCGTCGCGCCCGACTGCGGGCTGAAATACCTGCCGCGCGAGGTGGCGTTCGCGAAAATGCAGGCGATGGTGGCGGGTGCGGCGATTGTGCGCGCGGAGATAGAGCGCGGCGGTTAAGACCACACTCCGCTCATTCCGCGAACGCGGGAATCCAGTTCTTTCCTTGTTGGGCCTGGGTCCCCGCTTTCGCGGGGACGAGCGGCAGGTTCACAACACTTGCCATTGCGGCGCGTGCCGATCACGATGACGCGACAATTCGCGCCGCAAAGGCGCATGCGACGGGAGGATGCAATGAGACGCGTGATCGTGCCGCGCTTGCGGCTTCGCTTGCCGTCTTTGCGGCGCCGGCGTCGGCGCAGAACCATCACATCGGCGCGGTGCTGCCGAACTCGGGTCCGATGACCTCGTTCGGCGAGCTGTTCCGCAATGGCGCCGACCTCGCCGCCGATCACGTCAACGCCGACAAGATGCTCGGCAAGCCGTTCGTGATCAATCACGAGGACAGCCAGGGCGCGCCGCAGCCGGCCGTCACCGCGATGAACAAGCTGGTGCGCGTCAACCAGGAGCCGGTGGTGCTGACCGCGATGTCCGGCGTCTCCAAGGCGATCGCGCCGATCGGCGACCGCGAGAAGGTCGTGGCGATCAACGGCGGCGGCGTCGCGCCCGATCTCGCCAGGCTCGGGCCGTATTTCTTCAACGTCATTCCGCTGGTGAACTACGAGGTGCGCGCGCTGCTGCCCTATCTCGCGAAGGAAAAGAAGGTGAAGCGCATCGCGCTGGTGTACGTCGAGGATCCGCTCGGCGAGTCCGTGCAGCGCGAGCTGACCGAGCTGGCGCCGAAGAACGGCATGGAGCTGGTCGGCTCGTTCTCCGTGCCGTCCACCTCGCGCCAGTTCGCGCCGATCGCCGCCAAGGTGCGCGAGGTCAATCCCGACGCGGTCTACGTGGCCTATTTCGGCCAGACCATGGTGGCGCTGGTGAAGCAGCTGCGCGACTCCGGCGTCGACAAGATGTTCGTCAGCTACTCGGCGTTCAACGATCCCGACATGATGGCGCTGCCGGCCGCCGCCGGCTCGGTCTATTCGAGCCAGAAGATGGACTGGGATTCGAAGGACCCGGTCACGGCGCGCTTCGTCGCCGACTTCAAGAAGAAGTACAACAAGACGCCGTCGTTCTATAACGCCAACTACTACAACGCCGTCCGGGTGACCGCGCAGGCGATGGCGACGCTCGAGAAGAAGAACCAGCCGATCACCGGCGAGTCGATCCGCAACGAGCTGCTTGCGATCAAGACGTTCGACGCGGTCGGCGGCAAGATGGAGTTCCAGCCCGACGGCACGGTCTCGATGCCGATGCAGATCAATGAGCTGACCGGCGGCGGGACGAAAGTGTTGCAGTAGCGCGCAGCCGTCGTCCTGAGGCGCCCGCCGAAGCTCGTGCGTAGGCGGGCCTCGAAGGACGGCAGCGCAGGCCGTCGCCCTTCGAGGCTCGTAAGCGCGGCTCGCACCTCGGGGTGACGGCGCAAGGAAGACCGATGCTCCTCCTTCAACTCCTCGTCGACGGCCTGCAGCTTGGCGCGCTCTACGCGCTGATGGCGGTCGGCTTCGCCATCATCTTCGGCTCGACGCGCGTGTTCCACTACGCGCACGGCACCACCTACGTCATCGTCGGCTACCTGTTCTACTGGATGGCCGAGCGGCTGCACGTGCCGTGGTGGGCGGCGGCGGTCTTCGCCGCCTTCGCCGGCGTCGTGTTCGGCGTCGCGCTCGACCGCTACGTCTACCGGCCGATCCAGCGCGACGAGGGCTCGTTCTTCACCGTATTCGTCGCCTCGTTCGGCGTCGGCGTGGTCGCCGAGAATCTCATCATCATCTTCTTCGGCGCGAGCTTCGCGTCGATCTCGACGCCGCTGACGCGCGCCAACGACATCGGCTACGGCATCATCGTTTCCTACCTCGGCATGATCTCGATCCTGATCGCGATCGTGCTGTTCACGTTTCTCAACTGGTTCCTGGCGCGGACGGACGTCGGCGTCGCGCTGCGCGCGCTGTCGGAGAATCCCGAGCTGGTGCGCGGTTTCGGGCTCAACCCGCGCAAGCTGTCGCAATATGCCTTTGCGATCGGCTCGGCGCTGGTGGTGCCGGCCGCGCTGGTGGCGACCTGCGTCACCGGCCTGACCCCGACCGCCGGGCATCGCGTGGTGCTGATCTCGATCGCCGCCAGCATCATCGGCGGCATCGGCTCGTTGCGCGGGGCGGGCCTCGGCGGGCTCATCCTCGGCCTCGCCGAAAGCCTCGCGGTGTGGAAGCTCTCCACCGGCTGGAGCGAGGCGGTCGCCTTCGTCATCCTGTTCTGCTTCATCCTCGCGCGGCCGTCCGGGCTGTTCGGCACGCGGGCGAGGGTGTGAGATGCTCGGCTACATCATCAACCTGCTCATCCTCGTCTCGATCAGCGGCATCCTCGCCGGCAGCCTCAACTTCATTATCGGCTATGCCGGCATCTACTCGATGGCGCATGCGGCGTTCTTCGGCATCGCGGCCTATACCGGCGCACTGATCGCGATGCATGTCTCGACCTCGCTGCTGGTCGCCATTCCGGTCGCGATGGCGCTGTGCGCGATCCTGTCGCTGGTGATCTCGCTGCCGTCGCTGCGCGTGCGCGGCGAGTATTTCGTCGTCGCCTCGCTCGGCCTGCAGATGATCGCCTTCACGGTGTTCTCCGAATGGAAGGAGGTCACCGGCGGGCTCGGCGGGATCACCGGCGTGCCGGTCGCGACGCTGTTCGGCTTTCGGCTGCGCTCGCTCGAATCGTTCCTTGCCGTCTCGCTGGTCTGCCTCGCCTTCGTGACGGTGGTGATCTACTGGCTGGCGCGCACCAGCTTCGGCCGCAACCTGAAGGCCATCCGCGACAACGAGGTGGCGGCGGCGGCGTTCGGCAAGAATCCGACATTCATCAAGACGATCGCGGTGGCGATCTCGTCGGCGCTGTGCGGCATCGCCGGCGTGCTCTACGCGTTCCACGTCTCGTTCGTGAACCCGGAATCGTTCACCGTCGACCAGTCGGTGCTGATCATGGCGATGATCATCATCGGCGGCACCGGCACGGTGTTCGGCCCGATCCTGGGTGCGCTGATCATCCACCTGCTGCCCGCGGGCCTGACGTACCTGACGTTTCTGCCGGCGCGCGAGCTCGCCTCGCTGCAGCAGATCATCTACGGCGCCGCGATTGTGCTGCTGATGATCTATCGCCCGTCCGGGTTGATCGGCCGCGCCAACATCAAGGACACGTGGTCGAAATGACCGGCACGCCCGTCCTTCGCCTCAAGGGCGTCAACAAGCGCTTCGGCGGCGTGGTCGCGGCGAATAACGTCGATCTCGATCTGCCGCCCGGCGTCATCACCACGCTGGTCGGCCCGAACGGCGCCGGCAAGACCACGCTGTTCAACCTGATCACCGGCAACCTCAAGCCCGACTCCGGCGCCATCGAGTTGCGCGGCGAGTCGCTCGCCGGCATCGATCCGCGCAACGCCGCGCTGCGCGGTATCGCGCGATCGTTCCAGGATCTGCGGCTGTTCGAGCAGATGAGCGTGTTCGAGAACGTGCTCAGCGTGATGGAGCGGTCCGCGTTGCCGTGGCAGCCGGGCGGCCGGGCGGCTGCGCGTGCGCGGCGCGAGAAGGCCGACGCGACGCTCGCCATGGTCGGCCTCACCGCGTGGCGCGACGCGCGCGCCATCGATCTCGGCTACGCGGAGCAGAAATTCCTCTCGCTCGCACGCATCCTGGTGACCGACGCGTCGCTCTGGCTGCTCGACGAGCCGGCATCGGGCCTCGACCCGGCGTCCTACGATCGCTTCGTCAGACTGGTGCGCGGGCGGCTCGCCGAGGGCATCACCATTTGCCTGATCGAGCACAATCTCGACATCGTGTACGGCATTTCCGACCGCATCGCGTTTCTCGACCAAGGCACGGTGCTTGCCGCCGGCGAGCCGCGCACGATCCTGAACGATCCCAAGCTCGCCGCGATCTATTTCGGAGAGCGGCGATGAGCGCGCTGGTCTGGGACGTCGAGAATGCCTCTGCGGGATATGGCCCGAAGCAGGTGCTGTTCGACCTCAGCCTGCAGCAGTCCGAGGGCGAGCTCGTCTGCCTGCTCGGCCACAACGGCGCCGGCAAGTCGACCTTGCTGAAGATCCTCTACGGCCTGCTGCCGGTGCGCAGCGGCACCCTGCGCCACAAGGGCACGGACGTGACGAACGCCGGCCTCGCCGCACGCCTCGAGGCCGGCATCGCCTACATGCCGGGCGGCCGCGGCGTGTTCCAGCAACTCACCGTGGCGGAGAACCTGCGCCTCGGTCTCTCCGCGGCGCGCATTCCGCCGGCCGGCCGCGATGAACGGCTCGAGGACGTGTTCGCGCTGTTCCCGATCCTGAAGGAGTTTCATGCGCGCCGCGCCGGGCTGCTGTCGGGCGGGCAGCAGCAGATGCTGTCGCTCGGCCGCACCATCCTGAGCCGCCCGACCTGCCTCCTGCTCGACGAGCCGTCCATCGGCCTGGCGCCGAAGCTGTTCCAGGACCTGCTCGCCACCATCCAGCGCATGCAGCGGCAGATGAACATGGCTGTGCTGCTGGTGGAGCAGAACGTGCGCGAGGCGCTTGCGATTGCCGACCGCGCCTATGTTATGAAGGCCGGCCGCATGGTGTACGCTGGGCCGCCGTCGGACATCGACGATCACGCCAAGCTGATGGAATTGTATTGAACACGAACCTCACCACCGAACGCCCGACCTTCGTCACTCATCTCGAATGCGCGATGATGGGCGACCGCTACGAGGCGGACACGCTGCATAATCTGTCGAAGGCCGGAAAGCCGCTGCTGGTGCGCTACGACCTCGCCGGCGTGAAGCAGGCGCTGACCAAGGCCGCGCTGAAAGAGCGCCCGGATGGCCTGTGGAAATGGCGTGAGCTGCTGCCGGTTCGCAAAGCCGCCGACATCGTCAGCCTCGGCGAGGACGCGACTCCGCTGATCATGCTGCCGAAGCTCGCCAAAAAACTCGGCGGCGGCGAGATCATCGTCAAGGACGAGGGCCGCCTGCCGACCGGCTCGTTCAAGGCGCGCGGCCTGGTGATGGCGGTCTCGATGGCCAAGGCGCTCGGCGTCAAGCACATGGCGATGCCGACCAACGGCAATGCCGGCGCCGCGATGGCCGCCTACGCCAGCCGCTGCGGCATCCGCACCACGATCTTCTGTCCCGAGGACACGCCCGAGATCAACCTCTCCGAGATCGCGCTCGAAGGCGCGCACGTCTATCGGGTCAACGGCCTGATCGACGACTGCGGCAAGCTGGTCGGGCAAGGCAAGGAGGCGGCCGGCTGGTTCGACACCTCCACCTTGAAGGAGCCGTACCGCATCGAAGGCAAGAAGACGATGGGCCTCGAGTTGGCCGAGCAGTTCGGCTGGGACGTGCCCGACGTGATCTTCTATCCGACCGGCGGCGGCACCGGCCTGATCGGCATGTGGAAGGCCTTCGCCGAACTCGAGGCGATCGGCTTCATCGGCGCGAAGCGCCCGCGCATGGTCGCCGTGCAGGCCGAAGGCTGCGCCCCGATGGTGCGCGCGTGGGAGAAGGGCGATGAGCACGCGCCGCGCTTCGAGAACGCGCACACCATCGCGTCCGGCATCCGCGTGCCGCAGGCGGTCGGCGATTTCCTCATCCTGCGCGCGGTGCGCGAGTTCGGCGGCTTCGCCATCGCGGTGTCGGACGAGGCGATCCAGGCCGGCGTGGATGAAGTGGCGCGCGAGGAAGGCTTCCTGATGTGCCCGGAGGGCGGGGCCACGTACGCGGCCTACAAGGCCGCGCTCGCCGACGGGCGGGTGACAAAGACCGAGCGCGCCGTGCTGTTCAACTGCGCCACGGGCCTGAAGTATCCGATGCCGAAGGTGACGGCGACGCTCGACCGCAACAAGCCGATCGATTTCGCCAAGCTTTAACTCAGTCCTCATCCCGGGGAGCGCCGGCAGGGCGCACCTCGAAGGATCGCCGCAAACGCGATGCATCTTGATCCAAAAACGTTGAGCGCCGAGGAATCCTACAAGCTGATGACCGGCGTGGTGGTGCCGCGCCCGGTCGCGTGGGTGACGACGCTGTCGCCGTCCGGCGGGGTCAACCTCGCGCCGTTCTCGACCTTCACGTTCGTCTCGCCCAAGCCGCCGATGCTCGCCTTCAGCGTCGGACAGCGCGGCGGCGCCTACAAGGACACCGCCCGCAACATCCTCGCCACCGAAGAATACGTCGTGCACATCGCCGACCGGCCGTTGATCGAGGCGGTGCACGCGAGCGCGGTCGAGTATCCGCCCGAGGTGAGCGAGACCGAGATGCTCGGGCTCGAAACCGCGCCGAGCCTGCACGTCAAGCCGCCGCGCGTGACCGCCGCGCCGATCGCGATGGAATGCCGACTGCGCCAGTGCCTCGAGTTCGGCGAGACGCGCAGCCGCTTGATCGTCGGCGAGGTGGTGGCGTTTCATTTCCGCGACGGCCTGCTCGACAACGGCAAGATCGACACCCGGGCGCTCGATCCGCTGTGCCGCCTGGCCGGGCCGAACTACGCGACGCTCGGCGAGATCGTCGCGCTGGCCCCGATCTTCCAGACACCGAAAACGACAATCGCGTGATTCCGAAAGCGGCTACCGGTTTTCGGACAGGATCATGCGCAGACAAACCGGGGAGTACGCGATGCCGAAACGCCAGAGCATCTATATCGAGGGCTTCGCCCACAAGAACCCGATCCCGGCGGCCTGTCGTTTGGGCAACATGCTGATGACCGGCATCATCACCGGCATGGACCCGGCGACCGGCAAGGTGGCGGCGACGCTCGAAGCGCAATGCGCCTTCATGTTCCAGCATGTGCGGTCGATCATGAGCGCCGCCGGCGGCAGCACCGACGACATCGTCAAGATGAGCGTCTGGATGGCGGACCGCTCGCAGCGCGACGTGCTCAATGCCGAGTGGCTGAGGATGTTTCCCGACGAGACGTCACGCCCCGCGCGCCACACTTCGCAAGCCGCGCTCGAAGGCGGCCAGTTGATCAACTGCGACATCACCGCCGTATTCGCCTGATGCCGGCCTACTTTCCGTTCGACCCGAACCCGCGCGTGCCGAAGGTCGCGCTGCCGCCGCTCGCCTGCGACTCGCAGTTCCATGTGTTCGGGCCGGCGGACAGATATCCGGTGCGGCCGGGCGCGGCCTACGAAATGCCGGGCGCGACGGCGGAGCGCGCATTGCACATGCATCGCACGCTCGGCCTGCAGCGCGGCGTGATCGTGCAGCCGACCACCTACGGCGCCGACCACAGCGCGACGCTCGACGGCATCGCGGCGGCGGGGCCGAACTACCGCGGCTGCGCCAATGCGGCGGTCTTCGACGCAGCCGATGACGCAACGCTCGAGAAACTGCATGCCGGCGGCATCCGCGGGGCGCGCTTTTCGCGCCAGTCGCTCGGCATCGCGCTGACCCCGGAAGCTTTCGCGCGCGCGATCGCGCGGATCCGCGCGCTTGGCTGGTACGCCAAGGTGCAGCCGGAGCCCGCCGGCTTCGCCGCGCAGGCGGCGCAATACGAAACGCTCGATCTCCCGGTGCTGATCGACCACATGGGCCGGCCCAACCCGGCGGCCGGCAAGGACGATCCGTCGCTGAAAACCGTGCTGGAGCTTCTCAAGCGCGGCAATTTCTGGGTGATGCTGTCGCTCGCGGAGAAGATCTCCAGGGCAGGGCCGCCATGGGACGACGTGATCTCGATCATGCGCGCGCTGATCGAGGCCGCCCCCGACCGCGTCATCTGGGCGAGCGACTGGCCGCATCCGGTGTCGACCGTGCAGCCGCCGAACGAAGCGGATCTGGTCGAGCTGCTGTACCGCGCGACGCATGATGACGCGGAGCGGAAGCGGATACTGGTGGACAATCCCGCGAAGCTGTTTGGGTTCACTTGATCCGCTCGTCCCCGCGAAAGCGGGGACCCAGAGCCAAGAACTGGATGCCCTGAGTTCTCAAACGAAGTGCAACACCAAGCTACGGTGTTGCCATGGGCCAGCGATATGACCAGCTTTCGCTTGAAGAACGCTGCCGGGTTGCCGTTTTTCGTGCCGAAGGACGCACGATCAGGCAGATCGCTGCAGATCTGGATCGCTCGCCATCGACGATTGCTCGGGAGCTGAAGCGCAACAGTGGCAAGCAGTCGGGGTACACCCCGTCATGGGCGGCCGACCAGAGCAAGGCGCGGCGCTGGCGCGGGGCCAGGCTGGAGCGGGACAGCGGCTTGCGTGCGCAGGTGCTGGAAGCGCTCGCTGGCGGCTGGTCGCCGGAGCAGACCTGCGCGGCGCTCGAGCGCCGACACGGCCGCCGCGTCATCGGCGTCGAGAGCATCTACCGCTTCGTCCACGCCCAGATCGCCCGCCACAAGGATTACAGCTGGCGCCACTACCTGCCGCGGGGAAAGAGCAAACGGGGCCGGCGCGGCCGCCGGGGTGGCAGTCCCGCGCTGCTGATGACCGGCCGTATCCCGATCTGCGAGCGCCCCGCACAGGCCGCTGACCGCGCCACGCCCGGCCACTGGGAAGCCGACCTCATGCTGTTCTCGAAATACGGGCAGGCGGTCCTCGCCGTGCACGAGCGTTCCTCGCGACTGCTGCTCGCCACCATGCCGAAGGGAAAGGCCGCCGGTCCGATCGCCGACCTCATCGCGCAACTGCTCGGCCCGCTGCCGCAGCCGCTCCGGCGCACCATCACGTTCGACAACGGCACGGAGTTCGCCCGACACCTCGACCTGCATCGAACGCTCGCGCTGCAAACCTTCTTCTGCGACCCCTATTCGCCGTGGCAGAAAGGCGGCGTCGAAAATGCCATCGGCCGCATGCGCCGCATTCTTCCGCGCAAGACAGACCTCGCCGCCGTCTCGAAAAGCCAGCTCGACCGCATTCTCCTCGCCTACAACAACACACCCAGAAAATGCCTTGACTGGCTCACTCCAGCCCAGGCCTTCTGTGCTTATCTGTTGCACTTCGAACGAGAATCCACCTGCCCGCTTTCGCGGGCATGAGCGGGGCGGGAGGTCGAGTGCGCCTCGATTACTCCGCCTTGATGTTCGCCTTGCGCACCACCGGCATCCAGGTCGCGTCCTCGCTGGCCAGATATTTGCGCACCTCGTCCGGCGACATCGCCACCGCCTCGGCGCCGATCAGGTCGAACTTCTGTACCACCTCCGGGTCGCGCAGGATCTCGGTCATCGCGGCGCTGAGCCTGGCGATCACCGGCGCCGGCGTGCCGGCCGGCGCCATCAGCGCCGTGAAGGTCTGTCCGGTGATGTCGCGGTAGCCGAGCTCCGCAAACGTGGGGACGTCGGGGATCCAGTGCGCGCGCTTGGTGCCGGTGACGGCAAGCGCGCGGGTGCGGCCGTCCTTGATGAACGGCAGCGCCACCGAGATCTGGTCGAAGTTGAACTGCACGTGGCCGGCAATCAGGTCGTTCGTCGCCGGCGCGTTGCCCTTGTAGTGCACGGTGGTCCACGTCACGCCCGCGGTCGGCTGCAGCAATTCGCTCAGCAGATGGTTGGTGGTGCCGGCGCCGGGCGAGGCCATGTTGAGCTTGCCGGGGTCGCGCTTCGCCAGCGCGAAGAACTCCTGCAGCGTCCTGGCCGGCACCGACGGATGCACCTGCAGCACCAGCGGCGTGAGCGAGATCGTGGTGATCGGCACGAAGTCCTTGCTCCATTCATAGGAGCGCTTGCCGGAGATTTCCGGCGCAAACAGAATGGGGCCGTTGGCGCCGACGAACAGGGTGTAGCCGTCGGGCGGCGACTTCGCGACCATCTCGCCGCCGATCAGGCCGCCGGCGCCCGCCTTGTTCTCGATCACCACCGTCTGGCCGAGCTTCTCCTGCAGCTTGTTGGCCACGATGCGCGCCGCGCCGTCGACATTGCCGCCGGGCGGATAGGGCACGACAAGGCGCACGGTGCGCTCGGGCCAGCTCTGCGCAAAAGCGGGCGCCGCGAGCAGGGCGAACAGCGCGGCGATCAGCAGTTTCCGCATGCGTTCCTCTTGCGTTTATCGGCGGGCTTTCTCACCGCCCTTGCAGCCGCTGCACCAATTCCGGCGTCGGGTAGGAATCCGCCGGCAGGCCGAGCTTCACCTGCTCGGCCTTCACGGCGGCGCGGCTCTTGGCGCCAAGGAAACCGTCGATCTTGCCGACGTCGTGGCCGCGCCGCGCCAGCAATTGCTGCAGCTCGCGGATTTGCGCCGAGGCAAACGGCGCGATCTGGCCCGAGCCGCGCTTCATCGCCGGCGCGCCGTTGATGCGCGTCGCGAGATATGCCGCCGAGGTCGAATAGACCAGCGACTGATTCCACTCGAGGAACACCTGGAAGTTCGGATAGGCGAGGAACGCCGGCCCGTGGCGCCCCATCGGCAGCACCAGCGAGGCGGCTTGCGCGTCGGCGGTGATCGGCTGGCCGTCCGCCCGCAGCACGCCCCAGCGTGCCCACTGCGAACGCGGATGCTGGATCGCCAGATCCGCCTGCGCCCAGTCCATGCTGGCGGGCGCGCGCACCTCCTCGAGCCACGGCTGGCCGCGCTTCCAACCGATCTTCGAGAGATAGTTCGCCGCCGAGGCGACCGCATCGGGTGCCGAGCGGATGAGGTCACGCCGCCCGTCGCCGTCATAGTCGACGCCGTAGTCGAAATAATGCGCGGGCAGGAACTGGAATTGGCCGAGCTCGCCGGCGAACGGCCCGATCATCTGCTCGGGCGACAGGTCGCCGCGATCGATGATCTTCAGCGCGGCGAGCAGCTGCGTGCGGAACAGGTCGGGCCGGCGGCAGTCGTAGGCGAGCGAGGCCACCGACTTGATCGTCGGCAGGTTGCCCATGAAACCGCCGAAGTCGGTCTCCAGCGCCCAGAACGCCGCGATCACCGGCGCCGGCACGCCGAACTGCTGCTCGACCTTCTGGAACAGCGCGCGGTTCTTGGCGATGCGCTGGATCCCGCCGTCGATGCGGTGCTTCGCCACCATGCGGTCGGAGAATTCGAGAAAGGTCTGCCCGAAGACCTTCTGCCCGCGGTCCTTGTTCACCACCTGCTGGTCATAGACCATCAGATGCGAGGCGGCCGCGATCGCCCGCTGCGAGACGCCTTGCGCCACGGCGTCGCGCTTGAACGCGTCGAGCCATTGCTCGAAGCTCGCGCCGCGATGGCAGGCGGCGCGTTGCGCCAGGGCGGGCCCGCTCGCGAGCAGGAACGCCAGGATCGCGAGGGTGCTAAAGCGCCGCAACGGTCTGTACCTCGATCAGGAACGGCTCCTGCACCAGCCGGTCCACCATCAACAGGGTGTTCGGCGGGTAGGCGCCATTCGGAAACAACTTCGGAAACTCGCGCTTGCGGTAGGTCATGAATTTCGGAATGTCCTGCGAGTGCACCAGATAGGTGGTGAACTCCACGACATTGCCCCAGCCGCCGCCGACCGCCTTCAGCGCGGTCTCGATATTGGCGAAGACCTGGACGCACTGCGCGTCGAGATCGTCGGCGCCGACGATCTTGCCGTCGCGGTCGGCCGCAAGCTGCCCGGCGATGTAGACGAATTCGGACGCCTTGACGCGCGTGATGTGGGAGTACTGCCCGAGCGGCATGCCGAGCGCCTCGACGTTGAAGATCTTGATCTCCGGCATCGCTTTCCCCCGTCATCGCTGGGGCGGCGCTTCGCGCTGCTGCCCGGCGATCCCGCTTATCATGGCACGATAGCGCGTGCCACGCCGGGATGACGGATCGTCATTTCCGGAATGACACCTGACCGACCTCGCGGGCAGCGAGAGATCAATACGGCTCGTGCTTGTAGTCGCCGAGGTGATACGCGCTGAACACGTCCGCGGTGCGCACCGGCGGCACCTGGCAGACATAGGACTTGTCGATCTTGCCGAGGCTCTGGCAGCCCACGAGGCCGAGGTCGCGGCTCATTTCGTCCTCGAGCAGCTCCAGCATGCGGACGACGCCGGGACGTCCGGCGGCGGCCAGCGCATAGCAATAGAGCCGCCCGATGCCGACGGCCGTCGCGCCGAGCGCGATCGCCTTGAGCACGTCGGTGGCGCGATAGAAGCCGCCGTCGACGATGATCGGCACCCTGCCTTTCACCACGTCGACCACTTCGGGGAGGATATCCATCGCGCCGCGCGCGTGATCCAGCGCCCGCCCGCCGTGGTTGGTCACGTAGATGCCCTTGATGCCGTTATCGAGTGCGATCTGCGCATCCTCGGCGGTCTGGATGCCCTTGATGATGATCTCGGCCTTGGGGTGGCGCTTCTGGAAGCGCTCGAGGGTGGCCCAGTCGAGCCCGGCGAGGTTGTGATGCTCGGCCGCACTGCGGTTGGCGATCCGGTCATGGCGCTTCACCACGTCGCGCTCGCGCCGCGAATAGTGCGCGATATCGACCGTGAAACAGAACTGCGGCGCGAAGCCCGCATCCTGCGAGCGGTTGTAGAAGTCGTCGATGTATTTGTCGTCGCCGCGCGCATAGAGCTGGAAGATCTTGAAGGCATCCGGCGCGCGCTTGCCGGTCTCCTCGGGGGTGGGCTCGGTCGCCGAGCTCTGCATCATCGGAATGCCGAACTCGCCGGCCGCTTGCGCGACCGTCGCGACGCCGCCGTCCCAGAAATTCTGCAGGCCGCCGACCGGCGCAATCAGCACCGGCAGCCGTATTTTGCGCCCGAACAGCATTCGGAGGAGCAGTCGACATTCTGCACGTTGCGCAGCACGCGCGGCTTGAAGGCGATCTGGTCGAGCGACTGCCGGTTCCGCGCGACCGTGGTCTCGGTCTCGGTGCCGCCGACGATATAGTCCCAGTTGTTGCGGTTGAGCCTGAACCGGGCGACTTTCAGGAACTCGTGCAGGTTCTGAAAGCGCTCGCGTACGTCGTCCATCCGTTTCCCCCATCCGCCGCGCCGGCGATGAATTGTTGACCTTGCGGCCGAGCGGGGCGCTGCCCACGGCCCCAGTGCATAGCCAGACCGGAAAGGCTCCACAACGGATTTTCGCGGCAATCCTGCCATTCGCAAATTGCGGCCGTTGAACGCCGGCAACCGCTGCGGCATAGTCCGCGCCAAATCGAAGCCTGGAGGAAACATGAGCCCGCGCATCAGCTACGTGCAGCCGTCCGCCGTGACGGACGAGAAGATGCTCGCCGAATTCGACCGTTGCGCGCGCGAGGGCACGCCGCGGCCCGAGAGCCAGGCGATCCGCGCCCATGTGCCGGCAGTGTTCTGGTCGTTCGCCAATTCGTGGCGCGACGTGTTCAAGAACGGCGTCGCCGATCACGCGATCAAGGAACTCTGCCGCATCTACGTCTCGCGCTCGGTGCTGTGCGAGTTCTGCGGCAACCAGCGCTCGATCAAGGCCGCCAATGCCGGCGTGGTCGAGGACGACTACCGCGACCTGATCAATTTCGAATCCTCCACGCGTTACGATGACCGGCAGAAGGCAGCGCTCGCCTACGCGGAGATGATCACCTGGGATCTGCCTCCGACCGACGAGGTCTGGACGCGCCTGCACAAGCATTTCAGCGAGCCGGAACTGGTCGAGATCGGCTACTTCGTCGCGCTCACCATGGGCCAGCAGCGCTGGCTGCGCACCCTGAACATCGAGCACCATCAGATCCTCGCCGGCACCGACGCTTCGATGGCGCCGGGCTTCAGGACCGAGGAAGAGCTGAAGCATCCAAGGCGCAGGCTGACTATTGGGCCAAGAAGCCGGCGCAGCCGCAGACCGAGGCGGCGGAGTAACACCTCGATCCTCATCCTGAGGAGGCCGCGCAGCGGCCGTCTCGAAGGATGGCCACACGCCTCATGCTTCGAGACACGGCCTTCGGCCGCTCCTCAGCATGAGGCCTTCCGAGAGATTCCATGGACGCACGGGTCAAGTCGGCGATCGCGCACTGGGCGCCGCGCTTCGTCGCGAACGGCGTGGCGCTGACCGACTTCGAGGAGGTGACCGCGAGCGTCGCGACGTGGAACGACTGGTGCCGCGCCTGGTCGGACAAGGCCGCGCGTGCACGAGGCGATGGGGCGCGAGGCGCTGGCGCGGCAGAAGTTCATCAGCGCGGGCGAGCATCTGCAGCGCGCCGGCGTCTACTATCACTTCGGCAAGTTCCTGTTCGTGCACGACGTGCCGCAGATGAAGAGCGCGCACATGAAGGCGGTGGCATGCCGCAACCTCGCGCTGCCGCTACATCGATCCGCCCGGCGAGCGCGTCACCATTCCCTACGAGGGCAAGTCGCTCTACGGCATCCTGCGCAAGCCGAAGGGCGTCACGAAGCCGCCGCTGCTGATCATGGCGGTCGGGCTCGACTCGGCGAAGGAGGAGACCGACGCCTACGAGCAGCCGTATCTGGCGCGCGGCATCGCGACGCTGGTGTTCGACGGCCCGGGGCAGGGCGAGGGCGAATACGATTTCGCCATCCGCGGCGACTACGAGGTGGCGGTGAAAGCCGTGGTCGACCACGTGATGACGCGCGACGACGTCGACACCGCGCGCATCGGCGCTCTGGGGCGTCAGCCTCGGCGGCTATTACGCGCCGCGCGCCGCGGCCTTCGAGAAGCGGCTGAAGGCCTGCATCTCGCTCGCCGGCCCGTACGACTGGAGCGAGATCTGGCCGAACCTGCCGGAGCTCACGCGCGAAGCGTTCCGCGTGCGCAGCCATTGCGCCACGCAGGACGAGGCGGTCGCCAAAGCCGCGACGCTGTCGATGAAGGGCGTGGCGCAGAACATCACCTGTCCGATTTTCGTGATGACCGGCAAGCTCGACCGCCTCGTGCCGTGGCAGCACGCCGAGCGCCTCGCCGGCGAGGTGAAGGGCCCGTGCACCTTCCTGCTGATCGAGGACGGCAATCACGTCGCCAACAACCGCGCCTATCGCTGGCGCGCGCAGAGCGCGGACTGGCTGGCGGAGCAATTGGGAATCTCCATCCTGAGGCGCCCGGCGAAGCCGGGCCTCGAAGGATGGCCGCAAACTGCGTGCAAGCGCCATCGCCCTTCGAGGCTCGCCGCAAGTGCGGCTCGCACCTCAGGGTGAGGGCTCGATGATCGAGAAGCCCCGCGGCACCGTGTGCATCCGCTCGATCCCATCCCGCGTGATCAGCACCATCTCGCCGGTCTGCACGCCGGCGGTGTGATCGCGCGTCGCGACGTTCGGCTGGATCACCACCGTCATGCCGGCGCGGAACGGCTCGTCCGGCACCGGCCCGGCCGGACGGCTGGCCGAGCCGAGGATCGGCGGCAGGTAGCCGCCGCCATAGCCGTGCAGCAGATCGTCGATGGTGGTGAAGCCCGCATCCTCGATCACGCGCGCCGCCTCGATCACTTGCGCCGGCATCGCGCCGTCGCGCAGCACGGCGGCGATCGCATCGAACGCCGCATCGGCCGCCGCGTGCAGGTCGCGATAGAGCGGCGTCGGCTCGCCGAGCGCAAAGCTGCGCAGCACCTGTCCGGGATAATCCCAGAACGCCGCGCTGATCTCGGCGAACACGATGTCGCCCGCCGCGACCGCGCCGGGTCGAGGGAAACTGCGCCGGCACCGCGAGCTGCGGATCGCGCATCGGCGTGACGCCGAAATAATGGATCACGTTGGTGCCGCCGAGCTTGACGTAGGCGCGCTCGACCAGATCGCCGAGCTCGCGCTCGGTGCAGGCCCGGCGCGCAGTCCGTCGCGCAGCGCCATCATGCCCAGATCGGAGAAGTGCGCGCCGATGCGCAGCCAGTCGAGCTCCTCGGCCGACTTGATCATGCGCAGCCGCACGTAGGCCTTGTTCAAGTTCGTGACCGTGCCGAACGCCGCCGTCAGCGCGGCGTGCTGCTCGGCGCTCACCGGCCCGATGGTCGCGACCTTGTCCGCCCGCGCGCCGCGTCTCTTCAGTTCCGCGATCGCGTTCGCGATCGACGACTGCCCGCCCCACGCGACATCCGCGTCGCCGGCGAGCCGGCGCGCGAGCGGCACATGATTGTGATACTGCACGAACAGCGCGTCGCGCCTGCCCGGCGTCAGCACGCCGACCGCCTCCGCCGTCACCGGCCAGCCGGTAAGCCATTGCACCGCCGAGCCGAAGCGGTTGGCGCCGCAGAACACCAGATGATCGCAGCCGGCCTCGGCGAGCAGCGCCTCCACGGCGGCGCGCCGCCGTGCCATCTCGGCCGATGAGAAGCGCGGATAATCGGCCTCGAGGATCGGACGCAAATGGTCGGCGATCATTCCATTCTCTTATGTCATTTCACACGCTGGCCCGGCGTTGAACTCGGCATCGAGTTCGCGCGTTAGGCGCCCAGGCGGCGTCGAACGGGGCACTCATGCCAAAGACAACCCACCATCTCCTGCATCACGGCGCCGTGATATCTCGTTCATCGTCATCACGAAATTTCGATTCCGCGGTTCGGCTCATGGCTGACACAATCGGATATAACAAAAGGGATGCGGGGCGTCGCTCCGCCTCTCCCCGGAGACGATGATGCCATCTGCCTTGCTGCAAGGATGCCGCTTCCCTGTCTCCCGACCGCGCGCGCTGGATCGACGCATTTCGCCGCGTACGCGGCGAGACCGAGCGCCGCGCCGCGCCGCTGTCGGCGGAAGATCAGGCGATCCAGTCGATGCCGGACGCGAGCCCGACCAAATGGCATCGCGCGCACACGACCTGGTTTTTCGAGACGTTTCTGATCCAGCCGAATAACATAGGTTATAAGGTCTTCGACGAGCGCTTCGCCTTCCTGTTCAACTCCTATTATGTCGCCGCCGGCCCGCGCCACGCGCGCCCCAGGCGCGGCCTGATCACGCGCCCGGACGCGGGCGAAGTCGCGGCCTATCGGGCGCATGTCGACGCCGCGGTGGAAACGCTGATCGCCGAGGCGAGCGCCGCCGCGCTGCCCGAAATCCTGCGCATCCTCGAGATCGGGTTGAACCACGAGGAGCAGCATCAGGAGCTGCTCGTCACCGACATCCTGCATGCGTTTGCGCACAACCCGACCGCACCGGCCTATGACACGGACTGGCAGCCGCCGCGCGCGACCGCGAGCGGACGGCTTTGTCGAGCTCCCCGAAGGCATCCACACCGTCGGCCACCAGATCGACGGCTATTGCTTCGACAACGAAGGGCCGTCGCATCGCGTGCTGGTCGGCCCGGTGCGCATCGCGCGCGCGCTCGTCACCAACGGCGAATGGGCTGAATTCATCAGGGATGGCGGCTACGCCAATGCGGCGCTGTGGCTCTCCGATGGCTGGGCCGCGGTGCAGAACGAAGGCTGGCAAGCGCCCGGCCACTGGCAGGACCGCGACGGCGAATGGCGCCAATTGACCCTCGCCGGGCTGAAGCCGATCGATCCGGCCGCGCCGGTGATGCATGTCAGCTATTACGAGGCCGACGCGTTTGCGCGCTGGGCCGGCAAGCATTTGCCGACCGAGCAGGAATGGGAGGTCGCCGCACGCGGCGGCCATCTCGCCGACGCCTACGGCATCGTGTGGCAATGGACCCGCTCGAGCTATTCGCCCTATCCGGGTTTTACCCCCTGCGACGGCGCGCTCGGCGAATACAACGGCAAATTCATGATCAACCAGATGGTGCTGCGCGGCTCTTCGCTGGCGACGCCGCCCGGCCACACCCGCGTCACGTACCGCAACTTCTTCTATCCGCCCGCGCGCTGGCAGTTCACCGGCCTGCGCCTTGCCGACTACGCCGACCGTTTCGCACTCACGTAACGTTCTGAGGAAAAACGCCATGGCCGCCCTCGCTCGATCAGTCCTGCGCTATTCGGCGCGTCACGAGGCGGCAGCCTCCGACAGTTTCGCCGACCACGTCGTCAACGGCCTCGGCGACAGCCCGAAATGGCTTTCGGCCAAATACTTCTACGACGCCGCCGGCTCGGACCTGTTCGAACAGATCACGCGGCTTCCCGAATATTACCCGACGCGCACCGAGCTGAAGATCCTCGCCGACAATGCGCGCGCGATGTCGGCGTATATTCCGCTCGCCGCCGCGCTGGTCGAGTTCGGCACCGGCTCGACGAAAAAGGCGCGCATCCTGCTCAACGCCGCGCCGCAGATCGCCGCCTACGTGCCGGTCGATATCTCGGCCGAGTTTCTCACGCAGGAAGCGGCCGGCGTGCGGCGCGACCTGCCGCAGGTCGCGGTGTTGCCGGTGGCGGCCGACTTCACGCGCGACTTCGACCTGCCGGCCCAGGTCCGCAACCGTCCGCGCGTCGGCTTCTTCCCCGGCTCCACGATCGGCAATTTCGAGCCGCAGGACGCCGCCGAATTCCTGCGCCAGGCCGGGCGCATTCTCGGCGCCGGCGCGACCATGATCGTCGGCGTCGACCGCATCAAGGACGAGGCGGTGCTCAACGCCGCCTATGACGATGCGGCGGGCGTCACCGCGCAGTTCAATCTCAACATCCTGCGCCGGATGAACCGCGAGCTCGGCGGCGATTTCGATCTCGCGGCGTTCCGCCACCGCGCGTTCTACAACGCGGCGGATCATCGCATCGAGATGCATCTGGAAAGCGTGAAGCCGCAGACCGTCACGGTGGTGGGGCGCAGCATCACGTTTGCCAAAGGCGAGACCATCCACACCGAGAATTCCTACAAGTACACGGTGGAGTCGTTCCGCGCGCTCGCCGAAGAGGCCGGCTGGCGTCCGCTCGCGACCTGGACCGACGCGAACGATTATTTCGCCGTGCATGCGCTGAAGCTGTGAGCAACGCTCCCTCGTCGTCGCCGGGCTTGTCCGGCGCGAGATGGCCGCGACAAACCCGGCCATGACGGATAGGGTTTGAGACCTTCCACGCCACACGCCTGACATCATGCCCATCTGCGAAGTCGATCCCTGGCGCCTGCAGTATTTCGCGGGCGTCCCCTGTCCCGACGACGTGCTGATCGCGACCGAGGATTCCGACAGCTGGACCTGGTATCCGCGCCATCGCTGGGTCTACGACAAGGTCGCGGTCGCGCTCAGCCAGGGGCTTGAAGCGGCACCGCACGGCGTCGCGCCGACATCCTTTCCCGTCTTCTCCAAACCGATCATGAACCTGAAAGGCATGGGCGTCGGCAGCCGCGTGCTGCGCAACGCCGCCGATTACCTGACGCACTATGCGCCCGGCCACATGTGGATGACCTTGCTCGACGGCCGCCATGTCTCGTCCGACGTCGCGGTGCTCGACGGCGCTCCGGTGTGGTGGCGCCACGCGACCGGCGAGCCGGGCGAGGAGGGGACCTTCGACTACTGGACCATCCACGCCGAGGCCGACGCGGACATCGAGCGGCATGCCGGCGCATGGATCGCGCAGCATCTCGCCGGCTATAGCGGCATGATCAATCTCGAGACCATCGGCGGCCGCCTTATCGAGGTGCATCTGCGCTTCGCCGACCAGTGGCCCGACCTCTACGGCAAGGGCTGGGTCGAGGCGCTGGTCGCGCTCTACCAGCACAACCGCTGGGATTATCCCGACGCGGATCGGCGCAACGGCTACAGCGTGGTGCTGTTCGGTCCGCACGGGCCGCGCTATCGCCATCCGCCCGGGAAGCTCGCCGATGAGGTTCGCGCGATGCCGCAGGTGTCGAGCCTGCAGATTACCTTCCACGAGGACTGGGCGCCGGACCGGCACGCCATGCCGCCGGGCGGCTTTCGGCTGGCGATCGTGAATTGTTTCGATCTCGCGCAGGGCATGGCGGCGCGGGAGAAATTGCGGGCATTTTTTCTCGCCGCCTGAGTGGGCAGCGTGGGACGCGTCGATCTGGCGCGCCGCGATTCGATACGTTAGAGCGGGGCGATAAACGATCAACGCGTCATCGCCGGACTTGTCCCGGCGATCCGCTTATGGAGGGTCGTGCCCTCCTGAGCGCGATGGCCGGATCAAGCCCGGCCATGACCAAGGGAGAGACGTGCTCATGCTCACCAGCCGCGACCGCATCCTGACCACGCATGTCGGCAGCCTGCCGCGCAACGACACCATCACCGAACTGCTGATCAAGCGCGAGGCCGGCGAGGCGATCGATCCGGCGGCGATGTCGGCCGAGCTCGACCGCGCGGTCGCCGAGGTGGTGCAGCGGCAGAAGGACTCCGGCATCGATATCGGCAACGACGGCGAGCAGCAGCGCGTCGCGTTCCAGACCTACATGGCGGCGCGCATGAGCGGCTATGGCGGCGAGTCGAAGCGCCGCGTCGGCAAGGATTTCCTCGAGCATCCCGATCTGGTGGCGACCTTCGGGCGGCGTTTCGTTCACCGCGCGAGGATCTCCAACGCGCCGCAGGCGATTGCCGACGTCAAGTACACGGACCTCGGACCGATCAAGGACGAGATCGCGCGCTTCAAGTCGCGGGCGGCTGGCGCCTTCGCCGAAAGCTTCATGACGGCGCCGTCGCCCGGCATCGTCGCGAGCACGCTGATGAACGCGCATTACGACTCGCACGAATCCTACGTCGGCGCGCTCGCGAAGGAACTGGCGAAGGAATACCGCGCGATCCATGAGGCCGGTCTGATCCTGCAGGTCGACGCACCGGACCTCGCGATGGAACGCGTGATGATGTTCCAGGACGAGAGCGACGAGAGTTTCGTGAAGATCGCCGAGATGCATCTCGCGGCGATCAACCAGGCCTGTGCCGGCATTCCGGCCGACCGCTGGCGGCTGCATGTCTGCTGGGGCAACTGGGAAGGGCCGCACGTCTACGACATCGCGCTCGCCAAGGTGCTGCCGGTGTTCTACCAGACCACCGCCGGCGCGCTCTCGATCGAGTTCGCCAATCCGCGCCACCAGCACGAATACGCGGCGTTCAAGGCGCACCCGTTCCCGAAGGACAAGATCCTGATCCCCGGCGTGATCGAGTTCGACCAGCAATTTCGTCGAGCATCCGGAAGTGGTCGCGGGCCGCATCGAGCAGGCGGTCGCGGCGGTGGGCGACCGCGAGCGCGTGATCGCGTCGACCGACTGCGGCTTCGGCACCTTTGCGGGACGCGAATGGGTCGCGGCGAGCATCGTGTGGCCGAAGCTGAAAACCATGCGCGACGGCGCCGACCTTGCATCGCAGCGCCTGTGGGGGAAGAAGGTGGCGTGAGTTTCATTCCGCCGTCGTGGCCGGCTTGTCCCGGCCATCCCGATAAGGGATGCACAATCCCGATGATTCCAAGCGGGATCACCGGGACTCGGCCCCTCGGGCCGGCCCAGTGACGCCGGTCGCGCTGCCAACGTAATAAGACGCATCCGCACAGCGAAGCATGTAAACAAACACGCCCATTGGCTATGATACGTTCCAACAACCGGCCCGCCCAGTGGCCGTCGCGCTTCGAGGGCCGCTTCGCGGCCTCCTCAGGGTGACGGATTGAGAGAGGAGACATCCATGGACGAAACCGTCCGCAAGATTTCCGCCGACGACATCAACCCGCGCTACAACTGGGGCCGCGCGCTGCCGGCGTTCGGCGCGATGGGTGTCGACTTCGAGGAACGCGTCGACTACCGCCGCCTGCACAATTATCGCCTCGCGCGCGCGCGGCAGGCGCTGGACAAGTCCGATCTCGGCGCGCTGCTGGTGATGGACGTCAACAACATCCGCTATCTCACCTCGACCAAGATCGGCGAGTGGGAGCGCGACAAGATCTGCCGCTGGGCGCTGCTCACGCGCAGCTCGCCCGATCCGATTCTGTGGGACTTCGGCTCCGCGGCCGTGCACCACAAGCTTTATGCGCCCTGGCTCAAGCCGGAAAACTGCAAGGCCGGCCTGCTCGGCCTGCGCGGCACCGTCTCGCCGTCGTTCGGCCTGATGGCCAAGCACGCGGGCGAAATCGCGTCGATCATCCGCGAGGCCGGCGTCATCGACATGGCGGTCGGCGTCGACATCATCGAGCCGCCGATGATGTTCGAGCTGCAGAAGGCGGGGCTGAAGATCGCGGACGGCCAGCAGGTGATGCTGGAAGCGCGCGAGATCAAGTCGGCCGACGAGATCGCGCTGCTCAACCGCGCCGCCGCGATGGTCGATGGCGCCTATCACCTGGTCTACGAGCAGCTCAAGCCCGGCGTGCGCGAGAACGACATCGTCGCCAACGTCAATCAGTTTCTCTATCAGCACGGCTCCGACGACGTGGAGGCGATCAACGCGATCTCGGGCGAGCGCTGCAATCCGCACCCGCACAATTTCACCGACCGCATGCTGCGTCCCGGCGACCAGGCGTTCTTCGATATCCTGCAGTCGTTCATGGGCTACCGCACCTGCTATTACCGCACCTTCAATGTCGGCCGCGCGACGCCCGGCCAGCACGACGCCTACAAGAAGGCGCGCAACTGGCTCGACAAGGCGATCGAGCTGATCAAGCCCGGTGTCTCGACCGACAAGGTCGCGAGCGTGTGGCCGAAAGCGGAAGAGTTCGGTTTCCCCGATGAGACGAGCGCGTTCGGCCTGCAGTTCGGCCATGGCATCGGTTGCGCGATCCACGAGCGGCCGATCATCTCGCGCGTGATCTCGATGGACCACCCGACCGAGATCAAGGAGGGCATGGTGTTCGCGCTGGAAACCTATTGCCCGGCCAAGGACGGCTATTCGGCGGCGCGCATCGAGGAAGAGGTGGTCGTCACCGACAAGGGCTGCCGCGTGATCACGTTGTTCCCGGCCGAGGAACTCCCGATCGCCAACCGGTATTGATGCGGGGGACCCCGGCCTCTAGAACGGCGCCGGGCCGGCTCAGGCCGGATGACGGACAAGAACCCAAGGAGACTTTCTCACGATGAACACCGGATCACTCAAGACCATGCTGGCCGCCGGACTCGTGCTGGCGCTCGGCGCGCTTGCGACGCCGGCCGGCGCGCAGCGCTCCGACGATATGCGGGCCGGGCAGGGCGGCGGGCAGAACCCGTGCGTCGGCGACGCGCAGAAGCTGTGCAACGAGTTCATCCCGGACCGCGGCAAGGTCGCCTCGTGCCTGTTCAAGAACAAGCCCAAGCTGACGCCCGCATGTCGCGCCGAGCTCGGCGGCGGACAGAAGGCCACCAAGTCGCGCAAGGGCAAGCGTCACGGCAAGCGCAGCCGCCGCCGCTGAGCCTGCGTTACCGATGAAGCCGGCCGCAAATCGCGGCCGGTTTTCGCTTTTAAGAATACATCCAGTGAGTATGCCGGCGGGATGAAAGCGCGCCGCGCGCGTCCTATATCCGGCGTGCATCATCCGAGGATCGTTCATGCCTGCGTCCCAAGCCACCATCCCGACCACCTCCGCCAGCCGCTATCTGCAGCAGCTCTGCAAGCACTGGAGCCACAAATTCGCGGTCGAGTTCACGCCCGAGCACGGCACCATTCCGTTCGACCCGACGCGCCGCTGCCTGCTCGATGCCTCCGCCGATACGCTCGCGCTGCGCGTCGAGGCGGGCGACGACGCCACGCTCGAACGCACGCAGGGCGTGGTGATCGACCACCTGAAGCGCTTCGCGTTCCGCGAGGATCTGGGCGAGGTGCAGTGGACGCGCGCGGCGTGATCTTTCTGTCCCTCTTCCTGCTTCGCGGGCAAGGGACAAGACCGAGAGCGCGGCGCTCGCGGTAATTCGATTGGAACTTCGCCTTCGTTTCAGCGATTATCCGTCGCGACAGGAGCCGTTCACATGAAGACCACAATATTGCTTTCGACGCTCGCTCTGGGCGGGTTAATGCTGACCGGCGGCGCCGCCGTTCATGCCATGCCGGTGACCGCGCTGGAGCAGGCCGCGCCTGCGGCCGCCACGCCGGTCTATCACCGCGGCCGCCCGCACCGCCGCGCGCGCATCACGGTCCGTCCGCGGCGCCATTACGGCGAGCCGGTGCCGTACTTCAACGACTACAGCAACTATTACCCGGCGGCGCGGGGCTTCGAGGACTACAATCCGGTCCCGCGCGGCAACATGCGCGGCTGCACCGTGGACCTCGGCTACGGGCGATACGAGAGCTGCGATAAATGACCGCCGCAGGCGGTCATCCCGGGGCGCCGTGAAACGGCGAACCCGGGATCCATGATTGCACAAATGGCAGTGGGCTTGATGGGTCCCGGCTCTCGCTGCGCTCGGCCGGGACGACAGACGGAGTTACTCCAGCCCCGTCGGCACCTGCTTGTTCTCGCTTGTAAGCTTCAGCCCCGCGCCGATCGCCATCGTTTCGAGCAGCGCGGCGAAGTCGCCCGCGAGATATTTCTCCGGATCGGGCTTGAGTTGCGCCGCGCCGAAATGCTGCTGCAGCACCTCGCGCGCCGCCGCCGTCACCGGCATCGGCACGCCCAGCTCGGTGCCGAGCGAGAGGCCGAGGTCGAGGTCCTTGCGCAGCAGCTCCGGCGTGAAGGTGGTGGTCCAGTCGAGATTGACCAGCGCCGGCGACTTGTAGCGCGTGAACATCGAGCCCATCACGCCGTTGTTCATGAAGGCGAGGAAGGCGTGGCGCGGCACGCCGGCCTTCTCGGCGACCAGCATGATCTCGATCAGGTTCTCGATCACGACGCCGAGCATCACGTTGTGCGCGATCTTGCACACGCGCGCGAGCTCGCCTTCGCCCACGTAAGAAACGCCTTGCGGCGCGAACACCTGGATCAGCGGCTCGACCTGGCGGAACAGCGCCTCGGGCCCGGATGCGACCGCCGAGAGCTTGCCGGCCTTGATCACCTTGGCGTTGCCGCTCACCGGGCAGGCGAGGAAATCCGAGCCGAGCGCCTTCAGCTTCGCGCGGATCGCGGCGGACTCCTCCAGCGCGATGGTCGAGCAATCGACGAACACGCTCGGCAGCTTGCCGTTGCGCCCGTGCACCACGCCGTCCTTGCCGAAATAGACCTCTTCGAGGTCCTTGCCGGTGGAGACGATCGAGAACACCACGTCGCAGCCCGCGAGGTCGGACAGCTTGTCGACCACCTTGCCGCCGGACTTTGCAAGCGGCTCGGCCTTCGCGCGCGTCCGGTTCCAGATCGACACGTCATGGCCCGCCTTGAGCAGGCGCTCCGCCATGGGAAAGCCCATGCGGCCCATGCCGATCCAGCCGATCTTGTGCGCATTGCCAGCCATGCCGTCCTCCCGCGATTGCGGCGGCAGTAACACGGGTAAAACAGCGCTTCAATCGCGCACTTCGCCTCCCGTGCAAGGCGGATTTGCATGGGAACGGCTCGCCAGCGTGGGCCTGAGCGTGATACGCACGCGCCACTCGCCGGGCGAGCAAAGATTTGAGGATTTGAAAAAATGGCCGACAAGTTGAACGTGATCACCATCTCGGGCTCGCTGCGCAAGGGCTCCTACAACAGCGCGCTCGCGAGCCAGCTGCCGAAATGGGCGCCTGAGGGCATGAGCGTTGCGGCGTCGCCGTCGTGGGCCGACCTGCCGACCTACAATGCGGACGACCAGGGCGCGTCCGGCTTTCCGGCGACCGCGACCGCGCTCGCCGATGCGATCCGCGCCGCCGACGGCGTGATCATCGTGTCGCCGGAATATAATTACGGCGTGCCCGGAGGCCTGAAGAACGCGATCGACTGGGTCTCGCGCATGAAGGACCAGCCGTTCAAGGACAAGCCGGTGGCGCTGCAGTCGGTCGCCGGCGGTCCGCTCGGCGGCGGGCGCGTGCAGTATTCGTGGCGCCAGATCCTCGTGTTCCTTGATGCGCTGGCGTTCACGCGGCCGGAAGTCTTCGTCGGGATGGCGGGCAGCAAGTTCGACGAGAAGACGCTCGAGTTCAAGGACGAGGCCGGGATCAATTTCATCAAGCAGCAGCTTGCCGGGTTCGAGAAGTTCATCCGCAAGGTGAGCGGGAAGTAACCTGCTTAATCCCTCCCCGCGAAGCGGGGAGGGTCGGCTCGCGAAGCGAGCCGGGGTGGGGTTTTCTCCGCCACGCAGAGCCCACCCGGTCGCCTTCGGCGACCACCCTCCCCCTTCGGGGGAGGGATTCAGAGCGCCGCGCCGCTTAGCCACCTCTCTCCGCGCTGGTACAAAGCCTCCACCTCCGGCCCATCCAGCCCGGGCATGTCCGGCTTCACCGTGTAGCCGATGCGGGTCTGCAGGTACGCCAGGTGGCGGTAGCCTTCGGGGAAGCGTGCGAGCAGCTCCTTGTCGAGCGTGAGCTTCGCGGACGGATCGAGCGGGTCGAGGCGGTCCTTCTCGTAGATCGGCTGGCGCAGCACCAGGCCCCAGCGGCCTTCGCGCTTCTCGAAGAAATCGTAGAAGCGCCCGGTGCACACCACGTCGCACAGCACGTCCTCCACCTTGGCGCGCTGCGAGATCGTCATTTTGGTTTGCGCGATGGCGCGATCGCCCGACACCTCGATGGTCGAGCCGCCGAGGAAATGCAGGATGCGCACGCCGCGCGCGTAGCCTTCCTCGCTCACCTTGATGAACGCGTCGCGCGAACCCTGAAACCAGGTCGCCTGCATCACGCCGTCCTCGTGCCAGACGGTGCGGAAGCGGTCCCACATCCGCGCGTCGCGCAGCACCGCCCAGTCCTCGACCAGCTGGCGGATCACGTGGCGGTCGGCGGTCGCGTCGGTCATGAATGTCTCTCTCGTTTACCGGGCTTGACCCGGCCATGCATCGATTGAACAAGTGCGTTGATTGAACGAACGGGTCAAGTGCGAGGGCGGCGATGGGACGGCTGGATGGACGCGTCGCGATCGTAACGGGCGGCGCGAAAGGCATCGGACGGCATTATTCGGCCGCGCTCGCCGCCGAAGGCGCGCGGGTGATGATCGCCGACATCGCCGATGGGGCGCAGCTCGCCGCAGAGATCGCTGCAACACACGCCGCCAACTCGGTTGCGGCGGAGATCTGCGACGTCAGCGACGAGGACGCGGTGCGGCGGCTGATCGATGCGACGCTCGCGCGCTTCGGCCGGATCGACGTGCTGGTCAACAACGCCGCGCTGTTCGCCAGCCTGCAGCCGACGAAAATCACCGCGCTGGACGCTGCGACCTGGGACAAGGTGATGGCGATCAACCTGCGCGGCCCGTTCCTGATGGCCAAGCACGTCGCGCCGCACATGATCGCGCAAGGCGCGGGCAAGATCATCAATGTCGGTTCGGGCGTCGCCTACAAGGGCATGGGCGAGATGGTCGCCTACGCCACATCGAAGGGCGGCATCGCGACCTTCACCCGTGCGCTCGCGCGCGAGCTCGGCGAGCACAGGATCAACGTGAACACGCTCGCGCCCGGCTTCATCCTGAGCGACAGCATCGTGGCGAGCGGCACGCACAGCGAGACGCTGCAGAACGCGGTGGTCAACAGCCGCGCGTTCAAGCGGCAGGCCTACCCGCAGGACCTGCTCGGCGCGCTGCTGTTCCTGGCGTCGAGCGACAGCGATTTCATCACCGGACAGACCATCGCGGTGGATGGCGGATCGGTGAATACGTAGCGTCACTCTCTCCGCTCATGCCCGCGCACGCGGGCATCCAGCGCTTTGCCCTGGACCCCGCTTTCGCGGGGGTGAGCGGAAGGATAGGTTCAGCGCCAACAACAATCATACGCGTGGAGGAAGAGATGCCCCGTCATCTGCTCGCGCTCGCCGTAACACTCATCGCCGCGCCCGCGCTGGCGCAGGCGCCGAAGGTCGGCGATCCGCCCGAAGCCTCCAACATGCGGCTCGTCGGCATCAGCGACCTGCAGGCGCGCAGTGCCTATCAGCCGACCATCCACAAGCAAGGCGAGCGCTACATCGCCTATATCGGCCATCATGGCGGCACGCCCGCCGTGCCGGAGCCGGTCAACCGGATGACCGGCCAGGCCGAGTTCAACGGCACCTCGATCATCGACGTCACCGATCCGGCCAACCCGAAATACCTCAAGCACCTGCCCGGCCTCGAGGGGAATTACGAGGATGGCGGCGCGCAGATGGTGCGCGTCTGCGACGGGCGCAGCCTGCCGAAGGGCGACGCCGCCCGGACCTACATGCTGCGCGTGTTCGGCGGGAAGGCGCACGAGATCTACGACGTGAGCGATCCGTCCGATCCGAAGCTGCTCGCGCGCCTGGAAAGCGGGCGCGACACGCACAAGAACTGGTGGGAGTGCGACACCGGCATCGCCTACCTCGTCTCGGGGCTGCCGGGCTGGCGGGTGCGGCGCATGACGCAGGTCTACGACCTGAGCGATCCCGCAAAGCCCGTGCATATCCGCGACTTCGGCATTCCCGGGCAGGAGCCGGGCTCCGCCGGCACGCCGCCGACCGAGCTGCATGGCGGCATCTCGACCGGGCCGCGCGGCAACCGCGTCTATTTCGGCTACGGCACCAACAAGGGCGGTATCTTGCAGATCGTCGACCGCGACAAGCTGCTCAACGGGCCGAAGGAGGTCACGCCGGATAACCTGCGCGCACCGGTGATCGGCGAATTGCAGATGTCGCCGCTGGTCGGCGCCCACACCGTGTTCCCGCTCGGCAAGATCCGCATCCCGGAATTTGCCGGCGACAAGTTCGGCGCCGAGCGCGACATGGTGATGATCGTGGACGAGTCGCTGGTGAATGAATGCGGCTCGGGCGAGACGCGCCAGATGGTGTGGTTCGTCGACGCCACGATCGAGAAGCAGCCGATGGTGGTGTCGAACTACACCCCGGCGGCACGCGACTTCTGCGAGCGCGGCGGGCGCTTCGGCGCGCATTCGTCGAACGAGAGCATGGCGCCGGTGTTTTATGGCAAGCTTGCCTTCGTCACGTTCTTCAACGCGGGGGTCCGTGCGATCGACATCCGCAATCCGTACCGGCCGCGCGAGGTCGGGTTCTTCATCCCGCCGATCACGGAGGCGACCGACAGACGTTGCGTCAAGGTCGACGGACAGGACCGCTGCAAGGTCGCGATCCAGAGCAACAATGTCGAGACCGACGACCGCGGCTACGTCTATGTGGTCGACCGCGCCAACACCGGGCTGCACATCCTGGAGGTGACCGGCGAGGCGCGGGAGATCGCGGGGCTGAAATAGTTCTCTCTGCCATGGCCGGGCTTGTCCCGGCCATTCCGACAAGGAGGCCTGGGTGTTCAAGCGGGATGCCCGGCACAAGGCCGGGCATGACGAGTCGATACCAGCGCTCAAACTTTCTCCACGGCAAACCCGTTGCGATCGCGCTGTCCTTGCGGCACCGCATTCGCGACCGCAGGCAGCCGCGCGAGATGCTGCCGCGCCAGCCCGGACAGGTTCATCATCAGCGCCCGCTTGACCGGGCGGATGTGGTCGACCAGCCAGAACAGCGCATTGCGCGCAACGCGTTTTACCTTGCCGCGCATCGTGGCGAGCACGGTCAGCCGGCCGGCCAGCGCGAGGACGCCCGCCGCCGCGGGGCGGCGCAGCGTCTCGTAGAGGTCGAGTTCGGCCTCGGGCCGCCGGCCGCGGATCACGTCGGCGAGCAACTGTCCGAGCACGCAGGCATCGACCAGTCCGCAGTTCATGCCCTGGCCGCCGGCCGGGCTGTGCACGTGCGCGGCGTCGCCCATCACGAAGATTCGCTCATTGCGATACGACGCGGCGAGCCGGTGATGCACGCGGAAGCGCGAACTCCAGATCACGTCCCTGACCTTGCCGGGCTGCGCCTGCGGACCGCGCGCGTCGATCAGCGCCTGGATGTCGGCGACCTGCGGCCGCTCCGGCGCATGGTCGAGCGTTGCGACCACGCGATACGCGCCGCCCGGGAGCGGCGCGACCACGACAAGGCCGGCCTCGGAAAAGAACAGCGACACCTCGTCCTTGAGCGTCCAGTCCATGTGGATGTCGGCGAGCACGAACGACTCCTCGTAGCGCGCGCCTTCGAACGCGATGCCGGTGGCCTCGCGCACGACGCTGTGCATGCCGTCGCCGCCGACCACGTAGCGCGCGCGGATCGTGCGCTCGCCGGCCGGCGACACGACGGTCACCTCGACGCCGTTGGCGGACTGGGCAACCTTGGTTGCCGCATGACCGCGATGCACGGTTCCGCCGAGCGCGGTCAACCGCTCGCCCAGCACGGCTTCGGTCACGTCCTGCGGGATCATCAGCACATAGGGGTGCCGGCTCGCGAGCGATCCGAACTGGAGATTGATCAGCATGCGGTCACGATCGCGAATGCTGAAGGCCGGTAACTTCAGCCCGCAGGCGATCAGCGCGTCGGCGACACCGATGCGGTCGAGCATGTCGAGGGTATGCGCATGCACGACGGCGGCGCGCGAGGTGTTCTGCCCTTCGGCGAGCTTGTCGATCAGCAGGTGCCGGATTCCGGCCTGCTGCAGGGTGGCGGCGAGCGCGAGGCCGGTCGGGCCGGCGCCGACGATCAGGACGTCTGTCTCGGTCGGGAACATGGTCGATCTCCATAAATCAACAATCGTTGACTTTTTATAAGACCGCCTCTTGATTTTGTCAACGTGTGTTGACATTATCTTGAGCATGACGAAATTGAAAAACGAATCCAATGGTTTGCCGGGAAAGACTGCGAAATCCGAGCGGACCCGGGCCACGATCCTGAAGGCCGCGCAGGCGCTGTTCGCGGAGTTCGGATACGACCGCACCACCGTGCGCGACATCGCGGCGCGCGCCGCGATCGATGCCGCGCTGGTGATGCGCTACTTCGGCAGCAAGGACGAACTGTTCGCGCGGGCGACCGTGGTCGACCTCAAATTGCCGGACCTCGCGCGGCTGACGCCGCCGCAATTCGGCGATGCGCTGATCCGTCATTTCCTCGATCTGTGGGAAGGACCGTCAAGCAACGGCAGCCTGACCATCCTGCTGCGCGCGTCGGCCTCAAACGAGGAGATCGCCGCCAAGACGCGCAGCGTGTTCGCCGGGCAGGTGATGCCGATGCTGGCGCAGGTCGCCGACCGCGCCGAGTTCGCCACGCGTGCCGGGCTGATCTCCAGCCAGTTGCTCGGGCTCGCGCTCTGCCGCTACGTGCTGAAGGTGCCGCCGGTGGTCGCGATGACGCCCGGGCAGATCGTCACCGGCGTCGGACCGGCGCTGCAGCGCTACATCACCGGCAAGTTGGAATAGAGCATGCGCCGCGAACAATCAGTCACTTCGCCTCCACGCCAAACCCGTCGCGGTCGAGCGTGATCCGCCCGGCCGCCGCCGCCGCCGCGCCCCAGCGTGCGGTCGCCCCAATGCCGCCAAACGAAAAGAGATGCGGCGCGATGTCGCCGATTGCGCCGTCGCGGTTCGCCTCGATCAGCGCACGGATGATCGCGTCGGGCGAAGCGGCGCCGAGCAGGTGCTTGATCAGCCCGGCATTGCGCGCAAGCCCGCGGGCCGAGGCGCGCACGCCGCAGCGCTTGGCGTAGCGCATCAAGGTGGTGAGGCTGGTCGGTCCGGCGAGCCCGATGCGCACCGGATGATCGATGCCGTGCTCGCGCAGCGCGCGCAGCCAGGCGGCGATCGGCGCGGCATCGAGGCAGAACTGCGTGACGATGTTGACCTTCAGCCCGGTCTGCGCGGCGGCTTCCAGCTTGGCGGCGAGCACGCGCACCAGTTCATGGTCGGCGATGCGCGGATGGCCGTCGGGATAGCCCGAGACGCCGATTTCGGCGATGCCGCTGCGCGTGATCAGCCCGGAGTCGATCGCCTCCAGTGCGCCGCGGAACGGTCCGGCAGGCTCGGCGCGGTCGCCCGCGATCACCAGCAGCTTGCGCACGCCCGCCTCGGTGGCGAGCCGGTCGAGGAAGCGTTTCAGCGCGTCCGCGGAGGCGAAGTTGCGCACAGCCAGATGCGGCACCGGATCGAGTCCTGCGTCGCGCACCGCCTTCGCCTGCGCGACGACTTCCTCCTGCGGCCGCGTCAGCACCGCGCTGAGATAGATCGCCGTGCCGGGCGCCGCCGCGGCTTTCAGCGCCGCGATGTCGGCGGCGTCCGGTCGCGTGGCTTCGAGCGAGCCGGCGCGCATGAAGGCCGCGATCGACGCGGCGGTGTCGGATGCGGCATCCGCCGCATTGCGTGGAGCAAGCATGGCTTCTCCTGTCATTGCTTGCTCGCGATGCCGGACCGAAAACCGGTTCCCACTTTTCCTGGCATCGCTCGTCAATCCCGCCTGCGCGAGATCACATACGACTCGTCGTAGAACCACAGCCCGCCTTGCTTGCGCAGCACCTCGCGCGTCGCATCGAGATAGCGCCCGTCGCTCACCACGCTGTCGAGCCGGCTGTCCTCGACCTGCGCCACGTAGATCGCCGCATTCCAGGCCGCGAATGCGGTCGAGGTGCCGATCGATTCCGACACTTCGGAGGGCAGGGTGTGCATGTCGTAGCGGAACAGCGAGCGGTTATCCGCATAGGCGTTGAAGTTGAGGTCGCGGCCCGCGGGCCCGAGCTCGTTCTTCACCGCCTTGAGCAACTGGTGGCGGTCGGTGGTGAACGGATTGTCGTTCGGCCAGACCCGCTGGATGATCTCCATGCCGGGATCGTGCCCGTAGGAGTGGATGCCGAGCAGCCGTCCGCCCGGGCCGAGCGCGCGCGCGAGCGGCGCGATCACGCGCCGCGCCTTGAAGTCGACCGATGCGCGCGCCCGATAGGGCTGCGACGCGATCACCAGATCGTAGTTGGCGACCGTGCCGCCCGGCCGCGGGATAATCGGGTCGAGCAGGAACTTGTGATCCTCGCGGTACATCACCAGCACGACCGGGCGCTCGTAGACCGGATTGCCGGTCTTCGGGCTGACCCCCGCCTTCCAGTTGTCGGCAAGGAACGGTTCGAGATCCATGATCTGGGTTTCGAACTTGTGCGCCGTGTTCCCGGTGAGCGGCACCTCGTGCCACACCATGCTGGAGGCGGCGCTGAGCGACTTGACCGCGAGCCAGGGCGCATCCGCATAGGCGAGGTTGGTGAGGACGATGACCGACTGCGGATGCTCGAGCAGGCGGTCCGCCATCTTCTGCATCGTAAGGCGGATGTCCTCGAGGCTGATCTCCTTGCCGACGACGTAGAACGGCATGTTGGGGAAGCGGTCGTGCATCGAGCGCATCACGCGCGACAGCACCGAGCCGTCGCCGACGCCGGCGTCGAACACGCGCACCGCCGGCGGGCGCGGATGGATGTTGCCGAGTTCGAGCGCGACGCGGCTCGCCACCACCCATTTCTCCGAGCAGGTGTTGACGAACAGCAGGTATTTCTGCCGGTTGTCGAAGAAGCGGAAATTGCGCTGCGGATCGTCGCTGCCGGCTGCGATCGGCACCGGGCCTTCGGACGCCATCGGGGCGCGCAGCGCCGGCTGGCGCTCGATCACCAGCGGCCGCGACAGCGCCGGCTTGCCCTGGTGGCTCGCCATGAAGCCGCGGATGCGGTCGAGCGTCTCGGTGGTGATGCGGCCGCCATTGCGCAGGCGGCTGGCGAGCTTGCCGTCGTTAACGGCGCGCCGTCCGAAGGTGGATTTGGCGAGGCCGCTCTGGCGGCAGAAATCGGAGATTTCCTGCAGGATCGCATCGTTCATGGCGCATTCCTCGCTGGCTCATCGTGCCGGAGCCTTGGTCTGAGCGAACCAAGTCGACACTTTTCGGTCAACCACAAAAGGTCCCACCGATTCTGTGGGACGGAACCGTGGGTGGGTATTTAGCGCCGGGGGCAACGCATTCCGTGACCGGCGCGGCGCATGGCTGACGATCCGGTTGTGGGAAGCTGCCCTACATGTATCCAAGTAGTGGGCAGAAGTGGGCATTCGTGGGGCCCGGAAGGCCGCAGTTTATCGGCTGAACTGCCCAACCACCCTGTTTTTGCACTGCGGTGTCGACATCTGCCCGAGCCATGCGCCGCATGGTCTCCGTCATCCCACTCGCGGGCGGCGGTCCGATCGTGCAAGATCGCGTGATCGCGTGTCCGCCACCCGCACGATCGGGAGTCCCGATGCCCCGCTTCTCGGCCAATCTCGGCCACCTGTTCGTCGAATATCCGCTGATCGAGCGCATCGGCGCCGCCGCCAAATCCGGCTTCAAGGCGATCGAGTTGCAACTGCCCTACGAGCTGGCACCGGCAGCCGTGAAGGCCGAGATCGACCGCCACGGCCTGACGATGCTCAACATCAATTCGCCGCAGGGGCCGGCCGGCGAGCCGGGCCTCGCCGCGGTGGCGGGGCGCGAACGGGATTTCGCCACGCTGTTTGAGAAGGCGCTCGACTACGTGGTGGCGATCGGCGGCACCTCGATCCACGTGCTGTCCGGCATCGTGCCGCCGCACGAGCGTCCCGCGGCCGAGAAGGTGATCGTCGGCAACCTGCAGCGCGCCTGCGACGCGGCGGCGGCGAAGAACATCTTCCTGATGCTGGAGCCGCTCAACCAGCGCGACCGGCCGGACTACTTCGTCTCGCACATCGAGCACATCGCCGACATCATCGCCAAGGTCGGCAAGCCGAACCTGAAGATCATGTACGACTTCTATCATGTGCAGGTGATGCAGGGCGACGTGCTCAAGCGCATGGAAAAGCATCTGCCGCTGATCGGGCACGTGCAGTTCGCCGGTCCCCCGGCGCGCGTCCCGCCGCACAAGGGCGAGCTCAACTTCCCGGTCATCTTCGATGCGGTCGACGCGATGGGCTGGACCGGCTGGGTCGGCGCCGAATACGGCCCGGGCGGCCCGACGGTGGACAGCTTCGAATGGGGCAGGCCGTACGGCATCGGGTGAACCCGCGCGCTCCCGCCGGCGACCAATCGCCATGCCGGCGAAACCAAAGAAGGCACTGGCGCGCGTCGAGGTCATTCTCGCGCGCAATGCCGCCACGGCCGTGATCTTCCGCCGCGGCCCGACGCGCTACGTGCGCATGCTGAAATGGAATCTGCGCAACGACCGCATCGAGCCCGGCCAGTGGATCGAGGGGCGCATCCATGTGGACCGCTGCGACATTTCGCCGGACGGCGAACTGGTCGCGAGCTTCGTCGCGTCGTATCGCCGCGCGCCCGGCACCTGGACGGCAATCAGCCGCCCGCCGTACTTCACCGCGCTGGCGGTCTGGTCCAAGGGCGACAGCTGGGGAGGCGGCGGGCTGTTCGCGAGTGGCGATCACTTCCTGCTCGCCCACGACACGCGCATCCAGTACGGCGTCGACCAGTTCAAGCTCATGGACGGCTTCACGCTGCCGAAGCGATTTCGTGTGCAGAGCTTCCGCGATCACGCACCGGTCATCGATTGCAGCATCGAGCAGGCGCGCATGCTGCTGTCCGGCTGGCGTTTCGTGCAGCGCGCCGTTGGCTCGGACAAACACGATCAGGCGATGAACCACCCGTTCGCGGAGCCCGAGATCATGGCGCGCCCGCTCGACAACGCGAAGGCGCCGCGCTTCGAGCTGCGCCGCTTCGTCGACGGCTACGGCCCGCGCCGCGATCAGAGTCCATTCCGCATCATGCGCGCGCAAGTGCATGACCTGCAGAACGCCGCGTCGCGCGATCTCGGCCGCATCGACTGGGCCGACGTCGACCGCGGCGACGTGCTGTGGAGCAAGGGCGGCAAGCTGTTCCGCCTGGCCGGGCCGACGCGCCACGGCATGGCGCTCGACGCCGAGCCCAGGCTCGTCGCCGATCTCAACGGCATGACGTTCGAGGCGATCGAAGCGCCGAAGAAAGCGTTGAAGTGGCCGTCGTGACGTGCGCGGCGCGCATCGCTCTCTCACCGTGAGAGCTTGATTTAAATTGGCGTCAATTTCGCCGGCGTTTCGCCTGTTGCGTTTTACGCCGCCGCAAGCGCGCCGCGCTTAGATGCGCCGGTGGAGTGGCCGCCCATGACGGGATTGCGCAGCGTCAAACGAACCTGGTGGATCGCGCAACGGGTCGCGCCCGAGGCGCCGCTGTTTCGCGAACTCGCGCAGCGCTGGCGCCCGGTCGACCGCCGCGAGCGGTGCCTCACGCCGTTCGTGCTCGCGCTGTCCGCGACGCCGCAAAAACCCGGCAAGGTGAAGCGCGCGCCCTCGCGCATCGCCCAGGTCGCCGAGCAGATGAAGAAGTCGGCGCGCACCTGGAACGCGTGGCTGCACGTGAAGTGACGCGCCGGCCTCGTCGGCCCGCAGCTCAGGGTGACGGCAGCTAACTCTGCATCCCCCACCGCCTGATCGTGATGTTCTCGATCGAGCGGAAGATCACGCTCTCGACCACCAGCCCGATCAGGATCACGGTGAACAGGCCGGCGAACACGGTCGGGATCTCGAGCTGGTTGCGGTTCTCGAAGATGAACCAGCCGAGCCCGCCCGAGCGCGACGACACGCCGAACACGAGCTCGGCGGCGATCAGCGTGCGCCACGCGAAGGCCCAGCCGATCTTCAGCCCGGTAAGGATCGAGGGAAATGCGGCCGGCACCAGCAGGAACGCCACGTAGGACACCCCGCGCAGCCCGCAATTCTGTCCCGCCATGCGCAGCGTCGGGCTCACCGAGGTGAAGCCCGAATGGGTGTTGAGCGCGACCGCCCACAGCACCGAGTGAATGATCACGAACACCAGGCTCTTGGCGCCGAGCCCGAACCACAGCAGCGCGAGCGGCAGCAGCGCGATCGCGGGCAGGGGATTGAACATCGCCGTCAAGGTCGAGAGGAAGTCGGTGCCGACGCGGGTCGATACCGCCAGCGTCGTGAAGATGCCGGCGAGCGCCAGTCCCGCGCCGTAGCCCATCAGCAAGGTCTGCAGCGACACGATCATGCGGTCGATCAGCGGGCCGCGCACCACCGAGTTGTAGAGCGCCTCCAGCGTCTCGCCCAGCGTCGGAAACAGCAGCGAGTTGTTGAGGTACATCGCGTAGAGCTGCCAGGCGACGCACAGCACCGCGACCACGATCATGCGGCGCACGCCGGTGATCTGCAGCAGGCGTTCCGGGACCGAGAGCGGGCGCGCCGCGTCGCCGACCGCGCCCATCGTCTCCAGCTCGATCATCCGCTCCGGGCGCCGCGGCGGCTCCTGCCGCGCGGCGCGTTGCGCGATGTCAACCATGTTGAATCTCCGTGGCGAGCGCGGTCTCGATCCTGTCGGCGAACAGCAGATCGTGGATGCGGCGATGCAGCGTCTCGAACGCCGGCGTGCCGATGTCGGCAAAGCCGAGATGGTCGGCGTTCAGCTCGGCCTTGACGCGGCCGGGATGCGGCGAGAGCACCAGGATGCGGCTGCCGACCAGCAGCGCCTCCTCGATCGAATGCGTCACGAACAGCACCGTGAAGCCGACATCGTCCCACAGCGCCTTCAGCTCTTCCTGCATCTTGCGCCGCGTCAGCGCATCGAGCGCGGCGAACGGCTCGTCCATCAGCAGCACGGCCGGCTCCATCGCGAGCGCGCGCGCGATTGCGACGCGCTGCTTCATGCCGCCCGAGAGCATGTGCGGATAGATGTTCTCGAAACGCGAGAGGTTGACCTTGGCGAGCAGCGAGCGCGCATGCTCGGTCGCCTCCGCCCGCGGCATGCGCCGGTTCACCAGCAGCGGAAACATCACGTTGCCGAGCACGGTCTTCCACGGCAGCAATTGGTCGAACTCCTGGAACACCATCATGCGGTCGGAGCCGGGGCGGTCGATCGACTTGCCGTTGAGGCGGATCTGCCCCTCGACCGGCGCCATGAAGCCCGCGACCGCCTTGAGCAGCGTCGACTTGCCGCACCCGGACGGGCCGAGCACGACGAAACGCTCGCCTTCATAGACCTCGAAGCCGACGCGCCAGGTCGCGGTGACCAGATGCTGGTCGGTCTTGTACTGCAGCGTCACGTTATCGACCGCGAGCAGCGGCGCGCCGGTCGGCTTGTTCGTGGAGTCCAGCATGCTCCCCCCTGTTCCGGCGGATAATGGCGCGATGCTATCGCCGTGCCTAGCCTGTGGTGTATCGTTTGATCAAGAAATCGAAAGCGCCCGCTAGCGCTGGAACACTGGAGGGAGAAGAAGATGCTGCGCCGACTGAGCGTGATGATTGCGTTGTCCGCGTGGATTGCGGCGCCGTCGCTGGCGGCCGCCGAGGCGAGCGTGGTGCGCGTCGCGAAGCAGTTCGGCGTCGGCTACATGCAGTACATGGTGATGCAGGAGTTGAAACTGGTCGAGAAGCACGCCAAGGCGGCAGGTCTCGACATCACCACCGAATGGGCGACCTTCCGCTCCTCCGACGTGATGAACGACGCGCTGATCTCCGGCTCGGTCGACTTCGTCTCGCTCGGCGTGCCCGGCATCATCACCATCAATTCCAAGACCAAGGCCACCTCGAACGAGGTGAAGGGCGTGCTCGGCCTCAACATCTCGCCGCTGATGCTGGTGGTGCGCGATCCGGCGATCAAGTCGCTGAAGGACTTCAACGACAAGCACCGCATCGCGCTGCCGGCGGTGAAGGTCTCGAACCAGGCGATCATCCTGCAGATGGCCGCCGCGAAGGAGTTCGGCGAGGCGAAATATGCGGCGCTCGATCACCTGACCGTGTCGATGTCGCATCCGGACGCGACCGCCGCGATGCTCGGCGGCCAGAGCGAGATCAACGCCAACTTCTCCTCCGCGCCGTTCCAGTACCGCCAGCTGAAGAACCCGAACATCAAGCTGCTGCTCAACTCGAAGGATCTGTTCCTCGACGATCCGATGTCGTTCAATGTCGTCGCCGCCACCTCGAAGTTCAGGAACGACAATCCGAAGCTGTTCGCCGCATTCGTCGCCGGCATGAAGGAGGCGACCGACATCATCAACGCCGACAAGCGCAGGGGCGCGGAGATCTACCTCAAGGTGTCGGGCGAGAAGAACACGGTCGACGACATCATGGAGGTGCTCGCCGACAAGGACATCGTCTACAACAACCGCGTCGGCGGCATCCGCGCTTTCGTCGATTTCATGGCCAAGACCGGCAGCCTGCGCAATCCGCCGGCCAACTGGCGCGACATGTTTTTCCCCGAGGCGTTTGCCGGCGCGGGAGGGTAACGTCTTGCCGACTCAACAGACCTCATCCTGAGATGGCCGCGAAGCGGCCCTCGAAGGATGGCCAGGAGCCCCATGCCTCGGCGATCCTTCGAGACGCCGCGCCTCGCGCGGCTCTTCAGGATGAGGGCCAGCAAGGCTCATCACAATGCAGATTGACGAAAAATCCACCCTCCCGTCCGACGCCACCACCGGCACCCTGGTCGGCCGCGTCTGGCGACCGGCCATCGGCCCCTCGGTCGTGGCGATCAGGACCGACGGCGTGTTCGACATCTCGCGGTCGTTCGCCACGGTGCGCGACCTGTGCGAGTCGGCCGATCCGGCCGCGGGTGTCGCCGCCGCCAAAGGCGAGCGCGTCGGTGATCTCGCCGCGCTCCTCGCCAACACGGTCGAGGCCGGGCGCGACCCGGGCAAGCCTCACCTGCTGGCGCCGATCGACCTGCAGGCCGTGAAGGCGGCCGGCGTCACCTTCGCGATCTCGCTGCTCGAGCGCGTGATCGAGGAACAGGCGCGCGGCGCGCCCGAGCGGGCGGCCGCGGCGCGTGCCGAAGTCGAGAGCGCGCTCGGCGGCAAGGTCGAGGGGCTCAAGCCCGGCTCGCCGCAGGCAATGGAGCTGAAGAAGCTGCTGCAGCAGAAAGGCCTGTGGTCGCAGTACCTCGAGGTCGGCATTGGGCCGGACGCCGAGATCTTCACCAAGAGCCAGGTGCTCGCCGCGGTCGGCACCGGCATGTCGATCGGCGTGCTCGCGTCCTCGACCTGGAACAATCCCGAGCCCGAGGTCGTGGTCGTCGCGACCTCGAAGGGGAAGATCGTCGGCGCGACGCTCGGCAACGACGTCAACCTGCGCGACGTCGAGGGCCGCTCGGCGCTGCTGCTCTCGAAGGCGAAAGACAACAACGCCTCGACCGCGATCGGGCCGTTCGTGCGGCTGTTCGACAAGACCTTCTCGCTCGACGATCTGCGTAAGACGCGCGTCTCGCTCACCGTGACGGGGGCGGACGGCTTCACGCTCGAGGGCGCGAGCGACGTCGGCAAGATCAGCCGCGACCCGCAGGACCTGGTCGACCAGATGATCGGCCGGCATCACCAGTATCCGGACGGCGCGGTGCTGTTCCTCGGCACCATGTTCGCGCCGGTGAAGGACCGCGACGCGCCCGGCATGGGCTTCACGCATCATCCGGGCGACCTCGTGACGATCGCGGCGGACAAATTGGGCGCGCTGACCAATGTGGTGACGACGAGCGACCAGGCGCCGGAGTGGACGTTCGGCGTGGGAGATTTGATGCGCAATCTGGCGCAGCGCGGCTTGCTCAGTTGAGCGCCGTTCGCTCCACGCGCGCGCTCCCCCTCTCCCCTTGAGGGAGAGGGTGCCGAGCGGAGGCGATAGCCGAGCGAGGGCGGGAGAGGGGTCTGCTCGTATGACTTTCGCGGCGGCTACGTCACGTCGATCACAGCCGCCTGCGTGGCATCCCGCAATCGCCCCGGCTCGGTGCAAAACACCGCCTTCGGTGTTCCTGCCGCGGCCCAGATCACGGCGTACTGCATCAGGTCGCGATCCATGTAGGTCGCAAGCGCTGTCGCGTGGCCGAACGGCGGGATGCCGCCGATCGCATAGCCGGTGAGCGCACGCACCGCCTCGGCGTCGGGACGTTTCAGTCTCTCGCCAAGATGCGCCGCCACGCCCTTCTCGTTGACGCGATTGCTGCCCGAGACCAGCAGCAGATAGGGCTTTCCGCTGTCGGCGCCGGAAAAGATCAGCGACTTGACGATCTGCCCGACCGTGACACCGCACGCGCTGGCGGCTTCCTCTGCGGTGCGCGTCGGCGCGTCCATCTCGCGCACCGCGATCTCGAGGCCGAGCGCGCTGGCCGCGTCCTGCACCTTTTGCGCACTGGGCGGCAGACCATTCATCCGATCAGCCTTTTTCGCATCAGCTCGGTGATGCCCTCGCGCCCGGCGCGCAGTCCGCGCACCACCATCTCGCAGCTCCACGCGCCGGGGCCGCCGTCGACCTGGTAGAGATTGTAGGCGGCCGGCTCGTCGTGATCCGAGACGATCGCCGACGCCGACGGCACGCCGACTGCCGGGATGCGGCCGTGCGGCCCGTCGAGCCACATCAACTGCTGCTCGTGATTGTGCCCGTGCAGCACCAGGTCCGCGCCGTGCTCGGCGATGAGCGCGCGGAACATCGACCCGTCGATCAGCCGCTTCATGTAATGGCGCTTGTTCGGGACCGGCGGATGGTGGATCAGCACCACGCGAAACAGCGGCTCGCGCGCGAGCCCGATCAGGATCTCGGCGAGCCGCGCCAGTTGTTCGCCGCCGAGATGGCCGGTCGCCATGAACGGCCCGGTCGGCAGCGACGTGGTGAGGCCGATCAGCGCGAGCGGCCCGCGCCGGCGCACGAACGGAAACCCTGCCCCCTCGTCGCCGCGCATGTACGCGCCCCAATGCTGCGCGGCCCAACCGGAGGCGCGGCGGATGTAGGCGTCATGATTGCCCGGCACGAGCGTCACGTGCTCGGGCGTGCCGACGGTGGTGAGCCAGCGCGCCGCGCCGGCGAATTCGCTATCGAGCGAGATGTTGACCAGATCGCCGGTCACCGCGATGTGGCCGGGCGACTGCGCCTGCATGTCGGCGACGATCGCGGCCAGCACGTCGGCGTGGTGGTGGCGGTGGCGCTTGCGGTACCAGTTGATCAGCCCGAGCCCGCGTTTGTTGAAAAGCTCGCGCAGCCGCGGCGTCGCGATCGGGCCGATATGCGGGTCGGACAGATGGGCAAGCGAGAACATCGCCCTTCTGTAGTCAGGATTCGACCGCAGTTAAACAAAGCGGCGGGCGCGCGAGCCGCGCCGGTCGCGCCAAACTCAGCTATTCATCGCCGGAACCAGCGCGGCGGCCACATAGGGGTCGCTCAGGTCGAGGGCGGGGCTCCACACGAAGGCGCGCTTGCGCCGGGCGAAGTAGACGAACAAGGTCAGCATGACGGTCACCGGACAGAGGAATTGTGCAGTGCACAAATACGCCCTGCCGCCGCCGAAGAGTAGGGCAAAGTTCCCGGGGCAGCCATGCGGCGCATGCAGACCGCTAGCATTAACAAAGACTTAACCGATGAACCTTGACCGGCTTCGGCGCGCCGCGGAGCCCGCGCTGCGCCGCGTGCTGCACTTTTACTGGCGTTTCGCGCGCGGGATGACGCTCGGCGTGCGCGCCGTGGTGATCGATCCCGCGGGCCGCGTCTTTCTGGTGAAGCACAGCTACGTCGCGGGTTGGCACCTGCCCGGAGGCGGGGTCGAGACCGGCGAGACGCTGCGCGAGTCATTGGGGCGCGAGCTGATCGAGGAAGGCGGCATCACGGTCCATGGGGCGCCGGCGCTGCACGGCATCTTCTTCAACGCGCGCGCCTCGCGCCGCGACCATGTCGCGGTCTATGTCGTGCGCGAGTTCACCCAGCAGGGCGGGCCGCGTCATGCCCACGAGATCGTCGGACATGGTTTTTTCGCGCCGGACGCGCTTCCGGGCGAGACGACGCGCGGGACGCGTGCGCGGCTCGACGAGGTGCTCAAGGGCGCGCCGAGGTCAGAGCGCTGGTGAGGCCTTTCCCTGTGCGCCGCTTCAATGGCACCATGGCGCAACGACGACAAAATCGGGAGGGATCATGACACGCCTGTTCGGTGCGCTCGCAGTCGCACTCTTCGCCCTGCCGGCGCATGCCGCGGACCCGATCAAGATGGTCGTTCCGTTCGCGGCCGGCGGCCCGGTCGACGCGCTCGCGCGCATTGTCGCTTCCGAGATCGGCCCGCGCCTGCAGAGCGATGTCGTGGTGGAAAATCGCGGCGGCGCCGGCGGGCTGCTGGCGGTGGAGCAGGTTGCGCGCTCACAGGCCGACGGGCGCACCATTCTGTTCGCCAGCGTCGGTGCCTTCGTGATCACCAATGCGTTGAAGCCGCAGCCCGGCTACGACCAGCTCAAGACGTTCGCGCCGGTCGCGCGCATCGGCGCCGCGCCGACGCTGTTCATCGTCAAGGCGGATGCACCGTTCAAGACGATGGGCGACCTGATCGCCAAGGCGAAAACCGACAGCAAGATGAGCTACGGCTCGGCCGGCGCCGGCACCACGATGCATATCGCGGCCGAGCAGCTCAACGTCTCGGCCGGCACGAAGATCACCCACGTTCCGTATCGCGGCATCGCGCCCGCGCTCAACGACATCATGGGCGGACACATCAACTTCCTCAATGGCGACATCACGGTGCTCTATCCGCTGGTGCAGCAGGGCACCATCCGCGCGCTCGCGGTCGCCGGCACGCAGCGCTCGTCGCTCTTGCCCAACGTGCCGACCGCGCAGGAGCTCGGCTACAAGGACGTCTACATGGAGAACTGGTACGGCGCGCTGGTGCCGGCCGCGACGCCGCCGGATGTGGTGGCCAAGCTCGAGGCCGCCGTGATGGACGCGCTGAAGACGCCCGAGGTGTGGGCGAAGATCTCGGCCAACGGCGTCTACGCGCCGCAGGATGCCAAGACCTTCCGCGCCCAGATCGAGAAGGACGTCGCCTATTGGGGCGCCGAGATCAAGAAGCTGGGGATCACGGCGGAGTAGCTCCAGCCTCATCCTGGGGAGCCGTGCGAAGCACGGTGTCTCGAAGGATGGCCATACGCACCGCCGCAGGCCGAGCCGGGATAGGGTCTATCCTCGCCGCGAGCTCCGCTGTCCCCTCTCCCCCTGGGGAGAGGGTGGCGCGCGTAGCGCGCCGGGAGAGGGGGCTGCTGCCAGCGCGTTGAGGATCATTTCCAACACACCGTCGGTGTTTCGCAAAACGTCGTTGTTCCAAAATCGCAGCACGTGAAATCCTTCGCTCCCGAGATAGCGATCGCGCTCGACGTCTTTTTGATTTTCCGCGTGCTGGCCGCCGTCGACCTCGATGATCAGCTTTCGTCCGAGGCATGCGAAGTCCGCAACGTACGGTCCGATCGGCACTTGACGCTTGAACTTGTGTCCATTGAAGCGATGAGCGCGCAGTCGATACCACAGCCGACGCTCCGCGTCGGTCATGTCGCTTCGCAACTTCTTCGCCTGTGCGAGGCTCACGCCCCTCTCCCGGCTCGGCCTTCGGCCAAGCCACCCTCTCCCCTGCGGGGAGAGGGGAAAGAGGAGTATGCGGCTCGCGCCGGAGTTAGGCAAACCTCCCCCTATCATGCGGCGCCTCGAAGTCGAGCGCCGGGCCGAGCGGCACGATGCCGCTTGGATTGATGTTGCGCATGCTGATGTAATAGTGCCGCTTGACGTGATCCATGTTCACCGTCGCGGCCACGCCCGGCACCTGGTAGAGCGCGCGCAGGTAGTTCGAGAGGTTCGGATAGTCCGCGATGCGGCGCAGGTTGCACTTGAAGTGGCTGTAGTAGACCGCGTCGAAGCGCAGGATCGTGGTGAACAGCCGCCAGTCGGCCTCGGTCGGCACCGCGCCCGCGAGATAGCGCTGGCGTGACAGCCGCTCTTCGAGCCGGTCGAGCGCGCCGAACAGGTCGAGGAATGCTTCCTCGTAGGCTTCCTGCGTGCTGGCGAAGCCGCAACGATAGACGCCGTTGTTGATGTTGTTGAAGACGAGTTCGTTCACCGCGTCGATCTCGCCGCGCAGCTCGGCCGGATAGTAATCGGTGCGGTCATTGGTGAACGCGTCGAACGCCGAATTGAGCATGCGGATGATTTCCGGCGACTCGTTGCTGACGATCGTGCGCGTCTCCTTGTCCCACAGCACCGGCACCGAGACGCGCCCGGTGTAGCGCGGATCGGCGAGCAGATAGACCTGGTTGAGGTGCTGCTTGCCGTTGACCGTATCCGTATCGGCGTCGGGGCCGAATTTCCAGCCCTGCTCGCCCATCACCGGCTCGACTTCGGTCATCGAGATCACCTCCTCGAGGCCCTTCAGCGTGCGGAACACCGCGGTGCGATGCGCCCACGGGCAGGCGAGCGAGACGTAGAGGTGATAGCGCCCGCGCGCGGCCGCAAAGCCGCCGCTGCCGCTTGGTCCCGGGCTGCCGTCCGCCGTCACCCAGTTGCGGAATTTCGGCTCGGTGCGCTTGAAGCGGCCGCCGGTGGATGTTGTGTCGTGCCATTCGGTCTTCCACACGCCGTCGACGAGCATTCCGTGCGCCATGATGTCTCCTCACTCCACCACCGTCATCCCGAGGTGGCCGCGAAGCGGCCCTCGAAGGATGGCCGCACACGCCGTCGCCCTTCGAGGCCCGCCGCAAGCGCGGCTCGCACCTCAGGGTGACGGCCCGCGCATTCTCCCCCACTTCACGCCGGGACGCCACGACGGCTGGGGCAAACCGGCCTTGCGCGCGCGCAAGCGATGGACCTCCCGGCGTCCAAATGCTAATCGGCGCGGGCACCAATGGCTGACCTTTCCCTCACCATCCTGACCGAAAAGCCCGAGGACGCGGGACCGATCGAGCGCCTGCACGAGCGCACCTTCGGGCCCGGCCGTTATGCGCGAACCTCCTACCGCATCCGCGAAAAGGTGGCGCACAGGCTCGATCTGTCGTTCACCGCGCGGATCGGCACGCTGCTGGTCGGCTCGGTGCGCCTCACGCCGGTGCGCATCGGCGAGGCGCCGGCGCTGCTGCTCGGCCCGCTCACCATCGAGCCCCCGTTCCGCGACCGCGGCATCGGCAAGACGATGATGGAACGCGCGATGGCCAACGCCAAAGCCAAAGGCCATCGGCTCATCTTGCTGGTCGGCGACGCGCCGTATTACGCGCGGGTCGGCTTCAAGCTGGTGCCGAAGGGCCAGGTCAAGCTCGACGGCCCGGTCGATCCCGCGCGCATGCTCTATGCGGAGCTTGTTGAAGGCGCGTTCGCGGGCGTGACCGGGATCGTGCAGCCGGACTGGGATTTTCAGAAGGACGAAAAATGAACGGCGCCGAAAGCCTGGTGCGCACGCTGGTCGGGGGCGGCGTGAACGTCTGCTTCTCCAATCCCGGCACCTCGGAGATGCATTTCGTCGCGGCGCTCGACCGCGTCGACGGCATGCGCTGCGTGCTCGCGCTGTTCGAGGGCGTGGCGACGGGCGCGGCCGACGGCTACGCCCGCATGGCGGAGAAGCCGGCAGCGACGCTCCTGCATCTCGGCCCCGGCCTCGCCAACGGCCTGGCGAATATCCACAACGCCATGAAGGCCTCGACCCCGCTGGTCAACATCGTGGGCGATCACGCGACCTACCATCGCGGCTACAATTCGCCGCTCACCTCCGACATCGAGGCCGCCGCGCGACCGTTCTCCGGCTGGGTGAAGACCTCGCCGACCGCCATGACCGTCGCGGCCGACGGCGCCGCCGCGATCGCGGCCGCGATGACACCGCCCGGACAGGTCGCGACACTCATCCTGCCCGGCGACACCGCCTGGGACGAGGGCTCGGGTCCCGCGCCGGTGCCGGCTGCGGCGGAGCGCGCACGCGTGAGCGAAGACGCCGTGAAGGACGCTGCGCGCGCGCTGCGCTCCGGCGAGCCGGCGGTGCTGCTGATCACCGGGCCTGCGCTGCGCGAGAAGGGCCTCGAGCTCGCCGGCCGTATCGCGGCCAAGACCGGCGCGCGCATCCTGGCGCAGACCTTCAACCGCCGCATGGAGCGTGGCGCCGGGCGCGTCCCGATCGAGCGCATTCCCTATCCGGTCGACCAGGCGCTGAAGATGCTCGACGGCGTCAAGCACATCGTGCTCGTCGGCAGCCGCGTGCCGGTCGCGTTCTTCGCCTATCCGGACAAGCCGAGCCTGCTGGCGCCCAAGGACACGCAGTTCGTCACTTTGGCGAAGGAGGACGAGGACATCGTCCACGCGCTCGAATGGCTCGCCGACGAAGTCGGCGCGACGCAGCCGATCGCGGGCGCGACATACGACCCGCCCCAGCTTGCGACCGGCAGGATCGAGGCTGCGACCTTGGCCCAATCGCTCGGCGCGCTGATCCCCGAGAACGCGATCGTGGTCGATGAGGGCGTCTCGACCGGACGCGGGTTCTTCCCGGCGACGCGCCACGCGCATCCGCACACCTGGCTGCAGAACATGGGCGGCTCGATCGGCATCGGCATGCCGCTCGCGATCGGCGCCGCGGTTGCCTGCCCGGACCGGCCGGTGCTCAACATCCAGGCCGACGGCAGCGCGATGTACACGATCCAGTCGCTGTGGACGCAGGCGCGCGAGAACCTCAACATCACCACCGTGATCCTCAACAACCGCGCCTATGCGATCCTGCGCCACGAACTGACCAACGTCGGCGCGCAGAATGTCGGCCGCAAGGCGCTCGACATGCTCGACCTCTCGCGGCCCGACCTCGACTTCGTCGCGCTGGCGCGCGGCATGGGCGTGCCGGGCGAGCGCGTCGACACGATGGACGAATTCAACAAGGCGCTCGCGCGCGGTCTGTCGACCCCGGGCCCGTATTTGATCGAGGCGATGCTTGTCTGAGAGCGCCGCACCGGCCGGCGATATCCGCAGCTCGCGCGCGCTGCTGTCGATCCAGATCCTGCGCGCGGTCGCGGCGCTCGGCGTGCTGTTCCACCACACCGCGCACGAGGTCGCGGCGAAGACCGGCGTCGTCGTCCCGCTGAACCAGCTGGTGGTCGGCGCCGCCGGCGTCGATCTGTTCTTCGTCATTTCCGGCTTTGTGATGGTGTATGCGTCCGACCGGCTGTTCGCCGCGCCCGGCGCGTCACGGGTCTTTTTCCTGCGCCGCCTCGCGCGCATCGTGCCGCTCTACTGGACCGTGACCGCGATCCTGGTCGGCTACATCTATCTCGCGCACCGCATCTTCCCGCCGCCTTTCATCACCACCGAGGGCGTGTTCGCGTCGTTTCTGTTCGTTCCATGGCCGCTTCCGAACGGCGCGATGGCGCCGGTCCACGCGCTCGGCTGGACGCTGAATTACGAGATGTTCTTCTACGCGGTGTTCGCGCTCGCCGTCATGCTGCCGCGCCGCAGCGCGGTGTTCGTCGTCACGACGCTGTTCATGCTGCTCGTCGCGCTTGCGCTGCTGGTGCCGCAGCGCCAACCGTTTGCGTTCTGGTTCAGCCCGATCATCCTCGAGTTCTGCTTCGGCATGCTGATCGCGCTCGCCTGGCGTGACGGCAGGCGGCTGCCGCGCTGGGCCTCGGCCTTGCTGATTGCGGCGGCGCTGTGCGGCTACGCCGGCTCGGCGATGTGGGGACCGTTCGTCGCGTTCCGCGCGCTCGAATGGGGCCTGCCGGGCGCAGCGCTGGTTGCGGCGTTTGCACTGGCGAGGGAGGCGCCGCCGGCCGGCCCGGTCGCGCGTTTCTTCGGCTTCCTCGGCGATGCGTCCTACTCGCTCTATCTGGTGCATGCGCTCGTCATCCCGCTGGTGCGGCGGCTGATGCCCGCGGTCGACGGCGTGTTGATGCCGTGGCTTTACGCGCTGGCGCTGATCGGCGCCTCGCTCGCCGCGGCGGCGTGCTCGTACCAGTGGTTCGAGCGGCCGATCACCCGCGTGCTGCAGAGGTGGATCGGGCGTTCGGCGAAAGGCGCCTAAAGTCTGATTCAACTGCGGTGAATCGAACTCCGGCCGCTTTCCTTTTGCTTGCGCATCACCTTTCCCGAAAACCGGTGTCCGCTTTTCGGGATCATGTGCTAGCGCCCCTCGCGCATCCACGTCGCCGCGAGAGAGCCGATCAGCAGCAAAAGCCCGAGCAGGCCGGCGAACAGCGGCAGCACGCCGATGCCGCGGACCACGCTGGCGTCGCGCATCTTCAGGCCGAGCCAGTCGTCGCCCTTGAAGGTGTCGCTCGAGCGCACCGTGAGGATGCGCGGAACGATGAGGTTGCCCGACGCATCCGCGATGCGGCGCGTGTCGCCGCCGGTCGCGCTGGTGAGCGGCGCAAGCACATTGGTCGCGGAGGTCACCTCGGCGAATTCGCGCGGGTTGGCCGGTCCGACATTCACCAGCGCGGTGAGCTTGCCGTCGGTGGCGCGCCACAGGCCGAGCTCGGTGGCCTGGGTGACCGCCTTCCACACGCCGGGCTCGGACTTGTCGAGGGTCAGCGTGCGCGTCTGCCCGCTCGGCGTCGTCAGCGTGACCTGCGCGACTTCCTCGGCCATCGACTGGCGGCGGATTTCGAGGTCGCGTCCGCGCGCCGACATGCGCAGCGCCTCTTCCTCGAGGTCCGGCTGCTTCATCAGCCAGTGCGACAGCCGCCGCAGCAGGTCGAGATGCGGTCCGCCGCCCTCATAGCCGCGCGCCCATAGCCAGATGTGGTCCGACAGCAGCAGCGCGACGCGCCCTTCGCCTTCGCGCGAGAGCAGCAGCAGCGGCTTGTTGTCCGGTCCGTGCATCACGGTCGTGCCCTTCTCGGGGCGCGCATCGACCAGGCGGAACCAGCGGCTCCAATGCGGCGGATTGCTCTCCGCGCCTTCGAGCCCGCGCGTCACCGGATGGCGCTTGCCGAGGTCGGTGAGCAGCGCGTGGAACGGGCCTTCGGTGGTGCGCCCGCTCGGCTCGGCGGGGAGCACGACGTCGAGCGGGGTGCGCCAGATCGAGGTCGGGCTCGCATAGTCCGGCCCCGCCGCGACCAGCACCGCGCCGCCGTCGCGCACATAGCGCGCGATGTTGTCGAAATAGATGATCGGCAGCACGCCCTGGCGCGCGTAGCGGTCGAAGATGATCAGGTGAAACTCGTTGATCTTCTGCTGGAACAGCTCGCGCGTCGGAAACGCGATCAGCGACAGCTCGTTGATGGGCGTGCCGTCCTGCTTCTCGGGCGGACGCAAAATGGTGAAGTGCACCAGGTCGACCGAGGCGTCGGACTTGAGCAGGTTGCGCCAGGTGCGCTCGCCGGCGTGCGGCTCGCCCGAGACCAGCAGCACGCGCAGCTTGTCGCGCACGCCGTCGATCGCGACGACCGCGCGGTTGTTGATCGTGGTGAGTTCGCCGCCTTCCATCGGCGAGGCCTCGACCTCGAGGATGTTCTGCCCGGCATGCGGGATCTGCACCTGCACGCGCACCTGCTCGCCGGTGCGCACGTTGCGCGTCTCGAGCAGTTCGCCGTCGCGGCGGATGGTGAGCTGCACCGGCCCGGAGGCCGTCGCGCCCTGGTCCTCCACGCGCAGCACCACGGTCTGCTGCTGTCCGACGATGCCGAAGCGCGGCGCCGTTATCAGCTGGATGCGGCGGTCGCGCTCGCCCGGCCGTCCGGTGATCAGCGCATGCACCGGCGCCGTGAAGCCGAGCTCCGCCGCCGTGCCCGGCACGTCATGCACGCGCCCGTCGGTGATGAACACCGCGCCCGCGACCCGATCCGGCGGCACGTCGGCGAGCGTCGAGGACAGCGCCGAGAACAGCCGCGTGCCGTCGGTCTCGCCGTCGGCATGGCCGGCTTCCACCGTGCGCACCTCGAGCCCCTGGATGCGGCCGAGCCGCTGCGTGATCGCGGCGCGCGCGTCTTCGGTCTGTTTCAGCCGGTCGCCGAAATTCTGGCTCGGGCTCTTGTCGACCACCACGACGGCGACCGAGGGAAGCTGCTCGCGGTCCTCCTCGGTCAGCGACGGATTGGCGAGCGCGAGCGCCGCGAAGCCGAGCGCGACCGCGCGCACGAACGCGCCGCGGCTCTTGATCACGATGAGCAGCACCGCCGCGATCGCCGCGACGGCGAGCGCCGCCCACAGCACTTCGTTGGACACCAGCGGCGAGAAGGCGATTCCGAAACCCAAGATGAACTCCTACTGTCCCAGCCGCTCGAGCAGCGCCGGGATATGCACCTGGTCGGCCTTGTAGTTGCCGGTCAGCGTGTACATCACGATGTTGACGCCGGCGCGGAATGCGAATTCGCGCTGGCGCGGCTCGCCCGGCACCATCGGCAGAACCGGCTGGCCGTTCGGGCTTTGCGCCCAGGCGCCCGCGAGATCGTTCGACGTGATCAGGATCGACGACACGCCGTCGCCGCCGCGCGCCGGCCGCTCCGGCTCGTCGTCGTTCGGCGGTCGCGGTCGCCTCGACCCATAGCTGGTCCCGACGCGAAGCGGCCGGGGAAGTCCTTCAGCAGGAAAAACGTCTTGGTCAGCACGTGATCGCGCGGCACCGGCTCGAGCTCCGGAATGTCGAGCGCCGCGAGGATGTCGCGCAGCGCCAGCATGCCGGGCGAGCGGTTCTCCGCCGGCCGGGCGGCGCCATGCACGGCGTCGCGCGTGTCGAACAGCACGGTGCCGCCCTGCTTCATATAGGCGTCGATGCGGGTCAGCGCGGCCGGCGTCGGACGCGCCGCGCTCGGCACGATCGGCCAGTAGATCAGCGGGAAGAACGAGAGCTCGTCGCGCGCCGGGTCGAGACCGACCGGCTCGCCCGCTTCCAGCGCGGTGCGCTGCGCGAGGAACAGCGACAGGCCCTGCAGGCCGAGCTTGCTGAGGTTGTCGACTTCGGCGTCGCCGGTGACGATGTAGGCAAGCCGCGTCTCGGTAGTGACCTTGCGGGCGAATTCTTCCGCCGCAGGGTCGGGCGCGGGCGTCAGTTTGGGTGGCGGCGCTGCGGGCGGATTGGTCTGCGCCATCGCCTGCGACGCGATCAGCAGCGCCGCGACGCCGATGACCAGCGCAATGCCCGCCGCGACGCGCCGCCGCGGCATCAGCCGGTACAATCCGCCGGCGAGCCAGAACACCACCAGCGCGTCGATGATCAGCAGCGCGAGCGCGCCGAGGAACAGCGGCCCGCGCAGATCCTTCGGCTCGCCAAGGCGATAGGCTTCGATGCGCGCGGAGAGCGGCGCGTAGTCGATCGGGGCGAGCCGGTCGGCGGGTGCGAGCGTGTTCACGGCGAGCAGCCCTTCGGGTGGCCCATAGAAGCCGGGCGGGTGATCCGCGGTGGCGCGGAAGTTGAAGTCCGCCGGCACCGGCCGCGCGGTGGAGGGCGGCGGCGCCGAACGCGCCGAAGCCGTCGAGCACGCGGTTCGGCGGCACCACCTTGCGCGCCGCCTGCGCGTCGGCGACGGTCTCGGCGGTCGCGGTCGAGCCCGGCAGCGCCACGATGCGCTTGAGCATATCGACGAAGGCGCCGGAGAGCGGCAGGTCCGACCAGCGCGTGTCGGCGGTCACGTGAAACAGCACGATGAAGCCCTTGCCGCGCCGCGCCGCCGTCACCAGCGGCGTGCCGTCGGCAAGCGTCGCCCAGGTGCGGTCGGTCAGGCCGGAGTCCGGCTCGGCCAGTACCTGGCGCGTCACCGTCACGTCGTTCGGCACCGTCATGCCGTTGAACGGGCTTTCGCGCGCGAACGCTGCAAGCTGCTGCGGCTGCTCCCACGAGAGCGAGCCGCCGAGCGTGCGACCGCCGCGGCGCAGCTTCACCGGAATGAGATCGTCGTCGGCCGCCGGCGAGCCGCGGCCCGGCAAAGCGCACCAGCACGCCGCCCTCGTCGACCCAGCGCGCCAGCCGCTCGCGCGGCTCGCCGGCGACGTTGCCGACGTCGGCGAGGATCAGCATCGGCAGGTTCTGCGCCAGGAATTGGCGCACCGCCTCGGACGGCGAGCCGCGCTCGGCGAGGCGCACGTCGGCGAACGGGTTGAGCGCGCGCGCGAGATAGATAGGTCGAGGCGAGCAGCGGCTGCGCGGTATCGGCGGTCGAGCCGGTGATCACGCCGACGGTGCGGCGGCGCCAGCGCTTGTCGAGCAGTTGCACCACGCCGGCGGAGCGCTCGCCGGCGATCTCGAGCCGCGCGATGTCGTTGCGGATCTCGACCGGCAGGTCGAACTCGGCGTCGGTCTCGCGCTCGTTGCCCTTGAAGGCGAACGGCGCCTCGCCGAGCGGCAGGCCCTTCGGATCGAGCGCGCGCACGATGCCGATGTCGTTGTCGCGCGGTGTTGGCGCGCAGCACCTTGACGGTGAGCGCGCCGGCCGCGTTGTCGGCGGCGGCCAGCGCGTGCGCGGGCGCGACGCCGCCTTCGACCACGGTGACGGCCTTGCCTTGCAGCACCTTGGCGAGCTCGTCGACGAACTCCGCGCCGTCGCCGAGATCGACGCCGTCGGAGAGCCACAGCATCTCGATGTCGGGCGTGGCGGCGAGCGAAGCGCGCGATCGCGGGCAGCGCCTCGCTGCGCTCGACGGTGTGCGGCTTGGGCTTGAGCTGAGCGCAGCCGCACCCGCGCGGCGCCCGGCGTCTGCGAGCGAGATGTCGCGGCCGGCCTCGGACGAGCGGAATGATCGCGACGCCGCGGTTGTCGGCTCTCGGCGCGCGCGATGATGTCGTCGGCGGTGCGCAGCCGCGCGTCCCAGGTCGCGGCCGCGGCCCAGCCGTCGTCGATCAGGAGCGCGAGCGGCGCGGCCGCCTGCGAGGTGGCGAGCGGCGGATTCCACAGCGGGCCGGCGGCCGCGAGGATCACCAGCGCCGCGAGCGTCAGGCGCAGCAGCGTCAGCCACCACGGCGTGCGCGCCGGCGTGTCTTCCTTCGGCACGATGTCGAACAGCAGCCGCGTCGGCGGAAATTCGATGCGCCGCGGGCGCGGCGGGATCAGCCGCAACAGCCACCACAGCACCGGCAGGCTGAGCAGCCCCAGCAGCACCAGCGGCTGCGCGAAGCCGAGCGGCAGGCCGCCGATCATGCGGCCTCCCGGCTCCGCGCCGGTGCCAGCGGCGGCCGGCGCCGCGGCGCATTGCCCTCGCCGATGCGCGCGTGCAGCGCGAGCAGCAGCTCGTTCGCCGGACGGTCGGTGCGGTGGATGGTGAAGCTCCAGCCGAGCCGGTCGGTCTCGGCGCGGATCTCGGCGCGATGGCGCTCGAGCCGCGCTGTAGTCGGCGCGCCAGTTCTCGGCGCGGCCGGCCGTGATCGTCGCCGCCGCCTTCCGGCTCGATGAACTCGACGCGGCCGGAATACGGGAAGGTCTCCTCGGCCGGATCGACGATCTGCACCAGATGGCCCTGCGCGCCGTTCGCGGAAAGCTGCGCGAGCGTCGCGCGGATCTCCTCGATCGGGCTCCACAGGTCGGACAGCACCACGATCTCGGACAGCGGCGACGGCGCGAACGCCGGCGGCAGGCTCGGCGCGCTCGGTCGGGTCGTGCATGATCGCCTCGGCCATGCGGTCGATCACGGCGCGGCTGCCGGTCGGGCGCATCAGGCCGGGAATGCCGACGCGCTCGCCGGCTTCGACCAGCACTTCGGCAAGCGCGAACGCGATCACCAGCGCGCGGTCGAGCTTGCTCTCGCGCGCCAGCGGCGAGGCGAACGCCATCGAGGGCGAGCGGTCCGGCCAGATCCAGACCGTGTGCGCGGCCTCCCATTCCTGCTCGCGCACATAGAGATCATCGTCGCGCGCGGAACGGCGCCAGTCGATGCGGCGCGCCTCCTCGCCCGAGACGAAGCGGCGGAACTGCCAGAAATTCTCGCCGGAGCCGGCGCGGCGGCGGCCGTGCAGGCCGTGGATCACGGTCGCGGCGATCGCGGCGCGACTCCAGGATGAGCCGCGGCATCGAGGCGGCGAGCGCGCGCGCCTGCCCGCTCGCGCTCGCGTGTCGCCTTGGTTCGTCCGCCGCCGGTGCTCTGCGCGCCATCACTTATCCGATGCGCGCCTTGAGCTTGCCGATCACGCCGCCGATGGTCTCGCCGTCGGCGCGGGCGGCGAAGGTCAGCGCCATGCGGTGCTTGAGCACCGGCTCGGCCATCGCGATGACGTCGTCGATCGACGGCGCGAGCCGTCCGTCGAGCAGCGCGCGCGCGCGCGCCGCCAGCATCAGCGCCTGGGAGGCGCGCG
>CAWIXG010000029.1:0-80995 GCA_963839985.1 uncultured Alphaproteobacteria bacterium | reverse complement strand
GCGCAAGCTCAACGAGGCGATCGGCCGCGATCCGGCGACGCCGGCGATCATTCTCGCGCCGGGCATCACCGACGTCACGCTGACCGACGGATCGCGCATCCTGCTCGCGCTGCGCGACATCAACACGCCGATCGGCCAGCTCGCGATCACGCAGCGCCGCGCGCGCGTGCTCGCCGAATGGCGCGCCGACACGACGCTCGCCGTCACGCTGTTCTCGGCCACCGGCTTCGTGGTGCTGATGCTCGGCTTCGCGTTCCTGTGGCAGTCGCGCCTGATGCGCGAGACCGCCACCATCGAGGACACCGTGCACAGCCGCATCGACACCGCGCTCAACCGCGGGCGCTGCGGCCTGTGGGACTGGGACCTCGCCAGCGGCCGCGTCTTCTGGTCGCAGTCGATGTTCGACATTCTCGGGCTCGCGCCGCACTCCAAGCTGCTCGGCTTCGGCGAGATCAGCGGGCTGGTGCATCCCGACGACGTGCAGCTCTACGAGCTCGCCAAGCAGCTCACCGACACCGACGCCTCCTCGATCGACCGCGTGTTCCGCATGCGCCACGCGCGCGGCAACTGGGTCTGGCTGCGCGCGCGCTGCGAGCTGGTGCGGCAGGCGGACGAGCCGCACCCGCATCTGATCGGCATCGCGGTCGACATCACCGAGCAGATGCGGCTCGCGGAGGAAAGCGCGACCGCCGAGATGCGCCTCTCCGACGCGATCGAGGCGATCTCGGAAGCCTTCGTGGTGTGGGACGCCGACAACCGGCTGGTGCTGTGCAATTCCAAGTTCAAGAGCCTGCACGGCCTGACCGACGAGGCATCCCAGCCCGGCACGCCGTACGAGGAGATTTCCGCCGCCGGCAGCAAGCCGATCGTGCGCATGCAGCTCTCCAGCGAGGGACGCGCGGTCCCCGGCGCGCGCACCTTCGAGGCGCAGCTGGAGGACGGGCGCTGGCTGCAGATCAGCGAGCGGCGCACCAAGGACGGCGGCTTCGTCTCGGTCGGCACCAACATCACCGAGCTGAAGCTGCACGAGGAGCGGCTGATCGAGAGCGAGAAGCGGCTGAAGGCGACGGTGGTCGACCTGCGCTCCTCGCAGCAGACGCTCGAGCGCCAGACCGAGCAGCTCGCCTATCTGGCCGAGCGCTACGCCGAGCAGAAGGACCGCGCCGAGGAGGCGAGCCAGGCGAAGTCGGTGTTCCTCGCCAACATGAGCCACGAGCTGCGCACGCCGCTCAACGCCATCATCGGCTTCTCCGAGATCATGGAGTCCGGCCTGTTCGGCCCGCTCGGCGACACCAAGTACAACGAATACTGCCGCGACATCCGCGAGAGCGGCCGCTACCTGCTCGACGTCATCAACGACATCCTCGACATGTCCAAGATCGAGGCCGGGCCGCGCGACCTTCGAGCCCGAGCCGCTCGAGCTCGACGCCATCCTGTCCGACACGATGCGCCTGGTGGCGGCGCGCGCGGCGGAAAAGCGGCTCGACATCAGGGCCGAGATCGAGCCGTCGATCCAGCTTCGCGCCGACCGGCGCATGATCAAGCAGATCGTGATCAACCTGCTGTCGAACGCCGTGAAGTTCACCGAGGACGGCGGGCGCATCACGCTGCGCGCCCGCGCCTTCAACAGCCACGTCAATATCGCGATCGAGGACACCGGCATCGGCATCCCGAAGAGCGCGCTGCGCAATCTCGGCAAGCCGTTCGAGCAGGTCGAGAGCCAGTTCACCAAGACGCATCGCGGCTCGGGCCTGGGCCTCGCGATCGCGAAGTCGCTGACCGAGCTGCACGGCGGCGCGATGCGCATCCGCTCGTCCGCCGGCGTCGGCACCATCGTGCTGGTGCGCCTGCCGGTCGGCGATATCGGCGTGCTGCGGCCGGATGCGGTGGCGTAGCTACTCCGCACCTCATGGTGAGCAACCATTAGTTCGTGGTGCCCGACGCTGGTGAGCATGACGTCGTGCTCGCCACCGTCAAGGCATAGCCTGGCGAGGACGGCGATTAGGTTATGCCGGATCGACGGCCAGCCTTGACGGTGACTGCGCGCGCCGTCACCGCCGGCGCTGGTCGGGACGAAGAAACGGCAGCGTGGTCGAACCAAGAAACCGAGCGGGCATCTGCTTGATGAGGGATGGAAGTCCAGGGGCTACCGCGCTGGACGACCGTGTTGACGAAGATGAGAAGCTTGCGCGCGCAAGCCACGAGCGCGAGCTTGTGAGGTTTGCCGGCGGCGATCAGGCGGCGGTAGAGGGCCTTGAGCTGCGCATTCCAATTGAAGGCGGCAGGCAGGGCCGCTGCGTAAAGGCTGCGCCGCAACCGCCCGCGTCCGCCCTTGATGTGACGCAGACCGCATCTCAGGCCACTCTGGTCGTCATAGGGAGCAAGGCCTGCGAGGGCAGCTGCCTGCTCGCGGCTGACGCGGCCGATCTCGGGCATGCGCACCAGGATGGCGACCGCGGTCCGCGGGCCGACCCCGTCCACGCTGACGATCAGATCGAGCCGCCGGGAGAGATCGTCGTGCTGGCGAATGGCGGCGATCAGCCGCTCGAGCTCGTCAGCAACAAGGTGCTTGAGCCGCTTGATCTCCTCCTGCCAGAACACCCTGATACGCGCGTCGCGACACGCCTCCAGACGGGTCTTGAGCTGCGCAACATCCTCGGTGAGCTGCTCGATCATCGTCAGATGCTGCGCCAGTGGCACCAGACGTGGATCGGGAGGTTCACGCTGGTCGGTCGCGGCGGCGGTGCAGCGGGCGATCAACGCCGCATCGATCTTGTCGTTCTTGGCATGGCGCAGCGTGAAGCGGGCGTAGGCGCACACCTGGATCGGCTGGAACTGGACGACCACAAAGCCCTCGGCGCGCAGGAACGAGACCACCGCCTGCTCGTAGCCTCCGCTTGCCTCAATCCCGATGCGTTCGACGTTGCGCTGCTGCAGCCAAGCCGATAATGCCGAGTGGCCCGCAGGACTGTTGTCGACCTGCAGCTGTTCTGCGCTGCCATCGATCGCAACGTCCAGCTTGTGCTTGCCGGTATCGATCCCGGCGTACACCGTGATATCTTTGCTCATCTTCCTCGACCCTTCCTTGTGATGCGAACCCTCGGTTCCTTCAACCATCCGGGTCCGATGAAGAGCCGATCGCGATCTTGCTCACCAGCAGCCATTGCGGCTCAGGAGCGCGCGATCCGACGATCGGCGACCTGCTCCGGGTGCGCGCCCGGGGCAGGTCATTCCTCTCGGAACGGTCGAAGGATACTCGGTCGCGCTAATACAAGGAGCGTTGCGCAGCAACGCGTCTCGAACCATGGCCCGGAGCGACAGCGGCGCGCTTGGCCATCCTTCGAGGCGCCTGCTTCGCAGGGCTCCTCAGGATGAGGAGTTGAGTGGCGCCCGCCCCAAGATCCGCACGAAGCTCGCGCGCACGCGCGCCTGCGTCTCGGCGAGATGCGCTTCGAGCGTGGCGAAGTCCGGCACGTCGCCGGCGCGCGCCAGCAGGCTGAGCAGCCCCGGCCCGGCCGCCTTCGGATCGAACGGCCCGGACAGGCACAGCCGCAGGATCTGCGTCAGGTTCTGATAGAGCCGCACCGCCGGGCGCAGCACCTCGGCATCCTCCGGCCGGCAGCAGGCCGAGCCGCGCCGCCTTGTCGAGCACGCGCGCGGTCGCGGTGTCGAGGATTTCCGGCTGCTCGGCGGCGTGGACGAGCTGCAGATACTGCGCGATGAATTCGAGATCGACCAGCCCGCCGGCGGCATATTTCAGGTCCCAGCGCTCGCTCGTCGCCCTTCTCGGCGGCGATCGCGCCGCGCATCTCGACGACGTCGCCGGCGATCGACTCCGGCATCGCGCTCGCGGCCGAGCACGTCGCGGATCACGCTCTCGACCCGCGCCGCGAACGCCGGCGAGGCCGGAGACCACGCGCGCGCGCGTCAGCGCCATGTGCTCCCAGGTCCAGGCCTCGTTCTCCTGATAGCTCTGCGAACGCGTCGAGCATGGTGGCGACCGGGCCGGAGCGGCCGGACGGGCGCAGCCGCATGTCGACCTGTAGAGCGCGCCGTAATTGGTCTGCGCCGTCAGCGCGCTGATCAGGCGCTGCGTCAGCCGCGCGAAATACTGCGCGCCGTAGAGCGGGCGCGCGCCGTCGGACTCCGGCTGCGTTCTCGTCGAAATCGTAGACGATGATGAGATCGAGATCGGAGGCCGCCGTCATCTCGCGGCCGCCGAGCTTGCCGAGCGCCAGCACCGCGCTCTGCTGCGCCGTGCAGGCGGCCGTGCGTCTCGGCGAACTTCTCCTCGACGGCGCGATGCAGCGCGCGCACGATCGACGTCGGCGAGCCGCGCGAAGGCTTCGCCCGCCTGCTCGGCCGACACGGTGCCGGACAGAATGCGCGCGCCGATCAGGAACATCTGCTCCTGGCCGAACATGCGCAGCGCGGTCGAGCAAATCCTCGTAGGAGCGCGCCTGCGTCAGCGAGCGCGACAGCTCGGCGCGCGAGCTTGTCGTCGTCCGGCAGCGCGCCGAAGAACGCCGGCTCGATCAGCGCGTCCATCACCTGCGGATGCACGCGCCAGGATGTCGGCGAGCCGCGGCGCGGTGCCGAGCATCGAGCGCGAGCAGCGCGACGAGATCCGGATTCTGCCGCAGCAGCGAGAACAGCCGCGCGCCGCCGTGCAGGCCGGCGAGGAAGCGGTCGAACGCGACCAGCGCGCGCGTCGGGATTTTCCGCGCGCGCCAGACTGGTCGAGCAGCACCGGCACCAGCTCGGCGAGCTGCGTGCGCGCGAACTCGCTCTTGCAGCGAGCGGTATTCGCCCGACGAGCCAGCGCGCGCACCGCGGCCGACACTTCGAGCGGACGGCGAAAGCCCATCGCGGCGAGCTTGTCGAGCGTCGCGGTCGTCGTCCTTGTCGGGCGGAAAGACGAGCGCGCGGCGCGAGGCCTCGGCGCTCGGGCGCGTCCTCGAACAGCCGCGCATAGTGCCGCTGCACCTTGCGCAGATGCTCGAGCAGCGCTGCCGCGAAGGCGTCGCGGTCGGCGAAGCCGAGGAAGCGCGCGAAGCGCTCGAGCCCTCCGCGATCGGCCGGCAGCGTGTGGGTCTGCTCGTCGGCGACCATCTGCAGGCGGTGCTCGATCGACGCGCAGGAAGCGATAGGCCTCGCGCGAGGTCGCGCGCGCGCGTCGCGCGCCGATCCAGCCGCCCTCGGCAAGCGTCGTCGAGCGTCGCCAGCGTCTCGCGGCCGCGCAGTTCCGGATGGCGGCCGCCGGCGATCAGCTGCTGGGTCTGCACGAAGAACTCGATCTCGCGGATGCCGCCGCGCCCGAGCTTGATGTTGTGGCCCTCGACCGCGATCTCGTCGTGGCCGCTGTAGGCGTGGATCTGCCGCTTCATCGCCTGGACGTCGGCGACCGCGGCGTAGTCGAGATATTTGCGCCAGATGAAGGGCGACGACGCTCGCGCAGGAACGCCTCGCCGGCCGCGATGTCGCCGGCGCAGGGGCGCGCCTTGATCATCGCGGCGCGCTCCCAGTTCTGCCCGGTGCTCTCGTAGTAGTTGAGCGCCGCCAGCGGTCGAGACCGCGATCTGCGGTCGAGGCCGGATCGGGCCGCAGCCGCAGGTCGGCGCGGAACACGTAGCCGTCGGCGGTGCGCTCCTGCAGCAGCTTCACCAGGCCGCGCGTGATGCGCACGAAGAACGCGGCCGGCTCGACGTCCTTGCGCGAGCGCCGGCGCGCTCGCGGTCGTAGAACACGATCAGGTCGATATCGCTCGAATAGTTGAGCTCGAAGCGCGCCCATCTTGCCCATCGCGAGCACGATGTAGCCGCTGCCCTCCTCGGGCGCCGCCGGATCGCGCGGCGTGAGCTTGCCCTGCGCGGCGGCGCCGCGCAGCAGGAAGCGCACCGCCGCGCCGACCGCCGCGTCGGCAAGCTCGGTCAGCGCGCGCGTGACCCGCATCGACCGGCCAGACGCCGCCGATGTCGGCGAGCGCGATCAGCAGCGCGGCCTCCGCCTTCATGCGGCGCAGCAGCGCGCATCGCCTCGGCTTCGTCCTTGCGCGGCGAGCGCCGGCGCGCGTCGACGTTCGGCGAGCAGCGCCGCGAAATGCGCGTCCGGATCGGCTTCGAGCAGCGCCAGCAAGCCGCTCGGGATCGGCGCGGACCAGTCCCACAGATAGGGCGAGCCGTCGGCGAGCGCCGTCGAGCAGCGCCGCGAGCTTGCGTGCGCGGCTTCGACGGCGAGCAGCGGCTTCGAGCGCCTTGCCGGCGGCGCGTCGCGCGCGATCTCGTCGAGCCATTCGTCGACGCGCGCGCTGCGCTGCCTTGCGGCGACGACGAGCTGCGGCGCGGTCTTGATCAGCGCCGCGAGCCAGCGTGCGTGTCGCTCTTCGCTGGCGGCTGCGTCTTCGCGCGGCTCGGCCATCGCGCTTTTCTGACGCGAGCCGCGCGCCCGCATCGAGCCGCATAGCCCACAATCGCGCCGCGTCACAGGCTCAGCCGCTGCGCGGCAGATCGATCACCGCCTTCAGGCCCGGCGCGTTGTCCTCGAGCCGCAGCTCGCCGCCGTGCAGGCGCGCGACCGCGGCGCGAGGCTCAAGCCCGAGGCCCGAGCCCGGCTCGGAGCGGCTCTGCTCCAGCCGCACGAAGCGCTCGACCACGCGCGCCGCGGTCGGCCTCCGGCGATGCCCGGCCCGTGATCGGCGACGCGCGAGCAGCACGCGGTCGCCGTCGCCGGCGCGCCGACAGGACGATCTGCCGGCGCGCCGTCGGTGACCTCGCCGTCGAGGCGCGCATACTTGATCGCGTTGTCGACCAGATTGGCGAGCGCCTGGCTGACCAGTTCGCGGTTGCCGCGTGAGCGTCGCGCCGTCGCGCCGCCTCGATCCTCAGGCTCAGCCCCTTCTCCTCGGCCAGCGGCTCGTAGAGCTCGCCGACGCCGCGCGCGATCTCGGCGGCGTCGAACTCGGTCATGTTGTCGCGCGCCTGGCCCGACTCGGCGCGCGCGATCATCAGCAGCGCGTTGAAGGTGCGGATCAGCCCGTCGGATTCCTCGATCGTCGCTTCGAGCGCCGCGCGGTATTCGGCCTCGCTCTTGCGCGGTGCGCAGCGCCTCCTCGGCAGCGGTTGCGCAGCCGCGTCAGCGGCGTCTTCAGGTCGTGCGCGATGTTGTCGGAGACCTCCTTCAAGCCCGCGCATCAGCGCCTCGATGCGCTCCAGCATGTCGTTGAGGTTGACGCGCGAGCCGGTCGAGCTCGTCGCCGGTGCCGGCGACCGGCAGCCGCCCGGACAGGTCGCCGGCCATGATGCGCTGCGTGGTCTCGGTCATGGCGTCGACGCGGCGCAGCACGCGCCGCGTGACGAAGAAGCCGCCGGCGAGCCCGAGCACGATGACCAGCGCGACCGAGCCGCGCGCCGCCGCCGTGATGATGTCGCGCAGGCGCTCGCGCTCTTCGAGGTCGCGGCCGACCAGCAGGCGGAAGCCGCCGGACAGCTGCACCACCCGCACCAGCGCGTTGTGCTCGGCCGTCGTCCTGCTCGTCGAGCCGGCGATAGACGGTCTCCGTCCAGCCGGTCTTGTCGAGCACGCCGGGCGCGAGCGAGCCGACATTGCCGGCGAGCGCCTGCGCCGGTCGGCGTGGTCACGAGATAGAGGCTCGAGCCGGGCCGCTGCGAGCGGTTCTCGATGATGCAGCACGAGGCGGCGGATGCCGCCGCGTGTACTGCTCGGTCAGCGCCGGTGATCTCGGCGTCGACCGTCGCGGTGATCTGCTCGGTGATCAGGCGGCGCGTGTTCAGGCGAAATAGCCGAGCAGGGACGCCGCGAACAGCGCGAAGATCGATCAGATAGACCAGCGTCAGCTTGAACGCGGTCGTGCGGAAGAGCTTACCGAGCGCCGTCACGGATCATGTATCCGGCGCCGCGGACCGTGTGCAGCAGCGGCTGCGCGAAGCCCTTGTCGATCTTGGAGCGCAGCCGCGAGATGTGCACGTCGATCACGTTGGTCTGCGGGTCGAAGTGATAGTCCCAGACATTCTCCAGCAGCATGGTGCGGGTCACCACCTGCCCGGCATGCTTCATCAGATATTCGAGCAGGCGGAATTCGCGCGGCTGCAGCATCGATCTCGTCCTCGCCGCGCTTGACGCTGTGCGACAGCCGGTCGAGCTCGAGGTCGCCGACGCGATAGACTGGTCTCCTCGCCGCGGCCGCCGCGGCGGCGCGCCAGCACCTCGACGCGGGCGAGCAGCTCGGAGAACGAATAGGGCTTGGGCAGATAGTCGTCGCCGCCGGCGCGCAGGCCCTTCACCCGGTCGTCGACCTGGCCGAGCGCGGAGAGGATCAGCACCGGCGTGTCGATCGCCCTTGGCGCGCAGCGCGCCGATCACCGACAGGCCGTCGCGCTTGGGCAGCATGCGGTCGACGATCAGCACGTCGTAGTTGCCGTCGAGCGCCAGCGCGAGGCCGTCCTCGCCGTCGGCCGCCTGGTCGGCGACGTGGCCGACCTCGCGGAAGGCCTTGACGAGGTAGTCCGCGGCGTCGCGGTCGTCTTCGATGATGAGCAGGCGCATGGCGTGTGCTGGACTCGGGTGGCGGCGAAGTCTAGCGAATTGTCAGGGCTCATGGCGCCCTCTTTGTCGGCCGCAGGCATGTCGCTCAAAAAGTTCGGGGGCGGCGGAGGGGCACTCCACCGCCCCCTATTCGACCGGGCCCGGTTGGGGGGCACGGGGAAGGCCGGGGCCCGGTCGAACTTAATGTGAGCGATGAAAGAACGTGCGATCAATCGGATAGCGGGGACGAGCTGTGAAGCCCGTCCCCCGGGTTCGCTCCGCCGGCGGGGGCGACGATTGCCGGCGGAACGTCCCCGAACTTGTGTACGCGGCGCGCGTTTTCAAGCGCGGCGACATTCAACCGCGTCCGAGCGGAACCGCGACGAACCGGGTGTTCTCGCCCGACTTCACGCGCATCAGCACGGTGCGCTTGCCGTCGGTGCGCGCGTCGGCGAACGCCTTGCGCACGTCCTCGGGGCTCGCGACCGTCTTGCCGGCGACCTCGAGGATGACGTCGCCGGTGCGGAAACCGTGCGCGGCGCGCCGGGCCGCCGGCTCGACCTGCGTCACCACGACGCCTTCGCTGCCGCCGCCCGCGACGTTGCCGGCCGGCGCGAGCGAGAGGCCGAGCCGCGGCACCTGCGTGCCGGACGCTGTCGCCGTCGTCGCTCTTGGCGCGCGCCTGCTTCTGCTCGCGCGGCAGCTCGCCGAGCGTCAGCGTGACCGTCTTCTCGGCGCCCTTGCGGACGACCGTCAGCTTGACGGTCGCGCCGGGCGCAAGGCCGCCGATGCGCTTGGCGAGATCGCGCGCGTCCTTCACCGGCTTGCCGTTGACCGCGGTGATGACGTCGCCGGACTGGATGCCGGCCTTGGCGGCCGGGCCGTCCGCCTGCGGCTCGGCGACCAGCGCGCCTTCGGCCTTCTTCAGGCCGAGGCTGTCGGCGATGTCGGCGTTGACCGGCTGGATCTGCACGCCGATCCAGCCGCGCGTGACCGCGCCCTTGTCCTTGAGCTGGGCGACCACCGTCTTCACGGTGTCGGCCGGGATCGCGAAGGCGATGCCGACCGAGCCGCCGGACGGCGAGTAGATCGCGGTGTTGACGCCGATCACGTTGCCGTCGATGTCGAAGGTCGGGCCGCCGGAATTGCCCTTGTTCACCGGCGCGTCGATCTGGATGAAGTCGTCATAGGGGCCGGCGCCGATGTCGCGGCCGCGCGCCGAGACGATGCCGGCCGTCACGGTGCCGCCGAGGCCGAACGGATTGCCGACCGCGAGCACCCAGTCGCCGATGCGCGGCGTGCTTCTCGGCGAGCTTGCACGTACGGGAAGTCGCTGCGGCCCTCGACCTTGATCAGCGCGAGTCGGTGCGCGGATCGGTGCCGATCACCTTGGCGGTGTAGGTCTTGCCGTCGTCGGTCGTGACCTCGACGCGACTCGGCCTTGTCGACGACGTGATTGTTGGTCACCGCATAGCCGTCGGCCGAGATGAAGAAGCCGGAGCCCTGGCCCATGAGAAGTTGCGGCCGCGCGGGGCGCGCTGCTGCGGCGCGCCGTCGCCGTCGGGCGAGCCGAAGCGGCGGAAGAAGCGCTCCATCGGCGAGCCGGGCGGGAACGGCGAGTCGCCGCCGTCGAAGCCCATCATGCGCGGGTTGCCTTCGACCTTGACGCGCACCGAGATCACCGCGGCTTCACCTTCTCGACGATGTCGGCAAAGCCGACCGGGCGCTGCGCGTTCTGCGCGTAGGCGGGCGACGGCGAGGAACGCCGCGTCGCGGCCTGGGAGCGAAATGCGGGCTGGCGAACAGCGCGCCGGCGCCGATCAGCGCGGCGGAGGCGAGCAAGAACGAGGCGGCGCGCCGAAAGCGCTGAGCGCGGCTTTTGAGCGGGAGTGACGCTCTGCGGCATTGAAACGAAGCTCCATCTGCATCTGCGGATGGGTGTGCCACCCTGTGTGAGGAGTAAGATGGAGTGTACCGCCTTACGGCGTCCTGTCGGCGGGATTAAACTTTGGTAAGCTCGCGGCCGCCGCTGGATGATGTGAAAATTGTATGTCAAATCAGCATGTTAGATAGGCGGTCGCGAGGCCACATGGAAGAGCTGGTGATCTGGGGCGCGGGCGCGATTGGTGGCACGATTGGGGCGGCGCTGGCGCGCGCGGGCGCGAATCCGCTGCTGGTCGATGCCGACGCCGGCCATGTGGCGGCGCTGAACGCGACCGGACTGAAGATCACCGGCCCGATCGAGGACTACGCCACGCCGGTGCGCGCGGCTCCGCCGCGCGAGGTGCGCGGTCCGCTCAAGCGCGTGATGCTCGCCGTGAAGGGCCAGCACACCGCGGTCGCCGCTGGAGCGCGATCGCGCCGCTGCTCGCCGCAGGACGGCTCGGTGCTGTCGCTGCAGAACGGGCTGAACGGCGACGCGATCGCGCAGGCGGTGGGAGCGCAGCGCGTCGTGCTGGCGCTGGTCGACTTTCGCGTCGGACTACATCGAGCCGGGCATCGATCCATTACGGCGGACGCGGCAGCGTCTATGTCGGCGAGCCGGACGGGCGCATCACGCCGCGCGTGCAGGACTACGTCGCGCTGCTGAAGCAGTTCGATCGGGCGATCGAGGCGACCGACAACGTGCTCGGGCTGCTGTGGGGCAAGATCGCCTATGGCGGACTGCTCACCGCGACGCGCGCTGACCAACGACACGATGGCGGACGTGCTCGGCGATCCGCGCTGGCAGGACGTGCTGGCGCGGACCGGCCGGGAGATCGTGCTGGCGGCGAAGGCCGCAGGCGTCGCGCCGGTCGGCGTCGACGGGTTCGATGCCGCAGCGTTCGCGGCCGGTGATCGCGAAGATCACGGCGAGCTGCGACGCGATGGCGGAGCACTACCGCCATTCGGCCAAGACGCGCAGCGGCATCTGGCGCGATCTCGCGGTGCGCAAGCGCAAGACCGAGGTCGAGACGCTGCTCGGGCCGGTGATCGCGGCGGGCAAGAAGCACGGCGTCGCGACGCCGACGGTCGAACGGCTCGCCGCGATGATCGCCGAGATGGAGAGCGGCAAGCGCGGGTTTCGCCGGAGAATTTGGCGGAGCTTGCGCGCTAGTTCTTGTCGAGCAGCGCGTTGATGCGCGCTTCTTCCTCTGCGGTCAGGCGCTCCGGACCGGCCGCATGCGGTCGCGGCGGCGCGCCGCCAGAAAGGCGATCGCGCCGACGATCAGCACCGCGAACGGCGCGAGCCACAGCAGCAGCGTGTGCGCAGTTCAAGCGCGGCTTGAGCAGCACGAACTCGCCGTAGCGCGCGACGAGGAAGTCGAGCACCTGGCCGTCGCTGTCGCCGGCGTGAGCCGCTCGCGCACCAGCAGGCGCAGGTCGCGCGCCAGCGGCGCATCGGAATCGTCGATCGACTGGTTCTGGCAGACCATGCAGCGCAGCTCCTGGCGACAGCGCGCGCGCGCGCGCTTCCAGCGCGGGATCGGTCAGGATCTCGTCGGGCTGCACGGCGAGCGGCGGGACGCCGACGAGCGACAGCGCCAGCAACGATGAGAGCGAGCAGCGCGCCGCATCGCCCTACTCCGCCGGCTGCAGCGTCGGCTTTGCCGCGCCGGCTTCGGCGCGCCGACCCGCAGCCGCCGGTCGGACAGCGACAGCGCGCCGCCGAGCACCATCACCACGCGCCGAGCCAGATCAGCAGCACCAGCGGCTTGTGATAGAGCCGCACCGCGATCGCGCCGTCCGGCCGACGTCGCCGAGCGAGAGATAGAGCTGGCTGAGCGCCGCGCGTCAGCAGCGCCGCCTCGGTGGTCGACATGCTGCGCGCGGGAAGGTGCGCTTCGACGGCTCCAGCACGCCGATCACCGCGCCGTCGCTGGCGCACCGTGAAGCTGCGCGATCAGCTCGCGATAGTTCGGGCCCTGGCGCGGCACCATGCCGTCGAAGGTCAGGTCGTAGCCGCGCAGCGAGACGCTCTCGCCCGGCTTCAGCGCCACGATGCGCTCGGCGCCCCACTGGCTCTCGCGCGACGATGCCGAGCAGCGTCACGCCGAGGCCGAAATGCGCGACCGCCGTGCCCCAGGCCGAGCGCGGCAGGCCGCGCGCGCGCGCGCACGGCGCGTGGCGAACGGCACGCGGAACAGGCCGTGCGCTCGACCAGATCGGTCAGCGCGCCGACCATCACGAAGACCGCGAGCCCGATGCCGAACGGCGCCAGCACCGGCCCGCCGCCGTGCACCGCGAACGTCGACGGCGATGCGCGACGAGCGCCGAGCGCCGCCGCGCCGCATCAGCCGCTGCGCCGCGCCGAGCAGATCGCCGCGCTTCCAGGCGAGCAGCGGCCCGAACGGCACCGCGAGCAGCAGCGGCACGAACAGCGGCCCGAAGGTCAGGTTGAAGAACGGCGCGCCGACCGAGATCTTCTCGCCGGTCAGCGCCTCGAGCGCGAGCGGATAGAGCGTGCCGACGAACACCGTCGCGCAGGCCGTGGTCAGGAACAGATTGTTGAACACCAGCGCGCCCTCGCGCGAGATCGGCGCGAACAGCCCGCCCTGCTTCAGCGCCGGCGCGCGCCAGGCGTAGAGCGCGAGCGCGCCGCCGATGAAGAGCATCAGGATGCGCGAGGATGAAGACGCCGCGCGTCGGATCGGTGGCGAAGGTGTGCACCGAGGTGAGCACGCCGGAGCGCACCAGGAAGGTGCCGAGCAGCGACAGCGAGAAGGTCAGGATCGCGAGCAGGATGGTCCAGACCTTCAGCGCGTTGCGCTTCTCCATCACCACCGCGGAATGCAGCAGCGCGGTGCCGGCGAGCCACGGCATCAGCGAGGCGTTCTCGACCGGGTCCCAGAACCACCAGCCGCCCCAGCCGAGCTCGTAATAGGCCCAGTACGAGCCCATCGCGATGCCGAGCGTCAGGAACATCCAGGCGGCCAGCGTCCACGGCCGCACCCAGCGCGCCCAGGCGGCGTCGATCCGGCCTTCGATCAGCGCCGCGACCGCGAACGAGAACGAGATCGAGAAGCCGACATAGCCGAGATAGAGCAGCGGCGGATGGATCGCGAGGCCGATGTCCTGCAGGATCGGATTGAGGTCGCGGCCCTCGAACGGCGCCTGCGGCGAGGCGCAGGAACGGGTTCGAGGTGACCAGGATGAAGAGATAGAACGCCGCCGCGATCCAGGCCTGCACCGCCAGCACATTGGCCTTGCAGCGTCGCCGGCAGGTTGCCGCCGAACAGCGCGACCAGCGCGCCGAACAGCGCGAGGATCAGCACCCACAGCAGCATCGAGCCTTCGTGGTTCCCCCAGACGCTCGGTGAACTTGTAGAGCAGCGGCATCGCCGAATGCGAATTCTCGAACACGTTGAGCGACCGAGAAATCGGACGCGACGTAGCAGGCCGTCAGCGCCGCGAACGACAGCGCGACGAACACGAACTGCGCCAGCGCGGTCGGGCCGGCCGACGCCCATCAGCGTCGCGTCGCTGCGCGCGCGCGCCGACAGCGGCACGATCGCCTGGATCAGCGCCAGCGCCGAGCGCCAGCACCAGCGCGTAATGGCCGATCTCCGGCGATCATTTCGCGCTCCCTTGCGGCGCCGGACCTTGCCGCCGTCGTCGTCCTTCCAGTGGCCCTGCTTCTTCAGCGCGTCGGCGACTTCCTTCGGCATGTAGTTCTCGTCGTGCTTGGCGAGCACGCTGTCGGCCTTGAAGACGCCGGCCGGTCTCGAGCGCGCCTTCGGTCACGACGCCCTGCCCTTCGCGGAACAGGTCCGGCAGGATGCCGTGTATAGGCGACCGGCGACGGCACTTGTTGCCGTCGGTCACCTCGAAGCGCACCTGCAAGATTGTCGCCGCGCTCGCAGCGTGCCGGGCTTCACCAGCCCGCCGAGCCGGATGCGCGCTGCCGGGCGCGACCTGCTTCTCGACCACGTCGGTCGGCGAATTGAAGAAGACGATCGAGTCCTTCAGCGCGCTCAGCACCAGCGCGGCCGCGAGCGCCGAGCACGCCGAGGCTCGCGCCGATCAGGATCAGGCGCCGCTGCTTGCGCGTCATGCGTCGCATCGTCAGCCTTCGAGCCCCAGTCCCTTTGACCAGCTCGTCGACCCGGCGCAGCTTGTCGGGATCGCTGGCCGAGCGCGCGGCGCGCGTCGCGCCGCGGCAGCGCGCGCCTGCTCGCGGTCGCCCAGCACCATATAGGCGCGCACCAGCCGCAGCCAGCCTTCGACATCGGAGCCGTCGCTGCTTGAGCCGCTCGGCGAGCCGCTCGACCATGCCGCGCACCATCGCGGCGCGGTCCTCGGGTCCATCTGCTCGGCCGCCGCGACATCGTCGCGCGCTCGGGCCCGGCGGCGGCGCCGGCGCGCCGGATCGACGCGCGCCAGCGCCTGCGCGCACCATGATCCGACCCACGGCGCATCCGGCGGCGCGTCGCGCAGCAAGCTCGCGCCAGATCGCGGCGGCCTCTGTCGCGCTCGCCGTCCTGCTCGGCCGCGAGGCCGAGAAAGAAGCGCGCCTTCGGATGTCGTCGGCATCGAGCGCGAGCGCGCGCTCGAACGCGGCCTTCGCCTCCGCGGTGACGATGCCGTTCGCCGCCGCCGATCAGCGCCTCGCCGAGATCGGCCTCGCGCTCGGCGCGTCGGCGCCGTTGAGCCGCAGCGCGTTGCGCCGCGCCTTCACGGCATCGTCGAAGCGGCCGAGCCGCATATAGACCGGCGCCGACCACCTCCCAGCCGCGGCCGTCCTCCGGATTCTTCTCGAGATGCGCCTCGACCTGCGCGACCAGCGTCTCGAGCGAGCGGTTCTGCGGCGGCGCCGCGGCGCGGCTCGCGCAGCGGCTGGCCCGGCAGGTCGGGCGAGCCGAGCGTCGAGATAGAGCGCGGCGCCGATCGCCGGCAGCGCGACCAGCGCCGCGACCGCGGCGGCGCGGCGGCGGAACGTTGCGCCGCGGCCGGCTGCGCTCGCGGCTGCTCCGCCGCGTCCGCGGCCGCGATCAGCCGGCGCGACACCTCGACCCGCGCGGCCTCCGCTTCGCGCCTCGCCGATCAGCCCGGCGGCGCGGTCGCGCTCGATCTCGTCGAGCTGGTCGCGATAGACCGCGACGTCGCTGCCGGCGCGGCGCGTCGCGCGCGCCGCGCCGAGCGGCCACAGCACGGCGAAAATCGCCGCCGCCGTCATCAGCGCGAACACGAACCAGAGCGTCATGGCGGGTTTACATCACGCCGCCCGCCGCCTCGCAATGGCCGGGACAATTCGCGCGCGCCAGGTGTACGATCCGCGATCAGCCGGGAGACCGCCCATGATCGTCACGATCGTCACCTTCACGCTGCCGCAGCCGACCACGCTGGCGGAGATCACCAAGACCTTCCAGGGAACGGCGCCGAAGTACCGCGGCATCCCGGGCCTCCTGCGCAAGAACTACTTCATGAGCGAGGACGGCAAGCGCGCCGGCGGCATCTATGTGTGGGCCTCGCGCGCCGACGCGGAGCGCGTCTATACGCCGGAATGGAAGGAGTTCGTCACCGGCAAATACGGCACGCCGCCGTCGATCGAGTACCTGCACTCGCCGGTGATGGTGGACAACAGCGCCGGCACGATCAGCGTCGCGGCGTAATTCCGAACCTCATCCTGAGGCGGCCGCGCAGCGGCCGTCTCGAAGGATGGCCGGCACGGCTCGGTCATTTCGCGGCCATGCTTCGAGGCGCGCTGCAGCGCATCGCACCTCAGCATGAGGTTTTGCGATCACCCCTTCGCGGCCTTCTGCTCGCCCTTGGCGGCGACATCGGCGGCCTTGGCGAGCGTGCCCGCATAGTCGGCGCCGAACAGTTTGGCGCAGAACCGCACCGCGGCATCGAGCTGCGACTGGCGGAAGCTGCGCTCGGCCGGCAGGCGATGCGCGCAGCCGGTCGAGCAGCGGCTGCGTGCCGGTGTCGAAATAGTTCTGCAGATCGGAATGGATGCGCCGCGTCGCCTCGCTGATCGCAAGCTCGCCCGCATAGTTGCGGCAGGTCGCGGCGAGCTCGAGCTTCGCCTCGATCTCCTCCACCTCGCCGGCATCGACCGTGGAATCGGCGCGCACCTCCTTGGCGCGAACGCGGGCGCAGCACGCGGCGCACCTGGCCGGGCAGATTGTCGATCTCGGCCTGCAGCGTGCGCGCGACCTCGGCGCGCAAGGCGCGCGAGCTGGCGCGCCCAGGCGCTAGTCGCCGGACAGGTCCATCTCGGTGCGCAGCGCGCGCGCGGCGTCGTGAATGTCCTTCAGGATCTCGGCGACCTCGTCGCGCGCGTCCGGCTTTGAGGCCGTCGCGCAGGCGCACGATCATGCGCTCGATGTCGGCAGAGCACGATGTCGACCGCGACCGCATAGGGCGTCTCGGCGACGCGCGCCGCAACGTCGGTGCCGGCAGCCGCGATCGCGAGGCGGATCAGCTGCCACGGCGAGCCGAGCCGGCTCATCACCATCAGCAGCGCATGGAGGAAGACGTCGCGGTGCCGCCCGACCGGCGACTCGAGCAGGCTCCTGACGTTCTCGAGCTGCTCGTCGGCGAGATTGCTGATCGCGTGCGGCAGGCGCGACGCGATCACGCCGAGCGCGTCGCGGATGCGCAGGATCGCGGCGACCTCGCGCAGATGCTCGATCGCGTTCGGCGTGCCGATCTGGAATTCGATCTGGCGGCGCGCTCTTGTCGTCGCCCTTGGTGGCGATCAGCGCCTCGCGCATGCGGCTCTCGATCAGGTCCTGAAATGCGCGCGCGACCTGTTCGGCGCCCTTCTTCTCGTTCGCGCCGATCAGGATCGTCACCTGCTCGACATAGGTCCTGGCGTCCTGCGGCGCGAGATCGCGGCACATCCAGTTCCAGATCGGGTCGAGGCAGGCGCGCGCGACGCGGCCGCGATGCTTGCGCTCCGGCGCGTCGTCGACCAGAAACGGCTCGAGCGGCGCGAAGAACAGGCGCTGCGGATTGCCGGGCGCGGGGCAACTTGCGCCCCGCATTGCGCGCATCGCTGCGCAGCTGTTCGAGGATCTGCGCGGCGCCGGGCGGCGCCTCGCCGCGCAGCAGCGCGCGCTCGAGCTCCGCGGCCAGCAGCGCGCGCGCCTCCGGCTTCAGCTCGCTCAGATATTTCCGCAGTTTCTCGCTGGGCACCGCGTCGGCCATGCCCCACCCGCACCGGTTTACCTATGGGTAGAATTAGCAACCGGGCGTTAAGAACGCGTTTAGCAACAATCGTCAGCCCGACGGCGCCCAGTTCCCGTCGGCGCCGCGGCAGGCGGTTGCCCGCGCGGTCTGCGGCTTGCCGTCGATATAGATGGTGTGGGAGTAGTCGCGGCAGCGGGTGCCGCGGGTCTCGTAATAGCCGCCCGGCACCACCGTGCCGTAGCGCCCCGGAAGGCCGCGCCAGCCGATCGGCTCGCCCGGCTCGCCGGTGTCGAGCGCGCGCATTTCGGCCGAAAATGCGAGCTGGCGGTCGCGCTCGTCGAGGCCGGTGCCGATCCCGTTGCCGAGCACGCCGGCGCTCGCGACGGCTGCGCGCGAGGCCGCGACGCTTCCGGTCACATTGGGCGTCTGCGGCGCGGGCGTCTCGCCTCCCGCACAGGCGGCGAGCGCGAGCGCGGCCAGCGCCGCTGCGACCGGTCCTGCTGCGCGCATTATTGCCCTCAGCCCCAACGACACGTCGCCCGGCCTTCACCGGGCGACGCGGGATCGTTCTAGCGCGGCGGGGCGATTCAGGCAAAGGCGGGGGCGAAACGGCGCGGAAGGACCCTGCTCATCCTGAAGTCAAATTCCAATTCACACACTACCGCACTGTCCTGACAAACTAGATGAGCGGGCCACGCATGTGGTCCGTGCCATTGTGCGCCCGCGGGGTGGACGCGTGATCCGTTGGTTATGGACGTTCCTCTGGCGGTATTTAGTCTTTTCGATCGTCATCATAGGCGGCGCCCGTGCGTATTCGTGGCTTTTCGGCTATGACGATGAGGTCAAGGCCTGGGTGATCGAAAATCGGCCGACGATCATCCTGATGTTGACGCTTTCGGCTATCATATACGCGATGTACGTTTGGATCGACGAGAACACGAAATGACCAGCATCCCGGCTCCGGTACTGATCGCGTTCGCGGCACTCATATTATGGCCATCGGCGCAGATCGCCGCACTCTTGCTCCGGCGGAAGCGGCTGCCTGCGCTCGCCAAGGATCTTTGGCATCTTCGACCGCACTGACTTCTTCTCGACGCGACCCTGAGCCGACCGCTCCGCTATCGCGCGACCTTGCGCGGGCGGCCTCCGTGCCGGCCGTTGGCGCGGGCGGCGGCCGACTTCGCGGCGCTGCGCGTTTTGCCGCCGGCACGACCGAGCTCCGCGGCCATGAATTTCTTCGAGCCGAAGACGCCGGTAAGCAAGGCCGGCACATACAGATGCGCATCGGCTTTGGGGAAATGAATTCCAAGTCCCGACGGGCTGATCTCAATGTTCGCCAGTTCGGAAGGCGTCGCCTTGTGCAGGCCCTCCGCCATCGCGGGAGGGAATGCCAGTTCAAGTCCCGAGCTCAGGCGCACCACGATACGGTCGCGGCGGCGATCATATCGGGCCGCGACGGCGACCGGCTCGGTAGCGCGGCGCTGTTCGGCGCGCCGCGTCGCTGCTGCAAATTCGTCACGGGTCGCCATGAATCGCTCTCCATTTCTCGCAGAGCGGCCGGACGCTCTCGTCCAGCACGACGCGGATGCGCGTAATCTCACGCCGTGAGAAGCCGTAGTTTTCCCGCAGTTCGGTCGGGCCAACCGGACAATGCAGATTGAAAACGGCTTCGTTGCCGGCGCCGAACACGTGGACGTGCGCTGGCCGATGATCGGAGGGGTAGATCACAACCCTGTATCCCTCAAATCGCAGGACGGTAGGCATTCTAATCCCAACCGCTTAGGTTTTCAACCTCACGCCGCCGGCAGCACCAGCTCCGCCCGCAAGCCCCCGATCGGCGCGGTGCCGAGCGTCAGCGCGCCGCCATAGAGCGCCGCGAGATCGACCACGATCGACAGGCCCAGCCCCGAGCCCGGCTTGGTCTCGTCGAGCCGGTTGCCGCGCCGCGCCGCGCCCACCTGCTCGCGCTGCGTGGCGGTGAGGCCGGGGCCGTCGTCGTCGACCACGACGCGCAGGGTCGAGCCCGCGGCCTCGGCGCGCTCGGGCAGCACCTCGACCGCGACGCGCGACTGCGCCCACTTGCAGGCATTGTCGACCAGGTTGCCGACCATCTCTTCGAGGTCCTGCCGCTCGCCGCGGAAGCGCGTGTCGCGCGGCGCCTCGATGTCGATCGCGATGCCGCGGTCGCGGTGGATCTTCTCCATCGAGCGCGCCAGCGCGGTGACGACCGGCGCCACTTCGGTGACGGTGCCGACCACGGTCGCGCGCGCCGCGATCCGCGCGCGCTCGAGATGCCGCTGCACCTGGTCGCGCATCACGTTCGCCTGCTCGCGCACCTTCACGGCCAGCGGATCGTCGCCGCGCGCGGTCGCTTCGTTCATGATGACGGAGAGCGGCGTCTTCAGCGCATGCGCGAGATTGCCGACATGGGTGCGCGCGCGCTCGACGATCTCGCGGTTGGCGTCGATCAGCGCATTGGTCTCGCGCGCGAGCGGCGCGATCTCGACCGGGAAGCTCGCCTTGCAGGCGTTCGGCCGAGCCGGAGCGGATCGCCGCAAGGCTCGCCGAGATGCGCTTGAGCGGCGCAAGGCCGAAGCGCACCTGGAACATGGTGGTGATCAGCAGCACCACCGCGAGCACGCCGAAGGTCACCGCGATGGCGCGATCGAAGCCTTGCGTCTCGTCGTCGATCTCGAGCGCGTCGCCCGCGACCGCGACCAGATAGCGGCCGTCGTCGCCGAGATCGACCGTGCGCTCGACCAGCCGCAGGCGCTGATCCTCCGGTCCCGGCACGTAGCGCTTGCGCGTGCCGTCCGGCGCGGTCTGCACGTTCAGGTCTTCGAGATGCGGCAGGCCGGCGTCCCACAGCGAGCGCGAGGAGCGCACCTCGGGCTTCGGCGCCGACAGCTTGGTCACCTGCCAGTACCAGCCGGACAGCGGCAGCTCGAACAGCGGCTCGCCGAGCGACTGCGCGACCTTCTCGCCCTCCTCCGGCGCCGCCACGTCGGCGACCAGGGTGCGCAGATAGACGCCGAGCCGGCGGTCGAACGAGCGCTCGACGCCGTCGCGATAGAGCGAGGAGAGCACGATGCCGGTGATGAGCAGGATCACGACCGTCACCGCGGTCGCGGAGACGAACAGGCGCAGCGCGAGCGAATTAACCCGCATCGGGCGTCACGGGTTCGGCGGCGTCAGCAGATAGCCAAGTCCGCGCACGGTCTGGATCACGTCGACGCCGAGCTTCTTGCGGATGCGGCCGACGAAGACCTCGATGGTGTTGCGAGTCGCGGTCGAAGTCCTGGTCGTAGAGATGCTCGACCAGCTCGGTGCGCGAGACCACGCGGCCGGTGTGGTGCATCAGGTAGGAGAGCAGCCGGTATTCGTGGCTGGTGAGCTTCACCGGATTGCCGTCGACGCTGACGCGGCCGGTGCGCGAGTCGAGCCGCACCGGGCCGCAGGTGAATTCGCTCTTGGCGTGGCCGACCGAGCGGCGCAGCAGCGCGCGCACGCGCGCCAGCACTTCTTCCAGGTGAAACGGCTTGGCGACGTAGTCGTCGGCGCCGGCGTCGAAGCCCTGCACCTTGTCGCTCCAGCGGTCGCGCGCGGTGAGCATCAGCACCGGCATCGCGCGCCCGGCGCGGCGCCACGCCTCGATCACCGAGATGCCGTCCATCTTGGGCAGGCCGATGTCGAGGATGACCGCGTCGTACGGCTCGGTCTCGCCGAGATAGTGGCCCTCCTCGCCGTCGAAGGCGCGGTCGACCACGTAGCCGGCGTCGGTCAGCGCGGTCGCGAGCTGCCGGTTCAGGTCGGGGTCGTCCTCGACCACGAGAAGGCGCATGTCCTTTAGCTTCCCCCGAGCCAGTGGCCGTCGGCGGCATCGACTCGTGCCTGCAGCACCTTGCCACTGCGCGACAGCACTGTCAGCACGTAGACGAGGCTCTTATCCTGCCGGCAAAGCCGCGCCTTGACCACCTCGCCGGCGACCTTGGCCTTGACCACGCGCATGGCGCGGGCGAGCGGCACCGCCTTGCGCGCCGCGATCACGGCGCGGCGCTCCTCGGGCGTCAGGCAGGCGCTGCGCTCGGCCGCCGCAGCCGTCTGCGCGGCGGCGCAGCCGATCGCAAGTCCGAACAGAAGCGCGCGCAAGCCCATCGAGCCCTCGAAAATCCTCAGCTGCCACAGCGCCTAAAACGCGACGGTGTCAACAGTGCGGCCTGTTGGTGGAGCATGATCTTGTCCGAAAACCGGTGTCCACTTTTCGGGATCATGCTCTAAACCCCTCGAAGCGCGTGAACGCTTCGACCGGTTCGCGCTCGGAGCGCCAGCGGTTGATCGGCGCGTCCTCGTCGGCGTAGCCGAGCGCGATGCCGCAGAACAGGATGTGCTCGGGCGGCAGCTTGAGAAACGGGATCAGCGTCTTGTGCCAGTTGGTCCAGGCCTCCTGCGGGCAGGTGTGCAGGCCGTGCGCGCGCGCGAGCAGCATGATGTTCTGGATGAAGCCGCCGACGTCGGACCATTGCGGCGGACCCATGGTGCGGTCGATCGAGACGAAGATGCCGACCGGCGCATCGTAGAACAGATAGTTGCGCGAGAACTGGCGATAGCGCGCGGGACGATCCTCGCGCGGAATGCCGAGCGAGGCGTAGAGCTGGTTGCCGACATGCGCGCGGCGGCCGTAATACGGCTCCTTCAACTCGCGCGGATAGACGTCGTATTCGGCGCCCTCGCCGCGCGGCAATTCCTTGGCGAAGCGCGGACGCAGCAGCGCTTTCAATTCCTCGAGCCGCGCGCCCGCGATCGCGTGCACGATCCACGGCTGCAGATTGCCGCCGGAGGGCGCGCGCGCGGCGCGCGCGATGATGTCGCGAACGATCTCTTCGGCAACGGGTTGAGACAGAAACGCGCGACAGGAATATCGCGTCGCGATCGCGTCACGCACGTCCATTCGAAAACCTCCGCAGGAACTTTTCGGTATAGCGGCGCGATGGAACCGCGCAAAGAAGTTCCGCATGAAGCACGCGACGAATCGGAACAAGAGTTCAAGCGGAACAGGAACAACCATAGGAACTCCGCGTTCTCTCCACGGGCGCCGTACCGGCGCGAAGGAGGAGATTCTCATGAAGGCGACAAAACTGACTCTCGCCGCGGTGCTGCTGGCCGGCACCTGCGGTTTCGCGATGGCTCAGGGTGCGGGCGGCGAAGGCCCGAAGGGCTCCGACGCCAATCCGCCGGCGGCCGTGAAGGCGCAGCCGGGTGAGACCAAGTCGGCTCCGGCGCAGGGCGCGCAGGCTCCGGCCGCGAGCGGCCCCAAGGCAGGTGCAGAACCCGAAGGCGCCTGTGGCGCAGGGTGCCGAGACCGGCTCCGCGCGTGACACCGCCGGCACCGGCGCGAACGTGAAGGCGCCCGGCAGCGGCAACGCCGAGCAGGGCAAGATGAAGACGCAAGACACCGGCATGCCCGCCGGCTCCAACAACTCGACCGGCAACATGAACAACAAGGGCACCGGCCCCGGCACGACCGGAACCGGCGGCAAGGGCGGCAGCGGCAATCAGTAAGTCCGCCGGCCTTCTTGGAACTGAAACGCGCAGCGCGGTGCCGAAAGGCGCCGCGCTGATGTTTGTCCTACGTGGTTCTCCGCATCAGAACGAAAGTTCCGCGGAAGGTACGATTCAAGAACATCGAATTGTCGAATGACTTGAATCGTTTGGATTCAATAGCCGATTTTCCGCTCGCGTTGACTTCGCGCGTGCCGCGGTGCTGATGCGCGCCATGCTGCGCGCGCTCTTCACTCTCATCACCCTGATCGGCATCTTGCGTTCCCCGCCGCCGCGATGGTCGGCGGCGCCGGCGCGGCGCCGCCCGGCGATCGCGCGCGCGGTCGTGCTGATCGTCGGCTCGCGCGGAAACTTCTGCTCGGGCGTCGCGCTCGCGCGCGATCTGGTGCTCACCGCGGCGCACTGCGTGCTGCCCGGCGCCGACTACAAGATCGTCGAATACGATTCCGCGCGGCAGCCGCAGCTGCGCGACGTGGCGAGCGTCACCGCGCATCCGAAGTTCGACATCAAGACGCATGCTGGCGCATCGCGCGACCGCCGACGTGGCGCTGCTGAAGCTCGCCGCGCCGCTCGCATCCGTGACGCCGGCCGCGCTCGGCCGGCCCCGGCTTCACGGTCGCGCCGGGCGATCCCTTCACCGTCGCGGGCACCGGCGTCGCGGCGCGCGGCGACGGCAAGTCGGGCGGAACCGTGCGCGCGGCAAATCTCGTCGCGACCGGGCGGCCCGGAACCCTGCAGATCCGCCTTCATGACGCCGCAACCAAGGGCGAGAAAGCCGGCCTCGGCGCCTGCACCGGCGACAGCGGCGCGCCCGGTGTTCCGCCATCGAGAACGGCGCGCCCGCGGTCATCGGCGTGGTGAGCTGGTCGACCGGGCCCGGGAACGCGGACGGCTGCGGCGGCCTCACCGGCGTGACGCCGCTCACCCTCTATCGCGACTGGATCACACGGTCCGCAAAAATACTTGGGAACCAAATTTGATCTTGCGTTTGCGGGCATGAACGGGGAAGCTGCGTGCAACGGGGTCGACAACACCGTTCAACCGACAAAACATCGGCACGAGGGGTCTCTCATGCGGCACACGCGCTTTGCGGCAGGCACCAAGGCCCGCCGTCAAGTCTCTGCAGTTGCTTCGTGTTCTGGCGGCGTCGGCCGCCTTTATTTTTGCCTCGAGCGATGCCCATGCGGTGATGCGCGGCAGTTCCGCCGGCGGAATCAGCCGCCATGTCGTGAAGCTGGTCGGCCACAATCTTTTGTGCACTGCGGTCGTGATCGGGCGCCAGCAACTGCTGACCGCCAATCACTGCGTCGAAGGTTCCGGCCCGTTCTTCGTGATGGCCGGCGGCAAGCGCATCGCGGTCGCGAGCCACAGCGCCGGCCGGACAGACCACGCAGCTCACCCTGGCGAGCCCCCTGCCCGCGCAGTTCGTCCCGATCGCGACCGGCTCGGCCGGCGGCGAAGGCACCTACACCATCGCGGGCTACGGCACCGCGCAGGAAAGCGCGCGGATGCATTCGGCCGGCCTGAAGCAGGCGCAGCTGGTCAACGACAGCCGCTACAACGCGCTGGTCGACCCGCGCCGCCGCGGCCCGATCAGCGCCAGCGCCTGCATGGGCGACAGCGGCGGTCCGGTCGCGAAGTTCGACGGCAAGCGCTACGTGCTGGTCGGCATCGTGGAGCGCGTCTCGAATTACGCCGGCATCGGCGCCTGCGGCTTCCTCACGCATTACTCGTCGGTCAGCGGCGTGACGACCAACGTGGCGTCCGCGCCGGAAGGCACGACGCGCCAGGTGTCCGAGCCGCGCAGGCAGCGCGTCGCGGGCAAGAAGCGTCACCGCCAGTGGGCGGCGCGCTAGACACACATTTCGTTAAGGGGCACGGGAAGAACGGCGCGGGAAACCGCGCCGTTCTTTTTTTGCGCGCGATCGCGCGCGCTCACTCCACCTTGATGCCGGCGGCCTTGACGATCGGCCACCACTTCTCGATCTCGGCCTTCTGGTAGGCGGCAAGCGCCTCGGGTGTCTGCCGCTCGCGCGCGGCAGCTCCTGCGCCAGCTCGGTGAGGCGCTGGCGCACCAGCGGATCGGCGAGCGCGTCCACCACCGCGGCATTGAGCCTGGCGATGACATCCTTCGGCGTGCCCTTCGAGGCCCAGATGCCGTGCCACACCGACATGTAGAAGCCGGGCAGTCCGGCCTCATCGACGGTCGGGATTTCCGGCGCGACCGCGAGCCGCTGCCGTCGACGTCACCGCGTAGCCGTGAAGCTTGCCGGCCTGCACCTGCGCGAGCGCGCTCGAGGCCTGGTCGAACGCCAGATGGATCGTGCCGGCGAGCAGGTCCTGCATGCGCGGCGCCGAGCCGCGATACGGCACGATCTGGATCTCGGTGCCGGTGGTCTTGGCAAACAGGATCGCGGCGAGATGCGACGCGCCGCCGACGCCGGTGGTGCCGACCATGCCCTTGCCGGGATTGGCCTTGAGCCAGGCGGTGAGCTCCGGGATGTTGGCCGCCGGCACGGACTTCGCCGCGACCGCGAGCTGCGGGCCGTCGGCGATCAGCGCGACCGGCTCGAGATCGGTGAGCAGATCGATCGGCAGCGAATAGACCGCGCCGTTGATCACGTGCGAGCCCCAGTGCCCGATGCTGAGCGTGTAGCCGTCGCCCGGCGCGCGCGCCACGCGCGTGACCGCGATCGTGCCGCCGCCGCCGGAGACGTTTTCGATCACCACCGGCTGCCCGAGCGAGCCGCGCATGCGCTCGGCGACCAGCCGCGCGATCGTGTCGGTCGGCCCGCCGGGCGGGTACGGCACGACCATGGTGATCGGGCGGTTGGGAAAGGATTGCGCATGCGCGAGGTCGCGCGACGAAAGGCGACGCGGCGGCGCCCAGGAACGTGCGGCGGCGAAAGTGTCATGTTTCCTCCAAGCCTCGTGACGCTCTCATCCGGCGGCAAACCGCGCCAGCGCCGCGCGGTCGACCTCGATCCCGAGACCCGGACCGTCGGGCACGCGCACGATGCCGCCAACATGTTCGATCGGCTCGGTCAAGATCGCCTGGCGGATCGGATGCTCGGTGCGGTCGAACTCCAGCATCGGCTGGAGCGGCGCAAGCGAGGTCGGCGTATGCGGCGGCAGGACGGCGAGGAGCTGCAGCGACGCCGCAATCGCGATGCCGGTTCCCCAGACGTGCGGGTTGTAGCGGACGCCGAACGCCTCGGCCATGTCGGCGATCTTCTTGCACTCGGACAAGTCCGCCGGCCGCGCAGGTGTCCGGCTGCACGATGTCGACCGCCCGCGACACCAGCAGGTCGCGAAAGCCGAAGCGCGTGAACTCGCATTCGCCGCCCGCGATCGGGATCGACAGCGCGGCCTTCACCGCGCGGTAGCCGGCGAGATCTTCGGGCGGCACCGGCTCCTCGAACCAGCCGATATCGTGCGGCTCGATCATCCGGCCGAGGCGGATCGCCGCCACGGCATCGTAGGCATGGTTCGCATCGACCATCAGCGCGACGTCGGGCCCGATCGCGTCGCGCACCGCGCGCGTGACCGCGGCATCCTCCGTCAACGCCGAACCCGACCTTGAGCTTCACCGCCGCAAAGCCCTCCGCGACGTAGCCCGCCGCCTCCTCGGCGAGATACTCGAGCGGGTCGCCGGATTTGCGCCGGTAAAGGCCGGTCGCGTAGGCCTGCACCTCGCTGCGCACCGGCCCGCCGAGCAATTGATGCACGGGCACGCCGAAGTGCTTTCCCTTGATGTCCCAGAGCGCGATGTCGATGCCGCTCAAGCCCTGGATGACGACGCCCTTCTGCCCGTGATCGCGCAGCCGCGCGTAGATCTCGCGCCACAGCGACGTCGGTGCGCGAGCGGATCCGCGCCGATCAGCCACGGTGCGACGCTTGCGACCACGGCGGCGGTCATGCGCGCGGGGCCGTAGCATTCGCCCCAGCCGGTCAGGCCGTCGTCGGTCGCGATCTCGACGATCATCGCGGTGCGCGTGTCGTACCACGCGCGCGAATAGGCGAACGGCTGCGACAGCCGCGCCTCGAGCACATGGGTGCGGACGGCGGTGATCTTCATGGCGCTTGCTCTCCGGTACGCCACCAGCTCATTTCGACGGCAGCCGCAGGCTGGCAAGATCGGTGGCGACGACGACGTTTCCGGCAAATCCGCCGTCGCGCGCGGCCTGGCGTGAAGGACGCGTCGGTGAGCGGGCCGCCCGGCACCTTCCAGATGCCCTGCACCGGCGCGCCGGGCGGCGGAATGAGGTGCGTCAGCACGAGGTGCTTTGCGCCGGCGCGCTGCGCCATCGCGCCGAGGTCGGAGGCCGAGCTCTGGCGAAAAAAGATCGGCGGCGGCATGCCGCTGCCATGGTCGGGTCCCATGACGGGATGGATGGTCGAATGCACGATGATGTCCGCGCCGCCGGCGAGCGTCTCCACCTGCGCGGAGGTGGATGACGGGCGCGGCGGCGCGAACGTGTCATTGCCGGCGTCGCCGCCGATCACGACACTGCCGGCGGGCGTGTCGACGCGATAGGACGCGTGCCCCGGAATGTGCGTGGAGCGGATCGCGCTGACCTTGACGTCGCCCGAGGACCAGACGATTTGCGCTTCGTTCGTCGGGCTGAAGGTCCGCGGGTTTGCGAGCGCGGCCGGTCCCGCGGCGGGCCGCTCCTTGTTCTCGCCGGCGCGCTGCGCGACCTCGCCGGAATGGACCGCGGCGTCGGCGATACCGGCGACGAATTTCCTGCAACTGATCGTGAAGCCGAGCGGCGACGCGACATCGTCGCTGCACACCACGTCGATCTTCCGGCTCGTCGGGAAAAGCATCCAGCGATGCATCAGCAGGTCGACGAAGCCCTCGCTGTGATCGTTGTGCATGTGGGTGAAGAAGATGGCGTCAAGCTGCGACGACAGGACGTTGAGCTGCGAGAGCCGCAGCAACGTGCCGCGGCCGGCATCGAATTGCAGCCGCACGGCGCTGCAATTGTCGGCATCGTCGCCGTAGCGGATCAGCGTGCCGGGGCCGGCCTGGCCGTGAAACGCCTGCGGGCCGCCTTGCGCACCGGTGACCGTCACGATCAGGCACGGCGCGGCCTGCGCCACCGACGCGGCGAGCAGCAGCGATGCGCCGGCCGCGAAAGCAAGTGCGGCTCGGTCTTTCATGGAAATCTCCTCGCCCGTCCCGCGATCATGGCGCACGCAGCGACGTCAAGCCAGCGCCGGCGCGGCTTTCCGCCCGTTGCAATCGCTGCCGCCGCAAGCAACAAATGGCCGATGCGGGTTCGGAAAAATCTTCGGGCCAGCCGCTTGTCGCAAGGATCGCGCAATGGCCGAGAACGAGAAGCGCCTGGTTCACGGCACGCCGGACGAGCATGCCGACGCTGCGGCACCGGCCTACAAGCGCGCGCGCCAGGAGCGTATCAATCGCCACTGGCTGTTTTATGCGTTGGTCCTGCTCGGCGCCGTCGGCTACGCGGTCTACCGCTACGTGTATCCATAGCTCGTTTCCCGGAACGGCTCGAGGGGGAACCGGAAGGCGCGCGAACGGTTGATCACCGGAATGGCTCCTGCGCCTTGAAGCCAACCGCGGAGCCCAACCCAGCACCCGACCGCGCAGACGCAGCGGCCAGGCAAGGAGGATGCCGATGGTCAATCCTCTCGACATCATGCCGGTCCTGGCGCTCGCGTTTGCGATCGCCTGCATTCCGGTTCTGCTCGACCGGCCGTGAGGGCGCGCGCGCCGTGAGCTGCCTCGCGGCGCGCCTGCATGCGCGGCTCGCACCTCAGGGCGACGGCGAGAGAGTGATTCCGCTTGAAACAATCACAGCTCTTCGTCACCGCGCGGCCTCGCGCGGGAGGACGTCGAGCAAAGCTGGCGCGTGATGTGCGGGGAGGTGAGATCGCGCGAATACGCCCTCAATGCGTCCGCTGATACCGCGGCGCATCCGCGCCGAGCGCGACCCAGCGGCCTTCGGCGCGCGCGAGCGCGCCGCGCGCGTGGCACATGTCGCAGAGCCTGGCGCGATATTCGATGCGGCCCGAGTGCGGCACGCGATCGTTGCCGAACTCGACGTAGATGCACTGGCACTCGAACGGTTCGAACATTGTGCGTGCTCCGCGAGAGCTGACGGAAGACGTTCGACGTTTTCGATTTCAAAAAAATGGCGCAACGCAACGCGGCTGCCGACCATCGTCTTCGGCCAGCAGCGCCGATCAATCAACATCGGTAAACTACGGATGCGATGGAACTCTTAACGTTTTCCTACTCCGCCGGCACCGCGAGCGGCGCATGATCAGCCGAGCCCCCGCCGGAAGCCGTCGCGCCATGTCGAAAATTCAGGCCGCCAGTCGAAGGCGTGCTTGAACCTGGTGTTCGAGCCTCCGCGAACGTCCGTCATCATCACGAAGAGGTGTTCCGGCAGGATCAGGCGCGCCAGAAACGCGGGAATTCGAAAGGGCGGCTTCGCGCCCACCGCCTTCGCGAGTTCTGGCAGCCACTGCGCAACCGGCGCAGGCTCATCGTCGACGACATTGAAGGTCCCCGTAATGTCGCTCTCGACGGCTGCCACCGTCGCGCGTGCAACATCGGTGATATGCACGAAGGACCATATGCCACCGCCTCTTCCGATGATGGGAAGACGCCTCCGGCGGACTTCATCCACTATTTCGCTGCCTTCGCTCAGAGACGTGCCTGGCCCGTAGAGGCCGCCGTAGCGGAAATTCACGCCCCTGATGTTGCGGGCCGTTTCGACGGCGCTTTCGAGATAGCGCAACGCGTCCAGCGTTCGCCGGAAAGCTTTGGGCGGCTCCGGATCGAGCGGATCATCCTCGGTTTTTGTCGGGCCTCCTTGCCGCGCGTAAGGCCAACCGCAGAAGCTCTGCGCGACAAAACGGCTGGCACCCGCATCCCGACAAACGGCCAACAGATTGTCGGTTCCTTTGGTCCTCAGAAGGTTTGTCTGCGCGAAGACCCTGTCGAAATCGCGCAGGTCCGTGTTCGCGGGCAGTGCCGTCAACTGATGCACAATCGCATCGGGGCGAAACAACCGGCAGGGCTCGAGAGCGTCGACTGGTCGAGCGCATCCACCAGGGCTGGCTCCGCCCCGGATCGTGCGACGCGGGAAGCGCCGGCGGCACTGCGGACCAGTCCGAGAACTTTGTGCCCACGCGCCAAAAGCGATGGGACCAGTACCTTGCCGATTGCGCCGCTTGCGCCCGCAACGACGATCCGCATGGGCATCGCCTTTTTGCTTTTTACTTGCTCAGCCGAATCCCGCTCCGAGAAGCAGGAATGCGATTTTTATGCATGGCCGCCAACCCGGGCACCGTCGAGAAAGGAGATCATGCCGGGAAGGTCGTAGTAGAACATCTGCGCGCGAGCGAGCTGTCCGTCACGCACCCGATAATCCGCCAGCGTCTCGGTTTCGAACCGCCGGCCTTTGGGGTCCAGACCCTTCCAGATGTAATGGACGATGACGCGGCCGTCATCGCCGGCCGCCACCACGCGAGGGTTCATTCGGCGCGTCTCCTCGGTGGGCTGCAGGGGCATCCATGTGGCGGCAAAGCGCTCGTTCATCTCTCCAACGCCGGGTCCCTTGAAGTCGCCGCTGTATGGCAGGCCCGGGGGCCAGTGGAATTCGATATCCGCATGAAACAGGGCGGGAAGCCGATCGAGCCGACGCTCCTCGATCGCGTGCAGGATACGCATGACGACGTCCGCGTTTTTCTCGGCTCTCATGGCTGCCTCCATCGGCCCGCGGAGCGGTTCCGCTTCCGCGTATGTGGATATTAGATTCTATAAACTAATTACCCTGTATAACGTGACCGCAGGCGCGGCGTTCCACGCGTTCTGCGTCGAGACGGGCGGCGCGATGTCGTGTCTGAATTTTCGCAGGCCGGTGCTGCGGTCGGCCATGCTAATGTCTTGCTTCCGGTTTTGCAGACGGTTACCAGTATCGATGGCCCGCCCAGCCAAACATCACGAAAGTGAAATCCTCAGCGCTGCCGCATCGATTGCCGCTGCGCGAGGTCCCGGAGCCGCAACCATAACGGCGATCGGCACTGCGATGGGTGCGCCAAACGGCTCCATCTATCACCGCTTCGCGTCGCGCGACCAACTGCTGGGCCGGCTTTGGCTCACCAAGGCGCAGTTCTTTCAGGATCGATGGGTGCAAGCCGTTCAGGAGCCGGATGCCCGCAAGGCCGGGCTCGCCGCGGCGCTTTCGCTGCCGCGCGCTGCCCGCGAGGATTTTCAGGGGGCGCGGATCATGCTCCTCCACCGGCGGGAGGATTTCCTCAGCCAAAGCTGGCCTCCCGAAATGCAGGCAGAAGCGCGGCGGCTGGGAAAGCAGGCGGAGACGATGCTTGCGCACATCACGCGCCGCCTGTTTGGCCGCAACACCGTCGCGACGCGACAAGTCGCGACGTTCGCTGTCCTGGACCTGCCCTTCTCCGCCGTTCGACGCTACATCGGAGCCGGCGTACCGCCGCCGCCGCTGGTCGACGATCTCGTCTCAAAGGCTTATGCCGCCGTGATCGGCGCCAAATTCTCGTGAGTGCGCGGGCAGCCGCTACCTGACTTGCCGACCGGCCATACGGCACCCCGCGGCGAAAACAGCCGGACGCATCGGTCCTGACTCTTCCACCTCTTGATCTCGCCACGATCGCTTACTAGATATTGGACTCTACATTCTAATATTGGCGGACGACGGGCTGGGGCAGCGACGCAACGGACGCGACATGCTCATGAATTTGCACGACCTGGCACTGGTGGCTGCCGGCGTCATTGGAAGCGGCGTCGCGGTGGCTCACGGCATCATCGTCCAACGGCATATGGTCAGGCCGCTCGCGAAGCTGTCCGTCGGGGAGAACCGGATGCCCGCTTCCACCCGAAGGATCATGGCAGGGCTGCTTCAGTTCAGCACATTCAACTGGTTCGTCGGCGGAATAGCCCTGGTCGCCGCCGCAATGTGGCTCGAGCCTGGCGCCAGATACGCGACCGGCCTGATCGTCGGCAGCTCCTATCTTTATGGCGCCGTCGGCAATTTTTGGGGCACGCGCCGTCCTCATCCCGGCTGGATTCTGTACGCAATTGCGCTTGCGCTGATCGTCTACGGTGTTGGCGGATCAGGTGGTTGAGGCGCGACGCTTTCCGAAAGGGTCTCGGTTAGCGATTATCTCACTGGGGAACGGAAATGGATTCGTTGCTTGCTCGGGGACGCGCGGTGCTGGCATCCCAACCATTCAGCATCATGATGGGGGCCGAATTGATCGCCTTCTCGGAAGACGAAGTCGAGATCCGGCTGGCGGTGAGCGACAAGATCAAGCAGCAGTACGGCTTCGTGCATGGCGGCGTCATCAGTTACCTTGCCGACAACGCGCTGACATTTGCCGGAGGTGCGGCTCTTGCGGGACAGGGACAGATCGTTACGTCCGAGATGAAGATCAATTACGTTCGGCCCGCTTCCGGAGAGTATCTCATCGTGCGCGCCAGGCGTGTCAGCACCGGCAGAACGCAGTCGGTTGTGCGCTGCGAGGTTTACGCAATGAAGGACGGTGAGGAGAAAATCTGCGCGGCGGCGCAAGGGACCATTACGGCTGCCGCGCCGCTCGGCGCGTAGGCGCGTCGCGGGACGCGCGGATGTGAGTGAAGCCCCTACTCCGCCGGCACCGCGAGCGGGTCCCCTTCGGCATGCGTGCGCAGCGCGATTTGGGACCGTGTTATTTCATGGTACGATTCGCGCATGGCGGCGCAGTCGAAAATCGAATGGACGGATTCGACCTTCAATCCGTGGGTCGGCTGCACCAAGATCGCCCGAGCCGGGCGGCGCAGCATCCGCCTGCGACTTCTGTTACGCCGAGGGTTGGGCGAAGCGCAGCGGGCAGGTGAAGTGGGGCAATAATCCCCGCAGACGAACCACCTCTGACTATTGGCACAATCCTCTTTCTTGGAACGCTCAGAGCAGCGGACTTCCAGCGCGCACATGGACGGCGGCAGCGCGTGTTCTGCGCGTCGCTTGCTGATGTCTTCGACAATCAAGTTGACCCGCAATGGCGCGCCGACCTGTTCGCGCTCATCCGCGAGTGCGATCAACTCGATTGGCAACTGCTGACCAAACGGCCGCAAAATATTCGCAAGATGCTTCCGCGCGATTGGGGCACCGGCTACGCCAACGTGTGGCTGGGAACAACGACCGAAGACGCTCGCGCATATCGGCAGCGGGCCGGGCATCTGTTGAGGCTGCCAGCTATTGTCCATTTCATCAGCTACGAGCCGGCGCTGGGTCCGATCGGCGCTTTGAAAATCGATGGACGCGCTCCCACATTGGCTCATCATTGGTGGCGAGAGCGGCGTGCGCGCGGACAGAATCCGACACACGACCCGCAATGGGCACGCGACGCTATTGTCGAGTGTCGACGCGTCGGCGCGGCTCCGTTTTTGAAGCAATGGGGAACCTACGCAAACAATCCTCACGTAGCGGAAGAAGGACTGCCGATTCGCGACGCGATGCGTCTCGACCCTCCCGAAAATGGCAAGGGCGGCGGCATGCTAGACGGTCGACTGTGGAGAGAATTCCCGGTCGGCACGCCAGTTGTCAGTGCCACAGGGAGACGGGCCAGAGATGCCGTCGAAGGAAGAACAATACCCGCTTGGTGATGACGGCCTGGTCGTTGAGAAGGTCGGCGCTTGGGCAAAGACGAAGCACAAGCTGCTCACCGACTACATTCAGGCATCCGGTGGTGCGCGTTCCAATTACAATCGAGCGCAGCGGCGCGGCCTACATCGACGTCTTTTGCGGACCCGGTCGTTTGCTCATCCGCGATACCACGGACTATATCGACGGCAGTCCGGTCGCGGCTTTCAAGCAAGGTCGAGCGTCGCCAGCGCCGTTTTCATCGATCGAAATTTCAGACATGGACGCGGAGCGCTTGGAGTGCTGCGCATACGCGGCTGAGAAATCTAAAGGCACCTGTCGTGGCGACGCCGGGCCCGGCCTCTAGAGGCAATGGAGCAGATCGTCCAGCGCGTGCACCGCTGACGGACTGCATTTTGCGTTTCTCGATCCTCACAACTTGGGTGCGCTGTCGTTCGAGCTGTTCAAGATTCTCAGAAAGCTGGAACATGTCGACATCCTTGTGCATGTCAGCATCGCGGACTTGCGGCGCAACGTCGATCTATACACCGACAAGCAGTTCGACACCTTCGCGCCGGGATGGCAGCAACGCAATCAATCTACGGACTATGAGCAAGACGGCATTGCGGTCCGCCGTTCTCAATTATTGGTACGACCAAGTGGCTGGTCTTGGTCTGACGAAAGCAAGGCACAGCGAGGAAATTAGGGGGCCGGATAATCAGCCGCTGTACTGGCTAAGCCTATTCAGCGGACACCAGCTCGCGCACAAACTCTGGGGAGCCGTTAGTTCGGCGGCGAAGCAATCGGACATGTTTTAGAGACCTGCTGGGGCGCAATCAAACCATCTGGCGGCCGTGCAATACGCATTCAAGGTGATCGGTCGCGGCCGCGCTTTTGCCAGGACGAGCTGACGCTACCCCTACTCCGCCGGCACCGCCAGCGCATCCCCGTCCCGCGCAGCGCCGGTGCGCAGCGGACGCTCTTCCATCGCCAGCAGGAACAGCCACGACACCGCGAGGCACAGCGCCGCGGCGGCGAAGATCCAGCGGAAGTGGCCGGCGAGCATGGCGGCAGCGCCGCCGGATGCCGCGATCGTCTCGAGGGTGACGCCCTTGGCGCCGCCGAACAGGAACGCGCCGTAAAGCGCGACCATCAGCGCGCTCGCGAGCGCGCGCACGAAGTTGATCACGCCGGTCACGGTGCCGAGCTGCCAGGGCAACACGGCGTTCTGCACCGACACGGTGGTGATCGGCAGCACGGTGCCGAGCCCGCAGCCGGTGATCAGCAGCAACGCGCCGACGCCGGTGGCGCTGAGTTGCGCCCGGGATCAGCGCGATCGGGACGAGCGAGAGCGCGGCGAACGGCAGGCCGGCCAGCCCGATGCGCTTGTAGCGCGTGAGCTTCGCCATCAGCCGGCCGCTGCCGGTCGAGCCGATCACCACGCCGCCCATGAACGGGATCAACGTCAGGCCGGCGCCGCTCGCCGAGAGGCCGAGCACGGTCTCGAAGTAGACCGGCGCGTAGATCGAGAGCGCGATCATGGTGCCGTAGGCGAGCGACGCGCAGCCGATCGCATAGGCGACGACGCGGTTGCGCATGATGTCGAGCGGCACGAACGGCTCGGGCGCGACGGTGAGGCGCCAGATGAACAGTGCGAACAAGATCAGCGCGGCGGCGATCAGGCCCACGATGTGCGGCGAGGTCCACGGATAGCGCACGCCGCCCCAGTTGAGCGCGAGCAGCAGCGTGACGGTGCCGCTCACCATCAGGGCGGCGCCGAGGAGATCGAGGCTGTGCTTGCGTTCGTGGCGCGGCAGCGCCTTGAGCGCACGGCCGGTGATGGCGAATGCGAGCAGGCCGAGCGGCAGGTTGATCCAGAAAATCATGCTCCAGTGCAGATGCTCGGCGAACACGCCGCCGAGCACCGGGCCGGCGATCGAGGCTGCGGCGAAGACCGCGCCGAAATAGCCCTGGTAGCGGCCGCGCTCGCGCGGCGAGACGGCGTCGCCGACGATGGTCTGCGACAGCGCGATCAGTCCGCCGCCGCCGATGCCCTGCAGCGCGCGCGCCGCGATCAGCGCCGGCATCGACGGCGCGAGCGCGCAGGCGACCGAGCCGGCCACGAAGATCGCGATGCCGCCGAGCAGCACCGGGCGGCGGCCGTAGATGTCGGAGAGCTTGCCGTAGAGCGGCGTCACCGCGGTGGCGGCGAGCAGATAGGCGGTGACGATCCAGGCGAGGCTCTCGACGTCGGCGTAGGCGCGCCCGATGGTGGCGAGCGCGGTCGCCACGATGGTCTGGTCCAGCGCCGACAGGAACATCGCCAGCATCAGGCCGAGCAGGATGCGGCGGATGGTGGCGTGGTCGAGGCGGTGTGCCTCGCTTGCGATGGTCACGAAGGAACTCCTGGAACGAAAATGGCGCGCAGGTGGGCGCGCCACTCGCTCTCAAGATGGGCCGTTCGGCGATGGGGTCAACGTGCTGCGGCGCAACACGGCCATGCAGGACGGCGTGAACTATCGTTCGTCATTTGGGCGAACTATAGTTCGTCCGCTCTCAGGCAAAAAACACCGCATAGATCAGCGCGAACGCGACGATCACCGCGCCGGTGCTGATCGCCAGCACCACGCCGTTGCCTTGCCCAGTGACGGCGCCGCGCGCCTCGGTGGCGGTATCTGTCTGAGGTGTCGAGCCATATTCCGGCGCGCGGCTGGCATTATGGGTCGGTGAATAATCGGCGTTCGCCATGGTGCACTCCCTTGGTCCCTGGTTTCACGAGGCCAACGCGCGGGTGCTGCGACGGTTCCGGATTCGGCTGATATGACAGGGATGTAACAGGGTCCCGCGCAAGAAACCCGCCCCCGACCGGACTTCGGGAGGAATATCCGGTCGGGGGCCAAAGAAGGGCGGCGTCGGGGACGGGGGGCACGGGGGTCGCCGCCCTGTCAGCCTAACGTACGTCGTGCGAAAGCGTTCCGAAGAATCTTAACGCGGCCGCGCCGCCTGTTTGGGTTCCCGGCGCGACGGCCGTGCCGAAGTTCCACGCACGCGATCCTTCGCGCCTTTCGGCCATTTGCCCGGCCAGGCCACGATGTGCTCCGCGACCTTGTCCTCGGGCAGCGCGTCCTCGTCGCTCGACACGCGCGCGCGCACCGAGACATTGGCCGCGTGCACCGTGTCGGGATCACCGGAGACCAGCGGGTGCCACCAGTAAAGATCGCCGCCGTTCGCGAGCAGGCGGTAGGCGCAGGTCGGCGGCAGCCAGTTCAGTTCGCCGAGATTCTGCACGGTCAGCCGCACGCAGTCGTCGACCCGCGCGGACCGGTTCTGGTAGTCGCGGCAGCGGCAGCTTTGCGAATCGAGCAGCCGGCAGCCGATATCGGTGAAATAGATTTCCGCCGTATCCTCGTCCTCGAGCTTGACGAGGCAGCAGCGCCCGCAGCCGTCGCACAGGCTTTCCCACTCGCCATCGGTCATTTGGGCAAGTGTTTTGGTCTTCCAGAACGGCAGGTCCGACATCGCGCTTCAATAGGCGCTTTCGCGCGCGAGGGCCAGTGAACGCTTCTGTTTGATCATGGTCTTGTTCGGAAAACCGGAAGCCAGTTTTCCGGACCACGCGCTAGACGTGCCAGACCCCGTCGCCGAACGCCGAACGTCCCTCGTAGACGCCGTTATTGTAGAAATGGGCGAGCGGGTTCACGCCGGCCGCCGCGATGTCGGTGTAGTTGCCGAGATACTTCAGCGTATCGAAGCTCCCCGACGGGTCGCGGCCTTCTTTCCAGCCGAGCAACATGTAGTGCTGCAACGGATTGCCGCCGCCGGCCGCCACGTCGGTGTAATGCGACAGATAGCCCGAGGTGTCGAACCAGGCGTTCGGGTTGCGCCCCTCTTTCCAGCCATAGGTATTGAAGTGCTGCAGCGGGTCGGCGCCCGCCGCCGCCACGTCCGGATTGTGGAAGACGTAATATTCGGCGTCGAAGCCCGACACCAGGGAACCGATCGCAGCGTAGGCCAAGCGCCCTTCCGCGCGGCCGAACTGCAGAAAGTGGGCGAGCGGATCGCCGCCGCCGGCCGCCACGTCGGGGTTGTTGACCAGATAGAGCTTGACGTCGAAGTTCGGCCCCGGGTCGCGCCCTTCCTTCCAGCCGGTCTGGGCGTAATGCGTCAGCGGATTGGTGCCCGATCCGCGCACGTCCGCATTCGCGGCGCGGTACAGCATGCTGGAGAAATACGGGTCGGGATCGCGCCCCTCGCGCCAGCCGCTCGCGTTGTAATGCGCAAGCGCGTCACTGCCGGCATGAAAGACGTCGAGATTGTCGTGCATGTAGAACAGCGTGTCGAACAGCGCCGAGCCGTCATTGAGGTTCACGGTGCCGTCGGAGAAACGCAGATGCTCGACGTTGCGCAGCGTGTCGCTGCCGTCCGGACCCACGACGGTCACGCGCAGGCCGAGATCGGCGACCGAATAATTGCCGAGCCCGCTCCCGAACAACGCGGTGTCGTCGCCTGCCCCACCGTCGATCGTGTCGTTGCCGCCGAGCCCGTTGATCGTGTCGTTGCCCGCCGTCCCGGTCAGGACGTTGTTGCCGTTGTCGCCGGTAACGGTCGAGCCGGACGGGCCGCCCGGCAGCGCATAGAAATCGGCGGCCGCGTAATTCACCGCGTAGCCGATGTCCTGCAGCGTGCCGACGGTCATGCGGCTGATCGGCATCGGCACGCCGGACGGCTCGATGAAGCCGGTCATCAGCTCGGCGTTGAAGCGATCCTCGTCCCAGTGCGCATTCGCGGTGCCGCTGCCGAAATCGTGCTCGACCGGGATCGATGACGCAAACGCGTTGCCGCTCAGCGTGCGGTATTCGCGCAGCGCGTTGGCTCCGATGTAGTCGCCGGTCGGGCTGTTCTTCAGGCCGAGCGTCGTCCACAGCGTACCGACGCCGAGAATGTGGCCCATCTCGTGCAAGATGACGTTGGTCCACGTGCCGTTGGCGAACATCGAGGCGACGTCGGACGAATCGAACTCCATGTCGCCGTGCGAGGGAAGCCGCGACCCCGGACGCAGTTCGTCCGGGCCGGCCCGTCCAAGGATCCCGCCCGGCCCGTCGATCGATACGATGCTCGCGTCGATCAGCAGATCGTCGATGAGGCCGTAGGTCGGCGAATTGTAGTCCGGGATGTCGCCGATGATGATCTGCGCCCAGCGCGCGGCGGCCTGGGTGAATGCGGCCTGGTATTTCGGGTCGCCGCTGTAGTGGACGACGATATCGAACTGGCCGTTCGCCTCCGCGGCTTCCGCATCGGTCAGGCTCGCCGAACCCGCGCCGGTCGCGGTCACGCTGCCGATCGCATCGAGCGGGATGATCAGGATCGTTTCGATATAGGTCGTGTCAAAGGTGCCGTAGATGCTCATCGATTGCTTCGCAGAGTGTGTTCCGCTGGCGTTCAAACGCAGGTCCGCGCAACGCGATTCGCACGCTACCCATCGGCACCGGACATGGAATTCGGGAAATCCCCTACCCCCGGCAGCGCCGCAGCATCACTGACCGCATATTAGTCGCGAAACGGTTGCCGACGAAGGGGTGATTTAATTTAGAGGCGAATCAATGGCCCTGTGGAACATCGCAGCCTTTTTTCCGTCCGCCCGTTTCCCTTCACCCTGTTGCGTTTCCGCCATTGGCGCGCCGCAGCGGACGCGCTAGAACCTGAACAAATCGACAGGTCCCGGCCCGGGTAGGGCCGGCCCCATTTCGGCCTTCCGGGCGCCGCACCGTTGCGTTTCGAAAGCCGGAATCTGGAGAAATCCGCTTGCGCGACCCGTTCAGCCAAGACCTGAAGGCAAAGCTCAAGCGCGGGCTGTTGAGCTTCGATTCCTTTCTCGATTCGGGCGTATTCCACGCCGCGCGCTGGCTGCGCGAGTACTTCGAGCGCTTCTCGGCGTTCATGGACCGGTTTCACGTCGCCGGCTGGCGGCGCTGGTGCCTGGTGGAGCCGCTGTCCGAGGGCGCGACGCTCGGGCTGGGCGGGCTCCTCGTGATGCTGGCGCTCGCGATCCCGGCGTTCCGCGAGACCTCCGACGACGACTGGCTGAAGAAGAGCGAGCTCGCCGTCACGTTCCTCGACCGATTCGGCAACGAGGTCGGCTCGCGCGGCATCCGGCACAACGATGCCATCCCGCTGGAAGACTATCCCGATCACCTGATCAAGGCCGCGCTCGCAACCGAGGACCGGCGCTTCTACGAGCATTTCGGCATCGATCCGTCCGGCCTGCTGCGCGCACTGACGGCGAACGCACGCGCCGGCGGCGTGGTGCAGGGCGGCTCGTCGATCACCCAGCAGCTCGCCAAGAACCTGTTCCTCAACAACGAGCGCACGATCGAGCGCAAGGTGAAGGAAGCCTTTCTCGCGATCTGGCTCGAGACGCGGCTCACCAAGAACGAGATCCTGAAGCTCTATCTCGATCGCGCCTACATGGGCGGCGGCGCCTTCGGCGTGGATGCGGCGGCGCAGTACTATTTCAACAAGTCGGCGCGCGACGTAACCCTCGCCGAAGCCGCGATGCTCGCCGGCCTGTTCAAGGCCCCCACCCGCTATGCGCCGCACGTCAACCTGCCGGCCGCCCGCGCGCGCGCCAACACGGTGCTCGACAACCTGATCGAAGCCGGTTTCATGACCGAGGGCCAGGTGTTCGGCGCCCGGCGCAATCCGGCGGTCGCGCTCGACCGGCGCGACGAGCGCGTCGCCAACTACTATCTCGACTACGCGTTCGACGAGATGAAGAAGCTGGTCGCGAGCTTCCCGAAGTCGCTGCACGAGCGCGTCTTCGTCGTGCGCACCGGGCTCGACGTCAACCTGCAGCGCGAGGCCGACAATACGGTCGAGTCGATGCTGCGCCAGTACGGCAACGACTACAAGGTGAAGCAGGCCGGCGTGGTGGTGCTCGATCTCGAAGGCGCGGTGCGCGCGATGGTCGGCGGACGCGATTACGGGCAGAGCCAGTTCAACCGCGCGACCGACGCGTTGCGCCAGCCCGGCTCATCGTTCAAGCCCTACGTTTACGCGACCGCGCTGAACAACGGCTACAAGCCGACCTCGATCGTGGTCGACGCGCCGATCTGCCTCGGCAACTGGTGCCCGCAGAATTACTCGCACTCGTTCTCCGGTTCGATGACGATCACGCAGGCGCTCACCCGCTCGATCAACGTCATTCCGGTGCGCCTCTCGGTCTCGCTCGGCGACGGCAATCCGAAGATCGGCCGCGCCAAGATCATCCAGATGGCGCAGCGCATGGGCATCCGCACGCCGCTGCCGGATTCGTCCTCGCTGCCGATCGGCGCCGCGGAGGTGACCATCCTCGATCACACCGCCGGCTATGCGACCTTCCCCAACCTCGGCAAGGCGGTGACGCCGCACGCCGTGCTGGAGGTGCGCAGCGGCAACGGCGAAGTGGTGTGGCGCTTCGATCGCGACGGCAAGAAGCCGGTACAGGTGATCCGTCCGCAGATCGCGATGGACATGAATTTCATGATGAACAAGGTGGTCGAGGAAGGCACCGGCAAGCGCACGATGCTCGACGGCATCAAGTCGGCGGGCAAGACCGGGACCACCAACGCGTACCGCGACGCCTGGTTCGTCGGCTATACCGGCAACTACGTGGCCGGCGTGTGGTACGGCAACGACGACTACGCGCCGACCAACCGCATGACCGGCGGTTCGCTCCCCGGCATGACCTGGCAGAAAATCATGGCCTATGCGCATCAGGGCATCGAGGTGAAGCCGCTGCCGGGCGTCTCCGGCCCGCTGCCGTCGGTGCCGCAGGTTGCCTCCGCGCCGGCCGCAAGCGGGGCCAACCCGGCGGCGCAGCGCCCGACCATGCTGACCAAGCGCTCGATCGAGGTGCTGTTGCGCGTCGAGCGCATGATGGAGACCGCGACCCGCGCGCTTGCGACCGCGTCCGCGCCGCAACGCGGGGCCGACCTCGGCACGCCGAACGCGGTCGCCGCGGCCGAGGGCGGCCAGCGCGGCAATTGACCCAGCCCGATGCGCCTGCTCCTCGGATTTCTGTTTTCGTTTGCGGTCGCCGCGGTGTTCGGCCTTGGGCTGACGCAGTTCGCGCTGACGCGCGGTACCGCGTTTGGCGCGATCACCATCGGCGCCTGGACCGCCTGGCCCAAGACCGGAACCGCCGAGATCGACCCTTACGCGCGCGCCTCGATCGCGCGCAGCGGCGAACTTCCGGTCGGCTCGGGGGACGGCGTCGCGTTCTACGCGACCACCGACGACACGGGCCGCAAATTCGACGGCCGCTGCGTCGTGACGCTCTCGGGCATCACGCCGCCTGCGCGTTTCTGGACCATCACATTGTACGACCTCGATGGCCGCCTCGTCCCCAATGCGGCGAACCGTTACGGCTTCACGTCCCAGGAGATCGCGCGCCAGTCCGACGGCAATTTCGAGATCGTGCTGGGCCCGCGCGCGCGCGCCGGCAACTGGCTGCCGACCGCGGGGATCGACCGCTACCTCGTCGTGCTGCGGCTCTACGACACGCCGGTCGGCGTCGCGACGCGCACCGCCAAAGACGCGCCGATGCCTGCAGTCAGCGAGAGCTGCACATGATCCGCTGGCTTCTCTGGTTGCTCGGCGGGCTCCTGCTCGGAGGGATCGTGCATCTCGGCAGCGTCCTGCTGCTGCCGCGCACCGCCACCCAGGACGCCTTCACCCGCCTCTCGCCGTCGGCGCCCGCCAACAGCATGGTTCCGATGCCGGCCGCGACCCCGGACGAGGCGGTGCTGCCGTTCATGGATCCGGCGTTCGCCACATCGGTGTGCCGCTACGACCTCGCCGACGGCCCGCTCAAGCTGCGCGTGCCGATCAGCCAGGCCTATACGTCGGTGTCGTTCTATTCGCGCAACGGCATCGCCTATTACGCGATCAACGACCGCGCCGCGGGCCGGCGCGTGATCGAGCTTGACCTGATGACCTCGCAGCAGCGCGCGGCGCTGCCGGAGGACGAGGAGGTGACGGCCGCGGACCGGCTGATCGTGGAGTCGCCGACCGCCTCCGGCCTGATCCTGGTGCGCGCCTTCGGGCCCGAGCCCGGCCTGATGCCGCTGGCGCGCCGCGCGCTGGCCTCTGCGCAGTGCCGGCAGCAGGGGTGAGCCGCGACGGGGTCCGTGCGTTCGACCACCCTGAGCTTATCGCTGGAGTTTCCTTAATCTCCCCCCTGGAAAGCTACCCAAAAGATGCCATTGAGGACGCGTCGGTCGTTCACCCGCGGCACACCGCGGCTTGTTTGGCAGGAACGGCTTGATGGCGGCCCATTCAAAATCGGTGAGTTCGTAGCGCATGATTTGAGGCTCGGTTTCGGGAATCACGCGCCGGGCGATATCACCAAACCTACTTCCGCTTCTGTGCAACAGCGGACGTGGCCGAACTTGTCACCGGCTGGCCCCGGTCGCGAATGACCCAAAGCGGACATTCCGCTTCGTCAAACCGACGGGCCCTCGGGCAGGCCCGCTTGCAGTAGTCCTCGTTCAAAATCTTTCAGGTGCGCGTTATTCCGCACCTGTAGTCTGAACTGCGCGCTGATGTTCGCGACCGTCGCATCGGGACGGATCGCCAAAAGCCGCTGGGCGCAGGCCCGTGCTTCATCGACGTCTCCGAGCAAGGAACACGTCGCGGCTCTGAGCCTCAAGGCCTGCGTGGACTGCGGCCACACGCGAAGCGCTTCGCCAGCCGCTGCGCCGGCCTCGTCGAAAGCCCCAACAAAGAAATGCGCCACAGAAATAGCGGTCCAGTGAGCGTGTCGGGACATGTCGAGCGGGTTGAGCCGCTGCGACTGTTCAAGATGCTCGATCGCGATTTCGCGTGCGCCGAGATAGGCACGGACTATGCCGCTCGCCCACCAGGCCCTTGCGCCATTGGGATTGAGTGAAAGCGATTCCTGGATCAGCGCGAGGCCAACATCTTTCTGATCGGAGAGAGCCGCGATGACGCGCCCCGCCATCCAGAGCGCTTCGGGATCTTGTTCGCCATGCTCGACCGCGCGTGCCGAAAGTCGCAATGCTTCTTCGATCAGCTTGTCGGAAAGCGGAATCCAGAAAACTGTCTGCACCTGATAGCACCAGGCCGCCAAGCCGTAGGCGGCGGCGAAGGATGGGTCGAGCTCGATTGCCTTGTACAAGAGCCTCAGTGACTCCTGGTTCTGTGCGAGGCTGTCCCGATGTGGCGGAAGCGCCCGCCAGAAGAGATCGTAAGCGGTCAGGTTTTCAGTCGGCTTGCGGCGCGCGCGTTCGACCTCCTTCGAGCGGAGCGTGGGCGCGATCATTGCGCTCACCTGAGTCGCCACCCGATCTTGCATCGCAAAGATGTCGTCGATCCCGCCCTCAAAACGCTCGGTCCAGATTTGCCGGCCGTGTGACGCGTCGGCGAGATGGACTGCAATCCGGATACGATCTGCATCCTTGCGAAGGCTGCCGCTCAGAAGGTAGCGGACACCGAGTTCAGCTCCGATCTGACGCGAATCGCCGATGCGCCCCTTGTAGGTGAAGGCGGACGTGCTCGCGATCACGAACAGCCACGGCAAACGGCCGAGGGCCATCGTGATGTCTTCCACCATGCCGTCGGCGAAATAGTCCTGCGCCGGATCGCCGCTGAGATTTGTGAAGGGCAGTACCGCGATCGACGGCCTCTCCGGCGAGGCTGACGAGTGCCGATGTCGTTTCGTTTGCAGCCGACGATGCGCTCGCGTTGACACGAGGCAGATGCCAGCCGAGCGCGCCGACTCGGACCACAGCTTCGGTGCGTGTCGCAACGTTCAGGACTTTCAGGATCGCGCTGACATGGTTCTTCACCGTCGGTTCGGCAAGGTCGAGCGCGCGGCAGATTGCCTTGTTGCTCTGCCCGCGCATCACGAGCGCGAGCACGTCGATCTGCCGGCTCGTCAGTCCGAGAGTCGAAGGTGTCGCCGAGAGACGGTCCATCGCGGGTCGCTTTGCCAAGAGGGCTTCCGGAGCCAGCGAAATACCATGACATAGTACCAAAGTACCGGGCCAGATTTGGTGCGTGAGGATGATTTACCCACGGGACGGGGACGGGCAGTGTCGCCGTATGATGCTGGTCAGAGAAATCTGGAGGAATCAATGAGGCTTCCGCGCCGCAAGTTCTTGCAACTCGCCGCAAGTGCCACCGTGCTGCCGATTCTGCCGGGCGGCGCTGCGGCGCAGAGCTATCCGGCGCGGCCGGTGCGGATGATCGTCCCGTATCCACCTGGCGGGCCGACCGACGTGTTCGCCCGTCTCGTTGCGCAAAAGCTGTCGGACCAGTTTGGCAAACAGTTTTTCGTCGAGAACATCGGCGGTGCCGGCGGCAATATTGGCACGGGCCAGGCTGCGCGAGCGCCGGCAGACGGTTACACACTCCTCGTGGCGGTCAACAGCCTCGTGATCAATCCTGCGCTCTATGCCAGCGTCCCCTACGATCCGTACAAGGACTTCGACCCGGTCACGCTGGCGGTCGCTTTCAGCACCGGCCTATCGGTCAATCCATCAGTGCCCGCGAATACCCTCGACGAACTGATAGCGCTGATCCGCGCCAATCCCGGCAAATACAACTACACCTCCGGGGGTGTGGGCACGCCGTCGCATCTCCTTGGTGAGTTGCTCCGCACGTCGCTGTCACTTGATCTCACGCACATACCCTACACCGGCTCCGGACCTGCCGTCGGCGCAGTCGTCGCCGGACACGTGCCGATCGCGTTCACGGCCCTGACCGCGGCTGCGCCGCACATCAAGAGCGGCAAGCTGCGCGCGGTTGCGGTTGCGAGCAAGCGACGCTCGCCGATGCTTCCGGATGTGCCCACCACCGCGGAAGCAGGCCATGCCGACCTGGAAGGGGACGGATGGATCGGCGTCCTCCTTCCGGCCGGCAGTCCCAAGGACATCGTCGCTCTGCTTAACCGAGCAATCAAGAGCATCGTCGAGCTGCCGGACGTCAGGGAGCGCATGGTGCCATTTGGCTTCGAGTTCGTTCGGCACGAAGCCCGAGGAATTCTCCACGCAGTTGAAAGTCGAGAACGACAAATGGGCCAAGGTTATCCGCGCGGCGAACATCAAGGCAGAGTGAAGCTTTACCGCCGGCGCATCGACCGTCGAGGTGAGTCATGAGCTTCGCGTCGTTGATGGCGATGGCACAACGCCTTCAGGCTTCGGGGGAAGCGCTGGCCGTCCTTGGCGCGGAACTGCGCATCCGCCGTGAGGGGTTGCCTGCTGATCCGCAGGTGGTCCGGAGTCTCCAGGACGTCATTCGCGCCCTCGATCCGAGCCTGCTCGACGATCTCACGGTGGAGCAGGAAGAAGCCGCGCTTGCCATCATTCAATCGGCGATCGGTCAGGCCGCCGATCTTCTCGACGATCCTGGTCGGCCGCCGGGCTGGCGCCATGAAGACCCGACGATCCTGCAGGGACAAGGGCAGGCGTCACGCCGTTTCATCCGCGCGATCGACGCGCTGGCCGGACAACGGCCTGATCTGCAGCGCGTGCTGCACGCGCCGGGCGCATTTCTTGATGTTGGGACGGGTGTTGGATGGCTTGCGATCGAAGCGGCGCGTGCCTGGCCCGCGCTGCGCTGCATCGGCATCGATGTCTGGGAACCGGCGTTGCAACTCGCGCGCGCCAACCTGGCTGGAGTCGGAATGGAGGACCGTGTCGAGTTGCGTGCGCAAGGTGTCGAGCAGATCGACGACCTTGAGGTGTTTACGCTTGCCTGGTTGCCGCCATTCGTACCGGTCGCGCTCATGCCCGTCGCTCTCAAGAATCTCCACAGGGCACTCGTCCCCGGAGGCTGGCTCGTCTTGTCGCTGCTCGGAGCCATGCCCGATCCACTTGGCCAAGCGCTTGCAGCTCTGAAGCTCGCGCGGCACGGGACCTACGCGTGGACGCCACCTGAGGCCGAAGGCCAACTTCAGGCCGCCGGGTTTGAACGGGTCGAGACTTTCTCGCCCACCCCCCTGACAGTCATCGTCGTAGGCAGAAAGGCCGTTGGAGCTTGAAGCCCGCTTGTGGCCCATCGCGTCATTGCGCTGTGCAGCAAGGCTCGGTCGCTATCGGTGCGCAGCGGACTCCGTCACCCCGTCACCCCGTCTGATTTATGGGTTCACGGCCTAGGTAAGACCTCTCGCGTCGTTCTCCACTGGCAGCGCCGATAAGGTGCGCGGGGCGGCCGCGCTGACACAGTAGCGCGAACCATCACGAATGCCGGCGATGGCTGACAGCCCCGCCTACTTCGTCACGATCGCCCGTGGCGGCGGCAGTGCCGCGATGATCTCGGCGCCGGCACAGCGCGCGAGCGGCGCGTCCGCCTCCAGCACGATGCGCTGGAACCGGCCGAGGGCGCGCTCGGCCTCGACCGCAAGTCCCGACGGCAGCGCGATCACGAAGCGCTCCAGCGCGTAGCGGTACGACGCCAGCCGCCAGTGCAGCGCGCGCTGCACCCAGGCGGTGATGATGCGGTTCTCGCGGATGCGCCCGATCGCGTTGCCGACCTCGCCTTCGGACAGTTCGCCGACGTAGAGGAGACTGCGCTCGCGCTTGAGATCGAGATCGGCGACCGCGCAGGCGACCGCCACGAACGGTCCGGTCAGCCGGCCGTCCGCATCCATGTCCTCGACCAGGCGGTTGTAGAGCGAGGCCTCCGAGCGGCTCGGGGTCCACAGCAGCATGCGGGCGTATTCGGTGTCGTCGTAGGAGTCGATGCCGGGCGGGAACAGGTGCGCGAGCTGGAAGCCCGCGATGTAGATATTCCACTTGCCGCGCGGCTCGTTCGGGCGGATCAGCGCGTAGGAGCGGTCGCGCAGCTGCTCCTCGAGATCGGTGATGGGAAAGCCGGAATAGCCGGTGACCGGCCCCTTCCAGAACTGCTTCGGGATCAGCCCGTCGAGCAGCGACGGGCTCGGGCGCCCGAAATCGCCCGCATGCGCGAGCGCCGGCAGCGTCAGCGCTAGCGCGAACGGGATCGCTGCGCGCCGAAGCATGCGTCTAGCGCTTGCGGCGCTTGCCGCGCGGCGAAGAACTGTTCGGCTCCAAATTGTCCGACGGCGTTTCATTGAAACGCTCGATGCGGATCACCGGCAGGATGATGACGCTCGCGCCATCACGGCCTTCCGCCGATGTCCCGATGGAGCAGCGCTCCGACGGGAAGTTAATCACGGTGCCCATATCCCCTCCTCCGGCCTTCTGCCGGGTCTTCCTCGCTCAATTTAGCGGCTCACAAGGTTAACGCTCCGCTAACGCGCGCGACGGTAGACTGCGTACGACGAGTTCCGCCATCCGGGGTTATTTTCCGTGTCTGCGATCTTTCCCAAGCTTGAGGGCCTCGACAGCCTCGCGCGGCGCGACGGCGTCGATATCCGCCCGACCCTCGTGCGCGTGCTGACCGATCTGTATGTGCAGAAGAGCGCGCACACCGCGGAGGAAGAGCGCCACTACACCGAGCTGGTGCTGCGGCTGATCGATTCCGTCGATCTTGCGACGCGCGTCGCGGTTGCGCGGAAGATCGCCACCTATGCGGGCGCGCCGCCCGCGGTGGCGCGGCGGCTGGCGCGCGATTGCGTCGAGGTCGCGGAACCGATCCTGCGCCAGTCCGGCGCGCTCGGGAGCGCCGATCTCGCCGCGATCGTGCGCGACTTCGGCGCCGGCCATGCGGCCGCGATCGCTTCACGCGAGCGCGCCGCGGCGGAGCCGCGACCGGTGGTGGCGGAGCCGAGGAAGCCGCGCGCGGAGCGCAGCGCGACGGCGCGCGAGAGCGCCGAGATCGGCATCGCCGAGCTGTTCTTCGCGGCCGACCCTTCGGCGCGGCGCACGCTGCTGTTGAGCCTCGGCGACGCCGACAGCGAAACGCCGCCGAGCGTGCAGCCGCTCGAGACCATCCGTGCGCTCGAGGCGGCGGCGCTCGGGCGCGACCGGATTGCCTTCACCAGGCTGATCGAGAGCGCGCTCAGCCTTACCGCGTCACAGGCGGAGCGTTTCGTGCACGACGAGTCCGGCGAGCCGCTGCTGGTCGCCGCAAAGGCGCTGGCGATGCCGCCGGTGGTGCTGCAGCGCGTCCTGATGTTCATCGATCCGGCGATCGGCGAGTCGGTCGCGAAGGTGTTCGACCTCGCGGCGTTCTACGAACGGATGAGCGCGGACGCCGCGCACAAGGTCATCGACAGCGTGCGCGGCCGCGAGCCCGCGCGCGCACGCGGCAAGCCGCAGCACCGCCCGATGTACTACGACGACGAACAGGGGCGCTCCCGCCGTGCAGGCGCGACGCGCCGCATCGGGGCATCGGAAACGCAAGCACCGGCGCGCACCGAGCCAGGCAAGACTCAACGCACGATGTGATCGAGGAAGTGCCGCCCGGCGCGGTCCTCGACCTCGACAAGCCACAGATCGGAATCGAAGCGGATCTGCCGTGCCAGGTACGCCTCGATATCGGATTCCGGCTTTGCGGCCAGCGCGACATCAAACATGCGCTCGCCCGCATGCGCCTCATCGAACGCCGATTGCGGCGCCGGACCGTAGAGGTCGGCGCTGCCGTCGAGCTTGCTCACCTTGATGAAGATCGCGCCCGCCTCTTCGGCGCCGCGCCGCCGCAGCACCGCCGCGAGCCCCTCGACCTGGCAGCGGCGCAGATAGGCGGCGACCCAGATGCCGGATTTGAGGCGCATTCCACACTCCGTCACGCGGCTCCGGCATAAAGCCGGGCATGACGAAATGAAAGCACTTATGGGTGCAGCATGATCCTGCCCGAAAAGCGATGGCCGCTTTGCGGGATCATGCGCTACTCGATCGGCTTGCCGGTCAGCGCCGAAAGCTCCTGCAGCAGGCGCGGCGAGATCTGGCCGGTGACCGGCATCTTGCGGTCGCGCTCGAACTTCTTCACCGCCGCGATCGTCTCCGAGCCGTAGTTGCCGGTCGCTTTCAGCGGCCCGTAGCCGAAATCGTTCAGCGCGCGCTGGATCGTCGTCACGCGCGGCGAAGGTCCGGCGAGGATGTCGGCGATCGGATCCGGGCGCGCGCGCGGCGCATCGGGCTTTGCCGGTGCACGCTGGACTTCGGCCGGCGCGGACGGCGCAACCGCGACGTCCTGCTTCGCCGGTGCCGCCGTCCGCACGCGCGGCAGCGGCGGCACGATCTCGGCCGGTTCGGTCGCGACCGGGCGCGGCTTGACGGCGAAAATCGGCGCCGGATGCGGTCCGGGCTGGCGATAGAGCGCGTTCATCAGGATCGCCCCCGCCGCGAGGAGCAACAGCGCGATCCCGATCACGTCGAGCGGGTTGCGCCCCAATGCGCGGCGCAACAGCGCGCGCCACCCCTCGTGGCCCAGATCGGCGGAGTCCAGCGTTGCGGCGCGGCTAGGCACGTTTTCTCACCTTGATGTCTTGTGGCTCGAAGTCTTGTGGCATGACGTTTTGCAGTGCGACGGCCGGTTCGGGGATCGGCAACCGTTCGACGTTGGACGCAGGCTCGACCGGGCGCGCCGCCTCGCAATCGACCGGCAGGCGCACCGCGACGCTGGTGCCGACGCCGAGCCGGCTGCGGATCGAGACCTCGCCGCCGTGCAGCCCGACCAGGCCCTTCACGATCGAGAGCCCCAGGCCGGTGCCGTCATGCGTGCGGTCGTAGGCGGTTCGCACCTGGAAGAACGGATCGCCGACGCGGCGCAGATCGTCCTCCCCGATGCCGACGCCGGTGTCCTTCGACGGTGAAGATCACGCTGGCGCCGTCGCGTTCGCTGCTGACGGTCACCTTGCCGCCGCGCTCGCGTGAACTTGATCGCATTGGACAACAGGTTGATCAGGATCTGCTTCACGGCGCGCTTGTCGGCGACGATATCTGGCAGATCGGATACCGAGCAGACGACGTCGATGCCGGATTCGCGCGCCTGCAGCGCCATCAGGTCGCAGCAGGTGCCGATCACCGGCGCCGGCGCGAACGGCTCCGGCGTGATCTCGAAATTGCCGCTCTCGATCTTCGACATGTCGAGGATGCCGTTGACCACCGAGAGCAGGTGATGCCCGGACTCGCCGATCAGCGTGCGCATATTCGTGGCGGCGCGCCTTGTCGAGCTGCATCATCTCTTCGTTCGCCAGCATCTCGGAGAAGCCGATGATCGCGTTGAGCGGCGTGCGCAGTTCGTGGCTCATGGTCGCGAGGAAGCGGCTCTTGGCGGCGTTGGCGCGTTCGGCCTCCTCGCGCGCGCTGTCGACCGCCTGCTCCTGGGTCTTGCGCTCGGTCACGTCGCGGATCGCGGCGACGACCTCGCACTCGCCGTCGTTTGCGCCGTCGCGATCGAGCGGACGGCAGCGCATGTCGACCCAGATGTATTCGGCGGGCGCGCCCGCCTGATCCGCCGTCTCGCGCCGAATGCGGAACTCGACCGAGCTGCTCGCACCCTGCGTCGCCGCATGCGACAGCGCGGTCAGGTAGGCCGGCCGGTCGGCGACATGCACGCGGTCGAACAGCCCATGGCCGAGCAGCGCTCGCGGCGGCACGCCGAACAGCGGCTCGGCGGCGGGCGAGGCGAAGCGCACGGTGCCGTCGCGGCGATGGCGGGTGATGACGTCGTCGATATTGCGCGCGAGCAGCCGGTAGCGGTCCTCCTCCACGACGAGCAGGCGCGAGCTCGCGCGCGCGAGCGAGGCGCTGCCGAGCGCAAGACCCGCCGCATAGAGTGTCGCCGAGCCGAGCCCGAGCAGCACCAGCATGATCGAGGGTGCGGCAGGCGCAGCCGCCTGCGCGAACTCGGCGGCGAAGAGAGAGGCCGCCGCGCCGAGTGCCAGAACGGATGCGATGAGCACGACGCGGCGCGAGGCGGCGAGCGCGGCTTCGATCGGGATGAGCACCAGCCACACGGCCGCAAACGAGGTGATCCCGCCGGTCGCGGCCGCGATCGTCGCGACCAGCACCGCAAGCGCGCCGGACGACATGATCTGCGCGCGCTCGTAAGCGCCGGTGCGCGACAAATAGCAGGCGATCAGCAACGGCGTCGCCAGCCAGGCATAGACGAAGATCTCGAGCGGGCCCGGGACACCACTGATCGCGAGGTGCACCGGCAGCGCGGTGAGCGCGGCGAGGCCGCCGATCAGGCGCGGCGCAATGAACGCACGATGGCGCGCAGCGGTCAGCGGGTCATGCCGCGCCGACACGTGCACCAGTTGCTCGACGAAGGCGCCGATTTGCGCGTACAGGCTCACGTCACTCCAGACACGCCACACGATGGACGCGCTCCCCTTGCAAGGGGATCGTCGCAGAGGCGGCTTAAATGAACGCTAAGGGAACCGGCGCCACGCGCGCCGGCAAGCGCGTATCAGGGCGATTGGCGCCATGGGGACGATCGAAATCGCCGCGAATGGTGAACGGTCCCTTGCCGAATGAAGGCGAAGCCGGGGCGCGCCCTCCGCATTGCGGACACAGGAAGACGCCGATCCGCAGGCGCTGCGCGCACCGAGTTGCGCGCCGGGCTCCGCCGCGATGGCGCGTGGTGGGTAACGGCGGCACGATTTTTTTAACGATGAAAGTCGTTCGAATTTTAGGAAAAGTCGCCGAGAACTTGACTCGAACATGCGCAAAATCCAACGCACGGAACGAACCTCGCCTTCAACGGCCCCTGCTAGCGTGTCCTCAACGGCGGCAAACAAGCTGCTGGGGACCAAGGGCAGGGTCATGTTCTTTCTTCTGCGCAGCGTGTTCTGGCTCAGCATCGTGATCATGCTGCTGCCGACGCCGGACTCGATGAAGACTCCGGACGGGGTCGGCGCCGCCAAGGCGGTGGGCGCGGCCTCGGCGACGATGTCCGACATGGGGCAGTTCTGCACCCGCCAGCCCGACGCGTGCGAGGTCGGTTCGCAGGCACTCACCCAATTCGGCCACAAGGCGCAGGCGAGCGCGAAGTGGGTCTACGATTTCCTCACCGAGAAGCTCGGCGACCACACGGCGTCGGCCGCGCGGCCCGCGAAAGCTACCGCTCCCGCCGAGCTCGACGGCTCGCAGAACACGCTCACCGCCGCCGACACCGCGCCGGCGTTCCGCGGCCCGGTCCGGCAGGCCGAGGCGAAGCGCTGACGAGCGATGCCGGGACAAGCGGGACCTGGTTTTCCGGGCCGCATCGCGACCGACTAAGACCACTGTACCTCCCCGCCCCACCCGCCTATATCGTGGCCATGACCACGATCGACGAGATCATCGAGAATTTCGCCGTCCTCGACGATTGGGACGACCGCTACCGCTATGTGATCGAGCTCGGCCGCACGCTGGCGCCGCTCCCGGATGCGTTGCGGACCGACACGAACAAGGTCCAGGGCTGCGCCAGCCAGGTGTGGCTCGGAACGTCGGTGACGCCGGATGGCGCGACCGGCCCGACGCTGTCATTCGTCGGCGACAGCGACGCCCATATCGTGCGCGGGTTGATCGCGATCCTGTTCGCGCTCTATTCGGACAAGCCCGCGCGCGAGATCCTGCAAACCGACGCGGTCGCGCTGTTCGAGAAACTTGCGCTGCGCGAGCATCTGACGCCGCAGCGCTCGAACGGTTTCCGCTCGATGGTCGAGCGCATCAAATTGGACGCGCACGCCGCGCTGGCCGAGGCCGCATAGCTTATTTGGAACGCCGGCGGCGCTGCTGGCCGAGGCCCATCTGCTTGGCGAGCTGCGAGCGCGCGGCCGCATAGCTCGGCGCCACCATCGGATAGTCCGGCGGCAGCCCCCACTTCTCGCGATACTGCTCGGGCGTCATGTTGTACTGCGTGCGCAGGTGCCGCTTCAGCGACTTGAATTTCTTGCCGTCCTCGAGACAGACCAGATAATCCGGCGTGATCGACTTCTTCACCGAAATCGCGGGCTTGAGCGGCTCGGGCTGGGCATCGCTCTGGCCGGCGGACACGCGCATCAGCGCCGTGTGCACCTGGTTGATCAGATTGGGAATGTCACTCGCCGAGACCGAGTTGTGACTGACATAGGCCGCCACGATATCCGCGGTGAGTTCGATGTATCCGCCGCCTGCCGTATTGTCGTTCATGGCTCACGCGTCCTGTCCACCGGAGACAAATGCAAACGCTGAAATCGGCAACCTTTGCGCGCAGAACGGCAAGCTTCGCCCGGTGGATTGCCTCGGGGCCGCCTGTCGTCGCAGGCAAGTGGGGTCCGATTACAAATCGGACACTTGGAATTACATGATTCAATAGTATTGGGCATCGTGTTGTTCAAGCATAAACTACCGCATTCGCAGTGGATATCATCACGATATTGCGATTTCGCTTCCACGACTGCGGCAAAATGGAACAGGCGACCGGAATTCACCCAATGCTGTTTGGCGCTGCCAACAAAGCGGCGAGGCCCTGAACGCAATACTGTTCTTCGCGGGCCCTGCTTGCGCTGACCTGCTGCGCGAACACTTGCTCGGCGAACGCTTGCCTTAGGTTCGGCGAGGCCGCAAACCGGGCCTTGTGGGCCTCAACGGTGCTTCCTAGGTCTGCCGGACCAGCAACGCCCGCCCGACGTCACGCCGCACGCGGGAAGCGCCCCGCTGAACTGCCGGAGTCCTGATGCTCGACCGCACCGCCTTGCCGCCTCCCCCGATCGCCGAGCGCCGGCCGACCGTATCGACGCGGCATGGCGTCACGCTGACCGACGACTACGCGTGGCTGCGCGCCGGCAACTGGCGCGAGGTGATGCGCGATCCCGCCGTACTCGATCCCGCGATCCGCGCCTATCTCGACGCGGAGAACGCCTACGAGGCGGCGGCGCTCGCGCACACCGTGCCGCTGCAGCAAACGCTGTTCGCCGAGATGAAGGGGCGTATCAAGGAGGACGACTCTTCGGTGCCGAGCGCGGACGGCGCGCATGCCTATTACTATCGCTACCGCGCGGGCGGCCAGCATCCGATCGCCTGCCGCAAGCCGAGCGCGGGCGGCACCGAGGAAATGCTGCTCGACGGAGACGCGCTGGCGGCCGGCAAGGCCTACTTTCAGCTCGGCGCCGCGCGCCATTCGCCGGATCATCGGCTGTTCGCCTGGTCGGCCGACGACAAGGGATCGGAATACGACGAGGTGCGCGTGCGCGATCTCGCGGCCGGACACGACCTTCCCGACGTGGTCGCGGACGTCGCCGGCGCGCCGGTCTGGACTGCGGATTCCTCGGCCTTCTACTACGTGCGGCTCAACGCCAATCACCGCCCGTCACGGGTCTACCGGCACCGCCTCGGGCAGCCGGCAGCGGACGACGCGCTGGTCTACGAGGAAAAGGACGAACGCTATTTCGTCTCGCTCGGCCAACTGCAATCCGGCCGCTTTGCGGAAATCTCGGTGCACGACCACGAGACCTCGGAATGCTGGCTGATCGACCTCACCGCGCCGGACGCGACGCCTTCGCTGATCGCTGCGCGCGAAACGTCGGTGCAGTATGACGTCGAGCACCATCCGGACTGGGCCGGCGAAGAGGTGCTGGTGATCCGCACCAACGCGGACGGCGCGGAAGACTTCAAGCTCGCGCTGGCTCCCCTCGCCCGTCCCGCCCGCGAGAACTGGCGCGATCTCGTTGCGCACAGGCGCGGCACCTACATCCTCTCCGCCATCGTGTTCGCCGACTGGATGATCCGGCTCGAGCGGCAGGACAGCCTGCCGCGCATCGTGGTCCGGCACATTGCGGCCGGCGAAGAGCATTCGATCGCGTTTGCCGAGGAAGCCTATTCGCTGGGCGCGGACGGCGGCTACGAGTTCGCGACCGACCGTCTGCGCTTCCACTACTCGTCGATGACGACGCCGAACGAAACCTGGGACTATGACCTGACGACGCGCGCACGCACGCTGCGCAAACGCCAGGAGGTCCCGAGCGGACACGATCCGTCGGCCTACGTGACGCGGCGCCTGTTCGCGACGGCGCCCGACGGCGAGATCATCCCGATCTCGATCCTGCATCGCCGGGAAACCATCCCGGACGGCACGGCGCCGTGCCTGCTCTACGGGTACGGTTCTTACGGCGCCGCGATGTCGGCCTCATTCTCGACCGCGCGCCTCTCGCTGGTCGACCGCGGCTTCGTCTACGCCATCGCGCATGTCCGCGGCGGGACCGACAAGGGCTGGCACTGGTACCAGGACGGCAAGCTGGCGAAGAAGCCGAACACGTTCACCGATTTCATCGCGGCCGGCGAGCACCTGCGCGCGCAAGGCTACGCCGCGCGGATCGTCGCCCATGGCGGCTCGGCGGGCGGCCTGCTGATGGGCGCGATCGCCAATATGCGGCCCGACCTGTTTGCCGGCATCATCGCCGAGGTGCCGTTCGTCGACGTGATCAACACGATGCTCGACGATACCCTGCCGCTGACGCCGCCCGAATGGCAGGAGTGGGGCAATCCGATCACGGATCCGCAGGCGTTCCGCACGATGCTCGGTTATTCGCCCTACGATAATGTCCGGGCGCAGGACTACCCGGCGATCCTGGCGCTCGCCGGGCTGACCGATCCGCGCGTGACCTATTGGGAGCCGGCCAAATGGGTCGCGAAGCTGCGCGCGCTCAGCACCGGCAGCAGCCTGATTGCATTGCGCACCAACATGGACGCGGGCCACGGCGGCGCGGCCGGGCGTTTCGACCGGCTGAAGGAAGTTGCGCTGTCGTACGCGTTCGCGGTCGACGTGGCGGGGACGCCGCGCGCCTGACGCTCGCTCACCCGCGCGTCGTCAGGTACTTCTGCAAGTCATCGATCGAGGCAAATCTCACCCGGCCCTGCGGCAGGTCGGCCTCGATCGAGCCGTCCATGAACAGCGTATAGGCCATGCCGTCGATCACGCCGGACTTGTAGACGGTCGTCTCCGCAGTCGCGGCGGCCGGTGGCTGCGGTGCGGGCGGTTTGGGCGGCGGACGCAGCGGCGGTGCGGCGGGCTTCGGCGCCACCACAATCGGCGGCGGCATCGCGACGCGCGGCTCTTCCGGAACGCGCGCCAAGGGCGCGAGATCGACCGGCGGCGCGGCCGGCACATCGGCAGGGGCCGCGGGAGCCTTCGCGGGGCCGTCCGCCGGCTGCCGCGCGCCGCCGAACCAGGACGACAGCAGCGACGGGCGCCTTGCCGCTGCGGGCCCCCCACGCGCCGCGCGCGGCGCCGGATCGTCGCGCCCCACCGCGGCGACCGGGGGCAGCGGCAGCGGTTGCATCTCGAGACGCTCCGCGATCCGTCCGACGCTGCGCACCACGGCCGCGAGCGCCATCATGATCAGGCCGCCCACAAGAGCGATGATTCCCGAATTGAACAGCGCAGCCGGCGCCACGTCGACGACCGGGACGGACGAATAGACCAGGAACGCGCCGGTCAACGCCAGCACGATGCCGACTACGAAGAGGATCACGTGCATTCGAGGGGCTCCCCGTCCAACAATCCCGGAACCAAGCCGATAGGGCAAGTGTTTCATGGGGATAACGGCGCATAGTTGCGCCGCCGACACGGCCAGTTGCCCGCCGCGCGGGCCCGGCCTATCTAGGTGCGGAACTCGCCGCCCCCATCTCAGGCGAGACGCACGTCCCCGCCCTCAAGGAGAATCACTCATGACTTTCACGTTGCCCGACCTGCCCTATTCGCACGATGCGCTCGCGCCCTTCATGTCGAAGGAGACGCTCGAATTCCACCACGACAAGCACCACCAGGCTTACGTGACCAACGGGAACAACGCGCTCAAGGGCACCGAGTGGGAAGGCAAGACGCTGGAGGAGATCGTCAAGGGCTCGCACGGCAAGAATCCCGCCGTGTTCAACAATGCCGGCCAGCACTACAACCACAATCACTTCTGGAAGTGGATGAAGCCGGGCGGCGGCGGCGACAAGATTCCCGGCAAGCTCAAGGCCGCGATCGAGAAGGATCTCGGCGGGGCCGCCAAGGCGAAAGCCGATTTCATCGCGGCCGGCGTCGGTCAGTTCGGCTCGGGCTGGTGCTGGATTGCCGTCAAGGACGGCAAGCTGATGATCGACAAAACGCCGAACGGCGAAAGCCCGCTGGTGAAGGGCGCCTCGCCGATCCTCGGCTGCGACGTGTGGGAGCACTCCTATTACATCGACTACCGCAACGCGCGGCCGAAATATCTCGAGGCATTCTGGGACAGCCTGATCAACTGGGACTACGTCGAGGAGATGTACGGCAAAGCCGGCGCCTGACGACACATCGGCGATGACGCGCCGGATGAAAGGGGCCGCGCCGCGCGGCCCCTTTTTTCATGTCGTGTTGCGGCCGCGATGCGATTGTCGAATACTCGCGGCCATAATGCGCGGCCGTTGTCGGCGCCCCTGACGCCATGGAGGAAAGCGGATGTCATTCTACCGAGGCATGACCTGCGAGAACGTCACCATCAACGGCGACAAGGGGACGCCGATCACCGCCTACACGGCCAAGCCCTCGGGCCCGGGTCCCTTCCCGGGCGTCGTGCTGATCCACCATCTGCCGGGCTGGAGCGAGCTCTACATCGAGACGACGCGACGCTTTGCGCATCATGGATACCTCGCCATCTGCGCCAACCTCTATGAGCGTGCCGGCGAGGGCAATCCGGACGACGTCGCCGCCAAGGTGCGCGCCGAGGGCGGCATTCCCGACGCGCAGATGGTCGGCGACACGGCAGCGGCGGTGGCGTGGATGCGCGCGCAGCCCAATCACAACGGCAAGGTCGGCCTGTTCGGGTCCTGCTCCGGCGGCCGCCACGCCTTCATCTATGCGTGCCAGCGCAAGGACGTCGATGCCTGCGCCGACCTGTGGGGCGGCCGCGTCGTGATGGGCCAGGAGGAGCTCAACGCCAAGACGCCGGTCGCGCCGATCGAGATGACCAAAGACCTGTCATGCCCGCTGATCGGCCTGTTCGGCAACGACGACCGGGCGCCGAGTCCGGAGCAGGTGAACGAGCACGAGGCCGAGCTCAAGAAGCACGGCAAGACCTACGAATTCCATCGCTACGACGGCGCCGGACATGGCTTCTTCTACTGGCATCGGCCGATCTACCGGCCCGAGCAGGCGATGGACGGGTGGAGCAAGCTGTTTGCGTTCTTCGGCAAGCATCTGGCGAAATAGGAGGCGCGGCGATGTGCACGTCCATCATCGAGGTTACGCCGGCCGAGGGCATGGCCAAGCGCGGCGCGGACTGGTTCGCGCTGTCCCATGCGGTTGTCGCCTATGATCACGCGCGTCACGCCCCGCTCGGCGACGTCATCACGCTCGACTTCATCAACACGCACCTCGAGCCGGGCGCGCGGGCCGGGATCGAGCTGACCCTGGAAACCGCAAGGGAGCTGCGCGCCGCGCTCGACCGGGCGATCACCGCCGCCGAATTCGAAGAAGCGGAAGTGCGCGGCAAGGGCGCGGTGACGAGCCTGGTGCGGGCGGCCTGACAGGCGGCCTCACCGCCGTGACGCGGGCGATGAGGTGACGGTGCGGCGGCTCAGCCCGGCTCGTCCTTGAAGAAAGGTTCGACCGGGCCCTTCAGCTTGATGGTCAGCGGCTTGCCCTTGCGGTCGAGCGCCTTGCCGGCGGCGACACGGATCCAGCCTTCGCTGACGCAATATTCCTCGACGTTGGTCTTCTCCTGGCCGGCGAAACGGATGCCGATATTCTTCTGCAGCACAGCCTCGTCGTAGTACGGGCTGTCCGGGTCGGTGGAGAGGCGGTCCGGCAACGTATCGGGCATGGTCTTTCCTTCGGTGCGTGATCTTATCGCAAAACCGCTGCCCGTCCCGGGTCAGGTCCGGGACCGGCTTTTTCGGGATCGCGCACTAGAATATCTCCGGGCACCAGGGCTTGCGGTCGGTACGAAATAGCCCATCCGCGCGCGCAATGGCACCCTCCACAAGCTCGCGCAGCGCGCGCGCAAGCTCGGCAAAGGAGAAACCGCCGAGGTAGACGCAGCCGAGCGAGGCCACCTCGCAGGCCAGCTCCGCGGGTGCCCCGGTTTGCGCGACACCCCCGCGCGAGATGCGCCAGCGGCCCGCATTCCAGGGGCAGAATTCGTCCGTCACCTCGATCACCACGGCATCGTCGCCCGCAAAGGAGCGCGCCGCGAGCGCGGCGCCGAGGTCGATCAGCCGCACCCAGATGCCTTCGCGCAGATGAAAATTCAGCCGCCGCGGCTCGGCGGTCGACAGCAGCAGCGCGTGATCGACCGGCAGCAGATGCGCCTTGACCCGCGCCATCCAGTCGATGCCGAACAGGAAGCGCCAGATCGCGTGCGTCGCCTGCGGCGAAACGCCCATGGCTTCGACGACGAGCGCATGGCCGACGCCGCTGCCGTGCTCGAACGCCGCGTTGACACGGTAGAGCGCGTAAGCCGACGGCGCGCCGCCGATATCGAGCACCGCGCATTGCAGCGTGCCACCGCCGCGGCGTTTCCAATCCTGATCGTTGAGCACCCGGTCCTGCCACCAGGCGGGCGAGCGGACGAACATGCCCGGCGTCTGCCGCGCGACGCGATCGTAGACCGCGCTGACCGACGCCTCCGCCTCGCCCAGCGGCACAAGGCGGGCCTGCGCAGGCGCATCATCCGCCGCATAAGCCGCCGCATGCGCGCGCGGCATGTCGATCTCGGCCATCATCGAGGCCATGCCGCAGCCGAACTGTCCGTAGATCGTGTCGCTCGACGGCCAGAGAACCATCACCGGCTCCCCGTCCGCATGGGCGGCGTCGATCTGCGAGCGCATCATCGCGCGTAGCAGGCCGCGGCGGCGATGCGTCGGCAGCGCGGCAACGATGGTCAGGCCCGCAGCCTTCACCTGCCCGCCCGGCACGGTCAGGTCGAACGCGAACACACCCGATCCGGCGACCGCGCGATCGCCCTCGAACGCCGCGTGCACGCGTTCGGGCGGCAGGATCCGTTCAAAGTGCTGCAGGGCGTCGCCGGCCGGCGGATTCTGTCCGAAGTAGTGCCAGATCGGCGCGAACGCCGCGCGCATTTCCTGCGCGTTCGCGCATGGCCGCACCTGCATGACACTCCCCGTCATTGGTGGCGCATGATCTTTTTCGAAAGGCGGGGTCCATCCCGGATCGGGGTCGCGGACATGCTTTTCGGGATCATGCGCCGTGAGCGTAGTCCCAGTACAGCTCGCGCGCCTTGCGGTAGAACGGCCCCGGCTGCAGCGAGCGTTCGCCGACGCGCACCACCGGGACGACCTTGGAATAGTTGCCGGTGGAGAATACCTCGTCGGCGCGCTCGATATCGGCGTAGCGGAACGTGCCCTCGATCACCGCCACGCCGGCGTCGCGCAGCAGCTTGATGGTGCGCAGCCGCGTGATGCCGGCGAGGAACGTCCCGTTCGCCGCCGGCGTATAGACCACGCCGTCCCGGGCAAAGAACACGTTCGAGCTGCCGAGCTCCGCGACGTTGCCGAGCATGTCGCACATGATGCAGTTGTCGAAGCCGCGCGAGCGCGCCTCGGCCAGCGCACGCCCGTTGTTGGGATAGAGGCAGCCGGCCTTGGCGTCGACCGGCATGCACTCGAGCGTCGGGCGGCGGAACGGCGACAGCGTGATCGCGGTGCCGGCCGGCTCGAGCGGCGATGTTTCATAGAGGCAGAGGCACCAGCGCGTCGTCTCCGGATCGGCCGCGACGCCGGCGAACTTGTCGCCGCCCTCGGCCCAGTACATCGGGCGGATGTAGATCGCGGCATCCTTGTCGAAGCGCTTCAGCCCGTCGGCGACGAGCCCGAGCCAAGTGTCCTGCGCCACCACGGGTTTGAGGAATAGTTTGGGGGCCGATGCATTGATGCGCGCGCAATGCAGCTCGATGTCGGGCGTCACCCCTTCGAAGGCGCGCGCGCCGTCGAACACCGAGGAGGCAAGCCAGGCCGCGTGGGTGCGCGGCCCGTAAATGCCGATATTGCCTTCGTGCCAGTCATTCTCGAAAAAGGTCCAGGTCGTGGACCAGGCCTTCGACCCGGAAATCAACGCCGCCATCGGGCACTCCCCTGATTGGGCGCTTCTTTACGGGGTTTTGAACTGACTTGCCCATGAAAAACGCTGATGACTGCATCAGCCGCCGCCGGGAGAGACCATGCCGATCAAAGCCTTCGTGTTCGACGCCTACGGAACGCTGTTCGACGTGCACGCCGCGGTCGCGCGCCATCGCGACGCGGCCGGCCCCGAGGCGGATCGCCTGTCCGAGATCTGGCGGACCAAGCAGCTCGAGTACGCGTGGCTGCTATCGGCGGCCGGGCACTACGTCGACTTCTGGACGCTGACGCAGCGCGCGCTCGACTACGCGTTCGCGCGCTGCCCCGCGGTGGATCGAAAGCTGCGCCCTGCCCTGCTCGACTGCTATTTCAAGCTCGATGCGTTTGGCGATGCGCGCGCCACGCTCCGCGCCCTGAAGGCGAAGGGCATGAAGACGGCGATCCTGTCGAACGGATCGCCGGACATGCTGTCGGCTGCCGTCGACAACGCCGGCATCGGCGGCGAACTCGATGCGGCGTTCTCGGTCGAGACGATCCGCATCTACAAGCCGGCCGCGCAGGTCTACGCGCTGGTGACCGACGCGTTCGCCATTCGGCCGGACGAGGTCGCGTTCGTCTCATCCAACCGCTGGGACGTGATGGGCGCGACGGCGTTCGGCTTCCGCTGCGTGTGGGTCAATCGGGCGAACATGCCGGAGGAGTATCCCGAGTTCGCGCCGGTGACGGTGGTGCGCGATCTCGCGAGTTTGGCGGCGATCGAGATTTGAAGGCCACCGCAGCTGTCATCCCGGCCAGCGCGCAAGCGCTAAGACCCGGGACCCATCCTTCGCGGATCGCGAGGGAGCCGGGATACATGGATCCCGGATGACACCGCGGATGGTGCAACGAACCTGCGCGACGCCGCGCTTGGCGTATCAGTCCGCCAGCGCCGCGAGGATGCGCGCCCAGGAGCGCGTGCCCTTGTGGTACGAGGTGAGGTCGTACTTCTCGTTCGGCGAATGCACGCGGTCGTCGTCCAGCGCGAAGCCGACCAATAGCGTGTCCATGCCGAGCACGGTCTTGAAGTCGCCGACGATCGGGATCGAGCCGCCCGAGCCGACCGCGAGCGACTTGATGCCCCATTCCTCGGTGAGCGCGGCGCGCGCCTTGCCGAGCGCGGGATTTTCGTAAGCCACCGCGAGCGCCGGGCTGCAGGCGTGATTGATGAACTCCGCCCTGGCGTCGGGCGGAAGCTGCGCGCGCACGAAGGCGCGGAACGCGTCGCGGATCTTTTCCGGGTCCTGCTCGCCGACCAGACGGAACGAGACCTTGGCGGTCGCCTGCGCGGCGATCACGGTCTTGGCCCCTTCGCCGGTGTAACCTCCGATGATGCCGTTCACGTCGCAGGTCGGACGCGTGGAGATCTGCTCGATCAGCATGCGGTCCTTCTCGCCGGCCGCCGCTTTCAGGCCGACCTGCCCGAGGAATTTCTCGGCCGTCAGGTTCAGGCCCTTCAGCTCCGCCTTGATGTCGGGCGGCAGCTCCGGCACGCCGTCGTAATAGCCCGGTACCGTCACGCGGCCGTTTTCGTCATGCAGGCCGCCGAGGATGCGTGAGAGAATGCGGATCGGATTGGCGGCGGCACCACCGAACAGGCCGGAATGCAAGTCGCGGTCCGCGCAGGTGATGGTCACCTCCTCGTAGAGCAAACCGCGCAGCGACGTGGTGACCAGCGGCGTTTTGGTGTCCCACATTCCGGTGTCGCAGATCAGCGCGAGGTCGCGCTTGAATTCGTTGGCGTTCGCCCGCACGAAATCGAACAGGCTCTTGGAGCCGCACTCCTCCTCGCCCTCGATCATCATGGTGATGTCGAGCGGCAGCTTGCCGGTGACCGCCTTGAAGGCGCGGCAGGCCTCGACGAAGGTCATGAACTGGCCTTTGTCGTCGCAGGCGCCGCGCCCAAGGATGATCTTGCGCCCATCGGGCAGGCTGTCGATCTTCGGCTCGAACGGCGGCGTGCTCCACAGATTGAGCGGATCGACCGGCTGCACGTCGTAATGACCGTAGAACAGCACGCGCGGCCCGTTGTTCGGCGCGGTCGCACCGTTGCTGGTCGCGGTGACCACCGGATGGCCCGCGGTCGCGCGCACCGAGGCCTCGAAGCCGAGGCTTTCGAGATCCTTCGCGACGAAGTCGGCGGCCGCCTTGCAGGAATCCTTGTACGCGCTGTCGGTCGAGATCGACGGGATGCGCACGAGCTCGAACAGGCGGTTGAGGCTGTTGTCGAGGTCGGCGTCGATGTGCGCGAGGACGGCAGGAAGGGCTTTGGCCGCAGAGGTCATCTTTTGCTCCGGAGATTCAAAACGTCACGTCAGCCGGCGCGACACGCAAGGCGACCGGCCTGGAAACTGCCGCACGATGTCGCACCGACCGGGACATTTCGCAACCGCCAGCCGGGTGACCCAAGGGCGGGCTCTAGCGTCGCAAAATACCGCCCAAGGTCCCGCGCACGATGGCGCGGCCGACCGTGCCGCCCATCGAGCCGCCGATCGACTTGCCGATACTGGCGGCGACCTGGCCGGCGAGCTTGTTGGTGACCGAGCGCGTGATCTCGCGCGTGATGACCTGGCCGGTCGAGAGACGCTGTCCACGCGGACGGCTGGTGCCGAAGATCGAACCAAGCATGCCGCCGATGTTGCCGAGCAGCCCGCCGCTCTCCTGCGCGCCGCCTTCGGGTGCGCCTTGCGCGCCGCCGGCCGGCGCGGCGGTCTGGTGCGTGCGTTGCGCCAGCACCTCATAGGCGGACTCCGAGTCGACGGCCTGGTCGTATTTGCCCTTGAGCGGGCTCTTTCTCACGACCGCGGCGCGCTCATCCGGCGTCACCGGCCCGACGCGCGCGGACGGGGGACGCACCATGCAGCGCTCGACCATCGAGGGCGTGCCGTTGCCCTCGAGAAACGACACCAGCGCCTCGCCCTTGCCGAGCTGGCTGATGACGGTGGCGGTATCGAGCTTCGGATTGGCGCGGAACGTTTCGGCCGCCGCGCGCACCGCCTTCTGGTCGCGCGGCGTGAAAGCGCGCAGCGCATGCTGTACCCGGTTACCCAGTTGCGCGAGCACCTTGTCGGGCACGTCGAGCGGGTTCTGCGTGACGAAATAGACGCCGACGCCTTTGGAGCGGATCAGCCGGACCACTTGCTCGACCTTCTCGAGCAGCGCCTTCGGGGCATCGTTGAACAGGAGATGAGCCTCGTCGAAGAAGAACACCAGCTTGGGCTTGTCGGGATCGCCGACCTCGGGAAGCACCTGAAACAGCTCGGAGAGCAGCCAGAGCAGGAAGGTCGCGTAGAGCCGCGGGTTCTCCATCAGCTTGTCGGCGGCAAGGATGTTGATGACGCCGCGCCCGTCGCGGTCGACCTTCATGAAATCCTTCATGTCGAGCGCCGGCTCGGTGAAGAATTTGGTGCCGCCCTGGTTTTCCAGCACCAGCAGCTGGCGCTGGATCGTCCCGACGGTCGCCTTCGAGACGTTTCCGTACTGCGTCGTGAGCTCGGCGGCGTGCTCCGCGATGAACGCCAGCATCGCGCGCAGATCCTTCATATCGAGCAGCAGCAGGCCCTGCTCGTCCGCTACGCGAAACGCGATGTTCAGCACGCCCTCCTGGACGTCGTTCAGATCCATCAGCCGCGACAGCAGCAGCGGGCCCATCTCGGAAATCGTCGCGCGCACCGGATGACCCTGCTCGCCGAACACGTCCCAGAACACGACGGCGAATTCGTCGGGCTCGTAGGCAAAGCCCAACTCCTTGGCGCGCTTGACGAAAGCATCCTTCGCGTCACCCACCGCCGCGATGCCGGAAAGATCGCCCTTGATGTCGGCGGCAAACACCGGAACGCCCGCGCGCGCAAAGCCTTCGGCCAGAACCTGCAGCGTCACCGTCTTGCCGGTGCCGGTCGCGCCGGTCACCAGACCGTGGCGATTGCCGTAGTGCAGCGCCAGATATTCGGATTTGACGCTCTTGCCGACGAAAATCTTTCCGTCCTGGTCGAGATCTGCCATCGCGCATCCTCTTGCGGCCTCGCGAAGCTGCCGCCGCCATCACATCGCAATCGTTATCGTCACATCGCACTCGTTATAATGTGTGCCGCGCAACCATGCCACTGCTCATGCGTGGCATGCCATCGCTGTGTCTCCGCGGTCACGCTCACTCACGATCCGGCACGTGCAATGATTCACAGCGTGACGCTCGCGCACGAGCGTGCTTGTGTTCGCCCGTCTACATGTTCAAGATCATTGCAACTCGCCGACAGCGCGGGGCACTGAGGGGGATCATGAGCAAGCTCGACACGTCCGCCATCGTTGACTGCATTGCCGTGACATTCGATCCGTTCACCTGACCTCCACTCTTTTGGCACCGCGCGCCGCCACGCGCACATCGGACAAGGCTCAAGGAGGCAGGCGCGTGTCCTATCCAATTTCCGCAATCGCGGGCATCGGCCCGGCGATGGCCGCCCGGTTGAAGGCGGTCGGCATACGAACCACCGAAAAGCTGCTTGAAGCCGCAAAGTCCGCCAAGGGACGCAAGGAGCTGGCGCAGAAGCTCGGCGTCGACGAGCACATGGTGCTGCGCTGGGCCAATCTCGCCGACCGGATGCGCATCAAGGGCGTGCGCGAGCCGTATGCGCAACTGCTGCAGGATGCCGGCGTCGATACCGTCAGGGAGCTGAAGTACCGCAACCCCGGCCGGCTCGCCGAGGCGATGAGTTCGGCAAACGCGAAGCACAAGCGCGTGCGGCTGCTGCCATCGGAAAAGCGGGTGAAAGCGTGGATCGACGCCGCCCGGAAACTCGACCAGAAGATCAAGTACTGAACCCTTGACTTGGGGTGAGCAGCGCCGCAAAGCGGCGCGATGATCCCCCTCCCGTCCACCCTCGCCGGCCCGGATACGCTCGCGGCGCTGCTGGCGCTCGGCCGGCCGCTGGTGATGGGCATCCTCAACGTCACGCCGAACTCCTTTTCCGACGGCGGACATTACTTCGATCCCACGGCCGCGGTCGCGCAGGCACGCGCGATGGCCGCCGCAGGCGCGGACATCCTCGACGTCGGCGCGGAATCGACGCGACCCTATGCGGGCGCAAAGCCGGTCGCGCTCGAGGATGAACTGGCGCGCCTCAAGCCGGTGCTCGCCGACGTCGTGCGGCTCGGCGTGCCGGTCTCGATCGACACGATCAAGACCAGGGTCGCGGCGTGGGCGCTCGCGCAGGGCGCAGCGATCCTGAACGACGTGTGGGGGCTGCAACGCGATCCCGACATGGCGCGCGTGGCGGCCGAGCATGCCGTGCCCGTCATTGTGATGCATAATCGCGAGTCGGTGGATCCCGCACTCGATATCATCGCCGACGTGAAGGCGTTCTTTGCGCGTTCGCTCGACATCGCGGCGCGCGCCGGTATCGCGCACGCGCGCATCGTGCTCGATCCCGGGATCGGCTTCGGCAAGACCGCCGAACAAAGCATCGCGGTGATCGCACGGCTTTCCGAACTGCGCGAATTCGGCCTGCCGCTGCTGGTCGGGCTCTCGCGCAAGCGCTTCATCGACAGCGTTTCGCCCTCGAAGCCTGCCGAACGCATCGGCGGCTCGATTGCCGCCAACGTGCTGGCGGCCCTCGCCGGCGCCGACATCCTGCGCGTGCACGACGTTGCCGAAACCGTGCAGGCGCTGCGCGTCACGCGAGCGATCCGGGCCGCCCATGGCTGAAGCGCTGCTCGGATTCGGCGGCAATGTCGGTGACGTCCGGCGGACGCTCAATGAGGCCGTGGCGCTGTTTGCCGACGGCAAGGACGTGACGCTGCGCTTCGCCTCCTCGCACTACCTGACGCCCCCATGGGGCGTGCTCGAACAGCCGCGCTTCACCAACCTGGCGATCGCCGTCGATACGACGCTCTCGCCGCGCGCGCTGCTCGAGCGCGCAATGAACGTCGAAAGCGCCTTCGACCGCGACCGCTATCGCGAGAAGCGCTGGGGGCCGCGTCCGGTCGATATCGATCTGCTGTCCTATGACGATCTCACGATCAACGAGCCGGGCCTGATCCTGCCGCACCCGCGCCTGTTCGAGCGCGCCTTCGTGCTGGTGCCGCTGAACGAGATCGTGCCGGGGCGCGTGATCGCGGGCCGCAACATCAAGGACGCGCTGGCCGGGCTCGACGACCGCGGCATCGAGCGGCTGCCGGCCCTGCCCGCCCCCTGAGAGCGGGATGGCTTTCCTCGGATCGTCGCCGCGCTCCAGCTTTTTCGGGATTCTGCTTCAGGCCCACTGCCGGCTTGGCACTTTCATTGCACGCGAGGCCGTGGCATTCGATAGCGATGCCGCATGAAAGCCGCCATGTCTGACACCGAAGAGCCTGCATTCGGGGCCGAATTCCCCGCGGCCACGCGCGAGCAATGGCTCATGCTGGTCGATGGCGTGCTCAAAGGTGCGCCGTTCGACAAGCGGTTGGTCGCAAGAACCAGCGACGGTCTCGCCATCCAGCCGCTTTACCCGCGCGCCGCCGCCGCGCGCCCGGTCGCGGCGCGCCCGGCGGGCGCCGCGTGGACCGTGATGCAGCGCGTCGATCATCCGGATCCGGCGGCCGCGAACGAGCAGGCGCTGCACGATCTGGAAAACGGCGCGACCGGGCTGATGCTGGTGATGGCCGGCTCGCTCAATGCGAACGGGTACGGGCTCGAGGGTTCGCCGGACGCGCTGGAGCGGGCGCTCGACGGCGTCTATCTCGATGCCGGCGTCGTCATCGATTTCAACGTCAGCGCCGAGACGCGCGACGCCGCGAAGAACTTCGCCGCGCTGGTGAAGCGCCGCGGCATCGCGCCGGACACGGTCGAATTGCGCGCGAGCCTCAATCCGCTCGGCGGCCTCGCCGCAACGGGGCGCGAGGCGCGGCCATGGGCGGAGCTTGCGCCGTACTTCGCCGCGCTGGTGCAGGAGTTCGCCGCACAGGGATTCCGCGGACCATTCGCGGTCGCGGACGGACGGGTGATCCACAATGCCGGCGGATCGGAAGCGCAGGAGCTGGCGTTCGCGCTGGCGAGCGCCGTCACCTATCTGCGCGCACTGGAGGCCGGCGGCATCGCGCTCGATGCGGCGCGGCGCATGATCTATTTCCGTCTCGCCGCGGATGCCGACCAGTTTCTCTCGATCGCCAAGTTCCGCGCGATCCGCAAGCTGTGGGCGCGGGTCGAAGAGGCCTGCGGGCTTGCGCCGGCGCCCGCATGCGTGGCGGCCGAGACCGCGTGGCGCATGATGACGCGGCGCGATCCTGCGGTGAACATCCTGCGCACCACCGTTGCGGTCGTGGCGGCCGGGCTCGGCGGCGCGGATGCCATCACGGTGCTGCCGTTCACCGCCGCGCTCGGCCTGCCCGACGCGTTCGCGCGCCGCATCGCGCGCAATACGCAACTCATCCTGCTGGAGGAGTCGAACCTCGCGAAGAGTCGCCGATCCGGCGGCGGGATCGGGCGGGATCGAGGACCTGACCCGACAGCTCTGCGCCGCGGCCTGGACGCTGTTCCAGGAGATCGAGCAGGCGGGAGGCGCCGACGTCGCGCTGGCGCATGGATTGATCCAGGGCAAGGTGGCGGCAACGCGCGCGCTGCGCGAGACGAATGTCGCACGCCGGCGCGACGCGCTGACCGGCACCAGCGAGTTTCCGAATATCCATGAAGCCGCGGTGCATGTGCTCGACGTCGCGCCGCGCGTGTCGGGCGGCGAACCCTCGCCGCTCGCCCTGCCGCGCATCCGCGTTGCCGAGCCATTCGAGGCGTTGCGCGACGCCTCCGACCGCATGCTGGCCGCGACCGGCGCGCGGCCGAAGGTCTTCCTTGCCAATCTCGGCAACCTGTCCGAGTTCACGGCGCGCTCGCTCTACACCCGGAACCTGTTCGAGGCGGGCGGGATCGAGGCGGTCTCGAATGACGGATTTGCCGACCGCGACGCGATGGTTGCGGCGTTCAAGGCGTCGGGGACCAGGCTCGCCTGCCTGTGCTCCTCGGACCAGGTCTACCAGCAGGAAGCGGCCGACGCCGCGACAGCGCTGACCGCAGCCGGTGCGGCCGACATCTATCTGGCCGGCCGTCCCGGCGAACGCGAAGGCGCCTTGAAGGCAGCCGGCGTTTCGCACTTCATCTACGCCGGCTGCGATGTGGTTGCGACCTTGCGCGAAGCGCAGCGCCGTCTCGGGCTTTGAGCCGGGCTTCGACCTTCGGCCGGGCGTGCTATAGATATGAACCATGCTTGCGGTGAACCTTCGCGGCGATTTGGCCAAGCTGAGCGACGCGGACCTAGCGGAGCGGCTCGAGGCGGCGTGGCGCGAGTATGAGGCGGCCGACGAGCGATCGGCGTCGGACATCCACCCGGCCTGGCCGCTGTGGTCGCGCCGCGGACCGATCCGGCATCCGCGCGCCTATCGGTTCATCCTGGGAATGGGCGGCGCGAGTTCGACCGGTCACTGGATCGACTGGCTGATACCGATCCTGGCGAGTACCAGGACGTTCGGGTCCTTGATATTGAAACGCTCGGTCGGCAACGCTCATCTTGTACTGTGCGAGATCAGGGACATCATGGACGAGATGGAACGGCGGCTGAAAGGTCGGGAAGGCAAAGCGCAATGACCCGTGTGCCGAATTTCGCGTCGGTCGACTTTGCCGAACCGACGGCGATACCCTCCCGGGCTTCCGGCGAGCCATGGCTCACCCCGGAAGGCATCCCGGTGAAGCCGGCTTACGCGCCGGACGACGTGGCCGGCCTCGACTTCCTCGACACTTATCCCGGCATCGTCCCGTACCTGCGCGGGCCCTACCCGACCATGTACGTCACGCAGCCCTGGACCGTGCGGCAGTATGCGGGCTTCTCGACCGCGGAGGACAGCAACGCGTTCTATCGCCGCAACCTCGCCGCCGGGCAGAAGGGCCTCTCGGTCGCGTTCGATCTCGCCACCCACCGCGGCTACGACAGCGACCACGCGCGCGTTTCGGGCGACGTCGGCATGGCGGGCGTTGCGATCGACTCGATCTACGACATGCGCACGCTGTTCTCCGGCATTCCGCTCGACCAGATGAGCGTGTCGATGACGATGAACGGCGCGGTGCTGCCGGTGCTGGCGCTCTACATCGTGGCGGCGGAGGAACAGGGCGTGCCGCCGGAGAAGCTGTCGGGCACGATCCAGAACGACATCCTGAAAGAGTTCATGGTGCGCAACACCTACATCTATCCGCCCACCCCCTCGATGCGCATCATCTCCGACATCTTCGCATTCGCGTCGGAGCGCATGCCCAAGTTCAACTCGATCTCGATCTCCGGCTATCACATGCAGGAGGCGGGCGCGACGCAGGACCTCGAGCTCGCCTATACGCTCGCCGACGGCGTCGAATACGTCCGCGCCGGGCAGAAGGCGGGCCTCGAAATCGATCGCTTTGCGCCGCGCCTGAGCTTCTTCTGGGCGATCGGCATGAATTTCTTCATGGAGGTCGCCAAGCTGCGCGCCGCGCGCATGATCTGGGCGAAGCTGATGAAACAGGAGGGCGCCAAGGATGCGCGCTCGCTCTCGCTGCGCACCCATTCGCAGACCTCGGGCTGGTCGCTGACCGCGCAGGACATCTACAACAACGTGGTGCGCACCGCGATCGAAGCGATGGCGGCGACGCAAGGCCACACCCAATCGCTGCACACCAACGCCCTCGACGAGGCGCTCGCGCTGCCGTCGGACTTTTCCGCGCGCATCGCGCGCAATACGCAGCTGTTCCTGCAGCAGGAAAGCGGCACCACGCGCATCGCCGATCCGTGGGGCGGATCGTTCTACGTCGAGCGGCTGACCGCCGAGCTTGCCAGCAAGGCCTGGGACCACATCCAGGAAGTCGAAGAACTCGGCGGCATGGCGAAGGCGATCGAGGCCGGCATCCCGAAGCTGCGCATCGAGGAAGCCGCCGCGAAGGCGCAGGCGCGCATCGACTCGCGCACGCAGTCGGTGATCGGCGTGAACAAGTACCGCCCGACCGACGAGAAGCCGATCGACGTGCTGAAAGTGGACAACTCCGCGGTGCGCACGCTGCAGCTCGACAAGCTCGCGCGGCTGAGGAAAGAGCGCGACCCGAAGGCGGTCGAGGACGCACTCGCCGCGCTCACGCGCGCGGCCGACCGCGGCAACGGCAACCTGCTCGCGCTCGCGGTCGACGCGGCGCGCGCCAAGGCGACGGTCGGCGAGATCTCGACCGCGCTGGAGAAGGTCTATGGACGGCACCGCGCCGAGATCAAGTCGCTGTCGGGCGTCTACAAGCGGGAGGTCGGCATGAACGAGGGCGTCACGCGCGTGCTGAAGCTTGTCGGCGACTTCGAGCAGGACGAGGGGCGCCGGCCGCGCATTCTCGTCGCCAAGATCGGACAGGACGGTCATGACCGCGGCCAGAAGGTGATCGCGTCCGCGTTCGCGGACCTCGGCTTCGACGTCGATATCGGGCCACTGTTCGCGACGCCCGGCGAGGCGGCGCGGCAGGCGGTCGAGAACGACGTGCATGTGATCGGCGTGTCCTCGCTGGCGGCCGGGCACCTCACGCTGGTGCCCGAGGTCAAGGCCGAGCTGGAGAAGCAGGGCCGCGGCGACATCATGATCGTGGTTGGCGGCGTGGTCCCGCCACAGGACTACGACGCGCTCAGGAAGGCCGGCGCGGAGGCGATCTTCCCGCCCGGCACGGTGATCGCCGAGGCCGCCGCGGAGCTGGTGAAGTCGCTCAACCGGCGGCTGGGGCACGCGCGGGAGGCGGCGGAGTGAGGCGCGGCCTTCCAAGGCTCGTCAATCCTGCCATTTTCGGCTGTTAACGACGGGCCGTGGATGCGGTCAGCGGGCGAGGGCTATGTCATGCAACGATCCGTAATCGCCGTCGTGCTGGCGCTCGGCACACTTCTTTCGGGCTGCTTCGCCTCCGACCGGCCGATGTTTGCACCCGGCACCGCGGTGCGCGCGCTCGGCGACGGCGGCAAGTACGCGACGTTCGAGCAGATCGACGGCAAGGATACGCCGAGCGACCCGATCGTGGTGCGGCCGCGGCCCGGCAATGCCTACGACTTCGTCAACGAGAAGGGTGCCGTTACGCCGGTGACGTTGCATCCCCTCGCCGGCGGCGAGCACGTCGCCCAGCTCACGCTCGAGGGCAACCAGGGCTACGGCTACATCCTGTTCCGCATTACCGGCAAAGAGGCGATGGTCATTCCGGCGGAATGCAACAAGCAGGACGCGGCGAAGATGGCGTCACTCGGCGTGGTGCAGCGCAATCAGTTCGAGTGCCGGATCGACAAGGTCGCCGACCCGGCCGCGTTCTTCGCGGGGCTCAAGCGCAGCCAGCCCCTCGCCAAGATGGTGCGGGACTAGACTTGTCGCCCCGCAACGCGGCCTGGAGTTTGACCCGCGAACATTGAAACACATTCCGCTCATTCCCGCGCAAGCGGGAAGGTGGATTCTCGTTCGAAGTGCAACAGATAAGCACAGAAGGCCTGGGCTGGAGTGAGCCAGTCAAGGCATTTTCTGGGTGTGTTGTTGTAGGCGAGGAGAATGCGGTCGAGCTGGCTTTTCGAGACGGCGGCGAGGTCTGTCTTGCGCGGAAGAATGCGGCGCATGCGGCCGATGGCATTTTCGACGCCGCCTTTCTGCCACGGCGAATAGGGGTCGCAGAAGAAGGTTTGCAGCGCGAGCGTTCGATGCAGGTCGAGGTGTCGGGCGAACTCCGTGCCGTTGTCGAACGTGATGGTGCGCCGGAGCGGCTGCGGCAGCGGGCCGAGCAGTTGCGCGATGAGGTCGGCGATCGGACCGGCGGCCTTTCCCTTCGGCATGGTGGCGAGCAGCAGTCGCGAGGAACGCTCGTGCACGGCGAGGACCGCCTGCCCGTATTTCGAGAACAGCATGAGGTCGGCTTCCCAGTGGCCGGGCGTGGCGCGGTCAGCGGCCTGTGCGGGGCGCTCGCAGATCGGGATACGGCCGGTCATCAGCAGCGCGGGACTGCCACCCCGGCGGCCGCGCCGGCCCCGTTTGCTCTTTCCCCGCGGCAGGTAGTGGCGCCAGCTGTAATCCTTGTGGCGGGCGATCTGGGCGTGGACGAAGCGGTAGATGCTCTCGACGCCGATGACGCGGCGGCCGTGTCGGCGCTCGAGCGCCGCGCAGGTCTGCTCCGGCGACCAGCCGCCAGCGAGCGCTTCCAGCACCTGCGCACGCAAGCCGCTGTCCCGCTCCAGCCTGGCCCCGCGCCAGCGCCGCGCCTTGCTCTGGTCGGCCGCCCATGACGGGGTGTACCCCGACTGCTTGCCACTGTTGCGCTTCAGCTCCCGAGCAATCGTCGATGGCGAGCGATCCAGATCTGCAGCGATCTGCCTGATCGTGCGTCCTTCGGCACGAAAAACGGCAACCCGGCAGCGTTCTTCAAGCGAAAGCTGGTCATATCGCTGGCCCATGGCAACACCGTAGCTTGGTGTTGCACTTCGTTTGAGAACTCAGGGAATCCAGGGGCCAGGAACTCGAAAGAACTGGGTCCCCGCTTTCGCGGGGACGAGCGGCGGTCAGTGATTTAATCGCGTTGGACGGACGCTAGTTCAGCCGTCCCTCGACCACCGGCTTCTTCTCCTTGTCGAGGATGCTGCGCACGTGGCGCATCACGTGATCGGCGACGATGGCGTGGCCCTCGGCGGTCGGATGGAACGCGCCGGAATACAGCGCCGCATAGGCCGGCTGGAGGATGTCGAACGGCGAGATGCCCTCGCGATGCGTATTGGCGGTCAGGAAGGCGTCGTTCGGATTGTGGATCAGGCGCCAGCGATGCGCGTAGGGCAGCGCGCCGGACGGCGAGTACGGCTCGAAATCGCCGGTGACCTTGGAGCGGCGCGGCATTCTCATCGCCGCCTGGTCGATCAGCGCGCGGGTCGGATCGCGCGCGCAGATGCCGCGCTTCATGAATTCCGCGGTGTGCTCGGTGATGAAGCGGAAGCCGGTGCCGCTGCCGGTGGCAAGCCCGGCGGGGCAATCGCGCTTGCCGGCGGTCGAGGCGATGCAGGCGAGCCGCTTCTCCAGCTCGGCCGCGACGTTCGCGACCTCGGACAGCCGCGCCTTGCTGATCTTGAGCGAGGGATGCACGTCCATGCCCAGCGTCGCCTGGTTGCCGCAGTAGCTCCCGGTCTCGTCGTACTGGATCGGCTCGTAGGCGTTCTGCAGCACGCGCTCCGGCGCGACGCCGAAGCCTTCGACCAGCGCGTCACGCACCGCCTTGATGCGCTTGTCGAGCGCGCCGAGATAGGCGCGCGACACTTCGGGCCCGAAGCGGATCTCGCTGCCGACCAGGCCTGCGATCGGCGCAAGGTCGCGCGCGCTCTCGGTCGCCGCATACATCGCGAGCGCGCCGAAGCCGACATCGTTGCCGCCGACCGAGAGCAGCACGAGGTCGATTGCGCGCTTGCGGTTCGCGGGCGGGCACCATTGCTTCGAGACGGTCTGCGCCGAGATGCCGGTGCTGCCGTGCTTGTACATCGGCAGCGTGTAGCTCGCCGCCTGGGTGCGGCCTTGCGCGCCGCCGCGGCACAGGAGGTCGGCGACCTGGTCGAGCTGCGGCGGCACCTGCGCGCCGCCCTTCTCGCCGGCGCGCTCGCGCGAATCGTGATTGAGGAAGAAGCCGATCGATTCCGCGCCCGAGCAGGCGACGCTTATCAGCGTTACCGCGCGGTGGCGGTTTTCCAGCGTCATCTGGATGCCGACGCGGAACGGATAGCCGTATTGCGAGCGATGGCAGTCGGCCGAAAGCCACTGCGCGCCGCCCTTGTTGAATGCCGCCAGGAATTCGTGCGAGGCGGGACGGAATTGCAGGCCCTTGTCCTCGTCCTCCATGCGCCGGCGCGGCAGGGTCTTGGCGTCGAACTGATCCTCGTTGGAGGCCAGCCCGAAATTGCTCTGCACCGGCTTTCTCGACGCGAGCTGATCGCGGTCGTTCGCCATGCTCGGGTCGTAGACCATTTCGCGCGCCGCCGAGAACGTGACCGGACGGTCCGGATTGCTCTCGCCCGACATGAACGAGTCGCCCATCGCGACGACCAGCACGTCCTGCACGGCGATCGGCTCGGCGAGTTCGCGCCCGTCAGGCAGCTTCACCTTCACCTCGCCGCCCGACACCTTGGCGTCCGGCGAATACGGCACGCGCTTGACCACGAACGCGGTCTTGCACGGCAGCGTGGCGCTTTCCGCCTTGCCGTTGCGGCCGTGGAAGCTCCACTGGCACTCGCCGGTGCCGGCCTCGGCGACGCGTTCGGGCGACAGCGTGACCTCGACCGTGTGCGCGTCCGGCAGCACGTAGTCTTCCTTGGCGCTGCCCCAGGAATATTGCCGCTCGCAGACGGTCGGATAGCGGAACGGGCGCGAATTGCGCTCGTAGCAGACCATGTCGAGCGTCTGCGCGGCCCAGCCGAGGCGCGAGCGCTCGAAACCCTTCTTCGCGGTCGCGAGGCAGCGCGCCGGAGTCGATTTGTCAGAACAGTCCGGATCGTTCAGCCGCCGCTCGGTGCGCCAGACGATATTGGCCGGTTGCGGGCTGTCGGCCTTGCCGCGCACCGCATCGAACGCCTTCTCGTGCATGTTGAACGCCGCCTGCTTCTTGAAGAAGCGGAACGGGTTCTGCACCTCCCAGACGATGTCGGAGGCGGACGCGGCGCTGACGTGGAGGGTGGCGACTGAGAGGAAGGCGAGCGCAGTGGACGTCGCAAGCCGACGCATGAATTCTCTCCGCAACTTCCACCCGCGCGGATGATAGCTGATTTCCTTGCGGAAGGGAGACAAAAGTTGATCGGGTGTCAGCTGACCTCAATTCACCAATACGCCGAATAACACATTGATTTTGCTTGATTTTACCTTAGTTCACGGAACAGAAAATCTGTCTCGCAAATGACACGCAACAGGTGAATCACTCCGCCGGGATCAAATTGCTCGCCCCGATCGTCATGACGCAGACCAGCCCGTCCGTCCGGAACTCGGTGGAGATCGCCCCGTCGAGCGCGGCGCCGATGCGCTCGAACACCACCTGGCCAAATCCTTTCCGCGTCGGCGCCACGACCGCCGGTCCCGCGCTCTCGGTCCAGGTCAGCGCGACCCCGCCGTCCGCGCGCCACGACCACGCGATGGTCACATGCCCGCTCTCGACCGACAGCGCGCCGTGCTTGGTCGCGTTGGTGCCGAGCTCGTGCAGGATCAGCCCGAGCGACTGCATCGCCTGCGGCTGCAGGAAGACCTCCGGCCCGCTGGCGAGGATGCGGCCGCTGTCGAGCCCGCCGAACGAGGCGAGCTGGACGCCGAGCAGCTCCTGCAGCGTCGCGCCCTCCCAGTCGTGCTGCACCAGGAGGTCGTGCGAGTAGGCGAGCGCCTGGATGCAGCCGCGCAGCCGCGTCTCGAGCGCCTCGATGCTGTCGCTGCGCCGCGCGATCATGTGGGTCAGCCCCTGCACCACCGCGAGCATGTTCTTGGTGCGATGCGACAGCTCGCGCAGCGTGAACGCCATGTGCTCTTCGTAGTGGCGGTGCTCGGTCATGTCGCGATGCACCGCGGCGACCCCGGCAACCTTGCCTTCGGCGAAAATCGGCGCCGCGCTGATGCCGACCGGGATCAGCTTCCCGCTCTTGTGCCGGCGCACGGTCTCGAGCACCACCGGCTGGCCGCCGGTCGTGGCGCTGTAGAGCGAGAGCTGCTCGCCGTGCAGGTCGTCCGGACACAGGATCGAGATCGGCCGGCCGATCGCTTCCCAGGCGGTGTAGCCGTAGAGCCGTTCGGCGCCCGGATTCCAGGTGCGGATGGCGCGGCCGAAATCGATCGAGAAGATGGCGTCGTTCGACGACAGCACCGTCGAGGCGTGCAGCGCGTTTGCCTCCTCGCCGCGCTTGCGATCCGAGATATCGACGACCAGGCCGATCGAGCGGGTCGGACGCCGCCCGTCCGGACCGTCGATGAAGAAGGTCTTGCCGCGCAACAGCAGCCAGCCGGTCGAGCCGTCGAAGCGCGTGACGCGATGCTCGTCCTCGTAGTCGCCGCCGCCGTCCGGATCGAGCGAGGCGCGCATCTTGTCGCGGAACGCGGTGCGCATCTCGTCCGGGATGATGCGCTCGAGCAGATCGGCATCGCTGTTGATGTCGAGATCGTCCGGCACGCGCAACAGCGCGCGCAACTCGGGCGACCAGTAGCGCCGCCGCGCAACCCAGTCGATCTCGTACATGCCGAGCCCGGTCGCGCGCCGCACCAGGCGCAGCCGCTCCTCGGAATCGCGCAGCGCTTCCTGGGTCGCAAGCTCGTCGGCGCGCACGCCAGCGCGGCCGAAGCCGGCGAAGCTTTTGAGCCGATCGAGAACGCTGGCGAGCCCCGTCCGAGAGTGCATGGCATCCATGGATTCGGAACGGAACGCACGAGCGCGCCGCTGGTTCCGAAATATTACGCGCCCGGATCGGCAGCAAACGAGGCGCCGCGGAGCGGCTCAACTGTTGAACACGTGCATTCAACTCGCCGTCCTTGCCCTCCCCTCCGCCCCTCCGCTAGCATGTTACCTATCGAATAAGGCGGCCGAACGAGCCGCGCTCGAGGGAGGATCCCATGACCAAACTCACCCGCCGCGCCTTCGCGGCCTCGGCGGCCGCTGCTGCGGCCGGCATCAGCCTGGCAAAGCCCGCGTTCGCGCAGGCCTACCCGAGCCGCCCCGTGACCGTGATCGTGCCCTGGGGCGCGGGCGGCGGCACCGACGCGACCGCGCGCATCGTCGCGGCGCTGCTGGAGAAAGAACTCGGCCAGCCGTTCAACGTGGTGAACCGCACCGGCGGCTCGGGCGTGGTCGGCCATTCGGCGATCGCGACGGCGCAGCCCGACGGCTACACCATCGGCATGCTGACGGTCGAGATCTCGATGATGCACTGGCAGGGGCTGACCGAGTTGGCCCCGAAGAGCTACACGCCGCTCGCGCTGATGAACGAAGACCCGCCGGGCGTTTCGGTGAGCGCGAGCTCGCCCTACAAGACCGTCAAGGAGCTCGCCGACGCCATCAAGGCCGCCCCTGTCGGCAAGCTGAAGGCGTCCGGCACCGGCCAGGGCGGCATCTGGCATCTCGCGCTGGTCGGCTGGCTGAAGGCGATGGGACTTGCGGCCAACCACGTGGCGTGGGTGCCGTCGAACGGGGCCGCGCCCGCGATGCAGGACCTTGCGGCCGGCGGTCTCGATCTTTGCACCTGCTCCATCCCCGAGGCCCGCGCCATCATCGAGGCCGGCAAGGCGCGCGCGCTCGCCCTCATGGCGCCGGAACGCAACCCGGTGTTCAAGGATATTCCGACGCTCAAGGAAGCGATGGGCATCAACTACTCGACCGGCGCGTGGCGCGGCATCGCGGGGCCGAAAGGCCTGCCGCCGGAGATTGCCACCAAGCTCACCGCGACGCTGAAGAAGGTCTACGACTCGAAGGAGTTCAAGGATTTCATGAGCAATCGCGGCTTCGGCACGGTGTGGGGCGACGCCGCCGAATTCGCCAAGTTCATGGACAATGGCGACGCCCAGATGGGCGATGCGATGAAGGCCGCGGGGCTGGCGAAGGCTTGAGAGTATCGACCTGAACGCGGCAGGCACGCGCCTGCCGCGCTCTTGTTGATCCAGGGGGACCGGCGGACAGCGCCGCCGGAAGATGTGGGGTGTTCATGCGGCTGCCCGATCGCGTCACCGGGTTGTTCCTTGTCGGACTTGGATCGGCCGCGGCCTATGGCGGGTGGTTGCTCCCGCCGGTGCCCGGCCAGCCGGTCGGCCCCAACGTATTTCCGCTGGTGATCGGCATCGGGCTTGCGGTCTGCGGGCTGATGATCGCGTTCGGCATCGGCCACAGCTTCGAGGAGGCCGAAGAGCTGGTGCCGCTCGAGGCGGGGCAACAGGCGCCCGCCCCGCGCGGCCCGCTCTACGGCCTGCGCGCGCTGTTTCCGCCGGCGCTGCTGCTGTTCTATGTCGTCGCCGCAGACAGGCTTGGCTTCATCATCACCGCAGCCTTCATCGTACTCGTGACATCGACCGCGCTCGGCGCGCGGCCGAAGCTTTCCGTCCCGCTTGCGATTCTGGCGCCGATCGGCATCCACTTGATCTTCGCGAAGATCCTGCGGGTGCCGCTTCCGATCGGCCTCATTCCGATGCCGTGGTGACGCCATGCTCAAGACGCTGATCGAAGCGATCGCTCTCATCTCGACGTGGGAAGTCATCATCGCGATGCTGCTCGCGTCGATCTACGGTCTGGTGATCGGATCGCTGCCCGGCCTCTCCGCCACGATGGCGACGGCGCTGCTGGTGCCGGTCACGTTCTATCTCTCGCCGATCGCCGCGATCGCGACCATCGTCGCCGCCTCCTCGATGGCGATCTTTTCCGGCGACATTCCGGGCGCGCTGCTGCGCATCCCCGGCACGCCCGCGTCCGCGGCTTACGCGGACGAAGCCTATGCGATGACGCGCAAGGGCGAGGCCGAGCTCGCGCTCGGCGCCGGCGTGTGGTTCTCCGCGGTCGGCGGCATCGCGGGCACGCTGTCGCTGATGATCCTCGCGCCGCCGCTCGCCGAGATCGCGCTGTCGTTCTCGACCTTCGAGTACTTCTGGCTCGCCTTCCTCGGCCTGATGTGCGCCACGCTGGTGGCGCGCTCCTCGCCGGTGAAGGCGATCGCCGCGATGTTCATCGGGCTGCTGGTCTCGTGCGTCGGCATCGAGAACCCGGGCGGCGTGCCGCGTTTCACCTTCGGCGTCACCGACCTGCTCGGCGGTATCGAGCCGATTCCGGCGCTGGTCGGCGTGTTCGCGGTGGCGCAGGTCATGCGCGCGATGCTCACCCCGGAGCCGCCGCCGCTGCCGAAGCGCAAGTTCGGCAGCATCATGGCCGGCCAGTGGATGCTGACCAAGATGTATCACTGGCAGATGACGCGCGGGAACATCGTCGGGATCATCATCGGCGTGCTGCCCGGCGCCGGCGCCGACATGGCGGCGTGGGTGTCCTACGCGATGTCGAAGCGCTTCTCCAAGACGCCGGAGAAGTTCGGCACCGGCCATGTCGAAGGGCTGGTCGAGGCGGGCGCGAGCAACAATGCCAGCATCGCGTCAGGCTGGGTGCCCTCGCTGCTGTTCGGCATTCCGGGCGACACCATCGCGGCGATCGCGATCGGCGTGCTCTAC
>CAWIXG010000028.1:0-118738 GCA_963839985.1 uncultured Alphaproteobacteria bacterium | reverse complement strand
TGGCTCGATGCGCTCGACGATGGTGACGTCAGGGCGCGGGCTTGAGCGCTGACGGATCGAACCGCTCGATGAAGCCGATCAGCGCCGCGACCGCGAGACCGAGATCCTGCGGGCCCGCGATACTCCATCGGGTTGTGACTGATCCCGCCGCGGCAGCGCACGAACAGCATGCCTATCGGGCAAAGCCTCGCCATCGCCTGCCCGTCATGGCCAGCGCCCGATCCGAGGCGGAGCGGCTCGGCGCCGAGCGCGCGGATCGCGCCGGCGAGCGCGTCCTGCACGGCCGGATGGCATGGCGTGGTCGCGACCTCACGCGGCGACGTGATGGTGAGGCCGAGACGGCGCCGGTCGGCGATCTCGCGGATGCGGCCTTTCAGCGTCTCCACGAGCTTCGCCCGCGCGGCTTCCGAGCCGGAGCGGATGTCGAAGATCACCACGACATTGGCCGGGATCACATTGGTCGCGCCCGGCGCGACTGCGATCCGGCCGACGGTCGCAACCACCTCGCCACCGCTCTCGCGCGCGAGCGCCTCGCCGAGCAGCATCGCTTCGGCGGCACCTGCGAGCGCATCGCGCCGCAGCGACATCGGGACGGTTCCGGCGTGGCCGGCCTCGCCGAGGAATTCCACGTTGAGATAGGTCTGCCCGATGATCGCCGTGACCACGCCGAGCGGCTGCCCGCGCGCCTCCAGCACCGGACCCTGCTCGATGTGCACTTCGACATAGGCGGCGGCTTCATCGCTTGCGTAGGCGGCGGCCGCAATGTCGGCGGGCGACTTGCCATAGGCCTTGATCGCCTCCCCTAGGGTCACGCCGTTGCGGTCGGCAAGCGCGAGATTTTCGACGCGGAAGATGCCGGCGCAGGCGGACGACGACGACAAGGTCGCCGGAAAGCGCGAGCCCTCTTCGTCGCCGAAAGCCAGCACGTCGATTCCGAACGGCAGCCGTTGGTCGCGAAAGTGTCCGGCTGCAAGAATGCCCGCGATCACGCCGAACGGGCCGTCATACTTGCCGGCATCGATCACGGTATCGATATGCGAGCCGATCAGCAGGCGCTTGGTCCCGGCACCTTCGAGGCGGCCGCGCACCGTGCCGAGCGCATCTTCGCTGACCGCCAGGCCCGCGGCGCGCATCCATTCGGCGACGCGATCGGCGGCGCGGCGGTGCTCCGGCGTCAGGAACAGCCGCACCAGCCGGTCGGGCTCGGCCGACACCACGCCGAGCGCATTTACCATCGTCTCGGCGCGCGCACCGAGCGATCCGATGTCATCGGGGGAGAAGGTCGTCGGGGTCATGTTGCGTGCAGCGATTCCACGCAACACGCTTATCACACCGGCGCGGGACTGGGCTTTGCCTCGTGCAGCTTGCCGGCCTCGCGCAGCTTCTTGGCCGCCTCGAAGCCGTGCATGCCGGCGCGCCACTGCAGCGCGATCACCATGCCCTTGATCGGCTGGATCAGCAGCAACGACAGTGCCAGCGTCAACGGCAGCCACAGCACGGCGTGGATCCAGTAAGCCGGCTCGTACGCCATCTCGACATGCAGGACGAGCGGGACGACCAGATGGCCGACGATCACGATCACCAGATAGGCCGGAAAGTCATCGGCGCGCTGGTGATGCAGTTCTTCACCGCAGGCGTCGCAGTGGTCCGCGACCTTGAGGAATGCACGGAAGATGTGCCCCTTGCGGCACGCCGGACACGTGCCGCGCAGGCCATTCCACAGGTCGGTTTTCAGGGGGCGTGTCATGTTCCCGGAGCCCATCGTCTTCCCTCAGATAAAGGGCAGAGCGCCCGTTTTCAACGCCTTGAATGCAGCGCTGCCCTGCAAAAGCGCGAGCCGCCGGCACGATCAGTGCTGCGCCGCGATCCATTGGCCGAGCCTGGCGCGCTCGTCATCGGTCATGGCGGTCTGGTTGCCGAGCGGCATCGCCTTGTTCTGCACCGTCTGGGTGACGATCAGCGGGGCGTATTTGCGGATGTCCGCGGTCGATTCCAGCATCACGTTCTTCGGCGCTTCCTTGAAGCTCTCGTGCGTGGGTTTGCGCGCGTGGCACATGGTGCAGTGCTTGGTGGTGAGCGCCAGCACGTCCTGATCGCTCACCGTGCCGATGGCGGCCGGCGCACGCGGCGCGGTGAGCCAGATCGCGCAAACCAGTGCAAAGACCGCAACCGGGATCGCCCAGTCGAACGAAGCGAAACTGTCGCCGGCATCGAGGCGGTTGAAGACGTGGCGGATCAGCGCGCCCGCGACGATGATCAGTGCCACCACCATCCAGGACTGCGGGTGCGCCGAGAGGAACGGATAGTGCGGCGACACCATCATCACCAGCACCGGAAGCGTGAGGTAGTTGTTGTGGGTCGAGCGCTGCTTGCCGATCTGTCCGTAGCGCGCGTCGGGCGCATGCCCGGCGAGCAGTTGCGCCACCATCTTGCGCTGGTTCGGGATGATGATGATGAACACGTTGAACGCCATGATGGTGCCGACGAAGGCGCCGACATGGAGAAACGCCCCGCGCGCCGAAAACACCTTGGTGTAGAGCACCGAGGCCGCCAGGATCAGCGCGAATACCAGGACGGCCAGCACGGTCGTGTTCCTGCCGAGCGGCGAGCGGCACAGCCCCTCATAGATCGCCCAGCCGCCGAGCAACGAGGCGACCGAGATCGCGATCGCCTCCCACGGGTCGAGCGGCATCACGGCCGGATCGATCAGGTAGGATTTGGCGTGCAGGTAATACTGCACGATCATCAGGCCGAAGCCGCTCACCCAGGTGAGATACGCATCCCACTTGAACCAGTGCAGATGCGGCGGAAGATGCGGCGGCGCGACGGTGAATTTCTCGACGTGGTAGAAGCCGCCGCCGTGCACCTGCCAGGCGGTGCCGTAGACGCCCTCGCTCTTGCGCTCCTTGGTGTCGAGCCCGTAGTCGAGCGCCATGAAGTAGAACGACGTGCCGATCCAACCGATGCCCACGATCATGTGGAACCACCGCAGCAGCAGGTTCACCCATTCGCCGAGGAAGACGTCCATTCTGGCTACTTCAGCGTCATTCGGATGTCATCCCGGGCGACGGCGCGAAGCGACGAAGACCCGGGACCCATGAAACGCCGGACGCGCGAGCATACGGCGCGCGGCAAGATGGGTCCCGGCTCGCGCGCCCCGGCTTAACGCCGGGACGCTTGGCCGGGATGACAATCGCGCTTCACTTCCCCGGGACCTTGTCGTCGATCCCCTTGATGTAGAAGTTCATGCCGAGGATCTGGCCGTCGTCGAGGTTCGCGCCGCCCTTGCACTCGACGGTGCTGCCGTCCTGAGCGACGACCGGGCACTTGAACGGATGCAGCTTGCCGGAGGCGATCCCGGCTTCGGTGTCCATCGCGACCTTCTTCACGTCGTCCGGCATGTTGGTATAGGGCGCCATCTGCACGATCTTGGAATTCAGCCCGCCCCACACGTCGCCGGTCGCCCATTTGTTGTCGAGCGCGAGGTTCACGCGGTCGACGTAATAGGGCGTCCAGTTGTTGACGATGGCGGTGAGTTGGGCCTTGGGGCCGAACTTGATCTGGTCGAAGTCCTGGCCGAACGAGAAAATGCCGCGCTCGTTGGCGAACTGGGTCGCGGCGGCCGAATCCGTATGCTGGGTCAGGATGTCGGCGCCCTGGTCGGCGAGCGCGCGCGCGGCGGCTGCTTCCTTGCCGGGGTCGTACCAGCTGTTCACCCAGATGATCTTCACCTTCATGTCCGGACGCACCGACTGCGCGCCGAGCATCGTGGCGTTGATGCCGGAGATCACTTCGGGAATCGGGAACGAGCCGATGTAGCCGATCGTCCCGGTCTTCGACATCTTGGCCGCAATCTGGCCCTGGATGTAGCGGCCTTCGTAGAAGCGGCCCGAATAGGTCGCCAGATTCTTGTCGCGCTTGTAGCCGGTCGCGTGCTCGAACATGACGTTCGGATACTTCTTCGCGACCTTGGCGGTCGCGTCCATGAAGCCGAACGAGGTCGTGTAGACGAGCTTGGCGCCGTTGCGCACGAGCTGCTCGATCGAGCGCTCCGCGTCGGGGCCTTCGTTGACGTTCTCCAGGAACGTCGTGTCGATCTTGTCCTTGAACTGATCGACCAGCGCACGCCGCGCGACCTCGTGCTGGTACGACCAGCCCATGTCGCCGACCGGGCCGACATAGATGAAACCGATCTTCAGCTTCTGCTGCGCGCTGGCGCCGCCGAGCACAGCGCTCGCCGCGAGGATCGCGGCCGCCACAACGAGTTTCTTCATGCTGCTCTCCGGATGTCCTGCGGGAAGCTATTCCGGCCGCGGCGCCCGCACGCCCCGCACGCCCTTCTTAGCATGCGCATGATCGTCGCATGCGCACGATCTTTTCCGAACATCGGCCCATCCACATGCGCCACACTGCTCAACGGTCGGGCACGAATGCAATTCCAAGCGAGGCCGGCGCCGGGCTCCCGGCGCGGCCGCGCATCCACGATATCGCGACCAGCACCAAAATGGTCGCCAGATACGGCAGCGCGGACATCAGCTGCGACGGAATGCCCACCCCGATCGCCTGCGCGTGAAGCTGCAGGATGGTGATGCCGCCGAACAAATAGGCGCCGACCATCAGGCGGAGCGGCAGCCAAGAGGCGAACACCACCAGCGCAAGCGCGATCCAGCCACGACCGGCGGTCATCCCCGAGACCCAGAACGGCGTGTAGGCGAGCGGCAGGTAAGCCCCGCCCAGCCCGGAGCAGGCGCCGCCGAACAGGACCGCGAACAGGCGGATCCTCAGCACCGGATAGCCGAGCGCATGCGCGGACACGTGGTTGTCCCCGACGGCGCGGAGGATCAGGCCGGCGCGCATGCGATAGAGGAAGTACCAGATGCCGACGATCAGCGCGATCGAGAGATAGACGAAGGCGTTCTGCCCGAGCAGCACACGCCCGATGAACGGGATGTCGGTGATGTACGGGATGTAGAGATGCGCGGCGCCATCGATCTTCTGTCCGACGTAGCCGGCGCCGATCAGACCCGCGAGACCGACGCCCAGGATGGTGAGCGCCAAACCGGACGCGACCTGGTTGGCGGCGAGCCCGAGCGTCAGCAGCGCGAACACCGCCGACAGCGCCATGCCGCCCAGAATGCCGCACAGCGCCCCCACGGCGATCGAGCCCGAGTGATAAGCGCCGGCAAAGCCGCAGGCCGCGCCGACGATCATCATGCCCTCGACGCCGAGATTCAAAACGCCGGCGCGCTCGACCACCAGTTCGCCGGAGGCGGCGAGCAGCAGCGGCGTCGATGCCGTGATGATGGTCAGCAGGATGGCTTCAGCGAACTCCATGAGCGACCTTCGGGGCGAGTATCAGGCGGAAGCGGTAGAGGATCAGCGTGTCGCAGGCGAGCACGTAGAACAGCAGGATGCCCTGGAACACCTTGGTGAGATCGAGCGGGACCTTCATCATGATCTGCGCGCCTTCGCCGCCGATGAAGGTGAGCGCGAGGAACAGCGACGCGATCAGGATGCCGACCGGATGCAGGCGGCCGAGGAACGCAACGATGATGGCGGTGAAGCCGTAGCCGGGCGAGATGTTCGGCTGCAGGTGATTGACGGTCGCCGACACCTCGATGATGCCGGCAAGGCCGGCGAGCGCGCCCGAGATTGCGAACGTCATGACGATCAATGTGCGGTCGTTGAAGCCGGCGAAACGCGCGGCGCGAGGTGCGGCGCCGACCAGCTTGATCTCGAAGCCTCGCAACGTGCGTCCGAGCATCACCGTCGCCCAGGCCACCACCAGCAGCGCGATGATCGCGCCCCAGTGCAGGCGGCTGCCTTCCATGAACGTCGGCATCGCGGCGACGGCATCGAACTCGGCGGTGGTCGGGAAGTTGAAGCCCTTCGGGTCGCGCCACGGTCCGCGCACCAGGTAGTCGAGCAGCAGCTCCGCGACATAGACCAGCATCAGGCTGGTGAGGATCTCGCTCGCGCCGAAGCGCACCTTGAACAGCGCCGGGATCAACGCATAGAGCGCGCCGCCGAGCGCGCCGAGCGCGAGCATCGCGGGCAGCACCCAGTATCCGGCATCGGTGCCGTGCGTTGTCACCGCGAGCCAGCCGCCGCAGATCGCGCCGATCAGGAACTGGCCTTCGGCGCCTATATTCCAGCCGTTCGCCAGGTAGCACAGCGACAGCCCGACACCGATCAGCACCAGCGGCGTCGCCTTCACGGCGATCTCCTGCAGCGCCCACGGGTCGGTCAGCGGATCGAAGAAATAGATCTTCAGCGCCTCGAGCGGCGGCTTGCCGAGCAGCGCGAACAGGACGGCGCCGGTCGTGAGCGTCAGCGCGATCGCCAGCAGCGGCGACAGCAGCGCGATGAAGATCGACCGCTCGGCGCGGCGTTCAAGCGCGAGCCGCATTCGCTGCCCCTTTCATGCCCACGCCGGCCATCAGCATGCCGATCTCGCCGCGGTCGGCGCGCCGGGTCGCGCGCGGCGCCGACAGCCGGCCGGCGCACATCACCACCAGCCGGTCGGAGATCTCGTACAGTTCGTCGAGGTCCTGGCTCATCACCAGCACGGCCGCGCCGCGCGACGCCAGGTCGATGATCGCCTGGCGGATCGCCGCGGCGGCACCGGCATCGACGCCCCAGGTCGGCTGGCTGACGATCAGCAGGCGCGGTTCGCGCAGGATCTCGCGGCCGACCACGTATTTCTGCAGGTTTCCGCCGGACAGGCTCATCGCCTCCGGATCGGGCTTGGCCTTGCGCACATCGTAGGCTTTGGTGATGCGCTCGACGAAGGCGAGCATCTGGCCGCGATCGATGAAGCCGCGGCGCACCATCGGGCTCGCCGCATGGCCGCTGATCAGCGCGTTGTCGGATAGCGTGAAGCGCGGGGCGGTGGCGTGGCCGAGCCGCTCTTCCGGCACGAAGGCGGCGCCGAGACGGCGGCGCTCGGTGATCGACATGCGCCCGACGTCCTTGCCGTCGACCTTGATGACCTCCGGCGCATCCGCCGGCGCCTCACCGGAGAGCACGGCAAACAGCTCGTCCTGCCCGTTGCCGGCAACGCCCGCGAGGCCGAGGATCTCGCCTGCGGCGAGCTCGAAGCTCACGCCGTCCAGTTTGACGCCGTGCGGATCGTCCGGCGCGAAGTCGAGGTTGCGCACGACGAGGCGCGGCAGGCCGACCTTCTTTAATCCGTCCGAGCGCACCGCGCCGACCTCGCCGCCGACCATCATGCTGGCGAGCGACTGCGCGGTCTCGGCGCGCGGATCGCAGGTGGCGATGACCTTGCCGCCGCGCAGGATCGTGGCGGTGTCGCAGAGCGCGCGCACCTCCTCGAGCTTGTGCGAGATGTAGAGGATCGCGCGACCCTCCTTGCGCAGCACACGCAGCGTGCGGAAAAGCTGCTCGGCCTCCTGCGGAGTGAGCACCGAGGTCGGCTCGTCGAGAATGAGCAGCTTGGGGTCCTGCAGCAGGCAGCGCACGATCTCGATGCGCTGACGCTCGCCGACCGACAGCCGCCACACCTGGCGCCGCGGGTCGAGCGGCAGGCCGTAGGATTTCGACACGTCGGCGACGCGATCCTCGATGCCGGCGAGCGGCGCATTGTCGAGGCCGAGCGCCACGTTCTCGGCGACGGTGAGTTGCTCGAACAGGCTGAAGTGCTGGAACACCATGCCAATGCCGCGCGCGCGCGCAGCTGCCGGGCCGGCGAGCACGACCGGCTCGCCCTGCCACCTGAACTCGCCCGCGCTCGGCTGCAGCAGGCCGTAGATCATCTTGACCAGCGTGGACTTGCCGGCGCCGTTCTCGCCGAGCAGCGCATGCACTTCAGCCGGCCAGATTTCGAGGTTGATCGCATCGTTGGCGACGAAGTCGCCGTAGAGCTTGGTGATGCCGACCGCTTCGAGCAGCGGGAGCTCGTCCGGCGACGGCGGGATTTCCAGTTCCGGCGGGGCGGCAAGGGCTGCGTCAGCCATGACGCACCCGATCGCCGGCGTGGTCGCTGTTGGTCGCGCGTGCCTGCAACGCTTCTCTCACGATCAGCACCTGCGCGGCGACCGATGTGGCGATCGCGGCCGGCGCCTTGTCGCGGATCGCCGTCAGGCCGATCGGGCACACGAGCCGGTCCACCGTCGCCTCGGCCATCCCCATCTTGCGCATCGCCGCGGTGAAGCGCGCGCGCTTGGTGTCGCTGCCGATCAGGCCCACGTAGCTGAAGCGGTCGGCCTTGAGCGCCGCGATCACCAGATCGAGATCGAGCGCGTGGCTGTGCGTCATGACCGCAACCAGCGCGCCATCGCCCGCGCGCGCGAGCAGCTCGACCGGATCGCCCTGCGTGACCGCGGTGACGTTGACGGGAAAGTCCCCGGGGATCGCGCCGGGCCGCGTATCGATCCAGGTGACGGCGAACGGCAGCGGCGCGAGCGCGACGGCGAGCGCGCGGCCGACGTGGCCGGCGCCGAACAGATAGAACGCGCTCGGCTCCTCGCCGAACCGCTCGCGCACCGACCCGTCGGTCCGCAATTCGTAGGCGGAGCCTTGCCCGGCGGCGACGACCCGGCGCACCAGACGTCCATCGTTTCCAACCGTGGCGAGGGTGGTCAGCGCCCCCTCGCCTTCGGCACGCGCCAGCGTTGCGACGGCGGCGCGGTCCGCCGCGCTGAATTTTTCGATCGTCAGCAGCACGCGCCCGCCGCAGCATTGGCCGAGATCCGGCCCGAGCGCCTGGTCGAGCGTCTTCACCATGGCGTCGTCGCGCGCGAGCAGTGCCTGTGCTTCGGCCAAGGCGCCCCATTCGAGCGCGCCTCCACCGATCGTGCCGGTGAACGTGCCGTCGGGTGCCACGATCATCCGCGCGCCGACCTCGCGCGGGGTGGAGCCTTGCGCCTGCGCAAGCGTCACCAGCGCCGCGGCCCCGTGGCTCTCGATGAACCGTGCGATGGTCGGCCAGGTGGACATCAGCTCACCGCCTGCACGGCGCGCAGGATCGCCTCCGGCGTCGCCGGCGCGTCAAGCGGCACCGGGATGGACGGATTGACGCTGTGGATCGCGTCGGCGATCGCGGCGAAGACCGAGATGGCGAGCATCAGCGGCGGTTCGCCGACCGCCTTGGAGCGGTAGATCGTGTCCTCGTGGTTGGCGCCGTCCCACAGCGTGATCTTGAAATGCTCCGGCGCGTCCGAGGCGCAGGGGATCTTGTAGGTCGAGGGCGCGTGACTGAGCAGCCGGCCGTCCGTGTGGAACACGAGCTCTTCGGTCGTGAGCCAGCCCATGCCCTGCACGAAGCCGCCCTCGATCTGTCCGATGTCCACCGCCGGATTGAGCGAGCGTCCGACGTCGTGGACGATATCGGCGCGCGTGACCTTCATCTCGCCGGTGGTGATGTCGACCACCACTTCGCTGCACGCGGCGCCGTAGGAAAAATAATAGAACGGCCGCCCCTGCCCGGCCTTGGCGTCCCAGTGGATCTTCGGCGTGCGATAGAAGCCGGTCGACGACAACGAAATGCGCGCGAAATAGGCCTGCTTGATCAACTCGGGAAACGGCACCGAGCGGTTGCCGATGAACACGCGATTGTCGCGGAATTCGATCTGGGCGGCCTCGGTCTCGTATTTCTCCGATGCGAACGCGACGAGCCGTGCCTTGATGGTGCCGGCGGCATCCTTCGCCGCCATGCCGTTGATGTCGGAGCCGGACGAGGCCGCGGTCGCCGACGTATTCGGCACCTTCGCGGTCGTGGTCGCGGTGATCTTCACCTTCTCGGCATCGACGCCGAACTCCTCGGCCACCACCTGCGCGACCTTGATGTAGAGCCCCTGCCCCATCTCGGTGCCGCCGTGGTTCAGGTGGATCGATCCGTCCTGATAGACATGCACCAGCGCGCCGGCCTGATTGAGATGCGTGGTGGTGAACGAGATGCCGAACTTCACCGGGGTGAGCGCGAGCCCGCGTTTGAGCGTCGCGCTTTCGGCGTTGAACTCCTTCACGGCGCGGCGGCGGCGCCGGTAGTCGCTGGTGCCTTCGCAGCGGTCGATCAGAGCCGGCAGGATGTTGTCCTCGACCGCCATGCCGTAGGGCGTGACGTTGCGGCCTTCGCCGTAAAGGTTCTTCTTGCGCACATCGAGCGGGTCGAGCCCGAGCGACCAGGCGATCTCGTCGATGGCGCGCTCGGCCACCATCATGCCCTGCGGCCCGCCGAAGCCGCGAAACGCTGTGTTCGAGACCGTGTTGGTCTTCATCCGCCGGGTCGTGATCGTGGCGGCCGGCAGATAGTAGGCATTGTCGGCGTGGAACATGGCGCGGTCGTTGATCGCGCCGGACACGTCGGCCGAATAACCGCAGCGCGACGCCATCACGGTGTCGAGCGCACGGATGCCGCCCTCGTCGTCGAAGCCGATCTCGTAGTCGGCGAGGAAGTCGTGCCGCTTGCCGGTCAGGCACATGTCGTCATCGCGGTCGAGCCGGATCTTGCACGGCTGCCCGGTGACGCGCGCCGCCAGCGCCGCGATCGCGGCCCACTGCGCGGCCTGCGTCTCCTTGCCGCCGAACGCGCCGCCCATGCGGCGCACCTCCACGGTCACCGCCGCATCCGGCAGGCCCAGCACCTTGGCGATCAGGTGCTGGCATTCGCTCGGATGCTGGGTGGAGCAATGCACCAGCATGTCGCCGTCCTCGCCCGGAATGGCGAGCGAGACCTGGCCCTCGAGATAGAAATGCTCCTGGCCACCGATGCGCAGCCGGCCCGTCACGCGCCGCGGGCTGGCGGTAAGCGCGGCGTTACTGTCATCCTTGCGGAACGTGTAGTCCGGCAGAATATGGATATCCGCCGCGAGAGCCTCGTCGACCGAGATATAGGGCGTGCGAACCGCGGCCTCGACCTTGCCGAGGCGCGCGGCGCGGCGCGCTTGCTCGCGGGTGCGCGCCACCACGGCGAACACGACCTGGCCGTGGAATTCGATCTGTCCCGCGACGAACACCGGATCGTCGCCCGCGATCGCGCTGACGTCGTTCTTGCCCGGAATATCGGCGGCGGTCAGCACCGCGACGACGCCGGGCGCGGCGCGCACGGCATCGAGATCGACGCCGAGCAATTGCCCGCTCGCGACCGGAGATCCGCCGACCGCGATGTGCAGCAGGCCCTCCGGCTCGCGGATGTCGTCGATGAAGGCGGCGCTGCCCGCGACGTGCTTGGGCGAGGAGTCGTGCTGCATCGAGCGGCGCACGACCCGCAGCCGCAACTCTTCGGCCCGGCGGTCAGGCAGTGCCGACATCCGCCGCCTCCCTGAGACCCGTAATGCGCGTCGCGCGCGTCGGCGCGCCGCCGATCTCGGTCAGCGCCTTGCGCAACAGCGCACGCGCGACGTCGAGACGATATTTCGCGCTCGCCCGCAGATCGTCGATCGGCTTGAAGTCTTCGGCGAGCAGCGCGATCGCCTCGTCCCAGTCCTGCGGACGATCGAGATATTTTTCGATCAGCGCCTTCTCGGCCCGGTTCGCGCGCTTCGGGATCGCCGCCATGCCGCCGAAGGCGATGCGCGCGCCGGCAATGCGCGTGCCGTCGACGCGCAGCTTGAAAGCGCCCATGACGGCGGAAATGTCGCTGTCGAAGCGCTTGGAGATTTTGTAGCAGCGGAAGCGGTCTTCGGCGGAGAATTTCGGCACGCGCACCAGCCGCACGAATTCGCCCGGGCGGCGATCCTGCTTGCCGTAATCGACAAAATAGTTCTCCAGCGGCAACGTGCGCGGCCGGTCGCCTTGCTGCAGCGCGAGCGTCGCGCCGAGCGCGATCAGGGCGGGCGGGAGGTCGCCGATCGGCGAGCCGTTCGCGATGTTGCCGCCGACGGTCGCCGCGGTGCGAATTTGATTTCCGGCGAAACGGCGCAGCAATTCCCCGAGATCGCGGTCGATCGCGGCGAGATACGGCGTCGCCTCGGCGAGGGTCACCATTGCGCCGAAGCTCACCGCGTCGCGCCGATCCTCGATCTCGTCGAAGCCTTTGACGCGGCCGAGCCAGATCATCTTCGGCAGGTCGCGCAATTGCTTGGTGACCCACAGGCCGACGTCGGTCGCACCCGCGACCAGGGTGGCTTCGGGATTGGCGGCGTAGAGCTTTGCCAGCGCGGTCAGGCCCGCGGGCGCCGCGAAGAAACGCTCGCGGGTGCCGATGAAGATGTCGTCGGTGTCCTTGAGCTTGCTCAACGCCTGGCGTGCGCCGGGTTCCGCGGCGCTGAACGCATCATTGGCGGGGGCGATGCAGGCAGCCAGGCCGGCATCGACGATCGGCCGGTAGCCGGTGCAGCGGCACAGGTTGCCGGCGATCCAGTCGTTGATCTGGGCGCGGTCGGCGGGCTTGCCGTCCACCCGGTGGTGCAGCGCGAACAGCGCCATCACGAAGCCCGGGGTGCAGAAGCCGCATTGCGAGCCGTGATGGTCGACGAGCGCCTGCTGCACGAGGTGCAACTCGCCGTCGCGCGCCAAATCCTCGACCGTGATGATCTCGCTGCCGTCGGCCTGCGCGGCGAACAGGATGCAGGCGTTGACCGCCTCGTAGGTCAACTTGTCGCCGCGCAGGCGGCGCAGCACCACCGTGCAGGCACCGCAATCGCCTTCGGCGCAGCCTTCCTTGGTGCCGGTCGCGCGCTCGGTCAGCCGCAGATAGTCGAGCAAGGTGAGCGTCGGCGAAACGTTTTGCAGTTTCACCAGTTGGCCGCGCCGGATGAAACGCACTTCAGCGCGCATCAGCTTCCCCGGTAGGTCGAGTAGGCATACGGCGAGACCAGCAGCGGCACGTGATAGTGCCCTTCCTCGGCGACGCCGAAGCGTACCGGCACAACGTCGAGGAACGACGGGGTCGGCATCGCCACCCCGGCGGCGCGGAAATAGTCGCCGACGTGGAAGGCGATCTCGTAGGTGCCCGTCTGGAACGCGGCGCCGTCGAGCAGCGGCTTGTCAACGCGCCCGTCGCTGTTGGTCACCCCGGTCGCGATCGTCTGGGCCGCACCCTCGATACGGCTGAGCGTGACCTTCAGCCCCGCAGCAGGCTTTCCTGCCGCAGTATCAAGCACATGCGTCGTGATCCGGCCCATACGCGACCCCTACCAAATCGGCCACGCATGTTCCAACAAAACGCTGCCGGACGAAAGGCGTCAATTTCCGGCAGCCGCTGCGGTGAAAAGCGGCAGGCGTCGTTCCGGGCCGGCCGAAAAGCGCGTTTACGCGCGTCTGCGATGCGCTATGGGCCGGAGCCCGCAATCCATAACCACAGGACTGTCGGTCTCGCGCCCGCTGTCGAAGCTCGTGGCTATGGATTCCGGGCTCACGCGCTTTCGCGCGTGCCCTGGAATGACAGCCGCGTCACGGCGTCAGGATCAGCGAACCGGTGGTCTTGCGGCCCTCGAGATCCTCGTGCGCCTTGCGGGCGTCCTTCAGCGCGTATTTGTTGCTGACGCCGATCTTGACCGCGCCGGATCCGACCACCTCGAACAGATCCTTGGCGATCGCAACGAGGTCCTCGCGCTTGGCCGCGTAGTGATTGAGCGTCGGACGCGTCGCGAACAGCGAGCCCTTGAACTGCAGGATGTTGATGTTGAACGCGTCGATCTGGCCGGATGCCGAGCCGTAGCTGACGAACATGCCGAGCGGGCGAAGGCAGTCGAGCGAACCCGGGAACGTGGTCTTGCCGACGCCGTCATAGACGACATCGCACAGCTTGCCGCCGGTCATCTCCTTCACCTTCGCGGCGAAGTCCTCGTCCTTGTAGAGGATGGTGTGGTCGGCCCCGTTTTGTTTGGCGAGGTCCGCCTTGTCCTTCGAGCCGACCGTGCCGATGACGGTCGCGCCGAGATGCTTGGCCCACTGACACAGGATCAGCCCGACGCCGCCGGCGGCCGCGTGCACCAGCACGGTGTGGCCCTTCTCGACCTTGAAGGTCCGGCGCAGCAGATATTCGGCCGTCATGCCCTTCAGCATCATGCCGGCGGCCTGCTCGTGGGAGATGTTCGCCGGGACCTTCACGGCGCGATCCGCCGGCAGGATGCGTTCGGCCGCGTAACCGCCGAGCGGCGCGACGGCCGCGACCCGGTCGCCCACCTTGATGTCGGTCACGCCCGATCCGACCGCAACGACATCGCCCGAGCCCTCGTTGCCGGCGATGAACGGGTAGCCGTTCGGCGGCGGATAGGCGCCCTGACGGAAATACGTATCGATATAGTTGATGCCGATCGCGCCTTGCTTGATGCGGATCTGGCCGGGACCCGGCGCCGGAAGATCGACGTCCTCGTAGGTGAGAACTTCGGGGCCGCCCGCCTTGTGAACCCGCACTGCCGCTACCATGACGTTCTCCCGTTTCTTGTTTCGATCGGAGGCGGACCGTCCGCCGCGCGCGGATCATAGGTTTCGGCGAACAAGACGCAAGGCGTGAATCGCGGTGGGATCGTCAGCGTCCGCCGGAGACGCGCAGCACCGTGCCGGTGGTGTAGGACGAGGCGTCCGAGAGCAGGAACAGCACGGACTCGGCGATCTCGTCCGGCGTGCCGGCGCGCCCGACCGGCGTCAGCGGCGCCAATCGCTCGAGCCGTCCGGGTGGATGAATGTCGGTCGCGATGATGCCGGGCGCGACCGCATTGACGCGAATGCCGTCGGCGGCCAACTCGCGCGCCAGGCCGATCGTCATCGAGTCGACCGCGCCCTTGGAGGCCGCGTACCAGACATATTCGCCGGGGCTGCCCAGGGTCGCGGCGACCGACGACAGCATCACGATCGCGCCGCCCGGCCCGCCGTGTTTGGTCGACAGTCGCGGGATCGCAGCCTTCACGCACATCAGCGCGCCAAGCACGTTGAGCTCGATCACGGAGCGGATCATCGCCGTGTCGGCGGCCTCGAGCCGCGAATTCCCGCCGGTCGATCCGGCGTTGTAGACAAGATGCGTGAGACGGCCGAGCTCCTTGTCGACCCCCGCGAAGGTGCGCGCGACGTCCTGCTCCTGCCCCATGTCGCCCTGGATCGCGACCGCGCGCCGGCCGGCGGCTTTCACCGCAGTGACGACGGCGTTCGCGGCGGTCTCGTCGCGCAGGTAGTTGACCGCAACGTCATAGCCGCGCGCCGCGGCAAGCCGCGCGGTCGCCGCCCCGATGCCGCGGCCGGCACCGGTGATCAGCAGGACCTTGCTCATTCGTGCCGTTCCCTCATGGCCTGCATCCTGGTGCGCGCCCGCGCCCGATTGCGTCCGGCCAGTACGTTGAAGAGCTCGACCGCGCCGGCGAACACCATCGCGGAATAGATGTAACCGCGGGGAATATGGAAACTGAAACCGTCGGCCACCAGCGCAACGCCGATCATCACCAGGAACGCGAGTGCCAGCATCTTGGTGGTCGGATTGTTGGCGACGAAACGCGCGACCGGGCCGGACGCGACGTACATGACGATCATCGCCAGCACGACCGCGATGATCATGATCTCGATGTCCTTGGCGAGGCCGATCGCGGTGACGATCGAAGTCGACCGAGAAGACCAGGTCAACCGCCACGATCTGCAGCACGATCATCGAGAACGCCGCATAGACCTTGGCGCCGGCCTCTTCCGGCTCCTCGGCCTCGACCTCGGCATGGATCTCGTGCGTCGCCTTGGCGATCAGGAACATGCCCCCGACGATCAGGATGATGTCGTGCCAGGAGAAACTGCGCCCGAGCGCGCTGATCACCGGGTAGTCCAGCTTCATCAGCCAGGTCAGTCCGAGCAGCAGGATGATGCGGAACACGAGCGCGAGCGCGAGCCCGATCTGCCGGGCGCGCTTCGCGTCCTCCGGCGCGCAGCGCGAGACGAGCACCGAGATGAATACGATGTTGTCGATGCCGAGGATGATTTCGAGCGCCGTCAGGGTGACGAGCGCGGCCCAGGCGTTGGGATCGTAGAGCAGTTCGAACATGTCACTCCGTTTCCGCGCGCCGCAGCAGGCCGGCGCCGAGGAAATAAAGGGCGATGGCGCACAGCGCACCGGTCACCCAGGGTCCCGGCGACATATCGCGGACCAGCGCGAACGCCGCAAGAGAAGCCCATGCGACAATCAGCAGCGCGTTGAATGCGCGCAGCCGCCGCACGCGGAACGGATGCAGAAAGGGAACCGGGACGAACGTCAGCACGGCCAGCAGCAAAATTGCCGCGGCGGCGATCCACGGATCGGGCCGCAGGAGGAACAGGTAGAATGCCGGTGCATTCCACACCGCCGGAAAGCCGCGGAAGTAGTTGTCCGCGGTCTTCATGCGGCGGTCGGCGAAATAGAGCGCACCGGTCACGACGATGACGACGGCGAGCGGAATGGCGGCAACCGGCGGCACGAGCCCGCCGGCCGCGACCGCATAGGCCGGCACGAACACGTAGGTGGTGAAATCGACCACCAGATCGAGGGTGTCGCCGGACCAGCGCGGCAGCCGGTTCGCAACATCGAAGCGACGGGCGAGCGCACCGTCGATTCCGTCGACGAATAGCGCGATGCCGAGCAACGCGAACATCAGCGGCCAGTTCGCGGCCGTCGCGGCGAGCAGCGCCAGCAATCCAAGTGCCGCACCCGATGCCGTGAAGATGTGAACCGCGAAGGCGAGCGCGGCGGGCGACGGCGATCGTGGTCCGTCAGCGGGCATCGCTGCCCCAGTCGAGCCGCACCAGTTCGGCCGAGCGGCCCTCGAAATTCCAGTTGCGGCCGAAGGCGCGCACGCGCGAGGTCTCCGCGCGCGCGATCGTCACGTCCTTGCCGACCCAGTAGCCGGTGTTGCTGACCACGACGTTCTCGTCCTTGGTCTTGCCCTTGATCGGCTTCACCACGCCTTCGATGATCTTCGGGATCTGGAAGATGTGCGTGCCGTCCTTGATCTCGTAGATGATCTTCTCGGTGCGCACGCCGAGGAAGCTCGAGACCAGGATTTTCAACAGGCCGGTCGAGCCGCCGGCCTTGCCGCTGAAGATGCGCGTCAGCGCCTTCACGGCGTAGATCGAGGCGCGCTCGTCGACGTAGAGCGCCGCGGTCCAGTTGCCGCGCGCCAGCCGCCCCGGAATGTCGAGCAGCAGCCCGACATTGATGCCGGCGAGGTCGGTCTCCTCGTGGTGGCCTTCCTCGATGCGGATGCCGGCCCAGGCCTGGCAATAGCCTTCGGTCGGCTCGTGCTGGCCGAGCGAAATCACGCACGGGCAAAAGACCGTGCAATTGCACGAGAGAACGAAATCGCCCTTGAGCTTCCAGTTTTCCGGCACGCGTCACTTCCCTCAGCCCGGCCTTGGCCAGCCGGTGATCGATGTTTCGACGATGATGACCAGTCCGACGGCGATGAACACGATGCCGGCGACGCGGCTGAAGCGCGTGCCGCGTGCCGAGCTTCTCGATCGCCATCACGGCGCCGAGGATCGCCATCCAGACGACGTTCATGAGCCCGACCGCGAACATCAGCAGCATCATCGCCCAGCAGCAGCCGAGGCAGTAAAGCCCCTGGCGCACCCCGATGCGGAACACGCCGCGCGGATCGGAGGTCCAGTTGCCGAAGAAGAAGCGGAACGGGTGCTGGCACTGCGAGACGCAGGCATGCTTCAGCGCCGAGAACTGGTAGAGACCGGCGGCGAGGAACATCGCGCCGGCGACGAACGGGTTGGCGACGCCCATGCGGGTCGAGCGCGCCGGCGCGCGCCAGCAGCGACTGCAGCGGCCGTGAGCGCCGCGGCGGCGCCGAGCCAGACCACGATGTAACCGGCGGTGAGCACCAGCGGCGACGCCGCCGGCTCGCCTTTCGCGGCCGCGGTCTCGGCGAGGTCCGCGTAGGTCAGGACCATCGGCGCGGCGGTCGGCAGCATCATGGCGAGCACCATCGCGCACCACATCGCGAAGGTGAGCGCTGCGGCGCCCGGCGATCGGCCGCGCCGGTGAGCGGCGCGCACAGCGCGCGCAGCACGCCTTGCGCGTCTTGGCCGGCGAGGATCAAGCCCAGATAGATCCAGCCGCAGGCGGCGAGGACCGCGATGCAGGCGAGCGCGAGGGTCCGCGGGCGCGCCAGCACGCGCAGCAGCGGCGGCCGGGCCAATGGATCGCTTGCTCGCATGCATCGACATGGCCCCGGTCTAGCGCAAACCGCCGGGCGGGCGAAACCGGGGTCGTTTTTGCCGACCGGAGGGGCTACCTACCTGACGATGAGCGGCGAATCGAACAGCGTCGAAGTCGCGGTGGTCGGCGGCGGGCCGGCCGGCCTGACCGCGGCGGTGGCGCTTGCGGGCGCCGGGATCGAGACCGCGCTGATCGCGAAAGCCGCCGCCCCCGGACAACCGCACCACGGCGCTGTGGTCGGCCTCGGTCGCCGCCATGGAGGCGCTCGAGGTCTGGCCGCTGTGCCGCGGACGAGTCGGCGCCGCTGACCGCGATCCGGCTGATCGACGACACGCGGCGGCTGATCCGCGCGCCGGAGGTGCACGTTCGAGGCGTCCGAGATCGGGCTTGACGGCGTTCGGCCACAACATCGCGAACCGGCATCTGATCGCGGCGCTCGACCGGCGCGCCGCGGGGCTGCCGCCGCTCATGCGCATCGACGCCGCCGTGACGGCTGTCGAGCCGCGCGATGCCGGCGTGACGATCCGGCTCGACGATCGGCGCGACCATCGCGGCGCGGCTCGTGGTCGGCGCCGACGGGCGCAAATCGCTCTGCCGGCAGGCCGCCGGGATCGAGACCGACCGGCGCGACTATCCGCAGGCCGCGCTGACGCTCAACCTCGGCGCACGCGCGGCCGCATAACGGCATCTCGACCGAGTTCCACACCGAAGCCGGCCCGTTCACGCTCGTCCCCCTGCCCGGCCTGCGGTCGAGCCTCGTGTGCGTGACCGAGCCGGAGGAAGCCGAACGATCTGGCGGCGCTCGACGCCGCCGCGCTGTCGGACGAGATCGAGCGGCGCGCGCATTCGATCCTCGGCAAGGTGGTGGTCGAAGACGGCCGCGGCCTGTTCCCGCTCGGCGTCGAGACCGCGCGCGCCTTCGCGGCGCGGCGCATCGCGCTCGTCGGCGAAGCCGCGCATGTCATCCCGCCGATCGGCGCGCAGGGCCTGAACCTCGGCCTGCGCGACGTCGCGACCATCGGCGAACTCGTGGTCGAGGCGCGGCGCGACGGCCGCGATGCCGGCGGCGCGGATCTGCTCGCGCGCTACGACCGGATGCGCCGCGCCGACGTATCCAGCCGCACCGTCGCGGTCGATATGCTCAACCGCAGCCTGCTCTCGGATTTCCTTCCGGTGCAGGCCTCGCGCGGCTTCGGGCTTTACCTCATCGACCGCATCGCGCCGCTGCGGCGCGCGCTGATGCGCGAGGGCGTGGAGCCGGCGGCCGCAGCCGCGGCTGATGCGCGGGGAAGCGCTGTAGCCCTCTCCCGCTCATTTCCGCGTAAGCGGGAATCCAGTTGTTGGCTCTGGGTCCCCGCTTTCGCGGGGACGAGCGGATGATGAGCCCAGCATCCCATTGTCCGCGCCGAGTTTCGGCGACGGTTTCACGCCCGGCGGCGCGCGCAGCGTCGCGGCGATCGGCATCGGCAGCGCCGGCATGGTGGCGCCCGACGCGCCGGAAACCCGATGCGCGAACAACCCGCGCTCGACGAAATGCGGATCGTGCAGCGCATCCTCCAGCGACGCCATGATGGTGACGCAGCAATCGGCGGCGGCGAATTTCGGCCGCCAGTGCGCGGCGGTCTCGCGCCCGATGATCTCCGCGACGGCGGCCTTGGTCGCCTCCGGATCGGCGAGGTCGTTCATCAGCGGCGCCGCAAGCCCGATCGTGTTGCAGAACGACAGCCAGAACTTCTGCTCCAGCGCGCCGCAGGCGACGATCTTGCCGTCGCGCGTCGGGTAAAGCTGGTAGCGCGGCGAGCCGCCGACGAGGCGCAGTTCGCCCGGCGCCGGGAACTTGCCGGTCGCATGCCCGATCGCGTAGGCGTACCAGGCGAAGGTGAACATCGCGTCGGTCATCGCGACGTCGAGATAGACGCCCTCGCCCGGTCGCGTCGCGCTGGCGCAGGCCGAGCAGGATGTTGATCACCGCCGGCATCGTGCCGCCGCCGATGTCGGCGACCAGCGCGGGCGGGATCACCGGCTTCTCGACCGGGCCCGGCTGCAGCGCGAGCAGGCCGGTGAGGCTCTGGTAGTTGATGTCGTGGCCGGCCTCGCCGGCGCGCGGGCCCTGCTGGCCGTAGCCGGAGATCGAGCAATAGACGATGCGCGGATTGATCTTGCGGACGGCGTCGTAGCCGAGATCGAGCCGCTCCATCACGCCCGGGCGGAACTGCTCGACCACCACATCTGCTTTTTCAAGAAGCGGCCGCAAGCGATTGCGATCGTTTGCGTTCTTCAGGTCCAGCGTGAGGCTCTTCTTGCCCCGGTTGAGCAGCGCGAACACGGCCGCATCGCCGTCGAAGCGCGGCGGCATCGCGCGCATGTCCTCCCCGCCCGGCCGCTCGATCTTGATCACCTCGGCGCCGGCTTCCGCCAGCATCAGGGTCGCGAGCGGCCCCGGCAGCAGCGTGGTGAAGTCGAGGACGAGGACGCCGGACAGCGGCTGGATCATGGATGTCACGCTGCGATATCGCCCTCGGCCTTGAGCCAGCGCACGCTGGTGCGGAACGCATCGAGCGTCCGCCCGACCTCGTCCGGCCCGTGCACCGCCGACACCAGCCCGCCCGGCGCGCCCATGATGTCGACGCCGTTCGCCAGCATCGCGATGCGCAGGCGGTGGCTCAGGTTGGCGTCGCGCACCGCCTTGAGCTCCTTGAACCCGTGACGCAGCGGATCGAACGTCTGCGGATCGATGTCCAGCCGTTCGGGATTCTGGAAAATGAGGAACGCCGAGGCGTCGCCGTAGATGCCCCACGCGCACGTCCTCCTCGCTCAGGATGCTGCCGCATCCCGGCGCGGATGTCGTCGCGCCGTGGCTTCGGCCTGGGCGCAAACCTCGTCGCGCTCGACGATCGAGAGCGTGGCGACGGCGGCCGCCGCGCACAGCGGGTTTGCGTTGAACGTGCCCTGATGGCCGATCTTCTCCCGCCCCGCCGCCTTGGCGGCGGCCGGAGTCGAGCTGGTCCATGATGTCGGCGCGTCCGGCGACCGCGCCGCCCGGCAGCCCGCCGGCGACGATCTTGGCCAGCACGCACATGTCCGGGATGACGCCGAAGCGCGCCTGCGCGCCGCCGCGCGACCAGCGAAAGCCGGTGATGACCTCGTCGAGGATCAGCACGACGCCGCGCTCCTGCGTGACGGCGCGCAAGGCCGGCCAGAAACCCGGCAGGCAGCGGCACCATGCCCCACGAGGCGCCCGACGCCTCGAGGATCACGGCGGCGATGTCGTCGCGCGTCGTGCAGCGTCTGCGGCCGCCGCCGCGATGTCGTCCGCCGGCAACAGGATGGTCTGCTCGACCAGCGCGGACGGAATCCCCGCCGGCACCGAGCCGTCGAAATGCGACATCGAGCCGGCCGCGACCTGATCGTGCCAGCCGTGAAAATGGCCGACGAAGCGCACCACCTTCGGCTTGCCGGTGAAGGCGCGGGCGAGGCGCAGCGCAAGATGCGAGGCCTCGGTGCCGGACGCGGTGAAGCGCACGCGCTCGGCGCACGGGATCAGGCGCTGCACCAGTTCGGCCCAGCGCACTTCGGCCTCGTGCGAGGAGCCCCAGTGCGTGCCCTGCGTCACCTGCTCGCTGCACCGCCTCGACCACGGCCGGATGCGCGTGGCCGAGCAGCAGCGCGCCGTGCCCGCCGAAATAGTCGACGTACTCGTTGCCGTCGACGTCCCACTTGCGCGCTCCCGCGGCGCGCGCCGCGTAGACCGGATAAGGCAGCAGCGTGCGGGAATCGTGGGTCAGCCCCGCCGGAATGGCCTTGCAGGCCTCCGCGTAGAGCTTCGCGGAGCCCGGTCGTGCGGGCGCGATACTCGGTCTCGATCCTCGAATTGGTCAGCGACTGCATGGTCTCACCGGAAAAAGCTCACGGGCAGCGCGCCTGTCTTCACCAGCCACATCGTGGCGGTCAGCGTGACCACCGACACGAACGTGCCGAACAGCACCGAGCCGGAGGCCTGCGCCACCCAGGTGTCGTACTGCCGCGCCATGATGAAGACATTCAGCGCCGGAGGCAAAGCCGCCATCAGCACCGCGGTATAGACCCAGGTCGGATCGAACGGGCCGAGCAGCGACAGCAGCACGCAGCACCAGAGCGGGATGCACCAGCAGCTTCACCGCGATCGTGAACGGCACCTCCCACGGCATCTTCTGCACCGGGCGCAGCGCGACCGTGACGCCGAGCGTGAACAGCGCGCACGGCGCGGCGGCGTTCTGCAGGAACTGCATCAACCGGTCGAGCGCGACCGGCGGCTCGAAATGGATCGCCGCCGACGCGACGCCGAGCGCGGTCGCGATGATGAAGGGATGCAGCACGATGCGCTTGGCCACTTCGAACGCGGTTGCGGCGATGCCCTTCGCGGCGCGGACCGCGCAAGCGTCATCAGGAACGGCACGAGCGCGAACAGCACCAGCGTGTCGAAACAGAAGATCAGCGCGACCGGCACGTTCGCGGCGGGCCCGAGCGTCGCGAGCGCGAGCCCCGGCCCCATGTAGCCGATATTGCCGTAGGCCCCCGACAGGCCCGCGATGGTCGCCTCGCCGGCATGGCGGCGGAACAGCCCAGCCGACCAGCGAACGACAGCGCGAACATCGCGGCGGTCGCGAGCGTGGTGCCGACGATGAACGGCGGGTTGTTGAGCTGCTCCAGCGGTGTTTGCGCCAGGACGCGATAGAACAGGCAGGGCAGCGACACGTAGATGAGGAAGAAGTTCATCCACGCGAGCCCGGTCTCGGGGATCTGCTTGAGCTTCCCGCACAAGCAGGCCGAGGAAGATCAGCCCGAAGAACGGCAGCGCGAGGTTGATGACGTCGAGCATGCAGACCTTGTCGTCCCGGCCGAGCGCGAAGCGCGAGAACCGGGACCCATATATCCCAAAGCTCAGGCGTCAAAGCCGTGATAGATGGGTCCCGGGTCTCCGGCGCTTCGCGCCGTTGCCGGGATGACAATCTTCCGGATGGCCGAAGTCTTGCATGATTTCCAAAAGCCAACGAGAACCACCCGCATGAAACTCCCCCGCCCCTTCTTCAAGCCGCTGGCGATCGGCGCGCCCGAGCCGTTGCGCGAGCTTCCCGTGCGGCTCGAGCGCATGATCCATTTCGTGCCGCCGCACATCGAGAAGATCCGCGCCAAGGTGCCGGAGCTGATCGCGCAGGTCGACGTCGTGCTCGGCAACCTGGAGGACGCGATTCCGGCCGACGCCAAGGAGGCGGCGCGCGCGGGCTTCATCGAGATGGCGCAGGCTCGACTACGGCGCGACCGGCCTGTGGACCCGCATCAACGCGCTCAACTCGCCGTGGGCGCTCGACGACATCACCGCAGATCGTCGCGCAGGCCGGCAACAAGCTCGACGTGATGATGCTGCCCAAGGTCGAGGGGCCGTGGGACATCCACTATCTCGACCAGCTGCTGGCGCAGCTCGAGGCGCGCCACAAGGTGACGCGGCCGATCCTGATCCACGCGATCCTGGAGACCGCCGAGGGCGTCAAGAACGTCGAGGCGATCGCGGCCGCCTCCCCGCGCATGCACGGCATTTCGCTCGGCCCCGCGGACCTCGCGGCCTCGCGCGCGATGAAGACCACGCGCGTCGGCGGCGGGCATCCGGATTACGTGGTGCTGGAGGATGGCGATCCGCGCGCGCACGCGTCCGGCGGACCGAACATGGGCGGCGAGAAGCCGCGCTCGCGCCATCAGCAGGACCTCTGGCACTACACCATCGCCAAGATGGTCGACGCCTGCGCGTCGGCCGGCATCAAGGCGTTCTACGGGCCGTTCGGCGACTTCTCCGATCCGGCCGCCTGCGAGGCCCAGTTCCGCAACGCGTTCCTGATGGGCTGCGCCGGCGCCTGGACCCTGCACCCGTCACAAGTCGCGATCGCCAAGCGCGTGTTCTCGCCCGACGTCGCCGAGGTGAAGTTCGCGCTGAAGATCCTGGCGGCGATGCCCGACGGCACCGGCGCCGTCATGATCGACGGCAAGATGCAGGACGACGCCACCTGGAAACAGGCCAAGGTGGTGGTCGATCTGGCGAAGATCGTGGCGGGGAAGGATAGCGAGATGAGGGAGAGGTATGGGGTGTGAATCGTGCCGTCCTGCGGAACAACTGGATATCCTAATCAAACCTGAATCCAAAAAGTCCTCCACTTTCGTCTTCATCGGAAAGTCGTGTCGGCAAGACAATCTCTTGTCCATCTAGCTCGCGCGGCAGCGGTAAGCGACTAAATACATCAGAGTTCATCGTGACGATGTATTGGCCATTCAATTTTGCGGCAGCCAATGCACCCAGCCTTAGGGCCTGCGCAATCTGGCGTTCATCGACCCCGTCGAAGAGGTGGCTGTCGTGTATTAGGAAGCCGGGACTGCGTCTCTCGCGGGTCGTAATAGAAAACAATGCGAGGTCGAGACAGAAAATTTCAATCTGCGAAATACCACCCCCGCGATCTCCTTGAATAGTGATTTTGAATTCCGGCCCGCTATCCCCTGCGTCGACCATGAACTCGCCAATTCGATCCTCATATAGCTCGCTGATTGCACTCCCGATAATCAATATCGCTTCGTCAAGCTTCTTTTTTCGAGCCTGATGATCCTCTTGGAGTCGACGCTTTATATTTGCGCGCTCTATATCGAGCTTCGTCTTCTCTCCCTCAAGCAATTCAGCGGTCTTGAATCGTTCACGCAGTGAAGCTGCTTCTACCTCCAGATTGGCTAGTTTTTCTTGAAGAGCAGTAAAGTCCTCAAGCGCACCGTGCCCGTCGAGGAAACGGAGAAGTTCGCTTCTTCGAGTATCGAGGACAGCCGACCGCCGTTCGCCCTCCGCGATTTGCGCTTCCAAATCTGCGATCTCCTCGTGTAGGCGGACCCGCCAATTCTCGACGACAGATTGATGGAAGACCTCGACTTCTGAAAACCTACGCTTCGCCATATCAGGCAACTCCACACCAGTAGCTTCGTACAGACGAACTATATCCTCTTGCTGTGGCGGCCTCTCTTCACGAAGTGCCTCCCGGAGGTGTGACAGCGTTTGTTTCAGCGTGACGGCGTTTCTTTCGATAGTTAACATCTCGGAGCGAGCACGTGCCGCCTGATCCGACACTTCACGATACGAATTGAGCACGCGAAAGCCGTCCAAATCTTCCCGCAACTTTGCTGCACTGGCTTCAGCGACGGCGACCTTTGGCCTCAATTCAGCTACTGTTCCAATCACTTGCCCAATTGCGCCGCCTTTCGCGGCCTTCTTCAGCTCATCGAGCTGCCGCTCGCGTTCGCGAACTTTCTGAAGATCAAACGGAATACGCCAATCAAGACCGAGCAAATAAGAGAGGTTTACCTGCCAATCCCAAGTCATCTGCTCTTCAGACTGCTTTTCCGGCCTATTGAACGCCCCGCGTCTGCGAGCAAAGTACGAGATCAACGAACGAAACGTCGGTGTGAACGATTCGTCGTAAGCTGAGCCCTTAATGGATGAGGGAAGACCAAAGACTCGATAACCTAGAAATTCCTTCCAAGTCTCGTTTGAGATGTAGTGTCGGCCACTGCCTTTTTCTTTTCGTACCTTTAGTCCGGCGCGGACGGCAACGCCTTCGTCAATAAAAACCTTTGCTGTATCCGAGCCGGATCGTGCAACCGTGATCTCATCACCGCCAATTCGAAACGTTCCGCGAAACGTTGCTTGGACCAGCGCTGAATTCCGCAAAAGCGAATCCTTGTCGGCCTTTGAGCCAAGCAAGAAATGAACTATCTCGATCAAACTTGATTTTCCAGCGCTGTTGCGCGTCTGTTTTTCCCCCGAGGTGGGAGATTTGTCCGACAACAGTACATTAAGTCCGTCGTGAAAATGGACGGACTTGAAAGTTGAGAGGTCACTCTCGATCGATAGGATCAAGTTGACCTCCGCGCTTTGGCAATCACGCCCTCGTTCATCTCAATTGCAAAGATCGTATGCAGGAAAGTAAGCGCGAGCACGAACCAGTCGAAAGACAGTGGCAATTCATTCGTTCGAACTCAAGCGTGCCGCGCGAACGCGCTCCCAGAGCTCAGAGACGGCAAGCGGCTCGTCGATTTGGGATAACACCTCTGCACCGATCCCGATCAGCGCTCGATTTTGCGACAAGTGTTTTGACGGAAGGATCATTGGGTGACCTTCGTCGGATCGTCTTCGAAGATTTCACAAGCATCAAACAGATATGCGAGCAGCGCTTGTGCCGCGACTTGTCGTCTTGCGGTGACGCTGCCAACACCAGTTATCTGCTCATACAGCGCGTCCATAATTGAGCCCGGACGCAGGTTCTCGTGCTTCAACGCGGAATAGCGCTCCTTGAACACCCTTGCCACCTCGTTCCCCATCTCAGGGTTCGGATGACGGTCGAAATATTGTCCCACGTAATGACCATTCTGCGAGGCAGCAACAATGAGACCATACCAATGTTGCGGCAGATTGTTGAAGACGAGCTTGTCGGTCGGGACTGGTCTGATCTCCCCGATGGGGACGGCACCAGCGTCGATACTTACCATCAAAGCGCTGATGAGATCGCGTACTTCATCCAAACGTAAATTCTGATTGTCTTCCGCTGTCGCCGCCGGGCCGAGAAGCTGAAATAGCTGCGCGCCACTTAGGGAAAAGAGTTTTTCCTCCAAACCAACCGGGCCAACAAGGCCAAACTCATGTTGGGGAAATTCTGCTTCATTGCCTCAATCTTTTGAACGGCTTCGATTGGCAGCCCGTTCACTAGATTATGGGCGAAGTGCCACCCTTTCATAACAGCGATCAGATGCGACGCCGCGAGGGCGTAGTCATCACCTAGCTTCTTTACGACTGTCGCAACGCTTGTGGGAGCGTCCTCCAACTTGCCGTAGCACTGAAAGACGGACCCCGTCGAACTTAGATATCCGTCACAGCCCTTGTCGCCGAGAGAGCCGAAGGGGCGTACTCGAACAAAATCGTTGCCATGCGCCATCTCCATGACTGTAGAGAAGAAATCTTGAAAGGCCACGCCGTAGGCGTTTCGAATCTTCAGATCAAACGAGAGCTTGTATTGCCAGCGAATCAGAGGTTCCATGAGACGTCGAGCTCGTGTCCAGCCGTCGAGTACGCCGAATCAGTAGCAGCATTATCTCCCGCGCGAACTTCTGGTTCGCCCTGCCAGCCTCGATGATCAGGGGGAAAGTCACATGTTAACAGGATTTCTAAGCTATCGGCTGCGCTGGGACCTTGCACCCGTCGCAGGTCGCGATCGCCAAGCGCTCTCGCCTGACATGGCCGAGGTGAAGTGAACGAGCGATACGGCTTGTAACCCTCACCTGCCCCGAAACACCGGCGCGCGTTTTTCCACGAACGCCCGTGCGGCTTCCTTGTGATCTTCGGTCTGGCCGGTCTCGATCTGGCGCCGGGCTTCGAGATCGAGCAGTTCGGCGAGCGTTCCGTTTTCGGCGGCGTTGAAATTCTGCTTCATCAGACCAAGCGCGACGCGCGGACCGTTCGCCAGCTTGCGCGCGAAGTCCATCGTCACCTCGGCGAGTTCGGCATCGGGAACGACGCGGTTGACCACGCCCAGCGCCAGCGCTTGCGCGGCGTCGAGCGGGTCTGCGGTGAAATAGAGCTCGCGCGCCTTGCCGGTTCCGAGGAGCCGGGAGAGGAACCAGCTTCCGCCGAAGTCGCCGGAAAATCCGACTTTCGCAAACGCCGTCACGAAGCGCGCCGACTGCCCGGCGATACGCAGGTCGCAGGCGAGCGCCATGGCCATGCCGGCGCCGGCCGCGGCGCCATTCACCATCGCGATCGTGGGTTTCGGGATGTCGTGCAGCAGCCGCGATATCTCCATCTTGGCGCGCAGCTGGGCGACGTCTTCGTCGGTGCTGCGCACGACCGTCTCCGACGCCATGCGCTTGACGTCGCCGCCGGCGCAGAACGCGCGGCCGGCGCCGGTCAGCACGATCGCGCCGACCGCCGGGTCGGCCGCGAGGCGCGGCAGCGCTTCAAGCAAGGCATCCGTGATCGCGACCGAGAGCGCGTTGAGCCGGTCGGGCCGGTTGAGCGTCAGCGTCGCGACGCCATCGGATATGGCCTCGATGAGAACCTGTTCCATTGTCGTGTCCCCCCCGCGTGTCGCGCCGGCGTTTTCCAGGCCGGAATGATCGTGCGTGTCATGGTGCCTCCGGCGCAACACCCGCGCAACGCCGTGGTGGTCGGGGGCGTCCGGCATCCCGGCCTCTCCCCCCTCCCGCACAAACCCTCTACACTGGCCGGACTCGGTCCAAACCCGCCTGAGCACGAGGTTCTCGGCCGCGCGGGCCTTGGGGCGCGCAACGGGGGTTGCATTGGCCGAATCTTCCGCAGCGCAGGCCGCGCGGGCGCAGTCGCAGCGCTATTGCGCCTTCGTCAGCTATCGCCACCTGCCGCGCGACCGCCACTGGGCGATGCGCATCATGCGCCGCCTGGAGGATTTCCGCGTGCCGGCGGGCTTGCGCGCGCAGGGCTTCCCCGACCGCGTCGGCACTCTGTTCCGCGATGAAGACGAGATCCCGGCCTCGAACGACCTCTCCGATCAGATCCGCGAGGCGCTGCGCCATAGCGACTTCCTGATCGTCATCTGCTCGCCCGAAACGCCGGCCTCGCGCTGGGTGCGGCGCGAGATCGAGCTGTTCCACGAGCTCGGCAAGAGCGACAAGATCTTCCCGGTCCTGATCGACGGCACGCCGGAGCAGTCCTTCCCGCCGGAGCTGTTCCGCCGCCGGCGCGAACGCCTCAACGCGGACGGCACCAGCGAACTCTATTGGGAGGACGTCGAGCCGATCGCCGCCGACATCAGGCCGCGCGAGGACGAAAAGCTCGCGCGCACCGAGGAGCGCGCGGTGCTGCGCCTTGTCGCTGCGCTGATCGGGTGCCGTTACGACGATCTGGTGCAGCGCGATCGGGCGCGTCGACGGTCGCGCCTGCAATTCGCCGCGGCTGCGGCCGGCGCGTTCCTGATATCGGCCGTCCTCTCCGGGCTCTGGTACTGGGACGCCCATGTGCGCACCAAGGCCGGATTCTTCGTCGCCTATGGCGAGAAATGGGGCGTGCCCTACGGCATCGGCGAGATCGACGACGCAACCGCGCGCGCGCAATACGTGGTCTACCGCCTCACCCGGCGCGGCGGACGCGTCGTCGAGATGGCGCGCGAGAACGGCTCGCGCGGCTATCGCGACGAAGCGGAGTCGCTCTACGAGAACGAAAGCTGGAACGCCAAGACGGCGCGCTGGGTGCTGCGCTACCACGAGGACAATACCCTCGCCTATGTGACGCAGTTCGACGCGGTCGGGCGCATCGTGCGGCGCCTGGCCTACGAGATCGACACCGGCCGGCGCAGCGGTCTCGTGCGCTTCGAGCGCGCCATCGGAATCGCCGACCGGCAGATGGCGGACGGCACCTCGCTCGGTGCGCTGTCGTCCAACTCGGACGGCAATCGCGCGGAGATCGGCCAGCACCGGCTGCGCTTCGATGCCGACGGGCAAGTGGCCGCACGCCGCTTCGAGCCGCTCGGCGGCGGCGGCATGCTCGGCGATTCGATCGGCTCCTACGGGCGCGCCTACGACTACGGCGCAAACGGACGCATCCGCAGCGTCAGGAACACCGATGCCAACGGAGCGGTCCTGGTCGAGCGCTCGGGCGTCGCTGAGATGCGGATGCATTATGACGCGGTCGGCCGCCTGATGGTCGCCGAGTGGCGTTCGCGCGAAGGGGCGCCGGCGACCAACGGCCAGGGCTTCGCGACGGCGCGCATCGTGCGCGACAATCTCGGCCGCGTGGTCGCGCTGCGCTTCGAGGCGGCCGACGGCGGGCTCGTGCTGCGCCGTGATTACGGCATCGCGGAAGGGCGCTGGAAGCTCGACGCGCGCGGCAATCGCGCCGAGCTCGCGTTCTTCGACGTGAACGGCAAGCCGATGCTGCGCAAGGAATGGGGCGTCGCCGGCGCGGCCTGGACCCACAACGAGCAAGGCCGCCCGACCGAGATCAGCTACGTCGGGCTCGACGGCAAGCCGGCCTTGAACGACGAGGGCATCGCGCGGCAGGTCTCGCGCTTCGACGAGCGCGGACGCGAGACCGAGTGGTCGAATTTCGGGATCGACGGCAAGCCGGTGACGCACAAGGAGAACGGCGTCCACCGGCGCGTATTTTCGTTCGACGAGAGCGGCAACATCATCGAAATCGCGAATTACGGCGTCGATGGCCGCGCCGTGCTGAGCAGGGACCGCGGCGCCGCGCGCGAAACCTGGAGCTATGACGAGCAGCGCAATGCGCTCACCCGCGCGTCGTTCGGCACCGACGGCAAGCCGGTGCTCAACCGCCACCACGGCGTCGCGGGCTATCGATGGCGCTATGACATGCGCGGCAACCTGGTGCAGGAGACCTACGTGGGCACCGACGGCAAGCCCGCCTTGCGCAAGGATCTGGGGGCGGCGCAACTCGTCCAGCATTACGACACGCGCGGCAACCTGACCGAACAGATCTACCTCGATGCCGAAGGCCGGCCGGCGCTGAACAAGAGCAAGGGCGCGGCGCGCGAGACGCTGAGCTACGACGAGCGCGGCAACCTGATCCGGCGGCTGTTCTTCGGCGCCGACGGCAAGCCGATCCTCAACCGCGATCACGGCGTCGCGGGCTATGTCTACCGGCGCGACGCACGCGGCAACATGACCGAAGAAGCTTACGTGGGCCTCGACGGCAAGCCCGCGGTGCGCAAGGACATCGGTTCGGCGCGCATGACGCTGGTCTACGATGAGCGCGGTAACCGCACCGAGGCTGCTTTCTTCGATGTCGACGGCGATCCGGTGCTCAACCGCGACGAGGGCGCGGCGCGCGAGACCTGGACCTTCGACGAGCGCGGTTCAATCGTATCGCGACGCTTCTTCGGGCTCGACGGCGCGCCCGTCCTCAACCGGGACCACGCGGTCGCCGGCTATCTGTTCGCGCGCGACAGCCGCGGCAACATGATCGAGGAAGCCTATGTCGATGTCGACGGCAAGCCGAGCGTGCGCGAAGACATCGGCGTCGCGCGCCGCCGGATGGTATTTGACGAACGCGGTAACAAGACCGTGGAGGCTTATTTCGACGCGCGCGACCGGCCCGTGCTGTCGAAGGCCTCGGGGAGCGCAAGACAAGTATGGTCCTACGATGAACGCGGCCATGTGCTGACCCATTCGTTCTTCGGCGTCGACGGAGAGCCGGTGCTCAATCGCAGTCACGGGGTCGCGGGCTATATCTCGATCTACGATGCGCGCGGCAACAAGACCGAGGAATCCTTCGTCGGCACCGACGGCAACCTGGCCGAACGCAAGGACCTCGGCGTGGCGCGCCTGGTGTGGCGCTTCGACGATCGTGGCAATGAGACCGAGCTCACGTATTACGGCGTGAACGGCGCGCCGAAAGGCCGCCACGGCAGCAAGATCGCGATCATCCGCTCGAGCTACGACGCGTTCGACGGCCTGGTCGAGCAGCGTCACTACGATGCCGCCGGAAAGATCCTCGTGTCCGAGAGCGAGCGGCGCAACGCCGAGGAGACGCGCAAGCGGCAGCGGACGGCGGTCAAGGAGGCGACGCGCAGCGCACGCTACACCGAAGCCGTGCAGCTTCAGGAAGAGCTGTGCACCGCGATCGAGAGCGACGAGACCGCGCATGACGGCAAACCGGGTGACGGGACCGCCGGCGCGCTCGGTGAGCTGAGCTGGCAGGCGCTGTTCGCGCGCGATTTCGTCAAGGCGCAGAGCGCGGCGGAGCGCGCGCTGTCGATCAACGCAGGCTTGCTATGGATCGAGACCAACCGCGCGCATGCGCTGCTGTTTCTCGGCCGCGAGGACGAAGCGCGCGCGCTCTATCTCGCGCACAAAGGCAGGCGCATGCCGGATAGTCCCGGCATGGTGTGGGAGCACGTGATCATCGAGGATTTCAACATCCTGCGCGCCGCCGGAATCCAGCACGCGCAGATACCCCGCCTCATCGAGCTGCTTAGAGTGCAGTGATCTACCAGCCCCTGCCCGATCCGCCGAACGGCCCGAACGTCGGCCGCGGCGCGTAGGCGTTGCCCGATGCGGCCTCACGCGCAGGTCCGCGTTGGCCGTAATAGAACGTATCCTGCTGGTTCGAGGCGGTGCGCTGCTGCGCGCCGCTGAAGAACTGGCTCTGCTGCCCGTCGTCGCGCGCCATCTGGTCGACCCGGGCGCGCTCGCGCGCGAGCTTCGCCTTGCGGGCGGCCTTCGCGACTTTGGCTTTCTCGGCCCTCGCATGCGCGAGCTCGGCGGTGCGCGCAGTTTCGGCATCGTGCTCGGCCGACACCTCGGCGGTCTGCAGCGCGGGCTCGGCCGGGGCCGGTTGCGCCTGCGCGGGCTCAGGAGCTGCCGTTGCGGCCGGCTCGGCGACAACCGCCTGCTGGACCGGCGGCGGAGCCAGTTCGGATTTCGTCACCAGCGAGGCATTCGTCGGCGGTCTGGGTCTGCGCCGCGGCCTTCAGCGCGGCCTGCTCGTTGCGCCAGCGCTCGACCTTCGAGGCGCGCGGGTCGTGCTGCACGATGACGACAGGCTTGGCCGGCGCGACCACCGCGGTGGCGCCGGTCGAGGGGTCGAGCAGGAAATTCGCGAGCGTGATCATCGCCAGCAGCGCGGCGCCGACAAAAGCGAAGTATTTGAACAAACTCGGCATCGGCATGGCTACAACCCCGTGGCTTGGCTCGCTGGCAAACGCGCCAGAGCCTTCGCTGTTCCGCATATGTATTGGTCAGATGACGGGTCGTTCAGGTTCAGCCTCGATCACGTTCGCGATACGCGACGATACGTGGGCCGCGCGTGGTGGCTTCGACGCGAATTGCGAGGCGCCGGCGCGGCACGAGAAACATCAAGATATCAATCGCTTCGATGGAAAATCGCGCCGGCTCGAGAAGCCGGCGCGCAAGTTGGGGAGGTACGCAAGGGTAACGCGATGCCGCAAGCTGCGGCGTGCACGACATTAGCCGGGACCAATGAGCGGCCGTGTGAGCTACGTCACACTGGCGCTTTCGCATTCGGCGCGATGCTGCAACCCGGAGGCGCGCCCGAATGGGTCTGGCGCGGCAGGCCAAAGCCGTATTATTTCAACGCCATGGCAAAGGCGCGTTCAGCCAGGTTTCCGATCGGAGCGGTGGTCAAGCACCGCCTGTTTCCGTTTCGCGGCGTCGTGTTCGACATCGATCCGGAGTTCGCCAACACCGAGGAATGGTACAACGCGATTCCGGCCGAGATCCGTCCGCGCAAGGATCAGCCGTTTTACCATTTGTTCGCCGAGAATTCCGAAAGTGAATACATCGCCTATGTGTCGGAGCAGAACTTGCTTCCCGACGAGTCGGGCGAGCCGGTGCGCCATCCGCAGGTGAAGGAGACCTTCCGCCGCGACAAGGACGGAAGCTATCGCCCGCGCGAGCAGACGCTCAACTGATCAGTTCGGGCGGACCGTCGACGATCAGCGGCCGAGTGTGACCGCGCACGGCATCGGCAGCGCTATCGCGATGATCATCCGTCCGCCGAAACGAACGAGGCGCGCCGATGGCGCGCCTCGACGTGATCGCCAATAGCCGGCCGGGCTATTTCTTCTGCGCGGGTGCAGGCACGGCCGGAGCGGTGCCAGCCGGCGGGCTCGCCTGCAGGCGCTTGCGCGCCTCCTCGGCCTTCTTCTGCAGTTCTTCCTGCAGCTTCTTCTGGTCTTCCTCGAACTTCTTCGGGATCGGTCGCCGGGCCGTCATTCGCCTTGGCGAAATCGGCGAGCGGCAACAGGTAGCTCGCGGCCTGGCCCGGCAGGTTGATGCCCTGCAGCACGATCTGCTGGCCCTTCTTCAGCTTGCCGACGAAATCCTTGGTGACGTCGAAGTCCGCCATGCAGCCGTTCGGCAGGCACACGACGTAGCGGCCCGGTCATCGGCTCCTCCTTGTCGAGGATCATGCGCGTGCCCTGCGGCAGCTGCATGCCGAGCGGCAGCGTGATGCGGAACAGCTTCTTCTCCTCGCCCGCCTGCTCGATCAGCGCGGCGCCGGCGAGGAACTGGCCGGTCTCGAGCCGCGCTTCCTTCACGGTGAGGCAGACTTCCTTGGCCTGCGGGTTCTGGTCCTTGCCGCAGAACTTGGTCCACGGCGAATAGACCACCGGCGGCTGCTCGCCCTGCGGCCTGCTGGTCCGGCCGCCGGATCGGCGGGCAGGCCCTGCTGCGCGGGCTGCTGCGGCTGCTTGGCCGGCGCCGTCGGCTGCTTCTGCGCCGGCTGCACCGGGCGCGGCGCTGCCTTCGGCGCCGGGACCGGCGGTTGCGGAGCGGGCGTCTGCGCCAGCGCGAGCGAGGTTCCGACCGCAAGCGCGGCAGCGGCCGTCAGATAGGTTGCGGCACGGCGCGCCGGACGCGCCGGCGCGAACACGTTAACAGCCGTCATGTGATCAGCATCCTCTTCGTAAAATGACTTGTGCCCGGCCATCCCGGCCCCGAGCGCCCCCGTCGCGCGCTGTCTCGGTGCCAAATGAGGCGACACCGTGACGGCAGGCTCGTGAGTACCCCAATTCACGGCGTCCCGTTCCAGCCTCCGCAGTCGTACCGATGCGGAAACCGGCTTCCATGCCCGGCCGTGGTAAATTCGACCGCGACAAGCGAATCGGAGCCGCTTCTGATCGCGCCTGCGCCATCAGCAGTCCTGCGCAGGCCCTGCGCGCGCGCGTCGCTCGCGCTCGCTGCCGCGATCCTGACCGGCGGCTTCGCGCATGGCGAGCCGCGCCACGCCATCGCGATGCATGGCGAGCCGGCGCTGCCGGCCGGCTTCTCGCATTTCCGCTATGCCAATCCGGACGCGCCGAAAGGCGGCCGGCTGGTCCAGGGCGTGCTCGGCACGTTCGACAGCCTCAACCCGTTCATCGTGAAGGGCCTGCCGCCGCAGGGCATGCGCGCGCCGCTGGTGAGCGGCAGCAACATCATCGCCGAACTACGTGGTCGAAAGCCTGATGGTGCGCGGCTACGACGAGCCGTTCACGCTCTACGGCCTGATCGCGCAATCGGTCGAGACCGACGCGGCGCGCACCTTCGTGACCTTCACGCTCGATCCGGCGGCGCGCTTCTCCGACGGCAAGCCGGTGACGGCGGAGGACGTCGTCGTTCTCCTGGCAGCTGCTGCGCGACCAGGGCCGGCCGAACCACCGCATCTATTACACCAAGGTCGCGAAGGCCGAGGCGCTGGCCGAGCGCGTCGTGCGGTTCGATTTCGGCGGCGGCGAAGACCGCGAGCTGCCGCTGATCCTCGGCGCTGATGCCGGTGCTGGCGAAGCACGCGATCAATCCCGAGACGTTCGAGGAGACCTCGATGACGCCGCTCGATCGGCAGCGGGCCCTACGTGGTCGGCAAGGTCGATGCCGGGCAAGAGCGTCACGCTCACGCGCAATCCGGACTATTGGGGCACGCGATCTCGGCGTCAATCGCGGCTTCTGGAATTTCGACGAGATCCGCTTCGACTACTATCGCGACGCCGAATTCGCATTTCACGAGGCGTTCAAGAAGGGCCTGTTCGACCTGCGCAAGGAAGACGATCCGGGCCGCTGGCAGACCGGCTACGATTTCCCCGCGCTGCGCGACGGCCGCGTCGTGAAGGAGAGCTTCACCTCCGGCCTGCCGAAGCCGAGCTTCAATTTCGTCTTCAACACCCGCCGCGCCGATCTTCGCCGACATCCGCGTGCGCGAGGCGATCGCGCTGCTGTTCGACTTCGAATGGGTCAACCGCTCGATCTTCTTCGGCCTCTACCGGCGCAGCGGCGAGCTACTTCGAGGGCTCCGAACTGTCCGCGCGCGGCCGGCCGGCCGATGCGCGCGAGCGCGCGCTGCTCGCGCCGTTTCCCGGACGCGGTGCGCGCCGACGTGATGGACGGCACCTGGGCGCCGCCGGTCACCGACGGCTCCGGCCGCGACCGCGACGCGCTGCGCCGCGCGCTCGCGCTGCTCGCGTCCGCCGGCTACGAGCTGCGCGGCACCGAGCTGGTCGAGCGCGCAGCGGCAAGCCGCTCAGCTTCGAGATCCTCGTCGCTCAACCGCGACGAGGAGCGGCTCGCGCTGCTGTTCGCCGCGCAGCTCAAGCGCGCCGGGATCACCGCGCAGGTGCGCCTCGTCGATGCGGTGCAATACGAGGCGCGGCGAATCGCCTTCGATTTCGACATGATCCAGAACCGCTGGGACCAGTCGCTCTCGCCCGGCAACGAGCAGGCGTTCTACTGGAGCTCGGCCGCCGCCGACAGCAACGGCAGCCGCAACTACATGGGCGTCAAGAGCCCGGCGGCCGACGCGATGATCGCCGCGCTGCTCAAGGCGCAGACGCGCGACGAGGTGGTCGCCGCGGTGCGCGCGCTCGACCGCGTGCTGATCTCGGGCTTCTACGTCGTGCCGCTGTTCCACGCGCCGGAGCAATGGATCGCGCGCTGGACCTACGTCCAGCATCCGGCCGTGACCTCGCTGCATGGCTACCTTCCGGAAACCTGGTGGCGTGCAGCCGCAGACGCAGGATGACGAGGCCGACGTGATCCTGGGGGATCTTGGGGGCTCGGAGCCGATGACGCGATCAGACCGCCGTGAAGGCGACGCTCGACGACCTGTTCCGCGCGCGCGCTCGCGCGCCGGCCGGATGCGCTCGCGCTGATCGATCCCGCCGACCGCGCGGACTTCACCGACGGGCGCGGCGCGCCGGCTGACCTATGCGCAGGCCGACCGCGCGATCGCGGCGCTCGCGGCGCGGCTGCGCGCGCTTCGGCCTGCCGACCGACTCCGTCGTGGCGATCCAGCTTCCCAACACGGTCGAGAGCGTGATCGCGCTGCTCGCCGTGCTGCGCGCCGGCCTGATCGCGGCGCCGCTGCCGCTGCTCTGGCGCCACGCCGATGCCGCCGCCGCGCTGTCGCGCGTCGCGGCGCGCGCGCTGATCTGCTGCCAGCGCGTCGGCGATACGGTGCATGGCGACCTCGCGATGCACATCGCGATGGAGACCTTCACCATCCGCTTCCTCTGCGGCTTCGGCGACGACCTGCCCGACGGCGTCGTGCCGATCGACGACATCTTCTCGAGCCACGACGAGCCGCCCGCGATCGAGCGGCCGGGCGATGCGGCCGATCACGTCGCGCTGGTGACCTTCGACGTCGACGGCCGACGGCATCGTTCCGGTCGCGCGCAGCCATGCGGAGCTGCTCGCCGGCGGGCTCGCGGTCACGCTCGAGGCCGCGCATCGCGCCGGACGCGCGCATTGCTCGGCGCGCTCGCGCCCGGCTCGTTCGCCGAGCATCGCCACCACGCTCGTGCCGTGGCTGCTGAGCGGCGGCACGCTGGTGCTGCATCAGCCGTTCGCGCCGGAGGTCGTTCGCGCGCCAGCGCGCCGACGAACGCTGCACCGTCGCGGTGCTGCCGGGCCCGATGGTGGCGCGGCTTGCCGAGGCCGGGCTGCTCGGCACGGACACGCACGCGTGCTCGCGGTCTGGCGCGCGCCCGAGCGCCTGGCGGCGAGCGCCGCGTCGGCCGCGGCGACGCTGATCGACATTCGCGGTGTTCGGCGAGATCGGGCTTGTCGCGATGCGGCGCGGCGCCGACGGCAAGCCGTCCGCGATCCCGCCGGCGCATTGCGCGCCGCGCGGCGCTGCGCAGGGCATGCATGTGCTGACCGTCGCGCGCACGCCGGCCGGCACGCTCGCGCTGTCGCGGCCCGATGGTGCCGCAGGCACCCTTCCCGCCCGGCGCCGAGCGCGGCCACGCGACCGAGACTGAAGATCACCGATGGCGCGATCGACACCGGCTACCCCTGCCGGCATCGACCGCGACGACCAAGACGCTGACCGTCGACGGCCCGCCGGCCGGCATCGTCAGCGTCGGCGGCTACCGCTTCGCGCTGCGCGCCCTGCAGGAGCTGATCGCCGGCATCGAGGACGGCTCGACGCTCGCGGCGCTGCCCGACATGCTCGCCGGCCACCGGCTCGCCGGCTCCGGCGCCGACCGCGACGCGATCTGCGACGCGCTGCTGGCGCACGGCGCCAACCCCCTGCTGGTCGCGGCTTTCCGCGCCCGGCGGCCGCCGCAGCAGGCGTCGGCGGCTTAACAACGCGCTAAATTCCGCGCTGAAAACTGCCCCGCCCGCGTTGACGTGACATTTACACGCGCCCGGCTAGGTTCCCGGCCTGTTTTGTAAGCCGGGGCGTATCTCCCATGGCGTTGTCAGGTCCGATCGTCGTCGTTGCGGACGAGCAATTCCGCGGTGCGCGACGCGCTCGCGCAGGGCGGCAATCTCCCGTTCCGCGCAGACCGTCGCCGACGCAGGCGGCCGACGACGATCGCGAGCGCGAAGCCGTCCGCCGTGATCCTCGCCGATGCGGCGCCCGATCCGGAGCACGCGCGTCGCGCAGGAGGTGCGCCGACGCGGTCGATGCCTGCGGCGGCTCGCATCATTCCGATCCTCGCGGTGACGCAGGACGACGCGCCCGCCTATCCGCTGGCGCTGCCGATCGCCGCAGCCGACGTCGCCGACGCGGCTGGTGCCGCGCCTGCGCGCCGCGCTGCGCGTGCGCGCGCTGCACGCGACCGTGCTGCGCCGGATCGAGACGCTGGCCGACGCCGCCGACATTCCCGACACCGTCGACTACGATCCGATCGAGGACGCGACCGTGCTGGTCGCCGGCCGCGGCCGCAACTATCCGGCGCTCACCGTCGCGGTCGGCGAGCGCATGGGCCTGATCGGCGCGCTCGCGATCGAGACCGCGCGCAGCTACCTCAACGCGCGCGAGATCGACGGCATCGTGATCGGCGACGGCTTCAACCGCGCGGTGGTCGACGACTTCCTGAACGAGCTCGGCGCCGATCCGCGCTGGCGCGACCTGCCGGTGATCGTGCCGCGCGGCAGCGCGATCGACGCCGAGCGGCTGCCGAACGCGGATCAGTTCGGCGGCGATCCCGAGGCGGTCGCGGCGCATATCCTGCCGTTCGCGCGCATGCACGCCTTCGCGGCGCGGCTCAAGCGCGTGTCCGCCTCGCTCGACCAGAAGGGCACGCTCGCGCCCGAAACCGGCCTGCTGACGCACGCCGCCTTCATGACGCGAGCTGCACCGCGTCACCGCGACCGCCGAGGCGCGCGGCGCCGGCCTGTCGCTCGCGCGGCTTTCCTTCGGGACGCTGCTGAACCGCCGCGCCAGCCTCGATGCGGCGCGCATCACCAGCCGGCTGCTGCGCGCCAGCGACATCGCCTGCCGCGACGAGGACGGCTCGATCCTGATCGCCTTCACCGAAACCGACCTCGTCACCGCGCATGTGGTGGCGCGGCGGATCGCGAGCGTGCTCAAGCACACGACGCTCTCGCTCGGCGCCGAGCGCACGCGGCTCGGGCCGACGGTCGCGCTCGCGGCGTTCCGCCCGCGCGACACGGTCGAGACGCTGGTCGCGCGCACCGTCGATCACCGCATGGTTGCGGCGGAGTGAGGCGAGGCATACCTTCGTGAAAACGAAGGTGTTCGCCATGACCGAACCGCTCACCATCGACGTCGTCTCCGACGTGGTCTGCCCCTGGTGCTTCATCGGCAAGAAGCGGCTGGAGAAGGCGATCGCGCTGCGCCCGGACATTCCGGTCGAGGTGCGCTGGCATCCCTATTTCCTCAACGACTGGGTGCCGCGCGAAGGCATCAGCCGCGACGAGTATCTGACCAAGAAGTTCGGCTCGCCCGAGCGCTACAAGCGCATCGCCGGGCGCGTCGCGGACGCCGCCGCGGCCGAGGGCCTGACCTACAACGTCGGCGGCATCGCGCGCCAGCCGAACACGCTCGACTGCCACCGGCTGATCCTGTGGGCGCGCAACACCGGCGATCCGGCGCGCATGAAGCAGCGGCTGATGGAGCTCTATTTCACCGAAGGCGCCGACCTGACCGACCGCGAGGTGCTGGTGCAGGCCGCGGCCGATTGCGGCATGGACGCGGACCTGACGCGCGAGCTGCTGGCGAGCGATCGCGACGTCGAGCGCGTCACGCAGGAAGCCGAGCAGGCCAAGGAAGCCGGCATCGACGGCGTGCCGTGCTTCATCCTCGGCGGCGTGATGGCGGTGTCGGGCGCGCAGGACCCGGCCTATCTGGCGGACGCGATGGACCGCGCCGTGCAGGAAGTCGCCAAGCGCGGCACCGCCGCGACCGGCGGCCGAGTAATCAGCGCGCCAGCCGCAGCGCCAGCACCAGGATCGCGCTCGCGGCGATCCACGAGCCGACGATGCGCACGCCGATGCGCTGCCACGGGCGCGTGGCCTGATCGGCGACGACACGCCACGAGCGCAGAACGTCGCGAGCGCCGCGATGGCGAACCCGGCCTGCGCCGCGATGGCCGCCGCAATGGTGATCTCATGCGGCGGCGCGTTGAGCGGCAGCGCCACGCCGACGGCCGAGCGCGAGCAGCAGCCGCCGGCCAGCGGCGACGTGGCCGGCCGAGGACGACGAGGCCCGCGGCAGCGGCCGCCAGCGCCAGCAGGACCATGCGCGGCAGGCGTTCTCGCGCAACGCGCCGAGGCGACCGCGATCGAGCCGACCAGCGAGCCCGATGGCGAGCAGTCGCAGCGCAAAGCCGGCGACCTGTCGCGCGTGCTGGCCGGCCAGCAGCGCCGAGCGCCACGACGGCGAGCAGATGCGTCGGAATGAAGAACTGCGTCACCCCGCCGAGAACGGCGGTCATGCCAGTCCGCCGAGATAGGCGACGCCGACCAGCGCGATGACGCCCCCTGCCCCGCGCACCGCGAGCCGGCCCGCCGGCCAGCGCGTCAGCAGGCCGAACGCGATGCCGGTGAGATGCAGCAGGCCGGTCGCGATCACGAAGCCGGCCGAGAACGCGACCGCGTTCGCGCCGTCCGGCAATTCCTTGCCGTGCGCATAGCCGTGGAAGATCGCGAAGGCGCCGACCAGCACGGCGGCGATCCACAGCGGCGGACGCGCCGCGAGCGCGACCATCAGGCCGAGCACGATCGCCGACGACGCGATGCCGGTCTCGACCGCGGGCAGCGGCACGCCGAGAATGCCGAGCACGCCGCCGAGCGCCATCACCAGCGGAAACACGATCGGCAGCAGCCAGATCGCGGGCGCGCCCGAGGAACGCGCCCCACAGCCCGACCGCCACCATCGCGACGACATGGTCCGGCCCGAACACCGGATGCGCGAGGCCGGCGAGGAAGCCGCCGCTGCCCTCGCCGGTGTGGGCGAGCGCGGGCGCTGTCAGCAGCAGTGCCGCTGCAACGATGATCGGAAGCCGTCCCATCTCACTCCCCGATCGCGCGAACGATGCCATGAGGACAGGCGCGATGCATGAAGGCGCGCCACTGCGCGGCGGCTCCTCGACCAGGAAGATCGGCGCTACGCCGCCTTCTTCTGCTCCGCGATCGCCACCAGCGTGCGCAGGATCAAGGTCGCGCCCTTGAGCCGCTGCTCCGGCTTCTCCCAGTCGTCGAAGAACACGACCTTCATGTCGGGGCGCACCTTGCGCGCCCTCCTCGCGGATGTAGGCGACCAGCCCCTCCGGATTGGCGAACTCGCTGTCGCGGAACGACAGCACCGCGCCCTTCGGCCCGGTGTCGACCTTCTCGACATTGGCGCGGCGGCACAGCGCCTTGATGCCGACGATCTTGAGCAGATGCTGCACTTCCTCCGGCAGCGGGCCGAAGCGGTCGACCAGCTCGGCGCCGAACGCGTCGATCTCGCGCTCCTCGTCGATGTCGGCGAGCCGCCGGTAGAGCCCGAGCCGCACCGACAGGTCGGCGACGTAGTCCTCCGGGATCAGCACCGGCATGCCGATGGTGATCTGCGGCGACCAGCGGTCCGCGACCGGCTCGGTGCCGCCGGCCTTCATGCTCATCACGGCCTCCTCCAGCATCTGCTGGTAGAGTTCGAAGCCGACCTCCTTGATGTGGCCGGACTGCTCCTCGCCGAGCAGATTGCCGGCGCCGCGGATGTCGAGGTCGTGCGAGGCGAGCTGGAAGCCCGCGCCGAGCGTGTCGAGCGACTGCAGCACCTTCAGCCGCCGCTCGGCCTGCGCCGGTGATCCGCTTGTTCGCCGGCAGCGTGAACAGCGCATAGGCGCGCGTCTTCGAGCGCCCGACCCGGCCGCGCAGCTGATAGAGCTGCGACAGGCCGAACATGTCGGCGCGATGCACGATCAGCGTGTTGGCGGTCGGGATGTCGAGGCCGGACTCGATGATCGTGGTCGAGAGCAGCACGTCGTATTTGCCGTCGTAGAACGCCGACATGATGTCTTCGAGCATGGTCGGCGGCATCTGCCCGTGCGCGACGACGACGCGCGCCTCCGGCACGTTCTGGTCGAGATAGGCCTTCACCTCGGCGAGATCCTCGATGCGCGGCGAGACGTAGAACGCCTGCCCGCCGCGATAGCGTTCGCGCAGCAGCGCCTCGCGCACGACCATCGGATCGAACGGCGCGACGAAGGTGCGCACCGCGAGCCGGTCGACCGGCGGCGAGGCGATGATCGAGAGATCGCGCACGCCGGTCAGCGCAAGCTGCAAGGTGCGCGGGATCGGCGTCGCGGTGAGCGTCAGCACATGCACCTCGGCGCGCAGCGTCTTGATCTTCTCCTTGTGGGCGACGCCGAAGTGCTGCTCCTCGTCCACCACCAGCAGGCCGAGATCCTTGAACTTGATCGTCTTGCCGAGCAGCGCGTGGGTGCCGACCACGATGTCGACCTGCCGTCGGCGATGCCCTGCTTCACCAGCTTCAGTTCGGCGTTCGGGACCAGCCGCGAGGCCTGCGCGACCTTCACGGGAAAGCCGCGAAAGCGCTCGGTGAAGGTCTTGTAGTGCTGGCGCGCCAGCAGCGTGGTCGGCACGATGACGGCGACCTGCTTGCCGCTCATCGCCGCGATGAAGGCGGCGCGCAGCGCCACCTCGGTCTTGCCGAAGCCGACGTCGCCGCACACCAGGCGGTCCATCGGCTTGCCGGAGCCGAGATCGTCGAGCACCGTGTTGATCACGGTCTCCTGATCCTCGGTCTCGTCATAGGGGAAGCCGGCGCAGAACTCCTCGTACATGCCGTGCGCCACGGTGAGCCGCGGCGCCTCGCGCAACTGCCGCGCGGCGGCGATCTTGATCAGCTCGCCCGCCATCTCGCGGATGCGGTTCTTCAGCCGCGCCTTGCGCGTCTGCCAGCCGGCGCCGCCGAGCCGGTCGAGCTGGACGCCGGCCTCTTCCGAGCCGTAGCGCGACAGCAGCTCGATGTTCTCGACCGGCAGATAGAGCTTGGCGTTCTCGGCGTAATGCAGTTCGAGGCAATCGTGCGGCGCGCCCGCCGCCTCGATGGTCTGCAGGCCGACGAAGCGGCCGATGCCGTGATCGACATGCACCACGAGGTCGCCGGCATCGAGGCTGGTGACCTCGGCGATGAAATCTTCCGGCCGCTTGGAGGCGCGGCGGCGGCGCACCAGCCGGTCGCCGAGAATGTCCTGCTCGGCGACGACCGCGAGATCCGCGGTCTCGAAGCCGGCTTCGAGACCGAGCACCGCGAGCGCGATCTCCGGTCTCGGGCGCTTCAGCGCGTCGGGATAGTCCGTGACATTCGCCAGATTGGCGAGCCCGTGATCGGCCAGCACATGGCTCATGCGCTCGCGCGAGCCGTCGGTCCACATCGCGATGACGACGCGCTTGCCGCTGCTCTGCAGCGCGTGGACGTGTTTCGTCACCGCGTCGAAGACGTTCGCTTCGGCCTCGTTGCGTTCGGGCGCGAAATTGCGGCCCTGCTGCGTGCCGGCATCGACCGCCGCGGCATCCGGATCGGCGAACGACGACAGCCGCGCCAGCGCGCCGCCGTCGAGCCGCGCCTTCCATTGCTCCTCGGTGAGATAGAGCCGGCCGGGTTCGAGCGGCTTGTAGATCGTGCCGGCGCGGTCGGCCTCCAGCGCCTGCCGGCGCGCCTCGTAATAGTCGGCGATCTGGGCGAAGCGCTCATGCGCGGCGTCCTCGGCGAGCGGCTCCATCGCGACCGGCGTGCCGGGCAGATAATCGAACAGCGTGTCGAGCTTGGCGTGGAACAGCGGCAGCCAATGCTCCATGCCGGGATGGCGGCGGCCTTCGGAGATCGCCTCGTAGAGCGGATCGCTCGCCGAGGTACCGAAGGTCTCGACGTAGCCCTGCGGAAGCGGCGGATCGTCTCGGTGGTGAGCTGGAATTCGGCGACCGGCACGAGATTGAGCGCGCGCAAGGTATCCATCGAGCGCTGCGTCTCGGCATCGAACGAGCGGATCGATTCCAGCGTGTCGCCGAAGAAGTCGAGCCGCACCGGATCGCCGGTGCCGGGCGGATAGAGGTCGACGATGCCGCCGCGCACCGCATAGTCGCCCGGCTCGCGCACGGTGGAGACGCGGTTATAGCCGTTGAGCTCGAGCCATCGGGTCACGCCGTCCATCGCCAGCAGATTGCCGGGCGCGGCCGAAAGTGATTGCGTAGCAATCACGTCTTTCGCCGGCACGCGCTGCAGCGCGGCGTTGACGGTGGTGAGCACGATGCCCGGCCGCTCGCGGCCCTTCAGGTGCGCGAGCCGCGACAGCGTGATCATGCGCTGCGCCACCACGCCGGCATGCGGCGAGACGCGGTCGTACGGCAGGCAGTCCCAGGCCGGGAACTCGTTGATCTCGATATCGGGCGCGAAGAACGCGAGCGCGCGGGCAAGCTGCGCGAGGCGCTGTCCGTCGCGGCAGATGACCAGCAGGCTTGTCGCGGGCGCGTTCGGCCGCGCAGCGACCGCGCGCGCCAGGTCGGAAACGATCAGCCCCTCGGCGCCGTCCGCCACGCCCGAGAGCGTCAGCGGGCGGCCGGGCGTCAGCAGCTCGGCGGGAGACCGGGGCGGCTTCGCCATCAGGCGGCCCCCGGGAAGTCGCGCATCCGGCGGAACAGGGCCGTATCGTATTCCGCCGGCGTATCGGCCGTGCCCATGACCCACGCCAGCAGGTCCGGCTCCGGCACGTCCATCAACCGCTCGAATTCGTCCACCTCGGCCTCGCTGAGCGAGCCGATATGCGCATCAGCGAAGCGGCCGGTGATCAGGTCCACCTCGCGCATGCCGCGATGCCAGGCGCGGAACAGCAGGCGGCGCCGCCGCTCGTCCAGGCCTTTGCTTGAAATCGTCGTTCCGCTCATTGATTCGCAACACGAAAAGCCCGGACGTGCCGGGCGGGGCTCATATAGGCGCGGAACCGCCCCGTGTCAGCAAAGAACCGAAGCTTTTCTCGGATTCCTGCCCGTGGTAGGTCACTGGGCGTTGCGTCAGGGGGATTGGGATGGTCGCGCGGTTGTTCGCCCCGCAGTTTTTGGTGCTCTACACGTTTTTTGTGTCGGTACTGGTCGTGCATTTCCGCGGCCGCGAGCGGCTCGGCTTCGGCCGCCAGCTGACCGATCATTCAACCATCATGGCGCCGTACAACGCGCTGATGTACCTGTTCTCGGCGGTCCCGAACAAACCGATCCTGCCGGTCGCGACGATCCCCGATCTCGCCAAGCTGCGCGACAACTGGACCACGATCCGCGACGAAGCCACGGCGCTGTTCGACGAGGGCCGCATCAAGGCCTCGGACGGCTACAACGACTGGGGCTTCAACTCGTTCTTCCGCAGCGGCTGGAAGCGCTTTTATCTCAAATGGTACGGCGACGCGCTGCCGTCCGCCGAGCGGATGTGCCCGCAAACCGTCGCGCTGTTGAAGTCGATCCCCTGCATCAAGGGCGCCATGTTCGCGACACTTGCGCCGGGCGGCCGGCTGGTGCGCCATCGCGATCCTTACGCCGGCTCGCTGCGCTATCACCTCGGCCTCGTGACGCCGACCCATCCGGGCGAATGCCGCATCTTCGTCGACGGCAATGCCTATACGTGGCGCGATGGCGAAGACCTGCTGTTCGACGAAACGTTCCTGCACACCGCCGAGAACACGACCGACCAGAACCGCATCATCCTGTTCTGCGACATCGAGCGGCCGCTGCATACCGGCGCGATGCGCGCGGTCAACCGCTGGGTCAGCCGGCGCATCATCAAGGAGACCCAGACCGAGAACGAGCCGGGCGAGCGCATCGGCGTGGTCAACAAGATCTTCGGCTCGGTGTATCACCTCAGGCTGGCCGGCAAGCGGTTCAAGGCGTGGAACAAGAATGCGTATTACGGCATCAAATACGCCGTCCTTGCCGTGCTCTTCGGCCTGATCGCGTATTCGGCGTTCGTCTGACCGCTTGTCATTCCGGGGCGCGCCGCAGGCGCGAGCCCGAATCGATAGTCGCGGGACAAGCGCTGTCGCTCCGTCGGAGTAACATTCGCTAGAATGGCGGCTATGGATTCCGGGCTCGGCGCTTTCGCGCCGCCCGAATGACAGGATCGCACCATGGACGACCCAACTCCGCCGGCCGGTTTCGAACCGCTGTTCCGCACCAGCCCTTTTCTCGACACCATCGGTCCGCTGTTCTATCGCCGCGACGGCGAGGGTTTCGTCATCGGCCTGCGCGTACAGCCCAAGCATGCCAATGCGCGCGGCGGCGCGCATGGCGGCCTGCTGATGACGCTGCTCGACATTGCGCTGGGCTACCGCGCCGCGATGAGCGAGACGCCGCCGGCAGCGCTGATCACCGCGAGCCTCACGGCCGACTTCATCGGCGGCGCCAAGGTCGGCGACTGGGTCGAGGCGCATGTCGAGGTGCAGAAGGTCGGCGGGCGGCTCGCCTTCGCCAACGCGTTCCTGGTGGTGAACGGCGAGCGCATCACGCGCGGCAGCGCGGTGTTCGCGCGGGCGCCCTCGCCGGCGACTTAGAATGCGCCCTGCCCTGCTCGACCCGCTGTTCGCGTCGCTGACGAGCCTGCCCGGCATCGGGCCGAAGCTTGAGAAGCTGTTCGCGCGCCTGCTCGACCGCGAGACGCCGCGCGCGTCGCCGATCTGCTGTTTCACCTGCCGTCCGGCACGATCGACCGCCGCGCGCGGCCGAAGCTGCGCGATGTCGTGCCCGACACCGTCGTGACCGTGGCGGTGACCGTCGACAAGCATCGCGCGCCGCCGCCGAACCGCCCGCGCGCGCCATACCAGATCTACGCCAGCGACGAGACCGGCGACATCACGCTGACCTACTTCAAGGCGCGACAAGGACTATCTGGAGAAGCTGCTGCCGGTCGGCGAGCTGCGCTACGTGTCGGGCACGGCCGCGTCCTATGACGGCATGCTGCAGATGGTGCACCCGGACCGGGTGGTGTCCGAGGCGGACCTGCACACGCTGCCGCTGATCGAGCCGGTCTATCCGCTGACCGAGGGCTTGAGCCTCAACGTGGTGCGCAAGGCCGCCGAGGCAGCGCTCGGCGAAGATGCCGGTGCTGCCGGAATGGCAGGACGCAGGCGTGGCTGCAGCAAGCAGAACTGGCCGGGCTTCGACGAGCGCACTGTCGGCACTGCATCATCCGGACGACCTGAGCGCGATCGCGCCCGAAACGCCGGCATGGTCGCGGCTCGCTTATGACGAACTGCTCGCCGGCCAGCTTGCGCTCGCGCTGGTGCGCGCGAACCAGAAGCGTCTCGCCGGTCGACCGAGCAGCGGCGACGGACAGCTCGCGCGCAAAGATCGATCGCGCGCGCTGCCCTATTCGCTGACGTCCTCGCAGGCGCGCGCGATCGACGAGATCGACGCCGACCTCGCCAAGCCCGAGCGCATGCTGCGGCTGCTGCAGGGCGACGTCGGCTCGGGCAAGACCGTGGTGGCGCTGCTCGCGGCCGCGACCGTCGATCGAAGCCGGGCGGCAGGCCGCGCTGATGGCGCCGACCGAAATCCTCGCGCGCCAGCACCACAAGACCATGGCGCCGCTCGCCGAGGCGGCGGGCTTGCGCGTCGCGATCCTGACCGGGCGCGAGCGCGGCAAGGAGCGCGCCGAGATACTCGGCCGCCTCGCGGCCGGCGAGCTCGATCTTCTGGTCGGCACGCATGCGCTGTTCCAGGACGAGGTCGCGTTCCGCGATCTCGCGCTCGCGATCGTCGACGAGCAGCACCGCTTCGGCGTGCATCAGCGCCTCGCGCTGGCACGCAAGGGCGAGGCCGTCGACGTGCTGGTGATGACCGCGACGCCGATCCCGCGCACGCTGGTGCTGACCTACTTTCGGCGACATGGACGTCTCGCAACTGCGCGAGAAGCCGGCCGGGCGCCAGCCGATCGACACCCGCGCGGTGCCGCTCGCGCGCATCAACGAGGTGGTCGACGCCGTCGGCCGCGCGCTCGAGCGCGGCGAGCGGGTCTACTGGGTGTGCCCGCTGGTCGCCGAATCCGAGCTGAGCGACCTCGCCGCCGCGGAGCAGCGCTTCGCCGAGCTGAAGCAGCACTTCGGCGATCATACCGACCTCGTGCACGGCAAGATGAAAGGCGCCGACAAGGACGCCGCGATGGCGCGCTTCGCGTCCGGTCGAGACGCAGCTCCTCGTCGCCACCACGGTGATCGAAGTCGGCGTCGACGTGCCGGAGGCGACCGTGATGGTGATCGAGCATGCCGAGCGCTTCGGGCTTGCGCAGATCCATCAGTTGCGCGGCCGCGTCGGGCGCGGCGCGCGAGCGCTCGACCTGCCTGCTGCTCTATCGGGCGCCGCTCGGCGAAACCGCCAAGGCGCGCATCGAGATCCTGCGCGAGACCGAGGACGGCTTCCGCATCGCCGAGGAGGATCTGCGCCTGCGCGGCGAAGGCGACGTGCTCGGCACGCGGCAATCGCGGCATGCCGGGCTTCAAGGTCGCGCGGATCGAGACGCACGGGCCGCTGCTGGAGCCTGCGCGCAAGGATGCGCAGCTCGTTCTTGTCGCGCGATCCCGACGCTCACCTCGGAGCGCGGCGAAGCGCTGCGCCACCTGCTCTATCTGTTCGAGCGCGACGAGGCGATCCGGCTGCTGCGGGCGGGATGATCTACTCCGCCGCCTCGTTCTCGCGGATGCCGCGCGCCGCCCGCGCCGTCTCGGCGAGCGCCGCGAGCTTGTGCTGCTGGTCGGCCGCCGCCGCCGGGCTGGATCATGCCGGCGCGTCATCAACAGCTTCGCGGCATCCTCGACCGGGATCTCGAGCTCGATGACGTCGCGCCGCAGCACGTAGAAGAAAAACCCGGTGGTCGGGTTCGGCGTGCAGGGCATGAAGGCCGAGACGTATTCCTCCTGCTCGGCAGCTCGCGGTGATGTCCGCGCCGGGCGGCGTCGAGAGGAACACCAGCGACCACATGCCGGGCGCCGGAAACTCGACCAGTCCGACGGTGCGGAAGATCGAGCCGGACTTCGAGAACAGCGTCTCGAACACCTGCTTCAGGCCGCGTAGAGCGGACGCACGATCGGCACGCGCTCGAGAATCGTCTCGCCGATCTCCACCAGGGTGCGCCCGACCAGGTTTGCGGTCAGGAAGCCGAGCACGGTCAGCGCCAGGAACGCGATGATCAGGCCGAAGCCCGGCACCTTCACCGGCAGATAGGTCTCCGGCCGATAGGCCGATCGGGATGAACGGCCGCACCAGGTCGTCGACCCAGGTGACGAACGACCAGATCAGCCAGATCGTGATCGCAACCGGCCCGGCCACGATCAGCCCGGTGAGGAAGTAGTTGCGCACGCGGCCATGAAGCCGTGCTGCACCGGTTCGGCGCCGGGGTACGTCGAAACTGTCAGGACTGCTCATTGAGGCTTTCGGCCCGCTCCCATGTCCGGCGGCGCACTATACCGGCAACGGCCGGCGCGCCGCCATCGTCCTATGTGGGGGTATTTGGCCGCAGGCGCCAATTCGGGCCGTCGCGCGCTATTCGACGGTCACCGACTTGGCCAGATTGCGCGGCTGGTCGACGTCCGTGCCCATCTGCACCGCGGTGTGATAGGCGATCAGCTGCACCGGCATGCGCGTAGACCAGCGGCGTCACGGTCGAAGGCATTTCGGGCAGGATCAGCGTCACCAGCGATCCGACCGTCGCCTCCTCGCGCGCCCTTCGGGTCGGTGACGAGGATGATCTTGCCGCCGCGCGCCGCGACCTCCTGCATGTTCGACACGGTCTTCTCGAACACCCGGTCATGCGGCGCGATCACGATCACCGGCATCTTCTCGTCGATCAGCGCGATCGGGCCGTGCTTGAGCTCGCCCGCCGCATAGCCTTCGGCGTGGATGTAGGAGATCTCCTTCAGCTTCAGCGCGCCTTCGAGCGCGAGCGGGTAGGACGTGCCGCGGCCGAGATAGAGCACGTCGCGGCTTGCGCGACAGCTCGCGCGCGAGCGCCTCGATCTGCGGCTCGAGCGCGAGCGCTTCCGCCATCAGGCGCGGCACCTCGATCAGCGCGCGCACCAGCTTGCGCTCGTCGTCCTCGGACAGAATGCTCGCGCGCGCGGCCGGCCGCGACCGCGAGGCACGCCAGCGCCGCAAGCTGGCAGGTAAACGCCTTGGTGGAGGCGACGCCGATCTCGGGACCCGGCGAGTGTCGGCAGCACGATGTCGCTTTCGCGCGCGATCGTCGAGGTCGGCACGTTGACGATCGACAGCACGTGCTGCTTCTGCTCGCTTGCGCGTAGCGCAAGGTCGCGAGCGTGTCGGCGGTCTCGCCCGACTGCGAGACGAAGATCGCAAGCCCGCCGGGCGAGAACGGCGCCTCGCGGTAGCGGAATTCCGAGGCGACATCGATCTCGACCGGCAGCCGCGCGAAGCGCTCGAACCAGTATTTCGCGATCAGCCCGGCATAATAGGCGGTGCCGCAGGCCGAGATCGTGATGCGGTCGATCTTGGCGAAGTCGAACGGCAGCGCGCGGCATGCGCACGCGCTCGGCCGCCATGTCGAGATAGTGCGCGAGCGTGTGGCCGACGACTTCGGGCTGCTCGTGGATTTCCTTCGCCATGAAATGGCGATGGTTGCCCTTGTCGACCAGAAACGACGAGGCGGTGGATTTCTGCACCGCGCGATTGACGCGTCTTGCCGGCTTCGTTGCGCACCTCGGCGCCCTTGCGGCTGAGCACCGCCCAGTCGCCGTCTTCCAGATAGCTGATCGTGTCGGTGAACGGCGCCAGCGCGATCGCGTCCGAACCGAGATACATCTCGCCGTCGCCGTAGCCGACCGCGAGCGGCGAGCCTTTGCGCGCGCCGACCAGCAGGTCCTCCTCGCCTTCGAACAGGAACGCGAGCGCAAACGCGCCGCGCAGGCGCGGCAGCGCGGCCTCGACCGCCTCGGCGGGCGAGCGGCCCTGCTGCATCTCGTCGGTGACCAGATGCGCGATCACTTCGCTGTCGGTTTCGGTGGAGAAGGCATGCCCCTTCTTCTCCAGTTCGTCGCGCAGCTCGCGGAAGTTCTCGATGATGCCGTTGTGCACGACCGCAACCTTGTCGGTGGCGTGCGGATGCGCGTTCACTTCGTTCGGCTTGCCATGGGTCGCCCAGCGCGTATGGCCGATCCCGGCGTGGCCGGCGAGCGGCTCGCTGATCAGGCGCTTTTCGAGGTTCTTCAGCTTGCCTTCGGCGCGGCGGCGCGTGAGGTGGCCGCCTTCCAGCGTCGCGACGCCGGCTGAATCGTAGCCGCGGTACTCGAGACGCTTGAGCGCCTCGACAATTCCTCGGCGACCGGTTCGCGCCCGAGGATGCCGATGATCCCGCACATGGCGAAGAATGTCCCCTAATCGTCCGGAACGATTGCCCGAGACGGGTTTATTCGCTGCTAAAGCCGGCCGGAAATCAAAAAGATTTACGTCTTATATCAGGCACCCGTTAACCGCAGCGTTAACGTTTGGTTTTCGCGGTCTTCTTCGCCTTGGCAGGCTTTGCCTTTGGCGTCGCCTTCGCCTCGGGCTTCGGGGCATCCTTCGCGGCGGTCCTGCCCGCCGCCCAGTCGGTTTTGTTGACCTGCCGGCCGCGCCCGAGCGCGAGCGCACCCTTCGGCACGTTCTCGGTGATGACCGAGCCGGAGCCGACATAGGCCATGTCGCCGACTTTCACCGGCGCCACCAGCGCCGAGTTCGAGCCGATGAAGGCGCCCTTCCCGATTTCGGTGCGGTGCTTGTTCGTGCCGTCGTAGTTGCAGAAGATCGTGCCGGCGCCAATATTGGCGCCCGCGCCCACCGAGCCGTCGCCGATATAGGCGAGGTGATTGGCCTTGGCGCCTTCGCCGAGCTCCGCCGCCTTCACCTCGACGAAATTGCCGACACGTGATTTCGCGCCGAGCCTGGTGCCCGGGCGCAGCCGCGCGAACGGCCCGACCGAGGCGCCCTTGCCGACATGCGCGCCTTCCAGATGCGAGAACGCGCGGATCACGGCGTTGTCCTCGACCGTTACGCCTGGGCCGAACACGACGTTGGGTTCGACCGTGACGTCGCGGCCGAACGTCGTGTCTGCGCTCAGAAACACGGTCTCGGGCGCGATCAGCGTCACGCCGGCGTCCATCGCCGCGTCGCGCAGGCGCCACTGCAGCATGTCTTCGGCGTCCGCGAGCTGCGACTTGGTATTGATGCCGTGCACTTCATCCTCCGTGGTTTCCAGCGCAACTGCTTCGAGCGCCATACCGTCGGCGATAGCCACGGCATCGGTCAGATAGAATTCGCCCTTGGCGTTCTTGTCGTCGATGCGCCCGAGGATATCGAGCGCCACCTCGCCGCGGAACGCCATCAGCCCGCCGTTGCAGAGATCGATCTGGCGTTCGGCCTCGGTTGCATCACGGTCCTCGCGGATCGCCACCAGCCGGTGGCCGTTGGTGATCAAGCGGCCATAGCCGGCCGGATTGACAGCGCGGAAGCCGAGCACCGCAACGCTCGCATGGCGGTCGATTGCGCCGCGCAGCCGCTTCAGCGTGTCGGCCCCGACCAGCGGCGTATCGCCGAAGATCACCAGGACGTCGTCGGCCCCTTTTTCGATCGCGGCGCGCGCGGCGAGCACCGCATGCGCGGTGCCGCGCCGCTCGGTCTGCACGAATACGGTGGCCTTCGGCAGCACGCGCTTGGCCTCGTCGGAGACCGCCTCTGCATCCGGTCCGACCACGACCGCGCAGGCTTCCGCGCCGGCGGCGCGCACCGCCGTGAGCACATGTGCGAGCAGGGACCGTCCGGCGACCCGGTGCAGCACCTTCGGCGTCGCGGAACGCATGCGCATGCCTTCGCCCGCCGCAAGCACGATCGCCAAACAGGTGCGTTTGCTCATGGGCGCCGTATAGCACCGAACGGGCGCGGGGGAAGGTGGAAAGCGGGGATCGCGCGCGCGAAACACAGCGGGAATCAGCGGATTCTGCTACGGTTTTTCAACCTTCTGATTCGCGGAACTGCCGGAAATGACGGCGCAACGCCGCACACAACTCATCCGTTTCGGCGCGTGGACCGGACTTGCGACGCTCGCCGTACTGGTTGCGGTCATCGCGGCGCGCACCGAGAGCGGCGTGCGCCGCATCGCGACGCTGATCTCGCCGCAACCGCCCGCGGCGGCGCGCAGCGGGAAGGATCTGCAACTCGCCAACCGCGCCCTCGATCAGGAAGTCGAGCAGCGGCGGCTGAGCGAGGCGATCAGGGTGCTGGCCGCGGACCGCGACCGCCTGCTCGCGCGCGTCACCACGCTCGAGCGAAGCGTCGAGGACGTGACCGGCTCGATCGGCCAGCCGGCCGCGAAGGCGCCGGCAGCGGCGGCCCTTCCTCCGCTCGGCGCGGCACAAAGCGCAGCCCAGCCGGCGCCCGCGCCATCCGCCACCGCACCCTCTGCGGCTGCGCCGTCGCAAAGCCGGATCGCGGCGGGTCATCTCGCGACCGGCAGTCCCGCGGGTGCGGATTCGGTCGCGACCAAGACCGAGTTCGGCGTCGACCTCGGGGTGAACTCCACGATCGAGGGTCTGCGCGCGCTCTGGGCAACCGTGAAGGCGAACCAGCCGGGATTGCTCGAGGGGCTGCGTCCGGTCATCGCGTTGCGCGAGGGACAGAAAGGTGGATCGCCGGAGCTCCGGCTGATCGCCGGTCCCCTCGCCAATGCGAGCGTCGCGGCGCGCCTGTGCGCGGCCTTCGCGGCTGCCGGTCAGGCCTGCCAGCCCGCCGTGTTCGACGGTCAGCGGCTGGCGCTGCAGTAGGCCTCGGCGGCGCTACTTCGGCATCGCGGTCTCGACCAGCCGCGCCCAATACGACATCCCGACCGGAATCGCCTTGTCGTCGAAGTCGTAGGCCGGATGGTGCAGTCCGGCGGTGTCGCCGTTGCCGATGAAGATGAAGGCACCCGGGCGCGCCTCCAGCATGAAGGAAAAATCCTCGCCGCCCATCAGCGGCGGCGTGTTGGCATCGACCCGCCCGTTGCCGACCACCGCGCCCGCGACCGCGACCGCGAATTCGGTCTGCTGCTCGTGGTTCCTGGTCACCGGATAATGACGGTTGTAGGTCAGCGTCGCCTTTGCGCCGTAGGCCTTGCCGGTGTTCTCGACGATCTGGCGCAGCCGGTTCTCCAGCGTGTCGCGCACCTCGGGAAGCAGGCTGCGCGCGGTGCCGCGCAAGGTCGCGGTCTGCGGGATCACGTTGTCGGCGGAGCCCGCGTGGAACTGGCAGATCGAGATCAGTCCGGATTTGATCGGATCGACACTGCGCGAGACGATCGACTGCACCTGGTTGACGATCTGCGCGCCGATCAGGACCGGGTCGATCCCTTGATGCGGCTTGGCGGCGTGCGAGCCGAGCCCTTCGATCTCGATGATGATGCGGTCGGCCGCCGCAAGCAGCGGACCCGACCGGATCGCGAAATCGCCGACCGGAAGGCCCGGCATGTTGTGCATGCCGTACACCTCCTGGATGCCGAAGCGCTCCATCATGCCGTCCTTGACCATCTCGCGGCCGCCGCCCCCGCCCTCTTCGGCGGGCTGGAAGATCACCACGGCCGTGCCGGAGAAGTCGCGCGTCTCCGCCAGGTATCGCGCGGCGCCGAGCAGCATTGCGGTGTGACCATCATGGCCGCAGGCGTGCATCTTGCCGGGATTGGTCGAACGGTATGGAAGGTTGGTCTCTTCCTCCATCGGCAGCGCGTCCATGTCGGCGCGCAGCCCGATCACCTTGCTGCCGTTGGTGCCCTTGCCGCGGATGACGCCGACCACGCCGGTCTTGCCGATCCCGGTCACGACCTCGTCGCAGCCGAACGCCTTGAGCTTCTCGGCCACGCTGCCGGCGGTGCGGTGCACGTCGAACAGGATTTCCGGATGCGCGTGGATATCGCGGCGCCATGCGGCGACTTCGGCCTGCATGCCGGCGATACGATCGGGGATAGACATGGAAAACTCCGTGTACGCCGCAACGTCAAACAATGGCCCGGCCGCAGGTGGGGCGTTAACAAGCTTATCTGCCCCTGCGGGTCAACAGGGTGAAAAACACACAATTGTGGCGCTCTGGACCCGCACCGGTGGGCGCGGGTAAGCTTGGCTCAACCGCCGTCCTTGGCGCGACCGCGGGAAGGCCCGCCATTTTTCGACAAACGAGGGAACTATGAAGCTACGGACCATTGCGCTGGCCCTTGGACTGGCTGCGGCCTCGGTGCTGCCGTCTACCGCCGCGACGCTCCGCTTCGCCTTTCAGGGCGAACTGAAATCGCTCGATCCCTATTCGCTGAACGAGAGCTTCACGCACGGCATGCTCGGTAACGTCTACGAGGGCCTGACGAAGCGCGACAAGGATCTCAAGATCATCCCGGGACTGGCCGAGCGCTGGGAGCAGGTCGAGCCGACCCGCTGGCGCTTCTATCTGCGCAAGGGCGTCAAGTTCCACAATGGCGAGGACTTCACCGCCGACGATGTCGTGTTCTCGGCCGAGCGCACCTTCGGCGCCAACTCCGACATCAAGACACGCATCCAGCCGGTCGGCACCAAGGCGGTGAAAGTCGACGACCACACGGTGGATTTCATCCTGCCGTCGGCCAATCCGATCCTGCACTACGAGTGGGACACCTGGTACATCCTGTCGAAGAAATGGGCCGAGGCGAACAACACCACGGCGGTGCAGCCGGTGTCGGGCCAGCAGATGAGCTACGCGGCGCTGCATACCAACGGCACCGGCCCGTTCATCATGACCGAACACCAGGCCGGCGTGAAAACCGTGTTCAAGAAGAACCCCGCCTGGTGGGGCAAGGTCGAGCACAACATCGACGAGGCGATCTTCACCACCATCAGCAACGATTCGACGCGCGTCGCCGCGCTGCTCTCGGGCGACGTGGACTGGATCGATCCCGTCCCGCTGCAGGACGTGCAACGCATCAACGCCAGCGGCGTCGCCGAAGTGATGCAGGGTCCGGAGTTGCGCACGATCTTCCTCGGCTTCGACCAGATGCGACCGGAGCTGAAGAACTCCAGCGTCAAGGGCAAGAACCCGTTCAAGGATGTCCGTGTGCGGCAGGCGTTCTACCTGGCGATCGACGAGAATGCGATCGCGCAGCGCGTGATGCGCAACGCGGCCGTCCCGTCCGCACTGATGATCTCGCCGCTGCTGTTCGACCTCGCCAAGGACTTCAAGCGCCCGGCGCCCGATCCGGCCAAGGCCAAGAAGCTGCTCGAGGAAGCCGGCTATCCGAACGGCTTCGAGGTCGAGATGGACTGCCCGAACGACCGCTACGTCAACGATGAGGCGATCTGCCAGGCGGTCACCGCGATGCTCTCGCGCATCGGCATGAAGATCAATCTCAATGCCCAGCCGAAGAGCAAGTACTTCGCCAAGGTGCTGCAGGCGGGCGGCTACGAGACCTCGTTCTACCTGCTCGGCTGGACTCCGGGCTCGTTCGACTCCTGGAACGTGCTCGCCAACATGTACCGCTGCCGCGACGAGAAGGGGACCGGCGGCAACAACAATCTCGGCGGCTACTGCAACCCGAAGATCGAGGAGCTGACGCAGAAGGTTCTGATCGAGGCCGACAAGGGCAAGCGCGACCAGTTGATCAAGGAGGCCTACAAGATCGGCCAGGAAGAGGACTGGGCCTACGTGCCGTTGCACCAGCAGGCGCTCGCCTGGGGCGTCTCGAAGAAGGTGAAGCTCGCGCAGCGCGCCGACAACCAGATCCTGCTCTACTGGTTCAACAAGAACTGACGCGACGTTCGCGCCGGCGCATGGCCCCGCAAAGCCTGCCCCGCAGGTGATGCGGGGCGGGCACCGGTTTTCCGGTCAGCCATGCGCACATCGTAACAGGGCCGGGCCCGGTGCCCGGCCCTTTTCGTTTGCCGAACCGCGGCGGCTGCGTGTACGGTCCGGCCAACATCAGCGCGCATCAGTCTGAATGCTTGCCTTCATCATCCGCCGCCTGCTGCAAGCCGTCGCCGTCATGCTGACGGTGTCGCTGATCGCGTTTGCGCTGTTTCGCTTTGTCGGCGACCCGGTCAACCAGATGGTCGGCATCGAGACCACGGCGGCGGAACGGGCGCAGCTGCGCGAGCAGCTCGGCCTGAACGATGCGGTGCTGCTTCAGTTCGGCCGCTTCGTCGCCGATGCGGCGCGGTTGAAGTTCGGGAATTCCTATCAGTTCAAGTCGCCGGTCATCGACCTGATCGCGGACCGCTTTCCCGCCACGATGGAGCTTGCGCTCGCCTCCGCGCTGTTCGCGCTGCTGGTCGGCATTCCGATGGGCGTCTACACGGCGATTCACAGGTACTCGGTTCTCTCGAACCTCTTCCTCTCGGTATCGCTGATCGGCATCTCGCTGCCGACGTTCCTGATCGGCATCCTGCTGATATTCCTGTTTCCGGTGACGCTCGGCGTGCTGCCGTCGTTCGGGCGCGGCGAGGTGGTGCGGCTCGGATTCTGGACCACCGGATTGCTCACGGCGTCCGGCCTGAAAGCGCTGGTGCTGCCGGCGATCACGCTCGGCCTGTTCCAGATGACGCTGATCATGCGCCTGGTGCGCGGCGAGATGATGGAGGTGCTGCGCGCCGACTACATCAAGTTCGCCCGCGCGCGCGGGTTGTCGAACCGCGCCATCAACTTCGGCCATGCGCTGAAGAACACGCTGGTGCCGGTGATGACCATCACCGGGCTGCAGCTCGGCTCGATCATCGCGTTCGCGCTGATCACCGAGAGCGTGTTCCAGTGGCCCGGCATGGGGCTCCTGTTCCTGAAAGCGGTGCAGAACGTCGATATCCCGATCATGTCGGCCTACCTGCTGCTGGTCGCTTTCATCTTCGTCACCATCAACCTGATCGTCGACCTGCTCTACGCGGTGGTCGATCCGCGCATCCGCATCGACACGAAGGTGGCGTGAGATGACGCCCGGCAGCGTGCCCGTGCCGCCCGCCAAGCCGTCGCGGCTGCGCGCGCTGCTCGACAGCGACATCGCGTATTCGTTCCGCCGCTCGAACGTCACGATCGCGGCCGCCGCCGTGACGCTGATCATCGTGATCGCCGCCCTGCTGGCGCCGGTCATCGCGCCGCAGGATCCTTACGACCTGCGCCAGCTCTCGATCATCGACTCGCACATTCCCCCGGTGTGGCAGAGCGAGGGCGACCGGCGCTTCCTGCTCGGCAGCGACGACCAGGGCCGCGACGTGTTCTCGACCATCCTCTACGGATCGCGCCAGTCGATCGCCATCGGCGCGATGGCGACGCTGTTCGCCGCGATCCTCGGCATCATGCTGGGCCTGGTCGCCGGCTATGCGCGCGGTTCGGTCGACGCGATCATCATGCGCGCGGCCGATATCCAGGCGACGTTTCCGGCGATCCTGATCGCGATGCTGATCGACGGGACGTCGCGCGCGATGTTCGGCAGCCAGCGCAACGACCAGGTGGTGTTCTGGGTCATGGTGCTGTCGATCGGACTGTCGTTCTGGGTGCAGTATGCCCGCACCGTGCGCGGCCTGACCATGGTCGAGAGGAACAAGGACTATGTGCTCGCCGCACGCCTGATCGGCCTCCATCCGGCGCTGATCCTGTTCCGCCATGTGCTGCCGAACGTGATCGGGCCGGTGCTGGTGATCGCCACCATCAATCTGGCGCTCGCCGTCATCACCGAGGCGACGCTGTCGTTCCTCGGCCTCGGCCTGCCCTCGACGCAGCCCTCGCTCGGGACGCTGATCCAGATCGGACAGAAGTACCTTTTCGCCGGGGAATGGTGGATCGCGATTTTTCCCGGCATCACGCTCGCCGCGCTGGTGCTGGCGGTGAACCTGCTCGGCGACTGGCTGCGCGATGCGCTCAATCCGCGGCTGCGCTGAGTGGCGGGATGCGCTGACGCGCCGCAACATTTCTCCGGCGCGCCCCAGTGACAACCTATTGGGGCAGCCATAGACTTTGCCCAACTGGCGCTCGCGCCACGCTATCCGGAGGGGTCAATGCGAAAGTTCAGCATCTTGACGGTCGGCGCCATATTGGCGCTGGCGGTCACCGCGGCCGACGCGCGGACGGTCAAATGGGCGCGCGGCGCCGACGCGCTTACGCTCGATCCGCACGGGCAGAACGAGGGCCCGACCATCGCGCTCAACAATCAGATCTATGAAACGCTGACCGCGCGCGACAACGCCAACAAGCTGATCCCGGCGCTCGCGCTGTCTTGGCGACTCGCGGATCCGACCACGTGGGAATTCAAGCTGCGCCCGGGCGTCAAATTCCACGGCGGCGAGGACTTCGGTGCCGACGACGTCGTGTTTTCCTACCAGCGCGCGCTGATGCCGACCTCGGACTACAAGGGCTACCTGGCGAACACCAAGGAGATCGTGAAGGTCGACGACCTCACCGTCCAGATCAAGACCAACGGACCGAACCCGCTGGTCCCGGACAACCTCACCTCCGTGTTCATCCTGAGCAAGAAGTGGGCGGAGGCGCACAACGCCACCAAGCCGCAGGATTTCAAGAACAAGGAAGAGAACTTCGCGGTGCGCAACGCGAACGGCACCGGTCCGTTCTCGCTCGCCTCGCGCGAGCCGGACGTGCGCACCGTGCTCAAGCGCAACGAAGCCTACTGGGGCCGCAAGGAAGTGCCGCTCGAGATCACCGAGCTGGTGCTCACCACGATCAAGCAGGATGCGACCCGCGTCGCCGCGCTGCTCTCCGGCGAGGTCGACGTGGTGCAGGACGTGCCGGTGCAGGACATCGAACGGCTGAAGAATTCGCCGAACCTGCGCGTCACCGAGGGCCCGGAAAACCGCACGATCTTCTTCGGCTTCGACGTCGGCTCGAAGGAGCTCGCCTCATCCGACGTCAAGGGCAAGAACCCCTTCGCGGACGTGCGCGTGCGCCAGGCGGTCAACAACGCGATCAACCGCGCGGCGATCCAGCGCGTCGTGATGCGCGGACAGGCGGTTCCCGCCGGCACCATCGCGCCGCCTTTCGTCAACGGCTACAAGAAGGAGTTCGACACGATCGCGCCGCCGGACATCGCCAAGGCGAAGGGCCTGCTCTCGGCCGCCGGCTATCCGAACGGCTTCTCGGTCACGCTGCATTGCCCGAACGACCGCTATCTCAATGACGAGGCGATCTGTCAGGCGGCGGTCGGCATGCTCGGGCAGATCGGCATCAAGATCAATCTGGTGTCGCAGTCGAAGTCGCTGCATTTCCCGACGCTGCAGAACCTGAAGTCGGACTTCTATCTGCTCGGCTGGGGCGTGCCGACCTACGACAGCGATTACATCTTCAGCTATCTCTACCACACCCGCACCGGCACCTATGGCGGCTGGAATTCCACCCGCTATTCCAACCCGGACATCGACAAGCTGATCGAGAGCATTTCGAGCGAGACCGATACGGCAAAACGCAACGCCACGATTGCGACGATCTGGGACAAGCTGATCGCCGAACACGTCTATGCGGCGATCCACCACCAGATGCTGGCGCATGCCATGAAGGGGGATATCGATGTGCCGGTGCGCCCGGACAACATCGTCTTCTTCAAGCATGTGGCGTTCAAGAAGTCGTAACGCGCGGCGTGTGTTCGCCGCTTTCTGACGTATGCCCCCGGCGCTCCGCCGGGGGCTCGTCGTGCCCGGCCAACAGCAGCAGCCGTTCATGATCGCCTACATCCTGCGTAGCCTCGCCCAGGCCGTGATGGTGATGCTGGCGGTCGCGCTGCTGGCGTTCTCGATGTTCCGCTTCGTCGGCGATCCGGTCGCCAACATGGTCGGGCAGGAAGCCTCGGTGGCGGAACGCGCGGAGCTCGCCGAGCGGCTCGGGCTGAACGATCCCTTCCCGATCCAGTTCGCGAATTTCGTCGGCGCCGCGGTGCGCGGCGAGTTCGGCATGTCGTACCGCCAGGGGCGCCCGGTGAAGGACCTGCTGATGGAGCGCGTTCCGGCGACGGTCGAGCTTGCGCTGCTCTCCTCGCTGTTCGCGCTCGTATTCGGGATCGCGCTTGGCGTCTACGCGGCGATCAACCGGCGCGGACTGCTCGCCAATGCGGCGATGTCGCTGTCGCTGATCGGGGTCAGCCTGCCGACCTTCCTGATCGGCATCGGGCTCATCTATCTCTTCGCGGTCGAGTTGCGCTGGCTGCCCTCGTTCGGGCGCGGCGAGGTCACGCGCCTGGGCTGGTGGACCACGGGGCTGTTGACCGAGACCGGGCGGAAATCGCTGATCATGCCGGTGCTGACGCTCGGCTTCTTCCAGCTCACGCTGATCATGCGCCTGGTGCGCGCCGAGATGCTCGAGGCGCTGCGCACCGACTACGTCAAGTTCGCCCGTGCCCGCGGCATTCCGGAGCGCTCGATTTCGTTCCGCCACGCGCTGCGCAACACCATGATCCCGGTCGTGACGATCGCGGGTCTCCAGTTCGGCGCGGTGATCGCGTTCGCGATCGTCACCGAGACGGTCTTCCAGTGGCCCGGTCTTGGAGCGATGTTCATCCAGGCGGTGCAGTTCGTCGATATCCCGGTGATGGCGGCTTACCTGATGTTCGTCGCGCTGGTGTTCGTCGTGGTCAACCTCACCGTCGACCTGCTCTACTTCGCGCTCGATCCGCGCCTGCGCGGCACGACCGCCGCCCCGGCCCGCTGATGCGCGCACCGACGCCACAGCAGGAACCGGTCAGCGCCAGGCTCTGGCGCGCATGGGACTCCGACATCGCCTGGAGCTTTCGCCATTCGCCGGTCGCGATCGTGGCGGCGCTGATCGTCTTGATCCTGCTGCTGGCCGCCGCACTCGCGCCGCTGATCGCGCCGCAGAACGCGTTCGATGCCGCCTCACTCAACCTGATGGAGGGCTTCACCCGGCCGGGTGAACCCAGCGCGGTTACCGGCCGCACTTTCCTGCTCGGCACCGACGACCAGGGCCGCGACATGCTCTCCGCGATCCTCTACGGGTCGCGCGTGTCGCTGCTGGTCGGCTTTGCGTCGGTCGTATTCTCGATCGCGATCGGCGTCTCGCTCGGCCTGATGGCCGGCTATCTCGGCGGGCGCACCGATGCGTTCATCATGCGCATCGCGGATATCCAGCTCTCGTTCCCGGCCATCCTGATCGCACTGCTGGTGTTCGGCATCGCGCGCGGCCTGATCGCCCCGCAGTACCACGAACAGGCCGCCATCGTGGTGCTGATCGTGGCGATCGGCCTGTCGAACTGGGCCTCCTACGCGCGCACGGTTCGCGGCTCGACCCTGGTCGAGAAAAACAAGGAGTACGTGATGTCGGCGCGCGTGATGGGGCGCTCCGCCTTCGCCATCATGGGCCGCCACGTCCTCCCCAATGTCACCGGGCCGGTGCTGGTGATCGCGACCATCAATATGGCGCTCGCCATCATCGCGGAATCCACGCTCTCGTTCCTCGGCGTCGGCGTGCCGCCGACCCAGCCTTCGCTGGGGACACTGATCCGGGTCGGACAGCAATTTCTTTTCTCGGGCGAATGGTGGATTCTGTTCTACCCTGCGCTCGACCTCGTACTGCTCGCGCTGTCGATCAACCTCCTGGGCGACTGGCTGCGCGATGCCCTGAACCCGAAGCTCAGATGACCCCTGTCCTGTCCGTCCGCGACCTCAAAGTCGAGTTCCCAACCCGCCGCGGCACGCTCACGGCGATCGACGGCGTCTCGTTCGACATCGCACCGGGCGAAGTGCTCGGGGTGGTCGGCGAATCCGGCGCCGGCAAGTCGATCACCGGCACGGCCGTGATCGGTCTGATCGAGCCGCCGGGACGCATCGCGGGCGGCGAGGTGCTGCTGAAAGGACAGCGCATCGACAACCTCTCCCCCGAGGCGATGCGCAAGATCCGCGGCAAGCGCATCGGCATGGTGTTCCAGGATCCGCTCACCAGCCTCAACCCGCTCTATCGCATCGGCGACCAGCTGGTCGAAACCATCATGACGCATTCCACCCTCTCCGGCGCGCAGGCGCGGCGCAAGGCGCTGTCGCTGCTCGACGAAGTCGGAATCCCGGCGGCCGAAATGCGGATCGACGCCTATCCGCACCAGTTCTCCGGCGGCATGCGCCAGCGCGTGGTGCTGGCGCTCGCGCTCGCGGCCGAGCCTGAGCTGGTCATCGCCGATGAGCCGACCACCGCGCTCGACGTTTCGGTGCAGGCGCAGATCATCGCGCTGCTGAAGCGGCTGTGCCGCCAGCACGGCGCCGCCGTGATGCTGATCACCCACGACATGGGCGTGATCGCCGAGACCGCGGACCGCGTCGCCGTGATGTATGCGGGCCGCATCGCCGAGATCGGTCCGGTGCGCGACGTCATCAAGGCGCCGCTGCATCCCTACACCAAGGGGCTGATGGGCTCGATCCCCTCGCTCACCGGCGATGCCGAGCGGCTGGTGCAGATTCCCGGATCGATGCCGCGCCTGACCGCCATTCCGTCGGGCTGCGCGTTCCATCCGCGTTGTCCGCGCGCGTTCGTGCCCTGCCCGACCTTCCGTCCCGAGTTGCAGGAGGAGCAGCGCTCGCAGGTCGCCTGCTGGCTCTATCATCCCTTCCCGGTGACCGCCGAGGCGGCATCGTGAGCGCGGTGCTCGACGCGGCGGCGCCGGCCGCGCGCCCGGCCGACGTGCTGGTCGAGGTGCGCGACCTCGGCCGCATCTTTGATGTCTCCAAGCCCTGGCTCAACCGCATCATCGAGCGCGCGCCGCGCCGGCTGCTTACGGCCGCGGCCGATGTCACCTTCTCGATCGCGAGGCGCGAGACGTTCGCGCTCGTCGGCGAATCCGGCTCGGGCAAATCGACGGTTGCCAAGATGGTGGTCGGGCTGATTCCGCCGACCACCGGCGAAGTCGTCATCGACGGCGTGTCGATGAGCAATCCGAAGGACGACAACGAACGCCGCCGGCTGCGCCGCCGCATCCAGATGGTGTTCCAGGACCCTTACGCGAGTCTCAATCCGCGCTGGCGCGCGCTCGACATCGTGGCCGAGCCGATCCGCGCCTTCGGCATCGCGCAGAGTGCCGGCGAGACCACGCGCCAGGTCGGCGACCTGCTCAGGACGGTCGGCCTCGATCCGGCGGACGGCGCGAAGTACCCGCACGAGTTCTCCGGCGGACAGCGCCAGCGCATCGCGATCGCACGCGCGCTTGCCTCCAAGCCGGAATTCATCGTGTGCGACGAGCCGACCTCCGCGCTCGATGTCTCGGTGCAGGCGCAGATCCTCAATCTGATGCGCGACCTGCAGGACCAGTTCGGACTGACGTACCTGTTCATCAGCCACAACCTCGCGGTGGTGCGCCACATGGCGAACCGCATCGGCGTGATGTATCTCGGCCGCCTGGTGGAAGCCGCGCCGGCGCGCGAGCTGTTCCGCGCGCCGAAGCATCCCTACACGCGCATGCTGCTCGACGCGGTGCCGGATCTCGACCTCACCGGGCGCCAGCGCAAGCCGGTCGAAGGCGAAGTGCCGAACCCGGTCGAGCCGCCACCCGGCTGCCCGTTCCATCCGCGCTGCCCCTGGGTGTTCGCGCGCTGCCGCAGCGAGCGTCCGCTGCCGCTTCCCGCCGGCGCCGCCACCGTCGCGTGCCACGCCGTGCAGGAAGGGCGGATCTCGGCACCGGATGGCGGCCTGACGGCGCCAAAGGACGCCCCGCAGGGTTGATTCCACGGTCGCAGACCCCTACACCGGCTCCGGTGAGAGCGCGTAGCTCAGTCGGTAGAGCATCTGACTTTTAATCAGAGGGTCCCGGGTTCGAAGTCCCGGCGCGCTCACCACAGCGGCACAGGGGTTGTTCAGTTTCCAGTGTCTCGCCGCCGCCGGTCATCACCGACGACGCAGACTGGACGTTGACAGTCGGTGGTGGTCGAAACAATCATTCTTTGAACGCGTCGGTTGTCCACCCATGTCGGGCGGCGGCGCACGCGCGCCAATGCAAGCACTGACCAAAAAACGACTGGGGACATGATGACGAAAACCGGCGCGAGCGACCACATCCAGCCACACTACGTCGAGGCCGTGGGGGTAATCGCGCGGATGCAGCGCCGCCTGCTTGACGTGATCAAGGACGAATTCGACCGCAAAGGTAATGACGATATCAATGCGGTTCAGGCCCTGCTCTTGTTCAACATTGGCGACAAGGAGTTGACTGAGAGCGAGTTGCACACGCGCGGCTACCATCTTGGCTCGAACCTCTCCAGCACTCTGAAGAAGCTCGTCGAGAAGGGTTACGTTGACCACCCACGCGCGCGCGGCGACCGCGGTTCAGCGCGCGTCAAGCTGACCGCGAAGGGCGCCGACGTTTGCGAGACCTTGCGCGCGCTTTACATGAGCACTCACGTATCGTGGAGCAGGTCGGCGGCATCAATGCCGACGAGTTCGCGACCTTGAACAAGGCGCTGCTCCGGCTTGAGCGGTTCTGCACCGACCAGATCTTGTATCGGCTCTGAGAACGCCAGGCGCCGGCGGCATGGACTCGTCCAGGCAGACGGTGAGCCGCCTCAACGCGGGTAGTCGCCGATCTTGCGCGCGCGCTTCTTCACGGTGAAGACCTCATGCCCGCCGCAATGGAGGCATTTGTAGGTCTTCAACTCGTGATCCGTCTGCGTCGCATGCGGCTCGAGGCTCGCGAGGTTCATCGGTCCGCCGCAACTGCAGACCGGCAGCAGGAACGGATCGCCCGTACTGGTTCGGGGAAGCGAAGCCGTCATGGCGTCGTCCTTCCTGTTCGGCGCCGAATCACGCGGCTGCGTGATCGCCATCGCGCGGTATTGCGATTTTTTGCGTTAATTTCAAGAGGTTACCGTAAGGAGAGGGAACCAAAGGCGGTTCCTTTCCGCATCTGTGGCCGGATGCGGCGTTGTCCCCAGACTTGCCTGCATTTGTGGCAGCGCCGCCACACTGTTCCAGGATTCCGTGCCGTCAACTGCATCCCCGTTTGAACAGTTAACCATGCGCGGCTAACGTCCGAATCCGTAACGCGTCGCGTGCCTCTGGCGCAGATCAACAATCTTCGACAACGCCTGGGAATGCGCGCCCCTAGACGCGCGAATGCTCAGCGATTGGGGGAACCATGAAGAAAAGTCTTCTCGCCCTGGCGGCGGCCGCGATGATCGGCCTGTTCGCGCAGGCAAGCACCGCGCACGCGTTCCTGCTCAAGGATCGCAGCCCGAACGTGACGGCCGGCCAGCTCATCGCCGGCGCCGGCATGACGGCCGCGTATTTCAGCCTCACCTGCAACCGCAACTTCAGCCGTTGCGCCCGCTTCGACAGCGCCCGTTCGCTCAAGTGGTACGGCCTCACCACGGTCGGCTGCTTCGCGCTCAGCCCGATCATCGGCGGCGGACTCGTCAGCCTGAACGAGCACCGCGAGCTCCGCTCGAGCGAGGTGTTCATGATGCTCGGCGACTGCGTGCTGCCGATCATCGGCGGCCTCATCGCCAAGGCGGCGTTCGACGCAAACCCGCAGTGGGATGCCGGCACCGGCCGCTCGCGGCGCTGATAGTTTCGCAGTCCTGATTGAAGCCCGCCGGGTGCGCCCGGCGGGCTTTTCTTTTGTGCGCCGCAAGATCGAGCGCGCATGCGCACTTTTCGTTTCAATTCGAACGTTTTCGCGCGCCGTTTCACGAAAGGTTCATTCGCCCGCCACGCTTGCGCCGCATACTCTTGGTCAGTGGGGGCTTCGGAGGGGGAAGTAAGCTGCTGCAGCCGAGGAGGCTTCAACATGCTCGCGCGCGACGTCTGCACCTTCGCGTCTCATACCGGACATGTCCGGCTTCCTGCCTGCCCGCAATGCGGCGACATGCTGCTCGCACCGTTGCTCGCCGAGCACGTCAGCGCGCGCCACGTCCGCAATCACTGGGCTTGCGAGGCATGCGGGCACACCTTCCGCAAATCGTTCATGGTCGACGCGGCGAAGGACGCGATCGCCTGAGCGGGTCGCCGGCTGCGACAGCCTAGAGCCAGCCGGCGCGCCTGAAGCGATAGAACAGAAATCCGCACAGACCGAGGATGACCGCCATGACGATCGGGTAGCCGAGCGGCTGCTCCAGTTCGGGCATGCTCTTGAAATTCATGCCGTAGATCGACGCGATCGCGAGCGGGATGGAGAGGATCGCGGCCCAGCCGGTCAGCTTCTTGGTCACGTCGTTCTGCGCCAGCGACACCAGCAGCAGGTTGGCTTCCAGCGCGGCGGTGAGCAGGTCGCGCAGGTTGTCGATGCCTTCCACGACGCGGATCACATGGTCCTGGATGTCGCGGAAATAGTCGTTCATCGCGTGATCGATCAGCGGCACGTCGTAGCGCATGATGCGGTTGCACACCTCCTGCAGCGGCTGCACCGCGCGGCGCAGCAGCAGCAGTTCGTGGCGCAGCTCATAGATACGCTCGACGTCGGCCTTGTCGCTCTTGCTGGAGAAAACCTCCTCCTCCAGCGCGTCGGCTTCGGCCTCGAGGCCGTGCAGCACGGGGAAATAATTGTCGACGATGAAGTCGATGATCGAATAGACGACGAAGCTCTCGCCCATCGCCAGCATCTTCGGGGCGCTCTCGCAGCGCGTGCGCACCTCGCGGTAGGCCGTGGTCGAGCCGTGGCGCACGGTGACGACGTAGCCGCGGCCGGCAAACACATGCGTCTCGCCGAACTGGACCTTGTGGTCCACAAGCTGCGCGGTGCGCAGCGCGACGAAGATCGCGTCGCCGTAGATCTCGAGCTTCGGGCGCTGGTGCGCGAGCAGCGCGTCCTCGATCGCGAGGTCATGCAGGTTGAAGCGCTGCTGCACGGTTCGCAGCAATTCCTGGTTCGGCTCGTGCAGCCCGACCCAGGTGAAATTGCCGTCGGCTTCGGCCGGACAGGCTTCCTGCAGATCGAGCTCGGCGCGGCGCCGGCCGGCCTCATAGGTGACGCAGTTGATGACCGTGCTCATGCGGCACCTTCGCGGCGCATGACCTGATCCGAAAACCGCTCGCCATCCTCGATCGGGGTCGGGGACATGCTTTTCGGGATCATGCGCCCTCTCTCAGTCTATCCGAGCAAAGCTTTCACCCGTTCGGGATGGAACGGCAAGTCGCGCACGCGTTTTCCGGTCGCGTGCGCGAACGCATTGGCGATCGCGGCGACCGCGGGCCCCTGCGAGCCTTCACCGGCGCCGAGCGCGCGTTCGCCCGGACGGTTGATCAGCGCCACCTCGACCTTCGGCACCTCCGGCATGGTCAGGATCGGATAGTTCGACCAGTCGCGCGACAGGATGCCGCCCCGATCGAACTTCACCTCTTCATGCAGGGTCCAGCTGGCCGACTGGATGATGCCGCCCTCGATCTGCTGGGCGAGCCCGTCCGGGTTGATGATCAGCCCGGCGTCGGCCGCCGACCAGACCCGGGTGACGCGCAGCCACCCGCTGGCGCGGTCGACTTCGACGTCGGCCACGACGGCGCAGTAGCAGGCAAGGTTCTTGTACTTCGAGAAACCGAGCCCCCTGCCCCGCGAAAAATCGCCCTTGGCGCCGGCCTTCCAGCCGGCCATGTCGGCGACCTTCTCGATCACGGCGCGCGCGCGCGGATCCTTCAGATGCGCCAGGCGGAATGCCACCGGGTCCGCCCCGGCGGCGAGCGCCAGTTCGTCCATGAAGGATTCGCTCGCGAATACGTTGGCGTAGGCGCCCAGCGTGCGCAGCGCGGACACCCGGATCGGCATGTCCTGCACGAAATGATGCACGACCTTCTGGTTCGCAAACTCGTAGAGCGGGATCGCGTTGCGGTCGCCGCCGCCGGCCGGCTGCGGCGGCGAGGTCGGCGGGCCCATCCTCTGCGGCTCGGCCAGATACCAGGCGGCGAGCACGTTTGCCCCCGTGGTCGATTGCGGACGCGTCGAATGGGAGTTGCTCCACACGTCGTAATTCCAGTCGACGATGCGGCCCTCGGCGTCGAGCGAGGCCTTCGCCTGCATCGCCATCGCGGGGCCGAACGGTTCCCAGGCGAACTCGTCGTCGCGCATCCACTGCAGCCGCACCGGCCGGCCCGGCACAGCGCGGGCGAGCAGCGCGGCATCGAGTGCGACATCGTCGGCGCCGTTGTGGCCGTAGCAGCCCGAGCCTTCGGCATGGATGCAGCGGACCGCGGCAGGCGGCACCTTCAGCGCCTTGACCAGTTCCGCGCGCAGCGGAAACACGCCCTGCGAATGGGTCCAGACCGTGTAGGTGCCGTCCTTGAATTCAGCGACCGCGGCCGACGGACCGATCGAGGCGTGCGCCATGTAGGGCTTGGTGTAGGTCGCCTCGAGTATCTTCGGTGCGCCGGCGAGAACGGGCGCCTGCTTGTCGCTGATCGTCTGCACCTTGGCGGGAAGCCCCTTCAGATGCTCGTACAGCCGCGCCGGGTCAGGCAGGTCCGGACCGGGCTTCCATTGCGCGGCTTCGGCGAGCGCGGCGCGCGCCTTGACGGCCTGCTCCTCGCGCTCGGCAACGACCCCGAGGAATGAGCCGTCGCGCACGACCGCGAGCACGCCCCGGATCGCCTTTGCGCTGCTCTCGTCGACGGAAAGGAGCGTCGCGCCGTAGTTCGGCGGACGCACCACGCGGCCGTGCACCATGCCGGGCATGCGCAGGTCCTGCACATAGGTCGCCTTGCCGGTGACTTTTCCCGGAATATCGAAGCGCGCGATCGACTGCCCGACGATCCTGTGCGCGCTCGCGGGTTTCGGCTTGGCGCCGGCCGTCGCCTCGCGCTTGAGGTCGAGCGACGCTGCAAGCTCGCCATAGCGGATCGTCCTGCCGTTCGGCGCGCTGATGATGCCGTCCGCGACCCGCAGGCTGTCTGCGCCGGCTTCGAGCCTGGGCGCGGCAAGCTCGGTCAGGATGGCGCGCACTTCGGCCGCGGCAAGCCGCAGCGCCGTGCCGGAGTTCTCGATCGACTGCGAGCCGGATGTCTGGCCTTCGTTCGGCGTGCGGCCGGTGTCGCCGGAGATCATCGTGATCCGCGCCAGCGGCAGCTCGAGCTCTTCCGCCGCGATCTGCGCCAGCGCCGTCAGGATGCCCTGCCCGAGTTCGACCTTGCCGGTGAACACCGTCGCGGTGCCGTCGGCATTGATGCGGATCCAGGCGTCCAGCGTGCGATTATCGTTCAGGCTGCCGGGCAATCGCGACGGCTGTTGCGCGGCCGCCGGGTGGAGCGTGAAGGCAAGCACGATGCCGCCCAAGCCCCTGGCAAAGTCACGGCGGTTGAGGGAGACGGTCATGTCACGTCCTCCCCATCTCGTCGGCGGCGCGTAGGATCGCGCGTACGATGCGGTTATGCGTCCCGCAACGGCAGAGGTTCGCGGCGAGCGCCTCGCGCACCTCCGCCTCGCTCGGTTTCGGGTTGCGGTCGAGCAGCGCCTTCGCGCTCATGATCATGCCGCCGATGCAGTAGCCGCATTGCGCCGCCTGCTCGGCGATGAAGGCGCGCTGCAAGGCATGCGGCTTCTCCAGGGTGCCGAGGCCCTCGAGCGTGGTGACCTGCGTGCCCGCCAGCGCGTCGATCGGCGTCACGCAGGAGCGCACCGCCTGCCCGTTCACCAGCACCGTGCAGGCGCCGCACTGCGACAGCCCGCAGCCGAACTTCGCGCCGTTGAGCTCGAAATCGTTGCGCAGCACGTAGAGCAGCGGGGTATCCGGCTCGGCCGGCACGGAGCGCGTCGCCCCGTTCACTGTCAGGCTGACCGCCATCGCGACGCCTCCCGGGATTCGGCGCATATCGCCGTTGGAGGCATTCTAACCTGCGGCAATGTGCCGTCGAGGGGGCTTAGGGGTTCAACGCAGGAATATCGCCGCTCGCCCAGGCGGCGTGCGTCTGCGTCTTGAAATCCGCGAAGACACCGGCGCCGATCGCCGCACGGACGCCCTGCATCAGTTCCTGGTAGTAGGCGAGATTGATCTCCGACAGGAGCATTGCGCCGAGCATTTCGTCCGCGCGCATCAGGTGATGCAAATAGCCGCGCGAGTAGACCCGCGCGGCTTCGCACGGGCTCTGCTCGTCGAGCGGGCGCGGGTCTTCGGCATGGCGCGCGTTGCGCAGGTTGACCGGACCGAGCCGCGTGAACGCGCGCCCGTGCCGGCCGTCGCGGGTCGGCATCACGCAGTCGAACATGTCGATGCCGCGCGCGATCGCCTCGATCAGATCGTCCGGCCGCCCGACGCCCATCAGGTAGCGCGGCCGCTCGGCGGGCAGCGCCGGCGCGACCTCGTCGACCATCCTGAGCATCACCTCCTGCGGCTCGCCGACCGCTAGTCCGCCGATGGCGTAGCCCGGGAAGCCGATGTCGGTGAGCGCACGCGCGCTCTCGATCCGCAGTGCCGCGTCGTCGCCGCCCTGCACGATGCCGAACAGCGCCCTCCCCGGCGACGCGCCCTCGAAGGCGCGCTTGCAGCGTTCCGCCCAGACCAGCGACAGCCGCATCGCGCGCTCGATCTCCGCGCGCGTCGACGGCAGCTTCAGGCACTCGTCGAGCTGCATCACGATGTCGGAGCCGAGCAGGTTCTGCACATCGACCGCGCGCTCCGGCGTCAGCGCGACCATCGCGCCGTCGATATGCGAGCGGAACGTGACCCCGTTATCGTCGAGCTTGCGCAGCTCCGACAGCGACATGACCTGGAAGCCGCCCGAGTCGGTCAGGATCGGATGCGGCCAGTTCATGAACGCGTGCAGCCCACCGAGCCTTGCGATCCGTTCCGCGCCCGGGCGCAGCATCAGGTGATAGGTGTTGGCGAGCACGATGTCGGCGCCGGCAGCGCGCACGGCGGAGAGATGCACGCCCTTGATCGCCGCCTGGGTGCCGACCGGCATGAACGCGGGCGTCCGGACGGTTCCGCGCGGCATGGCGATCTCGCCGAGCCGCGCGGCGCCGTCGGTTCTGATCAGACGATAGCTAAACTGTTGCGACATTCGCGGCCGGACGAAGGAACAAGGCCGCGTGCCATATCACGAAAAGTCGGTCAGCAACCGCTATTTCATGCTGCCGACCGCCTCCTCGACCGCCTTGCTGTAGCTTGCGAGCATGCGCGCGCGGGCGAGAATGTAGATCCGCTCCTCGGGCGTGAGCCGCCCGAGCGCTTCCTTGATCTCAATCGACTTCGGGACGTGCGGGTGCAGCCGTTCCGTCATCGACACGTAGAGCCGTGACGGAAACAAGAGCGCCATCGGGTCGATCGCCGCGTACTCATGAAGCATCGGATGTCTCCCTTCCACCTTGTCTGCCTGTGCCCCCTGAATTCATGGCGCATGATCTTTCCCGAAAACCGGCACCCACTTTTCGGAATCATGCGGGATGGGCGGCACGTTGCAGCGCGCCGGTGACCGCAGGGTTATTTCGGCGGTGCGGATTTTCCCGCAATGCAATTCAACTTTGCCCGGGAAAAAGAAGGCAGGCGTCGCCATAGGAGTAGAAGCGATAGTCATGCGCGATGGCGTGCGCATATGCGGCCTGCATGGTGTCGAGGCCGCAGAACGCCGCGACCAGCATGAACAGGCTCGAGCGCGGGAGATGGAAGTTCGTCATCATCAGGTCGACGGCGCGGAAGCGATGGCCGGGGGTGATGAAGATCGCGGTCTCGGCGCTGAAGGGGCGGATGGTGCCGTCGTCGCCTGCCGCGGATTCCAGCAGCCGCAGCGAGGTCGAGCCGACCGCCACGATACGCCCGCCGGCGCGGCGCGCGGCGTTGAGCGCGGTCGCGGTATCGGCGCCGATCGCGCCGTATTCCGCATGCATCGTGTGGCCTTCGGTGTCCTCCGACTTCACCGGCAGGAAAGTTCCGGCGCCGACATGCAGCGTGACGGTATGCAGTTCGACACCGCGCGCTTTCAGCCGTGCCACCAGGTCGTCGGTGAAATGCAGGCCTGCGGTCGGCGCCGCGACCGAGCCTTCGTCATGCGCGAACAGGGTCTGGTAGTCGGCGCGATCCTCCTCGTCGGCCGCGCGGCGCGACGCGATGTAGGGCGGCAGCGGCATGTCGCCGCGCTCGGCGATCGCCTGGTCGAGCGTCGGTCCGTGGAAGGCGAACGAGAGCGTGATCTCGCCGCCGTTGCCCTTGGCCTCCACGGTGGCGTCAAGCTGGCCGAGGAAGCACACCTTGCCCTCGTCGCCGAAGCGCAGCGTGTCGCCGACCGAAAGCCGCTTGCCGGGTTTGGCGAAGGCCGACCAGCGCGAGCCGTCGAGCCGCCTGGTCAAGGTCGCCTCGATGGACGTTTCGGGTCCGCGTCCGATGCGGCGGCCGCGCAGCCGCGCCGGGATGACGCGCGTGTCGTTCACGACAAGCTGGTCGCCGGGTCGGAGCAGTTCGGGCAGATCGCGCACTACGCGATCCTCGAGCCCGCTGCGCGGCCGCACCACCAGCATCCGCGCGGCATCGCGCGGGCGTGCGGGGCGCAATGCGATCCGCTCGGGCGGAAGGGGAAAGTCGAACAGGTCGGTGCGCATCTGGTCGCTGTCGCTCCGGCCGCCGCGGCTTCGTGGCGGGCCGGGGTCCATAACCCGTCGCGACAAGATCGGTTGTGGTTATCGATTCCCCGGCTCGTCACGCCGTCGCACGTCAGGCGACGGCGGACACCCTTGAATGACGATTACGCGCCGATCGTCGCCTTCACGATCTTGTCGGGGTTCTGCACCGGCTCGCCCTTCTTGATCTTGTCGACGTTCTCCATGCCTTCGGTCACCTTGCCCCACACGGTGTATTGCTTGTCGAGGAAGCGGGCGTCGTCGAAGCAGATGAAGAACTGGCTGTTCGCGCTGTTCGGCGCCTGCGCGCGCGCCATCGAGGCGGTGCCGCGCACATGCGGCTCGGCGCTGAACTCGGCCGGAAGGTTCGGATACTCCGAGCCGCCGGTGCCGGTGCCGTGCGGGCAGCCGGTCTGCGCCATGAAGCCGTCGATCACGCGGTGGAACACGATCCCGTCGTAGAACCCTTCCTTCACCAGCATCTTGATGCGCTCGACGTGCTTGGGCGCGAGATCTGGACGCAATTCGATGACGACGTTGCCCTTGGTGGTTTCCAGCGTCAGCCTGTTGTCGTTGTCAGCCATATGATCTCTGTCTTTCTGCTGTTGCGTCGGTCTTGGAGATTGACCCGGAACGTGCGGCCCGCAACCGCGCCGCCCATCGAGTCCGTGAACGGCATCGAGGAGCAGCGATCGACCGCTTCGGCAACCGCCAGGTAATAGGCTTGGCGCTCGTCTTCGTCCTTCACCGGCCGCGCGAAATCGATCGTGCGCGGCTTGCCGAACAGTTCGCCGGAGCGCTTGAAGCTCACCTGAAAGGTGAGGTCAAGCGGCTCGCGCCCCCGATCGAGCGGCGGCGGGCTCCAGCATCCGCGCCACGCCTGCGCCATCTCGCGCAGATTATCGATCGGGGCGCTGGGCCTGACCGGCCGGGGATTCGATGTGCCGATTTCGACACCCAGGATCATGCTCTGCGCATGGGCCGCGCCGGCGCACAGGCACGCGACGACGGCCAATGCGGACGCGCGGATCATTTTGCGTCGGCCGCGACCTGGACCTTCACCATCTTGTCGGGGTTCTGCACCGGCTCGCCCTTCTTGATCTTGTCGACCACCTCCATGCCGGAAAGCACCTCGCCGATCACGGTGTATTGCCCGTTCAGGCTCGAGCCGTCGGCGTACATGAAGAAGAACTGGCTGTTGGCGCTGTCGTTGCTGTTGCCCTTGCGCGCCATGCCGACGATCCCGCGCTTGAACGGCACTTGTGAGAACTCGGCCTTCAGATCCGGATACTTCGACCCGCCCATGCCGGTGCCGAGCTGCCCATCACCCGTCTGCGCCATGAAGCCAGCGATGACGCGATGGAACGGCGTGCCGTCGTAGAATTTCTCGCGCGCGAGCTGCTTGAGCCGCGCGGCATGGCCGGGGGCGAGATCGTTGCGCAGCTTGACGACGATGCGCCCCTGCGTGGTGTCGATCAGCAGCGTGTTCTGCGGATCGGCGCCGGCCGGCAGGCCTTTCGCGCCTTGCGCCAGCGCCGGACCGGTCAGCAGGAGCGCGCCCAGCACGGCCAACGTACGGATCATTGTGAACTCCCGGTTTAGCCGGATTTCCCGGCGAATTTCGCTTTCAGCCGGGCCGCGACCGGCGCCGGCACGAAGGCAGTGATGTCGCCGCCCATCTTGGCGATCTGACGCACCAAAGTGGCGGTGATCGGGCGCGCGGCGGGGCTTGCCGGCAGGAAGACGGTCTGGACCGCCGGCGCCATCGTGCCGTTCATCCCGGCCATCTGCATTTCGTAGTCGAAATCGGTCGAATCGCGCAGGCCGCGGATCAGCACGGTCGCCTTCTCGCGCTGCGCCGCCGTGATCACGAGATCGTCAAAGGTGACGCAGACCAGTTCGGCACCCGCCGCCTTGGCGACCGGCCCGCAGACCTCGTTCAGCATCGCGAGCCGCTCATCGGCGGAAAACAGCGGTGTTTTGCCCGGGTGGACGCCGATCGCCAGCACCAGGCGGTCGCAAAGCCCGGCCGCCTGCCGCACCACGTCGAGATGCCCGTTGGTCACGGGATCGAAAGAGCCTGCATAAAGCGCGGTTCGGGCCATTTCCGGGGTCTATCTGCGGCGTCCAACAGCGGCCGCAAGGTCATGACCCATCACCGGCCGCTCGAGAAATCTTGCGTTAAGGATTGAACCTTTGCCCCCCACCCCGCGTCTAATGGACAGAAGGGGCGTCGCAGATCGGGACACGCGGCGCACGGGAGCGGAAAATGTTCAAACTTTACAGCATCATGGCAGCTGCCGCGTTGATCGCTGGCGCGCTTGTGGTTGCGCCCAGCCTGCGCGAGGTTTCGGCCTCGACGCGCACCGACATCACCCAGACGACCTCCACCGGCAAGGGCGACCGCCTCGACATGACGGCCCGCCTCGCCTGCCGCCAGCAGTCCTGGCCCTACCTCGACCGCGCCTGCGTCCGCGACGCTCGCACCGAGTCCGGCTCGGCCCGCAAGGTTCGGCTGGTGTCCACGGACCGCAAATAAGTTTTGAGAGGCGAAAGCCTTTCACCTTCGGGGATTGATGCCCAGTCCCCACTTCGACCGGGAGTGATGCCCACTCCCTTGACGACCCCAAGTGACCCCATACTGTCCCGGCCTAACCAGCCGGGACATTTTTTTATGCGCCACCTGCTGATCGCCGCCACGCTGCTGCTGCCGCTCCCCGCCGCCGCGCAAATCCCGCCGAGCCAGTCCGAGCTGCGCGTCTATGCCGGCCTGCACGCCGCCGCCGCCAAGGGCGACGCCGCCGAGATCGCGCGGCTGATCGCCGCCGGGCAGAACGTCAACGCACAGGACGCGCACAGCCGCACGCCGCTGCATGTCGCGGCGCATTTCGGCCACCAGGCCGCCGCGCAGGCGCTGCTCAACGGCGGCGCCAACCCGAACGCGCTCGACGCGCAGAAATACGACATCGTCACCATCGTCGGCGGTGACCAACGATGTGCCGATGCTGAAGCTCGCGCTCGCCGGCGGCACCGACCCGAAGAACGATCACCAGCCCGTACAACGGCACCGCGCTGATCGCGGCGGCGCATCTCGGCCACGCCGAGGTGGTGCGCGTGCTGATCGCGGCCAGGCGCGCCGCTCGATCACGTCAACAATCTGGGCTGGACCGCGCTGATGGAGTCGATCGTGCTCGGCAATGGCGGCAAGGCGCATACCGATACGCTCGAGGCGCTGGTGAAGGCGGGCGCGAACCTGAATATCGCGGACCGCCAGGGCGTCACGCCGCTCGGCCACGCGAAGTCGCGCGGCTATGCGCGAGATGGTGCGGATCCTGGAGGCCGCAGGGGCGAAGTGACGGTCATCGTCATGGCCGGGCTTGTCCCTGCCCTGACGGAGCGTGCAGCTACCTGCGGCTCGCCGCCAGCAGCACGCCGGCGCCGGCGATCAGGATGCCGCCGGAGACGCGGTCGGCGATCAGTTGCGCGCGGCTCGAGACGGCGGCGCGCAGGCGCGCGGCGCACAGCACCCAGATCGCGTCGCCGACCACGGTGATGATCCAGAAGGTCGCGGCGAGCAGCCACAGCTGCGCCTGCCGTCCCTCGCCGTCGCTGAGGAACTGCGGCAGGAACGCGGCCTGGAAAATCGAGCGTCTTGGGATTGGCGAACGCGACCGCAAAGCCGCGCGAGAAAGCGCGCTGCGCCGACAGCGGCGCGGGCGACGACGGCTTGCGCGCCTTCCACAGGGTCTGGATGCCGAGGAACAGCAGATAGGCCGCGCCGACAAAGCGGATGAGGTCGAAATTCCTGCGAGAACAGCTCGACGATCCACGACAAGCCCGGCCGCCACCACGGCAAGCTGGATCATCACGCCGATATTCACGCCCGCGACCGCCATCAGGCCGGTGCGCGCGCCGTGCGTCAGGCTGGTGCCGACGATCAGCGCGACGTTCGGGCCCGGCGTCGCGATCAGCAGCGCGGTCGCGACGACGAAGACGAGATAGAGTTCGACGCTCATAGCTCTTCTCTGCGCATGATCTTGTCCGAAAACCGATCCCCACTTTTCGGGATCATGCGCCGCCGTTCTCCTCGCCCTCTTCGGTGAGCCGCTCGACCGACACCACGCGCTCGTCGTCGGCGGTGTCGAACACGATCACGCCCTGCGTCGAGCGGCCGGCGATGCGGATGCCGTCGACCGGGCGCGGATCAGCTGGCCGCCGTCGGTCACCAGCATGATCTGGTCGGTCTCCTCGACCGGGAACGAGGCGACCAGCTTGCCGGTCTTGCGCGCGTTGACTCGACATCGCCACGATGCCTTTGCCGCCGCGGCCGGTGATCCGGTACTCGTAGGACGACGTGCGCTTGCCGTTGCCGTTCTCGGAGACCGTCAGCACGAACTGCTCGGCCGCCGACATCTCGACATAGCGCTGCTCGCCGAGCTCGATCGCGCCGCTGCCGGCCTCCTCGGCGTCGGGCGCGCCCTCCTCGGCCTCGCCGTTCGCCGCGCCGCACCGCGCTGGCGCGCTTGAGATAGGCGGCGCGCTCCTCGGCGCGTCGCCTCGACATGGCGCAGGATCGACAGCGAGATGACCTTGTCGCCCTCGTCGAGGTGATGCCGCGCACGCCCATCGAGGTGCGGCCCGGGAACACGCGCACGTCCGGTCACCGGGAAGCGGATGCACTGGCCGCCCGCCGTGGTCAGCAGCACGTCGTCCTTCTCGGTGCAGATCTGCACGTCGACGATGCCGTCGCCCTCGTCGAGCTTCATCGCGATGATGCCGGAGCGGCGCACGTCGACGAAGTCGGACAGCTTGTTGCGCCGGACCGTGCCGCGCGTGGTCGCGAACATCACGTCGAGCTTGTCCCAGGTCGCTCTCGTCCTCGGGCAGCGGCATGATGGTGGTGATCGCTCGCCCTGCTCGAGCGGCAGGATGTTGATCAGCGCCTTGCCGCGCGCCTGCGGCGCCGCCAGCGGCAGCCGCCAGACCTTCTCCTTGTAGACCCGGCCGTGCGAGGAGAAGAACAGCACCGGCGTATGGGTGAGGCGACGAACAGCCGGGTGACGAAATCCTCGTCGCGCGTCTGCATGCCGGAGCGGCCCTTGCCGCCGCGCCGCTGCGCCCGATAGGTCGAGAGCGGCACGCGCTTGACGTAGCCGAGATGCGAGACGGTGACGACCATGTCCTCGCGCTGGATCAGGTCCTCGTCCTCGACCTCGCCTTCCTGCTCGACGATCTGCGGTGCGGCGCGGCGTGGCGAAGTCCTTCTTCACCTGCGCGCAGCTCGTCCTTGACGATCGCCTGGATGCGCGCGCGCGAGCGCAGGATGTCGAGATAGTCGGCGATCTCGGCGGCGAGCTTGTCGAGCTCGTCCTTGATCTCGTCGCGGCCGAGCGCGGTGAGGCGCTGCAGGCGCAGATCGAGGATCGCCTTGGCCTGCTCGTCGGACAGCCGGTAGGTGCCGTCGGCCGCGACGCTTGTGGCGCGGATCGTCGATCAGCGCGATCAGCGCGGCGACGTCCTGCGCCGGCCAGTCGCGCGCCATCAGCGCTTCGCGCGCCTCGTTGGCGTCCTTCGAGGCGCGGATCATGCCGGATCACCTCGTCGATATTGGCGACCGCGATGGCGAGGCCGACCAGGATGTGGGCGCGGTCGCGCGCCTTGTTCAGGCAGGAACTTGGTGCGCCGGGAGACCACCTCCTCGCGGAACGCGACGAAGGTCGGTCAGCAGGTCCTTCAGGTTCATCACCTGCGGACGGCCGCCGTCGAGCGCCACCATGTTGGCGCCGAACGAGCGTTTGCAGCGGGGTGAAGCGGTAGAGCTGGTTGAGCACGACGTCGGCCATCGCGTCGCGCTTGAGCTCGATCACGACGCGATAGCCGTCGCGGTCGGATTCGTCGCGCAGCTCCGCGATGCCTTCGATCTTCTTCTCGCGCACCAGCTCGGCGATGCGCTCGACCATCGTGGCCTTGTTCACCTGATAGGGAATCTCGGTGATGATGATCGCCTCGCGGTCCCTGCGCAGCGTCTCGATCGCGACCTTGCCGCGCATCACGATCGAGCCGCGGCCGAGGTGATAGGCCGAGCGGATGCCCTGCGCGGCCGAGGATGATGCCGCCGGTCGGGAAGTCCGGGCCCGGCACGATGCTGATCAGGTCGTCGATGCGACAGCGCCGGATTGTCGATCAGCGCGACGCAGGCGTCGATCACCTCGCCGAGATTGTGCGGCGGGATGTTGGTCGCCATGCCGACCGCGATGCCGCCGGCGCCGTTGACCAGCAGGTTCGGGAAGCGCGCCGGCAGGACCACCGGCTCGCGCTCGTTGCCGTCGTAGTTCGCCTGGAAATCGACCGTGTCCTTGTCGATGTCGTCGAGCAGCGCCATCGCGGCCTTGGTCGAGGCGGCATTCGGTGTAGCGCATCGCCGCCGGCGGATCGCCGTCGACCGAGCCGAAATTGCCCTGCCCGTCGATCAGCGGCAGGCGCATCGAGAAGTCCTGCGCCATGCGCACCAGCGCGTCGTAGATCGCCTGGTCGCCGTGCGGGTGATATTTGCCCATCACGTCGCCGACGACGCGCGCCGACTTCACGTACTTCTTGTCGGGCGTGTGCCCCTGCTCGTGCATCGAATAGAGGATGCGCCGATGCACCGGCTTGAGCCCGTCGCGCGCGTCGGGCAGCGCGCGCGCCACGATCACGCTCATGGCGTAATCGAGATACGAGCGCTTCATCTCGTCGGTGATGGAAACGGGGCGGATGTCCGAGGGCGAGGACGGCTCGCCGGGCTTGTCGTCTTCGTTATCGGCCAAAGGGGAAATCCGGGACGCGATTCAGGTTGCGATTCATATAGCTGATTTGCGCGCGCCTGAGCCACCCCGAAGCGGCGGTTTTCCGGGATAATTTCTCTTCGATATTTCAAATGCTTGCGAGGCGCGCCGCAGGAGCCGCGCGGTCGCGTCGCCGCGACCCCTGCGGCATGCTAGGGATAGCGTCCGGTTCCTCGCAGGAAGCCGCCGCGCCGATGATTCTTGCCGCTCGATTTTCTGGTCTCGGCGCTGGTGACGCTGTTCGTCGTGGTCGATCCGGTCGGGCTGGCGCCGGCCTTCCTCGGGGTCACCGCACGGCCTGCCGCGCAGCGCGCGCCGCCAGGTCGCGCTGCGCGCCTGCCTGATCGCGTTCGCGCATCCTCGCCGGCAGCGCGCTGATCGGCGACTGGCTGCTGCGCATGCTCGGCGATCTCGCTGCCGGCGTTCCGCATCGCCGGCGGGCTGCTGCTGTTCTCGATCGCGTCCGAGATGGTGTTCGGCGTGCGCATCACCCGCCAGGCCGAGGCAGCCGACAAGGCGCTGGAAGAGCACGTGCGCAACATCGCGGCGTTTCCGCTCGCCATCCCGCTGATGGCCGGCCCCGGCGCGATCACCGCCACGCGTGCTGCTCGCCGGCCGCGCCGGCGGCGACCCGATGCGCGTCGCCCTCCTGATCGGCATCATCGCGACGATCATGGCGCTCTGCCTGATCGTGTTCCTCGCGGCCGGCCGCATCGAGCGGCTGCTCGGCGCCACCGGCAACACGGTGCTGTCGCGCCTGCTCGGCGTGCTGCTCGCCGCGCTCGCCGTGCAGTTCGTGATCGACGGCGTGCGCGCCGTGATCGCGGGCTAACTTTTCGCCCGCTCGCGCGCCTTCTTGAAGCCGGCGACGAAGCGCGCCAGCGTCTTCGAGGTGACGCCGCGCGGCAGCATCACCTCGACCAGCGAGAACACGCCTTTGCGTGTCACCGCCGCCTCGAGCGCCGCGGCAAGGTCGCGCCGCGTCGCGACGCGCACGCCGTGTCCGCCGATCGAGGGCGCAATGTCGGCGAAATGCCAGTCGTCGAGATCGTTGAACGCGCTTTCCGGCTGGAACACACGCAGCATTTCCCAGCTCTTGTTGTTGAACAGGATGACGATCGGATCGAGCCCGTAGCGGCGGCAATTGCCGAGTTCCCAGCCGGTCATCTGGAACGCGCCGTCGCCCACCAGAATGAGCGGGCGGCGGCCGGTCGCGGCGGCGACGCCGATGCCGGCCGGCACGCCGAAGCCCATGCCGGCGTAATAACCGGGCGCCGCGAGCGCGGTGTTCTCGATCTCCATCGCGGTGAACAGGCAGTCGCCGATATCCGATGTCATCGGCATCACGCCGTGCCGGTCGAACAGGTCGTTCACGGCCGCCGCGATGTCGGAGGGCATGATCGGCTTGCCGTCGGCCGGCATGCCGCGCTTGTAGCGCACCGGCCTGATCGGGCGCCGTTTGCCGCGGCCGTGCGGCCGGGCGCGCGCCAGCAGCGCCTCGACCAGGTCGTCGAGCGGGATGTCGGGATAGAGGTGGTGGCCGATGCGCACCGTGCGGTCGATGGCCAGGATCGTGCCCTGCCGCTCGAGCATGCGATGCGACAGCGCGAAGTTGGTGTCGGAGAGGATCACGCCGAGCAGCAGCGCGAGGTCGGCGCGGTCGACCACCGCGCTGACGTCGCTGGCACCGGCCGAGCCGAAATACGTGCCGATCAACGCGTCGGATTGCTCCAGCAGCCCGCGACCCATGAAGGTGGTGACGACCGGGACCTTCAGCTTGCCGGGCAAGCGCCGTGATGGCGTCCTCGATGCCGTAGCGGCGGATCTCCACGTCCACGATGATCACCGGCGATTTTGCCGCGGCAAGCCGGGCCATGATCTCGTCGGCGCATTCGGCCAGCGCCGCCGGATCGGAGCCGCGGCGCGGCAACATCGGCACGCGCTCGACCCGCGCCGCCACCATGTCGCGCGGAAACTCGATGTAGACCGGGAGCGAACGTTCGCGCGCCGAGCGCAGCACGCGCGCGATTTCGGCCGGCGCGGTCGCGGGGTCGTTCAGCACCGCCTGGTCGCAGGTGACTTCGCGGAAGATCGCAAGCTGGGTGTCGACGGTGCGCGCCTGGTGGTGCAACAGGAAACCGCCGGCGCGTTCGCGCGCGCCCGGCGCGCCCGCAATCACCACCACCGGGGACCGCTCCGCGTAGGCGCCGGCGACCGCGTTCACGACGTTGAACGCACCGGCGCCATAGGTCACGACGGCAACGCCGAGGCCTGCGTGATAGCGCGCAGCCGCATCCGCCGCGAAGCCGACCGCCGGTTCGTGGCTCAAGGTGAAGTGCGGCAGGATCGCGCTCTCTTCGATGACCTTGAACAGCGGCAGCACGAAATCGCCGGGGATCCCGAAGATCTCGCGTGCGCCGTGATCCTTAAGCGCCTGCAGCAATGCGATGGCCAGAGTCGGCATGCGCGGATTAGGGCACAGCTTGCAGGCTTGCGAAAGCCGCTCAGCCCGATCCGCCGCGCAGCTTGCCGACGATGCCCGCGGGGAAGAAATAGACGCTGGCGATGAACAGGATGCCGAGCCAGAGCAGCCAGCGATCCGGGTGGAACAGGCTCGGCAACAGCGGGAGCCCCGCCTCGCCCGCCGCAGCCGAGACTGTCCCCATCAAGGCCTGCAAATAGTTCTGCGCCAGAACGTAGAGCGTGCCGCCGATGATCGCGCCGTACATCGTGCCCATGCCGCCGATCACCACGATCAGCAGGATGTCGAGCATGATCGAGAAGGCGAGCGCCGTGTCGGGGCCGGTGTAGCGCAGCCACAGCGCGTTGAGCGCCCCGACCGCCGCCGCGACGACCGCCGCAAGCACGTTCGCCAAAGTGCGGTGGACCACGATGCGGTAGCCGAGCGCCTCGGCGCGGAACGGATTTTCCCGGATCGCCTGCAGCACGCGGCCGAACGGCGAGTTGACGACGCGCAGCAGCAGCAGGAACAGGAGCACGCACGACGCGAACACCAGATAGTAGGTCAGCGTGCGCCCGGTGACGGCGACGCCGAGCACGTCGCGCGGGATGAACACCGTGCCGGGCTGGAGCAGTTCGGGCACGCGGAAGCTGCGCCCGTCCTCGCCGCCGGTGAGCCAGGAGAGCTGCGAGGCGAGCACCAGGAAGGCCGACGCGACCGCAAGCGTGATCATCGCAAAGAAGATCGTCTGCACGCGCAGCGAGAACAGCCCGATCACCAGCGCGAGCAGTGCGGCGAGCGGCAGCGCCACCAGCAGCCCGAGCCCGATCGCATCCCAGCGCGCCCCGAGCGAATAGAGCGCGATCGCAACACCATAGCTGCCGACACCGTAGAACATCGTGTGCGCGAACGAGACCGCGCCGGTGTAGCCGAGCAGCAGGTCGTAGGACGCCGCGAGCGCGATGAAGATGCAGATCTTGGCGGCGACATTGAGCGGCTTGGCGCCGGGGAAGAGAAACGGCGCAAACGCCAGTCCGACCATGATCACGATCAGCACGACCGCAAGGACGCGGCTGCGCGGAGGATCGCCCGAGAGCGGCATCATCGGCTGGTCACCGGGTAGAGGCCGCGCGGACGCCACAACAGCACCGCGACCATCAGTGCGATGTCGGTGATCAGCGCGAGCTTCGGCACCAGGAAGCCGGCATAGTTGGTCGCAAGCGCGACGAGCAGCGCGCCGATAAAACAGCCGGTGACCGAGCCGAGCCCGCCGATGATGACCACGATGAACACCAGCACGAGCAGCTCGCCGCCCATCGCGGCATTCACCTGCTCGCGGTAAAGCCCCCACATCACGCCGCCGAGACCGGCAAGCGCCGATCCCGCCATGAACACGCCGACGAACAGCCGCGTGATGCGATAGCCGAGCGCCTCGACCATTTCGGTGTTCTCGACGCCGGCACGGATCAGCAGGCCGATCCTGGTGCGGTTGAGGATCGCCAGCATCGCGAGGAAGACGGCAAGGCCGACCAGCACGCAGACGACGCGATATTTCTCGATCGCGGCTTCGCCGATGGTGAAGGAGCCGCGCAGGCTTGTCGGCAGCGGCAGCGGAATCTGCTGCGGGCCGAACAGCGCATAGAGAATCTGCTCGGCCACGATCATGCCGCCCATGGTGATCAGGATCTGCTTGAGGTGCTGGCCGTAGACCGGCGCGATCACCACGCGCTCGAAGGCAAGGCCGAGCGCGGCGGTCACCGCCATGGCAAAGATCACCGCCGGCACGACGGCGGCAAGATTGAGCCAGATCGAGTCCGCCTGCATCCAGCCGCCCAGCGGCAGCAGCACCAGCGTCGCCATGTAGGCGCCGATCGCGATGAACGCGCCGTGGCCGAAGTTCAGGACGTCCATCAGCCCGAAGATCAGGGTCAGACCCGACGCCATGATGAAGATCATCATGCCCATCGCGAGGCCCGCGATGGTGAGCGTCACCCAGGTGGACGAGGACGGGATGAACGGCAGCACGGCGAGCGCCAGCGCGACCGGCAGCAGGACGGGAAGCAGATCGCGGCGCGCTTTCGGCAGCGCCGCGCCGACATCGGTGCCGCTCGCGCTCATTGGTGCGTGTCCAGGCTTAAGCCCAGCAGGCGCTGCTGCAGCGAGGCATCCGCCGCAAGCTCGGCCATCGTGCCGCTGTGTATCACGCGGCCGTTGTCCATCACGCCGACCAGATCGCCGACCTCCTGCGCGACGCGGAAATTCTGCTCGACCAGCAGGATCGTGGCGCCGCGCCGCTTCACCTCCTTGAGGCAATCGATCAGCGCGCCGATGATCGCCGGCGCCAGCCCCTTGGTCGGCTCGTCGATCAGCAGCAGGCGGCGCTCCTCGATGAAGGCGCGCGCGAACGAGAGCATCTGCTTCTGTCCGCCCGAGAGCGTGCCGGCGCGCGAGAGCCAGAATTTCTTCAGCGGTGGAAAGAAGCCGAAGATCCAGTCGAGCCGCGCCTGGTCCATCGCGCCTTCGCGCGCGGCGAGCACCAGATTTTCCCGCACCGTCAAGTCGGAGAACACCGCCATGGTCTCGGGCACGTAGCCGATGCCGGCGCGCGCGATGTCGGGCGTGGCGAGCGTCTCGATGCGCTCGCCGCCGAGGCGGATTTCGCCGCGCGAGGCGCGCCACAATCCCATGATGGTGCGCAAGGTCGTGGTCTTGCCGGCGCCGTTGCGGCCGAGCAGCATCGTGGTCTGCCCTTCCGGGACAACGAGCTCGACGCCATGCAGGATGTGATAGCGCCCGATATGGGTTTCGACGGCGGAGAGCGTCAGCAGCGGGCTCATGCGGCCTTCTCGCCGAAGCTGCCGAGATAGGCCTCCTGCACCACCGGCGAGGCGATCACCTCCTCGGGCTTTCCGTCGGCGACGAGCTTGCCGTTATGCAGCACGATGATGCGGTCGGCGAGCGAGCGCACCACGTCCATCTTGTGTTCGACCAGCAGGATGATCTTCGAGGTATCGCGCTTGAGCGCCGCGATGAGGTCGAGCACGACCGGCACCTCGTCGACGCTCATCCCGGCGGTCGGCTCGTCGAACATGAAGATCTTCGGCTCGAGCGCGATCATCAGCGCCACCTCGAGCTTGCGCTGATCGCCATGCGAGAGCGCCGAAGCCGGCGCATCGCGCCGGCGGGCGAGCGCAACCCTTTCGAGCACGGCGTCGGCACGCGCGATCAGCTCGCGGTGGCGCATCCACGGCCGCAGCATGTCGTAGTGCACGCCCGCGGCCGACTGAATCGCAAGCCGCACGTTCTCCATCACCGAGAGACCGGGAAACAGGTTGGTGAGCTGGAACGCGCGACCGATGCCGGCGCGGGTGCGCGCCGGGGCCGCCATCCGGGTGATGTCGCGCCCGTCGAGCAGGACATGACCGGCCGAGGCCGGCAACTGTCCGGAGATCAGGTTGAAGTAGGTGGTCTTGCCGGCGCCGTTCGGCCCGACGATCGCGGTCAGCTCGCCGGGCCGGAAAACGGAGCTCACCGCATCGACGGCCACATGGCCGCCGAAGCGAATGGTGAGATCGCGTGTCTCCAGCGACGTCATCGGGCGGGCCCCTCGCCCGGGCGGATCAGCGCTTGTTCTGGATCGGGACCGCCATGTCCTCGATCTTGAGCTCGCGCACCAGTTCGGGGATGCCCCAGGCGACCGCCGGATCGGCCTTGATCTTGAAGTGGTACATGCTCTGCAGCGCCTGATGATCTTCCTTGCGGAACACCATCTTGCCCTTCGGGGTGTCGAACTCGAGCCCTTCCATCGCGGCGATCAGCTTCTCGGTGTCGGTCGACTTCGCCTTGGTCACCGCGGCGACCACCGCCATTGCGGACGCGAAGCCGCCGGCGGTGAAGAAGTCAGGCGGCGCGTTGAAGCGCTTCTTGTGCTCGGCGACGAGCCAGTCGTTCACCGGGTTCTTCGGGATCTCGTAATAGTAATAGGTCGCGCCTTCCATGCCGGGCAGCGTCTTGAAGCCGGCCATCGCGGGCAGGATGTTGCCGCCGGTGGACAGCTCGATGCCGTAGCGCCCGGGGTTCATGTCCTGCAGCTTGGTCATCGGCGAGGGCCCGGCCCAGATCACCCAGATGATCTTGCGGCCCGGCTTGTCCTTCAGCGCGTCGAACAGGCGCTGCGCCGGCGCGGTGAAGTCGGTCGTGTTCGTCGGGGCGTATTCTTCCGCCGCCAATGTCGCGCCGGTCTTGGAGAGCGCCGCCTTGAAGGCGGCGACGCCGTCGCGGCCGAAGGCATAATCCTGCGCCAGTGTGGCAACGGTCACGCCCGGCTTGCCGATCGCGACCGCGTTGGAGATCGCGTCCTGCGAGGAGTTGCGCGCGGTGCGGAAGATGTACCGGTTCCACTTGTCGCCGGTGATCTGGTCGGCGACCGCCGGCTCGACCAGCAGGATCTTCTTGAATTCCTCGGCGACGGGAAGCATCGCGAGCGCGGCCGCCGACGATGTGGTGCCGATCGCGATGTCGGCCTTGTCGTCCTCATAGGCCTGCTGCAGCAGCGTCTTGGCGACGTCGGGCTTGGTCTGGTCGTCCTTGACGATGAGCACGATCTTGCGCCCGTCGATCGTCATCTTGCCTTGCGTCGCATACTCGAAGCCGAGCTTCAGACCTTCCTCGGTCTGCTTGGCGTAAGCCTCGAGCGGGCCGGTCTTTCCGGCGATCAGCACGATCTTGAGATCCTGCGCGGCGGCGCCGCCAGCGATCAGCCCGGCGCCGAGCGCGGCCGTGACGAGAATTTTGCGCACATTTTCCTCCCCTGAAACCGGTCAAAACCAGTAGCAAGGTGCAGCGCACAAAAGCAATGGGCAGTTTCCCGCAGGACGCGGGACCACGTCATCAAACTCCGCTCATTCCCGCGCAAGCGGGAAATCCAGAGGCTAACGACTGGGTCCCCGCTTTCCGCCTTCGCTGAAGCTTCGGCGGAACTCAGCCCGAGCGGACGTCGCGATCGTCGTTAGAACGGGATCTCGTCGTCGAGGTCGCCGCGCTTGCCGCCGCCGCCCGCCATCGCGGGCTGGCGCGTCGCCGGACGCGACGAGCCGAAGTCGCTGCCGCCGCTATCGCCGCCGCCGGCGTAGTCGCCGCTGCCACCGCCGCCGCCCGCGCGGTCGAGCATGGTGAGCGCCGAGTTGAAGCCCTGCAGCACCACCTCGGTCGAATACTTCTCGACGCCCTGCTGGTCGGTCCATTTGCGCGTCTGCAGCGCGCCTTCGAGGTAAACCTTCGCGCCCTTCTTCAGGTACTGCTCGGCGATCTTGGCGAGCCCTTCATTGAAGATCACCACGCGGTGCCACTCGGTCTTTTCCTTGCGCTCGCCGGTCGCCTTGTCGCGCCAGCTCTCCGAAGTGGCGACGCTCATGTTCACCACCGGCCGGCCGTCCTGCATGCGACGAACCTCCGGGTCCTTGCCCAGATTGCCGACCAGAATGACCTTGTTGACCGAGCCTGCCATGATGACCTCCACCGAACTCTTGGAAGAACCTTTACGCTTTCGCGCCCGCCGCCGCGCGCGGCGAAATCACTTGTCCACGCCAATATGGGTGCGGAACGCTCCAGCGACATGTTCTCTTTTTGTTCTAGCATTCGATCCCTTGATGGGCAAGCCCCGTTCCTGCGCCGTCACGGCCAGTGACCGGATTTCGCCGCGGGGCCGCATATTCCCGCGCGCAACCCGACGCCCCTGCCCGTCCGGACGGCAAGCTCGTCCAACTCGTCGACCAGGTGCTTCGGCGCGCGCTGGAATGACAGATCGATGGCGCCCGCCAGCCGCCCGTCGAAATCGCCCGTACCGGTCAGATTGACAATGCAGATAATATGTATTCTTATCATATGAATTCTTACGAAGAGTGACCGATGGCAACGTCGCGTACGCGGACAACCGAGGAAGCGACGGTGTTGCCGTCTCATCGATTGCCCGCGCATCTGGCGCGTCGCTTCAATCAGATCTGTCTTGGCGTCACCGCAGAGATTCTCGCGGAACACGATCTGACCCCGATGCTGTTCGGCGTGATCGCGGCGATCGCCGAGGAGCCGGGGAGCGGGCAGCGTCAGCTTGCCAGCCGCATGGGCGTCGATGCTGCGACCTTCGGCCAGATGATTGAATTCCTCGAGCAGAAGGGCCTCGTCGAGACGGGAGATCGATGCCAGCGATCGGCGCGCGCGGCAGCTCTTTGTGACTCGTGATGGCTCAGCCTTGCGCAATCGGTTGCGCCCGTCCCTGGTTGCCGCACAGGAGCGATTGTTGGCGCCGCTCTCGAAGAGCGGAGCGCTCAGCCCTGATGGACATGCTTGTACGCGTGATCGAGGCGAACGACGCCTACGCACGTCCGGGAAACGGTCGGCGAAAGCCCCGCCGCGCAGCCGGCAGGAGCCAGTGATGATGATGTGGCCGCCCCAAGAGCGCGTGAGCGTGCCAGCCCGCCGTTCAAGAGCGGCGGCCGCAAAATGCGAGAGCCGCGTGTGCCTTGCGCGGCGGCTTTCCCTCTTGCTCGCGGCGGCCGCCTGCGCGACCGTTGCCCTCCCGGTTTCGGCGCGGGCGGATTGGCCCGAGCGGACCGTAAAGATGATTGTTACGTTCCCGGCAGGCAGCGCAAACGACGCCGCAGCCCGTATTATTGCCGACGCGCTGGGGAAGAGATGGCGCAAAACGGTCGTCGTAGAGGCCAGGCCCGGCGCGGAAGGGACCATCGGAGTCGCGTCCTTCGTCGCAAGCCAGGACGATCATGCCCTTCTTTATACGGTCGCCGGATCCGTCACCGTTGCACCATTGCTCGTCGAGAAGCTGCCCTACGATGTGGACAGGGATCTGGTCCCGCTCGCTGCCACAACCGCGATCGTGCTGACGCTCGCGGTCAGCAACGAGCTCGCGGCAACCACCATCCCGGAACTCATGAGCCGGCTGAAATCCAATCCCGGCAAGTACGCGTGGGCCTCGGGTCCCACAATTCCAAGATATGTCTTCGCGGCGTTTCTGAAACGAAATGCACCTGGAGATGAACTACGTCAGTTATCGGGACGCATCCCAGCCGCAGGCCGATCTCGGAGAAGGCCGGATACAGGCTCTGGTGACGTCGTGGGCAGCATCGTCCTCTCCGGTGCAGAGAGGCAAGGCACGCTACCTTGCGGTCATCAATCCGACCCGCGCTGCGGCGCTGCCCGATCTTCCGACCGTGCGCGAGCTTGGTTATCCCGAACTTGAGATCAACGGGCTTGGCGGAATTTTCGGAGGCAAGACGATGCCGGACTCCGTGCGTGCAAGGGTCTCTGCAGATGTCGCGGCCGTCCTGCGCGAGCCTGAGGTCCGCCAAAAGCTGGAAGCTGGCGGCCACAACGTTCTGGGCGGCACGGCCGAGGAACTGAATGCGGGAATAGCCGCTCAGAGAGCATGGGTCGCAGACATATCCAGGCTTATCGACATCCGGAATGCGCAGTAGCGCCAACCCGTAAAGGAGTTGCGCATGGGTACGGCTTCGCCGGCTCTTCAGTTGTTCGACCTCATACAGTCGCACCGCGTCACCGCGGTGATCTACGTCGCGGCCAAACTTGGCCTCGCCGAGCTCCTGCGCAACGGGCCGCAGTCGCTGACCCAACTCGCGGAAAAAACCGGCGCGGATCGACCGTCGCTGGAACGGCTGCTCAGGGCGCTGCTCACGATCGGCCTTTGCACGCACTCCGACGAGACTGGGTATGCATTGACGGAGATCGGCGCTGCGCTCGATGGCGCGGCAGATCATTCCTTCAAGGGTTGGGCCATCTTCGAAGGGGAGATGCTGTCCAAAGCGTGGGGCGGGATGCTCGAGTCGATCATGACCGGCAAGACGGCTGCCGAGCTTCTCGGCCTGAGCAGCAGCTTCGAGCTGATGTCGCGCTACCCGGAGAATGTCGGAATTTTCAACGACGCGATGGCGGATTTGACACGCGTCGTCATCCAGGACGTGCTGGCGGCATACGACTTCAGTCAGGTATCCCATCTGTTGGACGTCGGCGGCGGATCAGGCGAACTGATCGGTGCCGTCGCGACGAAATATGAGCACATTCGAGGCACGGTTTTCGACCTTCCCCGGTGTGCGGCGGCGGCAAACGAGCACCTGAAACGCGTCGGTGTGAGCGACCGGGTCGAGTTCGTTGCGGGAAATTTCTTCGAGACGGTGCCCGCGGGCGCCGACTTGATCGTTCTCAAGAGCGTGATTCACGACTGGAACGACGAACGCAGTGGCGTCATTCTTCAGAATTGCCGGCGGGCGCTTATCGACGGCGGCGAACTCATCCTGATCGAGCGAGTCATGTCAGATGCGTCCGGGGTCAATAACGACGACAAATCCCACGCCATGAGCGATCTGAACATGATGCGCGGGCCGGGCGGGCGCGAGCGCACGAAGAAGGAGTACCGCGACCTGCTTGCGAAAAATAACTTCCACATCGTGTCGATTTCGCCGGCCGGCCGCTTCAGCGTGATGGCGGCAAGAGCAAGTTGAGCAACCGGTCTCGCTCGCCGGCAGGCGAGCTGACACTTTGCATCCCGCTAAAGCGCGCCCTCGAGGAAACGCAGCACCTTCGGGCCCGCATAGGCGCCGAAGCCCTCATCGACCGGATCGACCGACCAGAAGTGTCCGGCGCCCGGCACCACGATCGAGCGCGCGAAGAAGCCGGCCTGCTTGAGCTGCAGCAGGAAGCGCTCGGACTGCGTCTTCGGATCGACGATGTCGTCCTCATGGCCGTAGAGCAGCAGGACGCGCGTCGTGTTCCGGTCGACCGTCGCGTAGCTCATCGGCGAGGCGTCGAAGTAAACCTTACGGTTCACCATCGGCGCGGCGCCGAGCAGCTTTTCGACAATGTTGTCGCGCGGGCGCGTGACCAGATCGTGCTCCCACTGCGCCGCCATGTCGTAGACGCCGTAGAAGCCGACCATCGTCTTCACCTTGGACGAGACCGCCGCATGCGGATCGCTGCGGTACTCGGAGGAGAACAGCGGCTCTTCGCCCGCGAGCGCCACCAGCGCCGAGAGATGCGCGCCGGCGCTGTCGCCGATCAGGCCGATGCGCTCGGGATCGACGCCGAGCGAGGCCGCGTTCGCGCGCACGTATTGCACCGCCGCCCTGGTGTCGTAGACCGCGCCCGGCCAGGTCTTCACGCCCGGCTTCATCAGGCGATACTCGATCGCGAACACCGCATAACCGTTCTTCGCGAGATAATTGCCCCAGTTGCGGTAGAACTTGCGGTCGCCGACCTGCCAGCCGCCGCCATGCACGCCGACCAGCACCGGCGCCTTGTCGAGCCCCGTCGGCGCATAGAGGTCGCCGAGCAGCTTCACGCCGTCGTGCTCGGCGAAGACGATGTCGTTGCGGACCGTGACCTCGTAGTCGCGCGCCTGTGCGAGTGACGTCATTGCGATCGCCGCCGCGAGCGCGGCGCCTCCGATTTTCAGGATCATGGGCGTTCTCCCGGCATGATTTCTTGCCGGGATGGTAGCGCGTTGCGCGAAGAGTGCCATCCGTTCGTCCCCGCGAAAGTGGGGACCCAGTTCTTGTTTCTGGATGCCCGCTTTCGCAGGCATGAGCGGAGTTGGCTCAATGCCCGATATCGACCAGCGAGCCGCCGTCCACCGGCAACTGTACGCCGGTGATGAAGTTCGCCTCGTCCGATGCAAGGAACAGCGCGGCGTTGGCCACGTCCCAGGCGGTGCCCATCTTCTTGCGCAGCGGCACGCGCGCGTCGCGCATCGCCGCGACCTCCTCGCGGCTCTTGCCCGAGTGACGCGCACGCGTGTCGACCGCCATCGGCGTGTCCATCAGGCCGGGCAGGATCACGTTCGAGCGGATGCCGTATTCGGCATTCTGAATGGCGATCTGCTGCTGGTAGGCGATCATCGCGGACTTGGAGATCTTGTAGGCCGTGTAGGGATACTTCTCCCACGCGGCGAGCGACGAGATACCGAGGATCACGCCGGACTTCTGCGCGCGCATGATCGGCAGCACGTGCTTCACCGCCATCACCATGCCGCGCAGGTTGACCGTCATGATGCGGTCGAAGGCCTCCTCGGTGATCTCGGTCGGCGGCGCATCGCCGCCCGCGATCGAGAAGCCGACATTGTAGTGCAGGACATCGATGCGGCCCCACTTGGCCTTGCAGGCATCGATCATCGCCTTCATCGAGGCTTCGCGCGTCACGTCGGCCTCGAACGAGGCGGCATCGCCGCCACCCTTCGCTTCTGTCCTCGCAACCGCGACGGTTTCCTCGGCCGAGGCGAGGTCCTTGTCGACGCAGAAGACCTTCGCGCCCTCCTGCACGAAGCGGATGACGGTCGCCCGCCCGTTGCCCATGCCGGTGCCAGGACCCTGCCCGGCGCCGACGACGATCGCGATCTTGTCCTTGAGACGCATTGTGACCTTGCCTGTTTCCATCCCTGCGTCATTCATTGCGTCAACAGCGGGTCTTCTTCAAGCCGCCGATGACGAATGCGCGCAATGCCCGATTGTATGGCGACGATCGTGAGCGCAACCACCGCCCGACGAAGTTCTCGGCGTTTGCTACCTGACCAGCGAGCTGGAATAGTGTGGCGGACAACAGGCCGGCGCCCGCGCGGCGCCGGCGAAGTTTGGGACGAAACGATGAGCACTGGCTTCGACTGGCTGGCTTTGGTGAAGAGCGGGATCACCTCGGGCATCAAGGGCGCCGTGAGCGACAGCGCGGAATACGCGCTCTCATGGGGCCTCGATTCAATGTTCGGGCTCGAAGTCGGCAAGGCGGGCAAGCAGGAAGAGAAGCAGCAACTGATCAGCAGCCTGCAGGACATCAGCGGCGAGCTGACGCAGATCGATCAGAATTTGACCGTCATCAGCGCTGAACTCGCGACTTTGACATCCACGATCAACGAAGACTTTCAGAAAACGCTCGCTGCCATTGCGGTGACCAAAGTCAACTCCGCGAAGTCCTCGATCGAGTCGTTCTGGCAGACCCTGAAGCAGGACATGGCCAACGCGATTTCGAACCAGAATTTGGATCAGCCGGTCCCGTCAGGACAGAGCGGCAAATTTGCCACCCAGGTGCTGACCCCGGGCACGGGCGGCGTGCAGTATGAGATCGACCAGATCTTCAACTCTATGTACGGGTCGCAGAGTTCGCCCGGCCTGCTGGATACCTGGACCACAACGCTGATCCAGCAGGTGCAGGGCGGCATGCCGCTGACGCAAGCCTATCAGTGGCTCGAGAATAACTTCCTGCAAAGCATCAATGCCGTCTTCGTCGGCTCGTCGTTGATGGTGATGGCCACGGTGCGGAACGCATGGGTGGCCGGCAATCCCGCCGCCTCCCAGACCGCGGCACAGAACGACGCGAATAACTTCCTGGCGACCCTGACAGCGACATCGACGGGCAAGAACTCTGCGCCGAATCTTCGCTCGGTGACGCGGTTCTTCGTTCAAAGCGTCCACCGTCTGATCCTGTCGCAATACATGGTGCCGAACGCGCAGAACAACGGATTCATCCCGTTCGTCAGCCAGGCCGACGCCGACGCCATGCTGACGCGCGCCAACCTTGTGGCGTGGCTGATCCTGCGCGAGCCGACCGATCCGCCAAATCCCGGCCTGATTGTCACGAACTACTACCGGCCTTCTCAGATCAAGAACGGCAAGGCGCCGGCGCTGCAGCCGGGCACGGCCTATCCGGCAAGTTCGGGCGAGATCGTCGTGCTGGACGGCCCCTACCAGAGCAACTGGTACAAGGTGATCGACTTTTCCGACGCTGCTTGCACCCAGCTCCTCGACTACGCAGACAGCAACATCGTCATCGTCAATTACAACTGGCCGACACCGGCGCCCACGGCAGGCAAGCCGGTCGGCACCGGCCCCTTCGCCAACGTCATTGCGCAGCATTACGACACCACGACGCTCAACGTCGTGGCGAAGCCGTCCGCCTCGGAAATGGCCACCTTGAGACAGGAGGCATCGGCGCTGCCCCCCGCGCAGCGAACGCAGGACAGGGAAATTCTGTCGACCCAGTCGGTGATCTACGCATTTGCCTCGGACATGAGCGCCATCACCGACAATCTGGCGTGGAGCAATTCGTGGCAGATGCAGGGAAGTCAAAATACGACAACCGGGAAGAACGGTTCGCTCCACTACGGCCTCACCTCCAGCGTGACCAGTCAACCGAGAACTCTCAATGCAACGCTGACCGTCAGTGGCCAGTACAAAGACGACGCGATGAGCTTCACCAACTCCCTGGTGCGGCCGTTCACATATTCCAGCACACCCAACCCTTCGAACGCGACCAACCCCACGATGCGGGTTCTTGCCGCGGCCGCGGTCCAGGCATCCGCCTCTGCGGGCGGCGCTCCGCCGGGAGACTCTCCGATTCCGGTTTCCATCGCCACGTCGCTGCAATTCCCCGCAAAGGCCACAGTCTCGGGAAGCGCGATTTCCCTGAGCAATCCCTCGAGCCGCAACCCTCCGAACACGGGCAGCTGGACGTGGAATGCGTTCGAATCCCTGTCGGTCTCGCCGGGAGAGGATCTGACGCTCACGTTCCAGATCACGTCGGCGACCGCCAAACAGGGGTTCGGGGATTTTGGCGGGGCTAACTTCCCGAGCCAGACCAAAGGCTCGTGGACCGTGTCCGGCCTGACGCTCGCCTGGAGTCAGCCTGCCCCCTGACGGCTTTCGTCTTCCGTTGGAACCGGCCCGTCGGCTCTTGCCCCGCGGGTCGCGGGACCTATCTTGTGCCGAAGCGCGCGATCGCGGATTGCGCCGCTTATCCACAGTGCTGCTCGCCCCGCTGTACCGGCCATGCGAAGGCTGGGGTGGCGGTTTTGCCGCGTTCTCATTATGTTCACGGACTCATGAAAGACCTGTTCGAGCCGAATCGCCCGCGCCGCAACCTCGACGGCGGCCGCAGCATCACGATCCGCGGCGCGCGCGAGCACAATCTGAAGAACGTCGACGTGGAGATTCCGCGCGACCAGCTGGTGGTGTTCACCGGCCTGTCCGGCTCGGGGAAATCCTCGCTCGCCTTCGACACGATCTATGCCGAGGGACAACGGCGCTACGTCGAGTCGCTCTCGGCCTATGCGCGCCAGTTCCTCGAGATGATGCAGAAGCCGGACGTCGACCAGATCGACGGCCTCTCGCCGGCAATCTCGATCGAGCAGAAGACGACCTCGCGCAATCCGCGCTCCACCGTCGGCACCGTCACCGAGATCCACGACTACATGCGGCTGCTGTGGGCGCGCGTCGGCGTCCCCTACTCGCCCGCGACCGGCCTGCCGATCGAGAGCCAGACCGTGAGCCAGATGGTCGACCGCATCATGGCGTTGCCCGAAGGCACGCGGCTCTACCTGCTCGCGCCGGTGGTGCGCGGCCGCAAGGGCGAGTACCGCAAGGAGCTCGCCGAGTTCCTCAAGAAGGGCTACCAGCGCGTCAAGGTCGACGGCGCGTTCCACGAGATCGGCGACGTGCCGGCGCTCGACAAGAAGTTCACCCACGACATCGACGTGGTGGTCGACCGCATCGTGGTGCGGCCCGACATCGCGACGCGGCTTGCGGACTCGCTCGAGCAGGCGCTGAAGCTCGCAGATGGCTTGGCGATCGCCGAGATGGCCGACGGCGGCGCGGTGGCGGGCGCCAAGGCCAACAAACAGCGCAACGACACATCCGAGCGGCTGATCTTCTCGGAAAAATTCGCCTGTCCGGTGTCCGGCTTCACCATTCCGGAGATCGAGCCGCGCCTGTTCTCGTTCAACAATCCGTTCGGCGCCTGCCCGAAATGCGGCGGGCTCGGTGTCGAGCAGCACATCGACCCGGAGCTGGTGATCCCGGATCGCGACCGCACGTTGAAGCAGGGCGCGATCGCGCCGTGGGCGAAATCGTCGAGCCCCTATTACACCCAGACGCTGCAGGCGCTGGCCAAGTTCTACAAGTTCACCCTCGACACCAAGTGGAAGGACCTGCCCAAGGCGGCGCAGAAGGCGATCCTGCACGGCTCCGGCGACGAGGAGATCCGCTTCTCCTACGACGACGGCATGCGCAAATACGACACCAAAAAGCCGTTCGAAGGCGTGGTCACCAACCTGGAGCGGCGCTGGAAAGAGACCGAGAGCGAGTGGGCGCGCGAGGAGATCGCGAAATACTTCCACGACGTGCCGTGCGACGCCTGCAACGGCTATCGCCTCAAGCCCGAGGCCCTGTGCGTCAAGATCGCCGGGCTGCATATCGGCGAAGTCTCCGAGATGTCGATCAAGCGCGCCGGCGAATGGGTGGTCGCGCTGCCGCCGCACCTGAACAAGCAGCAGAACGAGATCGCGGCGCGCATTCTGAAGGAGATCCGCGAGCGGCTGAAATTCCTCGACGACGTCGGGCTGGATTACCTCACGCTGGCGCGTGCCTCCGGCACCTTGAGCGGCGGCGAGAGCCAGCGCATCCGGCTTGCCTCGCAGATCGGCTCGGGCCTGACCGGCGTGCTCTACGTGCTCGACGAGCCGAGCATCGGGCTGCACCAGCGCGACAATGCGCGGCTCTTGGAAACGCTGAAGCGGCTGCGCGACCTCGGCAACACCGTGATCGTGGTGGAGCATGACGAGGACGCCATCCGCATTGCCGATTTCGTGCTCGACATCGGCCCCGGCGCCGGCGTGCACGGCGGCAAGATCATCGCGCAGGGCACGCCCGACGACATCATGAACCATCCGGACTCGCTGACCGGGCAATACCTCACCGGCGAGAAGTTCATCACGACGCCGGAGCGCAAGCCATTCAATGCGCGGCGCACCTTGAAGGTCATCAACGCGCGCGGCAATAACCTCAAGAACGTGACCGCCGAAATCCCGCTCGGTTTGTTCACGGCCGTCACCGGCGTCTCGGGCGGCGGCAAGTCCACATTGCTGGTCGACACGCTGTATCGCGCAGTCGCCCGACGGCTGAACGGCGCGAACGAGGGCCCTGCCCCGCACGACCGGCTCGAAGGGCTCGAGCACCTCGACAAGGTGATCGACATCGACCAGTCGCCGATCGGGCGCACGCCGCGCTCCAATCCGGCGACCTATACCGGCGCGTTCACGCCGATCCGCGAGTGGTTCGCGGGCCTGCCCGAGGCGAAAGCGCGTGGCTATGAGCCCGGACGGTTCAGCTTCAACGTGAAGGGCGGGCGCTGCGAGGCCTGCGAGGGCGACGGCGTCATCAAGATCGAGATGCACTTCCTGCCCGACGTCTACGTCACCTGCGATGTCTGCAAAGGAAAGCGCTACAACCGCGAGACGCTCGACGTCGTGTTCAAGGGCAAGTCGATCGCCGACGTGCTCGACATGACGGTCGACGAGGCGACCGATTTCTTCAAGGCGGTGCCGCGCATCCGCAACGTGCTCGAAACCTTGCAGCGCGTCGGCCTCGGCTACATCCATGTCGGCCAGCAGGCCACGACTTTGTCCGGCGGCGAGGCCCAACGCGTCAAACTTGCCAAGGAGCTGTGCAAGCGCGCGACCGGACGGACGCTCTATATCCTCGACGAGCCGACCACCGGACTGCATTTCCACGACGTCGCGAAGCTGCTCGAGGTGCTGCACGAGCTGGTGACGAGCGGCAATACGGTGGTGGTGATCGAGCATAATCTCGAAGTGATCAAGACCGCCGACTGGATCATCGACCTCGGCCCCGAAGGCGGCGACGGCGGGGGAGAGATCGTGGCGGCGGGGACGCCGGAGGCGGTGGTGAAGGAGAAGCGCAGCTATACCGGGGCGTTTCTCAAGCCGGTGCTGGGAAGAAGGGGTGTGGAGCGGAAGCGGAGGACCGAGGCGGCGGAGTGAAGGTCGAGGCAAATGGAAGCTGAAAACGTCGCACACACTACATCGTTCAAATTCGCTGACCCCAACGCGGCTTACAAGGCCGCGCGACGACGAATAGTCAACAATGCTCTTCGACGACAACAATCACGCCTTGATCTATCGAATTTTGGACTAGTTGAATTACCTCCCGAACTAGGTAGGTTAAAGTCGCTCAGCTTTCTTGACATCTCTAATAATCAATTGATGAAGCTTCCTCCTGAACTTGGGGATGCCACCGCGCTTCAAACACTGCGAGCAGATAGAAATAAACTAGTTACCCTCCCCAACTCATTGGGTCAACTTAGAGACCTCGTTCATTTAAATCTCAACAATAACAAGCTCCGCGAACTTCCTAAATCGATCTCTAATCTGCTCTCGCTCAGATATTTGACTTTGACGAACAATAACTTAACCGCGGTTCCAGCCGAAATCGGAGCCATTAATAGCTTGCTTACACTCAATCTTGATCAGAATGAACTGACGTTTCTTCCAACCGAGTTTGGACGCCTAGCTAATTTAGTAACTTTGTCAATCGAGCACAATCAAGTAACCCATCTTCCTGACAGCTTTGCACTTCTTTCTAATCTCGAAGAAGCAGACCTAGATAGCAACGAACTCGCTTCGCTGCCGTTCGATTTTTATCGACTAGCGAAGCTTAGGCGCCTCTATTTGAATGACAATAAATTTTCCGAATTTCCGAGCCCGATCCTTCGATTACCTGCGCTTACGATTTTAATGATGTCCGATAATAAAGTTTCATCAATCCCTGCAGTAATTTCACAGGTGGCGCGACTGAACAGTATTTATATGCCTAGGAATATCATTTCGGCGCTACCACCCGAAATAGCGAAGCTAAAGCTTGTTAAATTGAATTTGGCTGGCAATAACCTGGCAACGCTACCCAATGAATTGGGAGCGGTTGTATCACTCGAAGAGGGAGCTAAAAAAAACTCCAGGTTCAATGGCCTTTGGCTATCGGGCAACCCATTGCCCGATCCTTATCCAACTCTGATTGAAGCTGATCAACCTAAGGCTACAGAGAATGTCCTTTCTTGGCTGCGTGGCGAACTTGACCCCTCGACGCTTTCTCCACAACAAAAAGAAGAGAAAACTCTAGCGCCACCCGATGTTCCGCCCGAACCAAGCGAGGAAGCAGGCCCAACATTCCGCGTGGAGGCTGGGCAGATCGACTTAGCGTCAGAACCGGAACAGGCTACAGATTTTGACCGCGTTACTCAAGAAGCCCTGCATCGCCGCCTCAAGCGGCAGGTCGAGCTTCTCCGAGAGGCGACAGCTAAGGTTGGCAACCAGCACCCTCAGCTTTCAGCGGTGGTCGAAGAATATGCGCGCCTTGTGGCCCCGCCAATTTCTCAATTGGGTGTAGTGGACCTATGGGCAGCTGGAAATGCAATAATGGCGCAGGCAATTGCGTTTGAAAAACACGATCATTTACGAACTCTTACGGAACCACTTGAGCCTAACCACCTTAGTCTGTTGATCGAGGTATCTGCATTGCATGGCGGATTTATACTAGGTTTCCCGACCGCTGCCAACCTTGTGTCACGAGCTGACCGATCTCGATTAGGACCAGAGGTCGCCCAAGCCATTGGCGCTTCTACTTCCAATGTTTTAGGAGCCCTTTCTCGTCAGCGACGACTTTTCTCGGATCGTGCACGACAACTGGTGGAAGCGCTAGATTCTGCTTTATTGAGCGGCTCGTGGGATGCGGCACGTATTGGCTACACAAGCTACGCAACGGTACGAAACGCTCTCGTTGCCCTCGGGAGGATATCGATCTGGATAAATGACAAAGGTGGTAGCCTTGCTGGGGGAGTTGTCATCGGATCAGTGATCACAGCAGCGAACTTGCCGGTTGATACTTTGCAGCTCATTATGTTGTTCTTGAAGAGCAACTCTGCAGACATCTTATCATTTGCCGCGCCATTTCCAGAACTTTTGGCTTATTTCCGATGGATCATTGACTATTTTGATAAGATCGAGCGTCCGTCAGCGGACGGGAAATCGCGTCAAGCGTAGTCAACGCCACGATCAAAACGTGCATCACCGACCAAGGAGCCCGTCCCATCCCGCCACCTACAAATCCCTTGTCGACGCCGTGAATGCTGTGGTGCCACAACCTCCGGAGCGCCGACAGGAACTTGGCTCTCGATCGACCAGTGATCCTGCATTGCGGGGCGGACGGCCGCGCGGTGCCGCTACACTCTTCCGCTTGGCCTTACGCCCACCTCACCCCGTCCCCTTGCATCTCTGGCACTTCACCACCTTGTCGCCCTTCTTCAGCGCGTAGGGCGCAATAGCGTGGCGTATTTGCGCCATCCAGATCGAAACGAAGGCGGTGCATTACGCTTCGCTAACGCACCCCACGAACTGGCCGCGCTGGAGGCCGAACAGCGCGCTCGTATTCAGACTTGCTTAACCCTACCGTCGGGTCACCGGAAACATTCCAGTTCGATCGGTCTTGTCGTGGCAACCGAATGGAGCACACGATGCGGACATCCAACGAAGTCGCCCTCATCATCACCAATGCCGAGATCGCGCCGCCGGCCGAGAACGCGGCCGAGATCGTGCTGCCGCACCTGCGCGGCGGCTGCGTGACGGTCGGCAACGTGGTGCACACCCTCTTCCGCCTCACGGCGCCTCCGCGGCGCACCCTGACCTCGCAGCCGCAGCCCTGACGCGCGACGCGACGCCGGCCATCCTTCACCCTGCGACGTGCCTCTCCCTGGAACCCAGGGCAAATTTCGTTCTTTGCATGGGGTTGTTTTGCGATTTTTTTTCCGCGGCCCCGGCGTGAGTGCTCCGTTACCCTGCGCACAGCGCGGAGGGCGCAATCGCGGTGCGTATCGCGCCATCCGGATTGCACACCAGGGCGGTGCGTTGCGTCTCGCTACCGCACCCTGCGCGGCGCGCCCGCCGTCACGATCTTCGTCGGATCGCCGAGCGTCCGGTTCAGCGCGACCGCCTCGCGGGCGAGGCGCGCGGCGACCGCCGGCTTGATCGTCATGCCGTCGCGCAACGTGAGCGTCGCCATCTCGTATTTGCCGCCCGGCTTGAGCCGGGGCTCGATCGCGCGCAGCCCCCGCCGCGCCAGAAGCCGAACAGCACGCGCTCATCCTCGGCGCGGATCAGCAGCACCGGGCCGTTCGCCGCGTACACCAGGTGGCCCCATTTGATCGCCTCTTCGAGCCCTGCGGCCTTGCGCACCGCGGCCCGGAGCGTCTCGACGCAGGCGCGCCGCCAGCCGTCCAGCGCAAGGACATAAGCGTCGGGATCAGCGGCGGGTACGCTCTTGCGCATGGTGTTGCGCTCACCTCAGCCCGGTGCCCTTGCAGCGCTGGCACTTCACCACCTTGTCGCCCTTCTTGAGCAGGCCCTTGCCCTCGCAGTTCTTGCACTTTGGCCGCTTCTTGATGTTCGGGCCTTTCAGATTGTCCATGTCCGTCTCCAAACCATGATGTGACAGCCGTGACGCGTTTCATTACCCTCGGCCAGCGAAAAAAGCACAGCCGAACCCGGAGCCCCCATGCCCGCCACCTACAAATCCCTCGTCGACGCCGCGAATGCCGTGGTGCCGAAGGTCTCCGGCAAGGAGGCGCAGGAGATGGTCGCGAACGGCGCGCTGCTGGTCGACGTGCGCGACAGCGCGGAGCTTGCCGCAAGCGGCAAGGCGGCGGGCTCGCTGCACATTCCGCGCGGCTCGCTCGAGATGAAGGCCGACCTGAGCGCGGCCAGCGCCGACAAGAATTTCGCGCTCGACCGCCCGGTGATCGTGCATTGCGGTGCGGGCGGGCGCGCGGCGCTCGCCGGCAAGCTGCTCAAGGATATGGGCTATGAGAAGGTCTATAACCTCGGCGGGTTGAAGGACTGGATCGAGGCCGGCGGCAAGGTGGAGAAGTAGCCGGGCAGCCGCAGCCGCTAGGTGACCCGCACGATATCCTTCACCTCGAAGGCAGCCGCGCGCTTGTCGTCGGGAAGCCAGCGCGGGCCGGCAGCGTCCGGCTCCTTCTCTTTCCATTTGCGCGGCACGCGGTCGATGCCGATGAAATACGCCTCGAGCGTGCCGTCCGCCCGGATCCGCATGCGCAGGAAGCCCTTCCAGTCCTCGATCTTCAGCGAACTGAAGGCCTCGGTGAAATGCTGGCCAAACCGGTTCAGCGAGATCAGCAGATATAGGCCCATGATGGCGGAGCCAGCCGGTATCGAGAGCAGAACGATGATGGCCGTCGCGAGCAGATACTGGTTGATGTCCTTGGGTTCGAGCTGCGCCCAGGTGATCGACGCATACGACGCCAGCCAGAAGATCAGAAAGCCGACGATGATGTGGGCCAGCGTGTGCAGCGTGCCCGCGGCAAAGCGGAAGAAGCGCGAGTCCGACTGGGTAAAATACCAGAACCCGAGGAAGATCAGCAGATAGAGGAACATGCCTCCCGGGCTGAGGAACGCGCTGTGCAAGGCGACGTAGAACGCCTTCGGGAATTCCCACAACCCGATCGTTCCGAGCTCGGCGATCTGCTGCCTGCCGGTGAGGCCGTAATGCTCGCCGATGTTCTTGCCGGTGGTCCAGGCAACGAGCGAATAGGCCAGCGCCGGAACAAACGCGAAGGACCAGTTCCAGAACAGAAACAGGATATTCCAGTACGTCTGGTTGGATGACGTCTCGGGATCCGGAATGCACTTGCGCAGGACCGCGCCGCTTTCGACGACATCGTCATTCATGTTGTGGGTCGGATGGAGAAATGCGCCGCCCGTTCCGCAGGTGATGTATTGACGCCCGTTGGGATGCTCGTGGCGGCGATAGTGGTGATAGTCGCCCGCGAGCGCCAGCCGCAGCCGCGGGCCGATGGCCGCCACCAGCGTGTCGAACAGCGAGTGGATGAACTCGGGCCGCGTCGCGGACGGCAGCCAGAACGGCTCGGCGCAGCACAGGATCACGCGATCATGCTCGCCGATCCTTTTCAGGATGCGTTGAAAGTAGACGAGCTGGGCGTGGTCGATGTCGTGCAGGAGCTGCACGTCGACGGCGAGGAGCCACCAGTTCTGCGGCAGCTGGACCGCGAAGTAGCTGCGGCGCTGCTGCGTCTTCCAATGTCCGAAGTCGCGCCCGATGCAGAACAGGCGGCGGAAGCAGACGAGGCTGTCGTACCAGTCGTGATTGCCCGGGATCGCCCAGACATCGGGCTGCTGGTCCGGCCGCTCCGGCATCGCGTCCTGATAGGGCGTGATCAGTCGCTGGTGATAGCCCTCGTCGGTCGGCGTCGGATAGATGAGGTCGCCGCCGAGGACCAGCAGGCGGCCGCGCGGCAGCGTCCCTTGCGCCGTGCCGTCGTGAAACGGCATGTCCCGGGCGAGCCCGCTCGCGACCGCGTAAGTCGGATTAAATCCGTCCCCGGTGTCCGCGACGTAGTCGAACCAGAAGTCGGCGCCGTCCGCAGGCGCCTCGTAGCTCTTGTGCGCATAGCCGCGGCTCGCCAACGCCTGGATGTCACGGTTGTCGGCGTGGTGCGCGAACTGATCGGAGACAACGACGAGCGCGCCGGTGCGGAACAGTTGCCGCGGGTTGTACCATTGGACCATCCCGGCCGGATCGCCCGGTTCGCTGCTCATGTTCGTGTTCCCCTGCCCGCCCTGCAATCTTAGGCCGCGCGGTGCAAATGTTGAAATCCCGAGGCCGGGTAGCCATCCAGCTGCAGCCGCCGAGATCGATGTCGTCCGTGCCGCGAGCGGCGCGTTCGGGTCGGGCCTGCCGTCCCGCATCGATCCGAAGGTGTTCCCGTCGCCGGCCGGCGCGCGGATTGCGGCGTCATCCGATCGGGCGTAGCGTGCGGGCTGCGTCATGGAGGGCACGCCATGAGCCTGCTGAGACTCGCGCTGCCGCTGCTCGGCGCCATCCTGCTTGGCGCGTCCGGCGGCATCGCCCTCGCCCAAACCCAGTCCGAAAGCGCCTGGGGCAAGCCGGCCGACTGGAAGCCGCTGCTGCCGCCGATCATTCCACCGCCGCTGCTGCCGCCGCACTCGTCGATCACGCCCGGATCGCTCGGCGGCGATGCGCCCTCGGCCGGATCGGCCAATCCCGCCTACGATGCGGCGCGCTCGGCGCCCGCGCCGGGCCTGCGGCTGACCATTCCGACGCGCTAGGCCAGCGCCGCCCACGGGGGTTCAAAGCGCCGGAGTCCCGGGCTAGAATGGCGCAACCATCAGGAGGCTTCCCATGCCCGCATCAGCCACGGCGCGCAACGCTCCGTTGAGCGACCACGACGTCCTCGTCCAGCTCAATACCGACTACGTCAATTCGGTGCAGCATTCCGACGTGCGCCGTTTCGACGAGATCCTGGCGCCCGAGTTCTATTGCAGCAATCCCGACGGCACGCTGATCGACCGCGCGGCGTTCCTGCAGCAGACCGCAAAGCCGGTGACGATCTCCGGCATCAAGGCGGAAGACGTGATGATCCGCCTGATCGGCGACATCGCGATCATCCACGCGCGCACGGCCTACACCAAGTCGGACGGCAGCGCCGGCGGCGGGCGCTACACCGACGTGTGGGCGAAGCAGGGCGGCCGCTGGCTGGCGGTCTCGGCGCACGTCACGCGGCTGTAACGCGAACCAAAGCCCGGCACCCGGCGTTGCCGCCCGGAGCCGCGCCATGCCGAGTGCCACCTACTCGCTCGTTCGCGAGGCAATCGAGAACGAGCGGCAGATCACCTGCACGTACCAGGGCCACGACCGGGAGCTCTGCCCCCATGTCATCGGGTACCTCGATGGCGAGGAGCGGCTGCTCGCGTTTCAGTTCGGCGGCAGCTCCGGTTCGGCCCTGCCGCACGGCGGCGCGTGGAAGTGCCTTCGGGTGGCGGAGATGCGCGACACCCGCGCGCGCGACGGCCGATGGCATACGGGATCGTTGCACCAGACCACGCAAAGATGCGTTCGCGACGTCGATCTCGATATCAACGTCCATGTCCGCGGGCGCTAGCTCCTCACCCGCCGCGCGCATCGGAACGGCCGGCTGGTCGATCCCGAGGCCGCACGCCGCGGCATTTCCGGCCTCCGGCAGCCACCTCGAACGCTACGCGCAGCGTTTCAATGCGGTCGAGATCAACTCCTCATTCTACCGTCCGCATCGCCGTTCGACCTACGAGCGCTGGGCCGCGACGGTGCCGGAGACTTTCGCCTTCGCCGTCAAGGCGCCGCGCGCAATCACGCATGAGGCGCGTCTTGTTCGCGCGGGAGCCGTCCTCGACCGGTTTCTCGGCGAAGCCGGCGGCCTCGGGGACCGGCTTGGACCACTGCTGTTCCAGTTGCCGCCGAGCTTCGCGTTCGACGCGCGCGCCGCGCGTACGTTCGTGAAAATGTTGCGCGCACGGCATGGCGGCCCCGTCGCCTGGGAGCCGCGCCACCCGACCTGGTTCGCGCCACGCGCAGACGACCTGCTCGCCGAATACCGCGTTGCGCGCGTCGCCGCCGACCCAGCGGTGGTGCCGGCCGCCGCCGAACCCGGCGAGTGGGACGGCCTGCGGTATTTGCGGCTGCACGGCGCGCCGCGCATCTATTATTCGGACTATGGCGCGGACGACATCGCGCGCTATGCTCGGCGCATGACTGCGCACACCTGGTGCATCTTCGACAACACCGCGCTCGGCGCGGCGACCGGCAACGCACTCGCGCTGTCCGAGGCGGCGGCCCGATGACGAAACGGACGATGAAACCCGTCGTCGGCATCATCGGGAACGCGCACCTCGTCGACAACCGCTGGACCGCGCAGATGGTCGGCGAGCGCAACCTGCGCGCGGTCGCCGAGGTCGCGGGCGCGCTGCCGCTGATGTTCGCCGGCATGCCGGGCGTCACCGACATCGACGCGCTGCTCGACACCTGTCGACGGCATCCTGCTCACCGGCGCGCGCGCCAATGTCCACCCGACCCGCTTCGGCGGCGAAGCGCATCCGCGCTACGAGCCCTATGACAGCGACCGCGACGAGCTGGCGCTCACGCTGGTGCAGGCCTGCGTCGAACGCGGCGTGCCGCTGTTCGGCATCTGCCGCGGCTTCCAGGAGATGGCGGTCGCGTATGGCTGCTCGCTGCACCCGGAGATCCGCGAGCTGCCGGGACGCATGAACCACCGCATGCCGCGGCTGGAGAATGGCGAGGTCCATCCCGATCCGCTGGTGATCTTCGCCGACCGTCACGACGTCGCGCTGACGCCCGGCGGCGCGTTCGCGACGCTGCTCGGCTGCGAGACGATCCGGGTCAATTCGCTGCACGGCCAGGGCATCGACTGCCACGGCGAACGCATCGTCATCGAGGGCGTGGCGGAAGACGGCACGATCGAGGCCATTCGCGTCGCCGATGCGCCGGGCTTTGCGCTCGGCGTCCAGTGGCACGCCGAATACGACCCGCAGAAGAACCCGGTGAACCGCAAGCTGTTCGAGGCGTTCGGGGAAGCGCTGATCGAGAAGAAATCCGCGTAGCAGCAGGCGCCAATGCGCCCACTACGCGCGCAGCACGGAATAGTTCCGTGGCGATCAATAGATACGCTTCTCGCGATGATGGAACGATCATCGTAACTATGGCTTGGTCTCGCCATTGCCGCCGGAATAAGACGTCGCAGCCAATGACGGTGTACGCGTGCCGAACGCCCGCAGTGAAGTGCGTGCTTGGTCTGAAGCCACTGAGCAATTGGCACGGGCTGATCCTGTCGGCTCGCCGATGAAAGCGCCAGGCCATCATGTCACTCAATTCAACCCGATCCGGTGGCGAACGTTCTCGTCGTCGAAGACGAGATGGTGCTGCGCATGCGCGCCGTCGACATCGTCGAGGATGCCGGCTTCACGGCGGTCGAAGCCGTCAATGCCGACGAAGCGCTGGCCATTCTCGAATCGCGCTCGGACATCTCGCTGCTGTTTTCCGACATCCAGATGCCGGGCAGCATGGACGGATTGAAGCTCGCCCACGCGGTGCACGACCGCTGGCCCGCCATCAAGATCATTCTGGTGTCCGGCCAGGTCAAACTGTCCGATACCGACAAGCCGGCCGACAGCCGCTTCTTCGGCAAGCCGCTGGAGGTGAAGCAGATGATCGCCGAGCTGCAGGAGATGGTGGGCGCCGGCGCCCTGAAGATCGTTCCGGACGCCGCCATACCGCTCGCGGTCGAGGCGCTCACGCGGACCGCAGAGCCGACGCCGGCCACCGCGCAGGACCTCTGACCGCCGAGAACGACAGCCTTCGGCTGTTGCTGGAACAGGCGGTGATCGACGCCAAGACCCTGCTCGCGCAGGCCGGCATCGACGCCAAGGAGCGCGAAGCCGCGGACAAGCTGCAGAAGCTCATTCTCGACGAGCTGCATCACCGCATCAAGAATACGCTCGCGACCGTGAGCGCCATCGCGTCGCAGAGCCTGCGCACCGCGACCAGCATCGAGCACGGGCAGCAGGCGATCGAAGGCCGGCTGGTCGCGCTCGGGCGCGCGCATGATCTGCTGATGCAGGTCAGCTGGGCCAATGCCAGCCTTCTGGCGACCGTTCGCGGCGCGACCGAACCTTATGACGCCCAGGGCATCGGACATTTTTCGATTGCCGGGCCGGATATCGGCATCACATCCGGCGCCGTGATCGCGCTGGCGATGACGTTCAACGAGCTCTGCACCAACACCACGAAATTCGGCGCGCTGTCGGTGCCGGCCGGGCGCATCGAGATCGCGTGGACGATCGACGAGGAAACCCAGCGGCTGCGGCTGACCTGGACCGAAATAGGCGGCCCGGCGGTCGACGGCGCCGACCCGGCGCAGCTTCGGCACCCGCATGATGGGATCGCTCGGGCAGCAGTTGAACGGCAAGGTTCAGCTCGACTATCTGCCGACCGGGTTCGTTTATGTGCTGGACGTGCCGCTCGCGTCATTGACGAAGAAAGCGTGAGGCGGCGCGCCTAGAAGCAGCCCACCTGTTTGCCGCGCTTGTCCCTGATCACGAGGTCGCATTCGACGCGCTTCAGCGCCGCCCTGGCATCCTCGTTGCCGAGCAGCGCGGCTTTCTCGTAATAGGCTTTGGCGGCGCTCGCGTCCTTCGGTCCGCCGCGTCCGTTCCGGGCGAACTCGCCCATCCGCTCCAGCGCACCGGCGTGGCCCTGCGCCGCCGCCTTCTCGAACAACGCCCGCGCGGACACCTCGTCCTTCGGACCGCCCTCGCCTTCCGCCAGCATCATGCCGAGCTGATACTGCGCCTCGACGTTCGTCTCGGCCGCCTTCGACAACTGGGCACGCGCCCTTGCCGGATCGGTTTGCGCGCCGCTATTGCTGGCGAGCGCCGCAAGATTGGCGACGCCGCGCGGATTGCCGGCTTCCGCGGCGCGCTCGAGCAGCGCGCGCGCCTGGCGCTCGTCGCGCGCGACGCCCATCCCGTTCGCGTACATCACGCCCAGCTCGACCATCGCGGCGGTGTTGCCCTTGTCGGCGGCCTTGCGCCACGCCGCGATCGCGTCCGGCAACTGCCGGTTCGCCGCATAGGCGCGGCCGAGCTGATACATCGCGCGCCGCGAGCCCACGGATGCGACCTTGCAGAACCGGATCGCGGTCGCGACGTCCGACGCGATGATGTCGGGCGCACCTTTCACATCCGCGGGCTTGTCCGGGTCGGCCGGATCGGCGGCGAGTCGGTCGCACAGCACCAGATCGGCGGATTGGGCGTGGGCTGGCGCCGCCAGCGCAACGCCTACGCAAGCTATCAAGATCGCGCCGGTTCGTATTGCCATGCCGTACCGCCGGTACTCATCATGCCAAGCGACTTTAGGTGTGCGGACTCGGGCGATCAAGCGCTAGCCGACCGCGCTCTTCGCCGCCATCTCCTCGTCCTTCTTCTGCGCGCGCTGGGCCGCCGGGCGCGCGGCGATGCGCGCCGCATAGGCGGCGAACTCCGGCCGCTCCGGGATCATCTTGAACATCATGCCCCAGCGGATATTGGCGCCGATCACCACGTCGGCGGCGGTGAACTGCTCGCCCATCAGCCACGGTCCCGGCTCGACCGCGGCCGCGAGCGTATTCATCGTGGTGTCGAAATCGCCGTAGCCGAGCATGGCGCGGCGCGCCTCTTCCTTGCGCGGAGCCGCACGGTCGATCACGGCGGGCTCGAGGCAGCCGGGCCCGAAGAACAGCCATTTGAGATAGACGCCGCGCTGCGGCGAGCCGATCGGGACATTCAGCTTCTTCTCCGGAAACGCGTCCGCCAGATAGGTGCAGATCGCGGCAAGCTCGGTGATGACCGCGTCGCCGTGGCGCAACGCCGGCACCTTTCCCATCGGATTGATCGCCAGGTAGTCGGGCTTGCGGTTCTCCTCCTTCTGCAGGTTGAGGAGATGGATGTCGTAGGGCTCGCCGAGCTCTTCGAGCATCCAGAGCGTGACGGACGAGCGCGACGGCGAGGCATGATAGAGCGTGAGCGCGGCCATGAGACCTCCGGATCGTGTACTTGTCGGCGGCGAATCAGCATGCCCTGCGCCGGGCCGCAACGATTTATCCCCTCGACAGATTCAACGCTTCGTGATTCAAAGTTCCGTCTCTGTTCGAGGGCCTTGAGTCGGCGCGGCAGCGCGCCTGGGCCCTGGCGTCATCATTGGGCGAAGCCTTGGCGGCGCGAGCCGTCGAGGAAGGGGCACTGATGGAACGCATTCTGGTGGTCGACGACGAACAGCCGGTGCGCGACACCGTGAGCCTGCTGCTGCGCCAGGAAGGCTTTCGCGTGGTGATCGCCGAATGCGGGCATACGGCGGTGAGCGCGATCGAGGGGTTCACGTTCGATGTGGCGCTGGTCGACATCGTGATGCCGGACATCAGCGGGCTCGAGACCATCGCCATCCTGCGCCAGGACGCGCCCGGTTTGTCGATCATCGCGATGTCGGGCTATGCGGCGGGCAGCGGCCTTGCGGACCAGGATTTCTTCCGCAGCGCGATGGAGCGCGGCGCGACCTGCTGCCTGCACAAGCCGTTCACGCGCGAGCAGTTGCTCGACGCGATCGAGTTCTGCCGCCTGTCGCGTTCGATGGTGGCTTGAGTGTCAGTTTCGCCGGCCGAGCACCCAGCCGACGACCAGCAGCACGATGCCGACCGCGCCGGAGGCGAACCCGTGCTTGATGCGAATGCGCGGCAACGCCGTGTCGGCGCCAGGAAAGAACGCACGGCAACTGGTCTGCCGGCACCATCAGATAGATCGCCGCGACGACGATCAGCAGTACACCCAGCAGATACGCGATGGTCTTCATGGATCACTCCCGGCGCAGCTGCGACGTTTTAACCGATTCCGCCGCGGCGGGCGCGCGCTGTTGACGCCCGATTCCGGCGTGGCTGCCATGCCGTGCAATCCGGCGCCGGATACGCCATCTAGCGCGTGAGGGAGCTTTTCCGTGCCAGCCGTCCGTCATGACGCCGCAAATGACCGTTTCGAGCTCGACGTCGAAGCCGGCCACGCGCTCGCGTTCTATCGCCTCGCGGACGGCGTAATGACCTTCACCCACACCGAAGTGCCGATGGCGTTGCGCGGCCGCGGCATCGGCTCGCAGATGATGCGCGGTGTGCTGGAGAGCGTGCGCGCGCAGGGCTTCAAGGTCGTGCCGCGCTGTCCCTTCGTGGCGGACTATATCGACCGGCACCCGGAATTCGCCGACCTGCTGGCGTAGCGCGTCAAGCGCTGATCCTTGTGCCGTGGAGGCGGCGCAGCCGCCGTCTCGAAGCATGGCGTCAGACACCGAACGGGGCCGTCCTGCAAGACACCCGGAACGCTGCCGCGTTGCGGATCCCTCAGGATGAGCGCCGGTGTGCTTGCCAATGCCCGGACCGTTGCTCCTGAAAAAGTGAAGAACCGCCCCGCAAAGTCGGCTATAGTTCGCGCCAGCAGGTCGCGTTCGGCGTGACCGGCAATGGGGGGTGCCCACGTCGTCCGGCGGCCGCTGGCAGAACAGCGGTGCAAGGAGGACGATCATGCCCGATGCCCATGTCATCACCGGCGCGACAGGTAATGCGGCCGCGCCGCAGATCCGCAAGATCGGTTTCGCCGACCTGAAATACGCGCTCGCGCGCGGGCTCGACGATTTCCTCGCGATGCCGAGCCACGCGGTGTTCCTCTGCCTGATCTATCCGGTTGTCGGTTTCGCGCTGGCGCGACTCGTGCTCGGCTACAACGTGCTGCCGCTGCTGTTTCCGCTCGCGGCCGGCTTCGCGCTGATCGGGCCGTTCGCGGCGCTCGGCCTCTACGAGATGAGCCGGCGGCGTGAAGCAGGGCTCGACGTCTCGTGGAAGCATGCGCTCGACGTGTTCCGCTCGCGCTCGATCGGCGCGATCGCGGTGCTCGGGCTGATGCTGGTCGCGATCTTCCTCGTCTGGATCGCGGTCGCGCAGGCGATCTACGTGGCCTATTTCGGCTACACGCCCGCGGCCGCGATGTCGGGCTTCCTCAACCAGGTGCTCACGACGCCGGCCGGCTGGGGCCTGATCATCGTCGGCAACGGCATCGGCTTCCTCTTTGCGGTGCTGGCGCTCACGCTCAGCGTCGTCTCGTTCCCGCTGCTGCTCGATCGCGACGTCGGCGCGGCAACCGCGATCCTCACCTCGGTGCGCGCCGTGCTGGCAAATCCGGTCGCGATGGCGGCATGGGGCCTGATCGTCGCGGCGCTGCTCGCGATCGGCTCGCTCCCGGCCCTGCTCGGACTGACCGTCGTGCTGCCGGTCCTCGGCCACGCGACCTGGCACCTTTATCGCCGCGTGGTGGAGCCGGACGACAGCGACCGGCAACGGTTCAACGAACCGAAAGGCCCGTCGCGGCGTTCGGCGGCGGATTTCCCCGCGTCGCTGTTCCCGCGGCGCTGGAGCGAGCCTTCGTAAGCACGCCCCCGAAAAGGCCGGCCCGACATGATGCGGGGCGCGGCAACCGGTTTCGCATGGTCGTGCGCGAATAGCTCTACTGAGGCGCGGTGCCGCCGCGGTTCCAGCCGCGGCCGCCCTCGCCGAAGATCTCGAAGCCGGTGTCGGTGACGACCACCGTGTCCTCGAGCTTGATGAAGCCGCGCGAGGGATGCTTCAGCGTGGTCTCCACCGAGATCACCGTGCCGCTTTCGAGCGGGCGGTGCGCGTCCTCGTCGGTGTAGGGCACCGGTCCGTTGTTGGTCAGGTGCGGCGCCTCGTGGCTCACCAGCCCCATGCCGTGCGCGAGGAATTCCATGTTGTTGTGCTGCTTCGATTTCGCGACCAGCGCCTCGCCGGCTGCGTAGATTTCGCCGCCCATGGCGCCGGCGCGGATCGGCTTGAACGCCGCACGCTGGATCGTTTCGATCTCGCCGAGCAGGTCTTCAAGCTCGGCATCCGGCTCGCCGAGGATCGCCATGCGGGCGAGGTCGCCGATGTAGCCGTGATAGTTGCCGCCGGAATCGACCGACAGCACGTCGCCCTCCTCCCAGCGCTGCTCGGACGGCGCACGGTTGTGGCTGTTGCCGGCGGCGATCAGGCAGTACTCGAAGGTGAGCCCGCGGTTGACCTCCTCGCGGCGCAGCGCCTCGGCGATCTCGGCCTTGGTCGAGCCCGGACCGTGCGCGGCGATCACCGCCATCATCGAGTTCGATCACCTTCTCGGACGCGGTGCGCAGCATCGCGAGTTCTTCCGGCGATTTGCGCAAGCGCTGCCGCTCCAGCACCACCAGCGCGTCCTTGAGTCTCGCTGTCCGGCATCGCGCTGCGCAATGCGGCGCCGGCATCCATCGGCATGAACGTCGTCTCGATGCCGATGCGCTTTGCCGGCACGCCGGAGCGCTTCACGTAGTCGGTCGCCTTCTGCATCGTGTCGAGCGCGCCGGAGGAATTGGCCTGCACTTCGCCGACCCAGAGCGGCTTCACCTGGTGCTGGAAGTTCTCCAGCCGGTGGCCGAAATAGGCCGCCTTGTCGGGCTTGCCCTTCGGATAGACCACGATCGGCAGGTAGCGGCTCAACCCCATCGCATCCATGTAGTCGAAGAAGAACGCGCGGTGGCCGCCGAGCAGGTACTGCACATTGTGCTTCGAGGTCGCGAGCAGCACGTCGATGCCGGCTTCATCCATCAGGCGGTCGAGACGCTGTGCGTCGAACGGAATTGCCGCGGCCATGTGTTCGTTCCTCGTTCCCTTGTGCGTGCGGCGATTATAGCCGGTAATGCGCTCCGGAACACCGGCCCGCCGCGCATCGATGACCAACGAAACAGCCGCGAAAATCAGGCATACGCACCTGTTCGGCCACCCCAAGGGGCTGACGGTGCTGTTCACGACCGAGATGTGGGAGCGCTTCTCCTACGCCGGCATGAGTTCGCTGCTGGCCCTCTATCTGGTGTACCACGCCCTGCTTCCGGGCAAGGTCGAGGCCGTGATCGGTTATCGCGTCCGTGAAGACCGCCATGGAATTCGTCTACGGCACGCGCACGCTCGAAGCCTTCGTGGCGCAGCTCGTGCTGCTGTTCACCGGCATCGCGTACTCGGCGCCGATCGTCGGCGGCTACGTCGCGGACCGCTTTTTCGGCCAGCGCATCACGGCCGTCGTCGGCGCGCTGCTGATGGCGGCCGGCCATTTCCTGATGATGTTCGAGGCCACGCTGTTCTTCGCCCTCGCCTGCCTGATCCTCGGCATCGGCGCCTTCAAGCCCAATGTCTCGACGCAAGTCGGCGCGCTCTATGCCGACGGCGACCAACGCCGCGTGCGCGCCTACTCGATCTACTATCTCGGCATCAACATCGGCACGTTCCTGGCGCCGCTCACCGCCGGAACGCTCGGCCAGACGGTCGGCTGGCACTACGGCTTCGCGACGGCCGGCGTCGCCATGCTGGTCGCGACCGCGATCTATCTTGCCGGGCTGCGCCACCTGCCGCCCGACGAGGTGCGCCACGCCCACGTCGCCAAGCCGCCGGCCGCTCCGCTCACCCCAAGCGAAAAGCAGGCGGTCGGCGGCCTCATCTGCGTCTTCGTGCTCGTCTCGTTCTACTGGGCGGCCTACAGCCAGCAGGATGCGACGATCCAGTTCTGGGCGCGAGGACTACACCGACCGGCGGATCGATCTCGGTTTCTGGCAAGGCCAGATCCTGACCGCCTGGTTCCTCTCGATCGGCTCCGCGGCGATCTTCGTGCTCACGCCGGCCCTCATCAAGCTGTGGGCCTGGCAGGCCAGCGCGCGGCACCGAGCCGTCGACCATCGGCAAGATGGCGATCGGGTTCGCCTGCATGTCGGCCGCCAACATCCTGCTCGCGATCGGCGCGCTGACGATCGGCGGACGGCAAGGCGAGCCCGTGGCTGCTGGTCGGCTACTTCATCGTCGTCACGGTCGGCGAGCTTTACGTCGCGCCGGTCGGGCTCGCGCTGGTGTCGCGCCTTGCGCCGGCGAAAGTGCTCTCGCTGATGATGGGCCTGTGGTTCGCCGCAAGCCTGCCGGGCGGCATCATCGGCAGCTGGCTCGGCGGGTTGTGGGACACCTTAAGCAAGCCGCACTTCTTCCTGATGATCGCGCTGGCGCCGGCGCTCGCGGGGCTTGCGCTCTACGCGCTGCGCCCGGTGCTGCGCAACGCGTTCGAGGAGCGGCCGGAGCTAAGCCGTAACGGCGTCTTCGCGGCGCTGCTCGCGCGCCCGGAAATGCGGGATCACTTCTGTCCGCGAACAGCTCCACGCTCTTGCGCACCAGTTCATGCGGCAGCGTGCCGAACTGGCATCGCCGCGCGCGGAAAGTGCGGGATCGACTTCGCTTGGCAAACAGCTCCACGCTCTTGCGCACCAGCTCATGCGGCAGCGTGCCGAACTGGATCGCCGGCAGCAGATAGCCGAAGCCGATCTCGGCCTGATATTTCTCCAGCTTCTCGCGCAAGGTCGCCGGGCTGCCGCACAGGAACACGCCCTTCTCCATCATGTCCTCGATGGTCTGGTTGCCGGTCGAGAGCGCGCGCTTGGCCTGCATCACGCCCTGCATCGAGGCGAGCGAGAGATAGCCGGGCGGCAGCAGCATCTCGGGCGGCATGCGCAGCAGCTTGTTGAAGAAGAACTCGATGTGCGGCCGCGCCTCGCGCACGCGCGATCTCGTCGGTCTCGGCGCAATAGGTCGGCACCGCCCAGCCGACCTGCTCGGACGTCGCCTCGTAGCCGTAGTGCTTCGCGGTCTCGCGATACATGTTCATGTAGCGCGCCAGCACCGTCACCGGGCTGAAGGTCTGCAGATAGGTGTACTTGCGGTCCGGATGCGAGGCCCACTCGATCGTCTCGCGCGAGCCCTGCTGAGGGAATCCAGACCGGCGGATGCGGCTGCTGGTACGGCCGCGGCCAGCAGTTCACGTATTCGAAGTGATAGTACTTGCCCTCGAACTTGCGACGGGCCCGGCTGCGTCCAGGCCTGCAGGATCAGGTCGTGCGCCTCGTGGAAGCGGTCGTGCGACTCCGCCGGGTTCGCGCCCCAGGAGTGATACTCGGCGCCGATGCCGCGCACGAAGCCCGCGACCAGCCGGCCGCCGGTGATGTTGTCGAGCATCGCGAACTCTTCCGCCACCATCAGCGGATTGTTCAGCAGCGGCAGCGCGCGGCCGAGCACCGCGATCGCGCGCGTTCTTCGTGCGGCGCGACAGCGCGCCCGCCATCACGCCGGGGATCGGCATCAGGCCGTAGGCGTTCTGGTGATGCTCGTTGACGCACACGCCGTCGAAGCCGAGCTCGTCGGCCAGCTCGAGCTCGTCGAGATAGCGGTTGTAGAGCGCGTGGCCGATCTTCGGATCGTAATAGCTGTTCGGCAGCGTCACCCAGGCGGAGTTGTATTTCTTGTCGTAGTCGGGATCGAGCGCCGCATAGGGCATCAGGTGGAAGGCGTAGAACTTCATCACGCGACTCCTTCCATGAAGCCCGCGACCGTCGCGACCCACTCCTCGGTGTATTCGATGTGCGGAATGTGGCCGCAGTTCGCGAACACCTCCAGCCGCGATCCCGGGATGAGGTCGCGGAACGCCGGGCCGTAGCCCGGCGGGATGACCTTGTCGCCGTCGCCCCACACGATCAGCGTCGGCACGCTGATGCGGTGCAGCCATTTGGCGAGATGCGGATTGTAGAGCCGCGGCTGCCAGCCGAGCTTGGCGGTGGCGAGCCGGTTCTTCATGTCGGCGAACTGCTGCTGCTTCCGAGACCGGCAGCGCCAGCATCGCCTCGCCGACCTTCGGATCGTGCGCGAGATTGCGCAGGAACTGCTCGCGCGACCACATGAAGATGTCGCCCTTGCTCAGGCCCTTCACGTGGATGCCGGCCGGCGCGGTCAGCGTCAGCGACTTGCAGCGGATGACAGTCGCGCACCGCGATCTCGGCCGCGATCCAGCCGCCGAGCGAGGCGCCGACGAGATGCACGCCGGTCGAGGCCGAGCTGCTTCGATCGAAGTCGAGATAGAAATACGCAAGGTCGCCGATGTTATCGAGCCAGTCCGGCGTGTCGGACGCGCCGAAGCCCGGATGGTCCGGCACGATCACGTCGAAGCGCTGCGACAGCCGCTCCATGAACGGCATCCAGGCCGCGACGCCGAGCGCGCCGTGCAGGTACAGCAGCGGCGCGCCCTGCCCGCCGCGCATGATCCTGATCTTGCAGCCGTTGACGGTCTCGAACGTTTCCCGGTGCGGCATTCTCTCTCCGGCGTCATTCCGGAACGCGCTGAAAGCGCGTGTCCGGAATCCATAACCACGGAATTAGCGAGTTTGCACCTGTTGAGTGCCGTTGGATGTCTTGTGGCCATGGATTCCGGGCTCGCCGCTTCGCGGCGCCCGGAATGACAAAACCGTTTCCTACGACGCCAGCGCGCGATTCTTCACCAGCTTGCGCGCCTTCGCAATGACGTCGGGGATCGCCGCCTCGTTGTTCGGCGCCATCACGTGCGCGCCGGCGACGCCCGGCACTTCGGCACAGCTGCGCGATGAAGTCGATGCAGATCTGCTTGCCCTCGGCCGCCGCATCGCCGGAATATTCCAGCCGCTCGACGATGTCGTCGGGGATGATCGCGCCGTAAAGCTGCTCCTTGATCCAGCGCGCCGAGCGCGCCGGAGCGCAGCGGCACGACGCCGATCAGCAGCGAGATCTTGTCGGTCAGCCGATCCTTGGCGAGCCGCGCGACGTAGCGCCTCACGATCTCGATATCCATGCAGAACTGCGTCTGCGCGAACTGCGCGCCGGCCGCGATCTTGCCCTTCAGGCTCTTCGGCTGCCAGTCCTTCGGCGGATCGAGCGGCATGTCGGCGGCGCCGATGAAGAACTCGGCCGAGCCCGTGACCTTGCGGCCGGAGGGAAGCTCGCCGCGATCGCGCATGCCGACGGCGGTCTGGATCAGCGCGCCGGAATCGAGATCGAACACCGGCTTGGCGTCGGGCTGATCGCCCGCGCTCGGATCGTCGCCGCGCAGCACCAGCAGATTGCGGATGCCGAGCGCGGCCGCGCCGATCAGGTCGCTCTGCAGCGCGAGCCGGTTGCGGTCGCGGCAGGTGAGCTGCAGCACCGGCTCGATGCCGTTCTGCCTGCAGGATCGTCGCGGCGGCGAGCGCGCCCATATGCGCGCGCGCGCCGGCGCCGTCGGTGACGTTGACGGCGTCGGCGACGTCCTTCAGCGGCAGCGCCTTGACGAGCAGTTCCTGCGGGTCGCAGGACACCGGCGGCGTGACTTCGGCGGTGATGACGAAGCGGCCGGACGCGAGCGCCTTTTCAAGCTGGCTGCCGGTGGACTTTACGGGAGGCATTGCGGG
>CAWIXG010000027.1:0-153463 GCA_963839985.1 uncultured Alphaproteobacteria bacterium | reverse complement strand
CCTTGTGGTTGTTGAGCCGGCGCGGCTCCTTGGCAGAACGCGGAGCGTGCGATAAGCGCGCTGGCCTACACCAGCAGGTGCTGCGCGCATAGCCCTGCCGGAACGTAAAAAAAGCCCACCGTGGGATCGCCACGGTGGGCCGCCGGATCGGTCGCCGCAGCGGCAGGCTATTTCGCCAGGTAACTGCGGTGCACGAAGGCGCCGTCCCGCCGCCGCGTCTCGAAAAAGAACGCGTTCTCGGCCTGCCGCGTTTCGAGCCGCACGCTCGCCGGCAGCGGCGTTTCGCTCGACGCGCCGGTCGACGCGTCGTTGAGGAACGCAAGCGCGGCTTCGCTGGTCGGAGCCGGATCGGCGGCAGCCGAGTTCTTCTTTCCGATCGCCTCGGTGATGCTCGCGTTCAGCAGCTTCGGCCACATTTTGCGGAACAGTCCGTTCGAGGGATAGACCTCCGCGCTGTTGAGCTTGCCGTCGATGGCGAACACATAGCCGACGACGTCATCGGCCTTCTCGCCCTCTTTCAGCAACGCCTTGAGATACGCATCCTGCGCGTCCCTGAGTTTCTCGTTTTCAAGCGAGAGCTGCAGGCTGCTTTGCGACGCGGGCGCCTGCACCTTTGCGTTGAGATTGGACGAGAGCCCGTCCTGCACCTCGCGCACCTTGGCCCAGACCTGCTGCTGGCGGCTCAGGCCCTGCAACTCCCGCGCCGCGAGAAACATGGTCCGCGCATGACCGCCCCGGATGGCGGTGGTCGGATCGATGACCACGGTCGGATTGGCCGCAGGCTGCGCCGGCGCCCGGATCGCGATCTTGGCTTCGCGCGAGGGCACCGACGCGGAGGCGGTTGCGAAGGTCTTCACGTCCTCCTTGCCGCGCGCCGACCAGCGTCCCTGCTCGACACAAAACGACGCGATCGGCAACCGGCCGGATTTCGGCGGCAGCAGGAGGCTGACGCTCAACACGCGATCCTGCTGGCCGCCTTTCACGATGTCGCCGGCCTGAATGAAGACTTCGCCGGTGCCGAGATTCTCGATCTGCAATTCGCTGACATTGCCGGTCTCATGCACCTTCACGCTGCCCTTCCCCAGCGCCTCGTCAAGGGTCAGCGGCACGGCGCCGGCGGCGGATTTGCCGTGCACCAGATAGATCGCAAGATTCTCGTGAACGACCGGCCCGCTGATCGTGTACTCGTCAGCGCGCGCACTGTGGCCAAGGATCATCAGCGCCAGCGACGACGACGCCAGCGCAAGCAATGCTCTGCGATGCATGGAATAAATCTCCCGAGGATGGCTCCACCCTTGGGACGCAACCTGAGCTGCCTCTACGGCAGGCGTTGGGAGTGGAACCGGCGGATTTCGGGCTCAATCATGGCGCAGCCCGGCACCAGACCGTGCAATTCAGGCGGACGCGTCAAAATTGTAAAACGACCAGCGGCTGGCCCTCGGCGACCTGCTGCTTCTCCGCGACCAGCACGGTCTTGACCGTGCCGGCGCGCGGCGCCGCGACCGGGATCTCCATTTTCATCACTTCGAGCACGAGCAGTGTGTCGCCTTCGCGGACCGGCTGGCCGGGCTGCGCCTCGATCTTCCAGACGATCGCGTTGAGCTCCGACGGCACCTTGATGTCCGGCATGTCCCCGCCTTTCGTGAGCGCGATGCTATAGTCGCGCCGGACAGGGGTCGAGTGCCGGGGCGAGAGATGGGCTGGGACAGCGACATCGAGGAATTGCGGCGGCGCGAGGCGCTGGCGCGACAAATGGGCGGGCCGGACAAGGTCAAGCGCCAGCACGATGCCGGACGGCTTACGGTGCGCGAGCGGATCGCGGCGCTGCTCGACCCGGATAGCTTCCACGAGATCGGCGCGCTCGCCGGCCGCACGCAGTATGGCGCGGACGGCAAGATCGAAACCTTCCAGCCGGCGAACTTCGTGGTCGGGCGCGGCCGCATCGATGGCAGGGCGGTCGTCGTCGGGGGCGACGATTTCACCGTGCGCGGCGGCGCGGCCGATGCGTCGATCCGCCAGAAGCAGGTGATGTCGGAGCAGATGGCGAACGAGCTGCGCCTGCCGCTGGTGCGCCTGGTGGACGGCACCGGCGGCGGCGGCTCGGTGAAGACCATCGAGACCCAGGGTTACACCTACGTCCCGGCCAACCCGGCATGGGACTGGGTCGTCGCCAACATGGGGACCGTGCCGGTCGTCGCGCTGGGCCTCGGCTCGGTCGCAGGTCTCGGCGCGGCGCGGCTGGTCACCAGCCACTATTCGGTGATGGTCGAGGGGATCTCGCACATGTTCATCGCCGGACCGCCGGTGGTGGCGCGCGCCGGCCAGACCGTCACCAAGGACGAGCTCGGCGGCAGCGACATCCACGCGCGCTCCGGGGCGGTCGACGACGTGGTGGCGAGCGAGGCCGAAGCCTTCGCGCGCGCACGGCGCTTCCTCTCCTATCTGCCGCCGTCCGTCTACGAATTGCCGGAGCGCACGGCGCCGGCCGACGATCCCGCGCGGCGCGATCCCTGGCTCATCGACGCGGTCCCGCAAGACCGGCGCAAGGTCTACGATATGCGCCGCATCCTGCGCGCGGTGGTCGACGCGGAACTCGCTGTTCGAGATGGGACGGAAGTTCGGCGGCCCGGTCATCACGGCGCTGGCACGGCTCGACGGCTGGCCGGTCGCGGTGCTGGCGAGCGATCCTCATTTCTACGGCGGCGGCTGGACCGCGGAGGCGGCACAGAAGGTCACGCGCTTCGTCGACCTCGCCAACACGTTTCATCTCCCGGTCGTGCACTTGGTCGATGTGCCCGGCTTCGTGATCGGGGTTGAGTCCGAGAAGGCCGGCACGATCCGGTTCGGCGCGCGCGCGCTCTCGGCGATCTATCAAGCCAGGGTCCCATGGTGCTCGATCATCATCCGCAAGGTGTTCGGCGTCGCCGGCGCCGGCCACACCGCGCACCAGCGGCTGCACTACCGCTACGCCTGGCCGTCGGGCGATTGGGGCTCGCTCCCGGTCGAGGGCGGGATCGAGGCGGCCTATCGCGCCGAGCTCGATGCGGCGCCCGACCGTGACAAGCTCCGCATCGAGATCGAGGAGCGGCTCAATCGCTATCGCTCGCCGTTCCGCACCGCCGAGACCTTCCTGGTCGAGGAAATCATCGACCCGCGCGACACGCGCGCGCTGCTGTGCGAATTCGCCAACCTGACCGCGAAGCTGCGCGAGGCCGGCCCGGTCGCGACCGCGATGCGGCCATAGGGAACAAACCATCCGCCATCGGCCGGAAGCGAGAAAGATTCACCCCAAATCGATGGCAGCAACGATAACAATAATCTCCGATCGCGGCTTTTTTGACCGCCGGACGATACATACATCCTAAAACACTCGCCTTGCGAACGGCCCTCCTCTAGGGTCGCCGCGCCCCAACATCCGAGTCTCCCATGCAAGTTCGCGACGGAATCGTCGAAGCCATCGGCAACACGCCGCTGATCAAGCTGCAGCGCGTCTCGGAGCAGACCGGCTGCACCATCCTCGGCAAGGCCGAGTTCATGAATCCGGGGCAGTCGGTCAAGGATCGCGCCGGGCGCGAGATGATCCTGCAGGCCGAGAAGCGCGGCGAGATCAAGCCGGGCGGACTGGTGGTGGAAAGCACCGCCGGCAATACCGGCATCGGGCTCGCGCTGGTGGCGAACGCGCGCGGCTACCGCACGCTGATCGTGATCCCGGAAACGCAGAGCCAGGAAAAGAAGGACATGCTCACGCTCTGCGGCGCGGAGCTGGTGCAGGTTCCGGCGGTCCCCTACAGCAACCCGAACAACTACCAGCACGTCGGGCGCCGGCTCGCGGATGAATTGCGCAAGAGCGAGCAGAACGGCGTGATCTTCGCCGACCAGTGGAACAACCTCGACAACCGCCTCGCCCACTACACCTCGACCGGACCTGAGATCTGGCAGCAGACCGACGGCAAGGTCGATGCCTTCGTATCCACGGTAGGGACCGGCGGCACGCTCGCCGGCACCTCCACGTTTCTGCGCGAGATGAAGAAGGATATCGTCATCGGCTGTGCCGATCCGCGCGGCGCCGCGATGTATAATCTGTTCGCCCACGGCGAAGCGAAATCCTCGGAGGGCGGCTCGATCACCGAAGGCATCGGGCTTGGTCGCGTCACTCCGATCATCGAAGACATCAAGTGCGAGAACGCCTACCTCATCCCGGACGAGGAAGCGATCCCGTACATCTTCGATTTGCTCGAGCACGAAGGGCTTTGCCTCGGCGGCTCGTCGGCGATCAACATCGCGGGCGCGGTGCGGCTTGCGAAGGATCTCGGGCCCGGCAAGACGATCGTCACGCTGCTGTGCGACTCCGGCACGCGCTACCAGTCGAAGCTCTACAATCCTGACTTCCTGCGCGAGAAGAAGTTGCCGGTGCCGGAGTGGCTGGAACGCAAGACCAACATCAAGCCGCCGTTTGTGTAAGGTTGTTGTCATTCCGGCCGCGCGACGCGAGGGCCGGAAGCCATAACCACGGCTGCGGATGTTCTGGTGACGACCGCTGCGATGTGTGTCTATGGATTGCGGGCTCGACCCTTCGCGCCGCCCCGGAACGACCGGAGAGAGAGTAATGCCCACCGACTGCCTTTTTCGCGAAGACGCTTATCTCACCTCGACGCCCGCGACGGTGCTCGGGATCAGCGAGAAGGGCGGCATCGTGGTTGACCGCACCTGCTTCTACGCCACGTCCGGTGGACAGCCGGGCGACAGCGGAATGCTGGTCACGCCGGCGGGCGAGTTCACGCTCGCCACCGCGGTGTACAATGATGCGCTCAAGACCGAGATCGCGCATGTGCCGGCCGAGGGCGCCGCGCTGCCTGCGGTCGGCGACAACGTCACGCTCAAGATCGACTGGGGCCCGCGCTATCGCCGCATGCGCATGCACACCGCGCTGCACCTGCTCTCCGCGATCCTGCCCTATCCGGTGACCGGCGGTGCGGTGAATGAGGACGACAGCCGGCTCGATTTCGACATTCCGGAAGCCGGCCTCGACAAGGACGAGATCACCGAGAAGCTCAACGCCATGATCAAGACCGACGCCGAGGTGCTGTCGCGCTGGATCACCGACGCCGAGCTCGAGGCCAACCCGGCGCTGGTCAAAACCATGGCGGTCAAGCCGCCGATGGGAACCGGACGCGTGCGGCTGATCGAGATCGTCGGGCTCGACCTGCAGCCCTGCGGCGGCACCCACGTGCGGCGGACCGGCGAGATCGGCGCCGTGCGCGTGACAACCATCGAGAAAAAGGGCAAGCAGAACCGCCGCGTGCGAATTTCTTTTGCCTGAATTCGGAGCTGCTGAATGCCGGATGAAAAGCTCGCCAGCCGCTGGCTGGTCTCGACCGATTGGCTGAGCCAGCATCTCGCCGATCCGAATGTGATCGTGCTCGACGGTTCGTACTATCTGGCGAACGCCAAGCGTGACGCGGAGGCCGAATTCCTCGCCGGGCACATTCCGGGCGCGCAGCGTTTCGACATCGATGCGGTGTCGGACAAGTCCAATCCCCTGCCCCACATGCTGCCCTCGCCCGAGCAGTTCGCGCGCCAGGTCGGCGCGCTCGGCATCGGCGACGGCATGACGGTCGCGCTCTACGACGGCATCGGGCTCTACGGCGCGGCGCGGGTATGGTGGACGTTCCGCGCGTTCGGCGCCGGCAATGTATTCGTGCTCGATGGCGGCATGCCGAAATGGAAGAGCGAAAATCGCGCGCTCGAGACCGGCCCTGGCAAGCCACGCGCGGCCAAAGCCTTCACGCCGGCATTCAATCGCGCGCTGGTCGCCTCGGTCGACGACGTGCAGCGCGTGCTGCTCGACAAGAGCGCGCAGGTGGTCGACGCGCGCGCCGCGGACCGCTTCCGCGGCGAAGCGCCGGAACCGCGCGCCGGCCTGCGCGGCGGCCACATGCCGGGTTCGTTCAACGTGCCGTTCGGCGAGGTGCTGAAGGACGGACGGCTCAAGTCGCACGACGACATCGCCGCCGCGTTCAAGGCCGCCGGCGTCGATCTCGACCGGCCGGTGGTGACGAGCTGCGGCTCGGGCGTCACCGCCTCGATCCTGACCTTCGCGATCGAAGCGCTCGGCAAGAAGCCGGGCGCCGTCTATGACGGCTCGTGGTCGGAATGGGGTGCGCGGCCCGACACGCCGGTGGTGACGGGATGACCGCCGAAGCGTCACGCATCGACGGGCTGTTCGAGCTTGCGTTCCGGCGCCATCAGGCCGGGCAGCTGCGCGAGGCCGAGGAGCTCTACCGCAGCATCCTGGAGGCGGATCCGCGCCAGCTCGATTGCCTCTATTTTCTCGGGATGATCGCGCTGCAGGATGGGCGCCCAGCGGACGCCACCGATCTGATCGGGCGGGCGATCGCCGTGAACGACAAGATCGCGGCCTATCATGCCGGCATCGCCGACGCGTACGGCAGGCTTGGCAGGCGCGATGACGCCGTCATGCACTATCGCAAGGCGGTGGCGATCGAGCCGGGGCACTGGGCGGCGCAGCATCAGCTTGCCGCTTTGCTGTTCGACCAGGGCGACGCCAATGCGGCGCTCGAAGCCTCCACCCGTGCGCTGGCGGCGAAGGATGCCGCGGAGATGCGCGCGTTGTTCGTGCAGTGCGTTCGCAACGCGGACCGCCTGCCTCCAGTGCAGGAATTCCGCGCGCTGATGATCCGCGCGCTGCGCGAAGGCTGGGCGCGCCCGGGCGAACTGACCAGCGCCGCCATCGCGGTGATCAAGGGCGAGCCTCATGTGGCGCGCGCGATCCAGGCCGCGATCCAGGCCTGGCCGCAGCGGCTCGCGCCGGGGGCGTGCAGCCAGGCTATCGGCGCGCTGGTGCAGGACGAGCTTGCGCGCGCCGTGCTCGATAACGCGCCGGTCAACGACATCGGGCTCGAGCGGTTGCTGACCACCGTGCGGACGATCCTGCTCGATGCAGCCGTGCAGGCGAAAAGCGAGATTTCGCGCGAGATGATCGTCTTCGCGTCGTCGCTCGCGCGCCAGTGCTTCATCAACGAGTATGTGTTCGACATCTCCGAGACGGAGCGCCAGGCGCTGGCCTGGCTGCGGACGTCGGTGCGCTCAGCGCTCGAAGGCCGCGCGCCGGTGTTCGCGATCCATCTCATCGCGCTCGCCTGCTTCGCGCCGCTGCACGCGCTCGACCGCGATCAGGGCATTCTCTCGCGCAACTGGCTGAAGCCGGTTGATGCGCTGATCACCGATCAGGTGCGCGAGCCGCAGACCGAGGTGCGGCTGCGCGCCGCGATGCCGCGCCTGACCGAGGTCACCGACCCGGTGTCGCAGCAGGTGCGCCGGCAGTATGAGGAGAGCCCCTACCCGCGCTGGGTCAGCGTCGCGCCGACCGCGCCGGAAGAGAGCATATCCGCCCATCTGCGCGGGCTGTTTCCGCACGCTCCGCTGCGCGACAGCGCAGAGCCCGCGGAGCCGGACATCCTGGTTGCCGGCGGCGGCACCGGACAGCAGCCGATCGGCACCGCGCAGCGTTTCCCGAAAGCGCGCGTGCTGGCGATCGACCTGAGCCTCGCGAGCCTTGCCTACGCCAAGCGCAAGTCCGAGGCCGCCGGGGTCGCGATCGAATATGCGCAGGCCGATATCCTGGCGCTCGCGCTCGACCGGCGTTTCGACATGATCGAGTTCGAGCGGTGTGCTGCACCACATGGCCGAACCGATGCGCGGCTGGTCCGTGCTGCTCGACCTGCTCAAGCCGGGCGGCTTCATGCGGATCGGGCTTTACAGCGAGATCGGACGCCGGGACGTCGTCGCGCTGCAGCAGACGGTCGCCGAGCGCGGCTATGCGGCGACCGAGCATGATATCCGGCGCTGCCGCCAGGATCTGCTGGCCAAGCCCGAGGCACGCTTCGTGCCGATCCTGCATTCACCGGACTTCTACAGCACGAGTGCCTGCCGCGACCTCCTGTTCCATGTGCAGGAGCATCGGCTGACATTGCCGCAGATCGGCGATTTCCTCGGCGAGCGCGGGCTGACGCTGCTCGGCTTCGAACTCAATGCGCGGACCTATCACGCCTATCGCGCCGCGTTCCCGGACGACACGGCCATGACCGACCTCGCGTCGTGGCATCGCTTCGAGACCGCCAACCCGGATATTTTCCGCGGCATGTACCAGTTCTGGGTCCAGAAAACGGCTTGAGGGCACGATGAGCGCGCCGCTGGTGACCGGCTTCTATCACGAGCCGACATGCAGCATCGCGTATCTGGTCGAGGATCCGGGGAGCGGCCACGCGGCCGTCATCGATCCGGTGCTCGACTATGACCCGAAGGCCGGGCGCGTGTCGCACGAGGCCGCCGACGAGATGCTGCGCGTGATCGACGCGCGGCGCCTGACCGTCGACTGGATCCTCGACACGCATCCGCACGCGGATCATTTCTCCGCCGCCGCTTATCTGAAGGAGAGGCTCGGCGCCCCGACGGCAATCGGCGAGAAGATCACCATGGTGCAGGAGCTGTGGAAGACAATCTATCACCTGCCGGACTTTCCGGCCGACGGGTCGCAATGGGACCGCCTGTTGACTGACGGCGACACCTTCGCGATCGGCGGCTTGCAGGCACGCGTGATATTCTCGCCGGGACACACCAAGGCGTCGATCACCTATGTGGTCGGCAATGCGGCCTTCATCCACGACACCCTGTTCCAGCCGGACTACGGCGCGGCGCGCACGGATTTTCCCGGCGGCGATCCGGTTGCGTTCTATCACTCCATCATGGCGATCCTCGCGCTGCCCACCGATACGCGGCTGTTCACCGGCCACGATTACCGGCCGAACGGACGCCCCGCGGCCTGGGAATCGACCATCGCCGAGCAGTGGGCGAAGAATCCGTACCTGAAGGACCGCCCAAGCTGTGCGGAGTTCGTGCGCCGCCGCAAGGAGCGCGACCAGACACTGCCGATGCCGGCGCTGATCCTGCACGCGCTGCAGGTGAACATCCGTGGCGGCCGCCTGCCGGAACCGGAGGCTGACGGGCGCGTCTATCTCAAGATTCCGATTGGAGCCTTGTAGTGGCAAAGCAGAAGATCGTGCTCATCACCGGTGCAGCACATGGCATCGGGCGCGCGACGGCGCGGCAATTGCTCGACGACGGCTGGCTGGTCGGCGCTCTCGACGTCGCTCGCCCCGATCTCGAGCGCGCGTACGGAAAACAGGCGCGCCGCGTGCTTGCGATCGAAGGCGACATCGGCGACGAGGCGACCGCCAAGCGCGCCGTCACCGAGACGATCGAGCGCTTCGGGCAGCTTGACGGCATCGTGTCCAATGCCGGCATCATGATCCGCAAGCCGATCCGCCAGCTCACGATCGCCGAATGGCGGCGCGTGCTCGATGTCAATCTCACGGCCGCGTTCCTGCTTGCCAAGGCGGCGGAGAAGGCGCTGCGCCAGACCGGCGGCGCGTTCGTGTCGATCGCCTCGACGCGCGCCGAGATGTCCGAACCCGATACCGAGGCGTATTCGGCAACCAAAGGCGGGCTGGTGGCGCTCACCCATGCGCTGGCGATGAGCCTCGCGCCGGTGCGCGTCAACTGCGTCAGCCCCGGATGGATCGCCGTGAAGGACTACGACAAGCTGCGCCGCAAGGACCACGCGCAGCACCCCGCCGGACGCGTCGGCCGGCCCGAGGATGTCGCGCAGATCGTGAGTTACCTGCTCGACGGCGATCGCTCCGGCTTCGTCACCGGAGCGAACTTCACCATCGACGGCGGCATGACACGCAAGATGATCTACGTCGAATAGCTGCGGCGCCTGTCGGCGGGCGCAGGATCATGTCCTACGCCGCCTTCGCGCCGAGCTGCGGCACCACGCCGAGTTGCTGCAGCATGCCGAGCGTATCCCAGCAATTCCAGCTCTCGACGATCCTGTCGCCGGCAACGCGGAACATCCAAATTCCGTCGACCCGCACCTTCCGGCCGGTCGGCGCGATGCCGAGCAGTTCGCCGGTATGGGTGCCGCTGCCGGTCCAGCGCATGACGACGGTATCGCCCGTCGCGATGACGGAGTGCACATCCCAGCGCGCGTCGTTCACGCCGCGGTGATAGACGCCGATCACGTCCTTGATGCCCGCCGGCCCTCTGCCGGCCCACGGGCTGCCGGGGTCATGATAGGCGTGATCCGCCGAGAACAACGCGTCGGCGACGCCGAGCTTGCGTCCGTTGCACACCTCCTCGACGAACCGGCGCGCCAATCCGGCGTTGTCGCCAGCCGCCGCAAACGCCTCGGCGAACTTCGCGGTGTCGGTGTGCTCGCGAAAGCGCGTCACCTTCCCGTCCCTGAGTGTAAAGACGTGCACCCAGTCCGACGTGATCGGCCCGCCGGTCTTCCTGAGCGTCAGGCTGTAGCTCCCGAGCACGAAGACCTTGTCGTCGGCCGCATAGAACTCCCGCGGCGAGAACTCGGAGAAGTCCTCGTTCTCGGCCACAAGCCTGAAGAACTCCTCCACGGCCTTTGTGCCCTTGCGCGGGCCGAGGGTCGGAAAATCGCTGCTGCGGCCGACGGTCTCCCAATCGACGTCCGGCGTCAGCCCGGCCACCATCGTGGCCACGTCGCCGCGACCGAAGGCGGCATAGAGATCCTGCACATGCGTGACATTCGCGTGGCCCATGAAACCCTCCCGTGGTGGCTGGCATCCATTACGGAGATGGGGCTGGCCAAGTTTCAAGCCGCAATCAGGCGCTGGCCGAATTCCGCCGCCAGATGGGCCAGCGGCAGCCGACGCTCAATGTCGAGACAGGGCTCATGGCGATCGAGGGCACGATCGAGATGATCGGATAGGCGCGACAGACAGCCGGCCGCAACGCCGAGGCTCTCCGGCGCGACGTTTCAGCTTTTCACGGCGCCCGCGGTCAAACCGGACACCATGTAACGCCTGAACGTGTAGTAGATGGCGGCCGGCGGCAGCGCGTAGATCAGGCCGGTCGTCATCAGCAACTCCCACGGCGAATCGTCGGCGGCGAGAAAGTTGCCGAGCGCGACCGGCAGCGTGATGTCGGTGTCGCGCGACAGCAGCAGGAACGCGTAGAGGTACTCGTTCCAGGCGAGCAGAAGCGCGTAGGTTCCGACCGCGACCAGCGACGGCGCCATCAGCGGGACGTAGACGAGCCGGAACAACTGCATCGTCGAGGCCCCATCGATAACGGCCGCCTCGTCAAGCTCGACCGGCAGCTTGTCGGACGCCTGCTTCAGCACCCAGATCGCGTAGGGGGACGCGATCGTCACCATCGCCAGAATCAGCGCCCAGTGATTGTTGAGCAGACCGTAAATGCCCATCGTCCGGTACATCGGAACGGCGAGGAATGCAGCCGGGATGAAATAGGTGAACAGCGCGAGGTTCATGATCAGCCGCCCGCCCCTCACGCGCAGCCGCGAGATCGCGAACGCGGCGGCCGTCGCGATGAACAGCGTGATGGCGCCGACCGCGACGGCGATCACGGTCGAATTCCACAATTGCAGCCAGAAGTGACTGAGAAAATGATGCTTCTGCCCGAATACGATCGCGAAGTTGTTCAAGGTCGGATGGTCGGGCCAGAGCTTGCCGGCGAATGCATCCTCCTTGGGCGAGATCGCGAACAGAAACAGGTGATAGATCGGCACCATGGTCCAGATGAACACCGGAATGCCGATGAGCAGAAGCTTCGCCTCGACCGCGACGTCGCGCAGGGAGAGCTTCATCGCGACAACCGTTTCATCATGACGTAGACGAGCGGCAGCACCAGCGGCAGCGCACAGACGATCGCCGCCATCGAGAGATCGAGTTGATCAAGCCGCAGATAGCGGACACCGAGCGTCGCGAGCACGTGGGTCAGATCCGCCGGGCCGCCGCCGGTCAGCAGGTAGACGCTGTTGAAATCGCCGAGCGTCCAGATCATCGAGAGCAGCGTGCAGGTCAGATAAAGCACCTGCACCGAAGGCCAGGTGATGAAGCGGAATTTCTGCCACCAGCTTGCACCGTCGACGTCGGCCGCCTCGTAAAGATCGTCCGAGATCGCGAGTCGCCCGGTCATCAGGATCAGCGTCCAGAACGGCAGCGACTTCCAGATATGCATCAGGATCGCCATCGCGAGCGCAAGCGGCGGCTCATTGAGCCAGTTGGGACCATCCTCGGTGGTGAGCTTGAAAATGATCTGGTTGATCACGCCCCATTCGGGATTGAGCATAAAGCGCACGGACAGGATCGTCGGGATCGACGGCACCGCCCATGGCAGGATGAAGAGGACCGACAGCCATTTGATCCACGAGCGCGACTGGATGAAGAAGCCCGAGAGAAACAGCGCGATCAGCATCTTCACATTGATGCCGACCAGCAGGAAGAACAGCGTGTTGGCTGCCGATCGCGCGAAGATCGGGTCTTCCCACAGCGTGACATAGCTCGCCGGGTGGCGCGCGAGCCACAGGCCGTAGCCGACCGGATAGAGAACGAACGCAAGGAAAACGAGCACGTACGGCGCAAGCAGGACGAAGCCCCACGCCTGCGCCGGCGACAGCCATGATGAGACCGGTCCGCGCGGAACCGCCTCTTCGGACGAAAGCGTCATCGTCGCCATGCAACGTGCCCGAGCCGGACGCCGGCCGCGAATGCAGCCGGCGTCGTTTAGGTCAGCCGGCGACCTGCTTGATGCGGGCGATCATTTCGTCGACCGCCTTTTCGACCGGCACTTTCTCGCTCACCACCCGGTTCATCGCCTTGGCCCAGATGTTCTCGTTGTTCAGGATCGTGAACTTGTAGTTCTTCGTGAACTCGAACGGGACCGTGCCGTCCATGAACTGGTTGTAGACCGCCTTGCGGTGGCGATCGGCCTGCCAGAACGCGCTCTTCTGCCCGGCGGTCGTGACCGGGAACCAGCGGCCGAGCGCACCCTCCACATAAGGCTGGAGGTTGGCTTCCTGCAGCAGGAAGCTGACGAACTCCTTGCCGCGCGCCTTGCTCTTGGAGTCGGCAAAGATCACGCCGACCTTGATGGCGGCGCGGTACTTCATCACCGACCCGTCGGGCTTCTTGGGGAAGCCGGCGGTGATGATCGTCTCCTCGTAGGCCTTCTTGCCGGCGGCGCGCTGCTCGGGCGTCAGGGTCTGGTTGATCGAGTCCTCGTACCATTTCGCCGCGATCGAGATGGTGAAGTTGTGCGTCATCACCGTCGTCTTGTTGTGGAACGCGACGTTGTTGTCCGGGTCCTTCCAGGTGGTCGAGGACGGCGGCGTGCAGCCCTTGATGTACGGATCGGTGTAATCCTTCAGCGCGCCGATCAGGCCCTGCTTGACCTTCGGATCGTCGACCAGCAGCTTGCCATCGTCGTCGACCAGCTTGACGTTGTAGGCGTCGACGAAGGTGAGGAACGACTGGAACGAGTCGGTCGAATTCCACGCCCATCGGCTGCCCGATGCCGAAGCCGCGCGTGCCGCTCGCGCGCCGGAACGCCGGCTGCACCTTGTCGCACCAGAAGGCCCAGTATTCCTTCCAGGTCGTCGGAATGTCGCTTTCTTTCATCCCGGCCTGCTCCAGCATGTCCTTCCAGATCTGGACATGCATGGTCTGCTGCTTCAGCGGGAACGCGTAGTAGGATTTCTTCTTGGTCTTGTCGTTGAACAGGAACGCGGTCTCGATCGTGTTCGGCGCGAAGGCCCCCTTCATCGGGGTCAGAATGTCCGAGAGGTCTTCGAGCTTGCCCTCGGAGGCCCATTTCCCGGCCACCTGCACGTCGTAGGAGTCCGCGTAGGCGACGTCCGGGGGCGTGCCGGAATCGAGCGCCGCGACCGTCTTGGGGATCATGTCCTGCACGGCGTATTGCGACAGCTCGACCTTGACGCCGGTCTTCGCCTCGAACTTCTTGATCGCCTCGTTGAGCGCGTCGTCCTCGGACTTGTAGAAGCCCTTCACCCACCACACGGTGAGCTTTTCCTGAGCCGTGGCCGGGCCCGCTGCCATCAGGGCGCAAGCCGCCACCGCGCCGATCAGATATCGGTACATTCTGTTTCCTTCCCGTACAACGCGCGTTCTTTTGCTTGATGATAGCCGGCCGCGCGGCCGGACATTCAATTCGCAAGTCGTAACATGCTAGCGCATCGCCCGCAAAGGCGCGGGGTGCCTTCCCGCGGCTTGTTCCGCTCGCTCAGTGCAGGATCTGGCTGAGGAAGAGTTTCGTGCGCTCGTGCTGCGGATGCGAGAAAAACTCGTTCGGCTCGTTCATCTCGACGATCTGGCCGGCGTCCATGAAGATTACGCGGTTCGCGACCTGGCGTGCGAAGCCCATTTCGTGCGTCACGCACAGCATGGTCATGCCCTCCTGGGCCAGTTGGACCATGGTGTCGAGCACCTCCTTGACCATTTCGGGGTCGAGTGCGGAGGTCGGCTCGTCGAACAGCATGATCTTCGGCTTCATGCACAGCGCGCGCGCGATCGCGACGCGCTGCTGCTGGCCGCCCGACAGCTGTCCCGGATACTTGTGCGCCTGCTCGGGGATCTTCACCTTGGTGAGGAAGTGCATCGCGACCTCCTCGGCGTCCTTCTTGGGCATCTTGCGCACCCAGATCGGCGCCAGCGTGCAGTTCTCCATGATGGTGAGGTGCGGAAACAGGTTGAAGTGCTGGAAGCACATGCCGACCTCGCGGCGCACCTCGTCGATCTTCTTCAGGTCGCCGGTGAGTTCAGTGCCGTCCACCACGATGCGGCCCTGCTGATGCTCCTCCAGCCGATTGATGCAGCGGATCATGGTGGATTTGCCCGAGCCTGACGGCCCGCAGATCACGATCCGCTCGCCGCGCTCGACCGCGAGATTGATGTCGCGCAGCACGTGGAATTCGCCGTACCACTTGTGCATGCCGACGATCTCGACCGCGCGGGCGTTCGAGGTCTTGGGAGCATTCGCTGCGGCTTCACTCATATTCTCGTCCTGTCGTTTTTCTTAACGGTGATCGCTCTTGGCGAGCCGCGCCTCCACGCTCTTGGCGTAGCGCGACATGCCGTAGCAGCAGATGAAGTAGAACAACGCGGCGAACGCATAGCCGGTCGCGCTCGTGGTCGGCGCCGCCCATTTCGGGTCGATACGCGAAACCTCCACGGTGCGCAGGAAGTCGAAGATGCCGACGATCACCACCAGCGTCGTGTCCTTGAACAGGCCGATATAGGTGTTGACGATGTTCGGGATGGTGATCTTGAGCGCCTGCGGCAGGATGATCAGATACATCATCTGCCAGTAGCCGAGCCCGACCGCCATCGCGCCTTCGTACTGCCCTTTCGGGATCGCCTGCAGGCCCGCGCGCACCACTTCGGCCATGTAGGCGGCGGCGAACATCGCGATGCCGATCAGCGCGCGCAGCAGCTTGTCCGGCGAATAGGCGTCGGGCACGAACAGCGGCAGCATCACGCTCGCCATGAACAGCACGGTGATGAGCGGCACGCCGCGCACGAACTCGATGAAGATCACCGAGAACAGCTTCACCGCCGGCATGGTCGAACGGCGGCCGAGCGCCAGCAGGATGCCGATCGGAAGCGAGAACACGATGCCGACCCAGGAGACGACCATCGTCACCAGCACGCCGCCCCACAGCGAGGTGTCGACGCGGCGCAGCCCGATCGTCTCCATGCCGTTGAGCAGCACGTAGGCGACGACCGGCACGACGACGAAGAAGTAGAGCGCGCCGAGATCGCGCCGCGGCGCCTCGAGCCAGAGCAGCCAGAAAATCCCGATCGCCAGCATTGCGAAGAACACGTCGACGCGCCAGCGCTCCGGGATCGGGTATGAGCCGTAGATGAAATAGGCGAAGCGGTCTTTCACGAACGGCCAGCAGGCGCCGACCTCCGGCCGCTCCGCGGTCGGCAGGCAAGCCTCGCGGTCGGCGCCGTTCCACACCGCATGGGTGAGCATGAACTCGATGAGGGGCGGCACGATCCAGATCACCAGCAGGATGCTGATGATCGTCAGCGCGATGTTCGACCAGCTCGAGAGCAGGTTGGCGCGGATCCATCCGACCACGCCCGTGGTCGCGGCGGGCGCGGGCATCGCCTCGACCGGCGTCGCGCGCACGTACCTGGCGACGGGAACGGTCACGCTGTCCTGTGTGGTGACTGCCATGATCTCACCGTTCGACCAGCGCGATGCGCGAATTGTACCAGTTCATCGCCGTGGAGGTGACGAGACTGATCGTGAGGTAGACCGCCATCGTGATCATCACGACCTCGACCGCCTGGCCGGTCTGGTTGAGCACCGTGCCGGTGAAGATCTGCACCAGGTCGGGGTAGCCGACGAACACCGCGAGCGTGGAGTTCTTGGTGAGGTTGAGATACTGGCTGGTGAGCGGCGGGATGATGACGCGCATCGCCTGCGGGATCACCACCAGCTTCAGCGTCGGCCCGGTGCGCAATCCGAGCGCACCCGAGGCTTCGGTCTGGCCGCGCGAAACCGCCATGATACCGGCACGCACGACCTCGGCGATGAACGCGCCGGTGTAGAAGGTCAGCCCGATCACCAGCGCGACCAGCTCGGGAAGGATTTCCATCCCACCGCGGATATTGAAGCGGCCCTTCTCGGGAAATTCGAGCGTCGCCGGCATGCCGGCGAGGAAGAAGGCGATCACCGGGAGCCCGATGATCAGGCCGAGCGCGACCAGCGCGACCGGCGATTGCTGGCCGGTGCGCTCCTGCTTCTTGCGCGCCCAGTTGCGGTAACCGAGCGCGCCGATGATGCCGACGATGAAGGCGCCACCGACGAACTCCATGCCGGGCTGGAACACCGGCGACGGCGCGAAGAAGCCGCGATTGTTGAGATAGACACTGCCCGGCAAGGTCCAGCTGTCGCGCAGGTCGGGCAGCGCCTTGAGCACGGCGTTGTACCAGAACAGAAGTTGCAGCAGCAGCGGGACGTTGCGGATCAGCTCGACGTAGCCCGCGGACAGCTTCGACAGCAGGAAGTTCTTCGACAGCCGTGCGATGCCGACCAGGAAGCCGACGAGTGTCGCGAGCACGATGCCGATCGCGGCGACGAGCAGCGTGTTGAGCAGGCCGACCCAGAACGCACGGCCATAGGTGCCGCCCTGCGCGGAGTATTCGATCAAAGTCTGCGAGATATCGAAGCCCGCGGTCTGATTCCAGAAGCCGAAGCCGGATGCGATCTTGGCGCGGGCGAGATTGTCCGCCGCATTGCGCACCGCGGACCACGCAAGGAAAACAATGACCGCGCAAAGGATGACCTGATAGGCGATGCTGCGCACCTTCGGGTCGTAGATTGGCGAGACTTTAGGCGGACCGCTGTCTTGCGCGATGCTCATGCCGCTCCCCGAACGAACGCGCAACCAGCGTTCACCCTCTCTTGCATCATGTCAACTCAACCGTGAGCGCCATGCAAGCCTCCTGCCAAAAAGAAAGGCCGGGTGGCATGCCACCCGGCCCGGTTCGCTCCACCTGGCGCGCGTCTAGCGGATCGGCGGGGCGTATTGCAGGCCGCCCTTGGTCCACAGGCCGTTCACGCCGCGCGCGATCTTGAGCGGCGAGCCCTGTCCGACATTCTTCTCGAACACTTCGCCGTAGTTCCCGACATGCTTGATGATGCGGTAGGCCCAGTCCTTGGTGAGGCCGAGCTGCTCGCCGTAGTTACCCTCGGTGCCGAGCAGGCGCTTCACGTCCGGGTTGGTCGACTTCATGCCTTCGTCCACCGTCGCCTTGGTGACGCCGAGCTCTTCGGCCGTCAGCATCGCGTAGTGCGTCCACTTGACGATATCGAACCACTGGTCGTCGCCGTGACGCACGGACGGACCGAGCGGCTCCTTCGAGATGATCTCGGGCAGCACGATGTGATCTTCCGACTTGGCGAGACGCAGGCGCTCCGCATAGAGACCCGAGGCGTCGGTGGTGAACGCGTCGCAGCGGCCGGAGTTGTAGGCCTTGATCGCTTCGTCGGCGCTGGCGAAGGTCACGGTCTTCAGCTTCATCTTGTTGGCGCGGAAATAGTCCGCAAGATTGAGCTCGGTGGTGGTGCCCTGCTGAACGCAGACCGCGGCGTCGTTGAGCTCCAGCGCCGAATTCACCTTCAGCGCCTTGCGCACCAGGAAGCCCTGGCCGTCGAAATAGTTGATCGCCGTGAAATTCAGGCCGAGCGAGGTATCACGCGAGGAGGTCCACGTTGTGTTGCGCGCCAGCACGTCGACATCACCCGACTGCAGCGCGGTGAAGCGGTCCTTCGCGGTCAGCGCGACGAACTTCACCTTGTTCGGATCGTTGAAGACCGCCGCCGCGAGCGCGCGGCAGAAATCGACATCGAGGCCGGTCCAGTTGCCCTGCGCGTCGGGCAGGCCGAAGCCGCCAAGCGTGCCGTTGGCGCCGCAGTTGACCATGCCGCGCGACTTGATGGTGTTGAGCGTCTGGGCCGACGCCGCCGAAGCGGCAACAGCAATCGCCGCCGCGAGGGCAAGCTTGGTTACGGCGCGTTTCATGGGTTTCTCCACTCTAGAGGAATTGTCCTGGGTAGCCGTCGCGGGAGCAAAAAACGGCCATAAGCCGCTAGTTGCGCAAGGCTTGCGCGCCTTTGCAAGGCGTAAATCGTCACGCATGAACTCCCACGCAGCCCCCGAATGCCGCATCTCAGAACGATCCATCAGTCAGGTCAAGGGGTTGACCATTGGGCTACTTGACGCAGTAAATGCCGCCGGACGCCGAGGGCCAGCACAGATGAACCGGATACCCGACGATCAAGCCGACGGCGGCGCGGAAAAGGCGTTGACGCCCGCGACCCGTCTGGTCACCGGAGGCCGCGACCCGTTTGCGCAGCACGGTTTTGTGAACACGCCGATCTATCGCGGCTCTACCGTGCTCTATCGCAATGCCGAGGATTTCCTTCAGCGCAAGGCCAAGTTCACGTACGGCACCAAGGGAACTCCGACCACCAACTCGCTCGAGGTCGCCTGGACCGATCTCACAGGCGCGGCCGGCACGGTGCTGGTTCCGTCGGGGCTGGCGGCGATTTCAATCGCCCTGCTGTGCTGCCTGAAATCCGGCGACCATCTTCTGGTGCCGAACTCGGTCTACCGGCCGACGCGCAATTTCTGCGATTCGGTACTCCGCCGCTTCGGCGTCGAGACGACCTACTACGATCCGCTGCTGGCTGCGGAGATCGCGCGCGAGTTTAAACCCAACACCCGGGCGGTGTTCACCGAGGCGCCGGGCTCGCTGTCGTTCGAGATGCAGGATATTCCTGCGATCGCCGGCGTGGCGCACGCGCACGATGCGATCGTGCTGATGGACAACACCTGGGCGACGCCGCTCTTTTTCAACTCCCACGCCAAGGGGGTCGACATCGCGATCGATGCCGGCACGAAGTATCTCAGCGGCGCCTCCGACCTGCTGCTCGGCCTCGTATCGGCGAACGAGCGCTGCTGGAAGGACTTGCGCGCGACCTTCGACACGATGGCGATCTGTGCCGGACCGGAGGACGTATTCCTGGCGCTGCGCGGACTGCGCAGCATGCGGGTGCGGCTGCTGCACCAGCAGGAGTCGGGGCTCGCGGTCGCACGCTGGCTCGGCGGTCGGCCCGAGGTCGCGCGCGTGCTTCACCCGGCGCTCGAAATCGGATCCGGGTCACGCGCTGTGGAAACGCGATTTCACCGGTGCGTCCTCGCTGTTCAGCATCATCCTCAAACCGATGCCCGAGGCTGCGGCGCACGCCTTCATCAATGCGCTGACCTTGTTCGGCATCGGCGCGTCGTGGGGCGGCTTCGAGAGCCTGGCGATCCCGTTCGACTGCAAGCCGTTCCGTACCACCACGACATGGGCGCCGGGCGGCCCCGCGATCCGCTTCCACATCGGGCTGGAAGATGTCGGCGACCTGACCGCCGACCTTGAAAAGGGATTCGCGGCGATGCGCAACGTCGACGGCTATACCGCCGACGGGGTCTGACGCCCCTCGCGCAGCACGAAATAAAGATTGCGCAAATAGATGAACAGGCCGAGCCCCTGCCCGGCGATGAACACCGGATCCTTGCGGTAGAGCGAATAGACAAACAGCAGCACGCCGCCGCCGATCGAGAAAATCCAGAACGCGGTCGGGATGACGCTGCGCCCGGCGCGCTCGGACGCGATCCACTGCACCAGGAAGCGCATGGAAAACAGCGCCTGCGCCACAAAGCCGAGCGCAACCCACCAATCGAGCTGCGCGACGAACACGTCGTGCAGATACGTCATGAGACTGCTCAGCATTCAGACCTCCGAAACCTTCGGCACATTCTTTCGCCGGCGGATCAGCCACCGCACGCCGGCAAGGTCAAGGATGCCAACCCAAAGCCGGTCCCACAGGCCGTAATTGGATACACCGTGACGGCGCGGCCGATCGATCACATCGACATAGGCGATCGCATGGCCGTCGCGGCGGAACAGCGCCGGCAGGAAGCGATGCAGGCCGTCGAAATAGGGCAGCGCCAAAAACGCATCGCGCCGGAAGGCTTTCAGCCCGCAGCCGGTGTCGCGCGTTCCATCACGCAGGATCGCGGCGCGCACGCCGTTGGCGATGCGCGACTGCAGCTTCTTGAAGCCGCCGGAGCGCCGCCCGATCCGCTGGCCGGCGACCAGACCGATATTCGCGCCACCCTCGAGCGCGGCGAGCAGCGCCGGGATGAACGACGGATCGTTCTGCCCGTCGCCGTCGAGCGTCGCGACGACGGCTGCGCGGGCGGCGGCGACGCCGCTGCGCACCGCCGCGGACTGGCCGCAGGACGCCGCGTGCCTGATCTGGCGCAGCCACGGGCGCTCGGCCTTCAGCGCGGTCAGCGCGCCTTCCGTCCCATCGGTCGAACCGTCGTTCACAAAGACGAGCTCGAAGGTCCAGCGTCCGTTCAGCGCGGCCGCGATCTCGTCGGTGAGCGGCCCGACATTGCCGGCTTCGTTGCGCACCGGAACCACCACCGAAACGGCGGGCGACGTCCCGGGCAAAGTGGTGTCAGCCATGGAAAATCCGTGAGTTGCGCCGCGTTCCTATCGGCCGAACAGCTTCGCGGCAACCGACTTGAGGCGGCGCCAGGACGGCCCCGGTTTGGCATGGACCGCGCCGTCCATGCCGGGCACGAAAGCGAGCCCGCGCGAGGCGTACCAGTTCCGCACCAGGATGGCGCCGAAGCTGCCGACGAATGCCGCGGCGACCACGTCGCTGACGAAATGCGCCGTAATGACCACCCGGCTCAATGCGATGATTGCGGCGTAGATCAGCATCGGGACGCGCGCCTTCGGCCACAGCGCGGCGATCGCGACCGCGGCGGCGAAGGCCGTGGTGGAGTGACCCGAGGGAAGGCTCGCGTATTCGTTGCGCCACGCCCACGGCACGTAGGCGAACGGCCCGACCTCGGATGGGCGCACGCGCCCGATCAGGCGTTTCACGATGGTGACGAACAGGCCCGGCACCGCGATGGCGAAAAACAGGAAGCCGAAACGCACCGCGAGGCTTGCGAGCACGAGGCTGGACAGGCGGCCGAGGGCCGGCGTCGCGCATGCCGCGGCGAGCAGGATGAGAACGGCGAGCGGAACCAGAAACCAGCCCGACTGGCCGAAATCGGTAATCCGGTTGAAGGTATCGACTACCGCCGGCGGCAGCGCGCGCACGAATGTCAGGCTGCGTGCGTCGAGGAAACGCATCGCCAGCGCCACCAGCACGATCCCGCCAAGCCCGCCCAGCGCGAGGCGCCGCCACGGCGGCAACAGCCGGCCCGCCTTGAAGTGCCGCGGACGGCCGAGCAGCGCGGTCCAGGACGCGAGATTGACGCACAGGCAGCGCAACGGCGACGTCCCGTGCGCCTTGCCGACGCTCAGGCTCATTGCGCCTCCGAGCGATAGATCGCGAAGCTGATCGGCCGCCCGCCGTTGATATTGAAGCTGTTGTCGAGCCGCCCGCGCAGGCTGTAGCGCAGCCCGTTGCGCTCGGCGCGTTGCGCGAAAGCGCGGTCGTGGCGGCTCTCGATGATGGCGAGGCGGCAATCCCCGCCGCGCAGGATCTCGGCGGCGGTCGCGCCGTCGACGAGGCGCGTGCGCGTGCCGGCCAGAAACACGAGGCTCGGCTCGTGGTAGCCGGCCGCAGCGACCACCGGATTGCGGCATCCACTGGCGCCGACCATTTCGGCGAGCGCGCGAACTCGGGAAGACCGGCCGCATCAGCGGCAGCGCGACGCCGAGCGTGGCAATCAGCGCGAGTTGCGCGCCGATGCTGGCGCGCAGGAACGAGCGCTCCGCGCCTTCGACGTCATAGAGACGCCATGCATAAAAGCCGAAGATCGCCGCGCCCGCCGCGAACGGCCAGCCGAGCCAGCCGAACTGCCCGCGCATGTAGATCAAGCCGATGGTGGCGGCGGCAGGAAGCAATGCGGCGAAGATCGGCCACATCACGGTGAAGCGCGTGAGATGCGGATTGACCGAGAGCGCGCGCCGCTCGATGGCGCGCGCGATCAGGATTGCGATCGCCGGATAGAGCGGCAGCACATAATGCGGCAGCTTGGTGATGACGAGTTCGAAAACGATCCAGCTCGGCACGATCCAGGCAAGAAGGAAACGCACCGCAGGCTCGCGCCGCTCGCGCCACACGGACGGCAGCGCGATCGCGGCGAGCGGGGCCACCGGCCAGAACGTGAGCCAGAACAACAGCAGGTAATATCCCGGCGGCGCGCCGTGCGTTTCCTGGCCCTGGAACACCTTGGCGAGCAGGTCCTGCCCGACCAACTCCTGCAGGAAGCTGTCGCCGGCCCGCGCCATGATCGCGAGGAACCAGGGCAGCACCAGGATGAGGACCCACAGCACGCCGACAAGCGGGCGCAGCCGCGCCAGCCAGCGCGCGGAACGATCCGCGATGGCGAGCGACACCGCCGCCAGTCCGACCACCATCAGGATGAGCGGGCCCTTGAGCAGGATACCGGCCGCGAGCGCAGTCCAGAACACCAGCGCATGGCCCCAGCCGATATCGCGATCGCTTTGCTGCAGATAGCCGCGCGCCATCACGCCAAGCGCCGCGACGCAGCACAACAAGAGCATCGCATCGGTCTTGGCGAGCCGTGCCTCGACCCCGAGCAGGATCGAGGTCGCCATCATGATGCCGGCGAGATAGGCGGTGCGGCGCGTGACGAAGGCGAGCGCCGCCCAAAAGGTCAGTAGGACGGCGCCGATCGCGCCGATGAGCGAGGGAATGCGATAGAGCCAGATCTCCGTGCGCGCCCGCGGCACGCCGGCGGCTTCGGCCGCCTTCACGACCGCGGCCTGCAGCCAATAGATGCCCACCGGCTTCTTGTAGCGAACCTCGTCCTGGAAGCGGATGTCGATGTAGTCGCCGCTTTCGATCATCTGCTTGGTCGCTTGCGCGAAACGCGCCTCGTCGCGGTCGACCGGCGGGGTGTTGATGAAACCCGGCAGGAACGAGACGAGCGATAACGCGACCAGGAACGCGACCGCGCGCAGGTTCGACGCCGTCGCGAACGCCAGCAGGGCGCCGAGGTCTTTCACGATCGAAATCGGCGCCAGCCGCGCGTTCATGTCCCGTCCCGCAAAAAGTCGCGCGGACACTAGTGCATGATACTGAAAAGTGGAAACCGGTTTTCGCCCGAGCGGGTGTAATCCAACAGATTTACCGCCGACGCCAACATGTTGATCCGCGCTGTATTTCCTCTACTCGATCCGGACCACAACGCTGTCGGCGACGCCGCGCGCGTCCATCACGGTAAGGCGCGCGAAACCGGGCCCGTCAGGCGTGAAGAACAGCGTGCGCTGCCCGCTCTGCGCAGCGCGTGGCACGCCGTTCACAAGCAGCGTCAACGGTGCGACGCCGCCGGAAATCTTCATCGCCATCTCGCTTCCCTCCGCGGCCAGTCGCGCGCCGTTCGGCGGGAACATGATACGCGGCGCCGGATTGGCGGCGTCGTTCGGGATCGCGGCGGTGCGGAAGCGCTGCAGCGGCGGCGGCAGGCGGTTGTTGGCGGCGAAGATGACACCCTTCGGCGCCTTCTGCAGCGGGACGGGCAAGCCGCCCATCCGCGCGAAAGCATCGAACAGGATCGGGGCGGCGGCCGAGCGCCCGAGCAGGCCCGGGACCGGCGCCCCGTCGGGACGGCCGACCCAGACGCCGACCGTGCGCTTGCCGTCGAAGCCGACCGACCACGCGTCACGATAGCCGTAACTGGTCCCGGTCTTGAATGCGATGCGCCCGCCGGCGGCGTTCTCCGGTGGCGGCGTGCCGAGCATGACGTTGCCGACATACCAGGCGGCGACCGGATCGAGCAGGCGGCGCTGCGCCGGCACCGCAATGTCGCTGCGCCGCTCGGCGAGCGCGATGGTGCCGCCGCCGCGCGCAAGCCCGCCGTAAAGCATCGTGAGGTCGGTGAGCGAGATGCCGACGCCGCCGAGGCCCATCGCGAGGCCGGGCGTCTCGCCCTTCGGCAGCACGAAGCGGGCGCCCGCATCGGTGATGCGCGCCGTCAGCCGGTTGGCCCGGACGGCATCGAGCAGGGTCACGGCCGGCACGTTGAGCGACATCTGCAGCGCCTTGCGCACCGGAACCGTGCCCTGGAACGTGAGGTCGAAGTTCTCCGGCGCGTAGGAGCCGTAGCGAACCGGACGGTCCTCGATCAGCGTCTCGGGGTGGATCAGCCCGTCCTCGAAGGCGAGCCCGTAGATGAAAGGCTTGAGCGTGGATCCGGGCGAGCGCACCGCCTGGGTCATATCGACCTGTCCGGCGCGGCGCTCGTCGAAATAATCGGCACCACCAACGCGCGCCAGCACCTCGCCGGTGGCGTGCTCGATCGCCACGATGGCGACCGCGATATCGGCCCCGAGCATGTGCGCCCGCTCGCGCGCGAGACCCTCGAGCGGGCGCTGCGCGTTGATGTCGATGGTGAGCGCGATCACCTTGCGGCCGGGCGTGGCGGCGACCGCCTGGTCGGCGGCGTGCGGCGCGAGGTTCGGCATCGGCCGGCGCGCGGCGGGCGAGGCTTCCGCCTTGGCGTATGTCACCTCGTCGAGCGGGAGCCGGCCGGTCGCCGCGATTCGGTCGAGCACGCGGTCGCGTGCGCGGTGTGCGGCCTGCGCCGAACGGTCGGGCCGTCGCACCTCGGGAGACTGCGGGATCGCGACCAGCAACGCGGCCTCGCCGAGCGACAGGCGCTTCGGCTCCTTGCCGAAATAGGCGAGCGCCGCGGCGCGCGTCCCTTCGAGATTGCCGCCATAGGGCGCAAGGCCGAGATAGAGGGTGAGGATCTCGTCCTTGCTGAGCGCGCGCTCGAGCTGCACCGCGCGCACCGCCTGGCGCAGCTTGGCGAGGAAGGTGCGGTCGGTGCGCGGCTCAAGCAGCCGCGCGACCTGCATGGTGATGGTCGAACCACCCGACACGATGCGGCCGTTCGCGAGGAGCTGCAGCGCCGCCCGGGCGACCGCGAGCGGATCGACACCGGCGTGTTGGCGGAAGCGCTTGTCTTCAAAGGTAATGAGCAGATCGAGATAGCGCGGATCAACATCAGCCACCGTCGCGGGCAGCCGCCAGCGGCCGTCCGGCGTCGCATAGGGCCGCAGCAGGCGTCCGTCGCGGTCGACCACCACGGTAGAGAACTCGAGCGTCTCCCCGAGCGGGACGGGTCCGAGGGCGTGGACCCAGACGGCGAAGACGGCGGTGGCGGCGACACCGACCGCCGCTGTCGCCAGTGCCGCGGTGCGTAGCCGCCGCCATACACTCAGCCTGGTCCCTCCCCCCTTGCGGGAGAGGGTCAGGAAGGGGGGGCGATCGTCTGCCGAATACCCCCCACCCGCCTCGCTTCGCTCGGCGACCTCCCCCTCAAGGGGGGAGGTAGACGGAGTATGCGGCTCACTCACTTCGCCGCCTCGATCTCGACCGCGCCGACGCCGGTGCGGCCGAACCGGTCGGGGCGATACATGTCCTCGATGTAGGCCTGCGGCAGCACGTATTTGCCGGGCGACACCGCACGCACGATGTAGGCCACGGTGAAGACCGCCTTGTCGCCGCGATCGCGGTTGAACGCCGCGGTGAAGCGATCGTCGCGGAATTCCGAGTGCGTCGGCTCCTTGGCGTCCTCGATCCACGACAGCGTGCCGGTGTCGCCGGACGACACCAGGCGCGGATTGTCGATCTCGAAGCCGGCCGGCAGATAGTCCGCGATGATGATGCGGCCGAACACCGGCGCCCCTTCGGTGATCTTGAGCACCACGGCGAAGCGCTCGTTCTGCTTCACCTTGGAGACGTCCGCGGCCTCGCCATCGAGCGTGTAATAGAGACGCTCGATCTTGAAGCCCTTGTCGGTCGCGGGCTCGGGCGTGACCGGCGCGCCGATCACCGACACGACCGCCTGCACGGCATTGTCGCCGTTGTTGGTGACGCGGATCGGGCCGGCGGCGAAGTCGGTCGTGCGGAAGGTGCGGTAGAGCGGGCCGCGCTTGCTCTCGCCCGCAACGTCGAGCGTCATGTTCGCCGTGTCGCGCGCGAGCGCGCGGGCGGCGAGCACCATCCAGGCATTCTCCTGCGTCGAGGAGTACGGGCTCAGGTTGCGCGCAGCCTCGATGCGCTCCACCGCCTGGAGGATCGTGGCGCGCGGCGCGTTGCCTTCCGAGGCGAGGGCCACGAAGGCGGATGCGTCGCGCAACTGCGAGCCGTAGTCGGTGCGGCCGAGCTCGAGCTTGGGCTGCGGCGGGATGTCGGCGATCGCCGCGGCGTAGACGCGCTCGGCGCGCGCGCGATCGCCCAGCATGCCGAGCGCCGCGGCGAGTTGCGCCTTGGCGATCGGAGTCTTCAGCGAGTTCGAGCTTGGTGTCGGCGAGGTAACGCAGGTCGCCGAGCGGCGCTGCGCCGTTGCGCGCCAGCACATAGTAGACGTAGGGCAGATCGCTGCTCACGTCCTTCGCCGGATCGCTCTGCGCCGCGAGATTGCGCAGGTTGTCGAGCGCCAGTCGGTACGCGACATCCGGGACGGCGAAGTTGCGCTCGCGCGCGCGCGTCAGGAAGTCGGTCACGTAGGCGTCGAGCCAGGTATCGCCGCCGCCCGGCCCCCACAGCCCGAACGAGCCGTTCGAGCCCTGCCGCGACAACAGCCGTTCAATCGCTTCACGGATGCGCTGGTCGACCGCCATGTCGAGCGAGAGGTGCGATTCGGCCGCGAGCTCGTTGACGTAGAGGAGCGGCAGCGCGCGGCTCGTCGTCTGTTCCGAACAGCCGAACGGATAGCGGTCGAGCGCCTTCAAAAGCGCCGCGACATCGAGCGCGGTCGAGGGGCCGACCGAAAGCTGCACGTTGCCGGTGCCGGGTACCAGATCGGCGAACAGGTCGCTCGAGATCGAGACGCTTTCGCCCCTGGCGATCGGCCGCACCGTGCGGCGCGTCAGCACCTGCGTGGAAGGCTTCGCCGCCAGCGTATAGCTGCGCTGCATGGCGAAGTTGTTCGGCCCGCTGACGCGGATCGCGACATTGCCGATGCCGACCGCGATCGCGCTGACCGGCAGGCTGACGCCGGAGCGCTGCTTGCTGGCAAGGCGGATCGTCTGCTCCTTCGGCCCGATGGCGAGCGGACCATCGGTCACCACGCTGATGGCGTACTCGCCGGACGGCCCTTCGACATTGTCGAGGTCGAGACGGATCGAGCCCTGATCGCCGGTGAGCAGGAAGCGCGGCAAGGTCGCGGTCAGCACCACGGCATCGCGCACCGTCACGTCGCCGGACGCGTGGCCGACCTTGTCCTTCGACCACGCCACCGCCATCACGCGCACCGTCCCGGCGAATGCCGGAATGTCGAACGACACTTCCGCGGTCCCGTCCGGCTTCACGGCCACGACACCCGAGAACAGCGCAAGCGGCGGCTGGGTCGGGGGCGAGGCGCCGAGCGTTGCGCCGGAGCCGTCGCCGCCGGTGCGGATCGCACCGCGCGTGCCCTGCATGCCGTCGAGCAGCTGTCCGTAGATGTCGCGGATTTCAGCCCCGAGGCGGCGCTGGCCGAGATAGAAGTTCTCCGGCGCCGGCGGCTTGTAGTTGGTCAGGTTGAGGATGCCGACGTCCACCGCCGCAACGGTGATCCTCGCCTCCTCGCCGGGCGCAAGCCCGCTCAGCCTGACCGGCACGCGCAACGTGCCGTTCGGGCGCATCAGGCTCGGCAGCGGCATTTCGAATGCGAGCGTGCGCGCCCGCTTGTCGACCGAGAACCATTGCAGGCCGATTGCCCGGCCGGGCATGCGGCTCGCCGCCTCGTCGAGCGGCCGGCGCAGCGTCGCCACCACATAGGCGCCGGACCCCCAATCGCTGCCGATCTTGACCGGAATCTTCGCCGTTCCGGCCTGCACGTCGACGGTCTAAGTCGCGAGCAGCCGGTCGCCCACCACGTTGACCGTGACCTTGCCGGCGGTACGCGCCGTGACCGCGACGTTCATCGTGTCGCCGGAGGCGAACTCCGACTTGTCGAGCGCGATCTCAAGCAGGTCCGGCGTGTCGGCCGACGCATCCGCATAGAAGCCGGCGTCGAACGTCACCGACGTCGGTGGAACGCTGCGATCGTCGCTTGCGAGATCGAGCCGGTAGCGGCCCCAGGTCACAGGCATCGCGATGCGGCCGGGCTTGTCGGCGGCAACGTCGAGGCGGCCGTCCGCAATGCGGCGCGTGCTCTTGACCGGCTCGTATTCCCAGCGTCCGTCGCGGCGGTAATATTGATAGCGACGCTCGACCTTGAGCAGCTCGTAGCGCAGCCCGCTTGCAGCGAGCTGCTTGCCATCGGGCGAGACGACGATCACGTCGAAGCCGGCGCTCTCGCCCTCACCGAGGGAACGCCCGGAGAACAGCGGCTTGACGCCGATCATCGTCGCGGCCGGCACGATCGGCAGCGTGATATTGCGCTCGACCGCGCGCCCGCCGGACTCCACCAGCCGCACGGTGATCTGCGCTTCAAGCGGGCGCGTGGTCTCCGGCAGCTTGTCGAGTGAGACGGTGAACTTCGCCTTGCCGTCGTCGTCGGTCTCGGGGAGGTCCTCGAGCGTGGTCTGCTCGCGCCTGATCTCCTGCTCGTCGTCGTTGACGCCGAAATTGTAGCCGGGGAAGCCGGGCCGCTCATCCGCGCCGCGGATCTTCATCTCGCCTTCGAGCGCGAGGTTGGAGGCAGGCGCGCCGTAGAGGAAGCGGCCGTCGACCGTCACGTCGGCCGGCTGGGCCTGCGAGAGCTTGCCGCTCGGCGACGCCAGGTCGAACTCCATGCGATCCGGCACGTAGTCTTCGACCAGGAAGCTGGTCGTGCCGACCGCGGAGCCTTTCGGGTCGGTATAGGCGCGCACCCGATAGGTTCCGGTCGGCGCCGAGGAGATCATCGGGAACGAGAGCGCGCGTCCGCCGCCGCCCTGATCCTGCACCACCGTACGGCGATACTCGACGCCGTCCGGACGTTCGACCACCAGCGTCACCGGCAAGCCGGCGACGGCGACGCCCTTGGAGTCGCGCAGCAGCGTGGTGAGGTGCACGGTCTCGCCGGTGCGGTAGACGCCGCGCTCGGCGTAGAGGAAAGCATCGAGTCCGGCGGTCACCGCGCGGCCCGCAACGCCGCGGTCGGTCAGGTCGAATGCCGGTCCCTTCAGGCTGAGAAATGCGTAGTCGCTCTTGCCGTCGACGACGAGCATGGCGGGCGCGAGCCCGCCCTCCCCGCGCGAAAGCCCTGCCTCGAAGCGCGCGAAATCCGGCGGCGTCGGTCGTGCGCGTCGCCAGCACTTCGTTGTTGCGCGCGATCAGGCGGACTTCCAGCCCCGCCTTGGCCTCGGTGTTGGCGAGCGAATTGACGAAGACGTTGATGCCGTCATTGCCGGAGAACGCGGTGAGGCCGAGGTCGGAGACGATGAACCATTGCGTCGCGAGCTGGCCGTAGTCCTCTTCGCGGCGCGTGCCTTCCGGCTCCGCGGTCATCACATAGACGCCGGGCTTGAGGTCGCCGATCGCCTGATCGACCGGGAAAGCCGTCGTCACGTCGGCGTTGAGCACCGACTCGATCTTCATGTCGCCCTTCCAGGCGAGCTCGCCCTTCTGCGACAGAAGACGGCTGCGGTCGTAGCGGTCGATGTTGCGCTGGAAGTCGTTGCCGAACACCGTGTCGATCAGGCTGCGGTCGCCGATGCGGTGCACCTGGATCTGCACCGACGAGGTGTTGACGCTGACGACCGGGATGCCGCGCTGGCCGGTGCGCGGCAGCACGTAGGCTTTGCCGGTGAAGCGCACGTAGGGGCTGCGGTCACGCACATAGATGTTGTAGTCGGCCGACTTCTGCAGGTTCTCGCGCACGGTGGACGGAAGTCCGGCGCGCAAGGTGATCGAATAGCGCTCGCCATGGCGCAGGCCTTCGACGCAGAGCTGCTTCTCTTCGGTCGTGACCGCCGGCTTGTCGTTGCCGGCAAGCGCGACGAAAGGCGAGAAATCCGTGCGTTTTCCCGGCAGATCTTCCGAGAACTGGAAACAGGCGCGCGGAGCGGCCGCGTCGGCGTCGACCGAGTAATCGAGAATGCGGAAGCCATATTGGTCGCGCAGCGACTCGTAGGTTTGGCGGATGTCCGCGATCTCGCGCAGGTCGAGGGACAGGCGGTAGGCGTCGAGCGCAGGCCGCCACAGCTTGCGTTCCGCGAAGGTGCGGCCGAGCAGCGAGAGCGCGTCGGCCTCCTCGCCGGAATTTCCGGAGCGTTGATACGCAATATAGGCGGACGTTGCGGCGCGCTCGAGGAAGTTGGTGCGCTCGCGTTCGTCGGAGGGACGGATCTGCAGGATCGTGCGCGACAGCCGCAGCCAGTTGCCCGCTTCGCGCGGCGCGACCGAGACGATCTGCGCGAGCGTCTGCATCCCGGCGCGGAAGTCGCGCCTGGCGAACGCTGCTTCCGCCTCGGCACGCAGCGTCGCGAGCGGCTTCGCGATCTGACCGGCTTCGGTCTTGATCTGCGTTTCCAGTCGGACGGCACTGTCGGCCAGGTCTGATCTTTGGAAGGGCTTGTCGGCGGCGGAAGCGGTGAAAGCGAAAAAAGCGACGAGCGCGGCGGCAAAGCCGGCGCGGACTGACGCGAGCATCGAAGAACCTCCCTCGACCCCAGATCCGGGGCCCGTGCATTCACTTCCACCCGATCCATAGACTTTACGGCAATCATGTCCAAGTGATGACTAAATATTCATAATCCAAAAAATGCTGTGAAACGGACCGGTTGACGGAAGCTCGCAGACACCGGCAAGTCGTGGTCGGGGAAAAGTCCCAACCCGACCACCACGACCGCATTGCCATGACGATCGTCCTCGCTGCCGATCTCGGCGGCACCTCGGTGAAGGCCGCTCTCGTGACGAGCGAGGGCCATATCCTCGCGCAGACCTCCGTTCCGGCGCCACAGCCGGGCGTCAGCGGAATGATCCTGCCGCCCGAATGGTGGAATGGTTTCCGCGAAGCGGCGGCCGCGCTCAGGCGTGACGACGATGCGGCGTTCAAGGCCGCCGACGCGGTCGCGGTGACCGGCGTGACGCGGACGCCCGTGGTGGTCGACGCGGTCGGCAACTCGCTCGCCGCCGCAATCACGGCGCGCGACGCCCGGGCGCACGAGATCGCCGCCCGCACTGCGATCGATCCGAGAAGCTGTCCCGAGGCCGCGCATTACGACGCATTCCACCCGGCGGCGCGGCTGAAATGGATCAGCCAGCAGTCCCCGCAGGCGATCATGCATGCGAGCGCGGTCGTCGACCCGAAGGATTTCGTCGCGGCGCGGTTGACCGGCCGCATCGCGAGCGACGCGATTTCACAAGCCCGCCTGGTTGCGGCCGCAAGCTCCATCGACGGCCCGTCGTTGCTCTCGCGTCTCGGCCTGCCGGAAAATCTGGTGCCCGACCTGCTGTCGCCCGGCCGCGTGATCGATCGTGTGCGCGGCGAGCTCGGCGAGCCGTTCAATGCGCTCGCCGGAAAGCCCGTCGTGATGACGTCGCACGACACCTGGTGCGGCGTCCTTGGCCTCGGCGCGCTCGTCCCCGGCCGCGCCTACAATGTCTCAGGCACGACCGAGACGTTCGGCGTGATGACCACGCAGCCGTTCGAGGCCGCGGGCCTGATGGCGGTGCAATGGGGCGACGACCTGCATCAGCTCGGCGGGCCGGGCCAGAACGGCGCCGACGTGCTGACCTGGCTCGGCACGCTGATCGGCGCCGACTCGCAGGGCGAGATCGCCGGCAAGGTCGCGCGCGCGCTTGCACAGCCGCGCCACGCGGCGCCGCTGATCTTCCTTCCCTTCCTGTCCGGCGAGCGCGTGCCGTTCTGGGACGCGGAGCTGCGCGCCGCGTTCCTCGGCCTCTCGCGGGAGCACAATCGCGGCGATCTGGTCTGGGCGGCGCTCGAAGGCGTGGCGTGTCTCAACCGCATCGTGCTCGCCCGCGCCGAACACGCAGCCGGCACCGCGGTCGATGAAGTCCGGCTCGGCGGCGGCGCGGCGCGCATCGCCGCATGGGCGCAAATCAAGGCCGATGTGCTGCACCGTCCCGTCTCGACCGTCACCGCGGAAGAACCGGGCGTGATCGGCGCAGCCATCGCGGCGTTCATGGGATTGCGAACCTTCGATACGCTTGCGCAGGCGCAGCAACTTCTGGTCCGCGTCGCGCGCCGCTTCGAGCCGCGCGCGCACACGCGTGACTTCTATCACGCGCTCGGCCTATTGTTCGAACAGGCCCACGATGGCGTGCGGCCGATCTCGCACGGCCTGACCAAACTCTCCGTTCCCTCGATATGATCCTTCGCGACGTGCTCGAGCGCTATGGGACCGCCCTCGCCGGCCTCATGCTGTTCGCGGTCTTCGCCGCGACCGCGCCGCGCTTCCTCGATCCGACCAACCTGCTCAACGTGCTCAAGCACGCCAGCGTGCTCGCGCTGTTTGCGCTCGGCGTGACGCTCGCGCTGGTGACGGCCGAGCTCGATCTCTCGTTTGCCAATGTGGCGAGCCTCGCCGCGGTCGCGACCGGCTATCTGGTGCACAAGGGTTATCCGGTGCCGCTCGCGGTCGCCGCGGGCTTGAGCGTCGGCACCGCCGGCGGATTGTTCAACGGCCTGCTGGTAACGCGGCTGAAAATTCCGTCGCTGATCGCAACGCTTGGCACGGCTGCCATTGCCAACGGCTTCGCGTTCTGGGCGACCCAGGGCGTCGCCTTCGTCGGCCGCTGGCCGGCCGAATTCACCGCGCTGGCGCGCGGCAACGTGCTCGGCATTCCGGCGCCGGTCTTGTGGGCGGCCGCCGCCGCGCTGATCGCGCTGTTCGTGCTGAAGCAGACGCGGCTCGGCCTGCACATGACGGCGACCGGCGATGCGGTCGAAGCCGCACGCCTCGCCGGCATCGCCACCGCGCGCATGAAGCTGATCGGAATGACGCTCTCGGGCGTCTGCGCCGGTATCGGCGCGATACTGCTCGCGGCAAACCTGTCGTCCGCGGCGCCGAACATGGCGGGCGACTACCTGCTGCAGGCGATCGCCGCGGTGCTGCTCGGCATGACGATGTTCGAGCCGGGCCACGCCAACGTGCCGGGCACGCTCATCGGCGCGGTCATCCTGGCGCTGCTCGGCAACGGTCTGGTGCTGCTCGGCGCACCCTATTTCATGCAGGACATCCTGCTCGGCGTGACCATCGTGGCGGCGGTCGCGCTCTCGGCCAGCACGCTCAAACGCGCCGCCTTCGCGGTGTAGGGAGAACATCATGAGACGCATCATCCTGGCGGCGGCACTCGCCGCACTGGCAAGCCCGGCCTTCGCGTTCGACGTCGGCATCGTCGCGTTCCAGATGTCGTCGGAGACGCATGCGCGCGTCGCCAATGCGGCGAAAGACGCCGCGAGCGCCAAGGGCTGGAAGGTGCAGATCCTCAATTCCGAGGGCAGTCTGCCGAAGCACGCGCAGCAGCTCGACGACCTGATCCAGCGCAAGGTCGACGCGATCATCGTGGCGATGGGCAAACCGGTCGAGGCCGACGCCCAGCTGAAAGCGGCGGCAGACGCGAAGATTCCGGTCGTGACCGTGATGAGCGGCACCAGCCCCCACACCCTGTTCGACATCCAGGTGAACGAATACAAGGTCGGCGCCGAGGCCGCGCTCTACCTGCTCGGCCTGCTCAACTACCAGGGCAACATTCTCGCCCAGCGCTTCGACGGCAATGTCGGCACGCGTATCCGCGGCCGCGTGCTCGATGCGGTGCTCGCGGAGAACACCGGCGTAAAGGTGCTGGCAAGCCATTCGATGGCGCGCACGCAAAGCTGGCGCGACGACGTGCGCAACGGCATGTCGGCGCTGATCCTGCAGAACAAGGGAAAGATCGAGGGCATCTGGGCGTCGTTCGACGGACAGGCATTCGTGATCGACGACCTGCTGCGCGAGCAGGGCTACAAGAAGGGCGCCGTGAAGCTTGTCTCGGTCGACGGCGGCGCGGAAACCTATCGCCGCATCGCCGACCCCCAGTCCACCGTGCTCGCGACCGTCGCTATCCCCTTCGAGAACATGGGCAAGGCCGCGGCCGACGCCATCGACACGATCTCGGTGCAGAAGAAGCCGAAGTCAGACGTCACGGCGGGGCCGTATCTCTACATGGATGCGATCCTGGTCGATGCGTCGAACGTGGCGCAGTTCAACAAGTGATCTCGCTGCGTGGTGTCGGGAAACGTTATGGCGCGGTCGAGGCGCTGACCGGTGTTGATCTCGACCTCGCGCAAGGCGACGTGCTTGGCATCTGCGGCGACAACGGCGCGGGCAAGTCCACATTGATCCGCATCGTTTCGGGCGCGCAGGAGCCGAGCGCCGGCGAGATGACCGTTCGCGGCGCCGGGGTTCGTTTCCGCTCGCCGCATGACGCACACGCCGCGGGTATCGCGACGATCTACCAGGACCTCGCGCTCAGCCCCTCGCTGGCGATCTGGCAGAACGTCTTCCTCGGTGCGGAGCTGACGCGCTTCGGCCTGCTCGACAAGGCGCGCATGCGTACCGAGGCCGCGGGCTACATGGCGCGGCTCGGCGTCACGATCTCCAACATGGATCTTGCGGTTGCGAACCTGTCCGGCGGGCAGCGGCAGGCCGTCGCGATCTCGCGCGCGCTGCGTCTTAACGCTGAACTGATCGTGATGGACGAGCCGACCGCGGCGCTCGGGGTGCGGGAGACCGCGCAGGTGCTCGACCTGATCCGCCGGCTCAAGACCGGCGGCAAAACCATCATCCTGGTCAGTCACAATATGGCCGACGTGGTCGCGGTCACGAGCCGGGTCGCGATCTTCAAGAGCGGCCGCAAGGTGATCGATCGCGCGGTTGCGGGTCTCGACGCGGATGCACTTGCGCATATGGTGATGACGGGGAAAGATTTTCATCCTGATAAGGGCTTAGGGAACATTGGGTTCGTTCTGCCAAACCGTACTTACAATTGCAGAATATACACATTCTATTTTTAGTTACTCCAGCTGCCTACTCTGCAACCTTCACCGTCTCCCCAGTCCTCCCCGCCTCGAGCAGCGCGTCGATCAGCCGGTGCACCTTCAGCGCCTCGCGCCCGCTCACCACCGGCTCGCGTTTCCCGTCGATCGCATCCAAAAAGTCCGCGATCGCGCCACGGTGCCAGTCGTTCGGGAACGCCATCGGGTCGGCGCCGGTACCGCCCGTGCCGAATTCCGTTTTCAGTTCGGTGACGCGACCATCGTGATGCGCCACGGTCAGGTCGCCGCCGATCAGTGACGCGGTCGCTTTTTCGCCGACGATCTCGATGCGCTCGGCAAAGCCCGGGTACGCCGCCGTCGTCGCGTCGATCGTGCCGATCGCGCCGTTCTGGTAGCGTACTGCCGCCGCGACGAGGTCCTCGGTCTCCATCCGGTGCACGCTCGACGTGGTCGCGTAGCCACGCACCTCGGCGATCGGTCCGGCGAGGCTCAGCATCAGGTCGAGCGTGTGGATCCCTTGCGTGATCAGCACGCCGCCGCCGTCGCGCGCCCTGGTGCCGCGTCCCTCGACATCATAGTAGCTCTGCGGCCGCCACAGCCGGATTACGGTCGAGCAGTTGACGATGCGGCCGAGTTCGCCGGCGCGCAGCATGTCGCGCAGCTTCATGCCGGCGGGACGGAAACGGTGCTGCAGCATGACGGCGAGCGTCACGCCACCTGTCTCCGCCGCCGCAACCAGCTCAAGCGCGCGCGCGGTCGAAGTCTCCAGCGGCTTCTCCAGCAAAATGTGCTTGCCGGCCGCCGCGCATTTTTTCACCAGGTCGAGATGCGTGTTCGGCGGCGTGAGGATCTCAACGCAGTCGATGCTCTTGTCGGCGAGGATCGCGTCGAGGCTCTCGCCGAGTGGAAAGTCAAATTTCTCGCCGAACGCCTTGCGCCGCGCCTCGCTCGGGCTGAATGCGGCGACGACTTCGACGCGGTCCTTCAGGTCGACGAGGCTCTTGGCGTGCGGCGTCACCGCCATCCCGAGGCCGATGATCGCGATCCGATGCTTGGGCATTTCCTTGGGCATTTCCTTGGGCATTCCGTCTCCTCAAAATCCGTGCAGCGCGGCCGGATTGTCGACCAGCATCTTGCGGCGAACATCGTCCGGCATCCATTCGCGCATCAGGTCGAGCCAGGCGCCATCGTCCGGACGCTTGTCGACGCCAAGCGCGGCGTGCGGCCAGTTGGTCGCCCAGATCAGCCGGTCCGGCGCCGCACGCACCAGTTCCGCGACCAGCGGCGCAAGATCCGCGTAGCCTGGCGGGCCCGATCGCGATGAATCGTAGGGCGATGTGATCTTCACATACGTGCGGCCGCTGTCGAGCAACCGCATCAGCGCGACGACCGCCGGATGGTCGAGCGGAAGGGGTTCGAGAAACTTGCCGATGTGATCGATCACCAGCGTTCCGGGCAGCCGCGCGAACGCGGCGCCGTGCTCGGGCAAGGTCCGTCCGTCCATCTCTATGTCGGTGTGCCAGCCGAGTTCCTGTGCACGCGCCGCCATCCGATCGAGCCGTTCCCAGGGCAGCACGCCGCCCGGGAAGGTACGGAAGCGAAAGCCCGTGATACCGCCCTGCGCGAGCCGCTCCAGTTCGCCGTCGGTTTCCTCGCCGGTCACCATCGCGACGCCACGCGCCTGAGCCCCAAGCGCCGCGATCGCCGCAAGCGTGCAGGAGTTGTCGGCGCCGTAGGCGGTCGGTTGCACCACGACGGCGCGCGTCAGGCCGAGGCGCGCGCGGATCTCCAGATAGTCGGACAGCCGCCCGGGCGGCGCGGCCGCGACCGCGCTCGGCGCGAGCGGATAGCCCGGCTCGTAGACGTGCATGTGGCCGTCGCAGGCGCCGGGCGGTGCTTTGGCAAAGTCTGTCATAGGTCTCGTTTTTTGCGTTTGCGCATGATCTTTTCCGAAACCGTTCCCGCTTTTGGGATCATGCGCTATGCAGCGCGCGGATCGCGCCGCGCAGTTCGGCCAACCCCTTGAGGCGGCCGACGCCGGTGTAGCCGGGGTTGATGCGGGTCTTCTCGATGTCGTCGAGCATGCGATGGCCGTGATCCGGGCGGAACGGAATGCGCCAGACGGTGTCTCGCCCGGCATTCTCCGCCACCAGCACGCGCAACACGTCGATCATGTTCACGTCGCCGTCGAGATGATCGGACTCGGTGAAGCTCAGGCTTGCTCCCGCATTATCGATCAGCGTCGCGCGCAGATGCGCGAAATGGATGCGCGGGCCGAACTGCTTCGCCATCGCCACCACGTCGTTGTCCGGCCGCGAGCCCAAACTGCCGACGCACAGGCAGATGCCGTTCGCGCCCGACGGCACCGCATCGAACAGCGCCTGATAGTCCGCGGCGGTCGAGGCGATGCGCGGGAGCCCGAACAGCGGGCGCGGCGGATCGTCAGGATGCAATGTCAGCCGCACGCCAAGCTCGTCCGCGACCGGCGTCACCCGTTCGAGGAACGACACCACGTTGGCACGCATCTGGGCGGGCGTCACGCCGCGATAGGACGCGATCCGCTCCGCGAACGCGTCGAGGTTCTTCGAGGACGTCATCGCGCCGGGCAGCCCGGCCGAGATGTTGCGCGTCAATGTGTCGACCTCGCCCGCATCCATCGCGGCGAAGGCTTTTTTCGCGCGCGCTTGCGTGGCGGCATCGTAGTCGGCGGCGGCGCCATCGCGTCTGAGCACGAACAGGTCGAAGGCCGCGAAACGATCGTGGTCGAAGCGCAATGCGGTCGCGCCGGTTGCAAGTGGAAAATCGAGGTCGGTGCGGGTCCAGTCGACCACCGGCATCACGTTGTAGCAGATGATGCGGATGCCTTCGGCCGCGACCGCGCGCATGCTTTCGATCCAGGCGTCGACCGAGCGTGCCCGGCCACCCTCGCGCAGTATGTCATCCGGCACCGGAATGCTCTCGACCACGGTCCACGACAGCGGCACGCGGCCGGCCGGCGCGCTCTCGATCAGCGCCCGGCGCTCGGCCACCGCACTCTGAGGCCACGCCTCGCCCGGCGCGTATTGATGCAGCGCGGTGACGATCTCATGCGCGCCAGCCTGACGCACGTGGTCGAGCGTGACCGGGTCGTCGGGCCCATACCAGCGCCACGCCTGCCGCATCGTCTCCGCCCCCTCCGGCATCTTGATTCTGGATAAGTATTGGTCAGGCCACCTTATAGCTTGAACAGATGCCGGACCACGTCTAAGGAACCCCGCAAGGCGGTCTAACCCGCCACGGGGAGAGACGCGAATGCCTTTTCAGGCCGTCGCGACGCAACGACTTTACGAACAGGTTGCCGGCCAGGTCACTGACCTGGTGGCGCGTGGCGAATTCAAGCCGGGCGACCGCCTGCCGCCGGAGCGCGACCTCGCCAAGGTGCTGGGGGTCAGCCGCCCGACCGTGCGCGAGGCGATGATCGCACTCGAAATGGCGGGCCTCGTCGAGGTACGCGTGGGTGCCGGCACCTTCGTCACCGACAAGGCAAAGAACGCCGAGACGACCGCGCGGCTGTTCGAGGGTGCCGGCTCTTCGCCGCTCGAACTGATTGCGGCACGGCGCGCGATCGAGCCGGAGGTCGCAGCGCTTGCGGCACGGCTCGCGACACCGGCCGAGATCGCCGCCATCGCCGAGACGGTCGCACTGATCGCGACGGCGCACGACACGCCTTCGCACCGCGCGGCCGACCACCAGTTTCACGTTCGCATCGGGCTCGCCAGCCACAACAGCATCCTGGCGACCATCGTGGATGAATGCTGGGCCGAAATGTATTCGCCGATGTTCGAGCGCATGGGCGCGGTCACCGGCCTGATCATGACGCGCTGCAGTCCGCAGCAGCGTGACACGACCGTGGCGGAGCATGAGGCGGTGCACCGCGCTATCGCGGCGCATGATCCGGATATGGCGCGCGCCGCAATGGACGCGCATCTCGCCGGCGTCGAGGCGATCCTGGTCGGCGGCGAAGCCGCCGAGAGGGAGCTGACGCGCCGCGACCGCCAGCCCGGAGCTGCCGCATGAAGCCGCAACGCAACGCGCCCCTCACCGCTCCGTTGCTTTATGCCGACCGGCTGTTCCCGGCCGATTTCGCGACGCGTGCGGTCGCGCGGCGGCTGTACGCGGAAGTGCGCGACCTGCCGATCGTCTCGCCGCACGGCCACACCGACCCGCGCTGGTACGCCGAGAACGCCCCCTTCCCCGATCCGGCGCGACTTTTCGTGACGCCGGACCACTACATTTTCCGCATGCTCTACAGCCAGGGCGTGACGCTCGAGGAGATGGGCATCCCGCGCAAGGACGGTCACGCGGTCGAGAGCGATGCGCGCAAGATCTGGCGCACCTTCGCGGAGCGCTACTACCTGTTCCGCGGCACGCCGACCCGGCTGTGGCTCGATCAATCCTTCAACGAATTGTTCGGCCTGGAGGTGCGGCTCTCGGCCAGCACCGCCGACCTCTACTTCGACCGCATCTCGGAATGTCTCGCGAAGCCGGAATTCCTGCCGCGCGCGCTGTTCGAGCGTTTCAAGATCGAGGTGATCGCGACCACCGAAAGCCCGCTCGACCCGCTCGACAGCCACAAGGCAATCGCGGCCTCGGGCTGGAAGGGGCGCGTCGTCACAGCCTATCGGCCCGACTCCGTGGTCGATCCGGAGTTCGACGGCTTCCGCGCCAATCTGCAGAAGTTCGGCGACCTCACCCGCTGCGACACCTTCTCGTGGCACGGCTATCTCGAGGCGCACCGGCTGCGCCGCGCCTATTTCAAGCAGCATGGCGCCACCTCGACGGATCACGGGCACTTGACGGCGCAGACCGTCGATCTTGCGCAGGCCGACGCTGAGCGCCTGTTCGCCAAGGTGACCGGCGAGAACTTCACCGAGGGCGACGCCGAACTGTTCCGCGCGCAGATGCTGACCGAGATGGCGCGCATGAGCCTCGACGACGGACTGGTGATGCAGATTCATCCGGGCTCGATGCGCAACCACAATCCCGGGCTCCATGCGAAATTCGGCCGCGACATGGGCGCCGACATCCCGACCCGCACCGACTATGTGCATGCACTCAAGCCGCTGCTCGATCGCTTCGGCAATGAGCGCGATCTTACCATCATCCTGTTCACGCTCGACGAGACCGCCTACTCGCGCGAACTGGCCCCGCTCGCCGGCCACTACCCGGCGCTGCGGCTGGGTCCCGCCTGGTGGTTCTATGACTCGCCCGAAGGCATGCGGCGCTTCCGCGAGCTCACCACCGAGACGGCCGGTTTCTACAACACCGTCGGCTTCAACGACGACACGCGCGCGTTCTGCTCGATTCCCGCGCGGCATGACGTGGCGCGGCGGGTCGACTGCGGCTACCTCGCCGAACTGGTGGTCAAGCACCTGCTCGACGAGGACGAAGCGCGCGAGGTCGCGCGCGACCTTGCGTATGGACTGGCGAAAAAAGCTTACAGGCTCTAGCCGGCCACGACCGGCGGAAACGTGAAGAACCGAAGAGGGAGAGACGCAATGAACAGACGTGAATTTCTCGGCACCACCGCCGCCGCTTCGCTCGCGGCGACCGGCCTCGGCACCAGCGCGTTCGCGCAGGCCAAGATCGTGCTCAAGGCGACCGACGTGCATCCGCTCGGCTACCCGACCGTGGAAGCCGTCGTGCGCATGGGCAAGCGGCTCGAAGCCGCCACCAACGGCCGCATCAGCATCCAGATGTTCCCGTCGATGCAGCTCGGCGGCGAGAAGGAAATGATCGAGCAGGCGCAGGTCGGCGCGCTGCAGATCGCACGCATCAGCCTCGGACCGATGGGACCGCTCGTCCCTGAGCTCAACGCGTTCAACCTGCCCTTCGTGTTCCGCGACGTCGACCACATGACCAAGGTCGTAAGCGGACCGATCGGCGACGAGATGTTGAAGAAGCTGTCGGATCATCCGACCGCGAACCTGATCGGGCTGTGCTGGATGAACGGCGGCGTGCGCAACGTCTACAACAGCAAGAAGCCGATCAAGACGATGGACGACTTCAAGGGTCTCAAGATCCGCATGATGGGCAACCCGATCTTCGTCGACACCATGAACGCGATGGGCGGCAACGGCGTCGCGATGGGCTTCGACCAGCTCATCAACGCGCTGCAGACCGGCGTCGTCGATGGCGCGGAAAACAACGAGCCGAGCTACTCGTCGGGCCAACACTATCGCTACGCGAAGTACTACTCGATGACGCAGCACCTGATCATTCCGGAGATCCTGGTGTTCTCGAAGCGCACCTGGGCGACGCTCTCCAAGGAGGATCAAGATATGATCCTGAAGGAGGCGAAGGCCGCCCAGAAAGAGCAGTGGACGCTGTGGGCCGAGATGGAGAAGAAGTCGGTCGACGACATGAAGGCGAACGGCGTGGAGATCACGCAGCTCGACAACAAGCCGATGGCGGATGCCGTGAAGAAGGCGGTCTACGAGAAGCACGCCAAGGCGCTCATTCCGTTCATCGAACGCGTGCAGGCTGTGAAGTAAGCGGCGCACGACGCTATCGGGCCGGCCGGGGGCACCGTGCCGGCCCGCTCTCTTGGGGGAAGGGAACGGGGAATGAAGGCCCAGTACGTCCGGGCGATGGACCTGATCCATCGCGCCTGCATGATCATCGCCGGGTTCTGCCTGGTGGCGATCACGCTGATGATTCCGTGGGGCGTGTTCACGCGCTACGTGCTCAACAGCGCCTCGTCATGGCCCGAGCCGATGGCCGTGCTGATGATGATCTGGTTCTCGTTCCTCGCCGCCTGCATCTGCTACCGCGAAAACCTGCACATCGGCGTCGCCGTCATCCCGATGATGCTTGAAGGCAAGGCGCGCACCGCCGTCGGCTGGCTGATCGAGCTGGGCATGATGGGCACCAACCTGTTCATGTTCTGGTGGGGCATCAAGCTCTGCCAGACCACCTGGTACCAGTCGATCTCGGACTTCCCCTGGTACTCGGTCGGCGCGTCCTATCTCCCGGTTCCGATCGGCGGACTGATCACGGCGCTGTTCGTCATCGAGCGCCTCTGGGTCTCCAACCTGTTCGAGCAACCCTCCGACGACGCCATCTCCCAGATCAGCACCGAGTAGCCGCCATGGACATGATCATCCTGATCGGCGGTTTCTGCGTGCTCTGTCTGCTCGGCATGCCGGTCGCCTATGCGCTCGGTCTCGCGGCGATCTTCGCGGCGCTCTACGTCGACATGCCGCTCGAAGCCATCATGCTCAAGACCTCCGACGGCATGGACGACTTCGCGCTGCTGGCGATCCCGTTCTTCATCCTCGCCGGCGGCATCATGGCCGAAGGCGGCATGGCGACGCGCATCGTCAATCTCGCCAAGGTGTTCGTCGGATTCATCCGCGGCGGGCTGGCGCTGGTGAATATCCTCGCCTCGACCTTCTTCGGCTGCATCTCGGGCTCCTCGGTCGCCGACACGGCCGCGATCGGCTCGGTGATGATCCCGCAGATGATCAAGGCCGGATATCCGCGCCTCTTTGCGGTGAACGTCACAATCGCGGGCTCGCTGCAGCCGCTCCTGATCCCGCCCTCGCACAACGCGGTGATCTACTCGCTCGCGGCCGGCGGCACGATCTCGGTCGCGCACCTGTTCATCGCAGGCATCATTCCGGGCCTGCTGCTCGGCCTGTCGCTGATGATCCTGTGCTTCTACATCGCGCGGCGCGACAACTTCCCGAAGGGCGAGGTCATCCCGCTGCGCCAGGCGATCACGATCGCCGGCGAAGCGTTCTGGGGCCTGGTCACCATCCTCATCATCATCGGCGGCATTCTCTCGGGCGTGTTCACGCCGACCGAGTCCGCCGCGGTCGCGTGCATCTATTCGTTCCTCGTCACGATGTTCATCTATCGCGACTACAAGTGGAGCGAGCTGCCGCTGCTGGTCGGGCGCGTGGTGCGCACCGTCGGCATGGTGATGATCATGATCGGGTTCTCGATCGCCTTCGGCTACATGATGGCGATCATGCAGATCCCCGCGAAGGTGACGGCGTTCTTCGTCTCCGTCTCCAGCGACAAGTACATGTTCCTGTTCCTGATCAACATCCTGCTGCTGGTGCTCGGAACGTTCATGGATCTGGCGCCGATGCTGCTGATCTGCACGCCGATCTTCCTGCCGGTGGTGAAGATGTTCGGCATCGATCCGGTGCATTTCGGCATGATCATGATCCTCAATCTCGGCATCGGGCTGCTGACGCCGCCGGTCGGGCCGACGCTGGTGGTCGGCTGCGCCATCGGCAAGGTGACGATGGAAGCGGTGTCGAAGAGCATCATGATCTTCTACATCCCGATGCTGATCGTGCTGCTGATGGTGACCTACATTCCGGCGCTGTCGCTCTGGCTCCCCGCGCTGCTGCTCGGCAAGTGATGCGGCGGCTGAATGCACGGGCGCTCGGTGAGCTCCCATCGGACATCGCGCGGCCCACGTACGACCGCGCGGCGGTCGCGGCCGGCATCGTGCATCTCGGTGTCGGCGCGTTCCAGCGCGCGCACCAGGCGATGTACACCGAGGCCGCGCTCGCGGCGGGTGACATGCGCTGGGGCATCGTCGGCGCAAGCCTGCGCTCGCCCGCGGTGCGCGATGCGCTCAAGCCGCAGGACAATCTCTACACGCTGGCCGTGCGCGGCGCCGAAGGCGAGCGGCTGCAGGTGATCGGTGCGTTAAGAGACACGCTGGTCGCACCGGAAGATCCAGAAGCGCTGCTGCGCGCGCTGTGCGACCCGGCGGTGAAGATCGTTACACTGACCGTCACCGAGAAAGGCTACTGCTACGACCCGGCCACGACCGCGCTCGACGAAGCGCATCCCGATATCGTGCACGACCTCGCCCATCCGGCGCAGCCGCGCAGCGCGCCGGGATTCCTGGTCGAAGCGCTGCGGCGGCGGCGCGAGGCGGGCATTCACTCCTTCACAGTGCTGTGCTGCGACAACCTTCCGCACAACGGCCGCACGGTCGCAAAAATCGTCGCGCGCTTCGCCGAGCTGCGCGACCGGCCGCTTGCCGGCTACATCCGCAACGAGGTCGCGTTTCCTGCGACGATGGTGGACCGCATCACGCCGGCCACGACCGACGAGGACCGCGCAACGATCTCGCGGCGCCTCGGCGTCGAGGATGTGGCGCCCGTGATCACCGAGCCGTTCAGCCAATGGGTGATCGAGGATCGTTTCCCGCAGGGGCGGCCCGACTGGTCGCTCGCGGGCGCGGAGTTCGTCACGGATGTCGCGCCTTACGAGAACATGAAGCTGCGCCTGCTCAACGGCAGCCATTCCACGTTGGCCTATCTCGGCTACCTTGCCGAATACGAAACCGTGTCTGACACGATGAAAGACGCGAACTATCGCCGTCTCGCCGAGGGCGTGATGGATGATGCCGCCACCACCCTGAAGATGCCGCCGGGCGCAGACGTTACGGCCTACAAGCGCGCGCTGATGGAACGCTACGCCAACCCGGCCTTGAAGCACCGCACCTGGCAGATCTGCATGGACGGATCACAGAAGCTGCCGCAGCGGCTGCTCGGGACGATCCGCGACCGCCTCGCGTCCGGTGCGCCGATCGGCCGCCTCGTGATGGGTGTCGCCGGCTGGATGCGCTACGTGACCGGGATCGACGAGCGCGGCGAACCGATCGACGTGCGCGATCCGCTCGCGGCGCGCCTGCGCGCCATTGCGGATCAGGCCGGACTGTCGGCCGACCGTCTCGTCCCTGCCCTGCTCGACGTGCGCGACATCTTCGCTGCCGAGCTTGCCGCCGATCCGCGTTTTCGCAGCGCCGTGACCGACGCGCTCGCGCGCATCATCGCGCAGGGCGCCAAGGCGGCGGTTGCAGACATTCTAGGCCGCGTTGGCGGGCCGCTTCTCGATCAGCGCCGCGATCGAGGTGCGGTCGAGGGTATCCATGAATGCCGCGATGCCGCGCCCGATGGTCTGGTCGAGCTCGCGCTCGACTGCGGAGACCGGCTGCTCCGACAGCATCACGCCGAGCGGCCCGCACGCTTTGAAGCGCGGCTCGATGGCGCGGATCACCTGGCCGACGCGGATCGCCTTCGGCGCCATCGCGAGCCGCACGCCACCGTGCGGCCCGCGGATCGTCTCGACGAACCCCGCCTTGGCGAGCACCTTGATCAGCTTGAAGATGTTCTGCTCGGTGATGCCGGTGATGGCCGCGATGGTTGCAACTTTGGCGAGCGCCGGATGGCGCTCGGCGCAATGGGCGAGCACCCGCAAGGCGTAACGGCTCTGCTCGGTCAGTCGCATGGGACCCCGTAAACTAGTTTGAAATTATTCAAAACTAGATGCGCGCGCAAGCGGCCTGAGGGCGGCCTGCAACCGTCCGGATTGTTTCAGCCGCGCGCCGCGTTGCGATTGCGCAGGAAACTGGGAACCAGCGTCAGGATCGCCAGCAGGCTCAGCCCGCAGACCAGGAAAAACACCCAGCGCGGATGCCCGGCATCCATCACGTAGCCGAACAGCAGCGGCGCGATGATGCCGCCGATATTGAAGCCGGTCGTGACAAACCCGAACACCTTGCCGAACTGGCCATCCGGCGTCACCGCGCGAACGATCATGTCGCGCGAGGGCTGCATCAACCCGTTCATGAAGCCGTTCAGGGACATCGCGATCATCAGGATCACGATGCCGAAATCCGCGATGCCGATCACGGCGCCCGTCAGCGCGATGCTGAGGAACGAGACGGCCGCGATCCACTCGGGCCGGCCGATGCGCGCCGCCAGCAGGCCGCCGGCGAGCACGCCGAACGCGCTGAGCATCAGGTTCGCGGTCAGCGCCGTGTTGGCGAGGCCGATCGGCGTGCCGTAGGCCTCGTTGAGCGCGACGACCGAATAATTCTGCACGCCGGTCGTCGAGAAAGTGATCATCACGAAGAACAGCAGATTGAGCAGGATCGGCCCTGACAGGAGCAGCGACCAGCCGGCCTTGTCGTCCTTCGGCTGCTCGCTCGGCGGCCGCGCCGGCCGGGGTGGCGGCTCGAACAGGACGGCCGGCTGCAGCAGGAATGGGACCGCGACGAGCAGGCCCATCACCGACGCTGCGAGGAAGGCGCCCTGCCAGCCGAGCGCCTGCTGCAGGATCAGCATCGTGGCAGGCGTTACCGCGGTACCGAGGAAACCCGCGAAGATGTGCAGCGAAAAAGCCTGGCTCGCGCGTTCATTCGAGATGAGCTGCGACAGGATCGCGTAATCGGCCGGGTGGTAGACGCCGTTGGCGACACCGAGGATCGCGAACATCGCGACCAGCAGCCAGAATGACGGAATAAGCCCAACGATCGCGAGGGAAACCGCACCGAGGACGAGCCCGGATACCAGCACCGAGCGCGCGCCGATCCGGTCGACCAGAAAGCCGGCGGGCGTCTGGCACAACGCGGTCGTGATGTTGAACGCGGTGAGCGCGAGGCCGAGCTGGGTGTAGCTGACATTGTAGAAGTCGCGGATGAACGGGAATAGCGGCGGCAGCACCAGGATGTAGAAATGGCTGACGAAATGCGCCGCGCAGACGAGCGGAATGATGCGCGCGTCATTGTTGCGCGCCGCCGTCGGTGTGGCGTCGGTGAGCTGTGTCATGCCCGGCTTGGCGTTACCTTCGTCTCGGCGCCCTTATAGGGGACGCACCTGCCCGGCGCACCCTGCGTGCGGCCGGGCATCCATGCGTGGCATGCATGAGTAGCGCACGGCCGGTTCCGGCGATCTCACATCTTGCCTTGCCACTTCTTCAGCGCGGCCTCGACGAAACGATTCTCGTAGGTGTCCTCGACCTTGATGTTGGCGGCCTTCACCTCGGGCAAGAACGCCGCCAGCACGTTGTGCACGATCTGCGCGCCCTCGCGGGTGATCAGCCCGTCGGGCGCATGCGCCTCGTGCATCTTCCGGTAGGAGGCGAGATAGAGCTCCCTGTCGCCCAGCATGTGCTCGGGCGGGACGTTCGCCGCGATGTCGTCGATGCTCGCGGTCTGCATCCACAACTGCGCGCGCACGATCGCATTGGTAAGCGCCTGGATGGTATTCGGATTTTTCGCCATGAACTCCGCCGTGGCGTAGAGCCCGGCCTCCGGATACGGCCCGCCGAACAGGTCGTGCGTGCCCTTCGAGGTGCGCGTCTCGGCGATCACCTTCACGGCGTTGTCGGCCTCGAGCTTGGTCATCACCGGATCGCTGTTGATGATCGCGTCGATTTCGCCCCTCTCGATCGCCGCGACCGCAGCGGCCGAGGTGCCGACGCCGATGATCGAAACGTCGTTCGAGGTCAGTCCGCCTTTGCTCAGCAGGTGATTGACCACCATATGCGTGCTCGAACCCGGCGCACTGACGCCGATCTTCATGCCTTTGAGATCCTTGGGGGAGTGGTAGCGGGCGGCGACGCGGGTCGACACCGCGATGGTGAGCGCCGGATAGCGCACCTGCACCACGAAATTCTTCAGCTTCTGTCCCTTCGCCGCCATCGTGAGCGTGTTGGAATAGGCGCCGGAGGCGACGTCGCTCGATCCGCCCATCAGCGACTGCAGCGCCTTCGAGCCGCCGGCAAACGCCGCGATCTCGACCTCCAGCCCTTCGTCGGCGAAGTATTTGCGCTGCTGCGCGATAATCAGCGGCAGGTACGGCAGTCCAAGCGAGGCGGTCGCGACGTTGATCTTGCGCTTCTCAGGTGTCGACTGCGCATTCGAACCGGAGGTCAAAACACCAAGCAGGGCGAAGCTCAATGCAAATATGGTGGCGCTTTTGATGGCGACGCGCATGGGCCTTCCTCCACCTTGGTGTCCGCTGTTCAGATGAGTGTCGACACAATGACAGCAGTTGCCAAGCGATATTTTCGCGTGTCCGGCGACTGCCGGACGCGCGCTCGCGCGAATTGCCCGTCCCATCCGGATCGGGTAGGCAGACCGAAACAGGTGACGGCCGCCGTGGAATTTTATCTCGACAATATCAGCGGCCATCCGCTGCCGGTCCTGCTCGCGCGGGGCTGGTGCACTGACCCCGACCGGATCGATGTCGCGCTCATCTATGCCGACGGAACGCGCGCCGCACCGTCGGTGCTGTGCCGCGAGTTGCGGCCCGACGTCATCGCCGCCAAGAAACTGGATTTTCCCTGGGCCGGGTTCATCGCCGAGTTCCACCTCACCGGGCGCCCGAAGGCGGTAGAGCTGTTCGGCAAGGCGCACGCGGTACCCGATGCGGAGCGCTACGGCAGCGCCGAACCGCACTACCGGGAGCTTTACGAAAGCGATCACATCGCGCACCGCGACCAGATCTACTGCGTCGGCCCGCCGGTGCCGGCCAACCCGACGCTGGTGGAGCTCGCGGATGCGCTTGTCGGCAAGACGGTGCTCGATTTCGGCTGCGGCACCGGCGACCTCGTCGCGAAACTGCGCGCGCTTGGACGCGAGGCGGTCGGGATCGAAATCGACAGGCCGGCGATCCGCGCGCACCTAAGCACTGCCGCGCAGCCGTTCGTGACGCTCTATGACGGCGGCTTGCCCCTGCCCTATCCGGACCGGACATTCGACAGCGTCATCGCCACCGAGGTGGTCGAGCACGTCGAGGACCCGTTCGCCGTCGCGCGCGAGTTGATGCGCGTCGCGCGCACCTCGGTCTTCATCACGGTGCCGGACATGGCCTCGATCCCGTTCTCGTGGCCGACCAACACGGTGCCGTGGCATCTGCTCGAAGGCAGCCACGTCAATTTCTTCAATGCCAGGAGCCTGAGCGCGCTGTTCGCCCCGCACTTCACGCCGGCAAGGCAGATCAGGATCTTCAACTACATGATCGGCCCGCATTTCATTCCGGGATCGATCGCGATCCTGTTCACGCGCGCCTAGCCAGCAGAGGACCGGCTTAGAACTCCTCCGGGCACGGATCGATGATCGTCCACAGGTCGGCGCCGTTGAACACGCGCTTCATCTCCGCGCTGAGCCCGCCCTTCTTCGCGATCCACGCCTTCACGGCCGGCGGATAATAGGACATCAACTCGTCCGTGCCGGTGACGCTGGTGACGCGCAGGCCCGCGGTCCAGCGCTTGTCGTAATAAGCCTGATGGAATCCGAGACTCGCGCGCGGTGTCGCGCAAATCCGGTTCAGCGGCACGATGCCGAGCACCAGCGTGCAGGCGGAGTTGCAGATGCCGTCGATGATGACGCGCTCGCCTCTGTCGCGCACCTTGGCGTATTTCGTCTTGTACTGATCGACGAAGCCGCCGAAGTCGCGCGTGATGCGCAGATCGGCGAAAGCCGGCCCGCACCACAGCAACGCAACGATCAGGCAGAGTACGCGCATTCGGACGCTCGCTTCCCCGCATCCTGCGGCGCGCAGGCGAACATCCGGTTAACGCCTGCACGACCCGCGCGATAGGACTTGAAACGGGTGATAGTGCGGCGGAAAACGGGCGACCGCGGCCTATTCGGTGGAGCGGGATCTTTTCGCAACGGACAGCGGCCTGATATGCCGCGGATGCAACGATGCGAGGTCGCATGGGGAACAAGGACGGACGCGCGGCGACGCACGCCTACCGGGTGCGCGTCGGCGGAACATGGTACTGGGTCGACCCGGCCGCGCCGCGCGACGCGTTCGAGCCGGGCGATACGGTCGTGATCTATCCGGCCGCGGGAGAGCCCGCGCTTGCCGTCGTCAACAGTCCGGTCGGGGCGGGTCGCATCGCGTTCGCCTCGCTCGAGGGCGAGACCTTTGACATGGCGGCTTCCGACATCGCGGCGCTGCATTTGGCGGCGGTCGACGACGTCCAATCTCCTTAGATTGCGGTTGCGGCCGCGCCCGCGTAATTTCACGCGGCGCCAATACCGGCCCCGTAGCTCAGCCGGATAGAGCAGCAGCCTTCTAAGCTGTTGGTCGGAGGTTCGAGTCCTCCCGGGGTCGCCACGCGCCTAGCGCCGCTCCGGCACCATGATGCGCGGCGCGCCGGCCGGAGGCGCGGTCGGATCGCTCGGGGCGGCGCCGCCCGGCGTGTTCAGGCTGCTCGGGTTCGTCCGCAGGCCGCCGCTCGACGCGGTGCCCGACGGCGAGACGCTCGGAATGCCGGCCCCGCCATTGCCGACGGTCGGACCGGGTGTATTCATCGCGGGCTGGTTCGGCGTGCTCGCCGTGCTCCCCGGCCCGGTTCCGCCGGGAACGCCGACACCGCCGCTGTTGATTGACCCGGTGCTTCCCGTTCCGCTCGGCATTCCGCCCGGTGAAGGGCCGGTCGGACTGGAGGCGCCGCCGCTTGCGGACGCGCCGCCCGCGCCGCTCCCGCCAGTGCCGCCGGATGAGCCGCCGCCCGAGCCTTGCGCGAAGGCCAACGCCGAACCGGCGGCGAGGAACGCGAACGTCAATGCAATGGAGGTTTTCATGAGGCGCATCCCGGGTTGAATCATCGAGGATTCAACGGCCAGGCGCGCGGCGTGTTCCCGGCGACAACCGGGTTTCTAGTGGGTCCAGGATCCGCGGCGGGTGAACGCGAAGTTGTCCGAATAGGAGATCGTGCGTCGTGCCGATGTCTTCGGCTCCGCGACCTGGTAGGCAACGCCGTTGCGCTCGCAATAGGCGATCGCCTCTTCCTTCGTCTCGAAGCGCAACTTGACCTGCTGCGTCATATCGCCCGACGAGGTCCAGCCCATCAGCGGCTCGACCGCGCGCGGCTGCTCCGGTTCGTAGTCGAGCACCCAGTCTTGCATCTTCGCGCTGCCCGACTGCATCGCGGTCTTCGCCGGCTTGTAGATGCGTGCAACCATCGTTCGGTCCAGGATCATGTGGTCGGGGCAGCAGGATTCGAACCTGCGACCTGAAGTACCCAAAACTTCCGCGCTACCAGACTGCGCTATGCCCCGATCGGCCATGCGGCCATCGTTCGCGGAGCGATACACGGTTCAGTTTTGAGCAGCAAGACGCGTTCAGTGCGGCTGCGGACCGTCCGGGCGCACCTCGGCGGCCATCATGCCCTTCGGCCCGGGTCCGAAACGCACCAGCACGGTCTGGCCGGGGCGCAGTTCGGTGATGCCGTAGCGGCGCAGTGTTTCCATGTGCACGAAAATATCCGGCGTGCCGTCGCCGCGCGTGACGAAGCCGAAGCCGCGCAGCCGGTTGAACCATTTCACCACGACGCGCTCGAGCCCGCTGGTCGGCGTCACCTGCACGTGCGTGCGCGCGGGGGGAAGCTCCGTCGGATGAATCGCGGTCGACTCGTCCATCGAGAGAATGCGGAACGCCTGCAACCCCTTCGGGCGCTGCAGCACCTCGCAGACGATGCGGGCACCTTCATACGCGGTCTGGAAGCCGTCGCGCCGCAGGCAAGTGACGTGCAGCAGCACATCCGGCAAACCGTTGTCCGGAATGATGAACCCGTATCCCTTCGAGACGTCGAACCACTTGATGGCTCCCGCAATCTCGATGACGCTCACCGTCTCGTCGGCAATCTCGCCGGCGAGGTCGGATGGAAGCGCAAAACCGGGTACCTTTGGCCCCAAATCGTCCGACGTCATGACGCCGTAACGCCGCCGTTAAATGGGCGCCTCTTGCGGGCGCTTACAAGTTCGAATCATCACGCGTTCGAACATAACATCGCGGCAGCGGCCGCATAGAGCCATTTGAATAAATACTGACAGGCTGTGGCTAACTGTGCACAGCGCGGCGGATGGTGCTGCGCCACAACGGCTTTTACGACCGCGGCGCAATGAAGGGCGTGAGCACCTCGCCGATGTCATGACGCACCACGAGATCGGCGATGTCGTCGAATTCGGTCGGATCGCGATTGATGATCACGAGCGCTGCACCATTGCGCTTCGCCATCAGCGGGAAGCCGGCAGCCGGCCAGACCACGAGCGAGGAGCCGATCGCGATGAAAAGATCGGCGGAGCGAGTCATCTCCTCGGCACGCTGCATCTCCTTCTCGGGCATCGCCTGACCGAAGGAGATAGTCGCGGTCTTGATGTGGCCGCCGCACGAGGTGCACGAGGGCGCGCGCCCGCTCGCTTCGAAGAAGCGCTTCACCCAGGGGAGCTCATAGCGCGTCGCGCAGTCGAGGCAGGCCGCGTAGGTGGTGTTGCCATGCAACTCCACGACGTGTTCCGGTGCAATGCCAGAGGCTTGGTGCAGGTTGTCGATGTTTTGAGTCACCACGCCGGGCGACTTGCCCGACTGGTAGAGCGATGCGAGCGCCTGGTGTCCGCGCCCCGGCTTCGCCGAGTCGAACTGGTCGAGCATCGCGAAGCGCCGCCGCCAGGATTCATCGCGCGCGTCCTGGCTGGCGAGAAAATCGGAGAAGTCGATCGGCCGCATCCTGCTCCAGATGCCGCCGGGGGAGCGGAAATCCGGGATGCCGCACTCGGTCGAGATGCCGGCGCCGGTGAAGGGCACGATGACGCGTGCCTCCTCCATGAGGCCGCGCAGGTGACGAACAGCGGTCGTAACGTCAGATGCAATCATGCGATGTCCGCAGCCGCATGCAGGAACAGACGGGACTATCTGCACACGCCGGGTCGGGATGCAATTCATGCGGGTCGGCGGCGGGCGACGCCGGCGCGCTCGAACGGGACGCGACGGCGGATGACCGGGCGGGGAGCCCGCGGGGTGGGTGGGGTTGAACCCACGCCTCCCGCTAGGGCGCTCTGACGTCTAAGCTACCACCGCACTGCTTGGAGGGCTTTGTGCAGGACCGAATCTAGGAGTCGGCGATTCGGCGCGCAAGCGCCGTCGTGACGCGCCGTGCAGCCGCCTGCCCTGACCGGCATTTTCCTGCTATGGCCTGCCCCGAAACGTCCTCAGCCCGTTCGGATTTCCCGCAGGTTCCCCAAGGAGAAGGTCATGAAATACCTCCACACCATGCTGCGCGTGCGCAACCTCGACGCGGCGCTCCAATTCTACGTGGAGCTGCTCGGCATGAAGGAGGCGCGGCGCCGGGTGGACGAGAAGAACAAGTTCACGCTGGTGTTCCTCTACGCGCCGGAGGACGAGATGGTGGTGAAGGCCAGCATGGAGAAGACCGGCCGCGACCAGCCGATGCTCGAGCTGACCTACAACTGGGACACCGAGGATTACGGCGAGGCGCGCTATTTCGGCCACCTCGCCTTCGAGGTCGACGACATCTACGCCACCTGCGAGAAGCTGATGAAGGGCGGCGTCACCATCAACCGCCCGCCGCGCGACGGCAACATGGCGTTCGTGCGCTCGCCCGACAAGCAGTCGGTCGAACTGCTGCAGAAGGGCAAGCCGCTCGCCCCGAAGGAGCCGTGGTCCTCAATGCCGAACACCGGACATTGGTGATCCACCACCGCTCCCGCGCGTTTGTGCCATCGACCAGCACGGAGCAAGCCGATGCGAAAAGTCGAAATCATTGAAAAGAAGCGCGTGTTCGACCACTTCTTCAAGATCGACGAAGCCCTGCTGCGCTACGAGCGATACGACGGCACGATGAGCAAGGCGCTGACCCGGCTGAATTTCGAGCGCGGGAACTTGGTTGCGGCGATCGTGATGAACCGGGATACCGAAACGGTCTACCTGACCGAGCAGTTCAAGTATCCCGCCTCGACCAAGGCCGACGGCTGGGTCGTCGAAGTGGTCGCGGGAATGATCGACGAGGGCGAGACGCCGGAGCAGGCGATCAGGCGCGAGATTCTCGAGGAGATCGGCTTCGAGGCGGCCAGTGCCGAACCGATCGGGGAATTCTTCGTCTCTCCCGGCGGCACCAGCGAGCGGATCTTCCTGTTCGGCGTGACGGTCACGCAGGCGCACCGCCGCGGCGCCGGCGGCGGGCTCGCGGCAGAGGGCGAAGACATCCGTGTTCTCGAGTGGCCGGTGGGTGAATTCCTCGGAAAGCTGCAGCAGGGACAACTTCACGACGCCAAGACCATTGTGGCGGCATACTGGTTGAAGGATAGTATTGCACGCATCGGTTGAGGGCACGGGAAACGGCGATGAAAAAGACCTGCTTCGTGATCATGCCGTTCGGCAAGAAGAAGCTCATCCGGAACAAGAAAATCAATTTCGACAGCGTGTACCGCGATCTGATCAAGACGCCGATGGAGAACGAGCTCGACCTCCATGTCGTCCGCAGCGATGAGGTCGGCATGGCGGGATGGATCCATCGCGAGATGATCAATCACATTTTTCATGCCGACGTGTGCATCGCCGATCTGACCACCGAGAACCCCAACGTCTTCTACGAGCTCGGCGTGCGCCATGCCCTGCGGCGCGGCGTGACCGTCCTGATCAAGCACACGGGCTTCGACCTGCCGTTCAACGTGCAAGGCATGCGGACGATCGAGTACACGGCGGGAGAATATGACGAGGTCCGGCCGAGGATCGTCGAGTTCGTTCGCAAAGGGCTCGACAGCGCGCCCACCGACAGCCTCGTTTTCGAGGTCATCAAGAACCTGGAGGTCTCGGCGGGACGCGAGACGCCGATCTCGCCATCGCGGCGCGTTCGCTACCCGATCAAGAAATACCCGTCCCGCCATATCGGCCTGATCGGCGGAGACCTCAACGGCATCACCGATATTCCGGTCTGGGTGAACTCGGAAAACACCAACATGCAGATGGCGCGCTCCTACGACCGCTCCATCAGCGGCGTCGTCAGGTACCTCGGCGCGAAGAAGACGTTCGGACACATCGAGGCAGACCTGATCGCGGACGATCTCAAGGCCCAGCTCGACAAGGTCGTCGGACACAAGACCGTCATGGCGGGAACCGTTCTGGAGACGACGCCGGGCGAACTCGCGACCAGGGGCGTGAAGCTGCTGCTGCATGTCGCCGCCGTCCAGGGGACCGCGGCAGGCCGCGGCTACAAGCCGGTCGATAACCTCGATGAGTGCATCAACAACGTGCTCTCGGAGGTCGACAGGAAGATCGGGGCCGGACCGGTGTCGGTGTTGCTGCCTCTGCTCGGAACCGGTACCGCGGCGGGCAAGCCGGAAGAACTGGTCCCGGTGCTCCTCGACAGTGCGCTGACCTACATGAACGGGCGCGGCGCGTGCGCCATCGAGACGCTCTGGTTCCTGGCTTACAGCGAACAGATATGGAGCATCTGCTCACGCCTGCTGGCCGAGCGATCCGAACGGTGCGGACCGGCGGAGACCATTCCCTGACGCGCTCCCGGCTTTGATCGCTTGCCCTGCCCGCCGGCCCTCGATACCTCGCCGCGCTTCGTGGGGGCCTTGCCCGCCGTGGCTGCCGCGATAAGGCGGCGTGACCAACACCCCCGCCGCGCGACGCCGCGGCTGGCGGAAAAAAAATCGAAAAACAACCCCATGCAAAGTACTCCGCCCTGAGGCTCAGGGTTCATCCGGCTTGAAAAGACGATCAGGACGCGCGGCGCCCCCCACGCTTGCCCCCTGCCCGGTAGCCCTCTATATGTCGCCGCGCCTCGCGGGGCTTCGTGCTTGCCGCAGCAGCCGCGCCCTTCGTCTAGCGGTCCAGGACACCGCCCTTTCACGGCGGTAACACGGGTTCGATTCCCGTAGGGCGCGCCAAGCATTTCAGCAGGTTCTTCATGCGTCGCAGCCTCGGGATGATCGGCCTCGCGTTCGCCCTCGCATGCGCCGGCGCCGCCCACGCGCAGCCGTACCCGAGCAAACCGATCCGCATCATCGTGCCCTACCCGGCCGGCGGCGTGCTCGACACGCTGACGCGCGCGATCGGCGAACATGCGCGCGGCGCGCTCGGGCAGCCCTGGATCGTCGAGAACCGTGTGGGTGCCAGTGGAGCAATAGGCCTGCAGGCCTGCGCGACCGCCGAGCCCGACGGCTACACCTTTTGCCCGATCACCGCCGAGGCACTGTCGGTTGCGCCGCATGCCGATCCGAAGCTCTACGAGCGCTACAAATCGCTCAGCCCGGTGACGCAGTTCGTCGCGGCGCCGGGCGTGATCTACGCGCACCCTTCGTTGAAGGCGAGCAGCCTGCGCGAGGCGATCGCCTACGCGAAGCAGCATCCGGGCGAGCTGAACTATTCATCATGGGGTCCCGCGACCTCGCCGCACCTCTTGTTCGAGTGGCTGAAGAAGACCAACGGCCTCGATATCGTGCATATCCCGCACAAGGGCTCGGCCGAAGCGGTGAGCGAGGTCGTCGCCGGACGCGTGCAGCTCTCCTACGTGGCGGTCGGATTCATCCAGCCGCAGATCGACGCCGGCAGGCTCAAGCCGCTCGCGGTGATCGGCGATGTGCGCGTTGCGGCGCTGCCCGATACGCCCTCGCTCGGAGAGCTCGGAATTTCCTATCCCTACAAGGGCGCCTGGTTCGCCATGATGGCGCCGGAGAAGACACCGCTCGAGTTGCGCGAGCGGATCGCCGCGGTGGTGAAGCAGGCCCTCGCGCAGCCGGAGCTGAACACGCGCTTTCTGGCGCCGCAGGCCTACACGGCGGTCGGTTCGGCGCCGAACGAGTTTGCCGCGTTCATCCGCGCGGAACAGACGCGCGGCGCCGACATCATGCGCGTCACCGGCATCAAGGCGGAATAATCCACCGCGGGAGCGGCGCGCCGGCCCGGGTTAACGAATTGTTTAGCAAGATCGACCGACAGTCCCGGCGTGACGTGTGTCCGGGGAGTGGTCATGAGGAACGAGCAGGCGACGAATTTGCGTCTTGCGGCAGCTTTCGCGCTGGCGGTGCTGCTGCTTGCCGGCGGCACGCTCGGCGTGGGCAATTTCGGTTCGGCAGGCGTGGCGCTCGCCGACGAGGGCGAACCCGACTTCCTCGTGCTCAATCCGGAAGGCGAGTAGGTCCCGCAACCCGGCCTAACCGCCCGCCCGGTAGCGCTGCTGCACCATCGCATTCGCCGCAAGCGTCAGCACGAGCGTCGCGGTCATCAGGATGAAGGCGATCGCGCCGCCGAACGGCCAGTTGTTTTGCTGCACGAACTGGCCGTAGACCAGCGGCCCCATCATCTGGAAACGCGGCCCGCCGAGCAGCACCGGCGTCGCGTAGGCGTTCATCGCCAGGATGAAGGTGAGGATGGTGCCGGCGAGCACGCCCGGCATCGCAAGCGGCAGCAGCACGCGCCGCGCCATGCGCAGCGGCGTTGCGCCGAGGTTGAACGCCGCCTCCTCGACCGAGCGGTCGATGCCTTCGATCACGCTCTGCAAGGTCAGCACCATGAACGGCAGGTTCACCGCCGTGATGCCGATGATCACCGCCGTTTCGGTGAACATGATCTCGAGCGGCGTCGAGATCGTGCCCGCGCCCATCAGGCTCGCGTTGATCAGGCCCTTGTTGCCGAACGCGACCATCCAGCCCGCGGCGCGCACCGCGTTGCCGACGAACAGCGGCAGCACCACCGCGATGATCAGCATGTTCTTGTAGCGGCTGCGCGTGCGCGCCAGGACGTAGGCGAGCGGAAAGCCCAGCAGCAGGCAGATCGCCGTGGTGATGAAGGCGACGCGCACCGTGCGGGTCAGCACCGCCGTGTAGTAGATGTCGGTGAAGAACTTGACGTAGTTCTCCACCGTCAGCGCGTCGACCATGAACTTGCCGGGGACGAACTGGTTCAGGCTGTAGCGGAACAGGATCGCCAGCGGCAGCAAGAGCCCGACCGCGACATAGAGCGTCGCGGGGCCGGCGAGCCCCGCGGCGGTGAGCGCCGGACGCGGCGCGGTCAAGTCTTGAACACCTTGTCCCACCACTCCTTCAGCGCGGCGTCGTTCTTCGCGATGTAGGCATAGTCGAGATCGATCAGACGCGCCTGCTCCTGCGCGGTGAAGCCGATGCGCTGCTGCAGGTCGGGCGCGACCGTCGCATTGTTGACGGTCGGGTTGTAGCCCATGTCGACCGCGAAATTCTCCTGCGCGCTTCTCTCCAGCATCGCGTTCATGTAGGCGTAGCCGCCTTCCTTGTTGGGCGCGTTCTTCGGGATGACGAAGCCCGACACGTACATCGGCAGCCCCTCGCTCGGCGCGGCCGACTGCACGTTGATGCCGGCATTCTGCCATTGCACGGCGCGCGCCTTCCACATGATGCCGATGCCGATCTCCTCGGTCTTGAGCGCCTGGGCGAACGCCTCGTTGGTCGGATACACGCGCACGCCGGCCTTCTTGGCCTCCAGCAACACCGCCTTGCCGGGCTCGAAATCCTTCACCGTGCCGCCGGCCGCAAGCGAAGCCGCCGCCATCACCCACTGATACTGGATGTCGATGATGCCTATTTTGTTGCCGTGCTTGGGATCGAACGCGTCCTTGAAGCTCGTCGGCGCTTGCGGGATCAGCTTCGGATTGTAGACGACCACCTTGCCGGAATAGATGTGGCCGACCCCGTAGGGGTACTTCATCTGCGGCAGCAGGTTCTTCGCGTTGGGCAGCTTGGCATAGTCGATCGTCTCGGCGACACCGGCTTCGTTCATCTCGAACATGTTGGCGGCGGACAGACCCTGGATGTCACTGGTGCCGCGCGGCAGGCGCCTCTCCGCCACCATCTTGCTGCGCCGCGGCGCATCGCCCGCCTGGTCCTGCGCCACCTCGAAGCCTTTCGGCTTGAGCAGCGGGTCTTCGATGTTCTTGGTGAGCAGCCTCGCGTAGTCGCCACCCCAGGTGCCGACCACGACGCGCCCGCCCTGCGCGCGCGCCTCACCCTTGAGAAACGCCGGCAGGGCGACCGCCCCTGCCAGGCCCGACAGCGCCGCGCGGCGCGAGATTGTCCTGCTCATCTGCCTCTCCATACGTTCGTATTCACTGTTTCACTCTGCAAAAACCATTCCGGCATCGCGCGGCCAGCCGACCTCGACCGCATCACCGACATTCGCGCGCAATGCACCGCCCTGGTTCGGCAGTTGCACAACCACGCGGTCGACCGGCGACAGGCGCACATGCAGCTCGAGCACGGCGCCCAGATATGACACGAATTCGACCTTGCCCGGCAGGCGGTTGTCCATCCCGTCCGGGTCGAGGCTGAGCCGCTCAGGCCGCAGCGCCAGCGCCGCTGCGCCGAGCGTGTCGCCGCTGCGGCACTGCAGCGCGAGGCCGCCGGCGGTTTCGAATTGCCCCGGCGCGGTTACGCGCCCGGCGAGGAAGGTGCTGCGGCCGACGAAGGCGGCGACGAACCGGTCGGCCGGCCGCTCGTAAAGGTCGCGCTGGCTGCCGATCTGGCGGATCTCGCCATCCGCCATCACCACCAGCCGGTCCGCCACTGTGAGCGCTTCTTCCTGGTCGTGCGTGACCATGATGGTGGTGAGGCCGAGCTCACGCTGCAGTTCGCGGATCTCGATGCGCACTTCTTCGCGCAGCTTGGCGTCGAGGTTCGACAGAGGCTCATCGAGCAGCAGCACGTCGGGGCGCACCGCGAGCGCGCGCGCCAGCGCCACGCGCTGCTGCTGTCCGCCCGAGAGCTCGCGCGGCAGGCGCGCCGAATAGCCCTCGAGCCGCACCAGCCGCAGCACCTCTTTGGTGCGCGCATCGATCTCGCCCCGCGCGAGCTTGCGCATCTCCAGCCCGAACGCGACGTTCTCGGCCACCGTCATGTGGGGAAACAGAGCGTAGCTCTGGAACACCATGCCGGTGTTGCGCCGCCAGGGCGGCAGATGCGTGACGTCGGTGCCGCCGATCGTGGTGCTGCCGCCGCTCGGCTCGACGAAGCCCGCAATCATGCGCAAGGTCGTGGTCTTGCCGCAGCCGGAGGGCCCGAGCAGCACGAGGAATTCCCCGTCCGCCACGTCGAGCGTGACGCCCACGACGGCCGCGTGGTCGCCGTAGCGTTTCGAGAGTTTGCGCAGCTCCAATCGCGCCATGTCAAACGACTCGGCTGATCTTCACATAGCGATCGGTCAGCAGCATCGCCGCCCCGATCAGCACGATCTGCATCACCGAGACGGCGGCGACGGTCGGATCGATCTTCCATTCGAGGTATTGCAAGATCGCGATCGGCAGCGTGGTGCGGCCGGCGCCCACGAGAAACAGGCTCATCTCGAGATTGCCGAACGACATCACGAAGCCGAATAGCGCGCCCGCCACGATGCCGGGCCGGATCGACGGCAAGGTCACGCGGCGGAATGTGGTCCACGGCCCGGCGCCGAGGTTCTTGGCCGCCTCCTCGATCGCCGGGTCGAAGCCGGCAAGGCTCGCGGTCACCAGCCGCGTCGCCCACGGGACGACGATCAGAACATGCGCGGCGACGAGCCCGGCGGTCTGTCCGAGCAGCGGCAGGCCGGTGGCGATCTCGGTCTCGATCTGGAAGACATAGATCGACGTGCCGAGCACAACCCCGGGCACGACCAGCGGCATCAGCAGCAGCGCGTTGACCGCGCCGCGGCCGCGAAAGCGCCGCCGCGCGATCGCCAGGCTCGCCGGCACCGCGAGCGCGAGGCCGATCACGGTCGCGGCGAGGCCCACCTGCGCACTCAGGATGAAGCCCGAGACGAAGCTCTTGTTGTTGAGCACGGCGCCGAACCACTGCAGCGAATAACCTTCCGGCGGAAACGACGGTATCTCCTGGCGGAAGAAGGCGAGCCAGGTGACCAGCAGCAGCGGCAGCAGGATGAAGAACAGCGCGAGCCCCGCGGCGCCGTTCAGCGCCCAGCGGCCAGGCGAAATCCGCGGCGCGCCGAGCGCCGCTTGCCCCTCCCGCACCGCGACGGACTGCATGGAGCTTTCCGTTTCCCGTGCTCAATTCAACCGGTTCTTGTGGAACTTGCCGCCCTTCATGATCGCGGCAAGATGCTTTCCCTGCTCCTGGAACAGTCCGAGGTTCTTCAGCGGGTCGCCGTCGATCAGCAGCAGGTCCGCACAGGCGCCCGCTTTCAGCGTGCCGAGCTTGCCCTCCTGGCGCACGATGCGCGCGCCGATCGTGGTCGCCGACCGGATGATCTCGATCGGCGAGAGCACGTCGCTGCGGATGATGAACTCGCGGCTCTGCTCCACCTGCAATGCGCCGAGCAGGTCGGTGCCGTAGGCGACCGGGATGCCGGCGCGCTTGCAGGTCTCGAGCGACTTCAGCCCGCCGTCGATGACGAGATCGTTCTTCGCCAGCATGTCGCCGCCCATGCCGAACTCGGCCGCGCGCTCGCGCATCGCATAATACGTCACCAGGTTGGCGATCAGGAACATGCCCTTCTCGGCCATCAGCGTCGCGGACGCATCGTCGATCAGGTTGCCGTGCTCGATCGTGCGCACGCCGGCGCGCGCCGCGCGGGTGATCGCCTCCGGCGTATAGGCGTGGGCGCAGACATAGCGCCCGAACGCGTGCGCCTCCTCGACCGCGGCGGCCACCTCCTCGGGGCTGAACTGCAGGCTGTCGAGCGGATCGTAGGGCGAGGCCACCCCGCCCGACATCATGATCTTGATGTGGTCGCAGCCCTGGCGCATCTGCTCGCGCGTCTCGCGCCGCACCTCGGAGACGCCATCGGAGGTGCGCATGCCGAAGCGCATGGCGTTGCAGCAATGGCAGCGCAGGCCGAAATCGGTGCGCCGGCGCGGGTCGCTGTGGCCGCCGGTCGGCCCGATCGCCGCGCCGGCGATGAACAGCCGCGGTCCCGGGATGTCGCCCTGCTCGACCGCGGTCTTGATGCCCCAGTCGGCGCCGCCGGTGTCGCGCACCGTGGTGAAGCCGCGGTTGAGCATGCCGAGCATCAGGCGCGCCGCGCGCGCGGTCATCAGCGTCAGCGGTACCGCCTCGAGGTAGCGGAAGTTGACCTCGCTCAAGGTGACGTGGACGTGGCTGTCGATCAGGCCCGGCATCATGGTGCGCCCGCCGCAATCGATCACGTCGGCGCCGGGCGCCTTGATCGGCCTATCGGAGGCCTCCTTGACGGTCTCGTCCTCGACCAGCAGCTCGAAGCCGCCCTGCAACTCCCCGACGTCGGGTTCAAGCAGCTGGAAATTCCGAAATAGCAATTGGCTCATTGCGGTCCCTCGTGCCCTGACCATAGGACAATGGCGAGCGGACCGGCACAAGAGGCCCCGGCGTGCGGAGACTGCAATCAGCGGTCGCTGCCGCTACCGCCGAAAGAGCGTCATCCCGAGCACGAGCAGGACGAGGAAGATCACAAGGAAAATATAGAACAGCACGCGCGCGACGTCGGCGCTCGCGGCCGACAGCTCGGTAAAGCCGAACAGCGCCGCGACCAGCGACACCAGCAGCATGATCACCGCCCATTTCAGGATCGACATGTCTCGCCTTTCGACGCACCGACAGAGCAACCGGGTGATCAATTCGGTTGACGCCGGCACGTTCCAACCCGATGCCGGTCAGCTTTTCTTCGCCTTGCTGTTCTTCTCGTCCACCTTGTCCTGCTTGTCCTGTGCCCGATCCTTGGCATCGACCCGGTCTTCCACCTCCGCGCTGAGCCGTTGATAGACGCCGAGGCCGAGGATGATGAGAATGCCGGTGCACAGGATCGCAGCCGGATAGAGGACCAACGCGATGTCCTGGCTGCCCTGGCGGAACACCATCACCAGTGCTTCGATGAACACCGCGATGGCGATGGTCGAGACGAATTTGGTCAGGCTGCGCCGCGCCTCCGAGGCGAGCCGCATCTCGCGCCCGCGGATAACCTCTTCCTCGACGAAATACTTCGCGACGTCGAACACCGCGACGGCGATCACCACATAGCCGATGGATTCGAGCAGGCCGCTTCCGGCTTCGCCCCACGGGCCGCGCAGCGCCGCGAAAATGAGGCCGCCGCTGTAGATGCTGAGCGCCAACGCAATCAGCATCAGCACGGCGCTGGCGAGACCAAAGACGCCGCGCGAAATGAACTCCATGATGCCCGACATGCCGGCTCCCTGTGCTCTGCACAACGGAACCGGGAACCAAAAGTTCCCGCGAGCGGAACTCAGGTTCCGACGCGTAAGGGCGACGTGAGCTTGCGCAAGGTCGCCAGCACTGACAGCGCGACAATCCGCCCGGTCTTGGGATTTTCCGACGGCACGTTCTCGATCGACAGCGTGAACGAGGCCGAGTCTGCGTCGACCTCGATGACGTGGCAATTGCGCGTCTTGGTCGGGTCGGCCCAGATATCGATCAGGGTGCGGTCCGGCCCGATCCCGGCCATCGCGAGCGCCGCGACGACGTTGACGTTGGCTGGAAAGCCGGCCGCCGCGTCGCGCGCGGTGCCGGAAAAGACCAGCTTCGGCTCATTCAGGCCGTCGACCGAGATGCCATTCTTCACAAGGTGCGGCGCGCCCGCGAGCCCGTTCGGCGGCTTGCGCGTCGTCATGCGCACCGACGTGATGACGCCTTCGTTCGCGGCAGCGACCGCATCAAGGCCGAGCAGTCCGCCGGTCGGCACGATGATGCGCCCGCCATGCTGTCGGGCGAGCGCGAGCAATTCGGGACGCGGCAGCAGCGCGCCGCAAGAGAGCACCATCACCTGCTTGCCGGCGGACAGCATAGGCCGGCAGATCTGCTCCAGGATCGCCGCCGGCGCACACTCGACCGCAAGGTCGGCATGATTGGGAAACTCCTCCAGCGCGACGAGCGGCACCTCGATGCCCTCCTCGTCGAGCCAGCCGCGCGCTTTTTCTTCATCCCGCGCGGCCACGCAGGCGAACTCGAGCCCCTCGACGCCGTCCGCGAGCTTGCGCGCGAGCGCCTTGCCGATCGTGCCGAGCCCCGCGATGGCGATGCGCATCAGTGCCTCCCGTACTGCCTGGCGGTCATACGATGCGACGATAATAGCGGCAACGCCCGCTTGACCCCGGCCCCCGGCCCGATAAAGCAGGGGCCAACCGGGATGTCATGGAGGATACGATGAGAGTTCTCACCGCCGCGGTCGCGGCTTTGCTGGCAATGGGCGGCGCGGCCGGCGCGCAGGACTACCCGACACGCCCGGTCACCATGGTGATCCCGTTTGCGGCCGGTGGCCCGACCGACGTGCTCGGCCGCGTGGTCGCGGCGCGCATGAGCGAGATCCTCGGCCAGCAGATCGTGGTCGAGAACATCGGCGGCGCCGGCGGCATGACCGGCGCGAACCGGGTGAAGACCGCCGCACCGGACGGCTACCAGATCCTGCTCGGCACCGTGGGCACGCAGGCGCAGGTGCAGAACCTGTCGAAGAAGCCGCTGTACGATGCCGGCAAGGACTTCCAGCCGGTCGCGCTGCTCGCCGAGGTCCCGCTGGTCCTGATCGTCAAGAAGGACCTGCCGGTCAGCAACATCAAGGAATTCGTCGAGTACACCAAGAAGAACCAGGACAAGATGTCGTTCGCGTCCTCCGGCGTCGGCGCCGCGGTGCATCTCGGCACCGTGCTGCTCAATTCGACGATCGGCGTGAACGTTACCCACGTTCCCTATCGCGGCAGCGCGCCGGCGATGCAGGACCTGCAGGGCGGACGCGTCGACTACATGACCGAGATCGTGTCGACCGCGTTCCCGCAGATCCAGGGCAATGCCGTGAAGGCGATCGCCGCACTCGCGCCGCAGCGGATCAAGAACCTGCCCGATGTGCCGACCGCGCGCGAAGGCGGCGTCAATGTCGATGCCTATACGTGGAACGCGATCTTCGTCCCGAACAACACGCCCGAGCCGGTCGTGAAGAAGCTGCAGGCCGCCGCGGTCGAGGCGATGAAGTCGCCGGCGGTGCGCGAGAAGCTCGAGCCGCTCGGCGTCACGGTCGTGACCGAGGATCGCATGAGCAGCGCCTATCTCGGCCAGTTCGTGAAGGACGAGATCGTGAAGTGGGGCAAGGCGATCAAGGACAGCGGCGCGTCGACCGACTAGCTCCGTCATGCCCGGCCATAGCCCGTCAAAGACGGGTGTAAACGAAACGCCCTGATGGCCGGGCATCCCGATAGTGCGGGCACGGACCGCGCGACCCCAAGCGAGATGGCCGGGACAAGCCCGGCCATGACGCATTTGGAGAGCAACGCCATGATCATGGACGGCTTCACCCGCACCGAGATCGACACCTCCGGCGCGCGCATCGTGACCGTGCACGGCGGCAGCGGACCTCCGCTGCTGCTGTTGCACGGCAATCCGTTCACGCACCTGTCGTGGCACAAATTCGCGCCGCGCCTCGCGCGGGAGTTCACGGTCGTGGCGACCGACCTGCGCGGCTACGGCGACTCATCGAAACCGCCGAGCCAGCCGGATCACGCGAACTATTCGTTCCGCGCGATGGCGCAGGACAACGTCGAGGTGATGGCGGCGCTCGGCTTCGACAAATTCTTCGCGGCCGGCCACGACCGCGGCGCGCGCGTGGTGCACCGCATGTGCCTCGATCATCCGGAGAAAGTGCTGCGCGCTTCGATCCAGGACATCATCCCGCAGCATCACCTGTTCAACAACGTGACGCAGGCGTGGGCGACCGGCGCCTATCACTGGTTCTTCATGATCCAGAAGGCGCCGATGCCCGAGCGGCTGATGAGCGCCGACCCGGATTTCTTCATCGAGAAGAAGCTCGCCAAGACCGCTCAGGGGCTGTCGTTCTTCGGCGGGCAGGCGCTGGAGGAATACAAGCGCTGCTTCCGCAATCCCGAGACGGTGCGCGGCATGTGCGAGGACTATCGCGCCTGCGCGACGGTCGACCTCGCGACGGACACGGAAGACCACAAAGCCGGCAGGAAGGTCACCTGTCCGTTGCAACTGCTGTGGGGCGCGACCGGTCAGGTTGGACGGCAGAACGATCCGCCGGCGATCTGGCAGCACTACGCGACCGACATCCGCGACGCGCAGGCGCTCCCCTGCGGACACTACCTCTCGGAAGAGGCGCCGGAGGAGACTTACGCGGCGATGCGCGCATTTTTCACAAAAGCGTAAACTTCCGCCGCGTCCTCCTGCCACCTTTGATTGACCGCGCGGAAACGAGTCTCCTATGCTGGACTCGTTCCAGATCGTTGCGTCTCACGGGGGCTTCATGACGACGATTCGCCGCGCGCGCTTGCCGGTCTGCCTGGCGCTGAGCGCCGTGCTGCTGGCCGAGGCCGCATTTGCGGCCGCGACCTGTCCGGAAGAGCAAAGCACCCCGCAGCTTCCGACCGACCTGCAGCTGTGCGCCGAACTCGAGGCCGACGTGCGCGCGCCGAGCAAATTCCGGCTCGACATCTACGAGGGCAAGCTCAACCAGTACCTGTTCGCGATGTGCCACCGGAACACGAAGTCCGGCTGGGTGCGCGACAAGCGCATCCGCGACGCCGGCCCGTGGATCGGCACGTTCAGCGGCGGCAAATGGAGCGGCAAGTATTTCGGCACGCACGTGCCGGTGCTGATCTGGTACTCGCCGGAAATGCACGAGTGGCTCAAGGCCAACCGCCCGACGCCGGAGTTCGGTCGCCACCAGCCCGGTTCCGGACGGCGCCATGATGATCAAGGAGATGTATTCGACGCCGGCTGCCGCCTGCGCGGGCGCCGACATCGATAAGCTGCTCGCGACGAAATATTCCTCCGCCGTGATGGTGCGCGATTCCAGAGGCTCGTACGACGGCTGGTTCTGGGGCTGGTACGGCTGGGCCGGCTCGGGCTGGAAGGTCGACTGGCCGGCGCCGTCGTCGAGCCCTTACCCGGCAATGGGTTTCGGGCAGTACTGCACCAATTGCCACGCCTCGGCGCGCGACAACTCCACCTTTGCGACATTGAAGAACCTCGAAGGCCATCCCGGCGAGCCGCTCGTGTTCCTGAGCCAGAACTTCTTCCTCGATCCGTCGTGGCAGAGCCTGCAGATGCGCATCCAGAACGCAGGCGCCGCCGATGCCGCGCAGGCCGGAAAGGATCCCGATTACAACGCCGCGTTCACCCGCATCTTCTCCTTCTACGGTGGCCCGCCGCCGGAGCGCACGAAGGACATGGAGATGCAGCCGGAGACCTATGACAGCGTCTGGACCAAGCCGGGCGAGACGACCGTGCATAACCAGTTCGTCACCTCCGACCAGTGCCTCGGCTGCCACAGCGCGGGCGGCACCGGCCTGCAGTTCGACATGACGCAGCCCGGACCGGACGGAAAGCTGATCAACATCTCGCCCTACGGCACCTGGCGTGGCTCGCCGATGGGTCTTGCGGGGCGCGATCCGGTCTTCTTCGCGCAGCTCGCAAGCGAGACCGGCACGTTCCATCCGACCAAGAAGGCCGTGATCGAGGATACCTGCCTCGGCTGTCACGGCATCATGGGACAGCGCCAATACGCAATCGACACCCGGGTGAAGGACGGCACCTGCGAGCCGTTCAAGCGCACGACCGTCGATGCGATCCCGTATCCGGTGCCGGACAGCCCGGTGGAGGTGCTGGCCAATACGGCGCTGGCGAACTACGGCGCGCTCGCGCGCGACGGCATCTCCTGCGCGTCGTGCCATCACATGGTGCTCGGCAAGGCCGACACCGAGAAGTATCACGCGCAGCCGCAGAACCTGTGCGTCGACGAGAAGCAGAAGGCGCTCAACCCCGACTTCAAGGGCTTCGCCGCGACCTTCACCGGCGCATTCCTGGTCGGCGCGCCGGACGAACTCTATGGCCCGTTCAAGGAGCCGAAGAAGAAGCCGATGAAGCATGCGCTTGGGATCGACCCGGTGCACTCGGCGACGATCACGACCCCGGAAATGTGCGGCAGCTGCCATACCGTGCATCTGCCGGTCATGCATCGCGGCGAGACGATCGATCACGTCTACGAGCAGACAACCTATCCGGAATGGGCGTTCAGCGATTTCCGCACCGGGGACTTGCCCGACGGTGCCCTGCCCTACGGCTCGGGTCCGCAGGCGCAGACCTGTCAGGGCTGCCACATGCCGAACAAGGACGCCTACGGCAATCCGTACCGCAGCAAGATCGCGGCGATCCAGGAATACACCAACTTCCCGCAGGCCGAGCACACGCTGCCGGCCGAAGACATCGACTTGAAGGAGCGCGCCGGCTTCGGCAAGCACACGCTGGTCGGGCTCAACGTCTACCTGCTCAAGATGGCGTGGCAATTCCCCGACATTCTCGGCATCCGAAGGACTGATCCGATGCTGTCCGACTCGGGAATCGACTCGATCCCGACGGCGGAGAACGCGATGCTCGACCAGGCGGTGAACCGCACCGCCACGGTCACGGTCGGCGAGGTGCGCAATGACGGCAACGCACTCTCGGCGCGCGTCACCGTGGTCAGCAAGGTCGGACACAAATTTCCCTCCGGCGTCGGCTTCCGCCGCGCGTTCCTGCAGTTCAGCGTGCTCGACGTGGCTGGCCGGGTGCTGTGGTCGTCCGGCCGCACCAACGGCGCGGGCCTGATCGTCGACGGTACCGTTGACGCCAATGGCGACGGCAAGCCGATCGCCGGCGAACTCTGGTGGACGACGGACTGCAAGCAGCGCGTCGAGCCGGAGAAGCGCACCCACCAGCCGCACTACCAGGAGATCACGCGGCAGGACCAGGCGCAGATCTATCAGGAGCTGGTCTCCACGCCGGCCAACGTCGAGAAGCCGATGTGCGGCCCGAGCGCGAAACCGGAAGGCCAGCTCACCACGAGCTTCCTGTCGATCTGCGCCAAGGTGAAGGACAACCGCATCCTGCCGCAGGGCTTCCTCAAGCTCGACGAGCGCAAGCAGATCTCGACGGCGCTCGGCGCCGACGACAAGATGGCGGAGGAAGCCGGCCCCGGCGAGGACGTCGCCAACGATCCGGACTATCAGCGCGGCGGCAGCGACGCGCTGGTCTATCGGGTGCCGCTCGCCGACATCAGGGGAAAGCCGGCGTCCGTGCAGGCGACGCTGTTCTACCAGCCGACGCCGCCGTTCTACCTGCAGGACCGCTTCTGCACCTCGGACAGCATCGACACCAAGCGGCTGTTCTACGTGGCCGGCAAGCTCGACCTGAGCGGCACGCCGGCGGCGAACTGGAAGCTGCAGGTGGTGACCAGCGGACCGGTGACGGTGCCGTGATCCCTCCCCGCTTGCGGGGAGGGTGGCCGAGCGCAGCGAGGCCGGGTGGGGTTCTGCGGACCACCTGACTCCACCCGTCGACGCGATGCGTCGCACCGCGTCGCCACCCTCCCCCTTCGGGGGAGGGATTAAGCCCCCACCGCCTCCGGCGCCTGCAGGAAATTGCGCACCGCGTACCACATCAAATGCCGGTTGTTGCTGTAGCCGATGCTATGCGCGGTGTGCGGCAGGATCACGAACTGCCGGTCGCCGTTGGCAAGCTGGCCGTAGAAATCGAGCAGGTCTTCGTTGGTCGAGTTGCCGTCATGCGCACCGCGTATCATCAGCACCGGCGAGAGCACCTTCTTCGGGTCGACCAGCGGCAGGTTGACCGCCATGTCCAGATACGTGCCGCTCGGGATCTGGTCGCCGAACTTCAGCTCCTCGGCGGCGATCGCATCGGCGACCGCAAGGTCATAGCCCGCAGCATGACCGTCGCGCGTGAAGATCGAGCGGATCATCGCAAGGTCGCGCTTGCGCCGCGGGCTGTTGCGGTAGCGCTCGGCGACCGCATTGCGCCGCGCGATCTCCGGCGAGCCGGTGCCCTTGTAGGTGAAGGCCGACAGCACCAGCCGGTCGACGCGATCCGGCTCCGCCTGCGCGTAGGCGCCGGCGCGGATCGCGCCGGAGGACGTGCCGTACATGTGCGCCTTGCGCTGCCCGCTCTCCTTCAGCACCACGGGAATCGCGGCCTTCAGGTCCTCGACCCCGCTCGCGATATCGGAGGAATTGCCGGACGAGCCCGAGTGGCCGTAGCCGTCGTGGTCCATGGTCCACACGTCGAAGCCGTAGCCGGCAAAGACGTTCATCATCGAGTACTCGCCCTTGCCCGGCACGCTGAGGTCGTAGCTCGAGCGGGTCGAGTTCGACGAGCCGTGCACCAGGAACAGGACCGGCTGCACGTCGCCGGCTTTCGGCGCGACGCGCTTGCGGTAGAGCGAGAGCTTCACATTGCCTTTCTGCGCCCAGTATTCGCTCGCCTGCACCTCAGGCTTGCTTTGCGCGGCCGCCTCACCGACCAAACTTGCCGCAATGCCGGCGCCGGCGCCTGCAATGACCGTGCGGCGTGCGATCTGCGTCATGTTTCTTCCGTTTGCTGGCGCAAACATGGGTTCCTCCGTGGTGTTGCCGCGACCATAGCAAATCGCCGCATGCGGCGGCAGTATCCCGCCACGATTCGGCGCTAGACGGTTTTGCATGACGATTGCCCGGCGAACTTTGCTGACAACCGCGCTGTCCGGCGCAGCCTCGCTCGCGTTGGGCCCGCCTGCGTTCGCGCAGTCCGCCGCCGCGCCGTTCCCGCAATGGGTCGAGACCTTCCGGGCGAAAGCCATCGCGAAGGGCGTTTCAGACGCGACCTACACCCGCGTGATGGGCAGCCTGAAGCCGGACCAGGGGGTGTTCTCGGAGATCCGCAGCCAGCCGGAGTTCAACCAGCAGCTCTGGCAATACATCAACCGCCGCGTCTCCGACTGGCGCATCCAGTACGGTCAGGAGCGTGCCAGGGAAATTGCCCCCCTGCTCGCGCGCATCGAGAAGGATTTCGGCGTCGAGCGCGCGGTGATCCTCGGGCTGTGGGGCATCGAGTTCGACCTTCGGCGATCCGCTGGTGAAGCAGAACCACTCGCGGCCGGTGTTTCCCGCGCTCGCGGCGCTCGCCTGGGGCGAGCCGCGTCGGCGCGCCTATTGGGAAACCGAGCTCATCAATGCGCTGCGCATCGTTGAAAAAGGCTGGGCCACGCCGAAGGACATGGTCGGCTCATGGGCGGGCGCGATGGGCCACACCCAATGGATGCCGGAGGTCTGGCTCAATGTCGGCCTCGACTATGACGGCGACGGGCGGGTCAATCCGCTCGACAAGCCCGACGACGCGCTTGGAAGCAGCGCGAAGTATCTCGTCAACCGTGGCAAATACCGGCGCGGCGAGCACTGGGGCTACGAGGTCCGCGCGCCGGGCCGTTCGTCGGACGAAACGTCGCGCAGCTATGAGGCGTGGCAAGCGCTCGGCGCGACGCGCGCGGACGGCCAGCCGTTCCCGAACCTGAAGCTGACCGCGAAACTCTGGGTACCGGTCGCGGGCGGGCCGGCGTTTCTCCTTGGTCCGAATTTCTATGCGGTGAAGACCTACAATCCGTCGATGAACTACACGCTCGCGATCGTGCATCTGGGCGATCGCGTGCTAGGCGGCCGCCCGTTCGTGCAGCCGTTCCCGGGCAGCGAGCGCGCGCCCACGCTCGCCGAAGTGCAGGAGATGCAGAAGCGCCTCACCGCCGCGGGCTTCGACACCGGCGGCACCGACGGACGCGTCGGCAACATGACCATGGCGGCGGCGCGGGGGTTTCAGCAGAAAGCGGGACTGGTGCCGGCGGACGGCTATTTGGGCCTGAAGCTGCTGGCGAAGCTGAGGGGTGGGTAGCTCAAATCCTCATCCTGAGGAGCGCCCGCAGGGCGCGTCTCGAAGGATGGCCAAGTGCACCGCTGTCGCCCCGGGCCATGGTTCGAGACGCGCAGCTTCGCTGCGCTCCTCACCATGAGGTCGGAGTTCTACAAAACCACACTCGCCTTGATGCCGAGATAAATCTCCTGCACCTGCTCGTTCTGCTCGAGCGACTCCGCGGTGCCCTCCAGCACGGTGCGGCCGGTCTGCAGCACATAGGCGTAGTCGGCGATCGCAAGCGCGAGCGGAATGGACTGCTCGGCGAGCAGCAAGGTCAGCCCCTCTTCGTGCAGTTTGTACAAGGCATCGTAAAGCTGATCGACCACGGCCGGCGCGAGGCCGAGGCTCGGCTCGTCCAGCATCAGCAATGTCGGCTCGCTCATCAGCGCGCGGCCGAGCGCGAGCATTTGCCGCTCGCCGCCGGACAGCGTGCCGGCGAGCTGCTTGCGTCGCTCGGCGAGCCGCGGAAACAGCGCGTAGACGCGCTCATGCAGCGCGGCGATGCGCCCCTTGTCGGAGAGCACGGTCGCGCCCAGGCGCAGGTTCTGTTCCACCGTCTGGGTGACGAAGAGCCGCCAGCCTTCCGGCGACAGCGCGAGGCCCTTCGAGACGACGGCGTAGGCCGGTTGCCCGCCGATCGGCTCGCCGCGCCATTCGATCGTGCCGCCGCTCGGCGGAACCAGCCCCGCGATGGCGTTGAGCGTGGTGGTCTTGCCGGCACCGTTCGAGCCGAGCAGCGCCACGATCGAACCCGGCTGCACGTCGAGCGACACGTCCGCGATGCCGACGAGATCGCCGTAGCGCACTTCCAGATGCTCGACCCGAAGCCGGTCCACGCGCGCTATTCCTTCCTGCGCCACTGGCGGTGGCCGCGGCCGAGATAGGCCTCGATCACCGCCTCGTTCTTGACGACCTCGGCGGGCGCACCCTGCGCGATCACATGCCCCTGATTGAACACGATGACGCGCGCCGCAAGCGTCATGATCACTTCCATGATGTGCTCGACGATGACCAGCGTCACGCCGGTCTGATGGATCTTGCGCACCAGCGCGATCGCCTGCTGCAGCTCGGCCGGCGTCAACCCGGCGAGCGCCTCATCGAGCAGCATCAGCCGGGGCCCGGTCGCGAGCACGCGCGCGATCTCGAGCCGCTTGCGCCCGGGCGTGCCGAGGCTGCGCGCACGCAAGTTCTGGCGATCCTTCAGGCCGACCAGCTCGAGCACCTTGAGCGCATGCTCGCGCGCCGCCGCCCGATGCGGGTGGCGCAGGAACGCGCCGACCATCACGTTGTCGAGCACGGTGAGGTCCTCGAAGGTCGCCGGCACCTGGAAGGTGCGCCCGATGCCGAGCCGCGCGTGCTCCTCCGGCGAGGCGCGGGTCACGTCGGCACCGTCGAAGGTGATGCGGCCGGTGGTCGGCAGCGTGTCGCCGGCGAGGCAATTGAAGAAGGTCGACTTGCCGGCACCGTTCGGGCCGATCAGCCCGATGATCTCGCCTTCATTGATCGACAGGTCGGCGCCCGCGACCGCACGCAGACTGCCGAACGTCTTGGAGACATTTTCAGCGCTCAACAGCATCGCGCCTCCGGAATTTCAGCGCGATGCGCTCCCACAGGTCGTGCAGGCCCCCGGGTTCGAAGCGCGCGATCAGCACGATGATGCCGCCATAGAGGATGTAGGTCAGTCCCGTGCCGCCCCCGCCGAACCAGGTGTTGGTCGCGGTCTGCAGCGGGATCAGGATCATCGCGCCGACCAGCGGGCCGTAGAGCGAGCCGGCGCCGCCGAGCGCCGCGATGATCACCATCTGCACCGAGACGAGGATCCCGAAGCCGCTTTCCGGATCGATGAATCCGGTCTTGATCGAGTAGAGCGATCCAGCGATCGAGGTGAATGCCGCGCTCAGCATCAGCGCATACAGCTTGGTGCGGCGCACCGGCACGCCGAGCGAGCGCGCGGCGCGTTCGCCGGCCTTGATGGCGCGCAGGTAGTAGCCGAAGCGCGTGCGCTCGATGGCCCAGGTGATCAACAGCAGGACGGCGAGCGTCACGAGAAAGATGTAGTAGTACGGGACCTCGCTGCGGAACGTGAGGTCGTACCAGCCGCGCCCGACCGCCGGGCCCTGCAGGCCGATCGCGGCGCCGACGAAATCCCAGGTGCCGACCACCAGGCGGATCAATTCGGCGACCGCGATGGTCGCCATGCTGAAGTAGTGGCCCTGCAGCCGGAACGTCGGCATGCCGACCACGACGGCGAGCAACAGCGCGACCACCACGCCGACCGGCACGCCGACGATCGGCGGCAATTGCCAGTGATGATAGACCAGCAGCGGCAGGTAGGCGCCGACGCCGAAGAACATGCAGTGCCCGACCGAGACCTGTCCGGCGTAGCCGCCGACGATATTCCAGGCGCAGGCCGAGATCGCGCCCAGCAGCAGCGCGACGCCGATGTCGAGATAGAACGCATTGGGGAAGACGAAAGGGTACGCGACGAATACGACCGCGAGCGCGATGGCTGCCTTCATCGCGTCACGCCTTGCCCAGCAGGCCTTGCGGCCTGAACCAGAGCAGCGCGGCAAACAGCGCGTAGACCACGATGTCCTTGTAGATCGCGCCCAGGTAAAACGCCGACAGCGCCTGGATCAGGCCGATGATCAGGCCGGCATACATCGCGCCTGGCACGCTGCCGAAGCCGCCGAGCGTCACCACCACGAACGCCGTCAGGCCGAACGTCTCGCCGACCGAGGGCGACCACGGATACGAAATGGCCATCAGCGCGCCCGCGATGCCGGCGCTGGCCGCGGCCAGTCCCCAGGCGAGCGCCTGCATGCGGTCGGGCCGGATCCCCATCAGCATCGCGGCGTTGCGATCCTCCGCGACGGCGAGCAGCTTGGAGCCGATCGTCGTCGTCGTGAGGAACAGATGCATCGTGACGGTGAGCACCGCGGCGGTCACGCCGGCGACCAACTGCGCGGTCGGCACCAGGATGCCGGCGATGTTGAGCGTGCCGCCGAGCGAGGTCTGCGGCAGCGACACGACGTTGGCCGAGAACACCCAGAACGCCGTGTAGCGCAACAGCAGCGCGAGACCGAAGGTCGAGAGGATCTGCGCCAGCATCGGTCCGCGCGTGACGTGGCGGATCAGGCTGAGATAGATCATCACGCCGAGCACGAACAGCGCGAACGCCGCCGCGAAGCCGAAGGTCGCCGGCCCGCCGCCGAGCCAGACCACGACGAGCAGCGCGACGTACATCCCGAGCATGACGAACTCGCCATGCGCGAAGTTGATGAAGTTCATCATGCCCCAGATCAGCGTGAGGCCGGACGAGAACAGGGCATAGATCGCGCCGAGCAACAGGCCGCCGACGATGACTTGGAGGAGGAGCATCAGTCTATCCAGCGTCATGGCCGGGCTTGACCCGGCCATCTCGACAAGGAGGGCACAGTGCCAATCTAAGCGGGATGCCCGGGACAAGCCCGGGCATGACGGAGACCTACTTCCACCCCTTCATCGGCCACTCGAGCTTGTCGGTTGCGGCTGAGTCCGGCCACACGACCTTGTAGTCCTTGGCCTTGAGCTGGATCAGGTAGGTCGAGGCGAGGACGTTTTGCCCGGTCTCGTCGAACTTGATGCCGCGGTAGCCCATCATCAGCTGCTCGGGTTTCAGGTCGGTCGCCTTCAGCGCCGCCTGGATCTTGCCCGGCTCGGTCGAGCCCGCGCGGTTGAGCGCCTCGCCCAGCATCAGCATCGCCTGCATGTTGCGGCCCGAGGTGTCGTCGAGGTCGCGGCCGGTCTTAGCCTTGTACATGTCGTTGATTTTCGAGGTGGCCGAACCCGGCTTGCCGATGTCCCACGACGAGCGGTTCATCACGCCCTGCGCGACGTCGAACACGGCCGGGACAAATGACGGATCCGAGAAGCCGGAGTTGTCGCCGAGCACCATCGGCGGCATGTAGTCGAGGTTCTTCAGCGTCTTCATGTAAAGGATCGAATCCGCCGTGTAGCTGATGAAGATCACCACATCGGGCTTCTTGTCCTTTAGCTGCAGCACCTGCGCCGACACGTCGGTGGTGCTCGCGCTGTAGGGAATGCGATTGGTCACCGTCAGGCCGGCCTGCTTGGCGGCGGCCTCGACCGCATCGGCGACCGAGGTGCCGTAATCCGTGTTCTCGTTCACCACCGCGATCGAGGCGACCTTGTTGCCCGCCTTGTTCATATCGGCAAAGAACCGCATGTAGGCGGCGGCAAAATCGCTCGCGATCGGCGTCACGCGGAAGATCCATTTGAAGCCGCGCCCGGTGATGTTGAGCGCCGCGCTGTCGCCGACCACGAACGGGATGCCGAAGCGCTCCGCCACCGGTGTGGCCGTGAAGGTGCAGGAAGACTGGTACGCGCCGAACAGCACGTGCACCTTTTCCTGGTTGATGAGCCGCAGCGCTTGCTGCTGTGCGACCGACGGATTGCCCTGGTGATCGATGAAAACGAGATCGAGCTTCGCGCCGCCGAGCGCTGGAAGGCCGGCGTCCCTGGCGAGCGGTATGCTGGCAAGCTCGGGATGCGCGTTGTTGATGATGTCCGCTGCGACTTCAGCGGCGGCCTTCGAGGCCTGCCCGGCCGCCGCGGCGTTGCCGGTGAGCGGCCACAGGATGCCGATCTTCACCGGATCGGCGGCGCGCGCCACGCGCACGCCGGTTGCCAGGCTCGTCGCCGCCGCGCCCGCACCTGCGAGAACGGCGCGGCGATTGACGCCGCGTTTCACCATATCGACCTCCCTGTCCGCCCTGCCGGACGGATGATTGTTTTCGCGCATCGCGCGCCCGACATTGCGGGTTCGCAAGCCGCCGGATAGCTTCCGTCGCGCCCGGCCGAACTAAAGAACCGCACTCCTCACCTGTCAATGACGCAAGGGCCGGTCATCCCGTGGAGCAAGCATGCCGTACGACGTGACCATCATCACGGTGAAGCCGAACACGCACATGAAGGCGCTGCCTCCGGTCGAGCAATGGCTGAAGGCCAATCCACGCAAAGGCGAGTTCATCGGCTGTCTCACCTCGGAGATCGGCGACCTGAACAAGATCCTGCTGCTGCACCATTACGACAGCGAATCCGGCCTCACCGCCGACCGCGAAGCCGTCGCGGCAAGCGCCAACCCGTTCGGCTGCCTCGAGCTGATCTGCGGCCTGTCGAGCGACACCTTCGTGCAGTTTCCGTTCCTCCCCGCCATCAAGCCCGGCCAGTACGGCCCGATCTTCGAGGTGCGCACCTATCTGCTGAAGCCCAACGGGCTCGGCCCGACCATCGAGGCCTGGACCAAGTCCGGCCCGGCGCGGCAGAAGCTCTCGCCGATCCTTGCGGCGATGTATTCGCTGACCGGCGAGACCACGCGTTTCATGCACATCTGGCCTTATCCGAGCCTGGAGGTGCGCGCGACGACCCGCAAAACCGCGATCGAGACCGGGGTCTGGCCCCCGCCGGGGGGGCCCGACCACCTGCTCACGATGCACACCGACATCTTCCTTCCGGCCTCATTCTCCCCTATTCGTTAGGGATCAGCGGCAAAACGGCCGGCACCCTTCATTTCCAAGAACCCAAAAAGCGAGGACCCCATGTCTTACACGCAACTCGGGCTTTACATCGACGGCAAGTGGAACCACGGCAATGGCGGTGGCGGCGAGGACGTGATCAATCCGGCGACGCAGAAGGCGCTGGCGCACCTGCCGCACGCCACGGCGGGCGACCTCGACGAAGCGCTCGCGGCAGCCGCCAAGGGCTTCAAGCTGTGGAAGACCAAGTCGGCCTATGACCGCGGCCGCATTATCAAGAAGGCCGCCGATCTGATGCGCGACCGCGCCGATCAGATCGCCCGCGCGATGACCCAGGAGCAGGGCAAGGTCTTCGCCGAGGCGAAGGGCGAAGTGATCACCAGCGCCGACATCGTCGAGTGGTTCGCCGAGGAAGGCCGTCGCGCCTACGGCCGCATCATCCCGAGCCGCAACCCGACGGTGCGCCAGATGGTGGTGACCGAGCCGGTCGGCGTGGTCGCGGCGTTCACGCCGTGGAATTTCCCGGTGCTGACGCCTGCGCGTAAAGTCGCGGCGGCGCTCGCGGCCGGCTGCTCGATCATCGTCAAGGCCTCGGAAGAAACCCCGGCGGGCTGCGTCGATCTGGTGAAGTGCTTCGAGGACGCGGGCGTTCCGGCCGGCGTGATCAACCTGGTGTTCGGCGTCCCGGCGACGGTCTCCGAGCATCTCATCGCCTCGCCGATCGTGCGCAAGATCTCGTTCACCGGTTCGGTGCCGGTCGGCAAGCATCTCGCTCAACTTGCCGCCAAGGGGATGAAGCGCGCCACCATGGAGCTTGGCGGCCATTCGCCGGTCGTGGTGTTCGGCGATGCCGACCCGGAGAAGACCGCCGACACGATCTCGGCCTTCAAGTACCGCAACGCCGGCCAGGTGTGCATCTCGCCGACGCGCTTCTACGTGCAGGAAAACGTCTACGACCGCTTCCTCAAGCGCTTCACCGACAACGCCAAGGCAATCAAGCTCGGCGACGGGCTGGACAAGGACACCACGATGGGTCCGCTCGCCAATGCGCGCCGGCTTGACGCGATGGATGCGTTCGTGGCCGACGCGAAAAACCGCGGCGGCAAGGTCGTCACCGGCGGCAGCCGCTCGGGCAACCAGGGCTTCTTCTTCGAGCCGACCATCGTCACCGACGTCCCGGATGACAGCAAGATCATGACCGAGGAGCCGTTCGGCCCCGTGGCGCCGATCGTCACCTTCAAGACCTTCGACGAGGTGGTGGAGCGCGCGAACTCGCTCGAGTTCGGCCTTGCGGCCTATACCTTCACGTCGTCGCCGAAGACCGCGACGGCGATCGGCGATGCGCTGCAGTCCGGCATGGTCGGCGTGAACAGCGTCTCGATCTCCACGCCCGAGACGCCGTTCGGCGGCATCAAGGACTCGGGCTACGGCCACGAAGGCGGCATCGAGGGCCTCGAGGTCTACATGAACAAGAAGTTCATCGCGCAGGCGTGAGCTTCGCTCTGCGTCTCGTAGGGTGGGCTAAGGCGCGCAGCGCCGAGCCCACCACTTCTCTCGTGGGCACGCGCATCGCCGCTGACGCGGCGGTGCGCTTTGCCCACCCTACGGCTCCATATTGAGCATGACCCAAGTCATCGATCTCCTCGGCTACGAGCGCATCGCCGAACTCGCCTCAGTGCTCACGTTCGCGCCGAAGCGCGAGCGCTTCATCTTCCTGCGTCACGGCGAAACGGAAGGAAATCGCACCAAGCGCTACCAGATGCCGCATACGCCGCTGAACGAGACCGGCGAGGGACAGGCGGCACGCGCCGCAAAGGCGCTCGCACCGGTCCGCATCGGCCGACTGGTCGCAAGCCCGATGGCGCGCGCCTGGCGCACCGCCAGCCTGGTCGCGGCCGAGCACGGCATCCACCCGGAGGTCGACGGCGCGCTGAGCGAACGCTTCTACGTCAGCCTGTGGGATACGCCGATCGAGGGCGCGTTCGACTGGAACTGGGATCCGGACGGCTGCGAGCCGCTCGCGACATTCGTGCACCGCGCCGCACACAGCGTGATGCGCATTCTCGAGGACGACGCACCGGACGGCGAGACCGTGATCGTCGCGCACGGTGGCATTTTGCTCGTGGCTTGCGCGCTCACCAACGCGACGCTCGAGCAGACCCATCGCCACAACGCCGTGCCGCTCCGCTTCACGCGCCAGAACGGCGCGTGGACCGCGGCGCCGGTCGCCTGACGACTACGCTCTTCGCAGGACGGCGAGGATGCGCAGCACAAGCTGCTTCATGACGAAGACCGCGATCGCCCACACCAGGTACGCCGCCATGCCGGCACAGAGATCGAGCGCCCAGATGCCCGGATTCGTGAAAGGCGTACTTCCTCCTGGCTGGGAACCGAAGAGTGCCCAGGCGACGATGTTGAGCAGGATGTTCTCGAGCAGCGCGACCGCCACCGCCGCGATCACGACCCACTTCAGCCTCGGCAAAGCGAGCCCGACGAAGGCCGCGACGAGGATGATCGTCAGCTTTGTCAGGTAGAACAGGAACAGGGTGACGGCGATCATGAGCTTACCTTATCGGTCAAGTTGCCCGGCCAACAAGCTTCGCGCCATCCTGCGTGCGGATGCGGCGAGCGCCGCGCCTTTGCCCATCCGCTTGTTTCAGGCATAGTCCGGCCAATGCCGTTACCCGACCCGTCCGCCATCGAACGCCCCCTGCCCTCCGGCGCCAACGCGCCCGCGTTCGGCTCCGACGTCGTCGCCGACACGCTGCGCGCGCTCGACGTGCCCTACATTGCGTTGAATCCGGGCGCGAGCTATCGCGGCCTGCATGACTCGCTCGTCAACTATCTCGGCAATGCGGCGCCGCAGATGCTGCTCTGCCTGCATGAGGAAAGCGCGGTCGCGATCGCGCACGGCTACGCCAAGGTGACCGGCCGCGCGATGGCGGCGGCGCTGCATTCCAACGTGGGACTGATGCACGCCACCATGGCGGTGTTCAACGCATGGTGCGACCGCATGCCGGTGCTGCTCATCGGCGCGACCGGCCCGGTCGACGCCGCCAAGCGCCGGCCGTGGATCGACTGGATCCACACCGCGCGCGATCAGGGCGCGCTCATTCGCGACTACACCAAATGGGACGATCAGCCGGCCTCGCCGGCCGCCGCGCGTGAAGCGCTGATGCGCGCCTGGTTTCTTTCGCACGCCGCCCCGATGGGCCCGGTCTACGTCAATCTGGATGCCGAGATGCAGGAGGCAAAGCTCGCCGAGCCGCTGCCGGCGATCGAGGTTGGCCGCTTCATGCCGCCGGTCGCCAGCGCGCCCGCCGCCGAGCACGTCGCGAAAGCCGCGGCACTGCTGAAGGCCGCGAAGGCCGTCGTCATGCTGGTCGGCCGCACCTCGCGCAGCGAGACCGCATGGCATGCGCGCCTGAAGCTTGCCGAAGCGGTCGGCGCGCGCGTGATCACCGACCTGAAAGTCGGCGCGAGCTTCCCGACCGATCACCCGCTGCATCTCGGCGCGCCCTCGGTCCTGACGCCGGACGCCGAGGGGCTCGCGGCGCTCGGCAAGGCCGACCTGATCCTCAGCCTCGACTGGGTCGATCTCGCCGGCACATTGAAGGCCGCGCAGGCGCCGGCGGCGAACGCGAAAGTCATCAGCGTCACGGTCGACTACCAGATCCACAACGGCTGGAGCATGGACCACCAGGGGCTCGCGCCGGTCGACCTGTTGCTCGCCGCCGATCCGGAGCATGCGGTGCCGCTGCTGGTCGACGCGCTGGGCGCGGTACCGGAGCGGCCTGCCCCGGTCGCGGAGCCGCGGAAAACCGAACCCGGCCCCGGCCCGCTCACGGTCGAGCATCTGGCGCGCGCACTGCGCGGCGCGGTCGGCGCCAGGCCCTGCTCGCTCACGCATCTGCCGCTGTCATGGAACGGCGCGTGGTGGCCGTTTCGCCATCCGCTCGACTTTCTCGGCTCCGACGGCGGCGGCGGGCTCGCCGCCGGTCCGGGCGTAACGGTCGGCGCCGCGCTGGCGCTGAAGGGCAGCGGCCGCCTCGCGGTCGGCATCTGCGGCGACGGCGACTTCCTGATGGGCGCGACCGCGCTCTGGACGGCGACGCATTACCGCATTCCGCTCCTGATCGTGGTCGCCAACAATCGATCGTTCTACAATGACGAAGTGCACCAGGAGCGCGTGGCGCGCATGCGCAGCCGGCCGGCAGAAAACAAATGGATCGGGCAGCGCATCAGCGATCCCGATATCGACCTTGCGGCGCTGGCGCGCGCGCAGGGCGCGCTCGGCTTCGGGCCGGTTGAGGACATGGCCAAGCTCGGCACAACGTTCGCCGAAGCGATTGCGGCGGTGGAACAAGGCGCGGTCGCGGTCGTCGACGTGCGCGTCGCGCCGGGCTATACGCCGGCCATGACGGCGGCGGTCTCGAACACGGAGAGGAAGGCGTGATGGCGAGCGTGACGCGCCTCGATCAGGCCGCGCGCCCGGCTGCGACCTCACCGCTGCTCGTGGTCGACGACATCGTGAAGAACTTCGAGACGGCCGAGGGCGTCATCACCGCGGTCGATCACATCTCGTTCGATGTCGCGCCGGGCGAATTCCTCGCGGTGATCGGCCCGTCCGGCTGTGGCAAGTCCACACTGTTCAACGTGATCGGCGGGTTGCTCGACGGCTACGAGGGACGCGTCACCGTCGCGGGCGAGACCGTGAAGGGCCCGCATGCCTCGATCGGCATGGTGTTCCAGGAGGAGTCGACTTTCCCGTGGCGCACCGTCACCGAGAACGTCGCCTTCCCGCTCGAGATCGCCGGCATGGCCAAGGCGCAGCGCGTCGAGCGCGCGCGCCATTTCATCAATCTGGTGGGCCTCAACGGCTTCGAGAAGCGCTACCCGGCCGAACTGTCCGGCGGCATGCGCCAGCGCGTCGCGATCGCCCGCACGCTCGCCTCGGAGCCGAAGATCCTGCTGATGGACGAGCCGTTCGGCGCGCTCGACGAGCAGACGCGGCTGCTGCTCGGCGACAAGGTGCTGCAGATCCAGCACGAGCTGAAGCAGACCTGCCTGCTGATCACCCACAACATCACCGAGGCGGTGCAGCTCGCCGACCGCGTGCTGGTGATGACTTACCGGCCCGGCAGGCTCAAGCGCATGGTGCCGATCGAGCTGCCGCGCCCGCGCTCCTCGGAAATCGTCTCGAGCGACGCGTTCGGCCGATACGTGGCGCAGATCTGGGGCGACCTGCGCGAGGAGGCCAGCCGCGGCATGCGCGACGACGAGGCGCATCGCGGAGGCGGCGCGTGATCGCCCGGGCACAACGCGCGCTGCTGCCGTTCGCGCTCGGCGTCGGCACGCTCCTGCTGTCGATCGCGGCCTTCGAAGTCCTGATCCGCGCCGGCGTGATCAACCGCTTCATCGTGCCGATGCCCTCGCAGATCGCGGGCGCGTTCGAACGCGTGATCCTCGAAGAGGACATTCCGCACCGCTTCCTCGTCACCGCGCGCGAGTCGCTGTGGGCGACGCTGCTGCTCGCCGTGGTCGGCGTCTCCATTGGCGTGCTGCTGCACCGCGTGAAGCTGTTGCGCGACGCGACCGAGACCTGGGTCGCCGCGATGGCGTCGGCGCCGACCGTGCTGATGTATCCGCTGTTTCTGGTGATCTTCGGACGCAGCGAGCGCACCATCATCATGATGGGATTTGTTGCCGGTCTGCCGGCCGTGATCCTGAAGACCATCGAGGGACTCGCCGGCACGCGGCGCGTGCTGATCGATGTCGGCCGCAGCTTCAAGCTCTCGCAGACGCAACTGTTCTGGAAGATCTACTTTCCTGCCGCGTTGCCGACGATCTTCGTCGGCCTGCGGCTGGGGATGATCTTTGCGCTGATCAATATTGTCGGCGTCGAGTTCCTGATCAATTTCGGCGGGCTCGGCCAGCTCATCAACGACCTCGCGGAGCGCTACGATCTCCCCGGCACCTATGCGGCGATCTGCTTCGTCGTGCTGGTCAGCGTCGTGTTCTTCTTCCTCACCGATCGGATCGAGCGATGGCTGAGACCGGTCGACTGACCACGCCCGCGGCGCCCGCCGTGAGCCCGGTGACGCTGGTGCGCGTCGCCATCATCGCCGCCATTTTGCTGACGTGGGAGGCGACCGCCGCGTCCGGCCTGCTGTTCCGCGACGTCGTGCCGTCGCTGCTGGTCATCGGCCACGCCCTGGTCGAGCTGCTCGCCGACCCGACCTACTACCGGCATCTCGGCGTGACCGCCGGCGAGATCGGCAGCGCGCTGCTGATCGGCGGGTTTGCCGGGCTTGCGGTCGGCATCGCGCTCGGCGCCAATCCGCTGCTCAGCCGTTCGTTCGAAGCTTTCCTCTACTACCTGGGGCCGACGCCGAAGATCATCTTTTTCCCCGTCATGATCATGTGGTTCGGGGTCGGGCCCGGCTCGAAGGTCGCGATGGGCGTGCTCTCCTGCTTCTTCCCGGTGGCGCTCTCGGCGGCGGCCGGCATGCGCGGCATCGACAAGGTCCTGATCCGCGTCGGGCGCAGCTTCCGCGCTTCGACCTCCCAGATGGTGACCAAGATCTATCTCCCCGCGATGCGGCTGCCGATCCTCAACGGCGTGCGCCTCGGCCTCGGCGTCGCGATCATCGGCACGCTGCTGGCCGAGACCAAGCTTTCGAACCGCGGGCTAGGCTTCCTGATCATCAACGCCTATTCGACCTTCAACATGCCGCGCATGTATGCGCTGCTGATCGTGTTGTTCGTGCTCTCGATCGGCGTCAACGCGCTGATCGGACGGCTCGGGGGCGCAGGCGCCATACGGCGCTGAAGGAGAACGCTATGAAACGCCTCGCGGTCCTTGCGCTCGCGTGCACACTCGCCACGCCCGCCTGGTCGGCCGACCAGCTCAAGGCGACGCTCGGCCAGAAGGGCAACTGGGATACCGCGATCGTCCATCTCGGCACCAAGGCCGGCATCTTCGCCAGGCACAACATCGAGGTGGAGACGGTCTACACCTCGGGCAGCGGCGAGACGCTGCAGCCCGTGATCTCGGGCAGCGTCGATCTCGGTTTCGCCGTCGGCACGCTCGGCGCGATGGCGGCCTACGCGAAGGGTGCGCCAGTGCGCATCATCGGCGCGCAGGCGACCGGCGCGGCCGACTACTGGTACGCCAAGGCCTCCTCGCCGATCAGAACGCTGAAGGACACCGCCGACAAGACGATCGCGTTCTCGACCCGCGGCTCCTCGACCAACTCGATCGTGCTCGCCTTCATCAAGGAGTTCGACCTGAAGGCAAAGCCGACGCCGACCGGCAATCCCTCCTCCACGTTGACCGCCGTGATGACCGATCAGGTCGACGTCGGCTGGGCTTCGCCGCCATTCGGCCTGAAGGAGATCGAAGACGGCAAGATCCGCGTGGTGGCGAAGGCGACCGACGCCCCGATCGTCAGGGGCCAGACCATCCGCGTGGTTGTCGCCAACGCCGATGCACTGGCCAGGCGCAAGGACGTGATCGTCCGTTTCATGCGGGCCTATCGTGAAGCCATCGACTACATGTATTCGGACAACCGCCAAGTGATCAAAGACTACGCCGAGTTCGTCGGCATCTCCGAGCTGCTGGCCAGGCGCGTGCGCGACGACTTCTTCCCGAAGTCGCTGGTCTGGCCGGACGAGATCAAGGGATTGGATACGCTGATGCCCGAGGCCGTGTCGCTGAAATTCATTGCGGAACCGCTGACGGCAGCGCAGTTGGCTGAGCTGATACAGATACAGAAGTAACCACGTCATTCCGGGGCCGGCTGCAGGCCGGAGCCCGGAATCCATAACCACGAAGCGAGCTGTGTCGCGCTGCTAATGCCTGAGCCCGCAAGATCGAGTGTATGGATTCCGGGCTCCTCGCTTCGCTCGGCCCCGGAATGACCAAAGGAGGTCTCATGAACGCGCCCGTCATCATCACCGCGCCGCTGACGCTGCCCGAGCATCGCGGCTGCTACTACGGCGGCGCGTGGCATGCGCCGAAGTCGGGCCGCGAGGCCGACACGATCAATCCCGGCACGGGCGAGAGCCTGGGCAAGGTTGCCGATGCGGGCGCGGCCGACGTCGATGCGGCGGTCGCGGCGGCGAAGGCCGCCTTCAAGGAGTGGCGCCACGTGCTGCCGCTCGAACGCGCGAAGATGCTCCGCCGCATCGCCGAGGTGCTGCGCAAGCACGCGCAGGAACTCGCGATGATCGATGCGGCCGACTGCGGCAATCCGGTCGCCGAAATGGTCAGCGACGCGATGGTGGCGGCGGCGCAGACCGAGTTCTTTGCCGGCTTGGTCACCGAAATGAAAGGCTCGTCGGTGCCGATGGGACCCGGCGTGGTCAACTTCTCGGTGCGCGAGCCGCGCGGCGTGATCGGCCGCATCATCCCGTTCAATCATCCGTTCATGTTCTGCATGGGCAAGTCCGCAGCCCCGCTCGCGGCCGGCAACACCGTGGTGGTGAAGCCGCCGGAGCAGTCGCCGCTCTCTTCGCTGCGGCTTGCCGAGCTGATCGACGGCATTTTGCCGCCCGGCGTCTTTAACGTTGTCCCCGGCGGCAAGGAGTGCGGCGCGGCGCTCGCCGGCCACAAGGACGTCGCGATGGTGGCGCTGGTCGGCAGCGTGCCGACCGGGCGCGCCGTGATGCGCGCAGCCGCCGATACCGTGAAGCCGGTGATGCTCGAGCTCGGCGGCAAGAATGCGCTGATCGCGTACGGAGACGCCGATCCGGACGAGGTCGCGGGCGCGGTGATCGGCGGCATGAACTTCACCTGGTGCGGGCAGTCTTGCGGCTCGACCAGCCGCGCCTTCATTCATGAATCGATCTACGATGCGGTGCTCACCCGGGTGAAGGCGCGCATCACCCACTTCAAGCCGGGCATCCCGACCGATCCCGCCACCACGATGGGTGCGATCGTCTCCAAGGTGCAGCTCGACCGCGTTCTGAGCTACATCGCGTCAGCCAAGCAGGAAGGCGCACGGCTGATCGCAGGCGGCGGTCCGCCGAACGATCCGAAGCTTGCGAACGGCTTCTACGTCGAGCCGACCGTGTTCGCCGACGTCGACATGACGATGCGGATCGCGCGCGAGGAGATCTTCGGCCCGGTGCTCGGCATCCTGAAATGGTCGGACGAGGCGAAGATGCTCGAGGAGGTGAACATGGTCGAGTACGGCCTCACCTGCTCGATCTGGACCAACGACATCTCCACCGCGCACCGCACCGCCGCGACGGTCGAGGCCGGCTTCGTGTGGATCAACGAGGTCGGCAAGCACTTCCTCGGCGTGCCGTTCGGCGGCGTGAAGCAGTCCGGCATCGGGCGCGAGGAATGCTTCGAGGAGATGCTCGCCTTCACGCAGGAGAAGAATATTCACGTGAAGCTGAGGGCGCCCAAATCGTAGGGTGGGCAAAGGCGCGGAATGCGCCGTGCCCACCAACTGCCTGCGCGGGCTCGCTCGCTCCGCTATCGCGCCGCAAGCTAAGCCCACCCTACACATCCACGTTTAGAGCTTGTAAGCCTCGAACGTCGTCGGGTGGAACAGCTCCTCGACCGCGACCGGCCGCGACGAAAGTCCCTGCCTGTGGTGCTGCGCGAGAAAATACTCGAGCTGCTTGCGGTTGGCCGGAATGCCGTAGGGCCAGAAGTCCGCACCCATCAGGTCACGCGCGGCCTTCACCTGCTCTTCCATGAACGGCAGCGTGACCTTGCTGGCGGATGTCTCTTCCAGCCGCGCCAGGCAGATCGCCTTCGATTGCGTGAACGCCTTGAGCACCGCGGCCGGGCAGCCACGGATGCTGCATCACGATCGTGCGCCGCACGCCGATCATGTGCATGATCGGGAAGATGCCGGTCTTGCGGAAATAGTCCTTCGCCGCCGCCATCGGATCGGGCCAGAGCCAGCCGATGTTCGGCGCGCCTCGCTCGAAGCATGACGGCGTGCGCGGCCCGATGAAGGCATCGATCTCGCCCGCCTCCAGCATGGCGTTGAGCGTCTTGCCTTCCGGCGCCGGCTCGAGTTTCACGTCGGCGGGCAGCGTGATTGCGATCTTCTCGACCCGTCCCGCCTCCTCCAGGCCGCCCCTGATCCAGTGGATGTCGGAGGGCATCACGCCGTATTCGTCCTCCAGGATCGCACGCGCCCACACGTTCGCCGTCAATTGATACTCGGCGACGCCGACCTTGCGGCCCTTGAGGTCCTCGGGCCTCTTCACCCGGTCGGTGCGCACATAGATCGAGGTGTGGCGAAAGGCGCGCGACACGAAGGCCGGCACGCCCACATAGGCGAAGTCGCGCTGCGCGGTCTTCACCGTCGAGCTCGACAACGACAGCTCGCAGATGTCGAACTCGGCATGGCGGAACGCGCGAAAGAAGATCTCCTCCGGATCGAGCGCCATGAACACCGGATCGACGCCGTCGATCTGCACGGTGCCGTCGGTGAGCGGACGGGTGCGGTCGTAGTCGCGCACCGCGACGGAGAGAGACAGCTTGTTCATGTGATCATTGTTCCGGCCATTTGCCGGCAGGACTGTATTGAACCGCGCTGCGCGGTCAACGCGCAATCAACTCTCACGCCGTCAGGTGCGACGCCGGCCACTTGAGCCGGCGCGGGCGCCTCCGGGTGACGGCGAGGGACGGTGCGCCAGACTAATCCGCCCGGGAACGCGCCTTGTCGTCCGGCGTCACGTCGATCACGCGCGCACGGCCGGTGATCTTCGCCTCAGGCTTGCAGTTGGTCATGCAGGGTTGCGGATTCCAGAACGTCTTCTCGGCAGTCTCGCGGTCGTCGTCGTAGAAGCCGCCGGCGTTCGGCATCTTCACGCTGCCGAAGGTCTCGCGCGACAGCACGAATTTCTCGTCCACGATGTCGTTGAGGAACAGCATGTAGGCGACGACGGCATAAAGCTCGTCATTGGTGAGCGACTGCGCGTCGCCGAACGGCATCGCATGGCGCACATAGTCGAACACGGTCGAGAGATGCGCGAAATACGAGCCGACCGTCTTCACCGGATCGTCGGACTTGAGCGAGCCCGCGCCGCCCGCGACCTGCGGCCAGCGCCCGGCGCTCTCGCCGAACTCGCCGTGGCAGGCGGCGCATTTGGCCATGTAGACCTCTTCGCCGGCCTTCACCGCGCCGGAGCCGGGCGGCAGCCCCTGCCCGTCCGGCCGCACGTCGATGTCCCAGCCGGCGATCTCGGCCGGCGTCGCGACGCGGCCGATGTCGAGCTTGCGGTCGGCGGCGTGGGCATTTGATGCGGTGAGCATGAACACCGCGGTGGCGATCGCTGCGAACCAACTCCAAACCTCATCCTGAGGAGCGCGCGCAGCGCGCATCTCGAAGGATGGACCACCTTCCGCGCTTGCAGCCATGCTTCGAGACGCGCTGCCTTCGGCAGCGCTCCTCATCATGAGGATTGAGCTACGACACTTCGACATTCTCGACCTCGCCATCGGCCTTCACCAGCCAGGTCTGGATGCCGTTGTTGTGATAGATCGAGTTGACGCCGCGCACCTTGCGCAGCTCGGTCTTGGTCGGCTGCACGTAGCCGGTCTCGTCGATCGCGCGCGACTGCAGCAGCATCTCGGCTCCGGTCCATTCGGTCTCGGCGTAGAAACGCACGCAGGCCTTGTCGAGCTGCAGGCTCGCGATCTTCGCCTCGCGCCAGTTCCTGCCGCCGTCGACCGAGACATCGACGCGCGCGATCTTGCCGCGCCCGGACCAGGCGAGCCCCGAGATCACCGTGAAGCCCTTCTGGCGCAGCGGCGCCTGCGGCGACGGCGAGGTGATCACCGACTTCGCGTCCATCACGAAGGTGAACTGGCGCGCCTTGCCGCTCTCCATCAGGTCGGTGTATTTCGAGGTCTCCTCGCGGGCGAACCACGGCTCGTCGCCGAGCTTCAGGCGCCGCAGCCATTTGACCCAGACATTGCCTTCCCAGCCCGGCACCACGAGCCGCGCCGGATAGCCCTGCTCGGGGCGCAGCATCTCGCCGTTCATCCGCTAGGCGACGAGGCAATCGTCGAGCGCTTTCGCAAGCGGGATCGAGCGCGTCATCGCGGCGCTGTCCGCGCCCTCGGCGAGCAGCCATTTCGCGTTCGGCTTCACGCCCGCCTCGGCGAGCAGCACGCGCAGCGGCACGCCGGTGTATTCGACGCAATGCACCATGCCGTGGGTGTACTGGCAGCCGTTGAGCTGCGCGCCGCGCCACTCCATGCCGGAGTTGGCCGCGCATTCGAGGAAATGGATGCGGTTCACGCGCGGGAAGCGCTTCAGGTCGGCGAGCGTGAAGATCAGCGGCTTGTCGACCAGGCCGTGGATGATCAGCCGATAGTCCTCCGGGTCGATCTCCGCGATGCCGCCGTGATGGCGCTCGAAGCACAGCCCGTTCGGCGTGATGATGCCGTCGAGCTCATGCAGCGGCGTGAAGCTGACCGAGGACTTCCCGGCTCGCGGTGAGCCACTGCACGTCGCGGCGGATGACATGCGCCTCGTGCTTCGAGGGCTTGCCGTAGGGCCGCACCGCGACGCCGTCGCCGAGCAGGCGCGTCCAGTCCGGCACGTTCGGCGGCAGGTTCTTCGGATTGCCGGCAAGCGCGGAGCCGGTCAGCGCGGCGCCGCTCAAGGTCGCGGCGCCGGCGAGGAAGCGGCGGCGGGACGTGTGAGGCTCGTCGCTCATGCGGTGTCCGTGGAGTCGGATGGATTTGCCAGTGTAGCGGCGCCGCGCACGAGGCAAAGCGGCGTTCTACAAAGCGCGTGAAATCTGGAAAAATCTTCCAGAATTGGCATGTGATGCGGCGACGTTGTACCAGCAGGACTGCCGCGGCTGACGCAGCTTGAGGGGAAGCGACCATGCGCATCGTCGATGTCTGCGAGATCACCAAGCCGATCGCGTCCCCGATCCGCAACGCCTATATCGACTTCTCGAAGATGACCGCGAGCCTGGTGGCGGTCGTCACCGACGTGGTGCGCGACGGGCGCCGGGTCGTCGGCTACGGCTTCAACTCGAACGGCCGCTACGGCCAGGGCGGCCTGATCCGCGAGCGTTCCGCGACCGCATCCTGGAGGCCGACCCGAGAGCCTGCTCGACGAGGCCGGCGACAACCTCGATCCGCACAAGATCTGGGCCGCGATGATGACCAACGAGAAGCCCGGCGGGCACGGCGAGCGCTCGGTGGCGGTCGGCACCCTCGACATGGCGATCTGGGACGCGACCGCCAAGATCGCCGGCAAGCCGCTGTTCCGCATGCTGGCCGAGCGCAAGGGCCGCGAGGCCAACCCGAGGGTCTTCGTCTATGCGGCCGGCGGCTACTACTATCCGGGCAAGGACGACAGCGCGCTGCGCGCCGAGATGCGCGGCTACCTCGACCGCGGCTACAACGTGGTGAAGATGAAGATCGGCGGCGCGTCGATCGGCGAAGATCAGCGCCGCATCGAGGCGGTGCTGGCCGAGATCGGCTCGCCAGGCGCAGCTCGCGGTCGACGCCAACGGCCGCTTCGATCTCGAGACCGCCATCGCCTACGCCAAGATGCTGCGCCACTACCCGCTGTTCTGGTACGAGGAGGTCGGCGATCCGCTCGACTATGCGCTGCAGGCGGCGCTGTCCGAGTTCTATCCCGGCCCGATGGCGACCGGCGAGAACCTGTTCTCGCACCAGGATGCGCGCAACCTCCTGCGCTACGGCGGCATGCGGCCCGACCGCGACTGTCTGCAGTTCGACTGCGCGCTGTCCTACGGACTCGTCGAATACCTGCGCACGCTCGACGTGCTGCACCAGTTCGGCTGGTCGCCGTCGCGCTGCATCCCGCACGGCGGTCACCAGATGTCGCTCAACATCGCGGCCGGCCTCGGGCTCGGCGGCAACGAGAGCTATCCGGACCTGTTCCAGCCCTATGGCGGCTTCCCCGACGGCGTGCGCGTCGAGGACGGCCACATCGTCATGCCCGAGCTGCCCGGCATCGGCTTCGAGGGCAAGTCGGACCTCATCAAGGTCATGCGCGAGCTGGCGGAGTGAGACGGCGGTTGCGGATCTGCGCGCCCATCCGGACCGGCGGCGGCGTGAGGGCTAACCGCCGACCACCTTCACGGACGTATTCGGCTCGACCATCACGCTCTTTTTCGCCGCGACGTATCGCTCCACCAACTCCCACACCGGCGGACCTTCGGTCCCTTCGTTCACGCTGGCCCAGCCGGTGACCGTGTAGTCGCGCGCGGCGTCGATCGGCTGGCCGGATTTCAAATGCGTCAAGCCCGAGATGCGGCTGCCCATCGGCTTGCCGATGTCGATCGTGTAGCCGAGCCCGCCGCAGCGGACCATGTCGCCGCCCTGCTGGTAGTACGGATCGGGGTTGAACAGATTGTCGGCGACGTCTTCGAGGATCTCCTTCAGCCGCGCGCCGGTCATGCTCATGCGATAGACCTGCGGATAGGTGATCGCGGTCGCGTTGTGGATGTCCTCGACCGTGATCGGCGCACCCGGCAGCACGCTCGTCCCCCAGCGGAAGCCGGGCGAGAGCGCGATCTCGGCGTCGCGCTCCTGCATGATCGCGGCGCAGATGAGGTCGTCGAACGTGCCGGCGAAATTGCCGCGCCGATAGAGCAGCGACTCGCTGATGCCCGACCTCGCGCGCAAGCTCCGCGGCGAACGGCGCGCGCGCCTTCGCGATCGCCGCCGCCATCTCGGCGTCGGGCGCGATGGCGTCGGCGAACAGCGGGATCAGCCGATAGCGAAAATCCCTCACCTCGCCGCCCTGCACGTCGAGGTCGAGCCGCGACAGGAATTTGCCGTGGCTGCCCGATGCGATCAGCAAGGTCTTGCCGACCCGCACCGCCTCGGGCAGCGCATCGTGGGTGTGGCCGGTCAGGATCACGTCGATGCCGGAGACACGCGCGGCGAGCTTGCGGTCGACATCGAAGCCGTTATGCGAGAGCAGCACGACGAGTTGCGCGCCCTCGCGCCGCGCCTTCTCGACGTTGGCGCGCAGGTCGTCCTCGCGGATGCCGAAGCTCCAGGTCGGGATCATCCAGCGCGGATTGGCGACCGGCGTATAGGGGAAGGCCTGGCCGATGACGGCGATCTTCACGCCGCCCTTCTCGAACAGCCTGTAGGCGTCGAACACCGGCTCCTGCCATTCGGTGTCGCGGATGTTCTGCGCCAGGAACGCAAAGCCGAGGCCGTCGGCGAGCTCCTTCACCCGGTCGGTGCCGTAGGTGAATTCCCAGTGGCCGGTCATCGCGTCGGGCTTCAACAGCTTGAAGCAGTCGGCCATGTCCTGGCCTCTCGTGCGGTTCGCGCCGAGCGAGCCCTGCCAGGTGTCGCCGCCGTCGAGCAGCAGCACGTTGTCGTCGCCGCGCTCGGCCCGCATCGCCTTCACGGCGGTGGCGAGCCGGTCGAGCCCGCCGATGCGGCCGTAGCTTTGCGCGAGCGCCGTGAAATCCTCCGACGTCAGCGCATAGGCCGCCGCCGACCTCTCCGGAATGCCGAAGCGCGTGAGGAAATCCTTGCCCGAGATATGCGGCGGCTGTCCTTTCGCCTCGCCGACGCCGATGTTGGCCGAGGGCTCGCGGAAATGCACCGGCATCAGCTGGCCGTGCACGTCGGTCACGTGCAGCAAGGTGACGTTGCCGAGCGGCTCGAAGGCCAGCAGCTCGGCCTGCGTCAGCCGCTGCTGCGCGAACGCGCGCCGCGAGATGCCGGGGATCGCCGCCGTGGCGGCGGCGACCTGGAGCAGTTCGCGGCGGGAGAGCACGCGCGCGCGTTACGTGACGGTGATCGACTCTTCGCCCACGATCGTCGAGCCGTCGTCGTCGGTCCAGGTCAACACCACCGGGCCGGACTCGGCCGCCTTGAACTTGAACTGGATGTAGGGGTTCGCCGACACCGCCGGCTCGAAATCCGCGGCGAACACCTGCTTGCCGGCGACCGTGCAGGCGAACTTCTTGAGGATCTTGCGCGGGATGGTGTTGCCCTGCGCATCCTTGCGCTGGCCCGTCTCCATGATGTGCGCCACCAGCGCCTTCACCTCGACGATGTCGCCCTTCTTGGCTTCCTTCTTGTCGAGCTTGATGCGCGGCTTGACGGCGGTGGCCATGTCTCTCTCCCGTGTTCTTCCGGTGACGCCGATCAGCCGCCGCAGCCGCCGATCGTGACCTTCACCTGTTTGCTCGCCATCACGAACGAGCCGTCATTCATTTTCGCGACCGCGATGATGTTCTGCGTCGTGGCGAGGCGGATGCGCGTGTTGGCTTCCGCGACGCCGCTCGCGGGCGAGAAATGGAAGGTCGCCACGCCGGCGTTCGGGTTGCCGTCGGCGAGCACCAGCACTTCGGTGACGTGCGAGGCCTCGGTCATCGGGCTCTCGACCGTGACGGTCATCGGCACGGTGTTGCCGTTCTCGGCGATCTCGGGAAGGTCGAGCTTCACCTTCGCTTCCGTGGCCGTCTTGCCGCCGGTGAACGCCTTGATCAGGTCCTGCGCGTTGTTCGCGGCTTGCGCGGGCCCGACGCCGAGCGCCGCGATGGCGAGAGCGCCCGCGCTTCCGGCCAAAACCTGCCGCCGGCTCAGTCCGTTCATGAAAAGCTCCTGCCCCGAATGGCCGCAGCAGAATGTCCTTGCGAATTAGGGGCTTTGCGCAGGACAATCCTGTTGCGACCGTGCCGATTCATCCCGTCACGTAGTCGTAATTTTCCGATTGTCTAGACGCTGGCGGCGGACAATGCAACAAACGCAAAGCCGCAGGGGCGATGCGGCTGCAAGCATCAGGACGAGGCTGGGAGACGCAAGTGAGATTTCTGATTTTGCTGGTGGTCGCCGCGCTCGCGCTCGCTCCGCGCGCGGTCGCGCAGGACGCCGAGACCGAAAAGGCGATCGAGAAATACCGCGCGATGCTGAAGGAAGACCCGTGGAGCAATCCGGGCTTCCTCGATGTCGACCGCGGCGAGGCGCTGTGGACCACGCCGGCTGGCCCGAAGAAGGCCACCATGGAACAGTGCGACCTCGGCAAGGGCCCGGGCAAGCTCGACGGCGCGTTCGCCGAGCTGCCGCGCTACTTCGCCGACGCCGACCGCGTGATGGACGTCGAGACGCGGCTGTTGTGGTGCATGGAGAAGCTGCAGGGCATCAGCGCGGCCGACTACGTGAAGCGCCCGCATCCGGGCGGCGGCCAGCCGGTGAAGGACCTTGGCGCGATGGCGACCTATGTGGCGAGCAAATCCGCGGGACAGAAGTTCGCCGCGCCGATCGCCCATGCCAAGGAGAAAGGAGCCGCGGCGCTCGGCGAGAACCTGTTCTACCGCCGCTCCGGCCCGTTCGATTTCGCCTGCGCGACCTGCCACGCCAATTCCGGCCTGCGCATCCGCCTGCAGGGCCTGCCCTATCTCGCGGAGAAGAAAGAGGCGAGCAAGGTGATCGGCGAGTGGCCGGCCTATCGCGTGTCATCCACGCATGTGATGACGATGCAGCACCGGCTGTATGACTGCTACTGGCAGATGCGCATGCCCGAGCTGCAGCTGGGCTCGGAGGCGAGCGTCGCGCTGATCGCGTTCCTCACCCAGCAGGCGGACGGCGGCGAAATCGCCGCACCCGGCCTCAAGCGCTGAGGAGGCACGCCATGCGAGGTCTCATCGCCATCTTCGCTCTCGCGCTCTGCAGCGCGCCCGCCGCCGCGCAGCAGTCCGCCACCGCCGATGCCGCGATCAAGGCCGGCTTCCCGACCGCGCCGGCCGACTGGGCGCCGCGGCTCACCGGCGACGACACGATGCAGCAGTGCTCGGTCAGCGCGAAACAGCCCGCCGAAAGAGGTCGCCGACGCGATCCAGAAGCGCGAGCTCGCCACCATCGTCTATCCGCCCGACAACAATTTCATCGGCGACTGGAAGAAGGGCGAGGCGCTGGCGCAATCCGGCTACGGCCTGCGCTTCACCGACTATCCGGCGCGGCAGGCGAACGGCGGCAACTGCTACGCCTGCCATCAGCTCACGAAAAAGGAAGTGAGCTACGGCACGCTCGGGCCGTCGCTGTCGGAATACGGCAAGCTGCGCGAGTTCAAGCCGGAGGCCGTGAAGGCCGCCTACGAGAAGATCTACAACTCGCACGCCGCGTTCCCCTGCTCCACCATGCCGCGCTTCGGCGCGAACAAGGTGCTGACCATCGAGCAGATCAAGGATGCGGTTGCGCTGCTGATGAGCCGGGAAAGTCCGGTGAACACGGGGCAGTAGCGCTGGGCCGCATGGTGAGGAGCCGCGCGCGAGCGCGGCGCGGGATGAGCGGCTGCACTACTCCTTCACCGCTCCCGAGAGCGACGACACGTAATAATCCACGAAGAACGAATAGAAGATCGCGACCGGGAGCGAGCCGAGCAGCGAGCCTGCCATCAGCGCGCCCCACTGGTAGACGTCGCCGGAGACCAGTTCGGTCAGGATCGCGACCGGCACGGTCTTCTTCTCGCTGCTCTGGATGAACGCGAGCGCGTAGATGAACTCGTTCCACGACAGCGTGAACGAGAAGATCCCGGCGCTGATCAGGCCGGGCACCGCGAGCGGCAGCGTTACCTGGCGCAGGATCTGCAGCCGCGTCGCGCCGTCGATCAGCGCGCATTCCTCCAGCTCGTAGGGGATCGACTTGAAATAGCCGATCAGCAGCCAGGTGCAGAACGGCACCAGGAAGGTCGGGTAGACCAGGATCAGCGCGAGTGGCGTATCGAACAGGCCGAGCTTGAACACCGTGGTGGCGAGCGGAATGAACAGGATCGAGGGCGGCACCAGGTAGCCGAGATAGATCGCAAGCCCGACATATTCGCTGCCGCGGAAGCGCAGGCGCTGGATCGCGTAGGCGGCGAGCACGCTGGCGAACAGCGACAGCGTGGTCGCGCCGATCGCGACCATCATCGTGGTCAGCAGCCAGCGCGGATAGTCGGTCTGGAACAGGAGCCGGCGGATGTGATCGAGCGTCGGCTGCACGATCCAGAACGGGTTGTGGTTCTTGTAGTCGTAAAGCTCGGCGTTCGGTTTGAAGGTGGTGACCACCATCCAGTAGAACGGGAACAGCAGGATGAAGACGAAGCAGGCGAGCGGCACGTAGATGAACACCACGCGCCGCGCGCTGCTGTCCCAGGTCATCGCCTCCGGCACGACGGTCGCGGCGCTGCGCGGTTGAACCGGCTGGGCGGCGTCAGTCATTCGCCTCACCCTGCTGCCATTTGCGCCGCGCGAGCGCGAAGTAGGAAAACAGCGTCGCGACCACCAGGAACGGGATCATCGAGACCGCGATGGCGGCCCCCTCCCCGAGATTGCCGGCCGGAATGCCGCGCTGGAACGCGAGCGTCGCCATCAGGTGGGTCGCGTTCGCCGGGCCGCCGCGCGTGATGGCATAGACCAGCTGGAAATCCGTGAAGGTGAAGATGATCGAGAACGTCATCACGATCGCGAGGATCGGCAGCAGCAAGGGAAACGTGATGAAGCGGAAGCGCTGCCAGCCGCTCGCGCCGTCGATCAGCGCCGCCTCGTAGAGCGAGGGCGAGATGGTCTGCAGGCCGGCGAGCAGCGAGATCGCCACGAACGGGATGCCGCGCCAGACATTGGCGGCGATCAGCGACCAGCGCGCCGGCCAGGCCGAGCCGAGGAAGTCGATGTATGTGTCGCGCACGCCGAGCGCGTCGACCAGGACGTAAGAGATGATCGAGAACTGCGGGTCGTAGAGCCACCAGAACGCGATCGCGGAAAGCACCGTCGGCACGATCCAGGGCATCAGGATGATGGCGCGCAGGATGGACTTGAACGGCAGGTGGTTGTTGAGCAGCAGCGCGAGCCACAGCCCGAGCCCGAATTTCAGCACGGTCGCGACCGAGGTGTAGAACACGCTGTAGAACACCGCCTGCCAGAAGATGCGGTCCTCCATCAGGTACTCGAAGTTTTCCAGCCCCACCCAGCGTCCGTCGCGTCCGATCGTCGTGTCGGTAAAGGCGAGCCAGATGCCGAGTCCCAGCGGATAGGTCAGGAACACGGTGAGCAGCCCGACCGCCGGCAGCAGGCAGACGAAGACGAGGAACGGCTTGTAGTCGAACAGCCGCACCAGCCAGGACTGCTCCGGCGTCCGGCGTGCCCAGTCGGTGACGTCGACGGTGGCGGTCATCGCCCCTCGTGAATGAAGCTGCGGCCGGACATCGGGTTCGACCGCATGACGCGGCGTTCAGCGATAGTGCCGGCGCACGCGCCGCTCGGCTTCACGCGCGGCCTGCTCCGGCGTCGCCTCGCCGGAGGCGACCTGCGAGCACATCTGCACCTCGACGTATTCGGCAGCGACCGCGCCGGCCGCATGCGAGATCGGGCCCTTGTAGCCGGACCAGAACTGGTTATCGGTGCCGTTGCGGTACACTTCGAGCTTGGGATCGCTGTCCCACACCGCGCTCTTGCCGTAGGCGCGCAGCGTATGCGACCAGTAGCCGAGGCAGCCGGTCAGCCACGGATCGTACTGCTCGGCCTCCATCATGAACTGCAGGTAGGATTTTGCGGCGTTCGGGTACTTCGAGTGCCGGAACACCATGGCGTTGAGGATCAGCGAGGTCTGCGGCGCCTTGCCGGCGAGGCCGAACGGCAGCGCCTGGTGGTCGGTGTCCTCGGCGATGGCGCGCTGCGCCGGATCGTTCTTCAGCGCGAAGTAGAGCGAGACGCCGTTCGCGGTGAGCCAGCAGTCGCTCGACGCATAGGCGCGGTTGTTGCTCGGGTCGCCCCAGCTCAAGGTGCCGCCGACGAAGGTCGGGTAGAGCTCCTTGAGATAGTGCAGCGCCGCGATCGTCTCCTTGCTGTTGATCGCGACCTTGCCGGCCTCGTCGACCAGAAAGCCGCCGTGCGACCAGGTGAGCCAGCGCGCGAAGGCATTGCCGTCGCCGACCGCGTTGCCGAGCGCGAAGCCGGCCGGCTTGTTGTTCTTCTTCAGCGCCTGGCAAAGCCTCAGGAATCCGGCGTGATCGTTCGGAATCTTGTCGAAGCCCGCCTCCTTCACGGCGGAACGGCGATAGACAATCGGGCCGGTGCTGCCGCCGAAAGGAATGCCGATCCAGTTGTTGGTCTTCTCGCGCTTGCCGTATTTCTCGCCGAGAAAGCTCCAGCCGCCGTAGCGCTTGCCGAGATACTCGGCGAGGTCGGACAGCTCGATCACCTTGTCGGCATAGACGTGCGGATCCTCGGCCCAGCCGAGCACGACGTCCGGCCCGGTGCCGGTATTCGACGCCACCGCCGTCTGCTGGCGGATGTCCTCCCAGCCGACGAAGTCGACGCGCGTCTCGATTCCCGTGGCCTGCTGGAACTTGGCGGTGTTGGCGCGGAAGATCGTCTCGTCCGGCTCGACGAAACGCGCCGGCCGCAGCACGCGCAGGGTGGCGCCGTTCTCCGGTGTCAGCTTCGGTGCGGCGACGTCGGCGCGCGGGATTTGCGCGCTCGCCTGCCCGCTGAGCGTGGCGGCCGCCGCCGCGCCCGCCGCCAGACGCAAACCGTCGCGTCGCGTGATGATGGTGGCCATCCGCATCCCTCCCCGGGTTTTTTGCCTGGCGCAATGACTGCGCGCTTGTTGTCGGCGAAGTGTATCGCGCGGACGTTGCGGACGGAAGCCGGGTGCGGCAATCGGGAACGAGGGCCCGGCCGGTACTGTGCTGGCGGTGCCTGCAGCAGTTTCGTCTACCGAAGCGAAAGCGCGCCGCCGTTCACCGGCGGGCGCGCTTCACGACACTTCCAAGAGTTCAGGGCTTGAACGCGTAGCCCGGCTTGACCGCAACCTCGGCCGGGATCGGCGGCAGGTCGGAGAACAGCTCCGGGTGCTTCGCCATCACGGCGAGGATGTGCTTGGGCTCGATGTGCTTGTTGACGTCGAACACCGACTTGAGCACGCCGAGGCGCTGCAGCGTGTCCTGCGCGCGCCACAGCGCGCGGTAGTTATGCGCCGAGATGCGGCGATCCACCTGCTGGATGTTGTACTCCATCGCTTGCTCGGCGACGTCGAGCTTCAGTCCGGGAATCCAGCGCGTTCCGATCGCCGCCGCCTGTTTCGGGTTCTTGCGCATCCATTGATCCGCCTCCGACACGCCGGCGAGGAATTTCTCGATCGTCTCGCCGTTCTTCTCCACCCACGGACGCAGCGCGACGTTGAAACCGAGATAGGAGATGACGTCGCCGCCGCGGATCACCTCGATCGCGCCCGGCACGTCCTTCATGCCGATCACCGGCACCGGATCCCAGCACGCATAGGCATCGACGCCCTTGGCAAGCAGCGCGACGTTCATCTCGGGCGGCGGCGTGTTGACCAGCGTGACGTCGGTCGGCGCGAGGCCGGCCTTCTCGAGCAGGCCGAGGATGTAGAGATGGTTGATCGTGCCGAACGAGGTGGCGATCTTCTTGCCCTTGAGGCTCTTCAGGTCGCCCTTGACGATGCCGGAATCCTTGCCGGCGATCAGCGCGAGCGTCGCGTCGGAGCCGAGCTTGGTGGCGTTGCCGCTGAAGTTGCCGAAGAACACGAGATCCATGCCGCGCAGGATCGCGCCGATCGACGGCACGCCGGCCTGCACCATGTCGGTCTCGCCGGCCTGCAGCGCATTCAGCGCATCGACGCCGGTGGCGTAGGGCCGCGCGATCGTCACGTCGAGGCCCTGCTTCTCGAAGAAGCCGCGCTCGACCGCGATCGGCAGCGCCAGCATGTCGATCGCCGCGACCATGCCGACCTTGAGCTTGATCGGCTGGGGCTGCGCCACCGCGAGCGAGGGCAGCAGCAGCAATCCGCACAACAGCAATAGACGTCGCATGGCCTGTTATCCTCCCGGTGGCAACGGCTCGATCCGCTTCACCCAGTAGTGCCGGGCAAGCGCGGTCAGCTCGCTGCGTTTCACTCTGCGAACTTCAACGGCATTGTCTTGTGTTCCCGACACGCGTCCGTAGGTCTGGAAGAGCTGGACATGAAAACGTTCCGGCGGGAACGCCAGCGTCACGAGTATGTTGACCGGTTCGACGCCGGTTGGGAAGCCCGCGATCTTCCCCGGCGCAGCGACGCTGAGCCACACCTGCCAGGCCAGATAGGCGGCCGCGACCGCGAGCAGCACATGGGTCTTGCGGGAGGCGAGCGCGTCGCGCCACATGGTCAGGCCGAGCGCACGAGTTGCAGCACGCGCGCGGTGAGCGCCTTGAACCGCTCGTCCTCATGCAGCGCATCCCACGATCGCGGGCGCGGCAGGTCGACCGCGATCTCCTCCAGCACGCGCCCCTTCGACAGCACGACGACGCGGTCGGCGAGAAACACCGCCTCGGCGACGTCGTGGGTGATGAAGATGACGGTCGGCTTCTTCTCCTGCCAGATGCGGGTCAGTTCCTCCTGCAACGTCATGCGGGTCTGCGCGTCGACGCTGGCGAACGGCTCGTCCATCAGCAGCACGTCCGGCTCGTTGGCGAGCGCGCGCATCACGCCGACGCGCTGCTGCATGCCGCCGGAGAGTTCGTTCGGATAGCGCGCCGGCCGCCTCGGTGAGCTTGGCGAGCGCGAGGTATTCGTGCGCGATCTTCTCGCGCTCGGCCTTGCCGATGCCGCGCATCTTCGGCCCGAAGGCGACGTTCTCCAGCACGGTCCGCCAGGGAAACAGCGCGAACGACTGGAACACCACGCCGCGGTCCGGCCCCGGGCCGTTCACCGGCCTTCCCGCCGACGCAGGATTTCGCCGCCGGTCAGCGGAATGAAGCCGGCGATCATGTTGAGGATGGTCGACTTGCCGCAGCCCGAAGGGCCGACGATGGAGACGAATTCGCCGGCGCCGACCTCGAGCGATACGTCGTGCACGGCGGTGACGTGCGTCGCCGCATAGAGGTCGAAGTAGGTCTTCGACAGATTCCTGATCGTCAGGCTTTTCATCGTCGCCACAAGCCCCCAGCGCTGCCCGGTTGCGCGTTCGATCGGCGCCAGGATCCAGCTGTCGACGATGTACCAGAGAATGCCGAGGATGATCATGCCGAGCAGGATCTCCACCACCGAGCCGGCGCGGCGCGCATCGAACATCAGGAAGCCGATGCCGCTGGTGCCGACGATGATCTCGGCGGCGATCAGCGCGCGCCAGCCGTAGCCGAGCCCATTGCGCAGGCCGGTGACGATGTTGGGCAGCGCGCCCGGCAGCACGACCTCCCACAGGATGCGCGCGCGCGATGCGCCGAGGCTGAGTGCCGCGCGATGCATGTTGACCGGGATCGAGCGCACGCCCAGCACGGTATTGAGCACGACCGGGAAGATCACCGTGTAGACGATCACGACCGTCATGGTGACGAGGCCGTAGCCGAACCAGATCACCAGGATCGGCAGCCAGGCGATGTCGCCGATGGCCTGGAAGAACAGCAGCAGCGGCCACAGCGCGGTGTGCGCGCGCGAGCTCATCCCGATCAGGATGCCGAGCGGAATGCCGAGCGCGATGCCCCAGGCGGCGCCGACCGCGAGGCGCACCATGCTGTCCTGCAGATACTCCGGCAGGATGCCCTTGTAGGTGAGCGAGACGAACGACTGCCACACCTCGCGCGGGCCGGGCAGGAACACGCGCGGAAACACTTCCAGCGCGGTGACGATCCACCACGCGGCGAACAGCGGAATGAACGGCACGATCGAGGCGATCGAGGGCCAGCGCGCGGTGAGGCGCACATAGGCGCTCCAGATTTTCAGGAACGGCGGTCATGCGCGCTGCACCATGCCCCAGCGCTCGATCGTCGCGCGCTCCAGCGGCGCGAGCAGCAGCCGGTCGAGCAGCAGCCACAGCACGCCGATCACGATCATGCCGAGCACGATCACCTCGGTGCGGTAGAAGTCGCGCGCGACGAACAGCATGTAGCCGAGCCCGACATTGGTCGCGATCATCTCGGCGGCGATCAGCCCGCGCCAGGCAAAGCCGAGCCCGGTGCGGATGCCGGTGACGATGTTCGGCAGCGCGCCGGGCAGCAGCACTTCGGTGAGCATCGCGGCGCGGCCGGCGCCGAGCGAAGCCGCCGCGTTGCGCACATGCAGCGGAATGGTCGAGACGCCGAGCAGCGTGTTGTAGGTGACGATGAAGAACACCGCGTTGAAGATGATGAACGTGATCGCGCCGAAGCCGTAGCCGAACCAGAGCGACGCGATCGGGATCCAGGCGATGCCGGCGAGCACCGAGAAGAAGCGAAACAGCGGCGTGAGAAACGCGGACACGACCGGGCTGACGCCCATCGAGTACGCCGAGCGGGATCGCGACCGCGAGCGCCAGCACCGTGCCGACGAACACGCGCAGCAGGCTCGCGCCGATATGCGCGGGCAGCGAGCCGTCGCGGATCGACTCCATTCCGGCCGCAACCACCGAACCGAGCGTCGGAAACAGCCGCGGATTGACGTCGAAATATGGAACCAGCACTGCCCAGAGCACGAGCAGCACGGCGAAGGGGCACAGGAAGACGAATGCCGAGAACAGTCCCTGCCGAAGCCGCATTGCCAAGCACACCGCCCATCGTCACCGGCTCTGCCGGGCCGCCGGCATAGTAGCGGACTGCGCTGACGATGCTAGCTCCGCGCGCCGCGCAGATAGTCGTGGAAGGACTTGGTCTGGTAGCCCTTCTCGCGCACGAAACGGAACAGGGCGAGGAAATCGTCCGGCTTGAGGTAGCCCGGCGCGCGCGCGACTTCGCGCTTCTCCGGTGAAAGCTGTGCGAGCCCGCCGGCCGTCTCGGGGAAGAACTGCACCGTCGGCGTGAAGCGCACGCCGTATTTTGCGGCGAGCGCCTTCTCGGAGATTTCGCTGCCGTCGAAATCCTTCACCTTGCGCGCGCCCACGATGTTGAGCTGAAGGATCTCGAAATTCGCCTTGATGTAGTCTTCGATCTCGGGGCGGGCGAAATTGACCAGATGCGTTTCCTTGCAATAAGGACAGCCGCGCAGCTCCCACATCACGGCAAAGCGCTTGCCGGCCGTCGCGGCAGCGTCGAGATCGTCGGACAGTTCGAGAAAGCTCTCGAGGAACCACGGCTGGCGGTACAGACCGTCATCGGTCAGCACCGCGGCGGCGCGCGCCGGCGAAACGGCGAGGCCCGCGGCCAGCGCCGCGCCTCCGGCAATCAGGTCTCGTCGCGTCGGCTTCATCGTGCGTTAACGCCAATTCCCGGCGGTCGCCATGCGGGCGGGCGATCCGCTATGCTGGCGAATATGGAGTGCTTCATCCGCTGGCTCAAGCGCGCCGCCTGCATGGCTGCCCTCGCGGCCGCCTTCGCGATGCCGGCCCGGGCGGACGATCTCGCTGATTTCAACCGCGCCGTCGAAGCCGCGATGAGCCATCACCGCGTCGCGTCCGGCTATCTGCGCACCGGCAATATCGATCTTGCGGCGCTCGAACTCGAGGGCCTGCGCGAGGCATGGGGCAAGGTTTCGACGCTGCGCCGCCCCGCCGCGTTCCGCGATGGAGAGCGCTACACGGCGACCATGCTGGATATCGCCGCGCAGCTCATCGGCACGAAACTCGTGCTCGACATGGGCCGCGCCGATGTCGCGCGCGAGTCGCTCGACAAGGTGCGCCGCGAGCTCTCCGACCTGCGGCGCGCGAACGGCGTCACGGTGCTCGCCGATTGCGTGCTCGACGCAAACATCTCGATGGATGCGCTGTTCGCACATGACGAGAAGCCCGACTGGGAGAGCGTCTCGGCCGGCGCCCTGTCGCATGCCGGCACGCTGCGGCGCTGCGACGGCATGGCTCCGCCGGGCATCCGCCAGCATGCCGAATTCCGCCGCCTGGTCGACGGCGCGCTTGCCAGTCTCGGGCAAATCCCCAGGGCCGCCGAGCCGCGCGACCGCGACTTGCTGCACCGTCTGCTGATCGAATTGCGCTCGTTCGACCATCTGCTGGCGTTTCGCTACGGCTGAGGCTATGTGACGACATGCGCGTCATCGCGGCCCTTGTTCTCGCCATGCTGTGTGCGCCTGCGCACGCCGCCGAGCTGATCGTGTTCGAGCAGAAAGGCTGCGTCTGGTGCCAGCGCTTCGACCGCGAGATCGCACCGGCTTACGCCAGGACCACGGAAGGCAAGCGCGCACCGCTGCGCCGCGTCGACATCGCCAAGCCCCTGCCCGACGAGCTGAGCTTCGTCGCGCGCGAGCGCTTCACACCGGTGTTCGTGCTGGTCGAGAACGGCACCGAGTTCGGCCGCATCCGCGGTTACCCGGGCGAGACGTTCTTCTGGGGCCTGCTCGCCAACCTGATCGAGCGGCTCGACCGCGGCGAGCCCGCGCCCGCCCCGGCTAACGCTGCGCCGCCGCCCGGCGCGACGTTTGCGGAGTGACCTCCGTTTTTTGAATGGCAGGCGCGCGCCTCCGGCGTTGCGGGCCGGAGACGAAACGCGCGATCATCGCGGCGAAGCGGCGCAAGGCCGCCCGGGAGGACACGCCATGCTCCGCGCTGCCAGCGCCGCCCTCGTCATTGCCGCACTATCCGCACTGTCCGCCCCCGCGCAGGCCGCCGACAAATGGGTGACCAGCTGGGCCGCCTCGGTGCAGGGCCCCTACCCGGTCGGCAATCCGTCGGCACAGCCGGTGCAGAAATTCGCCTTCCCGGAACCGGCGGCCGGCGCGCGCGACCAGACCTTCCGCCTGATCGTCATGCCCGACGTGTGGGGCAAGCAGGCGCGGCTGCGCTTCTCCAACGCGCTCGGCACCAGGCCGGTGACGTTCGACGGCGTCCATGTCGGCCTGCAGCTCGGCAGCGCCACCGTCGCGCCGGGGACGAACCGGCCCGTCACCTTCGCCGGCAAGCCGAGCGTCACCGTCGAGCCGGGCAAGGACGTCTGGAGCGACGGCGTCGCGCTGCCGTTCGTAAAAGACGTGAAATCGCTCGCGGGCCGCAAGCTCGCGGTGAGCTTCCATGTCGCCGGCGAAACCGGCCCGATGACCTGGCACGCCAAGGCGCTGCAGACCTCCTATGTCACCGCGCCGGGCGCCGGTGCGAAGGGACAGGCCGAAGACGAGTCGGCGTTTGCGTTCTCCACCGCCTCGTGGTTCTTCCTCGACGCGGTCGACATGATGGCGCCGGCCGATACGAAGGTGATCGTCGCGTTCGGCGACTCGATCACCGACGGCACCGCCTCGACGATGAACGGCGACGACCGCTGGCCGAACGTGCTGTCGCGCCGCCTCGCCACCGCCGGTCACCGCGCCGCGGTCGTCAACGCCGGCATCGGCGGCAACCAGGTCGTGGGTCCGCCTGAGTATTCGCCGCAGAAGTCGTTCGCGGGCGGACCGTCGTCGATGACGCGGATCGAGCGCGACGTGCTGACGCTGTCGGGCGTCACCGCGATGATCTGGCTCGAAGGCATCAACGACTTCAGCCGCAACGGCAACGCGACCGCACAGGCGGTGCAGGACCGCATGAAGGAGGTCGTCGCGCGGGTGCGCGCGAAAATCCCCGCCATCCGCATCTATGGCGCGACCGCGCCGACCGCGCTCAACTCGACCAGCGCGGCGCACGGCTTTGCCGAGCAAAACGACAAGCGCAAGGCGCTGAATGAATTCATCCGCACCTCGGGCCTGTTCGACGGCGTGGTCGACTTCGACAAGGCAACGCTCGATCCGGCGACCGGCGAGCTCAAGGCGGAATTCGTGCCAGAAAGCACCACCGGCGGTCCGGGCGACAAGCTGCATCCCAACCGCGCCGGCTATCTGGCGATGGGCAATTCGATCAACCTCGACATGCTGGTGGGGAAGAAGAAGAAGGACGCACGGGCGAGCCGGTGAACTCGTTTCCGCTCGTCCCCGCGAAAGCGGGGAGGTGGATTCTCGTTCGAAGTGCAACAGATAAGCACAGAAGGCCTGGGCTGGAGTGAGCCAGTCAAGGCATTTTCTGGGTGTGTTGTTGTAGGCGAGGAGAATGCGGTCGAGCTGGCTTTTCGAGACGGCGGCGAGGTCTGTCTTGCGCGGAAGAATGCGGCGCATGCGGCCGATGGCATTTTCGACGCCGCCTTTCTGCCACGGCGAATAGGGGTCGCAGAAGAAGGTTTGCAGCGCGAGCGTTCGATGCAGGTCGAGGTGTCGGGCGAACTCCGTGCCGTTGTCGAACGTGATGGTGCGCCGGAGCGGCTGCGGCAGCGGGCCGAGCAGTTGCGCGATGAGGTCGGCGATCGGACCGGCGGCCTTTCCCTTCGGCATGGTGGCGAGCAGCAGTCGCGAGGAACGCTCGTGCACGGCGAGGACCGCCTGCCCGTATTTCGAGAACAGCATGAGGTCGGCTTCCCAGTGGCCGGGCGTGGCGCGGTCAGCGGCCTGTGCGGGGCGCTCGCAGATCGGGATACGGCCGGTCATCAGCAGCGCGGGACTGCCACCCCGGCGGCCGCGCCGGCCCCGTTTGCTCTTTCCCCGCGGCAGGTAGTGGCGCCAGCTGTAATCCTTGTGGCGGGCGATCTGGGCGTGGACGAAGCGGTAGATGCTCTCGACGCCGATGACGCGGCGGCCGTGTCGGCGCTCGAGCGCCGCGCAGGTCTGCTCCGGCGACCAGCCGCCAGCGAGCGCTTCCAGCACCTGCGCACGCAAGGCGCTGTCCCGCTCCAGCCTGGCCCCGCGCCAGCGCCGCGCCTTGCTCTGGTCGGCCGCCCAGGACGGGGTGTACCCCGACTGCTTGCCACTGTTGCGCTTCAGCTCCCGAGCAATCGTCGATGGCGAGCGATCCAGATCTGCAGCGATCTGCCGGATCGTGCGTCCTTCGGCACGAAGGACGGCAACCCGGCAGCGTTCTTCAAGCGAAAGCTGGTCATACCGCTGGCCCATGGCAACACCGTAGCTTGGTGTTGCACTTCGTTTGAGAACTCAGGGGACCCAGCGCAAAGGACTGGACTCCCGCTTGCGCGGGAGTGAGCGGATGGGATTCACCGCGCCGCCGGCTCCACGGCCGCCACATCCATCAGCCGCAACTGCACGCGCTCCTCGCCATTGTAGCGATCGATCGTCAGCGCACCGGCCGCGTGGACGGTACCCCCGCGGTTCTCGATCAGCGCCTGGCCGAGCGGCTTGCCGGCGGCGCGAAACGCGAACGCATTGAGCATCGCGCCGTCCCCTGACCGCAGCCGCGCGCGCACATGCGCCTGCCCGACTTCCTCGGCGTAGGCGATCTGGTGCGACGGCAGCACGAACACCGGCTCGGCGTGGCCGGCGCCGAACGGCCCGGCGCGCGCGATGTCGTTGAGCAGCGCGACGTTGGCGCCGCCGGCCGAGATCGCGCCGTCGATCAGCAGCACGTCCTCGAGCCGCGCCTTCGCGACGTCGTCATGCAGGGCCTCTTCCAGATAGGCGCGGAACGGCGCGAGCTTGTCCGGCGCGATCGTCACGCCCGCCGCCATCGCGTGGCCGCCGCCTTTCATGAGCAGGCCGCTCGACACCGCGTGGCGCACCGCAGTGCCGAGATCGACGCCGGTGATCGAACGACCCGAGCCGGTCCCGATGCCGCCCGGCGCGAGTGCGATCGCGAATGCCGGCCGGCCGAAGCGTTCCCTCAGCCGCGCCGCCACGAGTCCGACCACGCCCGGGTGCCAGCCCTGCCCGGCCACGACCACCACCGCGCCCTTCTCCTCGATGCCGAGCGCGGCCATCGCCTCGGCTTCCGCTTCAGCCACCGTCTGCTGCTCGATCGCCTGACGCTCGCGATTGAGCCGATCGAGCTCGGCTGCGAGCGCGCCTGCCTGCGTCGTGTCCTCCTCCAGCAGCAGCCGTACGCCGAGATCGGCTTGGCCGATCCGCCCCCCGGCGTTGATGCGCGGACCGAGCAGGAAGCCGAGATGCCAGGCTTCCGGCGGGCCCGTGAGACGCGAGGCGTCCATCAGCGCCGTCAGCCCGACATGCTCGCGCCGCCGCATCGCGATAAGGCCCTTGGAGACGAACGCGCGGTTGAGGCCTTTCAGCGGCACCACGTCGGCGACGGTGCCGAGCGCCACCAGGTCGAGCGAGTCGAGCAGGTCCGGCTCGGGGCGCAGCACGTGCCAGAAGGCGCGCTTGCGCAGCTCGCGGTTCACCGCCACCACGGTCATGAACACAAGGCCGACGGCGGCGAGATGATTGAGCCGCGAGAGGTCGTCCTGCCGGTTCGGATTGACCAGCGCGTCGGCGGGCGGCAGCGCTTCGTCGACCTGGTGATGGTCGATGATCACGACGTCGAGGCCGAGCTTTTTCGCCTCCGCGAGCGGCGCGATCGAGGTGGTGCCGCAATCGACCGTGACGAGCAGCCGCGCGCCTTTTTCGGCGAGTGCGCGCACAGCTTCGGTGTTCGGCCCGTAGCCCTCGAACAGGCGATCCGGAATGTGGATCAGCGGATCGCTGCCGGCATGGCGCAGGAATTTGGCGAGCACCGCCGCCGAGGTCGCACCATCGACGTCATAATCGCCGAAGATCGCGATCCTCTCGTGGCGCTCGATCGCATCGGCGATACGCGCGGCGGCCTTCGGCATGTCGGTCAGCACGTCCGGATCGGGCATCAGCCGCCGCACCGTCGGATCGAGGAATTCCTCGACCGCATCGGCCTCGACGTCGCGCCCCGCCAGCACGCGCGCGAGCAGCTCGGACACGCCGCTGCGCTGCGTGATGGCGAGCGCGCGCGCGGTTGCGCGCTCGTCGAGGCGGTCGCGCCAGAGGCGCCCGCACACCGACTGGCGCACGTCGAGGAAGAGCCGGTTCATTGCTCCAATGTAGGGAACTTCAGTCCGTCCCGCGAATGGCGGATTTGAGCGGTTTCAGATCCATCTGCTTTTCGCACGCCGCCATTGCCTGGGCGTATTGCGGCTTGTCGTAGTCCGGCTTTGCACCGACCACATGCTTGTCGAGGATGTCGACCAGCAACTGCGCGGCACCGGCGCAAATCTTGCGGATCGGGGTGGTCCGGTTGCGGCAGCGCGCCAGTTCCTCTTCGTCCTTCAGCGCCACCGGCTCTGCGACAATCGCGGTGGTCTTCCTCGCCTCATCGCGGAGGATGTCGAACGGCCGGGTGTCGAGACCCTTTGTGCGGTCGGAGGCCTCGTGCTCGAACTCGCTGCAGCGCCGCGACGTGGCTCTTGATGGCGGCCTGCGCGTTGCGGCCGAACCAGCGGCAGTCCGCCGCGCTCGCTTCGATATTGAGAAAAATCAAATAGCCCACTGAGAATACAATGATTCTTGCTACTGCAGGCATTACGGCGTCTTGCGATAATGGATGAAGCCGGCGTTCTCGGCGACCTTGTCGTAAAGGGAGCGCGCGACCGTATTGGTCTCGTGCGTCAGCCAGTACACCCGGCCGGAACCCGCCTCGCGCGCCGCGGCGTAGACCGCCTCGATCAGCTTGCGGCCGAGCCCGTGATTGCGCCCGCGCTCGGCGACGAACAGATCCTGCAGATAGCAGTAATCGCCCTTCATCCAGGTCGAACGGTGGAACAGGTAGTGCACGATGCCGTCGAGCCGGCCGTCGACATAGGCGCCGATCAGATGCATCGGCTCGGCCGGGTCATGCAGTCGCACCCAGGTGAGGTCGGTCTGCTCATCGCTGAGCGTCGCCTTGTAGAAAGCCAGATAGCCCTTCCACAGCGGCTCCCATGCGGCGCGCTCGCCCTGTCCGACCGGACGGATGTCGATCTGCGCCACGGCAGCGCTCCTTGGTTGCCTCACCGGAAAGGCGTCCTTAGCAAACTCCGCCGCCGGCCGCGACCGGCTCAGTCCGCAAGGATGCGGGCCGCATGATCGTAGATGCCCTGGCTGACGTGTCCGGCGCCCGGCACGATCGCGAGCGTCCAGCCGAAGGGCGTGCCGAGCCGCGCGGCGAGGCGCTCGCACTGCGCGAAGTACCACTGCCCGCGCGCGAAACGATGCGCGCCCTGCGCGGTCGCGGCCGCCATGCGCGGAAGGTCCGCCGCCGTGCTGTCGGTGTCGGCATCGCCGAGCAGGATGGTCAGGCGGCGTCCCAGATAGCGTCGCAGGTGGCGCTCATCGAGATCGAGGCCGGCCATGCCCTCGGGATAGCCGACGGCGAGATCGGGCAGCATGTACCAGCCGCTGTTGGCCGCGACCGCGCGGTCGACGGCGGCCGCCGCGTTGAGCGCGAGATAACGCAGCACGAACTGTGCGCCGGCCGAATTGCCGAACAGGCTGACGGTCTCCCGGTCGGAGCCGAGCGCGGCCTTCACGGCGGCGAACAGCCGCTCGATCACGCCGAAGCTCCAGCGGCTGCGCGGCATCACGGTCATCGCCGGCGGCGCGAGGACGGCATTTCCGTAGTTGTAGGCGTAGTGGTCCGGGAACGCCGCAACATCGAATTCCGGTACCAGGACGATCAGCCCGCAGCGGTCGGCCGCCCCGGCCAAGACGTCGCGAAACGCCGCGGCGGCGCGGTCGAGGCCGTGCAGCGCGATGACGATGCGGAGATCGCGGACGGGCGCGCGCGGTCGAAACGAGAAGACGCGCAGCGCGCCGCGCGCGCCGGCGGCCGTGTCACGGAACACGAAGGATCCCACCCCTTCATCGATCCGCAGGTCGTTCACGGCGTGCTCAGTCGAGGTGGAATTTTTCCAGCTGCCGATGCTCGGCGCGGATCCAGCGCACGGTGCCGGTGACCGAACGCATCACCACCGTCTCGGTCTCGATCACGTCGTTGCGGAACTTCACGCCCTTCAGCATCGAGCCGGTGGTGACGCCGGTCGCGGCGAACAGGCAATCGCCCCTCACCATGTCCTCGATCTCGTATTTCTTGCGCGGGTCCTTGATGCCCATCTTGAGCGAACGCTCGCGCTTTTCCTCGGTGTCGAGGATCAGCCGGCACTGCATCTGCCCGCCGATGCAGCGCAGCGCCGACGCGGCGAGCACGCCTTCGGGCGCCCCGCCGATCCCGATATAGATATCGATGCCGGTGTTGTCCGGATCGGTGGTGTGGATGACGCCGGCGACGTCGCCGTCGGTGATCAGCGCAACCGACGCGCCGGTCTTGCGCACCGCAGCGATCAGATCGGCGTGACGCGGCCGGTCCATGATCAACGCGGTGATCTCGGCCGGCTGCACGCCTTTGGCTTTCGCAAGATTGCGGATGTTATGCTCGGCCGGGGCGTCGAGATCGACCACGCCCTTGGCGTAGCCCGGGCCGACCGCGATCTTGTCCATGTAGACGTCCGGCGCGTTGAGCAGCGTGCCGCCCTCCGCCATCGCCATGGTGGCGATCGCGCCCGGCATGTTCTTGGCGCACAGGGTCGTGCCTTCGAGCGGGTCGACCGCGATATCGACCTTCGGGCCGGTCTTGCGTCCGACCTCCTCGCCGATGAACAGCATCGGGGCTTCGTCGCGCTCGCCCTCGCCGATCACCACGGTGCCGTGGATCGGCAGCTTGTTGAGCTCGCGCCGCATCGCGTCCACCGCCGCCTGATCGGCCGCCTTCTCGTTGCCCCGGCCGCGCAGCCGCGCTGCCGATACCGCGGCGCGCTCGGTCACCCGCACGATCTCGAGCGAGAGAACGCGCTCGAGCATCTGGTGAGCCTGGACGGTAATCGTGGACATTTCCCCTCCCTCGCAGCCGTTGCTGCCTTAATTCTTCTCGATCCGGATCACCTGCGGCGCGCCCGATATCACCCGATCGCGCTTCACCGCCGCAAGCGCGCGCCGCACCGCATCCTCGGTCGTCGCATAGGTGATGAGGATGACAGGAACCGGGCCCGCCGTCTTGTCCGGCTTGTCGCCGCCTTGTGGACGCGGCCCGGCATGGCGCTGCACGATCGATTCCAGCGAGATCCCCTGCTGGGCCAGGCGGCGCGCGATGGTCGCGGCGGTGCCCGGCTTGTCGCGCGCGGAGAGGCGGATGTAGTAGCCGCCCTCGTGGCGCTGCATCGGCGCCTTCCGGGAGGCCGTCAGCCTGTCCGTCGCCCGCCCGAATGGCGGCGTGCGCACGCCGCGCGCGATGTCCCCGATGTCCGCGACCACCGCGGAGGCCGTCGCCATGCCGCCGGCGCCCGGGCCGACCAGCGTGATCGCCGCGACCGCGTCGGCATCGACCGTCACGGCGTTGGTCACGCCCATCACCTGCGCGATCGCGGAGTCCTTGCGCACCATGGTCGGATGCACGCGCTGCTCGATCCCCTTGCCGGTGTCGACCGCGACGCCGAGCAGCTTGACGCGGTAGCCGAGCTCGTCGGCCCAGCTCAGGTCCTCGGGCGCAATCGAGGAAATGCCCTCGACGTAGACCGCCGCCGGATCGACCCTGGTGCCGAACGCGAGGCTCGCCAGGATCGAGAGCTTCTGCGCCGTGTCGTGGCCTTCGATGTCGAACGTCGGATCGGCCTCGGCGTAACCGAGCCGCTGCGCGTCGGCGAGGCAGTCGGCGAACGACAGACCCTCCTGCTCCATGCGGGTCAGGATGTAATTGCAGGTGCCGTTGAGGATGCCGTAGATGCGCGCGAGCTTGTTGCCGACCAGGCCCTCGCGCAGCGTCTTGACGATCGGGATGCCGCCCGCGACCGCGGCCTCGAAATTCAGCGCGACGTGATGCCGCTCGGCGAGCCTGGCGAGCGCGACGCCGTGCTTGGCCAGCAGCGCCTTGTTGGCGGTGACGACCGACTTGCCCGCCGCAAGCGCGGTCTCGACCGCGCGCTTGGCCGGATCGCCCGCGCCGCCGATCAGCTCGACGAACACGTCGATGCCGGGATCGCGCGCGAGCGCGATCGGGTCCTTCACCCAGCGCAAGCGCTTGAGATCGATACCGCGTCTCTTCGCCCTGGAGCGCGCCGTCACGGCGACGATCTCGACCGGCCGGCCGCAGCTCAGCGTCAGCGCGGCGCGCTGGCGCTCGATCAGCCGCACGACCGATGCGCCGACCGTGCCGAGGCCGGCAAGCCCCACTCTCAATGGCGTGGCCATGAATCCCCTATCGTCATGTTGAGGCGCGCAGAAGGCGCGTCAGCGCCGCGTCGCGAGCGGGACGACGTTGTGCAACTTTTCCAGGCCGGTATCAAGAAAACGGCGGATGTTGCGCGCGGCCTGACGGATGCGCTGCTCGTTCTCGACCAGCGCGATGCGCACATAGCCCTCGCCGTGCTCGCCGAAGGCGACGCCGGGCGAGACCGCCACGTCCGCCTTCTCGACCAGCAGCTTGGAAAATTCGAGGCTGCCCATCTCGCGGAACGGTTCGGGCAGCGGCACCCAGGCGAACATCGAGGCGGCGGGCGGCGGGACCTGCCAGCCGGCGCGGCCGAACGAATCGACCAGCGCGTCGCGGCGCTTCTTGTAGGTCGTGCGCATCTCGGTGATGCAGTCCTCCGGGCCGTTCAGCGCGGCGACCGCTGCGGCCTGGATCGGCGTGAACGCGCCGTAGTCGAGATAGGACTTCACGCGCGCCAATGCCGCGATGATGCGCTCGTTGCCGACCGCAAACCCCATGCGCCAGCCCGGCATCGAGAAGGTCTTCGACATCGAGGTGAACTCGACGGTCACGTCGTTCGCGCCGTTCACCTCGAGCACCGACGGCGGCGGGTTCTTGTCGTCGAAGTAGACCTCCGCATAGGCGAGGTCGGACAGGATGAACAGGCCGTGCTTCTTCGCGAAGGCGACGAGGTCCTTGTAGAAGTCGAGCGTCGCGACATGCGCGGTCGGGTTCGACGGATAGCAGACGACGACCGCGAGCGGCTTCGGGATCGAATGGATCACCGCGCGCTCGAGCGCGTGGAAATAGCTTTCGTTCGCCTCGGCCGGCACCGAACGGATCACGCCGCCCGCCATCAGGAAGCCGAAGGCATGGATCGGATAGCTCGGGTTGGGGCAGAGCACGATGTCGCCCGGCGCCGAGATCGCCTGCGCGACGTTGGCGAAGCCTTCCTTGGAGCCGAGCGTCGCGACCACCTGCGTGTCGGGATTGAGCTTCACGCCGAAGCGGCGCCCGTAATAGGACGCCTGCGCCTTGCGCAAGCCCGGAATCCCGCGCGAGGACGAGTAGCGGTCGGTGCGCGGCTTGCCGACGACCTCCTTCAGCTTGTCGAGCACATGCTGCGGCGCCGGAAGGTCCGGATTGCCCATGCCGAGGTCGATGATGTCGGCGCCCGCATTGCGTGCCGCCGCCTTCGCGCGGTTGACCTGCTCGAACACGTAGGGCGGCAGACGGCGAATGCGGTGAAACTCTTCCATGGTGCAGGCTCCAAAAACGCGCGAACCAGCCCCTCCAGATAGCCCGCGACGCGGGCCTTGTATCATGGGTTCGCCCCGATGCGAGGGGTCAGTTGATCAGCTTCGGCGGCGCGACCGGCCCCTTCTGCTCGGGCACGACGGCGTCGTTCTGCTTCTTTTTGACCGGCGCCGGCGCGGCCTGCTTGGCGGCGGGCTTTTTTGCCGGCGCCGCGTCTTTTTTCACCGGCGTTGCGGCCTTCTTGGGCGGCTCCGGAGGCGGAGGCGGCGGATTCGCGCGCTGGTTCTGGTCGTCGCGCAGCTTGGTCAGTTCCGACTCCAGCTTCTTCTGCTCGTCGTCGTTCAGCGGCGTCGCCGCTCGCTTCGGCCGCGGCTCATAGACGTTGGGAAATGGCATGGTCTCTGCAGGGCGCTGCGGCGCGCCCTCCGGCAGGCCGCCGAACTTCTCCGGAACGTTGCCGATCTTCGCCCCGCAGGCGGCGAGCAGGCAGGCGAACGCCAGCGCGAGCGCCACGCGTGGAGCCAAATCGATGCGTCGTGCGTTCGACATCATCGGGGGCCAGTGTCACACCGCAATGCACAACAATATCAGTATCCAAGAAAGTGGCTTCAAAGAGGTTTATGCCGTTAATATGTCTGAACCAAGGACCATAGTCCTGAAAAAGAAGCCGGCGACGGGCAGGAAGCGCGTGCAGAAGACCCATCCCACGGAGACGTTGCCGGCCGCAGCGCCGGCCGCTCCTCCCCTTGCGCCACCGGCGCCGCCCGCGGTCGATATCGAGCAGTTCTCCCGCAACATCGCCCGCATGGTGGAGGAAGGCGGCAAGGCGCTCGCCGCCTACCTCAAGCCGCGCGAGGTCGGCGAGGTCAAGATCAAGCCGGCCGACGAGATCGCCGACGTGGTCAAGACGCTCGGACACGTCGCCGAGTACTGGCTGTCCGATCCGCAGCGCGCGGTCGAGGTGCAGACCGGGCTCGGCAAGGCCTATCTGGAATTGTGGGTCGCGGCCTCGAAGCGCCTCGCCGGCGAGCAGATCGCGCCGGTTGCGGCACCCGCGCCGGGCGACAAGCGCTTCGCCGATCCCGAATGGTCGTCGAACCAGTTCTACGATTTCCTGAAGCAGGCCTATCTGCTCACCACGCAGTGGGGCGAGCGGCTGGTGAAGAACGCCGAGCTCGACGAGCACACCCGCCACAAGGCCGAGTTCTACGTCAAGCAGATCGGCAACGCGATCGCGCCGTCGAACTTCGTGCTGACCAATCCGGAGGTGATGCGCGAGACGCTCTCGTCGAACGCCGAGAACCTCGTGCGCGGCATGAGCATGCTCGCCGAGGACATCGAGGCCGGACACGGCAACCTGAAGATCCGCCAGTCCGACGCGTCGAAATTCGCGGTCGGCAAGAATCTCGCGATGACGCCCGGCAAGGTGATCTTCCAGAACGAGCTGATGCAGCTCATCCAGTACACGCCCGCGACCGAGAGCGTGCTGAAGCGGCCGCTGCTGATCATCCCGCCCTGGATCAACAAGTTCTACATCCTCGATCTCAACCCGGAGAAGTCCTTCATCAAGTGGTGCGTCGAGCAGGGCCTGACGGTGTTCGTCATCTCCTGGGTCAACCCGGATGCGCATCTCGCGGCGAAAAGCTTCGAGGACTACATGCAGTCGGGTCCGCTCGCTGCGCTCGACGTGATCAAGCAGGTGACCGGCGAGGACGAGGTCAACGCGATCGGCTATTGCGTCGGCGGCACCCTGATGGCGGTGACGCTCGCCTGGATGGCGGCGAAGAACGACAAGCGCATCGCGAGCGCGACCTTCTTCGCCGCCCAGGTCGACTTCACCCATGCGGGCGACCTGATGGTGTTCGTCGACGAGGAGCAGTTGACGTCGCTCGAAGGCAAGATGGCCGAACGCGGCTACCTCGAAGGCTCGAACATGGCGAACGCCTTCAACATGCTGCGCTCGAACGACCTGATCTGGCCTTACGTCATCTCGAACTATCTCAAGGGCAAGCAGCCCTACCCGTTCGACCTGCTCTACTGGAATTCAGATTCCACGCGCATGCCTGCCGCCAACCATTCGTTTTATCTGCGAAATTGCTACCTGGACAACAAGCTCTCCAAGGGCCAGATGGTGATCGACAATGTCCCGCTCGATCTCGGCGAGGTGACCGTCCCGGTCTACAATCTGGCGACGCGCGAGGACCACATCGCGCCGGCCAAGTCCGCCTTCCTCGGATCGAAATTCTTCGGCGGCGAAGTGAAGTACGTGCTCGCTGGCTCTGGCCATATCGCGGGCGTGGTCAATCCGCCGGGCAAGCCGAAATATCAGTACTGGACCGGCGATGCGCCGGTGGGAAACCTCGAGCGCTGGATGACCACGGCGACCGAGCATCCGGGCTCCTGGTGGCCGGACTGGATCGAATGGATCAAGGCGCAGGGCGCCGAGACTGTGCCGGCGCGCGAGCCGGGCGGCGGCGTGCTCACCCCGATCGAGGACGCGCCGGGAAGTTACGTGAAGGTCAGGGTCTAGGGCCCGAAAAAACCAGAGGGCAAACCCCGGAGGGACGACGCCGGTCTAGGGCGTGAGACCCTGCGCCGACGGCAGTTCGCGCAGCCGTCCGACGAATTCGTCGAGCGTGTAGAGGCGCTGGGCCTCGAACGACTTGTCGTCCTGGGTGGGGAGCGCAACGACCCCGACGACCTTGTCCCCGCTGTGCAGCGCGAGCGCGGTGACATGATAGGCCGGGACCGTCAGCACGCGCACCAGCAGGTCGCGGTCGAGCGCGCGGTCGATCCATTCGATTGCGGTCTGGATGCGGGCCGAGAGGTCGGATGCCGAGACCGCCGTCACCGTCGCCGGCGCAGCCGCGCCGAGCGCGTCGTCCGCATGGCCGGCGCGCACATAACCGAACGCCCGCTCTTCACGGCCGGCCCCCAGGCCAAGTGTCGCATGCTCGCCCGGCATGTGAAGCAACGACACCGTCTGGCCGGTCGGGCGCGGCGTGATCGTCGCGTCACCGCGTATCGCATCCAGCGTCAGGATTTCCTCCTGCAGCGACGCCCCGAGGATCATCGGCTGCTCCGGCGCGCCAAGCGCTTCGGTGTCATGGCGCGCGAGCATCGGGACGGCCTGCGCCACGATGGCGCGCCGCGCCGCGTCGGAGATGTCGTCAAATTGCGCCATCTGTCAGGCTCCCGCGGTCGCGATGCCGGTCCATGTGTGGAACCAGGTGCCTTTGCCGTAAGCGGTGACCAGGCCGTTATATGGTGCGACGATCTGGCCGTAGTCAGGCCATGGATCGTGAATATTCACGGTCCCGGCGCCCGCGTCGACTCCCTGCACGATCGCAACATGGCCGCCGCCGCCGGTCCAGCTGTAGGCCACCTCGACCGGACGGCCTTTATCGGCGATCTCTGCCTGGAGCGCGGCAAAGCTGACGTTGCCCGCCACGTGCGTCGAAGCGATGCCGAGCATGCCGTGCAGCCCGTGAACCTCCGCAACCGTGCAGGTGCGATTGCAGCCGCCCTTGTTCCAGGTTCTGTCGAACGTACCTTCCGGCGGCGCTCCCTCGCAGCAGCTGCCCAGAGGGATCAAGGTGGAAGCTGCGTCGCAGATGCGCAGGGCGCCACCCGTCAGGAAGCGCGACAGCATCGTGGCGCACGTGGCCCAGCACCAGTTGGTGACGGTTTGCGAGACGTAAGGGACGCCGAGTATGCGTGGTGCCGGCGGCGCTCCCAGCGCGTCCGTGGCAGGCGCGTCCGTGGCCAGCGCGTCCGTGGCCAGCGCGTCTGCGGCAGGCGCATCTGCAGTCAGCGCGTCCGTGGCAATCGACTCTGCGGCGATCGCGGCGCTGGCTGGAATGGAAAAGAAGATCGGAGTTTGCGGCATGGGCGCGGGGGTTTCCTGATCGGCGGACGAGATCGCGCCTACTATCTGGGGGCGAGTTTATGAATAAGTCAAGCAGAACGGGAGGGCACCACCAGCCGTCGCGCCGATGCGGAACGGCCGCGGCGCGCGCGGTCAGGCGGAGCCGGCCGCCGCGTCGAGCAGGTGGCAGGCGGCGTGATGGCCCGTATCGACCAGCCGCAATCGCGGCTCCTCCACGCGGCAGCGATCGAACGCGTAGGGGCAGCGGGTGTGGAAGCGGCAGCCTTTCGGCGGGTTGATCGGGCTCGGCACGTCGCCCTTCAGGATGATGCGCTGCCGGTTGGCGCCGGGCTCGGGCACCGGCACCGCGGAGAGCAGCGCCTGCGTGTAGGGGTGCTTCGGCGCGGCGAAGATCGAGCGCTTCGGCGCAAGCTCGACGATCTTGCCGAGATACATCACGGCGACGCGATGCGTCATGTGCTCCACGATCGCCAGGTCGTGGCTGATGAACAGCATCGCGAGGCCGAGCTCCTTCTGCAGGTCCTGCAGCAGGTTGACGATCTGCGCCTTGACCGACACGTCGAGCGCGGACACCGCTTCGTCGCAGATGATCAGGTCGGGCTCTGCGGCGAGCGCGCGCGCGATGCCGATGCGCTGACGCTGGCCGCCGGAAAACTCGTGCGGCCAGCGGTCGACCGCGTCGCGCGGGAGGCGCACCTTGTCCATCAGCGCGGCGACGCGCGCGTCGAGGTCGGCCGATGACGACGCCAGCGCGAAGTTGCGGATCGGCTCGGCCACGATGTCCTTCACGCGCATGCGCGGGTTGAGGCTGGAGAACGGGTCCTGGAACACGACCTGCACGCGCCGCCGGACCGGCCGCAGCGCGCCGGCGGACAGGTCGTCGATGCGCTGCCCGTCGAGCACGACCTGGCCGCCGGTGATGTCGAACAGGCGCAGGATCGCGCGACCGACGGTGGACTTGCCGCAGCCGCTCTCGCCGACCAGCGCCAGCGTCTCGCCGCGCGCGACGTCGAACGAGACGCCGTCGACGGCGTAGACCCAGGCGCGCGGCCGCAGAAGCCCGCCGCCGACCGGGAAATGCTTCTTCAGGTCGTTGACCTCGAGCAGCGCGCTCATGCGGCAACGACCTCGCGTGGCGCATAGTGGCAGGCCGCAACATGGCCCGCCGCCTTGACCTCGAGCGCCGGCGCGACCTGCCGGCACAGGTCGGCGACCAGCGGACAGCGGCTCGCGAACACGCAGCCGTCGATGCGCTGCTTCAGGCTCGGCACCAGTCCGGGGATTTCGGCGAGCCTCGTCTCCTCCCCGCTCAGCGACGACCCGAGCTTCGGCACCGCGCCGAGCAGGCCTTGCGTGTAGGGATGGCGCGGCGTGCGGAACAGCCGGCCGACCGGCGCCTCCTCCACCTTGCGGCCCGCATACATCACTATGACGCGCTCGGCGACCTCCGCGACCACGCCGAGGTCGTGCGTGATCAGCATGATCGCGGCGCCGACGCGGCGCTTGAGGTCGCGCATCAGATCGAGGATCTGCGCCTGGATGGTCACGTCGAGCGCGGTGGTCGGCTCGTCGGCGATCAGCAATTTCGGATTGCAGGCGAGAGCCATCGCGATCATCACGCGCTGGCGCATGCCGCCCGACAGCTGGTGCGGATACTCGCGCAGGCGCCGCCGCGGCTCCGCGATGCCGACGAGATTGAGCATCTCCACCGCGCGGTCTTCCGCCGCTTCCTTGCCGAGGCCCTCGTGCAGGCGCAGCGTCTCGCCGAGCTGCCGCCCGACGGTGAGCACGGGGTTCAGGCTCGTCATCGGTTCCTGGAAGATCATGCTGATGTCGTTGCCGCGGATCCTGCGCATCGCCGGCTCGTCGAGCTTGAGCAGGTCGGTGCCCTGGAAGCGGATCGATCCCGCGATGCGGCCGGGCGGCTCGGGGATCAGGCGCAGGATCGAATTGGCGGTGACCGACTTGCCGCAGCCGCTCTCCCCGACCACCGCCAGCGTCTCGCCCTCCCCGATCTCGAACGAGACGCCGTCCACCGCGCGGTTCACGCCGTCCGGCGTGCGGAAATGGGTCTGCAGGTTCTCGACCTCGAGCAGCGGCATCGTCACAGCCCCTTGGCGAGGCGCGGATCGAGCGCGTCGCGCATGCCGTCGCCGAGCAGGTTGACGGCAAGCACCGTGAGCGACAGGAACACGGCCGGGAAGAACACGATGAAAGGCTTCACCTGCCAGAGCGCGCGTCCCTCCGCCATGATGTTGCCCCACGACGGGATGGTCGGCGGGACACCAGCGCCGATGAAGGACAGGATCGCCTCCACGATCATCGCGCTGGCGCAGATGTACGTCGCCTGCACGGTCATCGGCGCCAGCGTGTTGGGCAGGATGTGGCGCAGGATGATCATCGGCGTGCGGGTGCCGGCCGCGACCGCCGCATCGACATAGGGCTGCTCGCGCAGCGACAGCACCACGCCGCGCACCAGGCGCGACACACGCGGGATCTCGGCGATGGTGATCGCCATGACGACATTGCCGATGCTGCCGCGGGTGAGCGCCATCAGGGCGACGGCGAGCAGGATCGGCGGGATCGACATCAGCCCGTCCATCACGCGCATGATGAGCCCGTCGGCCCAGCGCACCATGCCGGAGACGAGCCCGATGGCGAGCCCGGCGATCGAGGCCAGGATCGCAACCGAGAAGCCCACCGTGAGCGACACGCGCGCCCCATAGACGACGCGCGAATAGATGTCGCGCCCGAGCATGTCGGTGCCGAACCAGTACAACGCCGAGGGTTCGCGCGTGCGGCGCGACGTATTCAGCGTGGTGGGATCGACGGTCCACAGGTACGGCGCCAGCACCGCCATCAGCACCATCAGGATCAGCAGCGCAGCCCCGATGGCGACGGTCGGGTGGCGGCGCATGAAGCCGCCGATACCGCGCAGCGGCTTGACCGGCGGCCACAGGTCCGGCAGCGCGGGCGCGGCCGCGATGCTGTCCGCCGGTGCGGCGATGGCGGGCGGCGGGCTCAATAGCGGATCCTCGGATCGAGCAGCGTGTAGAGCAGGTCGATCACCAGATTGACCAGCACGTAGATGAAGCTGAACAGCAGCACGACGCCCTGGATGACCGGATAGTCGCGGCGCAGGATCGCGTCGACGGTGAGCCGCCCGAGGCCCGGAATGGCGAACACGCTCTCGGTCACCACGGCGCCGCCGATCAGCAGCGCGATGCCGATCCCGATCACGGTGACGATCGGCACCGCGGCGTTCTTCAGCGCATGGAGAAACAGGATCGGGCCCTGCGCCAGGCCTTTGGCGCGCGCGGTGCGGATGTAGTCCTGCTGCAGCACCTCGAGCATGGTCGCGCGGGTGATGCGCGCGATCAGCGCGATGTAGACGCAGCCGAGCGCGATCGAAGGCAGGATCAGGTTCTCCAGCCACGGCCAGAAGCCGCGGGCGATCGGCGTGTAGCCCTGCACCGGGAGCCATTCGAGCTGCAGCGCGAAGAAGTAGGCGAGCAGGTAGCCGACCACGAATACCGGCACGGAAAAGCCGAACACCGCAAAGCCCATGATCGCGCGATCGAACCAGGTGCCGGCCTTCCAGGCCGCGAGCACCCCGATCGGCACCGCCACCACGATCGACAGCAACAGCGTGATCAGCATCAGCGACAGCGTCGGCTCGATGCGCTGCGCGATCATGGTGGTGACCGGCAGGTTGGTGAAGATCGAGCGGCCGAGATCAGCGCGCAGCAGCCGCCAGAGCCATTCCGAGAACTGCACCAGGAACGGCCGGTCGAGCCCGAGGCTCTGGCGGATGCGCTCGACGTCGGCCGGCGTCGCCTGGTCGCCCGCGATCACCGCGGCCGGATCGCCGGGCGCGATGAACAGCAGGCTGAACACGAACAGCGCGACCACCACCATGACCGGGATGGTCGCCAGAATGCGCCTGACGACGTACGTCAACATGAGACCACGCCGGGCTTAAGCGATCACGCGCTCTTCGACACGTTCCAGAAGAACGGGATCGGCCCCTTCACGATGCCGCTGACGTTCTTGCGCCACGCCTGGTAGGTGAGGAAGAAACCGGTCGGCGCGTAGACGACGTTGTCGAGCGCGGCCTTGTTGAGGCGACGCGCCGCCGCCTTTTCCTCGTCGAGGCTCTTCGCCTCGAACCAGGCGGTCACTTCCTTCTCGACCTCGGGCACGTTCGGCCAGCCGAACCAGGCGCCGTCGCCGCTCGCGCGGATCGCGAGATAGACCGCCGGATTGATGCAGTCGGCGCCCGCGTGCCACGAATGGAACATGGCCCAGCCGCCCTGCCCGGGCGGAGACTTCTGGGCGCGGCGCTGGCCGGTGGTGCCCCAGTCGGTCGCGACGAAATCGACGTTCATGCCGATGCGCTTCAGCAGCTCGGCGGTGACGTCGCCCTGTCCCTTGGTGATCGGCTGATCCTGCGCCACCACGCAGGTCACCGGCTGGTTGGTATAGCCGCTCTCGGCCAGCAGCTTCTTCGCGCCGGCGATGTCGCGCTTGCCTTTGAGGATGTCACCGCCTTCCTCGTTGTAGAGCGGGGTGTCGGGCGTGAAATATCCCGGCAGCGGCTTCCAGAGATTGTTGTCGTCGCCGACCAGCGCGCGCATGTACTCTTCCTGGTCGAGCGCCATCAGCACCGCGCGCCGCGCCCGCACGTCGTTGAACGGCGGATGCAGGTGATTCATGCGGAAGGTGCCGATGTTGCCGAGCGGATCGGCGATGTCGACCGCGACGTTGCGATTGCGCTTGAGCACCGGCACGAGATCGGAGATCGGGTTTTCCCACCAGTCGACCTCGCCGTTCTGCAGCGCCGCCGAGGCGGTCGCCGGATCGGGCATCACCACCCATTCGATGCGGTCGATCAGCATGTTCTTGCCGCCCGCGAGCCACGAGGCCTTTTCCTGGCGCGGCTGGTAATCGGCGAACTTCTCGAACACCGCCTTGGCGCCGGGGACCCACTCGTTCTTGACGAACTTCATCGGGCCCGAACCGATGTACTCCTCGATCTGCTTGAACGGGTCGGTCTTGGCGATGCGCTCCGGCATGATGAACGCCATCGGCGTCGAGTTCTTGCCGAGCGCGAGCAGCATCTTCGGATAGGGTTTCTTGAGCACCCACTTGAACGTGCGGTCGTCGACGCTGGTGAATTCCTGATGGATCGCCTTGAGCATCAGGCCCAGCGGGTCGCGCGCCATCCAGCGGGTGAGGCTCGCGGTGACGTCCTTGCTGCGGACCGGCTCGCCGTCGTGGAATTTCAATCCGCTGCGCAGCTTGAAGGTCCAGGTCGTGCCGTCGCTCGAGGTTTCCTCCGACTCGACCATCTGGCGCTGCGGCTCCAGCTTCTCGTCGAAGCCGTAGAGCGTATCCCACACCAGGACCGCGGCGTTGCGCACGACGTATTGCGTGCCCCAGATGGGGTCGAAGTTGGCGAGGTTCGCCTGCGGCACGAAGCGCAGCGTCTTCGCCGCCGCCCCTTGCGAGATAGCGGGTGTGGCGAGGCCGCCCGTCGCCGCCAAAGTGCCGGCGCCCGCCGAAACCTTCAGAAATGTCCTGCGATCCATAAAGTCTTCTCCCATTGACCTGCCGGCCGCTCAACGTCGCGCCAGTCTGCCACTTCTTTCGGCGCTGTGCATATGCCTCCGGACGCGAAAGCCGCTGCGGCCTGGCGCCAGCCGATGTGAGCAAGGGGTGTGCCACGGTTTCTGACTGCGGATGCGAACGATGTCCCGGCTTCCTGGTCGTTTCGCTCAGCCGCGGACATGTCCGGCTTGCGTCGATGATCTCCGCGCGCGGCCGATCGCGCCGCGCCGGGTTCCCGGATTGCAGCGCAAAGGAGTCATCGACGACCACCTTCGCCGTGAGGTTGCTGAGTAAGACCCTTGGTGACCTGCGACGACAAATTCAGAACGCGTAGCGGCGGACCACCGGCGCATAGGCCCGCAGCGCCGCGATGGCTTTCGTGCCCTGATCGACCTTGTCGTCGGCATTCAAGGCCTGCAGTGCTGCGATGATCTTGCCGGCGTTGATCCGCTCATCGGTCCGCCCGCGCGTCCTGGCGGCTTTCCGCGCCCCCTCGAACCGGCTGGACGACGACTTTCCTTTTGCGGCCTGGCTCGACTTGTCGAGCAGCGCGCCCAAGGCCTTCAGGCCGCCGCCGTCGGGCACCGTCGGCAGAATCCTGAAGAAGGCGTCATCGGGCCCCAGTGCGGTGACGATCGCCAGCAAGGCGACGATAGCGCGCTCGTTGACGCGCCGATCCTCTCCCGCCGTGACCGATCCCGGCTGCAGGCTCGTTTTCAACAACAGATACAGATTGAGGTAGCGCTTGGCGCGCCGCGGCGAACTGCCGGCGAAGTGCGCGAAGGCCGAAAGCGCCGACTGCTCATCCGCCGTCAGTGTCATCGGCGCAAAGGCCGGAGTTCTGATCCGGCTCCGGCGTCACCGTCCCGGCCGACGAGACACCGGTCTGTGCGTCCCCGATCGGCGCCGGAACTGTAACGGGCGATGTCCCGGCGGGTAGAGCCTGGTCCGGCGGCGGGTTCTCCTCCGATTTTTTCGCCGGCGCTTCTGCTTCGCGTCCGGCGGCATCGCCCGTCGACTGGGACGTGTCAGCCCCGACGAAAGCTTTGGCGAGCTCGCTCACGAACTTGCCCGTGGACGTGTCGTCCATCCGCGACACCCAGTAGGGAATCTGGAAAATCTTCTCAAGATAGTCCTGGGCGTCGGCCGGCTTTCGCGCCGCGCTGCTTGTGCCGGCCGCAGCGCCTGCGGGCGCTGCCAGACTGGCGTCGACGATCAGGTCCTTGTAGCGGACCATCAGCGAGCGGGAGACCCAGCGCGCGTCGACCGCGACCACCACGACGAACAACCGGAAATACAAAAGCAGGTGTATCGCCTGCAGCACCTCGACCACCTTGTCCGGCGGACAGCGGTCGAGGTCGTCGATGTAGAGGATGATGCGTTCGAACGAGGGCAGATCCGGATTTTTCTTGTCTCCCGCGGGCTTCGGCTTCGCTCCCGCGGGCTTCAGATCCTCCTCGAGCGCCTTTTTTGCTTTCTCCAACTCGTCGCGTTCAGTGCCGGTCAGCAGAGCCTTGGACTTGCCGGCCGGCCCGCCCTCGCCGTCCGCCCACTCCTTGTCCTCTTTTGCGGTCGAAGTCAGGAGCTCGTCGAGCTTCTTCACGTGCTGTTCGTTCGATTTCCTGATTTCTTCCTTCAGCGCTTTGACATCGGGCTTCTCGGCATCCGACTGGTCGGCATCGCTGCTTTGCATGAGATCGGTCAACTGACCGAAGTCCTTGCGGATGCTTGCGATGATGCCGAGATGCTTGGCATAGCTCGCGTCGGCGACCTTGCCGCGGATGAAACGGTTGAGCCGCCCTCTTGCCGTCTCGTTGACGAAATCCTGCTTCGCGGCGATCTCGCGATCTTTTGCCGCCGCAACGCGCTTTTCGGCCTCGGCCATCTCGCGCTGCGCCTGGTCGGCCTCGCGTTGCGCCTCGGCGAGCGCCGTCTGCTCCTTCGTGAGCTCCCGTGCGGCGTCCGCTTCGAGCGACTCGCGCAACCGGTCGAGCCGGTCGAGGCCCTCACGCGCCCTCTTCAGCCACGCGCCGGCGACGGCGATCATGGCGGATGCGCTCGACAACAGGCCGAAGATCGTCGAGCTCACGTTGTTGAGCCATTGCCACTGGCAAATGGCCTGCAGCGCCCAGAGCGCAAAACCAGCGGCCAGGGGCGCGCCGAGCATGAGGAGGACGGCGATGGCGGCGCCGCGGCGCGAACCGAGCCGCGCGACAAGCGCGGCCCCCAGGGTTCTGGCGCGCGCGGCCTGCGTTCGCGTCTCGGTCACCAGCGCCGCAAGCTCGCTCGCGGACGTCCTGGCCTGGCCTGCCACCTTGGCGAGGCCGAGATCGTCCACCGCCTGCCTGATGTCATTTTTCTGGTCGGCAGACGCATCGCGCAGGAACGCGCCGACGACCTTCGGCCACGGGTTGGGCAGAGGTTTCGCCGCGACAGCCTCTGTCGCCCTGGCGTTGTTCGTGCGCGCCGTCTCCAGCTCGGCTTCCGCCGCGCGCAGGTCGCGGCGGGTCGCGATCAGGTCCTGATACGAGTCGAGCTTCAGCTGGCGCGAGGTGGCAAGCTGCTCGAACAGCGCATCGACCTGCTCCTTCCCGGACGCGCCGCGCAGCCAGCGGTCCAGCTCGCTGAAGATGTACTCGACCAGGCTCGCCCAGAGATTCGTCTCGATGTAGTGCCACGCGTTGAAGCGGATCTGGACGATATCGGTGTAGAAGAGCTTGCTTTGCCGGTGCACCGGGTCGCGCGTCATGGCGCCGATTTCGGCGTACATGCGCTCCATGAAGAACGACTTTCCCGCACCCCAGTCGCCGAACACGCCGATCGAGAGCGGCGGCGGCACGTCCCGGCTCGCCGCGAGGCGCGCGAAGGCCTTCACCTCGTCGTTGATGCTCAGCAGGTCCGAGGCCAGCGCCGCGTCGTTGTTGAAACGCGAGATGTAGTCGCCGCGCGCCTGCGGCGACGGGAACGGCGGAGGCTCGTCTGGTGGCGGGGTGATGTCCGATTGCGGGGGCTTCTCTGGTGGCGGGAGCTGGTCTTCAAGCTCGCGCAAGTAGCGTTTCAATGTGGCGCTCAACTGGGCAGCGCCAATGCCAATGAGCCGGAGGTTCTCGTGCGCATTGGCCTCGGGCAAGTCGAGCAGCGCGATGATGCATGCCTGGATGCCGACCATGCCTTCGGGCGTTTGTGCGATCGACATCCCGGCCGCGCTTCGCAGTAGCTTGCCGGTATTTTCACTCAGCTTCTCGACGCGCGGCTCGGCGGTCGTCTGTCGAAAATCAGGAATCGATCCAAAGTATTCAATGAGCCGTTCGCGATATCGGCTCGAGTTATTAAACGCCACAACAACAACACTTAGACGAGTGCGGAACACCGCTTCAGCATCCGAGAGGTCGGTGGAATCGAGACCGATTGCGGCGAATAGGATGAGGCTCGTTGTGAGTTGACCGTTGTCTTCCTTGCGCTGGGGCGCCAACCGCCCGGCGAGCGCAAAGATCTCAATCAGCATGGGCGTCGGCCGCTTGTTGAGCGACTTGAGTTCGTCGATGAGTAAGGACGTCGCCGTGCGTGCAGGCGGACCGCTGTCTTCGAGGCGCGCCATTATTGGCGTGCCGACTTGGCCGTTCGACGGACCGCCGAGCACCTGGCCCTTGACTGAACGGATCAAAGATGCGGTCGCGTCCACTGCCCTTTGGAGATCGTCAGTGAGTGTGGGCGCAGCCTCGCCTGGCCATTGCTGAAGGTAGAGCTCCACCACGGTGGGGGGACGCTCGATTTTCGAAATAATTACGTCACGCGCGCTGCGCGTGAGCGCGGCGAAGACAATACATTGCACGCGCGGCCTTGTAATTTGGGCGGGCAAGAGGGGCTCGGCGGATTTGACGTGCTTTATCGCCGCGTTCCATTCTGCCCGCGTAAACCGAAACGGGCCGATGCGATCACCATCACTATCGTCGGAAATGTTCGATCTGTATTGGGCGACGCCCAAGAGGTAGTGCGGACTGATGCCGTACTGGCCCCCCGCCCGGACGCATTCCTCGGCAAACGCCCTGCGATCAATGGCCACGCCGTCCCCCAGCACAACAAGCCGCCATTCTCCACACGCGCGGGATGAAATCCAAGATCACAACCTGGGGATTCTCAACATTTCGAGCCTGGGCGATCAATCGCGGCTACCCTCGGCACGCCGGCCGCGCCGCGTGCTATAACGCCCGGCAACGAGCATCACGGGAGGCGACATGACCAGGCCAGGCCTCATCGCGGCGATACTGCTCGCGCTCGTTGGCGGTCCGGCGCGCGGCGACGACGTGGCGCGCTTTGCGGTCGAAGCGTCGTGGCCGAAGCCGCTGCCGAACAACTGGATCCTCGGCCAGGTTGCCGGCATCGCGACCGACAGGCAGGGCCGCATCTGGGTGGTGCAGCGGCCGCTCTCGCTCACCGCCCGCGAGCGCGCCGCCGAGCAAAATCCGCCGGAAGCGAAGTGCTGCAAGGCGGCGCCGCCGGTGCTGCTGTTCGATGCATCGGGCAACCTGCTGCGCCACTGGGGCGGTCCCGGACAAGGCTACGAGTGGCCGGAGAACGAGCACGGCATTTTCGTCGACGACAACGATTTCGTCTGGCTCGCCGGCAACGGCAAGAAGGACGGACAGCTGCTGAAGTTCACGATGGACGGCAGGTTCGTCCTGCAGATCGGCAGGCAGGGCAGCGGCAACGACAGCAACGCAACCGACCGGCTCGGCTCGCCCGCCGACGTCGCGGTTGATGTCGCGGCGAAGGAGGTGTTCGCGGCCGACGGATATGCCAATCGGCGCGTCGTCGTGTTCGATTCGGAAACCGGCGCCTACAAGCGGCACTGGGGCGCTTACGGCAACAAGCCGAGCGATGCGAAGACGCCGGCGTACAATCCGGCCGGCCCGCCCTCGCCGCAGTTCGGCAACCCGGTGCATTGCATCCGGCTCGGCCAGGACGGGCTGATCTACGTGTGCGACCGCACCAACAACCGCATGCAGGTGTTCCGCAAGGACGGCACGTTCGTCTCCGAGCACATCTTCGAGAAGGCGACGCTCGGCAACGGCACGGTCTACGACCTGGTGTTCTCGCCCGATGCCGGGCAGAAGCACATCTACATGATCGACGGCATGAACGGCGAGGTGCGCATCGTCGACCGCGCCTCGAAGGACGTGCTGGCGCGCTTCGGCCGCCCGGGACGCCAGGCCGGGCAGTTCACCGCGCTGCACAACATCGCGGTCGACCGCGCGGGCAATATCTACACCGCAGAGGTCAACACCGGGCAGCGAGTGCAGAAATTCCGCCGGCTCGACGCACAGGACTGAGCGCAAGACTAAGCGCAAGACTGAGCAATCGCGCGCGGATGCGGCGCGAAGTCAGGCGCCCACACACAAAGTGCAGGAGTCAGCTGGCCTGACGGAACGGCTCGGTCATCCCGTTGCGGATCGGCTCGGTGGTCTCGCTCACCACCTTCTGCGTCAGCGCCGAGAGTTCCTTGAGCTGCGCGGCCGCAAGCTCGAATTGCCTGCGCTGATGCGACAGCGTCAGTTCGAGCAGCTCGCCCGGCGACTTGGCCTCGAACGCGCCGCGCGCGAGGTCGAACGCCGTATTGGTGTTCTGGCGCGCGATCTCCATCAGCTTGACCCGGTATTCGGCCGAGCCGCGCGTCGCGCAGGACACCGCCTCCTCGAGCGCCCCGGTCGAATGCTCGAACACGGCCGCGACCTTGTGCTGCATGTCGCGCGTGCGCGCGAGCGACTTCTCGAACAGGTCGACGAACGACGACGGCACCTCACTGCGCAAGGTGTCGGACGCCATCTCGATGTTCTCTTCCACCGCGGCGGCCGCGGCGCGGCCGATCTTCGAGCGTCCCGCAGACGTATTGGTGTCGGTCATGTCTGTCCTCCTCTGGTCTCAGGCTGCTGCCTCTGGTCTCAGGCTGCCGCCTCTGGTCTCAGGCTGCCGCGGCGACGTTGTGCGGGTCCTCGACCCACGCTTCGCGCGCGAACCAGCGGTGCATCGCGTCGCAGGCCGGGCAGTAGGCGTCGGCGAAGAAAACCGGCGAGCACGAGAACTTCACGCGATCGGCTTCGATTCCCGTGGAGATTTTCCCGCCCGTGGCCGGGCAACGGATCATCACTGTTCCCATCAGCGCACCTCTTGTTCTTCCGCTTGAGTTGCGCGGAGAGATGCCGCCACCTCGTGAACTTGTCGCGACGAGACCGTGACCATTTCCGGGCAATGCTCACGAACGCGAATAGAAGCGCTCCAGAATGGAGCAAGTGTTGTGGTTGTGTGACATGTTGGCGCAATGCGAATGACGCTGAGTCAAAATCCCGCAGCGACAACGCGACGCCGGGCGAGCGGCGCCGCGTTAACGATTGAGGCGCGACGGCGCCGCGCGCTACTGGCGCGACGGAGGTGCGCGCTACTCCAGTCCGAGCATCAGCCGCATGTTCTGCACCGCCGCGCCGGATGCGCCCTTGCCCAGATTGTCGAGCCGCGCGACCAGCACCGCCTGCCCGTGCGCATCGCTTGCGAAGACGTAGAGCTCCAGCATGTTGGTCTCGTTGAGGGCTTCGGGTTCCAGCCGCCCGCTTTTTGCCGCGTCATTCTCGAGCGGCATGACCGAAACGTAGCTGCTGCCGGCGTAGCGCTGCGCCAGCACCGCGTGCAGGTCGGCGCCGCTCGGTTGACCGGGCAACGTGTCGAGATGCAGCGGGACCGAGACCAGCATGCCCTGCCGGTAGTTGCCGACTGACGGGACGAAGATCGGGCGCCGTGTAAGCTTCGCGTAGAGCTGCGTCTCGGGCAGATGCTTGTGCGCAAAGCCGAGACCGTAAAGCTCGAACGACGGCCCGGTGCCGTCCGCAAAGCTCGCGATCATCGACTTGCCGCCGCCGGTGTAGCCGCTCACCGCGTTGATGGTGACCGGATAGTCGGCCGGCATCAGGCCCGCGTCGACCAGCGGCCGGATCAGCGCCACCGCGCCGGTCGGATAGCAGCCGGGATTGGAGACCTTCCGGGCGTTGCGGATGTTGTCGGCCTGACCGGGCTCGAGTTCGGGGAAGCCGTAGGTCCAGCCGGGTGCGACGCGATGCGCCGTCGATGCATCCAGCACCTTCGGTCCGTGCCCGCCCATGGTGTCGATCAGCGCGACGGTTTCCTTCGCCGCCGCATCCGGCAGGCACAGGATGACGAGGTCCACCTCTTCCATCAGCGCGCGCTTGGCGGCCGCATCCTTGCGCTTGTCCGGCGCGATGCTCTTCACCGCCACGTCGCTTTGCTGGTCGAGGCGCGTGCGGATGCCGAGCCCGGTCGTGCCCGCTTCGCCGTCAACGAAGACGGCAGGCTTTTGCGTGTCGGCGGATGCCCGGCCTTGCGGCCGCTGGGTGTCGACGAGGGTCATGGTGATGCTCCTTCAACCCGCGAGCCTGCTGAGAGGCGTGGACGATAAGTAGTCCAAGTGCGGCCGCAGCGCGACCATCCGCCTGGCGATTTCCCTGGCCGACGGATCGCCCTGCCTGGCCAGCGCATTGGCGACCGCGACGTGATCCGCGTCGGACTTGTGCTGGTTGAGCTTGAAGTTGCCCTCGACGCTCTCGATCGTCATCTCGACCGCAACGATCGCGCTCAGCAGCATCTCGCGCCGCTTGTCGGCCACCTTGTCGAGCGTCCATGCGGGCTTCGGCTCAAGCCAGCTCTCGAAGGTGCCGCTCAGCCGTTCGGTATGTCCCTGCGTGTGATCGCTGCCGATCAGCCGCACCGGGCCGGAGAGATGCACGGCTTCGTAGAGCCAGGTCGGCACCTGTTCGGGGCTCGCGTACCAGTCGGGCGACACGTAGGTGTCATGCCCCTGCACGGCGACCAGCCAGTTCCCGCCTTTCTCGGCGATCGCACCGAGCGGATTGGCGCGCGCGACGTGGAATTCGAGCTTCGGCACCTTGCCGTCCTGTTCGATCAGCCGGAACGGCAGCGGCGAGGCGATCGGGCGCCCGCCGTCGCTGGCCACCACCAGACCGAATCCGCGCGCCGCCGCGAACGCGAGGCTGGTCGCGGGATGCACCTTGAAGGCAGGATGGACGTACATGGCACGGTCTCCGGTTTGAGCTTTCGGAGACTTGCCTGCGGGTTTTTCGAGAAGGTGCCGCGGAGCTGTCTCCGGCGGCAGGACTGACGATCAGGATGCGATCGAAATGCCTATACCGCCCGGAAGGGGCGGCGGCGGCGGATCGATATCGGCGCGGTGATCGTCATGGCGGCGGGGTTTATCCTCAACGGGAACTCCCCGTCAAGCCTATTGGTCGCCGCTCACGCCTTTGTGGTTCACGCCGAGCCTTCCGGCGCGCGGTCGAGCGGTGTGCCGAGCCGCATCAAAGTCACGTCCGGCTCGGCCCCGATCGCATGCGTGCGGAGATAGTCGGCCATCGCAGCGGCGGTGTTGAGCTTTTGGCCGCGATAGCGGTTCTCCAGGTCGGAGAACACGGTGTCGATCGCACCGGGGTCGATCACGCCGTGCATCGCCATCACCTTCATGATCAAGATGAGTGCATCGGCGAGAGCAAGCTCCGCCCCGGTAAAGACCGGCACCGGGGAATTGTCGTCGCTCACGCTGTCCCGCACGTTCGATGAGGTAGGCAGATGCCGCAACCTCCTACCCTTCACCCTTGTTATTGACCATACGTAATTCTGCGGAGCGATAGCGCGTGCCGCGGAATGACCGGGCTAGGCCAACGGCTTGCGGGCAAAGATCATCGATCCGGCCGCAAGCTCGAAATTCTTCTCCACCGGGAGCGAGGTGACCCACGGCTTCTTCAGCAGGCCCTCCGGATCCCCCACAAGTGTCCGCAGCGGCATCGACAGGAACTCCTCGCGCACCCTGCCCTGCAAGCCGTCGGCCCACATCCGGACCATCAGGGCGAGCGCCCAGACCGGGAGCACCGATTCGATGACCTTCTGGTCCTCCACCTCGAGCTGGCGGTCGAACAGCGCACGCAGGCCTTGCGGCGTCATGTTGTAGTAATGGTGAGGATAGCCGTGGACCGGCACCAGGAACGGTGCGCAGCACACGAGCTTGCCGCCGGGCTTGAGCACGCGCACGATCTCGGCGGCGCAGCGGAACGGGTCGCGCACGTGCTCGAGAACCGCGACCGAAATCACCCCGTCGAACGAGTCATCGGCAAAGGGCAGCGCTTCGCCGACGCCGACGATGTCGGTGGAGATGTAGTCGACGATGTCGTAGTTGACGACATTGGAATAATAGGTGTTGCGGCTGCCCGCGCCGCAATCGAGAACGATGCCGGTCGCCATCTCGTCGATCAGCGCAGTGACATAGCCGTCATAATTGTTCTTGCCGACCGCGTCGGTGTGGACGATGCCGGTCTCCCGGCGCAGATCATCGGAGAGAAAGTCGTACTTCACGCCGCGCCTGACGTGCGGGCGGTCGAGCGTCAGCAACGGCGTCACCCTTGCGATCTTTTCGGCTTGCAGCGCACGGACGCGGTCGGACTGGACCTGCTGGCGTCCCTCCTTTGCGCCGAAGATGTCGAAGTGCTGGCGCCCGCCGGTCAGCGAGCCGTTGCGGACCGCGGCAGCGATGTCCGGATTGGCCTCGAGATAGCCACGCTCATCGAAGTTGTCCGGCGTTGCCGGAACGTAGAGAGGAACTCCATCCATCGGCGGTAACCTGCGACATACCGGGGTCGCGCCACCATAGCAGCGATCGCAAGCTGTCAGGGAGATGGGTGTGCATCGGCGCAACCGGCCGCCAAAAGAAACGCGGCGCCGGCTCGCCGCCGACGCCGCGCTGCGTGACGCGCCGCCTCAGAGCACCGGCTGCCAGTAGGCCGGGTGGAATTCGTAACCGTTGCCCTGCTTGGAGATGAAACCGGTCGAGGGGAACGGCAGATGGTAGGTCGCGATCTGCATGCGATCGGCGGCCGCCATATCGAGCAGGCGCTTGCGCGTCGTGACCGCCATCCCGGGATCCATGTCGGCCCACAAATTCCAGTCCGGATTGCGCACCAGGATCTGGTGATTGACCGTGTCGGAGGTCACCAGGAGCTTGCCGTTGCCGGAGGCGATGACGAACGCCGTGTGACCGGGGCTGTGGCCGCGCGCATCGACTGACGAGATGCCCGGCACCAATTCCTTGCCGTGCTCGAACTGCTTCACGTCCTTGGCGATCGGATCGAACACGCGCTTCACATTCGGGAAGCTGCTCTTGAATGCCTGCGGCGCCTTCGACTCCTCAGCAGCGTCGGTCCAGTACTTCCACTCACCCGCCGGCACCATGATCTCGGCGTTCGGGAAATTCGCGGCACCGGCCTTGGCGCGAAGCCCTGAGATGTGGTCGCCATGGAAATGGCTGATGATGATGGTGTCGACGTTCTTCGGATCGATGCCGGCTGCGGTCAGGTTGCCGGCAAGATTGCCGACCGTCGCCGGACCGTTGTCGCCGAAGCCGGAGTCGAGCAACACCAGATTCCTGCCGGTGTTCACCACCAGCACGGTGAACTGGTTGGTGACATGGTCGGTCGGCAGGAACGCGGCGCCCAGCGCCTTCTCGATGTCCGGAAGCTCCTTGTTCAGCGCCATGTTCTTCACATTGGCGTTGCGCACCGAGCCTTCGCTCAGCGCGGTCACTTCGAAGTCGCCGACCTTGTAGCGATAGAAGCTCGGCCCCTGCTTGCCGAGCATCGGTGCGGCGGCCCGCGCCGGAACGCTCAACGAACCCGCGGCGGTCGCTGCCGCAACGCCGCCCAGCAGCGTGCGCCGTGTCAATGCGGTCATGGAATCCTCCCCGATCAATCCCGCCGTGCCCCGGCGGTCGGCGCGGATGGTATGCGAGCCGCCGCGCGACGAGACTGCGGCGTCTTGGCCGGCGCGATCACGTTCGGTTGAAATTCGTGACATGCAGACAACAAAAGAGGCCGCCCGCAGGCGGCCTCTTGCAACTCGCTCGCAGGTGCTGCAACGCGAAAATCAGATTGTCGGATTCCACGCCACCATGACTTCCCGATAACCGCCGCCGGCCTTGTCGACATAGGCGAGCGACGGGAAGGGATAGTGGAAGCCCTGCACCATCATCTTCTCGGCGACCAGCATGTCGTAGACCTTGCGGCGGGTCGCCTCCGCCATCGCGCCGTCCTGATCGTAGAACACGTGCCAGTCGGGATGGCGTGCGTTGACCCACGGCACGTGCGTGACGTCGGCCTGCACATAGACTTTGCTGTTGCCCGAGGCGATGACGTGCGAGCTGTGCCCCGGCGTGTGGCCAGGCGTTGCAACAGCGGTGATGCCCGGCGCGATCTCCTTGCCCGCTTCATAAGGCGTGACCTTTCGCCCGATCGGGTCGAATACGTCGCGCACGCCCTTGAACACGCTCTTCATGCGGTCGCTGCTGGCGCGGCTCATCTCGCCGTCATCCATGAAGAACGTCCAGTCGCCGGCCGGCACGAGAATTTCGGCATTCGGGTACGCGAGCTTCTTGTCGGGCGTGATCAGTCCGTTGATGTGGTCGCCATGGAAGTGCGAGATGATCACCATGTCGACCGCATTGCGATCGATCCCGGCGGCTTTCAGGTTGGTCTGGAATTGGCCGGTCACGCCCTTGCTGCGCTCGTACGCCGCCTCGCCGGTGCCGGTGTCGATCACGATGAGCTTGCCCGAGGTATTGACGACGATCGGATTGTACGGCGTCGTCATCAGGTCTTTTGGATAGTGCGCGGCCTCGAGCGCCTTGTTGACATCGTCGCGCGTCTTGTTGGCGACGTGGTTGTCGGCGAACTTGAACGTGTTCGCGCCGTCGGTCACCACCGTGATCTCGATGTCGCCGACCTTGTAGCGGTAGAAACCGGCGTTCTGCTTTCCGACCGGGGGCGCGGCGGCGTGAGCTGAGCCGAAGGCCGGCAGTGCGGCGGCAGCCGCGCCACCGAGCAGTGCGGTGCGCCGTGAGATGTTCGTCATGATGGTCCCTCCCAGGTTGCTCTTCAGATCGACGGCTGCCACGCGACCGGCACGAGCCGGTAGCCGTTGCCGTCTTTCTCGACGTGGCCGACCGACGGGAACGAGAAGTGATAGCCGGCAACCGGCGCCTTCTCGGCCGCCGCCATGTCGTAGAACTTGTGCCGCGTCGTCTGCGCCAGCGCGGGATCATTGTCGAATGCGACGTGCCAGTCGGGATTGCGCACGAACAGCGCCGGGATGTTCGTCACGTCGGACTGCACCAGCAGCTTGCCCGAACCGGACTGCACGGCGAACGAGACGTGCCCCGGCGTGTGACCGGGCGTCGAAATGGAAGTGATACCGGGCGCGACATCCTTGCCGGCTTCGAATTTGGTCACCTTGAGGCCGTCGAACGCCTTCTTCACATTGGGGAAGTTCGGCTTGTTGAAGCCGTTGGCCTTGCCGGCATTGGCGTCGTCGGCCCAGAACGCGGATTCGGCGTCAGGCACCATGATCTCGGCGTTCGGGTAGACCAGCGAACCGTCCGCCTTCTTCAAGCCGTTCATGTGGTCGCCGTGGAAGTGCGAGATCACCACGATGTCGACGTTCTTCGGGTCGATGCCCGCGGCGATCATGTTGGCGTTCATCTGCCCGACCACGCCCTTGCTCTGTTCGAAAGCGCCCAGCCCATTGCCGGTATCGATCAGGACCAGCTTCGATCCGGTGTTGATCACCATCGGATTGAACGGGATGGTGACCATGCCCTTCGGCATGTAGGCGGCTTCGGCCGCGGCGAGTGCGTCTTCTTTCTTCTGGTTGACCACGAAGGTGTCCGGCATCGGGAAGGTGCGCGCGCCGTCGGCGAGCTGCGTCACCTCGAAGTCACCGATCTTGTAGCGATAGAAGCCGGGCGCCTGTTTGCCGGCCGGAGCCGTGGCGGCGCGCACCTCCGACGGGGAAAGCCCCATCGAGAGCGCAGCGGTGGTCGCGGCGGTGCCGGCGAGCAGGTCGCGGCGCGTGAGCTTGAACATGTGGTGTCCTCCCGAAATGCGATTGCCCTCTGCGGGGCAGATGATGGCGGCATGCTAACCCGGCTTGGGCCCTGGCGGAATGGGACCCGCGGCCCCATCCAGACAACACCGCGGCAGGCCCGCCATTCCGCAGGCGACTTCGCTAGGATCCCCAGATCGCCTGCAGCAGCTTCGAGACCACATCGCCGAGCAGCAGCAGGGTCGCTGCCCAGATGAACGCGGACACGAAGTTCGCGATCTGAAAACGCCAGAACGGCATCTCGAAAATGCCGGCGACCAACGGCACCGAAGCGCGCAGCGGCCCGGAGAAACGGCCGATGAAAATGCCGAGCGCGCCCCAGTTCTTGATGAAGTCCTCGCCTTTGGGAATGAGTTCCGGATATCTCGACAGCGGCCAGATGTGCTGAACCCGATGCTCCAGCTTCCGCCCGATCCAGTATGACAGCCAGTCACCGAGCGCGGCGCCGAGCGATCCCGCAATCCAGATCGGCCAGAAGCTCAACCCGCCCGCCTGCACCAGCCCGCCGATCAGCACCAGCGCGCCCCAGGCCGGAACCAGCAGCGAGATAAAGGCGAGCGATTCCGCAAAGGCGAGCGCGAACACGATCGGTGCGGCCCACGCCTGGTGCTCGCGCACGAAATCCACCAGCGGCCTGATATATTCTTCAAACATTACGCGGAAGTCCTTGACGGGCTTTGAGCTTTAGCGACTTGCGCACGCCTGCGCCAGCGACCAGATGTCACGATCCTGCCGCCGCCGTGGCATAGTCGGAGGCGACTGATTCGTTTCAACCTGCGAAGCTTGGCATGGCAAAAACAGCAAAAAAGAACGCAACTCCGCCGGACCTGTTCGGCGCGGCATCGTCGGCCCGCCGCCTGACCCCGAAGGATACCCGCAAGGCCGCGCCGGCCCCGGGCGATGCCAGCTACACGGCGCGCGACATCGAGGTCCTGGAGGGATTGGAACCGGTGCGGCGGCGCCCGGGAATGTACATCGGCGGCACCGATGAGAAGGCGCTGCATCATCTGTTCGCCGAGGTGATCGACAATGCGATGGACGAGGCGCTCGCCGGCCACGCCGACTGGATCGACGTGAAGCTCAGCGCCGACGGCTTCGTGACCGTGACCGACAACGGGCGCGGCATGCCTGTCGATCCGCACCCCAAGTTTCCGAAGAAGTCGGCGCTCGAAGTCATCATGTGCACGCTGCACGCGGGCGGCAAGTTCAACTCGAAGGTCTACGAGACCTCGGGCGGCCTGCACGGCGTCGGCGTGTCGGTGACGAATGCGCTCTCCGAACGCATGGAGGTCGAGGTCGCGCGCGGCGGCCAGTTGTACGCGATGGCGTTCGAGCAAGGCATCCCGCAAGGCAAGCTGAAGGAGATGGGCCGCACGCCGAACCGGCGCGGCACATCGCTGCGCTTCAAGCCGGATGCGAAGATTTTCGGCGCCAAGGCGGCGTTCAAGCCGGTGCGGCTGTTCAAGATGTCGCGCTCGAAGGCCTATCTGTTCGGCGGCGTCGAGATCCGCTGGTCCTGCGACAAGGCGCTGCTCGCCGGCATCGACGACGTGCCGGAGCAGGAGACCTTTCATTTCGAGCGCGGCCTGACCGACTTCCTCACCGCCGCACTGCACGGCACGACGCTGATCCATCCCGACATTTTCGCCGGCAAGGTCGGCAAGACCGGCAGCCATGGCGCGGTCGAATGGGCGGTCGCGTGGGTCGCGGATGCGGACGGCTTCGTGTCGTCCTACTGCAACACGATCCCGACGGCTGACGGCGGCACGCACGAAGCGGGCCTGCGCGCCGCGCTGACGCGCGGCATCCGCGATCACGCCGAGCGCGCCGGCCAGGGCAAGCGCGCCGCCAACGTCACGCAGGACGACGTGATGATCGGCGCCGGCGCGATGCTCTCGGTGTTCATCCGCGAGCCGGAATTCCAGGGCCAGACCAAGGACCGCCTCGCGACCGTCGAGGCGCAGCGCATCACCGAAACCGCGATCAAGGACAATGTCGACCACTGGCTCGCCGGCAATCCGACGCAGGCAAACCGGCTGCTCGACTGGGTGGTCGAACGCGCCGACGAGCGGCTGCGCCGGCGGGCCGAGAAGGAAACCCAGCGCAAGAGCGCGACGCGCAAGCTGCGCCTGCCCGGCAAGCTCGCCGACTGCACCAACACCGCCGCGCAAGGCTCCGAGCTGTTCATCGTCGAGGGCGACTTGGCGGGCGGCTCGGCCAAGCAGGCGCGCGACCGGGCGAGCCAGGCCGTCTTGCCACTCCGCGGCAAGATCCTGAACGTCGCCTCGGCCGGCAAGGACAAGCTCGCCGGCAACCAGCAGCTCGCCGACCTCATCCAGGCGCTCGGCTGCGGCACCACCGTGCACTACCGCGACGACGACCTGCGCTACGACAAGGTGATCGTGATGACCGACGCCGACGTCGACGGCGCGCACATCGCCTCGCTGCTGATCACGTTCTTCTACCGCCAGATGCCGCAGCTGATCGAGCACGGGCATCTCTATCTGGCGGTGCCGCCGCTCTATCGCCTGAGCCACGGCGGCAAGACATTTTATGCGCGCAACGACGCGCACAAGGCCGAGCTGCTGGCGAAGGAATTCCGCGCCAACGCCAATGTCGAGGTCGGCCGCTTCAAGGGGTTGGGCGAGATGATGGCCGCGCAACTCAAAGAGACCACGATGGACCCGAAGAAGCGCACGCTGTTGAAGGTCATGCTGGCGACCGACGACCGCGCCGATACGGAATCGTCGGTCGAGCGGCTGATGGGCAACAAGGCCGAGCTGCGCTTCCAGTTCATCCAGGAAAAGGCGGAGTTCGCGAGCGAGGAATTGCTGGATGTGTGAGGCGTAAAGGAAATCGTCGTGGCCTCACCCACCGCCCTCCTCCTCGGCGCATCGCGCGGGCTCGGTCTCGGCCTCGCGCGCGAATATCTCGCGCGCGGCTGGCGCGTGATCGCGACCGCGCGCAGCGAAGCGTCCGACCTTGAAGCGCTGGAGAAGAGCGCGACAGGCAGCCTGCGCATCGAGCAGGTCGATATCGCGGATACCGACGGCGTCGCGGACCTCGCGACGGCGCTCAAGGACGAACAGCTCGATCTGCTGTTTCTTGTCGCCGGCATTTCCGGCTCGGTGCCGAAGCCTCTGCACGAGGTGTCACCCGACGAAGCGGCGCGCGTCTATCTCACCAATTGCTACTTCCCGATCGCGGCGGCCGAAGCGTTCTTCGGACTGCTCAAGCCGAAGGCCACGGTCGCGTTCATGTCCTCGGTGCTCGGCAGCATCGAGCAGAACAGCTACGGCTCGTGGGAAACCTACCGCATGAGCAAGGCCGCGCTGAACATGGGCGCGCGCAGCTTCTTCCACCGCCACAGCGCGCATGCGGTGCTCTCGATCGCACCCGGCTGGGTGCGCACCGACATGGGCGGGCCGTCGGCGACCTTCGACGTCGAGACAAGCTGCCGCAATGTGGCGAACGTCATCGAGACGCACGGGACGAAGCCTGGCCACCGCTACCTGAATTACGACGGCAGCGAATTGCCGTGGTAGAAGGCGGGCCACGCCCGCGAGCGCCTCATGCCCAAATCCGACCCGATCGATTTCTGGTTCTCCATCGGCAGCCTGTTCACGTTCCTGACCGTGATGCGGATCGACCGCGTCGAGGACATGACCGACATCCGCTTCGTGTGGCGGCCGTTCTCGGTCAAGGCAATCATGATCGAGATGGACAACCGCCCCGGCGCGATCCCGGCCAAGCTCGGCTACCTGTGGCGCGACCTGCATCGGCGCGCCGAGATGTACGGCTTCGCGTTCGAGGGCGAGGCGCCCTACCCGCTGAAGAATTTCGATCTCGCCAATCGCGTGGCGGTGGTCGGCGCGCGCGAAGGCTGGTGCGCGGATTACGTGCGCGCGACCTACCGGCGCTGGTTCGTCGAGCATCGGGAATGCGGGATGGAGCCGAACCTGTCCGACAGCCTGCGCGAGATCGGCGAGGACCCGCGCCGTGTCATTCCGCTGGCGCAATCCGACGAGATCACGCGCGAATACGACGGTGCGACCGAGCAGGCGCGCCGGCTCGGCATTTTCGGCGCGCCGACCTTCGTGGCGCGCGGCGAGGTGTTCTGGGGCGACGACCGGCTGGAGGATGCTGTCACCTGGCATCAGCGCGGCACGCTCGGCGCGCCGCGGCCGCCATAACAGCCGTCACGCCGAGGAGCGAGCGCCGCGAGCCAGGCAAGCCGGCTGTTGCCGACTGCCCATCAAAATCCAATCCCGGGTAGCCAGAGGTTGTTGAGTGACGGCATTTGCGGCTGCGTTGGCCAAAATTCGCAAGCGTTTCGCCTGGCAGCGCAGAGTCCGGCCGACATTGCGACCTGTCGCTTCAAGGCGTTGTATCCACTGAAATTTCTCGCCACGGCGGGCTCTCTGGATGAGGCCCGCGGCGCGATTTGACTCTGTCACGACAGAGTCCTGTCCGGCAGCGGCGGTAGCTCGCTACCTCACTTTGCATGGGTTTTTTTCACTTTGCATGGGGTTGTTTTTCGATTTTTTTCCAGCCGGCCTCCCAGCACGACGCTTAGTCCTTGAACTCCAGATTTGCGGCTTTCACCACGTCGGCGACAGTCTTGATATCGGCGTCGATCATCGCGCGGAATTCATCCGACGGGCCGCCGCCGGGCGTAACCGCCATCGCCTTGAGTTTGCCGTTGACGTCCGGATCGGCGATGGCGCGACGCAGCGTCTCCTCGAGCTTCTTCACGATCGGCGCCGGCGTCGCGGCCGGCACGAACAGTCCGCTCCACAGCCCGGTGTTCACGTCGGCAAAGCCAACTTCCTTCATGCTCGGCACGTCGGGCAACTCAGCCGAGCGTTCCGATCCGGTCACCGCGAGCGCGCGCACCTTGCCGCCCTTCACCAGCGGAACCGTGGGCGGGCCGTCCGCGATGGTGAGCAGCGTCTGCCCGCCCATCACGGCGACGAGCGACTCGCCGCTGCTCTTGTAGGGGATGGCCTGGCTCGGTGCGCCGGTCTTGAGCTTGAACAACTCGGTCGCGATCGTGAAGGCGGGCGAGGACGTCGCGTAGTTCGACTTGTCCGGATTGGCTTTCATCCAGGCGACCAGCTCGGGCACGGTCTTGGCCGGATGCTCCTGCGGGATCGCGAGGATCAGCGGGAAGTTCGCGATCATGGTCAGCGGCACGAAGCTCTTGGTCGGGTGGTAGCCGAGCTTCGGATAGATTGCGGACGCGATCGACATGCCGCCGCTCGCCGCGACCAGCAGCGTGTAGCCGTCGGCCGGCTGGTTCGCGGCGTATTCGTTGGCGAGCCGCGCGCCCGCGCCCGGCTTGTTCTCGATGATCACCGGCTGCCCGATCAACTCCTGAAATTTCGCACCGACCAGGCGGGCGAAAATGTCGTTGCCGCCGCCGGCCGCAAATCCGACCACGATCCGGATCGTCTTGGTTGGATAGTCGCCCTGCGCCAGAGCAGGCGGCGCTGCGATTGCGCTCCATCCGAGCACAACGGCGATCAGCACGGTACGGCGCGCGGTCATCGAAATCCTCCCGGGACGGCCTGGGTTCTTGCCCTTGGCGCCAAGTCTAGCGCCGCTGGATGAAATCGCGACCGGAAAATTGCCTTCGCGGCGCATGATCTTTTCCGAAAACCGGTATCCATCCCCGATCGGGGTCGAGGACATGCTTTTCGGGATCATGCACTACACCGGCCAGCCATAGCGCGGCACCTTCGCGCAGTATTGGCGATAGTCGTCGCCGAATTTGGCCGCGAGATAACGCTCCTCGCGCCGGACCACGCCGACATGGATGACCAATGCGCCGAGCGGCAGCAGGAGGAACAGCCAGTCCGACGCGAACGCGAAGGCCAATCCGAGCGCGAACAGGCCGAACGCCTGGTACATCGGGTTGCGCGTGCGCTTGTAGATGCCGCGCATGACCAGCGCGGACGTCGGCTTCCATGGCTCGGCCGGCGTGCCGGCGAACCGGAAGCGCAGCAGCGCCCGCGCCATCGGCCATGCCGCGAAGGCGATCAGCGCAGCTCCGATCGCAAAGCGCGCCGAGCGCGGGAAGACCGCATTGACGACCCCGACCGGCGACAGGTGGTCGAGCGCAAGCCCGAGCAGCACCATGCCGACCGCGATCACGGGCGGCGGCGCAATGACACGCGCGGTATCGCGCTTGTCGGTCATGCATTCAGCCAGGCGACCATCTCCTTCGTCACAGCCTCGGGCCGCTCCATCGTGGAAAGATGGCCGCACTCCGGCACCTTGATGAGCCGCGCACCGGGGATACCCGCCGCCATCTCGTCGGACAGCGCGGGCGGCGTCGCCGCATCCTGTTCGCCGACCAGCACCAGGGTCGCGCAGCGGATCGTCGGCAGCAGCGGACGCGAGTTCGACGCGGCTCATGATCGCGTTCTGCTGCCGCACAAACGCCTGCGGCCCGACGTCATGGCACATCGCGAGGTAGTCGGCCTTCAGCGCGCCATCGTTGGCGCGGCTGGAATGCACGTACAGTGGAAATTGCGGGTCGATGACGTCGGTAAATCGCCCGGCCTCGGCCAGCGCGATATTGGTGTGGCGCTTCGCGGTCGCTTCGGGCGTGTCGGCGCGCGCACCGGTGTCGAGCAGCGCGAGCTTCGCGACGCGCTCTGCCGCCTGCCGCACGATTTCGAGCGCGATATAGCCTCCCATCGAGAGCCCGGCGAGCGCGAAGCGCGGCGGCGCCGCCGCCAGGATGCGTCGCGCGATCGCCGCCATGGTGTCGTCGCGGGTATGGTCCGCCACCGTCACCGGCCCGAAACGCCAAAGATCCGGCATTTGCGCCGCATAGAGGCGCGGTGAGCAGTTCAGTCCCGGCACGAGGATGATCGGCAGGCTTTCGGCCATCGAGGCTCTCTCCCTCCGACGATTTGCCATGAAAAATTAGGCTTTATCGTCACTTGTTGCACTGCAACATATTGACTTTGCGGCATGAATGACTATGTTCCCGTCGACCGGTCCGAAAAGCAAGATTCGACCGCCCTCCCCGCGCAGCCAAATGTCATCGTTCCGTGTCCGGCGCGGTGTAGCTCCGAGGGCAGTCATTTATTCGAGGATTCATGTCTTTCGCCAACCTCGGCTTGTCCGAAAAAGTACTCTCCGCCGTTGAGGCTTCCGGCTACACGACGGCGACCCCCATTCAAGAGCAGGCCATCCCGCACGTGCTCGCCCGCAAGGACGTGCTCGGCATCGCGCAGACCGGCACCGGCAAGACGGCCGCGTTCGTGTTGCCGATGATCACCATGCTGGAAAAAGGCCGTGCACGCGCCCGCATGCCGCGCACGCTGATCCTCGAGCCGACGCGCGAACTCGCCGCGCAGGTGCAGGAAAGCTTCATCAAATACGGCGCCAAGCACAAGCTGACCGTCGCGCTGATCATCGGCGGGGTCTCGTTCGACGACCAGGATGCCAAGCTCACGCGCGGCGTCGACGTGCTGATCGCGACGCCCGGCCGCCTGCTCGACCATCACGAGCGCGGCAAGCTGCTGATGACCGGCGTCGATTTGCTCGTCATCGACGAGGCCGACCGCATGCTCGACATGGGCTTCATTCCCGACATCGAGCGCATCTGCAAGCTGGTGCCGTTCACGCGCCAGACGCTGTTCTTCACCGCGACGATGCCGCCGGAAATCCAGCGCATCACCGAGCAGTTCCTGCACAATCCGGTGCGCGTCGAGGTCTCGCGTCCTGCCACGACCGTCGCGAACATCACGCAGCGCCTGGTCAAGACCGGCCGTGAATCGCACGACAAGCGCGACACGCTGCGCCGCCTGATCCGCGCGGCCGAGGGACTGACCAACGCGATCATCTTCTGCAACCGCAAGCGCGAGGTCGCGACCTTGCACCGCTCGCTGGTGAGCCACGGCTTTTCGGCGATCGCGCTGCACGGCGACATGGATCAGTCCGCGCGCACCGCCGCGCTCGACTCGTTCCGCCGCGGCGAGATCAAGCTGCTGGTCGCGTCCGACGTCGCGGCGCGCGGGCTCGATATTCCGGCAGTGAGCCATATTTTCAATTTCGATGTGCCGCATCATCCGGACGACTACGTGCACCGCATCGGCCGCACCGGCCGTGCCGGCCGGCTCGGCACCGCGCTGACCATCGTGGCGCCGATCGACGGCAAGGCGGTGGCCGCGATCGAGAAACTCATCGGACAGACGATCGAATGGGCGGGCGAGCCGGCGCCGTCGTCCGATGCCGAGACCGAGCCGCGTGCAGGCGATCGGCATCAGCCGCGTCCGCGTCAATCGCAACGTGGGGAGCGCTCCACACGTCCGGCGCGCCAGCCGCGCGACGATCGGCCCGTGCGTGATGATCGGCCGGCGCGTGACGATCGGCCCGTGCCGACGGCCGGCCAGCGTCATGAACCCGCGGCGGCGAAAGTCGCGCGCATCGACGAAGCGCGGTCGCGCCGCCCGGCGGCACAACCTCTCGTAGAGGAAGGTGACAGCTCCCACCTGCCGGCGTTTCTGCTTCGGCCAGTGCGGTTGAAGGCCTGAGATTCCGTGGAATAATATTCTTCGTGATTTGCGAACCGCTTTCCCTAACGTTCGGGGGCGGCGTCGAAGTGAACGTGTCAAGACTTCTTTAAATCAGCTGCGACACGAATTCGTTATCGCGCATTCGGGCCCGCAATAGTTCCCCGTTTACCTACCGTTTAGTCCTCTTCGATACCGTGAAATGCGGATGGGGATGGGGTCGCGGCGTTTCGGCGCCGCGGGCGGAGCGTGGACGATATGACGGCATCGACGGACGAGCACGAACGCACGCTGGCGTTTGCCAACATCGCGCTCGGGCAGATCAGGGCACTGCGCCAGCCGGCTTACCCGCGCAATTACGAGGTCTGGTACGCCTACGCGACCGGGTACAATCCGTCGCTGAATGAGACCATCAACGAGACGCTGACGCGCAACGGCACGCTGAGCACGTCCGACGTCGACCAGATCTACGACACGTACCTCTCGCCTGCGCGCCTCACCGACCGGCTCGACAATGTCGGCGGCCAGATCGTCGAGGAGATCGACCAGGTCATGGCGATGATCGGCGCTGCGGTCGGATCGGCGTCGCACTACACCGAGAGCCTGACAAACGCGACGCAGAACCTCGGCGCCGCGAAGGATCGCGAGGGGCTGCGCACGATCGTCGAGAGCCTGGTGGTGGCGACTCGCACGATGCAGGAAAACAATTCCCGGCTGGAGCAGAGCCTCAAGGCGTCGCGGCAGGAGATCAGCCAGCTGCAGGTCAACCTCGAGGCGGTGCGCAACGAGAGCCTGACCGACCCGCTGACCTCGCTTGCCAACCGCAAATATTTCGATCAGTCGCTGGAGAAGGTCATCGCGCAAAGCATCGCCGCGAGCGAGCCGATGGCGTTGATGTTGACGGACATCGATCACTTCAAGGCGTTCAACGACACGTTCGGCCACCTCACCGGCGATCAGGTGCTTCGCCTCGTTGCTCTCGCGGTGAAGCAGAACGTCAAGGGCCAGGACATCGCGGCGCGCTACGGCGGCGAGGAATTCGCCGTCATCCTGCCGTCGACCACGCTGCGCGCGGCGCTGACGGTGGCGGACCATGTCCGGCGCGCCGTCATGACCAAGGAATTGATGAAGCGTTCGACCGGCGAGCATCTCGGCCGCGTCACGGTGTCGATCGGGGTCGCGGCGCTCAAGAAGGGCGAGACCGCGCAGTCGCTGATCGAGCGCGCCGACAACTGCCTCTACGCGGCCAAGCGCGCCGGGCGCAATCGCGTCATCTGCGAGACCGACCCCGAGGTTGCGACGGTCGCGCCGGTGTCGGCGAAGGTCGCCTGAGCGGCCGCTTCGTTCCGGCCGCCTGTCGGCCCGATCCGCTCTTTCTTGTCCCGGCCGCCGCACGCAGCGCGATCACGTGCGCGTCGCGGGCCCAGCGCGCGAGTTCGTCCGGATCGTCGTAAAGCCGTTCCGGCATGCGCCAGTAAGACGTCAGCGTGTGCGTGCCGGTCTTGGTCGGATAGGTGAACGGTCCCTGCCCCTCGGCCTCAAACCGCGGGATCGTTTCGCTGTCGGCCTTGAGATGAATCGCGCCGTCGGACACCAGACCGATCATCACGCGGTCGACGAAAATGCCGGCGCCGCCGAACATGCGGCGCACCGAAACCGGCCCGAATTCGCGAAACAGTTCGCCGATCGCCTCGGCGTCCACGGCCCGCTCAGTGCGCGTCCGCGGCGGCCGGATCGGCGGCCGGCGTCAACTGCACCAACTCGCCGCAGCCGCAGGCCGAGGTCTGGTTCGGGTTGTTGAACACGAAGGTGGACGAGAGCTTGTCGATCTTGAAGTCCATCTCGGTGCCGAGCAGGAACATCACCGCCTTCGGATCGATCAGCAGCTTGACGCCCTTGTCCTCGACCACTTCGTCGAACTTCTGCGCGTTCTCGGCATATTCCATCGTGTAGGCCATGCCGGCGCAGCCGCCGTTCTTCACGCCGACGCGCACGCCGGCGAACGGCTTGTCGGCCTTCGCCATGATCGCCTTGATGCGATCCGCGGCCGCGTCGGTGAGCTTCATCACCTGGGGTCGGGGCCGTGCGCTTGCCATCTTGTTTCTTTCAAACCGTTATAATCTCAGGCGATTCACAGGATAGCAGAAACGCCCTGCCTGTCTATTTGGGCGCTTCCCTTGGTCGCCGCAACCTCACCACATGTTCAATGTGGCGCGCGCCTCGTCGGACATGCGGCTCTGGTCCCACGGCGGGTCCCACACGATGTTGACCGTCACGGGTCCGACACCCGCGACGCTCGAGACCGCGTTCTCCACCATGATGGGCAGTTCCTGCGCCGACGGGCAGTTCGGCGTCGTCAGCGTCATGTCCACGGTGACATCGCGGTTGTCGGCGATGTCGACCTTGTAGATCAGCCCAAGCTCGTAGATGTCGGCCGGGATTTCCGGGTCGTAGACGGTCTTCAGCGCGCTGATGATCTCGTCGGTGATGCGGACAAGCTCCTCGGCGGGAATCGTATCCGAACCGGTGGTTTGCACCGCATTCGGGGTGGGCGCGTCGGACGTTTTGGTTTCGTCGGTCATGAGTGGAACCTCATCCGAAAATATCCTGTGCCTTGACCAGTGCCTGCGCCAGGCTGTCGACCTCGGCCTTGGTATTGTAGAGCGCGAACGACGCGCGGCAGGTCGCGGTCACGCCGAAGCGCGCGAGCAGCGGCATGGTGCAATGCGTGCCGGCGCGCACCGCGACGCCGGCGCGGTCGATGATGGTCGCGACGTCGTGCGGATGCGCGCCCTTCAGCTCGAACGAGACGATCGAGCCTTTGTCCTTTGCCGTGCCGATGATGCGCAGCGAGTTGATCTGGCCCAGCCGCTCGTGCGCGTATTTGACGACGTCGGTCTCGTGCGCGCGAATGCGGCTCTTGCCGATCGACTGGATGTAGTCGAGCGCGGCACCGAGGCCGATCGCCTGCACGATCGGCGGCGTGCCGGCCTCGAACCTGTGCGGCGGCTCGCCATAGGTGACGCGGTCCTGGAATACGTCCTTGATCATCTCGCCGCCGCCGTTGAACGGCCGCATCGCGGCGAGGTGCTCGTACTTGCCGTACAGCGCACCGATGCCGGTCGGGCCGTACAGCTTGTGGCCGGTGATGACGTAGAAGTCGCAGCCAAGGTCCTGCACGTCGACCTCGAGATGCACCGCGCCCTGCGCACCGTCGACCAGCACCGGAATGCCGCGCGCATGCGCGAGCCGCACCACGTCCTTGATTGGCGTGATGGTACCGAGCGCATTCGACATGTGCGTCATCGCGACGAGTTTCGTGCGCGGCGTCAGCAGCTTCTCGAACTCGTCGAGCAGGAAATTGCCGTCCTCGTCGACCGGCGCCCACTTGATGACCGCGCCGTGGCGCTCGCGCAGGAAATGCCACGGCACGATGTTGGAATGGTGCTCCATGATGGAGACCACGATCTCGTCGCCCGGCTCGATCCGCTCGCGCGCGAACGTATACGCCACGAGGTTGATCGCCTCGGTGGCGTTGCGGGTGAAGACGATTTCCTCCGGACGCTTCGCGTTGAGGAACGCGCGCACCTTTTCGCGCGCGCCCTCGTATCCTTCGGTCGCCGCATTGGCGAGATAATGCAGGCCGCGATGCACGTTGGCGTATTCGGAGGTGTAGGCTTGGGTCAGGCGGTCGAGCACGGACTGCGGCTTCTGCGCGGACGCCGCGTTGTCGAGATAGACCAGCGGCTTGCCGTACACCTGCATCGAGAGGATCGGAAAATCCCTGCGGATCGCCTCGATGTCGTAGCTGCCGTTGCTGAGCCGCGGGATGCATGATCAACCTCGCGCCTTCAGCCATGCGGCGACCGCCTCGACCAGCGCCTCGCGCAAGCCCGCGTGCTCGATCCCTTCGATCGCCTCGCCGACGAAGGCCTGGATCAGCAGGGCCTCGGCTTCGGCATGCGGAATACCGCGCGCGCGCAGATAGAACAGGAGGTCCTCGTCGAGATCGCCGGCGGTCGCGCCGTGGCCGCACTGCACGTCGTCGGCGTAGATTTCGAGCTCCGGCTTGTTGTCGGCCTCGGCGTCGTCGGAAAGCAGCAGTGCATGCGAGGCCATCCTGGCGTCGGTCTTCTGCGCGTGCGGCCGCACGATGATCTTGCCCTGGAACACGCCGCGGCTTTCGTCGTCGAGCACGGTCTTGAACACCTCGCGGCTCTGGCAACTGGCCGCCGCGTGATCCATCACCAGCGTGGTATCGGCATGCTGGCGGCGCTTCAGCACGCTCGCGCCGCGGATATTCGCGACCGTGCCCTCGCCGCTGAAGCGCAGGAACAGCTGATTGCGCGCGACCGCGCCGCCGACGTTGAACACGAAGGTATTGAAGCGCGCATGCGCGCCGATGTCGGCCATCAGCGACGAGAGGTGCAGCGCCTTGTCGCCTTCGCGGGTGATCTTGACGTGGTCGACATGCGCTTCGTCGGCAACCTTGAGATCGAGCGCGGTGTTCGACTGGTAGTCGCGGCCGGCCGTTCCCTCATGGCTTTCGACGATCATGGCGCGCGCGCCCTTCTCGATCACGACCAGCGAGCGCGTGAACAGCGCCGCCGGCTTGTCCCCGGTCGCCGCGAAGACAAGATGGATCGGCCGCTCGACGGCGGCACCGGCCGCCACATGGATCAGGATGCCGTCGCCCATGAAGGCGGTGTTGAGCGCGACCGCCGCATCGTCGGTGGCAAACACCTTGCCGAGATATTTCGCCGCGACGGCATCGCTTTGTGCCAGCGCCTGCGCCATCGGACGGATGGTCAGACCGGTCTCGAGCCTTGCAAGATCGGACAATTCGGACACGAAGGCGCCGTCAACGAAGACGAGGCGGCGGCTGTCGATATCCGCGAGGATCGCGCCCGCGTCCTTCGCCCGCGCCTTTGCGGCGGCGTCCGGCGGGCTTGCCAGCGGCTTGGCGTCGCGCATCAGCGCGCGCAAGTCGGTATATTTCCACTCTTCCACCCGGCGATGCGGCAGACCGACCGCGGAAAAGCGCTCGAATGCGGCCGCGCGCAGAGGCACGGCGCCCGGCAGCTTGCCTTTCGCGGCCTGCCATTCGGCCGCGAGTTGCTGCTCGGCGGTGTTCTTCATCAGGGTCAGTTCAGCCATGGTACTTATTCCGCCGCGACCGGCGCTTCCTGGAACTGGGCATAGCCGCTCGCCTCCAGCTCCAGCGCAAGCTCCTTGCCGCCGGTCTTCACGATGCGGCCCTTCGAGAGCACGTGCACGATGTCCGGCACGATGTAGTCGAGCAGCCGCTGGTAATGCGTGATCACGACGAAGCCGCGCTCGGGCGAGCGCAGCCGATTGACGCCGTCGGCCACGATCTTGAGCGCGTCGATGTCGAGACCGAAGTCGGTCTCGTCGAGCACCGCGAGGCGCGGCTCGAGCAGCGCCATCTGCAGGATTTCGTTGCGCTTCTTCTCGCCGCCAGAAAAGCCGACGTTCACGCCGCGGCGCAGCATGTCCATGTTGATCGACAGCTTGCCGGCCTGTTCGCGCACGCGCTTCATGAAGTCCGGCGTGGTCAGCTCGTTCTCGCCGCGCTTCTTGCGCTGCGCATTGAGCGCAGTGCGCAGGAACGTCATGGTGGCGACGCCGGGAATCTCGATCGGATACTGGAACGCGAGGAACACGCCCTTCGCCGCGCGCTCGTCCGGCTGCATGGCGAGCACGTTCTCGCCATTGAGCAGGACCTCGCCGCCGGTCACGTGGTACTCGGCCTTGCCGGCGAGCACGTGCGCGAGCGTCGACTTGCCCGAACCATTCGGGCCCATAATGGCCTGCACCTCACCTTTGTTCACGGTCAGGTCGAGGCCGTTGAGGATCTTCTTGCCGTCGATTTCGACGTGCAGGTTTTTGATTTCAAGCAGAGGCATTGTCAGACTTCCGTTCACTCGTCGCTCACGTAGCCACATGAGCCGATCAGATAGGCATTCTCCGCGCCATGGATGCTGCTGGTCCTGGTCACACCGACCGTAACCTCGCGCTTCGATGCCACCATTTTTTCCACCCACGGTCCAACACCGCACGCCGTTGGATACGCGTTGGTCACCAGCGTCAGATCTTTGAGGGCAAGGTTTCCCTTCACCGTTGACGTAACCTTCAGGGTCGCCAGGACGGTCGATCCGATAACGAGCGGCGCACCTGTTTTCGCGTCCTTGTCGAGCTTGCGCACATCGACGATCTGGCCACGCACGACATCGGCCGCCTGTGCCAGCCGCCACGCCTTCCTGTCTTTCATGTACGCGTCGTAATCCTTGTCGCCGGGATGCGGATGCCAACACGAGCATGCCGCTGCGCTGCCTGCCGATGCGGCGAGCAGCGCGAAACAGGTAGCGGCGGCGAGGGCGCGCATCGGGACTAGCCCACGCTTCCCTCGAGGCTGACCGAAATCAGCTTCTGCGCCTCGACAGCAAACTCCATCGGGAGCTGTTGCAGCACGTCCTTGACGAAACCGTTGACCACGAGCGCGGTCGCTTCCTCGGCGGAAAGCCCGCGCTGGCGGCAGTAGAACAACATGTCCTCGGAGATCTTCGAGGTGGTCGCCTCGTGCTCGAAGGTCGCGGAGGAATTCTTCGCCTCGATGTACGGCACGGTGTGCGCACCGCACTGGTTGCCGATCAGCAGCGAGTCGCAATTGGTGAAGTTGCGCGCGCCCTTCGCCTTGCGGTGCGCCGAGACCAGGCCGCGGTAGGTGTTCTGCGATTTGCCGGCCGCGATCCCCTTCGAGATGATGCGACTGGTGGTGTTCTTGCCGAGGTGCAGCATCTTGGTGCCGCTGTCGACCTGCTGGTGCCCGTTCGAGATCGCGATCGAATAAAACTCACCGCGTGAATCGTCGCCGCGCAGGATGCAGCTCGGATATTTCCAGGTGATCGCCGAGCCGGTCTCGAGTTGCGTCCAGGAGATCTTCGAGCGCGCCCCGCGGCAGTCGCCGCGCTTGGTGACGAAGTTGTAGACGCCGCCGCGGCCCTTCGCGTCGCCCGGATACCAGTTCTGGATGGTCGAATACTTGATCTCCGCATCATCGAGCGCGATCAGTTCGACCACCGCTGCGTGCAGCTGATTCTCATCGCGCATCGGCGCGGTGCAGCCTTCGAGGTAACTCACATACGAGCCCTTGTCGGCGATGATCAGCGTGCGCTCGAACTGGCCGGTGTTCTTCTCATTGATGCGGAAATAGGTCGACAGCTCCATCGGGCAGCGCACCCCCGGCGGGACGTAGACGAACGAGCCGTCGGAGAACACCGCGGAGTTCAGCGTCGCGAAGAAATTGTCCGACACCGGCACGACCGAGCCGAGGTATTGCTTCACCAGATCGGGGTGCTCGCGCAGCGCCTCCGAGATCGGCATGAAGATCACGCCAGACCTCTTCAATTCTTCCTTGAAGGTGGTCGCGACCGAGACGCTGTCGAATACGGCGTCGACCGCGACGCGATTGCGCGGCGCCACGGGCTCGCCGTCCTCGCCGAGTTCACCCTCCTGCGGGGCCTCGCGCACGATACCGAGCAGCGCTTCGCGCTCGCGCAGCGGAATGCCGAGCTTGTCGTAGGTTTTCAGGATCTCGGGGTCGATGTCGTCGAGCGACTTCGGTGCCTTGAAGTTGCTCGGCGCGGAATAATAGTAGGCGTTCTGATAGTCGATCGGCCCGTAGTCGATCTTGGCCCATTGCGGCTCGCGCATGGTGAGCCAGCGGCGATAGGCGTCGAGCCGCCAGTCGAGCATCCAGGCGGGCTCTTCCTTCTTCGCCGAGATGAAGCGGACGGTGTCCTCCGACAGGCCCTTCGGGGCCTTGTCGGACGCGATCAGCGTCTCGAAACCATACTTGTACTGGTCGACATCGATCTGGCGGACCTGATCGACGGTCTCCTGGACGGCCGGCATTTAACTTCTCCACAGCGGTTTCAAAGACCGCGGGGTTGTCTGTCGGTTATGGTATTTGTTCCGGGGCAACCGCCCCGGCATTCATGCGGCGAGGCCCTGGTTCACCCCGTTAGATAGGGAT
>CAWIXG010000026.1:0-239473 GCA_963839985.1 uncultured Alphaproteobacteria bacterium | reverse complement strand
GTGCCCAGGGGCGGGATCGAACCACCGACACCGTGATTTTCAGTCACGTGCTCTACCAACTGAGCTACCTGGGCGCCGAGCACCGCCGCGCGGGCGGGGTTGGTCAAGGCGCGCGGTTATAGAGGCTCGATTTCGGCCTGTCCAGACAAGGCGAAAGTCGCGCAGCGTTTCGTCGCACGCGAACGGCTTCGTAGCATGCTTCACGCCATCCGCCGCGGCCGCGACCGCCTTGCGGAAGCGCAGCTTGAGTTCCACGCCGTCCTTGGAGGGAAGCACCCGCGTCGGCTCGTCCGCCGCGATGCGCACGCGCGCAAACAGCGTCTCCTTCAGCGCCGGCGAGCTCGCCCGCGAGCGCCTTCAGCCCGGCCTCGTCGTTCACCTCGTAGGTCTGCCTGATGCCGCAGGCGCGCGCGACGCCGACGAGGTCGACGCCGCCGTCGGTGTGGCTCGCCTGCATGCCGGTCTCGCCATAGTGCTGGTTGTCGAACACGATCACCGCGAGATTCGCCGGCCGCTGCACGCCGATGGTGGCGAGCGAGCCCATGCCCATCAGCATCTCGCCGTCGCCGGTGATCACCGCGACCTTCACGCTCGGCTTCGCCAGCGCGAGGCCGAGCCCGATCATCGCGGCGCCGCCCATCGCGCCCCAGAGATAGAAGTCGGAGTCCTTCTCGCCGAGCGAGGCCATGTCGTAGGTGGTCGAGCCGAGCCCCGGCACCACGAACAGGTCCTTCGGCCGGTTCGCCATCAGGGTGGCGATCGCCTTGCGCCGATCGAGCATCACTTCACCCACACCTTGCGGCCGATCATCTTCTGCGACAGCAGCACCGCGACCGCGAGGTCGCCGCCGAACGCCAGATCCGCCGCCGCCTGCGCGGTGTCGGCGACCTCGTCGGCGCTGTTCGACGCGATAGACCTTCACGCCGGTCGCCGCGAGCACCGGCTCGACCGCCTGCGACATCGGCACCTGCCACGGATTGAACTCGGCCCACTCGCCGCGCATCGTGATGAAGGTGAGGAACGGAAAGCGGCAGGCCGAGATCAGCGACAGCATGTTGATGCAGTTGCCGACGCCGCTCGACTGCATCAGCAGCGCGGAGCGCTGCCCGCCGAGCCACGCGCCGGCCGCGAGCGCGACGCCCTCCTCCTCGGTCGACAGCACCACGTCGCGGATGTCGTTGTCGGCCTTGCAGCGCGCGATCAGCCGCGCATGGCCGGCGTCCGGCACGTAGCCGACCTGGCGGATGTCGGCGCCTTTGAGCACGTCGAAGAGCTGGTCCGGCCAGCCGATCTGGTTTTCCATTGAGATTAGCGGCCTTCCTTGTCGCGCACATCACGCTCCTGCTCCGGAATCCTCGGCCGATTCCGCAGCCGGGATCGCGTAAACGCCGGACATCCAGCGATGGAGGTCGACATTCTTGCAGCGCCCGGAACAGAACGGCCGAAAACGCTCGGCCGCGGGCTTGCCGCAGATGGGGCAGGGCTTCGAAGGGTAAGGGGCTTCCGCCATGCCGTCCAGATAAGCCCTCCCGCATGCGGCGCAAAGCTGAAATCGCCGCGCCGCATGCATGGACCCGAGAGCCGCCTTCGGGCGTTGGGGAACCGGACGGGCACTGATGAGGGAACGGCCATGCGGATGGCGGCTTTTGGCGTGCTCGGCGTTCTGGCGGCATCGGCCGCGGTCGCGCAAATCCAGGACACCCGGACCTTGAACCCGCGCGACCTGCGCCCGCTCGCGTCGTTCTCCGGCATCGCGGATCAGGCCGAGCGCTCGCGCGCGCTGTTCAACGAGATCGCCAAGGTGGTGACGCATCCGCGCTGCATGAACTGCCATCCGGCGGGCGATCATCCGCTGCAGGGCAACGACCGGCACGAGCACCTGCCGCCGGTGCCGCGCGGCGATGCCGGCCTCGGCGTCGCGGGACTGAACTGCGCGACCTGCCACACCGAGAAGAACTTCACGCTGGTCGGCGCCGACCACCTACAAGAGCATTCCGGGCCACCCGCGCTGGCAGCTCGCGCCGATCGAGATGGCGTGGGAGGGAAAATCGCTCGGCCAGATCTGCCAGCAGCTCAAGGACCCGGCGCGCAACGGCGGGCGCACGCTCGCGCTGCTGCACGAGCATCTCGCCAAGGACGATCTGGTCGCGTGGGGCTGGGCGCCGGGCGAAGGCCGCGAGCCGGCGCCGGGCAATCAGCAGCAGCTCGGCGAGCTGGCGCAGGCCTGGATCGACAGCGGCGCGCAGTGTCCGTGAGACGCGGGCCTCATCCTGCCAGGGCCGGCGGAAAAAAAATCGAAAAACAACCCCATGCAAAGAACAAGAATCGCGGGTCGCGCGGTATCAGGGTGAGGACTGATCAACTCACCTTCAGCGTCAGCCCGCCGTCGACCACCAGATCGATGCCGGTGATGTAGCGGCTCTCGTCGCTCGCGAGGAACACCGCCGCCCACGCGACGTCCCAGCCCGAGCCGCCGATGCCCATCGGCACCTGCGCGGCGCGCTTCCTCCACATCTCTTCGACGTTGCCGCCGCCGTAGCTTTTCGCAAGTCCCGCCGATGCTCGACCATCGGCGTCTGCATCAGGCCGGGCAGGATCGCGTTCACGCGCACGCGCTTGGCGGCGTATTCGACGGCCGTGGTGCGCGTCAGATGGCTCAGCGCCGCCTTGGAGGCGTAGTAGGTCGAGTAAGGCACGCCGGTGTAGCGGATCGCCGCGACCGACGAGATGTTGATGATCGAGCCGCCGCCCTGCACCACCATCATGCGGGATGACGTGCTTCATCGTCAGGAAGGCGCTCTTGAGGTTGACGTCGAGCACCCGGTCCCAGGCCTCCTCGCTGACATCTCGACCACGCCGCCGACCTCCGCGATGCCGACATTGTTGTCGAGCACGTCGATGCGGCCGAAGTCCGCGATGCAGGCCTTCACCATCGCCTCGACGTCGTCGTTCTTCGACACGTCGGCGCGGAACGGCAGCGCGAGCCCGCCTTCGCCGGTGATGATGTTCGCGGTCTCTTCCGCGGCGGCGAGATTGATGTCGACGCAGAACACCTTCGCGCCCTCGCGCGCGCAGGCGACCGCGGTCGCCTTGCCGTTGCCCCAGCCGGGGCCGATCGAGCCCGCGCCGACGATCAGCGCGACCTTGTCCTTGAGGCGATCAGGCACCGGTCTTCTCCTGCCGTTTTGAATCGAGCTCGCGCAGCTCGGTCTTCAGGATCTTGCCGTAATTGTTCTTCGGCAGCGCCTCGACGAACACATAATCCTTCGGCCGCTTGAAGCGCGCGATCTCGCGACAGGCACAGCGCGTCGAGCTCGCCGGCGCGCGCGTCGCCGACCACGTAGGCGACCACCACCTCGCCCCATTCGGCGATCCGGCCGCCCGATCACCGACACCTCGCGCACGCGCGGCGTGCTTGAGCAGCACCTCCTCGACCTCGCGCGGATAGATGTTCGAGCCGCCGGAGATGATCATGTCCTTGGAGCGGTCCTTCAGCGTCAGATAGCCGTCGGCGTCGAACGCGCCGACGTCGCCGGTGTGCAGCCAGCCGCCGCGCATGCGTCTGCGCGCTCGCCTCCGGATTGCGCCAGTAGCCCGGCATCACGACGTCGCCGCGGCAGAGGATCTCGCCGGTCTCGCCGACGGGCAGCGCGCGGTCCTCGCCGTCCGCGACCTTCACCTCGAGGCACGCATAGGGCTTGCCCGGCCGAGCCGAGCCGCTCGAGCCAGCGCGGATGCTCGCGGTCGGCGATGTCCTGCTTGCGACAGCGTCGTGATCGTCATCGGGCTTTCGCCCTGGCCGTAGATCTGCGCGAGGCGCGGCCCGAAGCGGTCGAGCGCCTTGCAGCGCATCCTCGACATACATCGGCGCGCCGCCCCAGACGATGGTGCGGATGATTCGCCGGATCGGCGCCGCCGCCGAAATCGACCAGCCGCTTCACCATGGTGGGCGCGGCGAACATCGACATGCGCGGCCAGGCGGCGAACAGGCGGAAGATCTCGTCCGGCTCGAAGCCGCCGGATTCCGGCACGACGTTGACGCCGCAGCCGCGCCACATGCGCCATGATGTAGAGGCCGGAGCCGTGGCTCATCGGCGCGGCATGCAGGATCGGATCGCCGGGCGCGACCGCATCGACCTCGGTCGAGATAGGCGTAGCTCGCCTGCGCCAGCACTGCGGTGCGTGAGCATCGCGCCCTTCGGCCGGCCGGTGGTGCCCGAGGTGTAGAACAGCCAGGCGAGATCGTCGCCGTCGCGCGGCGCGACCGGCGACCGGATCGGCGGCGAACAGCGCGTCGTATTCGCGCGCTGCCGATGACGATCAGCCGCTCGAGGCTCGCCGGCGCATGCGGCGCGATCTCGTCGTCGAGGCCGCGGCGAGGCGAAGCACACGCGCGCGCCGGAATGCTCGAGGATGTAGCCGAGCTCGCGCGCCGTGCAGCTTGGCGTTGGCCGGCACCGCCGCGAAGCCCGCCGTGCCAGATGCCGTAGAGCGTCTCGAGATAGTCCGGCGCAGTTCTTCGCGACGATCGCGACGCGGTCGCCGGGCTTCAGCCCGAGCGCGCGCAAGCGCGCCGGCGAGCCGCGCCGCGCGCTCGGCGAGCTGCGCCGTAGTCTGCGACCACGCGCGTGCCCCTGCCCGGCCGCCGGCGCGCCGCGGATGGCTCAGGCCCGCGCGCGAGCAAGCCAGTGCGGCGATGTTCATGACGCGCCTACACCGCGTTGAGCCAGCCGAAATGGATCGGATAGCCCTCGCCGGACGAGCAGCGTCATCGGTCTCGTACAGCGGCAGGCCGACCACGTTGGTGTAGGAGCCGACGATCTTGACGACGAAGCGTGCCGGCGAGCCCCTGGACCGCGTAGCCGCCGGCCTTGCCGCGCCATTCGCCGGAGGCGAGATAGGCCTTCGATGTCCTCGCTCGGACAGCCGCTTGAAGCGCACGCGCGTCTCGACCAGCCGCTGGCGGAACGCCTCCTTCGGCGTCACCAGGCAGATGCCGGTGTAGACGCGATGGTTGCGCCCGGAGAGCAGCCGCAGGCATTGCGCCGCCTCGTCGAGCAGGTCGGCCTTGGGCAGGATGCGGCGGCCGACCGCCACCACGGTGTCGGCGGCGAGGATGTAGGAGCCGCGCAGTTCCTCGTCGAGCTGCACGCTGGCGAGCGCGGCCTCGCGCCTTGCCGCGCGCCAGCCGGTTGGCGCAGCGCGCGCGGCAGCTCGCCCTTGACGGCATCTCGTCGATGTCGGCCGGCCGCAGCGCGTCCGGCTCGATGCCGGCCTGATTGAGCAGCGCGAGCCGGCGCGGCGAGCCGGAGGCGAGGACGAGTTTGGGACGGCCGATCATCGAGTTACCAGACAGGGGGATTGTGGCTTGGCGGCGGTTGCGTCCGAGGTAGCCCAATCATCGGCCGTCCACAACCGTCACTCATTGCCGCTCTGCTGCGGCCGGAAGCGCGCCTTGATCCGCCGCATCAGCTGGTCGCGCACCTCGCGGTAGGCATCGAGGCGCTGCTCGCGGCGTGCCTTCGATCGCGGTCGGATCGGGCGTCGGCCAGTATTCGACCTCGGCCGCCATCGTGCGGGTCAGCTCCAGCGCCTTGTGGTGCGCCTCGGGCGACGAGCGTGACGATCAGGTCGAAGTTCAGCCCCTCCCAGTCCTCCAGCTCCTCGAACGTCATCGGCTGGTGCTTGGCGATGTCGATGCCGATCTCGTCCATCGCGGCGACCGCGAACGGATCGAGCTCGCCCTTGCGCACGCCGGCCGAGCCCACATAGGTCGCGGCCGAAGAAATGCTTGAACAGCGCCGGCCGCCATCGGCGAGCGCACCGAATTGAGCCCGCAGGCGAACAGCACCGCCTGCGGTCGTGCGGAGCGCGGAGGCGGCCATCCGCGCTCAGCCCTTCCAGTGCAGCACGCAGATCAGCGTGAACAGCCGGCGCGCGGTGTCGAAATCGACGTCGACCTTCTCCTTCAGCCGCTCCTGCAGCAGTTCGCGAGCCTTCGTCGTGCAGCCCGCGCCGGCCCATGTCGATCGCCTCGATCTGGCTCGGCGTCGCGGTGCGGATCGCCTCGTAGTAGCTGTCGCAGATCATGAAGTAGTCCTTCACGATGCTTGCGGAACGGCGTGAGCGACAGCAGATGCGCCATCACCGGCGTGCCGTCCTCGCTGGCGGATGTCGAACACCAGCCGGTTCTCGGTGATCGACGAGATGCAGCGCGTACGGCCCGCCGTCGTGATCGACCGGCGCGAACGAATTGTCCTCGATCAGGTCGTAGATCGCGACCGCGCGCTCGTGCTCGATGTCCGGACTGGAGCGGCCGATCGAGCCTTCGTCGAGCGTGACCGCGACGAGGCGCTGCGTCGAGCCGTTGCTCGCCCGCGTCGCTCATCTGCGGTTGAGCCGCATCGCGACCGAGCGCGCATGGGCGTCGAGCCCTTCGGCCTCGCCGAGCGCGATCGCGGCGGGCCCGAGCTGCCGAGCGCATCGGCTCGAGCCGCAGGATCGAGGTGCGCTTCATGAAGTCGAGCACGCCGAGGCCCGACGAGAAGCGCGCCGAGCGCGCGGTCGGCAGCACGTGGTTCGAGCCCGCCGACATAGTCGCCGATCGCCTCCGGCGTGTGGCGCCGAGGAAGATCGCGCCGGCGTTGCGGATTTTCGCCGCGAGCGCGCTCGGCATCGTGCGGTCTCGATTTCCAGATGCTCGGGCGCGATCGCGTCGACCAGCGGACCGCGTCGTCGAGCTTGCGCACCAGGATGATCGCGCCGAAGTCGCGCCACGACGCGGCCGCGACCGCGCCGCGCGGCAGCGTCTTCAGCTGCGCCGTCGACCGCCTTCTCGACCGCGTCGGCGAGCGCCGCGTCGTCGGTGATCAGGATCGACTGCGCCGCGGTGTCGTGCTCGGCCTGCGCCAGCAGATCGGCGGCGATCCAGTCCGGGATTGCCGTCGCGGTCGGCGAGGATCAGCACCTCGGACGGCCCGGCGATCATGTCGATGCCGACCTTGCCGAACACCAGGCGCTTGGCCGCCGCCACATAGGCGTTGCCCGGGCCGACGATCTTCGCCACCGGCGCGATCGTCGCGGTGCCGTAGGCGAGCGCCGCCACCGCCTGCGCGCCGCCGATGCGATAGATCTCGTCGACGCCGGCGAGCTTCGCGGCCGCGAGCACCAGCGGATTGAGCTTGCCGTCCGGCGCCGGCACCACCATCACGACGCGCGGCACGCCCGCGACCTTGGCCGGCACCGCGTTCATCAGCACCGACGACGGATAGGCCGCGGTGCCGCCCGGCACGTAGAGCCCGACCGCCTCGATCGCGGTCCAGCGATGGCCGAGCTCGACGCCGAGCGCATCGGTGAAGCGGTCGTCCTTCGGCAGCTGGCGGCGGTGATAGGCCTCGATGCGGTCGCGCGCGAGCTTCAGCGCATCGAGCGCGCCGCGCGTCGCAGGCCGCCGTCGCGGCGTCGATCTCGGCCGGCCGTCACGCGCAGGCCGATGGCGCCGAGATCGACGCGGTCGAATTTCTGGGTCAGCTCGACCAGCGCCGCGTCGCCGCGCGCCGCCACGTCGGCGATGATCGCGCGCACCGCCTGCTCGACGTCGGCCGAGGCCTCGCGCTTGGCGTCGAGGAAGGCGCGGAAATCGCGCGGCGAAATCGGCGGATCGGGCGTCGAGGCGGATCGGCATGTCCGCTGTCTGCGCCGTCCCCTTGAGGGCAACGGTCAACGACCGCTGCATTGGCGTGCGGGAACCCGTCAACCCCGCGGGTCGGATTCGACCGCGTGCGCCGGGCGCGCCTTGGCGGTCCAGGTCGGCCCGAGGTCGGCCAGTTCGCACTTCGAGGCACTCGACCTCGAGCCGCAGCGCGGCGCCGCCGGAGAAGATCAGCGTCACGACGCCGGCCGGGGCGTCGGTCTCGTCGAACTCGACCGCCAGCAGGTTGAGGACCGCGTCCTTGGCGGCCGGGCTCGACATTGCGGCAGCGGAAGGCGATCACCCGCTCGAAGCGCAGCGCCGCGCGGCGGCGCTGGTAGCACGGGGTCGACCTCGCCGCAGGCCTCCCAGTCGAACCGGTTCAGCGCGACCACCAGCCGCTTCTCCGCGGGCGCCAGATGACGTCGGAGACCTTGACCACCGCGTCCTGCAGGTGGGTGGAGACGACCTCGATGTCGTCCTGGTCAAGCGCAATGAGTTTCAGCGGTTGCATGGGCCCAAGCTTGATGTTCCGGTGTTGACGCAGCTACACCGTTGGGAAGGCGGCGCCGGAGTGGCGCAAGGCTTGAGTTTGCTCATGACGGCTCCGTTTGACAACGCCCTCACGGCGCCCGCGGTCGCGCGCAACCGCGATCCGATCCTGGCGGTATTGCGGGACGTGCTGGCGGCGCCGGGAACCGTGCTGGAAATCGCCAGCGGCACCGGCGAGCACGCCGTCCATTTCGCGGCCGCCCTGCCCCATCTCGTCTGGCAGCCGACGGACCCCGACGCGCAGGCGCGGCGCAGCATCGCGGCCCATGCGGCGCGCGCCCGGCTGCCGAACCTGCTTCCGCCGCTCGAACTGGATGCCGCGGCCGCGGTCTGGCCGGTGACGCGCGCCGACGCGGTCGTGTCGATCAACATGATCCACATCGCACCGTGGCGCGCCGCCGAGGGACTGATGGCGGGGGCCGCGCGCCTGCTTCCGGCGGGCGCGCCCCTCTATCTCTACGGGCCGTATCGCCTGCATGGGCAGCACACCGCGCCGAGCAACGCGGCCTTCGACGAGAGCCTGAAAGCGCGCGATCCCGCATGGGGCGTGCGCGACCTCGAGGAGGTCGCGGCGCTCGCCGGCCAGCACGGGCTCGCGCTGCAGCGCACCGTCGCCATGCCGGCGAACAATCTGAGCGTGATCTTCATTCGCAGCCCCTGATCGAACCCTTGCGGGACCCGGCTCGAGCCTCGGCGGCCCGCACGCGGCAATCGCTCGGCTCATTTTTCCGCTTGCGAGCATGCGACCAAGGCGTGCAGCTTCGGCGCACCGGACGGTCCGGAGGACATCATGCGGACGTTGCTGCTGGCGTTTGTCGTGACGTTGCGGGCTGCTATCCGGCGCACAGGCGCAATGTTATCTGCCATGGGACGCGCGGCCGGACCTGCGGCCGATCTGGCTGAACAAGGCCTGCCGCTACGACTTTCCCAGGCGCGACGGATTTGCCGGAACCCCGAGAACGATCGTGCTCAGGCCGGGCACCGTCGTCGACCGGTTCGGACAGCCCGGCGGAAGCTTCCTGGCACCGGCGGATGCGTCCTACATGGGGCGCTCGATCCCGTATGACCGGCTGAAGATGCCCTACTACCGCTATCAGGTTCTCAAGCCGCTGCGCGTTTCCGCCGGACGGGCGGCGGCCTGGTTCGATCAACCCGGCGGCGGGATCCAGTACAAGACAGGCCGGCGCGTCGGCGAGCTGGTCGCAAGCGGCCACCTGAAACAGCTCTGGTAGGCTTGCGCCCCCGCACGCCCGCTCTATATCGAAGCCGCTTCTACCACCTACGAGCGGGGACCATGAGCGACGCCGAGACCAAGACCCATCCGTTCCAGGCCGAAGTGGCCGAGCTTCTGCGGCTCATGGTGCACTCGGTCTATTCCGAGACCGATATCTTTCTGCGCGAGCTGATCTCCAACGCGTCGGATGCCTGCGACCGGCTGCGCTACGAGGCGATCGCCAAGCCCGAGCTGATGGCCGACGGCGCGCCGCTCGCGATCCGCATCGCGCCCGACAAGACCGCCGGCACGCTGACCATCGCCGACAACGGCATCGGCATGGACCGGCAGGAGCTGATCGACAATCTCGGCACGGTGGCGCGCTCCGGCACGCGCGCCTTCATGAGCAAGCTCTCGGAGGCGAAGGACGGCGCCGGCCTGATCGGCCAGTTCGGCGTCGGCTTCTATTCGGCCTTCATGGTGGCGGACCGCATCACGGTGGTCAGCCGCCGCGCCGGCACGGACGAGACCTGGGTGTGGTCCTCGGACGGGCGGCGCCGGCTTCGACGTCGCGCGCGCCGACGACGCGCAGGCGGCGCGCGTGGCGCGCGGCACCGAGATCGTGCTGCACCTGAAAGACGACGCGAAGAAATATCTCGAGCCGCAGGAGATCCGCCGCGTCGTCTCGACCTATTCGGATCACATCCTGTTCCCGATCGAGCTCGTCGAGGCGCAGGCCAAGGAGCAAGGAGCGAGCCGAAGAACGAGCAGATCAATTCGGCGAGCGCGCTGTGGCAGAAGCCGAAGTCCGAGCTCAAGCCCGAGGACTACACGCAGGCCTACCAGACGATCGCGCACGCCTTCGACGATCCGGCGATGACGCGTGCACTACCGCGCCGAGGGGCGCTATTCGTATGCGGTGCTGCTGTTCGCGCCCTCGTCGCGGCCGTTCGACCTGTTCGATCCGGCGCGCAAGGGCCACGTGAAGCTCTACGTGCGCCGCGTCTACATCACCGACGACGCCGAGCTGCTGCCGTCCTATCTGCGCTTCATCCGCGGCGTGGTCGACAGCGAGGACCTGCCGCTCAACATCTCGCGCGAGATGCTGCAGAACAATCCGCAGGTCGTGGCGATCCGCAAGGCGATCACCGGCCGCGCGATCACGGAGCTGGAAAGCCTCGCCGAGAAGGACGCCGAGGCGTTACGGCAAGATCTGGGAGGCCTTCGGCGCGGTGCTGAAGGAAGGCATCTACGAGGATTTCGAGAAGCGCGAGCAGTTGCTCGCGCTCGCGCGCTTCGACACCACGGCCGGCAAGGCGCGCTCGCTCAAGCAATATGTCGCGCGACCTCAAGCCGAACCAGACCGAGATCTATTATCTGGTCGGCGAGAGCGCCGAGCGGCTCAAGTCGAACCCGAAGCTCGAAGCGGCGCGCGCGCGCGGCATCGAGGTGCTGCTGCTGAGCGATCCGGTCGATGCGTTCTGGACCATGATGCCGCCGGGCTTCGAGGGCAAGCCGCTGAAGTCCCTGAGCAAGGGCGAGGTCGATTTCGGCCTCGTGCCGCTGCTCGACGAGGGCAAGAAGGACGAGCCGAAGCAGGACGAGGCGGAGAAGACCGACGACGCGACGGTGATCGCCGCCGTGAAGCTCGCGCTCGGCGAGCGCGTCTCGGACGTGCTGCCCTCGCAGCGCCTCGCCGACAGCCCGGCCTGTCTCGTCGCCGCGCAAGCAGGGCCCGGACCTCGAGATCGAGCGGCTGCTGTCGCGCCAGAACCGCGGCGCCGGCATCAAGCCGATCCTCGAGCTCAACATGAAGCACGCGCTGGTGAAGGCGCTGGCGCGCGCGCAGAACGACAAGCACGACGCCGACGTGAGCGACCTCTCGTCGCTGCTGTTCGAGCAGGCGCAGATCCTCGACGGCGAGGTGCCGGACGATCCGGCCGCCTTCGCGGCGCGGCTCAACCGGCTGGTGGTGCGCGGGCTGGGCGGCGCCAGCGCCTAGAGCGAGATGACTTTTCTTCTAATTCGTCATCTCGCTCCAGGCTATTGGTGAAGCATGATCTTTTCCGAAAACCGGTTCCCACTTTTCGGGATCATGCTTTAGGCGTGCGGCCCGCGTGGACCGGCGCGCCTTGGTCCACGCGGCCCGGAAGCCTCAGACCCCGGGAGGCAGGGTCTCGTCGGCAACGATGTTGTCGAGCGTCGGCCCGTCCGTCGAGGCGCGGAAGCCCATGCCGTAGTGCGCGAATGCCCGCCAACACGCTTGCAGCACCGTTTCGTGGATCGCCGGTGACAGCCTGCCGGCGTTCTTCGAATCATCCAGAGCGCGAAGGATCGCATCGCGCGCATCAAGGAAGCTCGGGTTCGCGCTCATCAGCTTGAGCCCGTTGACCACGATCTGCCAGGCGAGACGATATCCGTCGGTATCGGAGCCGAGCGCGCCACGAACGTTTCGGGTCATTTGCATCAGCGCCGCACACCACACCTCGCCGACATCGTGCTCGTCCGTCATCGTGGCGATGTCGCCGTATTTGAGCGGAAAATTCTGGTCGTAAGGCGCGCTGCGAATTCCGCCGGGATTGTTGGTGACCCACGCTCCGACCACCGTCTTCTCGGGGCGCGGAAGACGAAGGAAGTTTTGCACCGTGAGGGCGATGTAGTCGCTCCACCCTTCGCCCATTCCGCCGCTTTGTGGCGCGTCGAGCGCGTGGGAATTGATCCGGCCGCCGACGAGACGATTGGTCAGCCCATGCACATATTCGTGGAATACGACGTTGGCATCGAACGCGGTGTGACGGCCGTTGAACAGACCCATGTTCATGACCGGCGGCAGGCCGTTGACCGGCGTGCTCATGTTCGCCACGCCGGTCACCGCACCGCTGTGCGCGCGCGCCCGGACCGGGTCGCGTCCCAGCCCGGTGTTGGTGAAGTTGATCTCCTGGAAGTTCCCGGCGGCTTCGTTGAAGCCCATGATGTAGAGGAGATCGTGCATGTAATTGCAGAAGTAGAAGATGTTGAGCACCTTCTGGTCGTCACCCGTGTCGTTGCCCGGGTTGAATTCGATCAGTCCGTTGTGCAGGACGCCGCGCAGCGTCGTGGTGGAGGTGCCGAGCGTGGCGCGCGTCGAGTTGCCCTGCGCCGCGTCCGCCCCGACCCAGTGGGATGGGAACGACACCAGCGGCACATTCGACATCACGGGGTAGTCGGCGAGCGGGCGGGGAAAGTCTATCATCCGCCGCGGGGTTTCAGCCGGGTTGTGCTCGTACACATTGCCGCGCCCGAGCGCGTGCAGCATCGTGCTCCTGGCATACAGGATCTCGCCGGCTTTCTGATCCGCCGAGACGATGACGATGTACTGGTCCTGGTAATCCGGAAACGTCAGGGTGACGTGCCAGGCGAGACGAGGGCCGTCAGGGTGGTAGAAGACCAGCAGATAGGCCGGGATCGGGTTCTCGAACGGCCCCTTGGTCACGACCGTCGGCCGCGCCGCCAGGGGAAATCCGGCCACGACAGCCGGCGCGAAGCCGGTGACATCGATCGCGGCAGCCTTCATGACCCCGCCGAAACGGTCCTTGCGCTCCTCTCCGCCGGTCTTCGCCAGGTGCTCGGCTGCCCTGGCAACCGCGTCGAGCACATCGAGCTTCGGTTCGGTGTCGAGACCCGCCGAAAGCGGAGCGCTGTCGCCGGCGGCATCCGAGGGCTGCCCGTTTGGCGCAAACCGCACCGTCCGCGCCATCTGGAACACCGGCAGTCCCCGGTAACTCTGCTGCAGATGAACGGCGGCCGCGCCGACGCTGGTGTACTGCACGGTCGGGTCGGGAACGAACTCCGCCGGATCGGATGCACCAAATCCGAGTCCGGACCCGGTGCTGCTGCACGAATGACATCGCCTTTTCGACCAGCGACCGATCCGGCCCCGCGGCCGGCGCGGCCCGCACCACGGTCGGCGCGGCCGTGATCGGGTTCGTTCCCGATGCCGCATCCGGTTTGGCAAAACCGGCTGCATTTGCACTGCGCGCGAGCGCCTTGCCGCGCGCGGCGGCGTTGACGTGTCGCGTATCGATTTCGCGAGGCATTGATCGTTCTCCTCTGGCTGAAGATGGGCTTCTGAATCCCGGTGCGGCCGAGACCTTGGCGAAAAGCCACGCGCCGGCGGCGAGCACGCGCGCGATGTCGGCCGCGAAGTCACCATCGATGAAGGTGTCTTCCTTCTTGTGATAGTTCGGGTTTGCTTCCGGCCCCGGCGATGTCGCCTCGGGGCCGGCGAAGAAATCCTCGGAAGCGACGCAGGCCGGATATCCGACGGCTTGGAACGAGGCGTGATCGCTGCGCCCTTCCGCGGGGTCGCCATCCTCGCTGGAGCTGCTGTAGATCTGCGGCGGCTCGAGCAGCGGCGACACCTGAGGCGAGAGTTGCGCGAGCATCTCGGCCAATCGCAACGACCGCGTTTCCACTTCCTGCGACGGCGCGAAGCCGGCGTGGATCTCCCACGTCCGCGGCAGGTTTTGGTTGTAGCCCACCATGTCCATCTGGAAGACGGCCGAGGATCGGGGCATTCTTCGCCCGCTGCTGGCGCGCGTAGGCTCTGCTGCCGACGAGACCGTGTTCTTCGGCGTTGAACAGCACGAAGCGGATCGTTCGGCCTGGGGGCGCGTTCTTCGACAACGCCACGAAACGCTCGGCAATCGATACGACGGCGGCCATGCCGCTCGCATCATCGTCGATACCCGGCGCCGCATCGTGCGCCGCATCGTAGGGACTGCTGAAGGCCGCCGTAGAGTTGAGATGCGCGGTTACCAGAATGAGCTCGGGCGAGGTGCCGGCGAGCTCGGCCTCGACATTGTGGAACTGCCGCCCGGCGTGCGTGAACTGATGCAGCCGTACGACGAGCTTGCCCTGTCCAATGAGCTGCAACTCTTCGGCCAGAAGGCGCGTCGCTCGCTCGTTGCTGGGATGAAGGATATGGCGGCTCGCGATTGCATCCGAGCTCGCCGATGAAATGGGGCGCTTGCCCCCGGTAGCGTTCGGCACGCTCGAGCATGACCGGTCCGGTCATTCGCGCGAATTCCGCGAGTTCCTCCGCTGTCGGACCGGCCTGTGCGAGGCTTGCGCCCGGGGACATCAGCCCGGCGGCGGTGTTCGACGGGTCGTCGCCGGGCAGCGGCTCCAGCAGCGAAAGATCCGGCAGCAGCTTCAGCGTGTGACCGTGCCGCGCGGCTTCGAAGTGGAATTCCTCGAGCGAACGCTCCGGAGGCAGCGCGACCACGAGACCTTCGCGGGTCGAACGCAGAAGGAGGCGCGTATCCTCCCGACTGGCCGAAAAAGCGCGACGACTCCCCGCCGGTGGACAGGAAGCCGGACCCTGCTGCGGCGTCATCGCGCAGAATGTAGAGCTCGGTGCGCAACGGTGCGTCCGCGCTCCCGAGCAGCTCCACCTCGAAGCGCATGTTCATGAGCTGCGGCAGCAGGCGCAGGCTCGTCACCGCATAGATCGTGCTTCCATGCGGCCCGGTCGCATGCAGCGGCACCAGCGCGATATTGCGCAGAGCCGATCGCCAGTCGGATGCGACATGCTCGGGAGGAACGGTGATGCGGACGTACTGGCAGCGGCGCCGCCGCGATAGCCTCCCGGACGAGCAGGGGGTGGGGCGCAACCGACCAGCCGGCATCGAGCGCGGAACCGCGCTCTTTTGCATCTTCACCGACATACAGGCAGCGCGCCGCTGCGTCGGCCAGTCCAGCTCGTGCCGCGGCGACCTGAAAGATTGCGGGCGTCGCTTTCGTCACGCCAACGTCCCTGCTGTAGATCAGCAGCGCCGGATCGAAGAAATCGAGCAGCCCGGCCCGGCGGAGAACCGCATTCACGCTCGAACCGGTGTCGTCGCCGGTGTTCGAGATGACGCCCAACCGAAGCCCGTCGTCGCGCAGGCCGGTGAGGACCGCACGCGAAAAGGGAAAAACATTGAAATCAACCAGATGGATCGGCGGCGGTGACAGGACCGCGGTACCCAGCGTATCTCCAAGGTCGAAGAAGACGGTCGTGATCTGGTTGGCGCTCACGCGTACCCCCGGCTTGTGTTTCACCTCCGGAAGCTAGGCAAACGTCGCTGCCTGCACAGTGAGTTGGCTCACAGAGCCGCAACCGGCGTTCACAATCGCGCCGTTTGCGAAGATGTGGAACGACGGTCTCTGCGTATTTCGTGTTGTGATCGAATCGCGAAAGAAGCGGCTCAGCTCAAATCTCTGTCCGGCCGCTCCGCCGCCTGCGCGGCCGCGACGCTCTCGCTGTAGGTCACGGCCGGCTCGCGCAATCCGGCGGCGACCAGCGCCCGCTGCACCGCAGGCCGCGCGCCGCTGAAATAGATCTTCGCTCCCGAGCGCTGCAGCTTGTGCACGAAGCCGTGCAGCGCCTTCGCGCCGGTGCTGTCGATCAGCGGCACCGCGCTGAAATCCAGGATGAATACGCCGGGCCGCTCGCCGACGCGGTCGAGGATGGTGCTGACGCGCGCGGTCGCGCCGAAGAAGAACGCGCCGGAGATGCGGAAGACGAAGACGTTTCCGCTCATGCCGTCGCCCGGCAGGCGCGATCGTCGCCGTTGTCCGCCACGTCCTCGGTCGCGAGCGAGCCGCCTTCGACCTCGACGGTCTCCGCCATCCGGTGCAGGAACAGGAACGAGCCGGTCACCACGCCGACCGCGATCGCGGTCGTCAGGTCGACGAACACCGTGAGCAGGAACGTCGCGAGCAGCACGAACGCATCGCCGCGCGAGGACCTGAGCAGCGCGACGAACTCGTCCTTCTCCGCCATGTTCCAGGCGACGACGGCGAGCACCGCGCCGAGCGCGGCGAGCGGCACGTAGGAGACGAGCGGCGCCGCGACCGCCATGAACGCCAGCAGATAGAGCGCGTGGAAGATGCCGGCCAGCGGCCCGCGCGCGCCGGCGCGGATGTTGGTCGCGGTGCGCGCGATGGTGCCGGTGACGCAGATGCCGCCGAACATCGCCGAGCCGGCATTGGCCACGCCCTGCGCGACCAGTTCGCAGTTCGAGCGATGCCGCCGGCCGGTGAGCCCGTCCGCCACGACCGCGGACAGCAGCGATTCGATCGAGCCGAGCAGCGCGATCGCGAGCGCGTCGGGCAGCACCGCATGCGCCTTCTCGAATGTGAATACGGGCAGCGACGGGCTCGGCAGCGAGCTCGGGATCCCGCCGAAGCGCGAGCCGATGGTCGCGACGTCGAGGCCGAGCGCGGCGGCCGCGGCCGCCGCCAGCACGATCGCGATCAGGAAGCCCGGCCAGTGCGGACGCACGCGCCGCAGCGCCACGATCAGGACCAGCGCGCCGAGCGCGATCGCGACGGTCGACGGCCGCACCGTTCCGGCGGCGGCCCAGAGCGCGGCGAGCTTCGGGATGAATTCGGCCGGCTCGTGCGCGAGGTCGAGCCCGAACAGGTCCTTGAGCTGGCTCGCCAGGATGATCGCCGCGATGCCGGCGGTGAACCCGGCCGTCACCGGATAGGGAATGTATTTGATGTAGGCGCCGAGCCGGAAGAGGCCGACGACCACCATGATCGCGCCCGCCATCAGCGTGGCGAGCACCAGCCCGTCATAGCCGTGGCGCTGCACGGTCGCGGCGACCAGCACGATGAAGGCGCCCGCCGGCCCGCCGATCTGCACCCGGCTGCCGCCGAGCAGCGACACCAGGAAGCCGCCGACGATCGCGGTGTAGAGCCCCCGCTCCGGCCCGACGCCGGACGCGATCGCGATCGCCATCGAGAGCGGCAGCGCGACGATCGCGACCGTCAGCCCGGCGAGCGCGTCGGCGCGCAGGTCGGCGAGGCCGTAGCCTTCGCGGAACACCGTGACGAGCTTCGGCGTGAACAGCTCCAGCGCGGTCGGCTGGGCGTGCAGGCGGGCATCCATCGGCGGCTTCGGGACGGTTTCGAGTCCCGGAACTATAGCAGAGTTCCCGTCAGCCGCCTGCGCTTGCGGCAGATCAACCGCTGATCCGCTCGATCGTGGCGCCGCAGCGGCCGAGCTTGTCCTCCAGCCGCTCGAAGCCGCGGTCGAGGTGATAGACGCGGTTGACCATCGTCTCGCCTTCGGCCGCGAGCGCGGCGATCACCAGCGACACCGAGGCGCGCAGGTCGGTCGCCATCACGGGCGCGCCCTTGCAGCTTGTCGACGCCCTCGATGGTGGCGTTCTGCCCGTCGAGCGTGATGCGCGCGCCGAGCCGCGCCAGCTCCTGCACGTGCATGAAGCGGTTCTCGAAGATCGTCTCGGTGATGCGCGAGGTGCCCTTGGCGCGCGTCATCAGCGCCATCAGCTGCGCCTGCAGGTCGGTCGGGAAGCCCGGGAACGGCGCGGTCGTCACCTCGACCGGCGCGATGCCGCCGCCGTTGCGCGTGACGCGGATGCCCTCGTTGGTCGCCGTGACCTCGGCGCCGGTCTGCGTCAGCGTGTCGAGCGCGGATTGCAGCAGTTCCGGCCGCGCGCCTTCGAGCAGCACGTCGCCGCCGGTCATCGCGACCGCCATCGCATAGGTGCCGGTCTCGATCCGGTCGGGCAGCACCGGATGGCGCGCGCCGTTGAGCCGCGACACGCCCTCGATCACGATGCGCGAGGTGCCGGGGCCGGAAATCTTCGCGCCCATCTTGATCAGGCAGTCGGCGACGTCGACCACCTCGGGCTCGCGCGCCGCGTTCTCGATCACGGTCGTGCCGCTGCGCGAGCGAGGCCGCCATCAGCGCGGTGTGGGTGCCGCCGACCGTCACCTTGGGAAAATCGATCTCGCCGCCCTTCAGCCCGCCCTTGGTCGCGCGCGATCACGTAGCCGGCGTCGATCTCGATCGTCGGCGCCGAGCCGCTCCAGCGCCATGATCAGCAGATCGACCGGCCGCGTGCCGATGGCGCAGCCGCCCGGCAGCGAGACCTTGGCCTCGCCCATGCGGGCGAGCAGCGGCGCGACCACCCAGAAGCTCGCGCGCATCTTGGAGACGAGTTCGTAGGGCGCGGTGGTGTCGACGATGCGCGCGGCCGAGATGTGCAGGGTCTGGCCGCGATGGTCCTCGTCGCCCGGGCGCTTGCCCGTCACCATGATGTCGACGCCGTGGTTGCTCAGGATGCGCTGCAGCAGCGCCGACGTCGGCGAGGCGCGGCACGTTTTCCAGCACCAGCAGTCGTCGGTGAGCAGGCTCGCGATCATCAGCGGCAGCGTGGCGTTCTTCGCGCCGGAAATCGGGATCGTGCCGTTCAGCGGCTTGCCGCCGACGATGCGAATGCGGTCCATGAAATTCCCCGTGCCCGGCCGGCGTCACCGGCCGGTCTACCCGTTCTGCTTGTCCGCGCCAATTCCGGCGGAATCGTGAGGCTCGTCCGCGTCATCCCGCTGTTCCGCCCGCCCGCGCGCCTGCGCCTTGCGGCGCTTGAGGTTTTCCCGCAGCGCCGCCTGCAGCCGCTGCTCGCGCCGCTCCTTTTCGGAGGGTTTCGGGCGGTCCGCCATGCGGGCTAAACTAGGCGCTAAGCCCGGCCGCAGAAAAGACCGGAACAGGAGGCGCCCGTGACCGACTTTACCGACCTGCTGTCGCGCTTTGCCAAAGCCGTCGCCGCCAATGACGGCGCGGGCTTCGCGGCCCTGTTCACCGAGGACGGCGTCTACGACGACGGCTTCTTCGGCGAATACAAGGGCCGCAAGGCGATCGTCGAGATGCTGCAGCATTTCCACGACACCGGCTCGAACTACCGCTGGGACTTCTTCGATGCGCTGAGCGACGGCCGCACCGGCTACGCGCGCTACCGCTTCAGCTACGCCTCCGGCATGCCGGGCGCGGAGGGCAAGCCGGTGGTGTTCGAGGGCATCTCGCACTTCGTGTTCCGCGACGGCGCTGATCGCGCGCTACGAGGAATCCTTCGACCGCGGCATGGCGCTGGCGCAGCAGGATTTCGCCGCCGAGCGGATCAAGAAGGTGCTCAAGAAGCTCGCCGACCGGCAGAACGCGAGCCCGGCCGCGAAGGAGCATCTGGCGCGGTTCGGATGAACCGGCGCGCTTGCGCCGCCTTCCCCCTTGTGGCAAGGAACGGCCCGTTTCCGGCCGTGATTTGCGCATCCGCGCCGGCACGATGCTGTCGTAGCTCAGTGGTAGAGCACTCCATTGGTAATGGAGAGGTCGACAGTTCAATCCCATCCGGCAGCACCACGTTTTCTCCTTGTGCAGAAGGACGAGCAAGCGCGGCGGGGATAAGCACCATGCCGGCGCCTCGGGTTGCTGAGAAAAGAGCCGGAATATGCTAGAGGCGCCCGATGAAGCGCTTCTGCATCGCCTGGATAATCTGCGTTCTGATCACGGTCGCCCGTGACATCGAGCCTCTGACAAAGCCCACCCTTTTCCTCGAAGACGGCGCAGCGATCTGGTCGTACTACTACAATTGGCCGAGCATCATTCCGCCAATCCGGCACTACGGCGGCTACGTCGCGATCCTCAGCGACATCATCGGCTATTCGACTTCATACTTCCCGACGCGCTGGCACCCGCACATGTTCTCCGCCGGCGCCATACTGATAAGTTCGGCCGCCTTCGCACTGTTTGCGTCTTCTCCTTTTCGCAAGGTCGTGGAGAACGACAATCAGCGGCTTGCCGTGGCCGTTGGCCTCGCCATCCTTCCATTGGGTTCGTTCGCGAAAGCGTCCGTCGTCAGTTTCAGTCAATGGCCGGCCGGCGCAGCGCTTTGCCTGCTTACTGCGCTGGCGCCTCGTCTCGGCCCGGAACTCGTCGTCCTGATGACGATCCTCGTCTGGGCAAATCCGTTCTCGGTGCTCCTGTTACCGTTCTTTGCCTGGGAGGCGTGGCGGCGACGCGGCGACTCGCGAGATGCCCTCGGATGGGGCGTGCTCGTGATCGCGACGATTGCCTATATCTGGATCGGCCGGACCTTCGACCCCACAAACCCGCACATCTACAAAGGACTCATGGACGGCACGCGCCTCATTCTCGAACGAGGCATTGCCGAGACGGCGATCGGAACCGGCGCGCGCATGTGGATCATCAGTCATTGGCATTGGGTTGCGTTGGATGCGCTCGGAGTTGCCATTCTTGGCCTGATGATCTTCGCTCTGCGTGACCGGCTGCGCGACCCGGTCTTCCTGTCCTTCTCCCTTAAACTGGCGATCATCGGGTGCGCCGTCTGCTACCTGTCGGCAATGGTTCGCGATGGTATCGGTCTCGATACTGCTGTGGGCCGTCGCTATGCGTTTACTCTCTCCATCGGGGTTGCGGTTCTGCTCCTCATCGCAGTCACCGACGCGATCATGGCAAACAGGCCCGTGCTCCAGCGCGCAGCACTGGCCGCTGTCGTGGTCGCCGCCGCGGGTGCCCTCAACTACCAGAACAACGGGTTCTACAAGAACCCATCCAACTACTGGCCCCGCCTCCGCGCGTTCCTGAAGGAGGTCATCGCAGCAGAGAAAGCAGGTGTCACGCAGACACTCGTGCTCGAAGAGCCGGATCGAACAGGCTGGTCCATTCCCATCAACGTGAGACCTCGCCGGTAACGAAACCTAGGCACTCCGCGCCACCGGCCGCTCGAGAATGCTTCCCGGCCCGGAGCCGAAAATATTCTTCAGGAAATCCCGCTCCACCGGCTTCTCCAGCACGGCCGCATGGGCAAATCGGCCGTCGATGCTCTCGGGTCCGTATCCGGTGACGAACACGAACGGGATGCCGCGCTTCGACGAGCAGCTCGGCGACCGGATAGACCAGTTCCTTGCCGAGATTGACGTCGAGGATCGCGGCGTCGAGATCGTTCGCCTCCACCGCCGCCGTGGCTTCCGCCACGCTGGCGCACGGACCGACGACCGACAACCCGAATTCGGTGAGATGATCCGCCAGCACCAGCGCCACCAGCGCCTCGTCCTCGACGATCATCACGCGGCGCGCCGCGATCGGGCGGACCGGCGGACTTGCGGCGCGCGCCTCGCCTGCCGGCGCGGCGGCGGCGTCGAGCCGCTCGCCGCGCGGCACCGTGAGGGTGCAGCGCAGCCCGGTCGGCGCCCAGTCGAATTCGGTCTTGCCGCCGAGCTGCCGCTCGATGCTGCCGGTGATGATCTTGGTGCCGAAGCCGGTCGCCGACGGCTTGTGCGTTTCCGGGCCCGCGGTCTCGTGCCACTGAATGACCAGCGCGTCGGCCTCGAGCGTCCAGCGCACCATGAGCTTGCCCGACGCCGACGACAGCGCGCCGTATTTCGCCGCATTGGCGGCAAGCTCGTGCAGCGCGAGCGCGAGCGTCTGCGCCTTGGTCGGCTCGAGCAGGATCTCAGGCCCGGAAATGGCGATGCGGTCCGCATGGGTCGAGCGGAACGGCGCGAGCTCCTCGTTGACCAGCTTTCCGAGGTCGGCGCCCTGCCAGCGCGAATTGGACAGCAGCGCATGCGCGCGCGACAGCGCCTTGATGCGGCCGTCGATGATCGAGACGTAGTCCGCCTTGCTGTCGGCCTTGGTGAGGCGGACGATCGACTGCACGATCGCCATCGCGTTCTTGGCGCGATGATCGACCTCGCGCGCCAGCAGCGCCTGCCGCTCCTCGGCCTTCTTGCGCTGCGGTGATGTCCATCGTGACGCCGCTGATGCGCACGACCTTGCCGGTCGCCGTCGCGGCGTCGCCGCCGCCGTGCTCGCGCACCAGCGCACCTCGCCGTCCGGGCGCCGCACGCGAAACTCGGCCTGATGCGCCTCGCCGCGCTCCAGCAGGCTCTGCATGCCGACCTGAAGGCGCTCCCAGTCCTCCGGGACGATCAGGATCTTGAAGTGCTCGGGCGTGACGATGAACTCGCCCGGGCACCACGCCGTAGATCGCGTGCTGGCCCTCGTCCCAGACGATCTTTCCGGTCGGTCAGGTCCCAGTCCCACGATCCCATGTTGCCGGCCGCGAGCGCGAAGCTGCGCCGCTTCTCGCTTTCGCAGCAGCCGCGATGGTCGAGGCCTCCAGCTCGGCGGTGCGCTCCGCGACGCGCCGCTCCAGCTCGGCGTTGAGCCGCTCGAGCTGCCGGTTCTTGCGATAGAGCTCGGTGAAGACGCGGACCTTGGCGCGCAGCACCTCCGGCACCACCGGCACCGGCACGTAGTCCACCGCGCCCATCTCGTAGCCGCGCAGATGATCGATCTCGGCGAGATGAATCGCCGAGATGAAGATCATCGCGATCTTCTGGAAGCGCGGATGCTCGCGGATCATCGACGCGAGCTCGAAGCCGTCCAGCTCCGGCATGCAGACGTCCATCAGGACGACCGCGATCTCGTTCTTGAGCAGATGCTCCAGCGCTTCCTTGCCGGACGACGCCTTGATCAGATTTTCGCCGAGCTCGCGCAGGATCACCTCATAGGTCGAGCAGCTTCGAGGGCTGATCGTCGACCAGCAGGATGTTGACCTTTTCGTCCGGCCTCATGAGCGTCGCCCGATCGTTAGCGGTGCAGCCACATCCGCAGAGCGGACAGCAGCTGCTCGGTGTTGACGGGTTTCGCCAGATAGTCGGACGCGCCGGCTTCCAGGCACTTCTCGCGGTCGCCCTTCATCGCCTTGGCGGTCAGCGCGATGATCGGCAGGCGGCGATATTCGGGCTGCTCGCGGATGACGCCCATGGTCTGATAGCCGTCCATTTCCGGCATCATGATGTCCATCAGCACGATCGCGAGTTCCGGCGTGTTCTCCACGATCTCGACCGCTTCCTTGCCGGTCGTCGCGGTCAGCACGTGCATGCCGCGCCGCTCGAGCACGCTGCTCAAGGCGAAGATGTTGCGCGCGTCGTCGTCGACCAGCAGCACGGTGCGGCCGACCAGGTCCTCGTCCGAGCTGTTGAGCCGCTCGAGCATGCGCTGCTTCTCGGCCGGCAGGTCGGTGACGACGCGATGCAGGAACAGCGCGGTCTCGTCGAGCAGCCGCTCCGGCGATTCGACGCCCTTCACCACGATGCTGCGCGCCATGGTGTGCAGCTGCGCGTCCTCCTCGGCCGACAGTTCGCGCCCGGTGAACACCACGACCGGCACGTCGGCAAGCGCGTCGTCGCGCCTGATTTCCTCCAGAACCTCGAAGCCGGTCATGTCCGGCAGGCGCAGGTCGAGCACCACGCAGTCGTACTGCTGCTCGCGCAGGCTCGTCAGCGCGTCGTTGCCGGTTCCGGCGGTGTCGATCTCGATGTCGTCGTAGCCGAGCAGCTCGCGGATGCTCAGCTGCTCGGCCGGATTGTCTTCCACCACGAGCAGCCGCTTGCGCCGCGGCTTGGCGTATTCCTTGATGCGCGCGATCGCGGCCTCCACGCCTTCCGTCGTGGTCGGCTTGGTGACGAACGAGAACGCGCCGCGCGCGAGCGCATGCTGGCGGTCTTCGTCCAGCGTGATGATCTGCACCGGGATGTGGCGGGTGAGCGGATTCTGCTTGAGCTGGCTCAGCACCGTCCAGCCGAGCATGTCGGGCAGGAACACGTCGAGCGAAACGGCGCGTCGGCTGGAACTGCTTGGCAAGGTCGAGCGCATCCACCCCGCGCATCGCGACCAGCACCTTGAAGCCGTGGTCGCGCGCCAGATCCATGATCACGCGCGCATAATGCGGATCGTCCTCGACGATCAGCAGGATGCTGTCGCCCGGCACGATATCGAGACGGTCGTCCGGAATGCTGCTCGGCCGCGCGCTCCGCCGGCAGCGCGATACTCGCTGCTCTTCTCGACCAGCGCCGGGGCATCGGGCGCGACGCGCACGCCGAGCGACGGGCCGACATATTTGAGCGGCACGTAGAGCGTGAACGTGCTGCCCTTGCCGGGCACGCTGCGCAGCTGGATTTCGCCGCCGAGCAGGTTGGCAAGCTCGCGGCTGATCGCGAGGCCGAGCCCGGTGCCGCCGTATTTGCGGCTCGTGCTGGCGTCGGCCTGCTGGAACGCCTCGAAGATGATGCGCTGCTTCTCCAGCGGAATGCCGATGCCGGAGTCGGCCACCTCGAACGCCACCACGGCCGACTGGTTGAGCAGCGCGTGGTCGGGCGACCAGCCGCCCACGGCGGCCGACACCTTGAGCTGCACCGAGCCCTGCTCGGTGAACTTGAAGGCGTTCGACAGCAGGTTCTTGAGCACCTGCTGCAGGCGCTTGGAGTCGGTCGTGATCGTGCGGCCGAGATTCTGGATCGATCTCGACGTCGAACACGAGCTGGCGGTTGTCCGCCTCGTGGCGGAACGGCCGCGCCGTCGCCTCGACCAGGTTGCTCAGCAGCACTTCCTGCGCGTCGACCGTGACGGTGCCGGACTCGATCTTCGAGAGATCGAGAATGTCGCTGATCAGGTTCAACAGGTCGGTGCCGGCGCCGTGGATGGTGCGGGCGAACTCGACCTGCTTCGGCACCAGGTTGCCGTCGGGATTTTCCGAGAGCTGCTGGCCGAGGATCAGGATGCTGTTCAGCGGCGTGCGCAGCTCGTGCGACATGTTGGCGAGGAATTCGGACTTGTACTTCGAGGTCAGCGCCAGCTCGGTCGCCTTGTCCTCCAGCGCGCGGCGCGCCTGCTCGATTTCCTGGTTCTTGCGCTCGACCTCGACGTTGCGCTCGGCGAGCTGCTGCGCCTTCTGCTCGAGCTGCTCGTTGGTCTGCTGCAGCTCCTTCTGCTGCGCCTGCAGTTCGCCGGCGAGCTGCTGCGACTGCTTGAGGAAGCCCTCGGTCTGCATCGTCGCCTCGATGCTGTTCAGCACGATGCCGATGCTGTCGGTGAGCTGCTCGAGGAACGCCATCTGCAAGGTGGTGAACGCGGTCACCGAGGCGAGCTCGATGACGGCCTTGACCTCGTTCTCGAACAGGACCGGCAGCACGACGATGTTCTGCGGCACGACCTTGAACAGCGCCGAGCCGATCGGCACGGCGTGGGTCGGCATCGTGGTGATCAGCATGCGCCGCTTGTCGACCGCGCATTGCCCGATCAGGCCTTCGCCGAGCTGCGATCGCGCGGCGGGTGGCCGTTCGCGCCGTCGTCGGCAAAGGCCGAGAGCAGCCGCAAGGTCGGCGTCTCGTCGGCCTCGACCTGATAGATCACGCCGAGCTGCGCGTTGACCAGCGGCGTCAGCTCGCTCAGCAGCATCCGGCCCACGGTCTGCAGGTCGCGCTGGCCCTGCAGCATGTTGGTGAAGCGCGCCAGGTTGGTCTTGAGCCAGTCCTGCTCGGTGTTGCGGTCGGTGGTGAGCCGCAGGTTGTCGATCATCGTGTTGATGTTGTCTTTCAGCTCGGCGACCTCGCCGCGCGCATCGACCTGGATCGACCGCGTCAGGTCGCCCTTGGTCACGGCGGTCGCGACCTCGGCGATCGCGCGCACCTGCGTGGTCAGGTTCGCGGCGAGCAGGTTCACGTTGCCGGTGAGGTCCTTCCACGTGCCGGCGGCGCCGGGCACGTTGGCCTGGCCGCCGAGGCGGCCTTCGACGCCGACCTCGCGCGCCACGGTGGTGACCTGATCCGCGAAGGTCGCGAGCGTGCCGGTCATGTTGTTGATGGTTTCGGCCAGCGCCGCGACCTCGCCCTTCGATTTCACCGTGAGGTTCTGCTTCAGGTCGCCGTTCGCCACCGCGGTCACGACCTTCACGATGCCGCGCACCTGCTCGGTCAGGTTCGCCGCCATGACGTTCACGGTGTCGGTCAGGTCCTTCCAGGTTCCGGCGACGCCGGGCACCTCGGCCTGGCCGCCGAGCTTGCCTTCGGTGCCGACCTCGCGCGCGACGCGCGTCACTTCCGAGGCGAAGGCGTTGAGCTGGTCCACCATCGTGTTGATGGTGTTCTTCAGCTCGAGGATTTCGCCCTTCACGTCGACGGTGATCTTGCGCGACAGGTCGCCGCGCGCGACCGCCGTGGTCACCTCGGCGATGTTGCGCACCTGCGTGGTCAGGTTCGCGGCGAGCAGGTTGACGTTGTCGGTGAGGTCCTTCCAGGTGCCGGCGGCGCCGGGCACGTTGGCCTGGCCGCCGAGCCGGCCTTCGGTGCCGACCTCGCGCGCGACGCGCGTCACTTCGCCGGCGAACGAGCGCAGCTGGTCGGTCGTGGTGTTGAGCGTCTCCTTCAGCTGCAGCAGCTCGCCGCGCACGTCCACGGTGATCTTCTTCGACAGGTCGCCGCTCGCGATCGCGGTCGCCACCTCGGCGATGTTGCGCACCTGCGCGGTCAGGTTCGACGCCATGAAGTTGACGTTGTCGGTCAGGTCCTTCCAGGTGCCGGCGACGTCGGGCACCTCGGCCTGGCCGCCGAGCTTGCCTTCGGTGCCGACCTCGCGCGCGACGCGCGTCACTTCCGAGGCGAACGCGTTGAGCTGGTCCACCATCGTGTTGATGGTGTCCTTGAGCTGGAGGATTTCGCCGCGCACGTCGACCGTGATCTTGCGCGAGAGGTCGCCGCGCGCGACCGCCGTGGTCACCTCGGCGATGTTGCGCACCTGCGCGGTCAGGTTGCCGGCCATCGAGTTCACGCTGTCGGTCAGGTCCTTCCAGGTGCCGGCGACGCCCGGCACGTTGGCCTGTCCGCCGAGCCGCCCTTCGGTGCCGACCTCGCGCGCGACGCGCGTCACCTCGCCGGCGAAGGCGTTGAGCTGGTCCACCATCGTGTTGATGGTTTCCTTCAGCTGCAGGATTTCGCCGCGCACGTCGACGGTGATCTTGCGCGACAGGTCGCCGCCGGCGACCGCGGTGGTCACCTCGGCGATGTTGCGCACCTGCGCGGTCAGGTTGCCGGCCATCGAGTTCACGCTGTCGGTCAGGTCCTTCCAGGTGCCGGCGACGCCCGGCACCGCGGCCTGGCCGCCGAGCTTGCCTTCGGTGCCGACCTCGCGCGCGACGCGCGTCACTTCGCCGGCGAAGGCGTTGAGCTGGTCCACCATGGTGTTGAGCGTTTCCTTCAGCTGAAGGATTTCGCCCGAGACGTTCACGGTGATCTTCTTCGACAGGTCGCCCTGCGCCACCGCGGTCGCGACCTCGGCGATGTTGCGCACCTGGCCGGTCAGGTTGGAGGCCATCGAGTTGACGCTGTCGGTCAGGTCCTTCCAGGTGCCGCCGACGCCGCGCACGATCGCCTGCCCGCCGAGCTTGCCTTCGGTGCCGACCTCGCGCGCGACGCGCGTCACCTCGCCGGCGAAGGCGTTGAGCTGGTCCACCATGGTGTTGATGGTGTCCTTCAGCTCGAGGATTTCGCCGCGCACGTCCACGGTGATCTTCTTCGACAGGTCGCCGCCGGCGACCGCGGTCGTCACCTCGGCGATGTTGCGCACCTGCGCGGTCAGGTTCGACGCCATCGAGTTGACGCTGTCGGTCAGGTCCTTCCAGGTGCCGGCGACGCCGCGCACCTCCGCCTGGCCGCCGAGCTTGCCTTCGGTGCCGACCTCGCGCGCGACGCGCGTCACCTCGCCGGCGAAGCCGTTGAGCTGGTCCACCATCGTGTTGATGGTGTCCTTGAGCTGGAGGATTTCGCCCGACACGTTGACGGTGATCTTCTTCGACAGGTCGCCGTTGGCGACCGCGGTCGTCACCTCGGCGATGTTGCGCACCTGCGCCGGTCAGGTTCGACGCCATGAAGTTGACGTTGTCGGTCAGGTCCTTCCAGGTGCCGGCGACGCCGGGCACCGCGGCCTGGCCGCCGAGCTTGCCTTCGGTGCCGACCTCGCGCGCGACGCGCGTCACTTCCGAGGCGAAGCCGTTGAGCTGATCCACCATGGTGTTCATGGTGTCCTTCAGCTCGAGGATTTCGCCGCGCACGTCGACGGTGATCTTGCGCGACAGGTCGCCGCGCGCCACGGCGGTGGTCACCTGCGCGATGTTGCGCACCTGGTCGGTCAGGTTGCCGCACATCGCGTTGACCGAGTCGGTCAGGTCCTTCCAGGTGCCGGCGACGCCGGGCACGATCGCCTGGCCGCCGAGCTTGCCGTCGGTGCCGACCTCGCGCGCGACGCGCGTCACTTCCGAGGCGAACGAGCGCAGCTGGTCCACCATCGTGTTGATGGCTTCCTTGAGCTGGAGGATTTCGCCGCGCACGTCGACGGTGATCTTCTTCGACAGGTCGCCGTTCGCCACCGCGATGGTCACGTCGGCGATGTTGCGCACCTGCGCGGTCAGGTTCGACGCCATCGAGTTGACGCTCTCGGTGAGGTCCTTCCACACGCCGGTCACTTCCGGCACCTGCGCCTGGCCGCCGAGCTTGCCTTCGGTGCCGACCTCGCGCGCGACGCGCGTCACCTCCGAGGTGAACACGCCGAGCTGCCGGATCATGGTGTTGACGATGTTGGCCGACTGCAGGAACTCGCCCTTGAGCGGGCGGCCGTCGACGTCGAGCCGCACGGTCTGCAGCAGGTCGCCCTGCGCCACCGCGCCGATGACGCGCGTCACCTCGCGGGTCGGCCACAGCAGGTCGTCGATCAGCGTGTTGACCGAGGATTCCATGTCGCCCCAGGCGCCGCCGGACAGGCCGAGCCGCACGCGCTGGCGCGTCTTGCCCTCGCGTCCGACCACCTGCCCGACCTGCTCGAGCTGCTTGGCCATCCGCTCGTTGGCGGCGACGATCTCGTTGAAGGCGTCGGCGATCTTGCCTTCGATGCCGAGCTGGTTGCCGGCCATGCGGACCGAGAAGTCGCCGACCCGCATCGCCTGAAGCGCATACAGCAGGTCGCTCAGATCCAGCGCATCCTTGCCGTTCGGCGGCTGCTTGGCCGCGGGCGGGATCGCCACCTTCTTGCGCGGCTGGGTGGCGGTATCAGTTTTGGACGGCATCAAGCTCTCCCCGCGCTTCGCTTGGCGCAAAGACGATCATCAAAAAATGGGCGAGGTTATGGGCGCCGGCAGACGCAAGGCGCCGTGCAACGAAGTTCCCGAGATGGAACGTGCCGACCGTGCTCGGCATCGAGCGGCCCCCCTAAGGCCTTCCGCCTTCGCTGGTCACACCGCAGGCGAACGTCGCGCAAACGCCGCGGGCTACCGAAGGTTCCGGCACGGCAAAAAATATTTCGCAACGCCCGCGCGCGTGGTTAGCCGCACCCCGCTCGCGACCCCGCAATCTGCGTAAAAAATTTGAAAAATCAATGAGCTAGCAACCCGTGCAGCCCCCCGCGCGGCTTGCCGCGCTCCCGGCCCGCCGCTTCATGATAGAAGCAGCGAATGCGCATCCTGGTCCTCAATGCCAACACCACCGACTTCGTCACCCAGACCGCCGCCGCCGAGGCGCGTCGCGTGGCCTCGCCCGGCACCGAGATCATGCCCGTCACCGCCGACTTCGGCGCCGCGATCGTGGGGACCCGCAGCGAACACGCGATCGCCGAACATGCCGCGGTCGTGCTGGCGGCGCGCCACGCGAAGGATTGCGATGCGGTGGTGATCGCGGTCTCGTACGACACCGGGCTGAAAGCGCTGCGCGAGATGCTCGGCGTTCCGGTCGTCGGCATGACCGAAGCCGCGCTGCTGTCGGCTTGCATGCTCGGCGGGCCGATCGGCCTGATCAGCTTCGGCAAGCGCGTGTGGCCGATCTATCGCGAATTGATCGAGGGCTACGGCCTGCGCGGCCGCATTGCGGGCGAACGCGTCTCCGACAACACCACCGCCTACAAGCCGGGCGACACCTCCGCGCTCGATGCCGAACTCGTCGCGGCCGCGCACGACCTGGTTGAAAAGGACGGCGCCGAGAGCATCGTGGTGCTCGGCGCCGTGATGGCCGGCGCGTCGCGCCGCATCGAGGAGCGCGTGCCGGTGCCGGTCCTCGACGGGATGCGCTGCGCGATCCCGCAGGCCGAGGCGCTGGTGCGCATCGGTGCGCGCAAGCCCACGGCCGGCAGTTACGCGTCCCCCGGCGAACGGCAGACCAGCGCGCTCGATCCGGCGCTCGCCGCGGCGCTCGGCAAGCGCAAGTGATCCGGGAAAAGTTACCGCGGAAAGCGTGAGAACTGCGCGCAGCCGTCACGCGCGATGCGCGGCAGCAGGTCGGTTTCCCACGCCAGGTAGTCCGCCATCGCCTGCTTGACGCCGTCCGGCCGCTCATAAGGCTTGAGCCAGGCGTCGACCGGCTCGTCGGCCATGCGCGGATCGGCCGTCGTCAGCGGAAAACCCGCATCGTGCCAGGCGGCGTTGCCGCCCGCGAGACAGCGCACCGGCGCCATCGTGAGCGCACGCACGTCCGCAACCGCAAGGCCGGCGAGCGCGCCGTCCTCCGAGGTGAGCACCACCGTGCCGGTCGGCTTGATCGTCGCGAGCGCCTGCGCGAGACGCGACCGGATCGCGAACCACGCGCCGCGGATGTGCGCCTCCTGGTAGCGGCGGCTGAGCGAGAGGTCGATCACGGTCACGTCGGTGCGGAGCAGCAGGTCGTTGAGCGCCGCAGCGCCGATCGCGGCATCCCGCGGCACATCACCGAGCACGGGATTTGCCGGGAAGCCGGTCTCCTCGCCGGCGGCGACCAGCACGAAAACCTCGCGCCAGCCCATCTGGCGCAGCCACGACGCGGTCATCACCGCGCGCGCCGCCTTGTCGTCGACGCACACGATGCGCGCGCCGAGCGTCCCGGCGTACTGGTCGGTCGCCTGCACCAGTTGCCCGCCCGGCGCCGACAGTGCGCCGGCGAGGTGTCCGGCCGCGTATTCGGCCGGGTCGCGCACGTCGAACAGATAGAGCGTGCGGCTCTCGTCCGCGCGCAAACGCGCGAGCGCCGATTCATCGATGCTGCGGATGCCGAGCTTGCCGGCGACGCGTTCCGCCGCAGCCTTGGCCCAGGCGAGCGCACCGTGCGAAACCGCGGGGGCACGATTGTCCTTCCCGCTGTCGGGCGTGTGGCCCGCGAGGGTCCATCCCATCGTGCCGTTGCGCAGCGCCACCACCTTGTTCGGCACGCCGGCATTGATCAGCGACTGCGCCCCGATGATGCTGCGCGTGCGGCCCGCGCAATTGACCACGACCAGCGTCTCGGGCTGCGGCGCGATGTCGTGCACGCGCAACACCAGCTCGGCGCCCGGCACGTTCACACCGGTCGGGATCGAGACCCTCGAATACTCGTCATACGGGCGGCTATCGAGCACCACCATGTCGGTGCCGGACTGCATCAGGGCGTGCAGCTCGTCCGCCGAGATGCTCGGCGTGCCGCTCTCATGCTCGACGAATTCGCCGAACGCCTTGCTCGGGACATTGACGCCGGAGAACAGTTCGAAGCCGGCCGCAGCCCACGCCGCGTTGCCGCCGTCGAGAATTCGCACGTCCGAATAGCCGGCCTTGCCCAGCACCGTCGCGGCGCGCTCGGACAACCCGTCGCCGTCGTCGACCAGCACGATGCGCGTCGCGCGCCGCGGCACCAGCCGTGCCATGCGCAGCTCGAGCCGACTGAGCGGCAGCGAGCGCGCGAACAGCAGATGCTGTTCCGAGAAGGTCTGCTCCTCACGCACGTCGATGAGCGCAAGCTCCGCGCCATCGAGCAGCATCGCGCGCAGCGCGGGCGCGCCCACCCTCACCGCATCGGCCATGCTCAGGTCGCCCGCTGCGGCGTCATCTGGTGCACTTCGCCGGTCGCGAGGTCGAAGCGCACGCGCTGGATCCTGTCGAGGTTGGTCCCGGTGACGCGGATGAAACGCGCGCGGTCCGGATAGTCGATCGAATGGATCGCGCCGTTCTGGTAGATGCCGGCCTGCCCGGGATTGAGGCGATAGCGCTTCGTCTCCTTCAGCTCGGCGTGCTTGTCGTCGCCGCCGATCCGCTCCCATTCGATCATGTCGGTGTGCTTTGCCGCCTGCCCGTAGATCGCCCATGAGGCGCCGTGATCGTGCGGCGGCGACTTGCGTGCCTTGTCGTTGACGTGCGCCAGCACCTGGAAGCCGAGCTCCTTGTCCTCGTACAGCACCTTCAGGCCGGTCGGCAGGTCCTCGCCGCAGGTCGCCGCAACGAAGTCCTTGTTGGTGAGCAGACGCTCGAGGCTTTGGCGCACCTCCTCGCGGCCCGCCGGACCGGGATCGCGCTGCAGGATGGAGCGGCAGTCGGCGACGAATTGATCGAGCGCGTAGGCCATGTGCGACCTCCCGGACATGATGTCCGGCCAGTCTCGCAATCGGACGGGCCGGCGACAAGGGTACCTCCGCTGGTCGCCCGCAGCAGCCTTGGCTGCCCGCAGCAGCCTTCCGTCCGCACCAAGCCTTGGCGAAAGCGGCGCGATGTGTTTCACTCACCTACAGGACGCATACCACTTTGCCGGCAACCGAACGACACTGCACAGTCGGCGCCGCGGCCAGGCGGACGAGACGCCCTGCTTTCAGTCAGCGTGGAGGAACGGATGCGCCGCTCATTCGGCCTGAAGACGTGCCTGCTGCTGCTCGTCGCGATCGCCGCGATGGCCGACCGGGCGCATGCGCAGAGCAGTCTCAATCCCGGTTACGCCGCGCAGGACGCGCAATATTCGCCTTCGGCGCGCGCGGGCCGCGAGATCTGGTTCTTCGCGACCGCGTTCAACGACCGCTTCTACACCTATTCCTACCCGCAGCGGCTCGGCGCCTCGATCGACTGGTTCAAGATCCTCGCCGCCAAGAACAAGCGCGACCTGTTTCCCGGTTGGGGCGCGACGCCGGATCCGGATTGCTGCATCCCCGGCGACAAAGGCTGCCCGGCGCAGAGCCCGGAGCAGACCTACGGCTTTCAGTACTGCAAGGGCGACGATGAGCTGCTGAAGTTCGTCGGCCGCACCGGCTATCGCGATCCCGCCTGCGACTTCAAGGATGCGCCGTTCGATACGACCACGGCGCACGGATCCAGGGACCAGCGCCAGGATCCCTGCGACCTCCTGTTCGGCACCTCGACCGGCGCACTCGGCTTGCGCAAATTCCCCAATCCGCGCTTCGACCCGGAGAAATGGCGCAAGCTGAACGGCTCGCTCGCGAGCTGGGAAGGCTACGGCAAATTCCTGTCGAACGAGAAGGGCGACGGCGACTCGCGCACCAACCGGCTGTTCGACGGATCGATCGAGCCGCCGTTCCGCATCGGCATGTCATGCGGCGCCTGCCATGTCTCGTTCGATCCGGTGAAGCCGCCGGCCGATCCGGCCAATCCGAAGTGGGACAACATCGACGGCCTGGTCGGCAATCAATACAGCCGCGTCTCGCAGATGCTTGCCTCGGGCATGTCGCAGCACCTGCTCGAATGGCAGCTGATCGCGCGCACGCGCCCCGGCACGGTCGACACCTCGGCGCTGCCGATGGATACCGTGGCGAATCCCGGCACCATGAACGCAATCTACAATTTCGCGCAGCGGCCGAAATTTTCCAACACCATCCTCAAATGGCGCAAGGCTTCGGCATGCCCCGGCGGCGGCACCTGCTGGTGCGAACCGGAGAAGCCGGGCAAGTGCTGGGAGCGCAGCGAAAAGGTCGAGGACGTCCAGAGCATCCTGAAGGGCGGCGAGGACTCGATCGGCAAGGAAGAGGCGATCCAGCGCGTCTATTTCAACATCGGCTCGTGCGCCGAACAGTGCTGGCTCAATCATCTGCCCGACCTGCGCGCGATCGATCCAACGCAGCGCAATTACGGCCAGACCCCGCTCGATATCGGCCAGTGCCGGCGCGACTGCGCGAGCTTCCGCGCCATCGAGGACCGTATCAACAACGTGGTGGATTTCTTCCTCACCGCGCGGCCGGCCGATCTCGCCAAGGCGCGCGGCGTCACGCCGGAAGCGCTCGACGCGCAGCTTGACCAGGAGTTCGGCGCGGGCTCGGTCGCGCTCGGCGCCGAGGTCTTCGGGCGCACCTGCGCGCGCTGCCATTCGAGCCAGGCGAACCCGTCGGAAACCACCAACTTCCGCGCCACCGATCCGGCCGATCCGACCCTGCGGCTCGACTTCCTCAGCAACGAGAAGCCGATCTTCGCGAGCGGCGTCGGCACCTACGCGGGACGCGCGATGCACTCCAATCACATGGCGAGCCGCGTGTGGGATCAATATACCTCGCGCGAAATCCAGCAGCGGCCGGCCGATCCTGCCGTCATGGAAGTGATGAAAGGCGGCGGACGCGGATACTACCGCCCGCCATCGCTGCTGAGCGTCTGGGCCTATGCGCCGCTGACGCTGAACAATGCGATCGGGCCGGAAGTGTGCGGCAAGCCGGCGAACAAGGCGATCGACTTCTATTCGTCACCCTATGTCGACGGCAACGACAAGCCGCTCGCGAACCCGCCGCCCTGCGTGCCGTTCGACGTCAGCGTCGAGGGCCGCTACCGGCTGTTCAAGCAATCAATCGACCAGATGCTCAATCCGGGCAAGCGCGGGCGCAAGGTGAATCTGGTCGACCGCGACGTCATCGTCGACCTCGCATCGAACCTGAAGCTCGGCCCGTTCCAGTTGAATACGTTTTCGATCAGGCTGCCGAAAGGGTCGCCTGCGGTCCTGGTCAACAGCCTGCGCTACAAGGACCTGTTGCAGGACATCGTGCTGCTCAAGCGCGACCGCAGCAAGCTTGAGGCGAAATACAAGGACATCCTCACGCCCGCGCGGCTCAACGAGCTGACCGCGCGTCTCGATGGCCTCCTCGGCGTGCTGCTGGCGGCGAACCGCGGCAATTTCACCTTCGACCTGTCGCGGCCGGAAAGCGCGTTCATCCAGACGTTCTATTCCAACGTGCTCGGCAAGGTGGAAAACGATGGCCACCGGTTCGGCGCGACCCTGCCGGACCGCGAGAAGCAGGCGCTGATCGCTTTCCTGGCAACGCTGTAGGGGGAAGAAACCATGACCGTCCCCCGCCTGATCGGCCTCGCCGCGCTCGTCGCGCTCGCCACCGCCGCGCCTGTCTGCGCGCAATCCGGGCCGGATATCCCGTTCGCGCTGGACCAGGACACGGCGCTCAAGGACCCGGACAATCCGGAAAAGAAATTCCGCATCGACTTCGCCCGCGTCGAGGCCGAAGTGCCGCTGACGCGCCAGCACCTGATGAACATCACGCCGGAGAACATCAAGACGCTGTCGCAGGAGCGGGTCGACCAGATCTACGGCCGCCTCACGGCCGGGCCGATCCCGGACGGCAAGTATCTCGGCGACCTGTTCTTCGCGCTCGGCGATTCGATCACCCCGAAGATGGAGTTCGCGCCGCGCATCCAGGAGATTTTCGGCGGGCTCGACGGGCGCCTGGCGGGACTCGCAGCCGACCGGCTGGAGCAGCTTGGCGGCGAGATGTGGAAAGGCAAGGTGTTCTCCCGCGATCAGCGCGTGCTGCGCAACATGATCGAGGACAAGCCGATCATTCGCCTGATCACCGACGACCGGCTCAGCATCAAGAAGGAGACCGTGCCGCGCGATTGGCTGCTCAAGGGCAGCTATCGGAGCAATACCGTCTGGCTGCTGTTTCCGGCCAAGATCTATTGCGGACAAAGCCTGCTCGACGGACGGCGCGAGTCGGTGATTGTCGACTACAACTACTCCGACGACGGAACCCTCAGCGGCTATCGCAAGAGCCCGGACAGCCTCGCCGGGCGCGGCGGCCTGCGCATCCGCGACGAGATCCGCATGGTCCGCCCCGGCTTCTATCTCGGGCGCGCCTACACCAACCGCATGTTCCTGCTCAACTTCACGCTTTACAACGCGGACGTCGCGAATCGCGACGGGGCCGATTTCACCTCCGGCAAGCCGGTCGCGGAGGACTGCTGGCCGGGCGAGCAGGCGCGCAAGACCGTCGCGCGATGATCACGCTCCGGCCGGCGAACCGGTTCGAACGCGTCTTCTCGTGCGCGATGAACATGGTGCTGCGCATCATGCGGCGAACCGACCGGCTCGGCGTGCGCCAGATCTTCAACCCGCTGCTGCGCGAGCCGGTTGCGGCGTTCGTTCAATGGGTGATGAACCTGCGGCGGCGCGACGAAGGGTTTGCCATCGCCGAGGAGCGCGCGCTGCCGGAAGAGGACAGCGCCAACGACTCGATCATCGAGGCCTTCGGCACCTACATGCGCCGGCACTACCGGCCCGGCGAATACGAGCGCGGCGGCAACACCAAGACGCACGGTATCGTGCGCGCGACCTTCAAGGTTCACCCCGGGCTGCCGCCCGAGCTGCGCAAGGGCGTGTTCGCCGAACCGAGAGACTACAAGGCCTGGGTTCGCTTCTCCGGCCCCGGCCCCGACATGCCGAAGGACATCAACGACGTCGGTTTCGTCAGTTGCGCCATCAAGGTGATCGGCGTCGACGGCGACAAGCTGATGGAGGACGAGAAGACGACGCAAGACTTCATCATGGTCTCGACGCCGACCTTCGTCACGCCCGACATCGCGTCGAACGCGCTGCTGCAGGCCTACGTGCTGCGCGGCACGCCGATCCAGTACTTCCTTTGCACCGGCGTGCAGCATTTCCTCGATTTCATCATGCAGGGCTTGTGGAATGAGACGCAGACGAGCCCGCTCGAGGCGCGCTACTGGAGCTGCGTGCCGTACCGGCACGGCCAGCACGACGGCAACGACCAGGCGATGATGTATTCGGTGCGGCCGCGCACGCGCAAGCGCAGCTGGATCCCCGGCCTGCCGTTCCGCGTCTCGCCGATCTATCTGCGCCAAACGATGGCGCAGCAGCTTGCGGCCGGCGACGTCGAGCTCGATTTCATGATCCAGCTGCAGACCGATGCATTCCGCATGCCTATCGAGAACGCCGGCGTGCGCTGGCCGGAGAAGCTTTCGCCCTACGTCACGGTCGCGACTTTGCATCTGCCGCAGCAGACGTTCGAACTCGCAACCGCAGTTCGATTTCGCGCGGAACCTGTCCTACACGCCGTGGCACTGCATCGCCGAGCATCGTCCGCTCGGCAACCAGAGCCGCGCCCGCCGCCGCATGTATTTTGAGTTGCGGCGCCTGCGCCAGACCATGAACGGCACGCCGCACATCGAGCCGACCGGCAACGAGGACTTCTCGGGCCCGCCCGCGCGGCCGATCCCTTCCCCTTACGCCCGCGCGATGTAGCGCAGCGCCGCGATCCCCGGCATGAAGAAATAGGCGCCGCCGCGCACCGTCACGAACTGTCTCAATCCCTGCACACGGCAGGGCACGCCGTTGTCCTGCGGACGGGTGAAGACATTGGTGTTCACGCTGCGCGGCGCCGCCGGGTCGTCGGTCGCCATCATGAACGGCGGGTGCGTGCCGAGCAGCGGATCGTCCTCGTCGAGACTGCTGAACTTCGCGTTGGCGAGCCACGAGGTCTGGATGAACTCGAACTGTCGCGCGATGTTGCCATTGAGGCAGACGAAACGCAGGCCGCGCTCCGATTTGCTCCCGGCTTGCTCCGACCTCTCCCAATAGGCGCGACCGCGCCGCAGGATGCGATGGAAGCGCGTCGAGGAGAGCACGTCTTCATGCGGATGCCGGCGCCGGAACCCGAGCAGGCGCAGCAGTCGGTTGAGCCGTCCGCGCGTGCCCTGCGGAAGATCCGCATTGCGCGGATTGGCGCGGCGGATATGCGCCCCGTAGGGACAGGCGGCGCCATCGGGATCCTTCTGGAACGTGAACTGGTCGAGCCAGACGTCCTCCATCTTCCGTCCGACACCGCGGATCGCCTCCGCGCTCAGCGGCATCGCGGGCCCGCCCGGCGGGATAACCCGCTTCGGATCGTCCACCGCGTCCGTGCTCCGCCACGGCGGCCTGCCATCGGGTAGCGGCTGCGGAATGATCGGGGTATCCGCCGGCACCCGGCCGGACATCGCGGTCTTGAGCTCCAGCGCCTTGCGCGGGTTCTGCGCCGCGATGGCATCGACGAACGTGATGAACCCGTCGACGTCCTGCGCAAGGTCGCGCAACACCAGATACGTGCCGTTGCGGCCGAGATCGCGCTTGCCCGGCTTGTCTTCGGCGAGCGGAAGGATGTTGTCCGGATCCTCCGCCGGATCGAGCAGCGGGCGGTCGGTGTAGTAGCCGTACTCGTTGGGATATCCGAGCACGAATTCGCCCAACGCGGCGGCGTTGGTGTATGCGGCGGTGGCGGGCTGGCGGATTTGCCGGCAACCGTCCCAGTCGACCCACGGCTGGCTCACCCCGTCGACGAAGCCGAACGGCTCGAGCTCGTTCGTCTTGACCGTCGTCGGTCCGGGGATGTCGTTGAACGCGCTGCGCCAGAGCGATCCCTTGATGTCGTTTTCAAACTCGCCGAGGCCGTTCTTCGCATAGAGCATCAGCAGGATGTGCGGGCACGGTTTTCCCTTCGCGCCCCATATCCATTTCGCCGGCGCGTTGGCGTCCACGTCGCCGAGGCGGCGCGAGCGGTTCTCCTCGGTCATCCCGCTCCTGAATTCGTGCGAGAACGCCTCGAGCAGATGGCGCGGCAGATCGAGTTTGCGCAGCCCCTCGAAGGTGAAGGCGATGTGCATCGCGCGGTCCGGCTTCTCGCCGGTGACCGCCCGCGTGACATGCGCGATCGCCTGGTCGAGCCACGCGCGCGCGCCCGCGGCGTCGGCGATCTCGGCAAGCAGGAAACGCGCGTGCGGCAGGTGGCCGTATCCGAAGCGCGCGAGCCCCTGGATATCGCGGTAATCGACCTGGGAGAATTGCATCCTCGGTCCCCTCACAGGTCGCGCAGCCAGGTGCGGATCGCGGCCTTGCGCATCCAGCCGCGCTGCAGCCCCTTCCTGACGCGCGTGTTGCGCGCCAGATCGAGCGCGGTCAGGCCCGGATAGGCGTTGTACCAGGCCTGCGTCGCAATCTGATGGCGGCGGTTGGCGTCCTTGAAGCGCTGTTCGTCCGCCGCGCCGTCCATCACCAGCCAGTTGGTTCGCGGATAGCCGAAGCCGTGGCTGAACACGATGTTGAGGCCCCAGCCGACCTTGTTGATGAAGTCGTCCATGTAGGCCTGATGGCTGCCGTCGTAATTGCTGTAGAAGAATGCGCGGGTATTGCCGTCGATCGTCACCCATCGGGCGAAATGGATCGTCTGGATGCGCGCCAGATAGCCGCGATTGTAGATGTGGCGCGAGCCGTAGTTCGTCAGCCACAGGACCACGACGAACATCGCGCGCCGGAACGCGCTCGGTTTGACGCAGCTCATCAGCGAATACTGGTTGGTGATGTTGTGGTCCTCGCATCGGGCAAGCGCGATGTCGTGCTCGAGCGTCGGCGGCGGAATGACGTTCGGCTCGCTCTTCTCGTAGCAGCGCAGCACCACCAGGAAGAGCGCGACCGGCACTCCCACCCACACGAGCAGCAGCGGGAACAGAATGAAGAACGGAAGAAGCATCAGTCCGAGCGCGACCAGCAGCGCGAAGGTCGCCCGCGCCACGCAGGTGAGCCACACGAACACCACAAGCGCGAGCAGCAGGAATGGCGGGACGACCCAGATGAGCCAGAACGGCGACACCGAGGAGCACGCCAGCATGATCGGCCAGGGAAGGACCAGCAGGAACGGCAGAATGGCGTAATGCAGGGCATTGCTGAGCCACCATCCGAGCGGCGTCCGCGTCCTTGCCGGGATCAGGTCGGAATGCTGCTCGGCGAAACTGCGCAGATGCTGGTGGAGGTGATGCGGATCCTCGCCGGCATCCGGATGCGCCGCCACATAGGCGGCAAGCTCGCCCTGCAGCCTGGCGCGCAGCGCCGCCTCCTTGCGCACCTGGACCACGGTGCGGCCGATCCAATTGACGTAGTTCGCCGCCGGGGCGACCGAATTCACCCGCATCCACGAGAGCAGATCGGGGGATTTTTCGAACCCGTCGCAATGCGCGAAGATCGCGCGCAGGCCTTTCGCCGCGCGGTCGTTCTCGGCGAACGCCGCAAGCATGTCGTCGGCCGGTCCATCGCAGTCGCCGAGAAACACGAGCGACACGTCGGTCTCGGGGACCGGAAGATCCCAGAACTCGAAATCCCCCAGCGTCTTGTCTTCCATGATGACGAAGCGGGCGAAATGCAGCGTGCCGAACTCGCCGAACGGCACCAGCGGGTTCAGCGGCTCGGCCGACCCCGGCGCCGCCGTCTGGTTCATCGACGCCAGCAGCTTCTCGAGATCCTCCCGTTTGTCCGGGAGGATGCGCGCGTGCACCATGAAAGGCGCTTGCGGCGTCATCGCAGGGCCACGGCCGACACCGCACCGGACACCGGCGGCACCGCGGATCGCGCGGCCATCGGCTGCACACCGCAATGGCGGATCGGTGCGCGATCGCCCGTCATGGCCGGTCTCCGATGGGGTCGGTCCGGCAAGGCTATTTCAACCCAAGAGCGTGTCAACCGGATTCGCCGCCATTCCGGCGCAGGAGCCGGCTTACGCGCCGGGGCCCGGCGGCCGGGACGGCTAGGCGGCAGCCCGGGTCAGCGCATCGACGATGCCGTCGACCAGCTCCTCGATGAAAGGCTGGTTTTCGCCCTCGGCCATCACGCGGATCACCGGTTCGGTGCCGGACGCGCGGATGACGAGACGTCCCTGCCCGTCGAGCCGCTGCACCGCCGCTTCGATCGCGGATTTCACCTTGGCGTCCTCGAGCGGCGCGCCGTTGCGATAGCGCACGTTCTTCATCACCTGCGGCAGCGGCTCGAAGCGGTGACACACCTCGGACACCGGCCGGCCGTGCTTCCTGACCACCGCGAGCACTTGCAGCGCCGCAACGAAACCGTCGCCGGTGGTGGCATAGTCCGACATGATGATGTGGCCGGACGGCTCGCCGCCGAGATTGATCCCGCCCTCGCGCATGTGTTCGAGCACATAGCGGTCGCCGACCGGAGTTCGCGCGAGGGTCAGGCCGAGACCCTGGAGGTAGCGTTCGAACCCGAGGTTCGACATCACGGTCGCGACCACCGCGGGCTTTGCCAGCCGGCGGTCCTCGTGCCAGCTCTCGGCCACGACCGCGAGCAGCTGGTCGCCGTCGACCACCCTGCCCTTCTCGTCCACGATCACCACCCGGTCGGCGTCGCCGTCGAGCGCGATGCCGATGTCGGCGCGCATCTCGCGCACCTTCTGCACCAGCGCGGCCGGCGCGGTCGAACCGACGTCCAGGTTGATGTTGAACCCGTCCGGCTCGACGCCGAGCGAGAACACTTCGGCGCCGAGCTCCCACAGCGCCGCCGGCGCCACGCGGTACCCGGCGCCATTCGCGCAATCGATCACGATGCGCATGCCGTCGAGCTCCATCGCGCGCGGCAGCGTGCGCTTGGCAAATTCGATGTAGCGGTCCTGCACGCCGTCGATGCGCTTGGCGCGCCCGATCTTGCGCGAGTTGGCGAGGCGCTTGGCGAGGTCGCTGTCGATCAGTTCCTCGATCTGCTTCTCGATCTCGTCGGACAGCTTGTAGCCGTCCGGGCCGAACAGCTTGATGCCGTTGTCGTCGAACGGATTGTGCGAGGCCGAGATCATCACGCCGAGGTCGGCGCGCATCGAGCGCGTCAGCATCGCGACGCCCGGCGTCGGGATCGGGCCGGTGAGCAGCACGTCCATCCCGACCGAGGTGAAACCCGCGGTGAGCGCGTTCTCGATCATGTAACCCGACAGCCGCGTATCCTTGCCGATCAGCACGCGATGGCGGTGCTCGCCCTTCTGGAACGTGAGGCCGACCGCCTGACCGACCTTCAGCGCGAGTTCCGGCGTGATCACGCCATTGGCCCGGCCGCGGATGCCGTCGGTGCCGAAATACTTGCGAGCCATCAATCCCTCGGTGGTTGCGGACCTTGCGGCCTTCGTGGTTTTGGCGCCATGCGCGGCGGGATAGTAGGGTGAACCTCGCACGAAAGCCTTCAAAAATTGTGAGGGACATTAACGCGGGCAAATCAAGCGGTTGCCGGTCGTCGGGGCCGACTCTACCATTGCCACAGCACCACTGGAGAGCTTCCGCCATGCGCCGCGCCGTCCTTGCCGCCGTGATCTCGCTGACGGCGGGGCTCGCCTGCGCGGCGCCCGCCGACGACTGGAGTGTCTGCAAGGACGAGAACGCGGTCGCCGACAGCGCCATCGAGGCCTGCACGCGCATCATCAAGGCCGGCAAGACCAAGGGTGGCGATCTCGCCGTCACCTACTACAACCGCGCGATCTCCTATCGCCAAAAGGGCGATTCCGATTCCGCGCTCGCCGACTACAACGAGTTCGATCCGCATCAATCCGAAGTATCCGAAGGCGTTCAACAACCGCGGCAACATCTGGAAGGACAAGGCCGACCTCGACCGCGCCATCGCGGACTACAACGAGGCGATCAAGCTCGACGACAAATTCGCGCTCGCCTACGCCAATCGCGGCGACGTGTGGGACGACAAGGGCGACCACAATCGGGCCATCGCCGACCTCGACAGGGCGATCAGGCTCGATCCGAAATATTCGCGCGCCTACAACGTGCGCGGCGTGGTGTGGAAGAAGAAAGGCGATCTCGTCAGCGCCATCGCGGATTTCAGCGAGACGATCCGGCTCGATCCGAAATCGGCGATCGCCTATGCCAATCGCGGCGACGCCTGGGACGACAAGGGCGACCAGGATCGCGCCATCGCGGACCTGACCGAGGCGCTGCGCATCAATCCGAACTACGCACGCGCCTACAACATCCGCGGCGTGATCAACCGCAACCGCAACAACATCACGCTCGCGCTGTCGGACTACAGCAACGCCATCCGCTCCGATCCGCAATTCGCGCTCGCCTATATGAACCGCGGCAACGTGCACCGCGACCAGGGCGACCAGGACCGGGCGATCGCGGACTATTCCGAGGCGATCCGGATCAACCCCAAGTCCGACGTGGCCTACATGCGCCGCTCCGAGTCGTGGCTGAAGAAGGGCGACCGGCTGGCCGCGCTGCGCGACGCCGACGAAGCCGTCAGTCTCGACCCGAACGACGCCGCGAACTACGCGCAGCGCGCCGCCGTGATGCGTGCGCTCAGCCGCAACGACGACGCGATTACGGACCTGCGCAAGGGCCTGACGCTCAAACCGAACGACACGCGCCGGACGCAGATCGAGACGGCGCTGCAGGAACTCGGCGCGGCGCCGTAGCGGAACCCCCGCGCCCATCGCCCAAGTTCCACAGGGGCACGGCGTAATACTTATTGACTCGCCCGACCGCCGTTGTATCCGGTTGCCCTCGCGTCACGCGGGTATCGACCTGCGGCCGTTTATCGGCCTGCGGCGATCTCTGGGGCTAGCGTGCGGCGGTAATTCGGTGCGGACATTCGTGGGGTGTTGGGGAGAGCTCATGGCGGGTGGTGGAGTGACGACGACGGTCAATAACGTCCTTGTGCCGTATCGGGATTTGGCGATCGACGGGCTGGGACTTGTCATGGACACGGCCGGGACCGTCGGCTTCGACTATCTCTTCAGCATCGTGGGTGCCACCGTCACTGAAGGCAACAGCGGCACCACGTCCCTCGTGTTCAACGTCTCACGGACCGGCGGCACGGCGGCATTCAGCGTCGACTATTTCTCGACGGACTCCTCCAGCCCCACGGCGAACGAGGACTACATCCCGGTCGCCGGAACCCTGCAATTTGCCGAAGGCGAACTGACCAAGTCCATCATCGTCACGGTTTATGGCGACGTCGCCTTCGAGCGGAGCGAAGACGTCGTCCTGTTTCTGACGGATGCCACGAACGGCGCGACGGTCGACGGCAGCATCGTCGTCGGCACGATCCAGAACGACGACGTCGATCATCCGTCCACGCTCACCGCACCTGATATCGCGGCGACCCATGGCCAGGTCATGGCGGCGACCGCGCTGTTCGACCTCGATGACATCGACTACCCGGCCGGCGTCCCGATGACCTACTGGTTCCGCGACAACACGCCGGGCGGCGGACATTTCGAGCTCGACGGGGTCGCGCAGGTCGAGGGTCAGACCTTCGGCATCACCGAGGAGCAGCTCTCCCACCTCACCTTCCGCGCCGGCGCCGGCGGCACCGACAGCATCACGATCAACACCTGGGACGGCTTGCAGTCGAGCAACGTCGTCACCTTCAACGTCAATGTCGCGCCGAACAGCGCCCCCGCCCTGACTGCGCCGGATCGTTCGGCGACGCATGGACAGGTGATCGCGGCCTCCAGCCTGTTCACCGCCTCCGACGCCGACAGCGATGCGTTGAGCTACTGGTTCAGCGACAACACGGTCGGCGGCGGCCGCTTCGAGTATGACGGTGTCGCGCAGGCCGAAGGCCAGACCTTCGGCGTGTCGCAGTCGCAGCTGTCGCACCTCACGTTCCGCGCTGGCGCCGGCGGCCTCGACAACATCTCGCTCAACGTCTGGGACGGGCAGGCGTCGAGCAGCGTGGTGGCGTTCAGCGTCATCGTCGAGGCCAATCATGCCCCGACGCTCACCGCGCCCGATTTCTCGGCGACGCGTGGCGAGGTGATCGCGGCCGCAGACCTGTTCAGCGGCACCGACGCCGACAGCGACGCGCTGAGCTACTGGTTTCGCGACGATACGGTCGGCGGCGGGCGCTTCGAGTATGACGGCGTCGCGCAAGCGGAAGGGCAGACCTTCGGGGTTTCGCAGTCGCAGCTCTCGCACCTGACCTTCCGTGCCGGCGCGAGCGGCGCGGACAACATCTCGCTCAATCTCTGGGACGGGCAGGCCGCAAGCAGCGTCGCCCATTTCCAGGTCGCCGTGGAGCCCAACCACGCGCCGGCGCTGACGGCTCCCGACCTGGTCATCACGCACGGCAAGGTGACGGCGGCCGCGGACCTGTTCACCGCGAGCGACGCCGAAGGTGACACGCTGAGCTACTGGTTCCGCGACAATACCGTGGGCGGCGGGCATTTCGAGTACGACGGCGTCGCGCAGGCGGAGGGCCAGACCTTCGGCGTCAGCCAGGCGCAGCTCGCGCACCTCACGTTCCGCGCCGGCGCCGGCGGCTCCGACAACATCTCGCTCAACGTCTGGGACGGACAGGCCTCGAGCAGCGTGGAGACGTTCGACATCGCCGTTGCGCCCAACAGCGCCCCGGCGCTGACCACCGTCGATCGGGAGCTCACGCACAACGGCATCATCGGGGGCGCCACGCTGGCGCACGCCACCGATGCGGACGACGACGCCGTGAGCTACTGGTTCCTCGACAACACGATCGGGGGCGGGCATTTCGAATACGATGGTGTCGCGCAGGTCGAGGGCCAAACGTTCGGCGTCTCGGAGGCGCAGCTCTTCCATCTCATTTTCCGCGCGGGCGCGAGCGCCGGCTCCGACAGCATCTCGATCAATGCGTGGGACGGCCAGGCTTCGAGCGGCATCACGACCATCACGGTGGACACGCTGCCCAATCAAGCGCCGATCATGTTCGCTCCGGATGTCAACGCATCGCCCGGACAGGTGATTGCGGCCGCGACCTTCATGGGCGTGACCGAGCCTGACGGCGATCCGCTCACCTACTGGTTCCGCGACAACACGCCGGGCGGCGGACGCTTCGAATATGACGGTGTTGCGCAGGCCGAAGGCCAGACCTTCGGCGTCAGCCAGGCACAGCTCTCGCACCTCACCTTCCGGGCGAGCGCAACCGCCGGCTCCGACGACCTGTTCGTCAACGCCTGGGACGGCCAGGCGTCGAGCAGCGTCGTCGAATTCCATGTCTTCGTGTAGGGCGTCTTCGTGCAGGGCGCCTTCGTGCAGGGCGCCTTCGTGTAAGGCGCGCGACGGGGCTTGATCCCCGCCGCGGAGCGGTCCGGCGTTACGCCTGCGGCTGGGGCTGCGGGTCGAGCGGCGCGTCGGGACGCGGCGGGCGGCCCTTGCCGGCGGACGGCACCGCGGACGAGCGCGGCGTCGTCGGCTCGATCACCGACTCGCGCATCGGCCGCTTGCCGTCGAGCAGGTCCTTGATCTCGTCGCCGGACAGCGTCTCGAACTCGAGCAGGCCCTTGGCCAGCATTTCGAGGTCGGCGCGCTTCTCTTCGAGCATGCGGCGCGCTTCCGCGTGGCCTTCTTCGACCAGCCGGCGGATTTCCGGCGTCGATCTTCTGCGCGGTCGCCTCGGAGACGTTCTGCGTCCGCGCGACCGACATGCCGAGGAACACCTCGTCCTGGTTCTCGCCGTAGGAGACCGCGCCGAGCTCCTTGGAGAAGCCCCAGCGCGTCACCATCATGCGCGCGAGACGCGTCGCCTGCTCGATGTCGGACTGCGCGCCGGAGGTCACGCTTGTCGGCGCCGAAGATCATCTCCTCGGCGACGCGGCCGCCCATCATGATGATCAGGCGCGAGGTCATCTGCTCGTAGCTCATCGAGAGCTTGTCGCGCTCGGGCAGCTGCATCACCATGCCGAGCGCACGGCCGCGCGGAATGATGGTCGCCTTGTGCACCGGGTCGGTGGCCTTGACGTTGAGCGCCAGCACCGCGTGGCCGCCTTCGTGATAGGCGGTCAGCATCTTCTCTTCTTCGGTCATCACGAGCGACTTGCGCTCGGCGCCCATCATCACCTTGTCCTTGGCGTCCTCGAACTCGGCCTGCGTGACCATGCGCTTGTTGCGCCGCGCCGCCATCAGGGCCGCTTCGTTGATCAGGTTCGCGAGGTCGGCGCCGGAGAAGCCGGGCGTGCCGCGCGCGATGGTGCTGCAGGTTCACGTCGGGCGCGAGCGGCACCTTGCGCACGTGCACCTTGAGGATCTGCTCGCGGCCGACCACGTCCGGGTTCGGCACGACCACCTGGCGGTCGAAGCGGCCGGGACGCAGCAGCGCCGGATCGAGCACGTCCGGGCGGTTGGTCGCGGCGATCAGGATGATGCCCTCGTTCGCCTCGAAGCCGTCCATCTCGACCAGCAGCTGGTTGAGCGTCTGCTCGCGCTCGTCGTTGCCGCCGCCGAGGCCGGCGCCGCGATGGCGGCCGACCGCGTCGATTTCGTCGATGAAGATGATGCAGGGCGCGTTCTTCTTGGCCTGCTCGAACATGTCGCGCACGCGCGAAGCGCCGACGCCGACGAACATCTCGACGAAGTCCGAGCCCGAAATGGTGAAGAACGGCACGTTGGCTTCGCCCGCGACCGCGCGCGCGATCAGCGTCTTGCCGGTGCCGGGCGGGCCGACCAGCAGCACGCCGCGCGGAATCTTGCCGCCGAGCCGCTGGAACTTGCCCGGATCGCGCAGGAATTCGACGATCTCCTGCAGGTCCTGCTTCGCCTCGTCGACGCCGGCGACGTCCTCGAACGTCACGCGGCCATGCGCCTCGGTCAAAAGCTTGGCGCGCGACTTGCCGAAGCCCATCGCCTTGCCGGCACCGCCCTGCATCTGGCGCGAGAGGAAGATCCAGACGCCGATCAGTGCGATGAAGGGCAGCCACGAGACCAGCAGCGAGACGAACCACGGCACGTTGTCGCCCTGCGCGCGCGCCGTGATCTGCACGCCCTTGCCGTAGAGCCGCTGCACCAGAGTCGGGTCGTTCGGCGCGTAGGTATTGAAGGCGCTGCCGTTGGTATAGGTGCCGTGGATCTCGGGGCCCTGGATGGTGACGTCGCGAACGCGCCCGTTGTCCACCTCGGTGAGGAGCTGCGAGAACGAGATATCCGTCGCGGACGAGCGCGTGCCGGGGTTCTGGAACAGCGTGAAGAGGGCAAGCAGCAGCAGGACGATGATCACCCAGAGGGCGAAGTTGCGCAGGTTCGCGTTCATCCCAAGTCCTTAAGGAGGCCTTGTGCCGGACGCCCGAGCGGCGTCCTGCGGCCTGTTGAGGAGATCGTCGTGACCCGCGGTGCTCCGCGTCCCACCGTGACACAAGATAGGTTCGCGTACCGCTTCTGCCAAGGGAATTGGCCGAATCTGCGTCAGTCTACCGAGGCTTGGTGAACGCCGCTTTGATCCCGCGATTGCCGGTTTTCATACCACCCCGGCGCGGGGGGGCGCGCTCGACCGTCAGTTTGGTGCCCGAAAGGGTTACCAGCGCGCCCGCCAGCGTGCGGCGCAGCCGGTCGGCCGCACCCCGCGCCACGATGGCGCGGCCGGCCCGCCGCAGCTCCGCGTACAGCGCTTCGAGCTGCCCCAGTTCGACCGGGCCTTCGTCTCCGAGCGAATTGATGATGCGTTGCAGCAGCCGGAGGCCGATTTCGCCAGGCAGATCGCAGAACCGGGCGGCATCGAGCGCCAGGCGGCCCCGCAGCGGCATGGCCAGGCCGAAGGCGCGCTGCGCCGCGGTGACCGCGTCGGCCAGGGCCTGTTCGGCCCGCCGCATCCGCTGCGCCAATTTGTCCAGCCGCCCGGCGGTCAGCCCTTCGCGCGCCAGCAGCGGCATCAGTATGCGCAGACGCGGCCGCAGGAACCGCGGGTCGTCATTCGAGGGATCGCTCGCGTAGGCGATGTTCGCAGCCTTGAGGGTGGCGATCAGCCGCGCTTTGGGAACCGGGAGCAACGGCCGAACCAGCTGCACCCCGGAGCGTCCGGGCACCATTGCGACCCGATCCATTCCGCCAAGACCGTCGAGGCCGCTGCCGCGCATCATCCGGAACAATACCGTTTCGGCCTGATCGTCGAGCGTATGCGCGGCGAGGATGCGATCGCTGCGCGCCGCGTCGGCGGCTTGCGCGAGCAGCCGGTAGCGCGCGTCGCGCGCCGCCGCCTGGATGCCGGTCTTCGGCTTGCGGCCGGTCCAGCGCAGCGTGCGGTGCGCAACGTTCAGCGTCGCGGCGAGCCGCTTCACCGCCAGCGCCTCGCGCGCCGCCTCCTTGCGCAGGCCGTGATCGACTGTCGCGGCGATCAGCTTGGGCGGCCGGACGAGCCCGTCGCGCCAGCGCGCCGCGAGCCACATCAGCGCGGTGGAGTCCGGTCCGCCCGACACCGCGAGGACCAGCACGGGACAGTCCGCCAGATCGCCGAAGAGTGCCGCCGCTTCGTCCTGCGAAAGGGGATCGTCGTCGCGCACGACACCAACCAGCGCTATCGCCCGCGCCTGCGGGCAATTCACTAATCACAGAACCGGGCGATTGGGTACAGCCTTACAGGCAGCCGACGCGCTTCTGCTCGCGCTCCGCCGACTGCTTCACGTTCGCGCCGGCGCGCGGATACTTGCGCGGTATCTCGGCGAGGGTCGCGCAGGCGGCATCTTTTTCCTTCAGGGCCGCGAGCGACTGGCCGAGCCGCAGCAGCGAATCCGGAGCGCGCGCGGATTTGTCGTGCTTGGTCGAGACGTCGAGGAAGATCTCGGCGGCGTCGCGATAACGCTGACGCTGGAACAACGTCTCGCCGAGCCAGTAGTTCGCGTCCGCCGCGAGGCGGTCGCCCGGGTATTTCTTCATGAAGGCCCGCAGCGAGTCCTCGGCGATCGCATAATCCTTGCGCAGCACGTAGCCGTAGGCGAGGTCGTACTCGTCCTTCGGCGTAGCGGACGGCGCCATCACCATCTGCTGACCCGGCTGGCCGGTACCGCTCGGATTGCGCGGCGGCGGCGACGGCAGCGCGCCCGGAATCTGGCGCACCTCGCGGCGGATCGGCGGGGCGTTCGCGGCCTCCTCCGCCATGATGTTGAGGTCGAGCGGCGCGCCGGCCTGACGCCCGCCCGGGGCGCCGACATATGGCTCCTCGTCGTTCGCCTCGTTGCCGGACGGCGACGCGGACGCGACGGAGCCGAGCGTGCGCGGCACGCCGACCGCGTTCGGGTTCTGGTTCGGATCGAACGCATCGCCGCGCCGTCCGCCCGCGGGCGGCGGTCCCGGTGGATAGGCGTCCGGTTGCGGATAGCCCTGCTGCTGCGGGTAGGTCTGCTGCTGCGGGTAGGTCTGCTGCTGCGGGTAACCCTGCTGTTGCGGCGGGTAGGCCTGCGGTGGCGCATATTGCTGCTGCGCCGGAGCGGCACCGCGCGGCTGCACCGGCGGCGGCCCGCCTTGCGGCGCGCGCGCAACCTGCTGCTCGAGTTGCTGGTTGCGGTGCTGCAGCTGCTCGACCTGCCCGGTGAGCTGGCGCACCTGGTTCTCCAGGCGGTTGAGCCGCATCACCAGTTCGGACTCGGGCATCTGTGCGCGCGCGGGCGCGACGGCGCTCAGGCCGGCGGTGGCCAGCGCGAGTGCGAAAACGAGAATTCTTGCCATGGGTGAGATCGCCGCTTCTGCGACCCGCAACAATACGAATTGCTGCGTCCAAATTGTGACTTGGACGTTTACGAAGGATTAACCGGCCGCGCCGATCCCGAGGCTGCCAAAAAAATTGAAAAACAACCCCATGCAAAGACGGCCGGCGCTACGCCGCCGCCTTCTTCATCACCTCGTCGCGCAGCGCGCGGCGCAGAATCTTGCCGACCGGCGTCTTCGGCAGTTCGTCGCGGAATTCGATTATCTTCGGCCGCTTGTAGTTGGTGAGTTGCTCGGCGACGAACTTCATCAGCTCCTTTTCGGTCAGCGCCGGATCGCGCCGCACCACGAAGGCCTTCACGGCTTCGCCCGAAGCCGTGTCCGGCACGCCGATCACGGCGCATTCCAGCACGCCCGGATGCATCGCGATCACGTCCTCGACCTCGTTCGGATAGACGTTGAAGCCCGACACCAGCACCATGTCCTTCTTGCGGTCGACGATCTTGACCATCCCCTTATCGTCCATCACGCCGATGTCGCCGGTGCGGAAAAAGCCGTCCTTGGTCATCACCTGCGCGGTCTCTTCCGGCCGCTGCCAGTAGCCCGCCATCACCTGCGGACCGCGCGCGCAGATCTCGCCCGCCTGGCCGAGCGGCATTTCATTGCCGTCGTCGTCGCGGATCGAAATCTCGGTCGAGGGCACCGGCAGGCCGATCGTGCCGGTGAACTCGTGATTGTCGCCGCGATTGCAGGTCAGCACCGGCGCGGTTTCCGACAGCCCGTAGCCTTCGATGATGCGGGCAGCCGGTCGCCTTCAGCCAGCGCTCCGCCACCGCGCGCTGCACCGCCATGCCGCCGCCGTTCGACGCCTTCAGCATCGAGAAGTCGATCTTGCCGAAATCCGGATGATTGAGCAGCGCGTTGTAGAGCGTGTTCACCGCCGGGAATTTGTTGACCTTGTACTTCGACAATTCCTTCACCAGGCTCGGAATGTCGCGCGGGTTCGGGATCAGCAGGCACACGCCGCCGCGACGCATCCCGAGCAGGAAGCACGCGGTCAGCGCGAAGATGTGATAGAGCGGCAGCGCCGTCACGATGAACAGCTGATCGACCTTCGGCTCCTTCGACAGCGCCGGCTGCAGCCACGCATCGTTCTGCAGCACGTTCGCCACGATGTTGCGATGCAGCAGCGTCGCGCCCTTCGACACGCCGGTGGTGCCGCCGGTGTATTGCAGGAACGCGACGTCGTCGGGAGAGATCGCGCGGGTATTGAGCGGCTTGCCCTTGCCGGCCGACAGCGCGGCCTTGAACTGCACCGCCTGCGGCAGCGAATAGGCCGGCACCATCTTCTTCACCTTGCGCACGACCAGGTTGACGATCGCGCCTTTCGGGAAGCCGAGCATGTCGCCCATGTTGGCGAGGATGATGTGCTTCACCCGCGTGTTCTTGACGCACCTTCTCCAGCGTGACGGCGAAGTTCTCCAGGATGACGATCGCCTCGGCGCCGGAGTCGTTGAGCTGGTGCTCGAGCTCGCGCGGGGTGTAGAGCGGATTGACGTTGACCACCGTCATGCCGGCGCGCAGCACGCCCGCGGTCGCGACCGGATATTGCAGCACGTTCGGCATCATGATCGCGACGCGGTCGCCGAACTTCAGGCCGGTGCCCTGCAGGTAGGCGGCGAAGTCGCGCGACATCGTGTCGAGGTCGCCGTAGGTGATCGCCTTGTCCATGCAGATGAAGGCCTTGCGGTCGCGGTACTTCGCGAAGCTCTCCTCCAGCAGCGCGACCAGCGAGGGATACTGCGAGGCATCGATCTCGGTCGGCATGCCGGCCGGATACTGCTTGAGCCAGATGCGTTCCATGCGTCTCCCCCAATTCTAAAGCTTGTCGCGGCCGCGTCGGTCGGCCGGACGTTATCGGCCGTGCCGGCCGCTTTGGCGCCATTGTGACGCTGCCGGCCGGTTTGTCACCATCGATGACGAAACAAAGGCCGCGTCACTCCGCCGCCACGGTTTCCGCAGGGCGGTCTTTGCGCCCCTTGCGGCTCTTCAGCCACTCCTCGAAGCGCTGGATCACGACGAACAGCGACGGCACGAACAGCACCGCCAGGCAGGTCGAGGCGATCATGCCGGTGAACACCGTGATGCCGATCGACTTGCGCGCGCTCGCGCCCGCGCCGGTCGCGATCACCAGCGGCACGACCGAGAGGATGAACGCGATCGACGTCATCAGGATCGGGCGCAGCCGCGACTGCGCGCGCCTCGACCGCCGACTGGACGATCGAATGCCCTTCCTTGATGCGCCGCTCGCGCGCGACCTCGACGATCAGGATCGCGTTCTTGGCCGAGAGCGCGATCAGCAGGATCAGCCCGATCTGCACGTAGAGATTGGCGTCGACCTTGAGGCCGAGCAGCACCGAGGCCGGCCCGACCAGCGCGAGCGGCACCGAGAGCACGATCGAGAGCGGCGCGTACCAGCTCTCGTACTGCCCGGCGAGCACCAGATAGACGAGCAGGATGCCGAGCCCGAACACCAGATACATCTGATTGCCGACGAGCTTCTCCTGATAGGAGAGCGCGGTCCATTCGTAGCCGGTGCCGGCGGGCAGGATGCGCGCCGCCATCTGCTCCATCAGCGCCATCGCCTGGCCCGACGAGACGCCCTGCACCGGAATGCCGATGACGGTCGCGGTCGGATAGAGATTGTAGAGGCTGATCAGCGGCGGGCCGGTGGTCGGCACGACCGACGCCAGCGTGCCGATCGGCACCGTCTGGCCCTGGCTGTTGCGCACGGTGAGCTGCGTGATGTCCTCCGGGCGCAGGCGGAATTGCGCGTCGGCCTGCACATAGGCCTGGAAGGTGCGGCCGAACTTGTTGAACTGCACCACGTAGGTCGACCCCATGAAGGTCTGGATGGTCGAGAACACCTGATCGACGTTGACGTGCAGCGTCTGCGCCTTCACGCGGTCGACGTCGATGCGGTACTGCGGCGCGTCGGAGCGGAACGTGCGTCATCACGCGCTGAAAGCTCGATCTGGCTCGAGGCCGGCCTCGACCATCGCGTTCGCCAGGCCCTGCAGCTTGGTGAAATCGAAGCTGCCGTCGCGCAGCTCGAGCTGCATGGTCGCGCCCGACGCGTTGCCGACGCCCTGGATCGGCGGCGGCGGCACGACCAGCACGCGCGCGTCCGTCACCTCCTCCATCGCCTTGTTCATGCCGACGAACAGCGACAGCAGATCCTGGCCCTTGCCGCGCTGGCTCCACGGCTTGAGCGTCACATAGGCGACGCCGGCATTCGCCAGCGAGGCGGAATTGTCGAGCGGCGAGATGCCCGCGACGGTGACGACCTGATCGACGCCCGGCGTCTTGCCCGCGATGGCGGCGACCTCGTCCATCGCCTTCTGGGTGCGCTCGAGCGAGGCGCCGTCGGGCAGCTGCACCGCGACCACCAGATAGCCCTGGTCCTCGATCGGGATGAAGCCCGACGCGACGCGCGAGAGGCCGTAGAGCCCGCCGGCCACGATCAGCAGCGCGACCACGACCGAAACCACGCTCGCGCGCGCCATCCGGCCGATCAGGCGGACATAGCCGCGCTCCAGCGCGTCGTAACCGCGGTTGAAGCCGCGATAGATGATGTTGCGCTTCTCCGGCGGCACCGGCGCGCGCATCCACAGCGCGGCCTGCGTCGGTTTCAGCGTCGCGGCATTGATCGCGCTGAGCAGCGCGGTCGCGGCGATCACCAGCGCGAACTGCGCGTACATCTTGCCGGTCAGCCCGGGCATGAACGCCGCCGGGATGAACACCGACATCAGCACCAGCGTGATGCCGATGATCGGCCCGAACAGCTCGTCCATCGCCTTGATCGAGGCGTCGTGCGGGGTCAGCCCGCGCTCGATGTTGTGCGCGACACCTTCCACGATGACGATCGCGTCGTCGACCACGATGCCGATCGCGAGCACGATCGCGAACAGGGTCGAGAGGTTGACCGAGAAGCCGAGCGCCGCCATCGCGGCGAACGCGCCGATGATCGTCACCGGCACGGTGGTCGCCGGGATCAGCATCGCGCGCCAGTCCTGCAGGAAGATCAGGATCACGATCAGCACCAGCACCGCCGCCTCGATCAGCGTCTTGTAGACCTCCTTGATCGCCTCATCGACGAACTTGGTGGTGTCGAACGGCACCTCGAACACCAGTCCCGCGGGAAATTCGCGCGAGAGCTCGTTCATGCGCTTGGTCACGGCGGTCTGCACGTTGAGCGCGTTCGCGCCGGGCGACTGGAACACCGCGATGCCGGCGGCCGGCCGGTCGTTGACCTTGAAGATCTGCCCGTAGGTCTGCGCGCCGAGCTCGACGCGGCCGACGTCGCGCACGCGCGTGATCGCGCCGCCGTCGGTCTTGACGATGACGTTCTCGAACTGCTCCGGCTCGGCGAGGCGTCCCGCGACCGTCACGGTGTACTGGAACGGCTGGCCGGCTTCGGTCGGCGGGCCGCCGATCTGCCCGGCTGCGACCTGCTGGCTCTGCTGCTGCAGCGCCTGCGTGACGTCCGATGCGGTGAGCCCGCGGGCTTTAAGCTTCTCCGGATCGAGCCAGACGCGGATCGAGTACTGGCCGGCGCCGAAGATCAGCACGTTGCCGACGCCGGGCAGCCGCGCCAGTTCGTCCTTCAGGCGGATCGTCGCGTAGTTCGCGAGATACAGGCTGTCGAACTTCCTCTCCGGCGAGGTCAGCGTGACGAACGACAGGATCGCGGTCGACTGCTTCTGGACGTTGACGCCCTGCTTCTGCACCGCGTCGGGAAGCGAGGAGAGCGCGGCCGAGACGCGGTTCTGCACCAGCACCTGCGCGAAGTTGAGGTCGGTGCCGATCCTGAACGTGACGATGAGCGTGTAGGTCCCGTCGGACGTGCTGGTCGACTGCATGTAGATCATGTTCTCGACGCCGTTGACCTGCTGCTCGATCGGCAGCGCCACGGTGTCGATCATGGTGCGTGCGCTCGCGCCCGGGTAGCGCGTCTGCACCTGCACGGTCGGCGGCGTCACGTCGGGATATTGCGCGACCGGCAGCGAGAACAGCGCGACGGCGCCGATCACGATCATCAGGATCGCCAGGACGTTGGCGAGAACCGGCCGCTCGATGAAGTACTTCGAGATCATCGGAGCCTGCTAGTTGGCGGCAGTCTTGGTCTGCGGATCGACCTTCTGACCGGGAACGGCGCGCAGGATGCCGGCGGTGACGACGCGGTCATCGGGCTTGAGACCGCTCTCGATCACGGTCAGCTCGCCGACCGTCGGCCCGACCTCGACCTTGCGCTGCTCGACGACGTTCTCGCCGTTGACGACCAGCACATAGCGGCCGCCCTGGTCGCTGCCGAGCGCGACCGACGGCACCAGCATCGCGGAAGTTTCCTCGAGCGGCACGCGCACGCGGACGAAGAAGCCGGGCAGCATCAGGCGCAGTGCATTGGGCAGTTCGGCGCGCGCCGCCAGCGTGCCGGTGCCTTGATTGACGGTCGGCGCGATGTAGTCGAGCTTGCCCTTGTGCGGATAGCCCTGGTCGGTCTGCAATCCGACCTCGATATCGGTGCCGAGCAGGTCCGTCGCCTTCTGGCCGCGCTTGTAGAGCATGTCGCGCACGTGCAGCACGTCGCGTTCGCTGGCGTTGAAATTCACGTAGATCGGATCGAGCTGGACGATGGTGGCGAGCACCTGCGTGCCGCTGCCGCCGACCAGTTCGCCGATCGAGACCTGACGCGCGGTCACGATGCCGTCGAACGGCGCGACGACCTTGGTGTAGTCGAGATTGATCTGCGCGGTCCTGTTGTCGGCCTGCGCCTGCAGCACCTTCGCCTTGTCGGTGTCGCGTTTCGCGGTCGCGGCGTCGAACGCCGCCTTCGAGGCGGCCTGGCGCTGCACCAGTTCCTGCTGGCGCTCGAAATCGCCTTCGCTCTGCTTCTGCGACGCTTGCGCGGCGGCTTCGGCCGCCTGCGCCTGCTGCAGCTTGAGCTGATAGGGCTCCGGCTCGATGGTGAAGAGGTGCTGACCCTTCTTCACCGGCATCCCGTCGGTGTATTTGATCTCGGTCAGGAAGCCCTGCACGCGCGCGACCAGGTTGGCCGAGTTGACCGCTGCCGTATTGCCGGTCGCCTCGAAGTAGCGCGTGACCTTCTGCTCGGCGGGCTTGGTCACCGTCACCTTGGGTGGGGGCGGCGCCTGATAGGTGTTGTTCTGCCCGCAGGCCGCGAGGCCTGCCGCGACCAGCGCCGCGTTCCACCATGAAAGCCGCATAAGCCTCTCCCGCCATTGGGCAGAGGCACCATTTCAGAGTTCCCGGCCAGCTGACAAGCGGACCGGTTGTCAAAAAACCGCTAGGCGACCCGCGTTTCAGCGTCGCGCTCGAGTGCGAAATCCTCGTCGCGCCATCCGGTCACGCCGCCGATCATTTCTTTCACGCGGTAGCCGAGGCGCGCGAGGCGGATCGCGGCTTTGTTCGTCCCGTTGCAGTGCGGGCCGGCGCAGTAGACGACGAACGCGGTGTCCTTCGGGAATGCCGCCATGCGCTCGGCCGTCATGTCGCGGTGGGGGATGTTGATGGCACGCGGCACATGGCCGCGCGCATAAGCCTTGGGACCGCGCACATCGACCAGCACGAAGTCGAGGTCGCCCGTGAGCGATTCATTGACGTCGCTGCAGTCGGTCTCGAGGGTCAGGCGCCGCTCGAAATGCGCAAGCACGGTCGCGGGGTCGGCAAAGCCGGGTTCGGTTACGAGGCTGGGCATGGGTGGCTCCTCTGATCGGGGTTTCACAGCCATCTTCGTCCCGGACGCGCAACTTTTGAATTGGCCGGAATGCCAAAGTCCGGTAATATCCGGCCATGATGGATCGCCCGCCACTGGTGGTGACGCTCGCCTGCGACCAGCTTGCGATGTTCGAATTCGGCATCACGGCCGAGTTCTTCGCGCTGGCGCGGCCCGAGCTCGATTTCGTGCCGTACCGTTTTGCCGTCGCCGCCGCCGACCCGCCGCCGCTGCGCGGACTTGGCGGCATCCGGGTCGAGGTCGATGGCGGGCTTGAGCTGCTGCGCGACGCCGACCTGATCGTGGTGCCGGGCTGGCGCGACCTCGACGACACACCGCGCCCCGAGGTCACGCGCGCGCTGCGCGCCGCCGTGGCGGGTGGCGCGCGCGTCGCCTCGATCTGCTCCGGCGCATTCCTGCTGGCGCATGCCGGCCTGCTCGACGGCCGCCGCGCCACCACCCACTGGCGTCATGTCGAACGGCTCGCGCGGCTCTTCCCGCAGATCCGCGTCGAACCCGACGTGCTCTACGTCGACGAGGGCAACGTGCTCACCTCCGCCGGCTCGGCCGCCGGCATCGATCTTCTGCTGCACCTCGTGCGCAAGGATTACGGGGCGCGGGTCGCCAACAGCTTCGCGCGCCGCATGGTGGTGCCGCCGCATCGCGACGGCGGGCAGTCGCAATTCGTCGTGCAGCCGATCGCGGTGCGCACCAACGACCGCATCGCGGGTGTCGCCGACTGGATGGCGCAACACAGCCGCGAGCCGGTCACCATCGAGGCTCTGGCGGATCGCGCCGCGATGAGCGTGCGCACCTTTACGCGCCGCTTCCGCGCCGCGACCGGAACGGCGCCGATCGAGTGGCTGATCCGGCTGCGCGTGCGTGCCGCCCAGGATCTGCTGGAGGCGACCGATGCGCCGATCGACACGATCGCGCACGACGCGGGCTTCGGCGCGCCGGAAACCTTGCGCCACCATTTTCGCCGCGTGGTCGGCACGACGCCCTCGGCCTGGCGCGGCGCGTTTCGCGGGAAGACCCAGCCAAGTTCAAGCGCGGCAGTATTCGGAGAGCGACCGGTTCACTGAGACTTGCGTCGCACTGTGAGAACATCCAGCTTCTACCGGAGCAACACCACCAAAAAACGAAACCGGCGCCGCAAGGGCGCCGGTTCAGATCAGTCTGTAGCGGCCGGTCAGGAGCTGGCGTTGAGCACCGTCACCGAGCGGCGGTTCTGCGACCAGCACGAGATATCGTTACACACCGCGACCGGACGCTCCTTGCCGTAGGAGATCGTGCGCATGCGGTTGGATTCGACCCCGCGCGAGGTCAGGTAATCGCGCACCGCCTGTGCGCGCCGGGCGCCGAGCGCGATGTTGTACTCGCGCGTGCCGCGTTCGTCGGCGTGACCCTCGACCGTGAAGGCATAGCGGTTGTAGCGGCCGAGCCACTGCGCCTGCTTGTCGAGCGTCGCGATCGACTGCGGGGTGAGCTCGGAGGAATCCGACTCGAAGAACACGCGGTCGCCGACATTGACCACGAAGTCCTGCGCGCTGCCCGCCGCCGCGCTGCCGGCAAGGCCCGCATTGGCGCCCTGCATCTGGTTCGGATTGGTCGAGCAAGCGGCAAGCGCAAGACCCGCAACGATCATCGCGGCAAACTTCATCGCGCGCGTGAGACTCATGTTGATCATTCCCGTGCCTCCTTCATCGCACTACCGGGGCATACTTGATCCTTGGTTTACCGGTCGTTCGTTAAGCGAACGTTCCATCAACCTTGATGAGCCCTTGCACCGGTCCCCTAAACGCGACCGCCTCGCGTAAACCGACTGGAATGGTTAATGGGGTATGAACGCGGCGGGAAAGCGGCGGTGCTAAGTTCCAGTTCCCCCTTGGCTTTCCGCCGTCACCGGGTCACCGCAACAGCGGCGACCAGGCCGGATCCGACGCGAAGCTCGGCGTCGAGACCTTCTGCTCGTTGCGGCCGGTGACGTCGATCGTATAGAGCGACGGCCCGCCGCCCTGGTCGCGGAAGAACATCAGCACGCGCCCGTTCGGCGCAAACGTCGGGCCCTCGTTGTGGTAACCCGAGGTGAGCAGCCGCTCCCCCGAGCCGTCCGGCTTCATGATGCCGATCGCGAACTGTCCGCCGCCCTGCTTGGTGAAGGCGATGAAGTCGCCGCGCGGCGACCACACCGGCGTCGAATAGGATCCGTCGCCGAAGCTGATGCGCTGCGCGCCGCCGCCGCCCGCGCCCATGACGTAGATCTGCGGCCGGCCGCCGCGGTCGGACTCGAAGCAGACGCGCGCACCGTCGGGCGAATAGGACGGCCCGGTATCGATCGCCGCCGTATCGGTCAGCCGCGTGGTGCGCTTCGACTGCAGGTCCATCACGAAGATGTTGGAATTCGCGCCCTGCTGCAGGCTCATGATCACCTGCTGCCCGGTCGGCGAGAAGCGCGGCGAGAACGACATGCCGGGGAAATTCCCGACGATCTCGCGCTGGCCGGTTTCGATGTTGAGCAGGAACACGCGCGGATCGCCCTGTCCGTAGGACATGTAGGTGATCTCCTGCGTCGAGGGCGAGAAGCGCGGGGTCAGCACGAGATCCTCGCCGCGCGTCAGGTAGCGCACGTTGGCGCCGTCCTGGTCCATGATCGCGAGCCGCTTGACGCGGCGCTCCTTCGGGCCGGTCTCGTCGATGAACACGATGCGCGTGTCGAAGTAGCCCTTCTCGCCGGTGAGCCGCTCGTAGACCTGGTCGGACACGATGTGCGCTATGCGGCGCCAGTTGTCCGGCGCGGTGAAATACTGCTGCCCGGTGAGCGGCTGGCCGGAGGTGACGTCCCACAGCCGGAATTCGACCTTGAGGCGCCCATCGCCCTGCCGCGTGACGCGTCCGGTGATCAGCGCCTGCGCGTTGATCGTCTTCCAGTCGGGAAAGCGCGGCTGCGCGTCGAAACTGACGATCTTCTCGATATAGGCGGCCGGATCGATCGGCGCGAACAGTCCCGAGCGCCTGAGATTGCTGGTGATGATCTGCGTGATCGCGCGCGCGGCCTCACTATCGCCCGGCGTGCCGCCGACGAAGTCCGGGATCGCGATCGGCACCGGCGCGATGTTGCCCTGCGTCACGTCGAGGCGCGTTTGCGCGAGCGCGGCCGGCCCCGCCAGCGCAAAGGTTGAGGCGGCGGCGCCAAGCAGCGCACGCCGACGAGTGAGCACGAACGCAGAGCGGGTCGTTGTCATGATGCGGGGTCGTCCTGAGAGCCGGGCCGGCGCGCGTCAGCCACGGAACATGTCACGCGGATCGAAATCGATGATGACGTCCTTCCACGCCTCGTATTTGGCGACCGGAAGGAAGCTGTAAGGCGCGCAACTGCGCACCGCGCGCAACGCGCTTTCGGATGCCGCCGTGAACGCCGGGTGGCTCACCTGGTTCATCAGCCGCGGTTCAGCCGAGAGCGATCCATCCTTGTTGAACTGGATGCGCACCGTGACGATCAGGTCGCGCGCCTCGGCGAGCCCGACCGGAACGTTCCAGCACTGGCGCAGCCGGTTGCGCAGCGCGTCGAGCTCATTCTGCGACAGCGTGGCGGCCTGGCCCGTCGCGCTGCCGAGCGAGGGCGTACTGCTCAGCGTGCTGCCGGTCGCGGCGCGGCGCTGCGCATCGCGCTTGTCGAGCAGCGCCGCGATGCGGCCCGAGTCGAACTTCGGCTGCGCCTTCGGCTCCTGCTTCTTCGGCGGTTGCGGCGTCTCGGCTTTCTTTTCCGGCTTCTTCTCCGGCTTTGTGTTGTCTTTCTTCAGGGCTTCGGCGATCGGGTCCGGCTTCGGCTCTTCCTTGGCGAAGGCCTGTTTCGGCTCCGGCTTGGGCTCCGGCGGCTTCGGCTCGGCCTTCTTCGGCTCGGGCTTCTTCTCCGGCTCGGGCTTCGGCTGCAGCTGTTCGGCGGTCGGCACAATCTCGGGCTTGTCGACGATCTTGGCGGTCGGATTTTCCGTCGGCTTCGCCTCGGCGATCTTCTCGACCAGCGGCTTGGGCGCCGGCGCCGCCTTGGCGTTGCGGATGCCTTGCGTGATCTGCGAGAGCTCGGCGTCCGAGATGACGTCGGCGAAGAACTCGGGCGGCGGCGGCGTTTGCGCCGGCCGGCCCACGAAGGTGACAAGCACCCACACGAGCACCACCATGTGCCCGACCGCCGATATGGTCCAACCGGCTTTCATCGGTCAGGAGCCCTGCTCGACCTCCGTCACCAGCGCGACGCGGCGGAATCCGGCCGAGGAGAGCCGGCCCATCACGCGCATGACTGTACCGTAATCGACCTTCTTGTCGCCACGCACGTAGATGCGCTCGTCGGCGCCGCCGCGGGTCTGCGTCACCGCCTGCAGCTTCGCCACCAGTTCTTCGATCTTGATCTCGGAATTCTGCAAATAGATCTCGCCCTTGGTGTTGACCGAGATCGTCAGCGGCTCCTTGTCCTGGTCGAGCGACTTCGCCTTGGTCTGCGGCAGGTCGATCGGCACGCCGACGGTGAGCAGCGGCGCCGACACCATGAAGATGATGAGCAGCACCAGCATCACGTCGACCATCGGGGTGACGTTGATCTCCGCCATCATCGGCTTGCGGGTATGACGCCGCTTGCCGACCGAAACGCCCCCGCTCGGACCTGCTGCCCCCACGGCTCACCTGCTCTCGTCGATTTGCCGCGACAATATCGCGGCGAACTCGTCGGCGAAGCCTTCCAGCCGCTGCGCCTGCTTGTTCACCTCGGAGACGAACTTGTTATAGAAAATCGTCGCCGGGATGGCGGCAAGAAGGCCGACCGCGGTCGCGAACAGGGCCTCGGCGATGCCGGGCGCCACAACCGCTAACGAGGTCGACTGCTGTCCCGCGATGGCGCGGAAGCTCGTCATGATGCCCCAGACGGTGCCGAGCAGGCCGATGAACGGCCCGGCCGAGCCGACCGTCGCCAGCACCAGCAGATTGCGCTCGAGCCGCTCGATCTCGCGCGCGATGGTGACGTCCATCACCTTCTCGATGCGCATCTGCAGCCCGCCGATCGCGCGGCTGGTGCCTTCGAACGAGCGTTTCCACTCGCGCATCGCGGCGACGAACAGCGCGCCCATCGAATGCGCCGGGCGCGCGGACTGCGTGCGGTAGAGCTCCTCGAGCGAATGGCCGGACCAGAAGGTCTGCTCGAACTGGTCCATCGCGCGCTTGGTGCGGCGATAGAGCAGGAACTTGTCGACCACGATCGCCCACACCCAGATCGAGGCCAGCAGCAGCCCGACCATCACGGCCTGCACGACGAAGTCGGCCGACATGAACAGGCTGAGCAGCGACAATTTGGCCGAGGCGTTCGGGATCGCCTCCTGCGCCACGCTGGTCTGCGCGGCCGCCTGCATCACGAACATGAAGATGTCCTCTCGCTTGTCGGCCGGGGCGACTGGACCTGACCTGCCTGGGCGGACGGAATGAACATCGCGCGGCATTGCGATGGCTTGCCGCCGAACATTCCGAAACCTGCTGAGATCCGTGCCGTCCACCACCGGCGAGCCACGGATTCCGCGCGAAATCTGTCCAAACTAGGGCACCTGACCACTCTTATCCCGGCGTAACAGGCCCGATTATGGTTAAGGCTTGGTTAGCGGCGCCAAAACGCCCGTGCGGTCCGGCGGTTGCGGGAGCGGCGCGCGCGAATTGATTAAATTTCGGCACGAAGTCTCAGCCGTTCGCAAATCCCCTGTTGCCCATTCGCCGGGTTCCCCGACGCCGACCCCGACCCATCCTGCCGCCGGTCCGTTGAGCAAGGGACGAGCAATAGGAGGATCACATGGCGACCGCACAGGACACCCGCGAGCGGCAAGGCTTCGCTTCATCGATGCCCCCGAACGACAGCGCCTCGGATCAATCTTCCGGCGCGCAGATGAGCGATGCAGGTCCGCAACCCAACTCCCCGGGCGACCCGGATTCGACGTTTCCGCAATCCGGCGCGACCGACCGCAGCGAACCCGGGACCGCGAATTACCGGCCGGGACCCAGCAGCGCTTCCGGATCGAACGGCAGTGACACTGCGGGCAGCGGCAACGACGCGAGCGCGGACGGAGCGGGTGCCGGCGGCGCCTCTGACGGCGCCAACGGCGGCCAGTCCGCGGGCGGCGCCGGCACCGGTGACTCCGGCGATGGTGGCAATACGGCTGGCGGCGACACCGCAGCTGGCGGCGAGTCCGCGGGCGGCGAAGGATCCGGCGGCGCTGGCGACGGCTCCGGCAATGACTCCGGCGGCGGCCTGATCCAGGATGCGGTTGCCGACACGCAATCGCTCGGGAGCGCCGTGCTGAGCGATGCGCAGAGCGGCGGCGCCGGCCTGATCAACGACGTCGTCGACGGCACCAGCCAGCTGGTCGATCACGCGACCGGCAATCTCGGCCTCGGCGGTAACGGTGGATTGCTGGGCGGCGTGACCGGCGGGCTGGTTCCCGATGCGGCCGCCGACACTCAAACGCTCCTTGGCGACGCACTGAGCAACACCAATGCCGGTGCCGGCGGGATCGTGAACGGCGTTGTGACCGACGCCGGCAACCTTGTCGACCATGCCGCCGGCAATCTCGACCTCGGCGGCGGCATGCTCGGCGGCCTGCCGGGTGGCGGCATCGTCGGCGGCGTGACCGACGGGATCGGCAACGGCATCGATCTCGGCAATGCGCTTGGCGACGGACCGGCGCTGACCGCCGGCATCGTCGGCGACGGCAATGGCGCCGTCACCCAGCCGGTCAGCGACCTTACCGGCGGCCTGAGCGATGGGATCCTCGGCAGCCCGAACGGCGACGGCCCGATCCTCGATCTCGGCGTAGTCGGCAACGGCAGCCCGGCCGTCACTGGCGTTCTCGACGGTACCGGCGGCGATACGCTGGGTGGATTGGGCCTTGGGCGGATCGCCGAGGTGAGCGGTGCCGGCGACGGCAACGGCGATCAGGACGTCTCCGCGACCGTCGGCAACGAACCCGGCGAGAACGGACCGATCATCGGCGCGCAAGCCTTCGGCAGCGGCAACCCGCCGTCGAATAACCTGATCGATATCGGCGCCGGCCCGAACGGCGAGAACTCCGGCGTGATCGCGAATGTGCTCGGCGGCGATTCGGCCGGCGGCTCCAACCCGCAGGCCGATGCGAACCTGATCGATGCCGGCCCGAACGGCCAGAGCGTCGCGAATGCCGACGTGCTGACCTCGCCGGACCAGTTCCAGTTTCCGCTGCTCGACGGCGCGGGCACCGATGCGCTCGCCGGCGTGCTCGGCGGCCAGGACGGGACCGGTCCAAGCCTCGTCCCGGATGCCGACATACCGGCAGTCGATATCGGCACCAGTCCGATTGTCGATGTCGATCTGGCCGGCAACGCCGACGCCGGCAACGCGCAGAACCCGCTGCAGACCGCCCTCAACGGACAGCTGCTCGGCACCGCGTAAGGCGTGATCCCGAAAGCGGATACCGGTTTTCGGAAAAGATCACGCCCGGAAAGCAGAACGTCGCGGCGGGGCTTCGGCTCCGCCGCTTCGCGTTTGTAACCTCGTGTTCACTCTGTCGCGAACGCATCCGGACCGTACCGGCCTCGACCGCATTGCCGTTCTGTCGAGGGACCACAACGGGTGACGGCCGATGACAGCCAGGCGTGACGAGCTGCGTGACGCACTGCGGGTCAACCGCACGGCGCTGATCGGCGCCGCCGGCGCGAGCGGTCTCATCAACATGCTGATGCTGACCGGCCCGCTGTTCATGCTGCAGGTCTATGACCGCGTGCTGCCGAGCCGCAGCGTTCCGACGCTGATCGGGCTCGGCCTGTTCGCGCTGACGCTCTACGTCTTCCAGGGCGTGCTCGAGACGATGCGGACGCGCCTGCTGCTGCGCATCGGGCTTGCGCTCGACGCACGGCTCAGCCCGCGCGTCTTCGGCCTTGTGATGCGCGAGGCCGCGCAAGGCGATTCGTCCGAGAGCCTGCAGCCGCTGCGCGACCTCGACACCATCCGCGCGTTCTTCGCCAGTTTCGGATTGTCGGCGCTGTTCGACCTGCCGTGGGTGCCGCTCTATGTGGCGATCTGCTTCCTGTTTCATCCCTGGCTCGGCTGCGCGGTGCTCATCGGCGCGCTCGCGCTCTGCGCCGTCACGTTGCTCACCGAAAGCGTGACGCGCGCGCCGACGCGCGAGCTCACCGCGTCTGGCGGCGCGCCGCCAGCAGCTCGCCGAAGCGGCGCGGCGCAATGCCGGGATCGTCGGCGCGCTCGGCATGCGCGCCCGCATGGCGCAGCGATGGAGCGCGCAGAACACCGGCTATCTGCAGCGCCAGCAGGCGATCGCCGATCTCTCGGCCGGCTTCGGCAGCGCCTCGCGCATCCTGCGCCTCCTGCTCCAGTCCGCCGTGCTCGCGCTCGGCGCCCTTCTGGTGATCGGACAGGAGGCGAGCGCCGGGCGTGATCATCGCGGCGACCATCATCACGTCGCGCGCGCTCGCGCCGATCGAGCAGGCGATCGCCAACTGGCGCACCTTCGTCGCCGCGCGGCAAAGCTGGCGGCGGCTGGCCGGGGCACTCGCAGTGTCGCCTGCCGAGCCGTCGCGCGTGCCGCTTCCCGCCCCGCGCCAGTCGCTGCGCGTCACCGCGCTCAGCGTCGCGCCGCCCGGAAGCCAGGCGGTCGCGCTGCACGAGGTCGGCTTCACGCTCAATGCCGGAATGGCGCTCGGCGTCATCGGGCCGAGCGGCTCGGGCAAGTCCTCGCTCGCGCGCGCGCTCGCTGGCATCTGGGCGCCGGCGCGCGGCGTCATCCGCCTCGACGGCGCGACGCTGGACCAGTGGTCGTCCGACGCACTCGGCCGCAGCATCGGCTACCTGCCGCAGGAGGTCGAGCTGTTCGCCGGCACGGTCGCGGAGAACATCGCGCGCTTCGAGCACGATCGCCGATGCGGCGCGGCTGATCGCGGCGGCCAAGACCGCCGGCGTGCACGAGATGATCCTGCGGCTGCCGAACGGCTACGAGACGCAGGTCGGCGACGCGGGCGCACAGCTCTCGGGCGGCCAGCGCCAGCGCGTGGCGCTCGCCCGCGCGCTCTACGGCGACCCGTTCCTGGTGATCCTCGACGAGCCGAACTCCAACCTCGACGCGCGCGGCGAGCAGGCGCTGACCGAGCGCGATCAGCGCGGTGCGCGCGCGCGGCGGCATCGCGATCGTGATCGCGCATCGGCCGAGCGCGGTGCGCGCGGTCGATCATGTGCTGATCCTCAACGAAGGCCGCATGCAGGCGTTCGGCGCGCGCGACAAGATCCTCGGCGAACCGGCGCCGCAGCCCGAGGCGCCGCCCGCGCGGCCCGCGCGTCATCGCCGGGGCAATCCATGAACCGCGCCCGGCTCAACGTGCATCTCGGCGAGCTGCGCCGGCAGGCGGCCGCGCTGCGCGCCGCACTCGCCGCGCGCATCGCAGTCAACGCCCGCGCCGACGGCGCCGGCCAGTGGACGGCGCAATCCTCCATCCGCACGCACGTGGCGGCGATCGCACTGATCGGGCTCCTTCTGGCGATGAGCGTCGGCATGCTCGGCGCGATGACGCATGTGGCCGGCGCGGTGATCGCGCTCGGCTCGCTGGTGGTCGAGTCGAACGTGAAGAAGGTGCAGCATCCGGGCGGCGGCGTGGTCGGCGACCTGTTGGTCGGTGACGGCGCGCGTGTCGAAGCCGGTGCGCTGCTGCTGCGGCTCGATCCGACCGAAGCGCAGGCCAATCTCACCGCGGTGAGCAAATGGCTGTGGGAGCTGACCGCGCGGCGCGCCCGCCTCGAGGCCGAGCGCGACGACGGCGAGACCGTGGAATTTCCCTCCGACCTGCTGGACGCCGGAGATCGCCGACATCGCGCGCATCATGACCGGCGAGCGCAAGCTGTTCGAGCTGCGCCGCGAGGCGAAGCGCGGGCAGAAGGCGCAATTGCGCGAACGCATCGCGCAGCTGCGCGAGGAGGTCTCCGGCCTGACCGAGCAGGCCGCCGCGAAGGCGCAGGAGATCGAGTTCGTGAAGAAGGAGCTCGGCGGCGTGCGCGACCTCTACGAAAAGAGCCTCGTGCCGATCACCCGCCTCACCGCGCTGGAACGCGACGCCGCGCGGCTGACCGGCGAACGCGGACTGCTCGGCGCGAGCGCCGCGCAGACGCGCGGCAAGATCTCCGAGGTCGAACTGCAGATCATCCAGCTCGACCAGAACCTGCGCAGCGAGGTCGCCAAGGAGCTGGCCGATATCCGCGCCAAGATGGCGGAGCTGACCGAGAAGAAGATCACCGCCGCCGAACAGCTGAAGCGCATCGACATCCGCGCGCCGCAGGCCGGCGTCGTGCAGCAGCTCTCGGTGCACGCGAAGGGCGCCGTGCTCGCGGCCGGCGAGCAGATCATGCTGATCGTGCCGGAGCAGGACGCCCTGATGGTCGAGGTGAAGCTCAACCCGTCCGACATCGACAAGGTCGAGATCGGCCAGCACGCGACGCTGCGCTTCACCAGCTTCAATCGCCAGACCACGCCGGAACTGTCCGGCCGCGTCACGCGCATCGCCGCCGATACCATCAAGGACGACAAGGCCGGCGCCTACTATCTGGTGCGCGTCGCGCTCGATGCCGGCGAGGTCGCACGCCTCGGCGGGCGGCGCCTCGTCGCCGGCATGCCGGTCGAGGCCTTCATCGCACAGCGCCGAGCGCTCGATGCTGTCGTATCTGTTGAAGCCGCTGACCGACCAGGCGAGCCGCGCGTTCCGCGAGAACTGACTTCGCTGGTTGACATACTGACATATCAAGCAATATGTCTAGACATATGATCAAGCGGACGACGGTGCGGTTGCCTGCCGAATTGCTCAAAAAGGCCAAGCGCAAAGCTGACGCCGAGGGGCGGACGCTGACGGCGCTGATGGAGGATGGGCTGCGCTACGTCGTGTCGGACAAGCCCGCGGGTGAAAAGAAGGAACGCGTCATGCCGCGCGTCAGTTCGGCCACGGGGGGCTTCTTGCCAGGCTTTGAATTCATGAAGTTTTCTGAATTCCAGGAGCTGGAGGACCTTGAGTATGCCGAGAAGCTGAAACGAGGTTTCAAGTGATCCTGCCGGACGTCAATGTCCTGCTATACGCATTTCGAAAAGATACCGCGCTGCACCGGGTCACACGTGACCTGCTGGATCCGATTTTCGAGAACAGCGCGCAGTTCGGCGTTTCCCCCCTTGCTCTCAGCGCATTGGTTCGGATCACGACGAATGCCCGTTTTCTTGCGGCACCAAGCTCGCTTGAAGAGGCATTTGGATTCTGCAACGATCTCCTGCAGCTTCCCAATTGCCGCGTAGTTGCTCCGGGTGATCGGCACTGGGAGATATTCCAACGGCTATCCGTCGAGACCCGCACGCGAGGAAACACGATCAGTGATGTCTGGTACGCCGCGCTTGCCATCGAGTGGGCGTGCGAATGGATTACGTTCGATCGCGATTTTCTCAAATTTCCCGGATTGAATTGCCGATTGCTTCCCACGCAGCCTGTTTAGCGCCGTTCCGACAACAAATGTATCGGGCCGCCCGCCTTGCGGCGAACGGCCCGGAACGCAGTCGCGGCTGCGGGGGATCAGCTTTGCGGCTGCGGAGCCTCCGCCTGGGGACGGTTGCGCCGCTCGGCCATGAACTGGTCGAACTCGGCCTTGTCCTTGGCGAAGCGCAGCCGATCGAGGAAATCGCGGAATTCGCGCTGCTCGTCCTCGAGCCGCCGCAACGTCTCGGTACGATATTCGTCGAACGCGTGGTTGCCGCTCGACCGTGGGCCGAAGCCGCCGCCGAAGCGCTCGCGCATGCGACCCATCTTCTCTTCCATCCGATGAATCTTGCGCTCCCAGCGCTCGCCGCTGTGACAGCCCATGCTCTTGCTCCACAGGATGAAACCGAGGATCGCGAGGCCCACCGGCCACCAGAAGACGAACCCGAGGATCATCACGACGATCCAGCCGGGATGGATGAACTGCCAGCGCCCGTAGCCGGGGCCGCGCCAGTGATCGTTGCGGTCGTCGTAGACGCGTTCAGCGGTGGACATGGATCTGCCTCGTCCGTGAATGTTAATAACATTTACATAACTAAGGAAGGGCCGGCGGCTTGTCAAGCAGGGGCGGCGCGGGGCTGTTCACGAAGACGTGGGCGTTCCAACCGGGCCTTCAAGGCCGAGGCCGCGCAAATAGACCAGCACGCCCGCCTCGAGCAGTTCGTCGCTCGACATCGGGAGCGGCCGGCGCGCCGCATCGCCGCGCCCGAACAGCGCCGCGATGCCGTGCGCGAGCGACCAGATATGCAGCGCGACCATCAGCACCGGCGGCCGCCGGTTTGCCGGGAGGCCCGCGACGATACGTTCGCAGGCGGTGCGGATCGTCGCGAAAGCGCGATCGCCTGCGGCCGCGAGTTCCGCGCTCGTGGTCGGCGGAATGCCCGCTTCGAACATTGCCGAGTAATACGCCGGCTCGGTGCGCGCAAACGCAAGATACGCCCTCCCCAGGCGCTCGAACGCCGTCATCGGATCGGGCCTGCCGTCGTCCCAGGCCTTGGTCAGCACTTCGGCGAACAGCTCGAAGCCGCGCCGCGCCACGTCGGCGAGCAGGTCGTCGCGGTCGCGGAAATGGCGGTAGGGCGCGGCCGGACTGACGCCGGCGAAGCGCGCCGCCTCGGCGAACGTGAAGCCGGCCGGACCCTTTTCGGCGATCAGCTGCAGCGCGGCGCGGATCAGCGCTTCTTTCAGGTTGCCGTGGTGGTAGCCGCGCGGGCCCCGGGACCAGCTCATGTGAAGGGCATTTACATGAGTCAGGGCGCGACGCAAATAACGCCGATCGCGGCGTCCGCGAGCGCATCGAGCTCCGCGCGCGCGATGCCGGCGCGCGAGCGCACCGCGAGCGTGTGCAACGTTGCGGTCGCCAGATATGCGAGCGCCGCCGCGTTCGCGTCGCGCGCAATCTCACCGCGCGCTTGCGCCTGCTCGATTTGGCCCTTGAGGAAATCGTCGGCGTTGCGCACCCGATCGGCGAGAAACCGGCGCACCTCCTCGTCGACCGCCGCGACCGTCGCCGCCGTGCCGACGGTGTAGCAGCCGCGCGGGCCGTCGCCGAAATAGAGGTCGAGCGCCTTGTCGTAGAAGCGCTTCAGCAACACGCGCAGCGGCGGATCGTCGGCGAGCGCCGCGCGCGTCAGCGCCCGTCCTTCATCGCGGTAGTAGTCGAGCGTCTTGAGATAGAGGTCGCGCTTGTCGCCGAACGCCGCATAGAGGCTCGGCCGATTCATGCCGGTCGCTTCCGACAGATCGTCGAGCGAGGTGGCGGCATAACCCGCCTTCCAGAACGTCGCGGTCGCCCGTGCGAGCGCCTGGGCGGGATCGTAGCTCCGCGGCCGGCCGCGCCGCTTCGGTCCATCCTTTTTTTGTACCATCTCGCAAATAATCCTTGACCCACTCTATTTCATGCGGAACAGTACAAAAATCAACCAAGGAGAAACCGCATGGATCTCTATTTCGCACCGCTCGCCTGCTCGATGGCAACCCGCATCGTCCTCTACGAGGCCGGCGCCGAAGCCAACTATATCGCGCGCGACCACAACAAGCGCCTGCCGGACGGGTCGGACTTCCTCGCCATCAACCCGCTCGGCATGGTGCCTACGCTGCGCACCGACGAGGGCGCGCTGCTGACCGAGAATGCCGCGATCCTGCAATACGTCGCGGAGCGCTTTCCCGCCGCAGCGCTTGCGCCGGCCGCCGGGATGGAGCGCGCGCGGCTGCACCAGTGGCTCAGCTTCATCGGCACCGAACTGCACAAGGCGGTGTTCCTGCCGCTGCTGCAGCGCGAGGCGCCGGCGGAGGCCAAGACCTACGCGCAGGGCCTTGCCGACGCGCGGCTTGCGATCGTCGAGACGCATCTCGCGGGCCGCGAATTCCTGCTCGAGCGCTTCAGCATCGCCGACGCCTATCTCTACACCGTGCTGAACTGGAGCCGCGCCACACCGATCGACCTGTCGAAGTGGCCCGCGATCCGCGCCTATCTGTCGAGCCTGCACAAGCGGCCGAGCGTCGCGAAGGCGGTCAGCGAGGAAGGCGCGCTCTACGCGCAGGAGCAGGAGCGCAACAAGGCGGCGTGATCGTCTGCTGTCGTCCCGGCCGATCCCGGCCGCAGGCCGGGAGAGAGCCGGGATCCATCAGTCTCTGAGCTCGGTTCGAGCATGGGTCCCGGCTCTCGCGCGAAGCGCTCGGCCGGGATGACAAGCTACGCGCTCTTCTCCCGGTCCGCCTTCATGGCGACGCGCAGCGGCTTCGGGATCGGCCGCGCGCGGCCTTGCGAGATGAACGCGACGCGCACGCTCGCCTCGCACAACACCTCGCCGCCGCGCCGGCACTGCTGCTTCAGCGTGATCGATGCGCCTTTCACCTCGTCCGGCGCCGTCACGATCTCGAGCAGGTCGTCCATCCGCGCGGGCTTGCGGAAATCGATCGTCATCGACCGCACCACGAAGGCAAAGCCCGGCGCCTCCTGCTCGGTCGCCTCGAACAGCGCGCGGTGATCGGCGCCGATCAGGCGCAGGTAGTTGGTGCGCCCGCGCTCCATGAAGCGCAGGTAGTTCGCGTGATACACGATGCCGGTGAAATCGGTGTCCTCGTAATAGACCCGCACCGCCATGGTGTGGCGGCCGTCGCGCAGCTCACCGTCGAGCGAGGGGACTGTCATGCCGTGGTGTTAGCGCGGCGCGCCGCGCACGTCGATATCGGCGCCGTGCGCACCGGCGATACGCGGCCGTCCGCGGCGCGGATCAGCGCCGCCACAATGCGAATGGGTTCGCTCATGCGCCGTTTCCCACGGTGACCGGACCGATCGCCGCGTCAGCTCAGCTCGTGTCGTCGCCGCCCGCGAACATCTGAAACTGGCTCGCGTCGCGCGCGGGTTCGGCCAATCCAAGATGCCGGAACGCATGTCCGGTAAGCAGGCGGCCGCGCGGGGTGCGCTGCACGAAGCCCTGCTGGATCAGATAGGGCTCGATAATTTCCTCGATCGCGTCGCGCGGCTCCGACAGCGCGGCCGCGATCGTGTCGACGCCGACCGGCCCGCCGCCGTAATTGAGCGCGATCACGTTGAGGTAGCGCCGGTCCATCGCATCCATGCCGGCGGCGTCGACTTCCAGCGCGCGCAGCGCCGTGTCGGCGACCGCGCGGTCGATCGTCGCCGCGCCCGCCACGTGCGCGAAGTCGCGGACGCGCTTGAGCAGGCGCCCCGCGATGCGCGGCGTGCCGCGCGCGCGCCGCGCGATCTCGTCGGCGCCGTCTGCCGTGACCGACATGCCGAGCACGCGCGCGCCGCGCGTCACGATCAGCTCGAGCTCCTCCTTGGTATAGAAATTGAGCCGCACCGGAATGCCGAAGCGGTCGCGCAGCGGCGTGGTGAGCAGGCCCGCGCGCGTGGTCGCACCGACCAGCGTGAACTTCGCCAGATCGATCTTCACCGAGCGCGCGGCCGGGCCCTCGCCGATGATCAGGTCGAGCTGGAAGTCCTCCATCGCCGGATAGAGGATCTCTTCGACTGCCGGATTGAGCCGGTGGATCTCGTCGATGAACAGCACGTCGCGCTCTTCCAGGTTGGTGAGCAGCGCCGCGAGGTCGCCGGCCTTGGCGATCACCGGGCCGGAGGTGGCGCGAAAATTCACCCCGAGCTCGCGCGACACGATCTGCGCCAGCGTGGTTTTGCCTAAGCCCGGCGGTCCGACGAACAACACGTGATCGAGCGCTTCCTTGCGGGCGCGCGCCGCCTCGATGAACACTGCGAGATTAGCCCTCGCCTGCTGCTGGCCGATGAACTCGGAGAGCCGCTGCGGTCGCAGCGAGACGTCGTCCTCGTCGCGGCGCTCGGGCGAGACGATGCGCGGAGGCTCGCTCACTTCGACAATTCCTTCAGCCCCAGCCGGATGAGCTGCGCGGTCTCGGCGCCCTCGCCGGCCGCGCGCACGGCCGCCGCGATCGCGGCCGCCGCCTGCGGCTGACCGTAGCCGAGATTGACCAGCGCCGAGACCGCATCGGCGACCGGCCGCGGTGCGCGCGCCTCATCGACCGCGCCGGCGAGCCGCACCACCGCCGGATCGAGTTCGGCATATTTCGGCGCCTTGTCCTTCAGCTCGGTGACGATGCGCTCGGCGACCTTGGGCCCGACGCCCGGCGTGCGCGCGACCATCGCCTTGTCGCGCAGCGCGATCGCCGACGCGAGATCGGCGGGCCGCAGCGTCGAGAGGATCGCGAGCGCCACCTTGGTGCCGACGCCCTGCACGGTCTGCAGCAGGCGGAACCATTCGCGCTCGACGTCCTCCTGGAAGCCGAACAGGCGGATCTGGTCCTCGCGCACATGCGTCTCGATCGCGAGCGAGACCGGATCGCCTTTCGGCGGCAGCGCCTGCAGGGTTCGCGCCGAGCAATGCACCACATAGCCGACGCCGTTCACGTCGACGATGATGTGATCATCGCCGTAGGCGTCGATGATGCCCTTCAGCTTGCCGATCATCGCGCCGCCACCCGCAGCAGCACGCTCGCGCGATGATGCGCATGCGTCACCGCGATCGCGAGCGCATCGGCGGCGTCTTCGGTCTTCGGATCGGCCTTCGGCAGCAGCACGCCGACCATCAGGCGGATCTGCGCCTTCTCGGCATGGCCGGCGCCCACGATGGTCTTCTTCACCAGGTTCGGCGCGTATTCGGCGACCGGCAAGCCGGCCTTCGCCGGCACCAGCAGCGCGATACCGCGCGCCTGCCCGAGCTTCAGCGTCGCCACGGCGTCGCGGTTGACGAAGGTCGCCTCGACCGCCGCCTCGTCCGGGCGGAATTGGTCGACGATGCGCGCGAGCCCGTCATGGATCGTGACCAGGCGTTCGGCGAGGGACAGCTTGTCGTTCGTCTCGACCGAGCCGCAGGCGAGATAGATCAGCCGGTTGCCCTCGCAGCCGATCAGCCCCCAGCCGGTGCGGCGGAGGCCCGGGTCGATTCCGAGGATGCGAATCGGCTGCGCCATGACGGCCCATTGATACCATGCTCGCGCGCCTCGCCGCGCCTTGCTACAGATGCGGTCCCTGCCGGATTCTGTCGTGATCGACCTCCCCACCGCCGCCACCTTCTCGGCCGTCATGGCCGACCCGCGCTTCCCGCTTGCGCTCGGCATTTCGATCCTGTCCGGCGCGGTGCGCGGCTTCTCGGGCTTCGGCTCGGCGCTGATCTACGTGCCGCTAATGAGCGCGCTCTACGGCCCGAAAATCGGCGCCGCGAGCTTTCTGCTGACCGATCTCGTCACCGGCATCGTGTTCTCGCTCGGCGTCTGGCGGCAGGCTGCGTGGCGCGAGATCGTGCCGCTCGCCGTCGCGGCGATCATCGCGGCGCAGTTCGGTACGCTGATTTTGCAATACGCCGAGCCCGAACACCTGCGCTGGGTAATGGCGGCGCTCGTTCTGGTGATCGTCGTCGTGCTCTCGACCGGCTGGCGCTATCACGGCCGTCCGATGCTGGCGGTGACGATCGCCGTCGGCCTCGTCGCCGGCGTGCTCGGCGGTGCGGTGCAGATCTTCGGACCGCCGGTCGTGCTGTTCTGGCTCTCCTCGATGGCGGCCGCCGCAGTGGTGCGCGCGAACTTCGTGGTGTTCTTCGCCATCATGGCGGCGGCGCTGGTCGTCACGTATCTGTGGTTCGGCCTGCTGACGACCGACGTCATCGCGCTCGCGGCGTTCGTGGCGCCGGTCCATGTCGTCGCCATGCTGGTTGGATCGCGATTCTTCCACATGGCGTCGGAGACGACCTATCGCCGCGTCGCCTACGCGATCATCACGCTCGCCGCGCTGGTCAGCATGCCGCTGTGGGATGGATGGCTACGCTGACTGTCTTGCTTATCCCTCCCCCGCCTGCGGGGGAGGGTGGCGAGCGGAGCGAGCCGGGTGGGGGCTCTGCGCATTTCGAATTGGCCCCACCCGTCTCCTCGCTTCGCGAGGAGCCACCCTCCCCTTCGGGGAGGGATAAGCAACTCACGCGCTCATCTTCGCGACCAGCGCGTCCGACACCTCGAAATTGGCGTAGACGTTCTGCACGTCGTCCTGGTCGTTGAGCGCGTCGATCAGCCTCAAGACCTTCTCGCCCTGCTCGTCGTCGACCGGCACGGTGTTCTGCGGCTTCCAGGTGAACGCGGCCTTGCGCGGTTCCCCGAACTTCGCCTCCAGCGCCTTGGCGACCTCGCGCAGCGAATCGTGCGTGGTGTACACCTCGTGGCCATTCTCGCCCGAGACGACATCCTCGGCGCCCGCCTCGATCGCGGCTTCGAGCATCGCGTCGGCATCACCCACTTTGGCGTCGAACTCGACCACCCCGAGATGGTCGAACATGAACGACACCGCGCCGGTTTCGGCGAGGTTGCCGCCCGCCTTGGTGAAGGCCGCGCGCACTTCGCCGGCCGAGCGGTTCCTGTTGTCGGTCAGCACTTCGACGATCACCGCGACGCCGGCCGGACCGTAGCCCTCGTAGCGCATCTCATCGTAGCTCTCGGCATCGTTGCCGCTCGCCTTCTTGATCGCGCGATCGATGTTGTCCTTCGGCACGCTTTCGGCCTTGGCGGCCAGAATCGCGGCGCGCAGGCGCGCGTTCATCGCCGGATCGGGCAGGCCGAGCTTTGCCGCGACGGTGATTTCGCGCGACAGCTTGCCGAACAGCTTGGAGCGGACGGCGTCCTGCCGCCCCTTGCGGTGCATGATGTTCTTGAATTGGGAATGGCCGGCCAAAGGCGCCTCCAGGGAACACGGGCTTTCTGATTTTTCCGGCGGCGTTATAGGTCCGCGCGGGCGGAAAAGTCTATTCCCAGAATGCCGGCCGCGCCTCGGTGAGCTGTCCGCCGAGCCGCACCGGGGCGATGCGGGTGGCCAGACCCGTCCCGTCGTCGGTCTCGACCGCGACCGCGCACAAGGTCGCCGGGCCGTTCGCCGGCTCGAACTTGCCCGACGGAATGCGCCGCACGAAGCGCTGCAGCGGCTCGGCCTTGCTCATCCCGATCACCGAGTCGTGGTCGCCGGTCATGCCGACGTCGGTGATGAACGCGGTGCCGCCGGGCAGCACGCGATGATCCGCCGTCTGCACGTGCGTATGCGTGCCGACCACCAGGCTGGCGCGGCCGTCGCAGAAGTGTCCCATCGCCTGCTTCTCGCTGGTGGCCTCGCAATGGATGTCGACCACGATCGCGTCGGCCGCGCCTTTCAGCGGGCAGGCCGAGAGCTCGCGCTCCGCTGCCGCGAACGGATCGTCGAGCGGATCCATGAACACGCGGCCCATCAGGTTGATCGCCAGCACGCGCGCGCCGTTGGCGGCGTCGAACAGCACCATGCCGCGCCCCGGCGTGCCGGGCGGATAATTGTGCGGACGGATCAGGCGTGGCGCGCGCGCGATGAAGGTGAGCGCCTCGCGCTGGTCCCATGAATGATTGCCGCCCGAAATGGCGTCCGCACCGGCATCGATCAGCTCATGGTAGATCGGCTCGGTGATGCCGAAGCCGCCGGCCGCGTTCTCGCCGTTGACGATCACGCAATCGAGCTTCCAGTCGCGCTTGAGGCCGGGCAGGCGCTCGGTCACGGCGGCGCGCCCGGACCGTCCCACCACATCGCCGACGAACAGAAGGCGCATTCAGGTCTCGCGGAAATCGATCACATCATGTTCCGTTAGCACGAGATCGAGCCGTGCGTCGCGCTCGCTGACCGGCACGTCGGCGATTTCCTGCGCCGCATAGGCGATGCCGACGGCCGTCACCGGTTTCATCGCGCGAAAGCGCGCGATGGTCATGTCGTAGTAGCCCGCGCCGTAGCCGATGCGCTGGCCGTTGCGGTCGAAGGCGAGCAGCGGCACCAGCAGGATGTCGGGCGCGACCTCCGCGGCCTCCGGCTTCGGCTCGCGGATGCCCCACTGGCCCGACGCGAGCGCATCGCCGAACGCGAAGGCGCGCATGATCAGCGGCCTGCCGCGGCCCTGCACCACCGGCAGCGCGAGGGTCGCGCCGGCGGCCGCCAGGTTGCGCATCAGCGGCAACGGGTTGATCTCGCTCTTCAGCGGCGAGAAGCCGGACACGATCATGCCGGGTGAGATCGCGAGCGGAAACGTCCGCGCCGCGATCGTCGCGGCGGCCTGCGCGCGCTCGGCCGGCGGAATCGCGTCGCGCCGCGTCACCGCGTCGCGGCGAATGATGGCCTTCAGTTCGGTGATGGATTTGGCGTCAGGCATAGGGACGAAGTGCGGAGCCACAAAAGCCGTCTGATTTCGACCCCGGGAACCTACATAAGTAGGTGGGCGCCATATGTCCGGGCCCAGGGGCCCGGTCAGGGACAGCTCCCTTCAGGATCGTAAGGACCCGGGAGTATTTATCTGACGCACCCAGCAGCCCCGCTCCGGCAATGTAGTGACTATCTGGCGCCAGCGCTACCCAATCCCGACGCCGTCGCCGATGCTCTGGTTGAGGCTGCGCGTGACGTGCTCGATGCGCTCGGAGGCGGAATTGAGCGCCGCCGCAACCGCCGCCTGCGTCTGTTGCGCCCGTTCCGAGGAGACGACGCGCGCATCCTGCAGCGCGGTCAGTTCCTCCTCCAGCCGGCGGATGCGCTTGATCGCCTCGAACAACTCGTCGCCGATCGTCAGCGCTGCCATCACGATCAGCCGCATGTCGCCGATCGCGCCGAAATTCTTCTTCAGCTGCTCGACGCGCTGGTCGAGATCCTTCGCAAGCGTGGTGAGCTGGGCTTCCTGCCCCTCCTCGCACGCCATGCGGTATTGCTTGCCGTGGATCGTGACGGTCACGTGCGTCATGGCTGCGCCTCGATCACCGCGCGGATCGAATCGATCGCCACGTCGAGGCGCTGGGCGATGTCGCGGTTGGTGTCTTCCAGCTTGCGCGAGCGCGCCGACACGACGTCGAGCTCGGAGGCGAGCTTGGAGCGGTCGGTGCCGAGCGCCTGCACCTGCGCGGCAAGCGCGCCTTCGCTGCGGTCGGCCTCGCGGCGCCGCTCCACGGCGGCCTCCAATGCATCGAGGGCCGCTGCAAGCCGCCGGGTGGCGGCTTCGGTCGCACTGGCGTCAGTCATTGCCTCCCCATCGCGCACCCCGCCGCCGGTCCGGCGCGCGCCGTAAAATCCCCGAAGCGCCAACGATTTGAAGTGTGAACCTAACGTTGGCCCTGCCGCGGCGTCAACGCTCGCCGACCATGCGGGCAAAACGATGTCTCGGCGCGGGCGAACCTGTGATCGCTCACGCGTATTGCGCTTCGCCGTGCCCGAACGACCAGTTCTCCTTCGCGACCTCGACCAGGTTGATGAAGACGTCCTGCGGCCGGACGCCGGGATTGTCCCCAAGCTTTTTTGCAATCGCGGCGAACAGCGCCTTCTTCTGCTCGAGCGTGCGGGTGTTCGAGACGGTGAGCTGGATCAGCACCAGGTCGTCGCTGCGCTCGATGCCGAGATAGCTGCGCCCGTACAGGAATTCATCCGCGTCGTGCTGCGTGATGGTCATGAAGCGATCATCCTCGGGCACGTTGAAGGTCTCGCGCATCGCCGCATAGACGGCGTCGAGAACGGCCTTGCGATAGGCCACCGGCTTGCCACGCCGGAGCGCGATGTGGGTGAGCGGCATGATGTCCTCCATTGGCTTGTGAAATCATGCAGAGGACGTATCATGCCGATTTGAAATTACGCGAGATAGCAATGATTACAATATGCAATGATTGGGGCAGCGGTGCGCGCGCTTGATCTCGACGCCGTGCAGGCGTTCGTGCTGGTCGCGGATCTGGCCAGCTTCACCCGCGCCGCCGAGGCGACCGGCACCACGCAGTCCGCGGTGAGCCTGAAGCTGAAGAAGCTCGAACAGCGGCTCGGGCGCCGCCTGATCGAGCGGACGCCGCGGCTGGTGCGTCTGTCCGGCGACGGCGCCGCATTTCTCGAACGCGCGCGTGACCTTCTCGCCGCACACGCGCGCGCCCTCGGTGACGCCGCGGCGCATCGGCGCCTCACGGTCGGCATCAGCGAACACGCCGCCGGCGCTGAGCTCGCGCAGCTCGTCGGGCGGATCAATGCGTATGACGCCGCGCTGCGGCTCGACGTCCGCATCGGATACTCGCGTGCTTTGCTCGACGATTTCGATGCCGGCGCGATCGATGCCGTGCTGGTGCGGCGCGAGGCCGGCCGGCGCGACGGCGAGAAGCTGTTGCAGGACCGCTTCGGCTGGTTCGCGTCGCCCGCGTATCGACATGCCAAAGGCGAGCCGCTGCGGCTTGCCACATTGGCTCCGCCTTGCGGCGTACGCGCCGTGGCGGCGCGCGCGCTCGACGCCGCCGGGATCGCATGGATCGAGGCGTTTGTCGGCGGCGGGTTTGCGGCGGTCGCCGCAGCCGTCACGGCGGGACTAGGCGTCGCACCGCTCGCCGCACGGCTGGCGCCGGCGGGTTCGATCGATATCGGGGCGAGCGCCGCGCTGCCGAAGCTGCCGCATTCGGACGTGGTGCTGCATTCGCGCGTGTCCCACCCGCAGCTCGCAGGCGCCGTGCGCACGCTGGCGGCGGCCTTCAAGTCGGCCGCGCGATAAAGCAAGCCTTCGGCGGCTATGCGCCGCCGAAGGGTTACGACTGAGGGCTAGACGCGCCGCACCGCGGCGCTGCCGAAGCGCAGCGGCGGTGCGAACTCGCCGTCGCGATGCTTGCCGCCGATCCCGGCCGCGATCCATGCAGCGGCGGCGGCAGCCGCCAGCGCGGCGGCGAGCGCGAAGCCGAGCACCACGGCGCTCTTGCGCGCTTGCGAGGCCGCCGTGCGCGAGTTGGTCAACACCTGGCCGACACGCTTGTCCGCCTCCGGCGGCGCCAGACCCGACACCGCCGCGGTCAGGCGGACCAGTTGAAGGCGATCCTCGCCGGGCAGGTCGGTTCGCCCGAGTCCCTTCATGATCAGCCGCGCAGCCTCGGCACGCACTTCCGGCGTGGCGGGCTCGGGCCGGCGATCCGAGCGGAACAGGCGATCGATCTCATAGGCGAGGAACCCCGGCGCACCGGCGGTGTCGCGCGCCGGCGAGGCGGCATTGCCCGCCGCGAAGGTGCTCGCCGTCAGCGCCAGCAGCACGGCGCCGAGCATGATGCCGATCGCCCAGGCGATCAGGCCGTGCACGCCGTCGCGGAATTCGACCTCGTCGGGCGAGGCCGCCCAGGTCGAGCGCACGCGCCCGGCGATATAGCCGCCAAGCGCAAAGCTGCCGACCGCGACGACGACGATCCACACCCCCGACAGGACGGCGAGCCAGATCGAGGCGTCGCGCCAGGTCGGCGACGGAGATGCGACCATCAGGCCGACCGCCGACGCAAAGCTCATCAGCACGAACGAGGTCGCGGCAGCGACGATCGCGCCGGCCACGCCCGGTCCCCAATGGATGTAGGAGAGCGGGCCTCCCGGCGTCGGAATGGGGCCGGGCGCGGCCGGGTCCCGGTAGGTCTGGACATCTGCCATGGTGCGTTCCTCAGCGCAGGCCGAGGAAGGACAGGATGAACATGACCACGACGATCAGGCCGACGAGATAGATGATGCCGTTCATGGGGCTCTCCTCTGGGCCGGACTTGGGGCCGGCTCCCCTATGGGCACCGAACCGGGCGGCGCCCGAATAGTTCCACCGACGCCGTCGTCTCGGAGGAACTCACCCACAGGCCGGTTTAGCGGCGCGATTGACTCAAGGGGCTGCCTGCCCGAGATCGTTGTCGACTTGTGCGAGTCCCGACGCCCACAGGACCAGTTCGATGACCCCTCCGGCCGCCGCCATGCGCGAACCCGAAGCCGCGCCGCTCAGCCGCGCCGAGCATGACCGAATGGCGAACGCCATCCGGGCGCTGGCGATGGATGCGGTCGAGCAGGCGAAATCCGGCCATCCCGGCCTGCCGATGGGGGCGGCCGACATCGCGACCGTGCTGTTCACCCAGTTCCTCAAGCACGATCCCGCCGATCCCAAATGGCCGGACCGCGACCGCTTCGTGCTCTCGGCCGGCCACGGCTCGATGCTGCTCTACGCGCTGTTGTACCTCACCGGGTATGAGGCGATGACCATCGAGCAGATCAAGCATTTCCGGAAGCTCAACTCGCTCACGCCCGGCCACCCGGAAAACTTCATTACGCCCGGCATCGAGACCACCACCGGCCCGCTCGGCCAGGGGCTCGGCAATGCGATCGGCATGGCGATCGCCGAGCGGCATCTCGCCGCCGAGTTCGGCGACGTGGTCGACCACCACACCTATGTGCTCGCCTCCGACGGCGACCTGATGGAAGGCATCTCGCAGGAAGCGATCGCGCTCGCCGGGCATTTGAAGCTCAACCGGCTGATCGTGCTGTTCGACGACAACGGCATCTCGATCGACGGGCCGCTATCGCTCGCCGACTCGGTCGACCAGGTGAAGCGCTTCGAGGCGTCCGGCTGGAACGCGAGCCGCATCGACGGGCACGATCCGCAAGCCATCGCGGGGGCAATCGCGGCGGCGAAAAAGTCCGACAAGCCGACAATGATCGCGTGCCGGACTACGATCGGCTTCGGCGCGCCGACCAAGGCCGGCAAGTCCTCCTCGCATGGCTCGCCGCTCGGCGCCGACGAGATCAAGGGCGCGCGCGAAAAGCTCGGCTGGTCATATCCGCCGTTCGAGATTCCGGCCGACATTCTCAACTGGTGGCGCGCCGCCGGCCAGCGCGGAAAATCCACCCACAAGGCGTGGGACGAACGCCTCGCCACCCTCCCGGTCGAGAAGCGCGGCGAGTTCGCGCGGCGCATCAACGGCGATCTGCCGTTCGCGCTTGCCGACGCGGTGCGCGGCGCCAAGGAGAAGCTTGCCGCGGAGCCGAAGGAGATCGCGACGCGCATCGCGAGCGAGAATGCGCTCGGCGTGCTGACCGCGGCGATTCCGGAGATGATCGGCGGCTCGGCCGACCTGACCGGCTCGAACAACACGCGCACCAAGGCCATGAAGGCGATGTCGGCCGCGGACTATTCCGGCACCTTCATCCATTACGGCATCCGCGAGCACGGCATGGCGGCCGCGATGAACGGCATGGCGCTGCACCGCGGCGTCATTCCCTACTCGGGCACGTTCCTGGTGTTCTCGGACTATTGCCGCCCGTCGATCCGGCTTGCCGCGCTGATGGGCGAGCGCGTGATCCACGTGATGACGCACGACTCGATCGGGCTCGGCGAGGACGGCCCGACGCACCAGCCGGTCGAGCACCTGGCGGCGCTGCGCGCGATCCCGAACCTGCGCGTGTTCCGCCCATGCGACGCGGTCGAGACGCTCGAATGCTGGCAGCTCGCGCTCGAGAACAAGGATGGGCCGAGCGTGCTCGCGCTGACGCGGCAGAACCTGCCGCAGTTGCGCAACCGCCTCGATGCCGACAACGTCTGCGGCCGCGGCGCCTACGAGATCGCCGGCCCGGACGGGCGCGCCGAGGTGTCGATCTTCGCCACCGGCTCGGAAGTCTCGATCGCGGTCGAGGGCGCCAAGCTGCTCGCACAGCGCGGCGTCTCCGCGCGGGTCGTGTCCGTGCCCTCCTTCGAACTGTTCGCCGAGCAGCCCGAGGACTACCGCCGCGCGACCATCGGCGAGGCTCGCGTCAAGATTGGCGTCGAAGCCGCCGTGCGGCAGGGCTGGGACGCGATCATCGGCTCGGACGGCGCCTTCGTCGGCATGGCGGGCTTCGGCGCGAGCGCGCCCTACAAGGACCTCTACGGCCACTTCGGCATCACGCCCGAGAAGGTCGCCGAGGCGGCGTTGAGCAAGCTGCCCAAGTAAGCTAACAAGCGGCCGACGAATTCCGCCGTCGTCGCCCGCCGCATGCGGGCGACCCAGTAGTCACCGGACCCGATCGCTTTGGCGATTACTGGATGCCGCCGCAATCGCGGCGCATGACACCGCAGCTATTTGGAGGTGAACATGACCATCCGGGTCGCCATCAACGGATTCGGCCGCATCGGCCGCAACATCCTGCGCGCCATCGCCGAGTCCGGCCGCACCGATATCGAGGTCGTCGGCATCAACGACCTCGGCCCGGTCGAGACCAACGCGCATCTGCTGCGTTACGATTCGGTGCACGGCCGCTTCCCCAAGAAGGTGACGGTCGATGGCGACTCCATCAGCCTCGGCAACGGCAAGATCAAGGTGACCGCCGAACGCGATCCCTCGAAGCTGCCGTGGAAGGATCTTGGCGTCGACATCGCGATGGAGTGCACCGGCATCTTCACCGCCAAGGACAAGGCCTCCGCGCACCTGACCGCGGGCGCCAAGCGCGTGCTGATCTCGGCGCCCGCCGACAACGCCGACATGACGATCGTTTTCGGCGTCAATCATGACAAGCTGACCAGGGACCACATGGTGGTGTCGAACGGCTCGTGCACGACGAACTGCCTCGCCCCGGTCGCCAAGGTGCTGAACGACACGGTCGGCATCGAGACCGGCTTCATGACCACGATCCACGCCTATACGGGCGACCAGCCGACGCTCGACACCATGCACAAGGATCTTTATCGCGCGCGCGCCGCCGGCCTCTCGATGATCCCGACTTCGACCGGGGCCGCGAAGGCGATCGGCCTGGTACTGCCCGAACTGAAGGGCAAGCTCGACGGCGTCGCGATCCGCGTGCCGACGCCGAACGTCTCGGTGATCGACCTCAAGATCGTCGCCAAGAAGGCGACCACCCCGGAAGAGATCAACGAGGCGGTGAAGCGCGCCTCCGAGCAGCAGCTCAAGGGCATCCTCGCCTACACCAACGATCCCAACGTTTCGATCGACTTCAACCACGATCCGCACTCGGCCACGTTCCACATGGACCAGACCAAGGTGATGAACGGCACGCTGGTGCGCGTGCTGTCGTGGTACGACAACGAATGGGGCTTCTCCAACCGCATGGCGGATACCGCCGTCGCGATGGGCAAGCTGATCTGATTCGACGCGAGGCGCCGTGACCTCGACGCAGTGGATCGGGATCGCGATCTTCCTGCTGCTGATCAGCGGGCTGCTCTATGCGTTTCTCCGCGGCGGCGCGAAGGTCAAGCCTGACGGCACCCACGATGCGTCGGCGGCGGCGGATTGGAGCGGCCACGGCGGCGCCGACTCGGGCGGACACTGAGAGTTCGACATGACTGGTTTCCGTACCCTCGATTCCGCTGACGTATCCGGCAAGCGCGTGCTGGTGCGCGTCGACCTCAATGTGCCGATGGAGAACGGCAAGATCACCGATGCCACGCGCATCGAACGCATCGCGTCGACCATCACGGAGATCGCCGGCAAAGGCGGCAAGGTGATCCTGCTCGCGCATTTCGGCCGCCCGAAAGGGCGCGATCCGAAGGAGTCGCTCAAGCCCGTCGCGGCGGAAGTCGCGCAGGTGATCAAGAAGCACGTCGGCTTTGCGGACGACTGTGTCGGCGAGGCGGCGGAGAAGGCCGTGGCCACGATGACGGACGGCGACGTGCTGCTGCTGGAGAACACGCGCTTCCACAAGGAAGAGGAAAAGAACGATCCGGCCTTTGTCGAGAAGCTCGCAAAGCTTGGCGACATCTATGTCAACGACGCATTCTCGGCCGCGCATCGCGCGCACGCCTCGACTGAAGGTCTCGCGCACGCGCTTCCGGCCTATGCGGGGCGCAGCATGCAGGCCGAACTGGAAGCGCTGACCAGGGCGCTGGAAGCGCCGCAGCGCCCGGTGATCGCGCTGGTCGGCGGCGCGAAAGTCTCGACCAAGCTCGAGCTGCTGGAGAACCTCATCACCAAGGTGCAGGCGCTGGTGATCGGCGGCGCGATGGCGAACACGTTCCTGCATGCGCAGGGCTACAACGTGCGCAAGTCGCTCGCCGAAAAGGACATGGCCGAGACGGCGCTGCGCATCCTCGCGAAAGCCGAGGACGCCGGCTGTGCGGTCATCCTGCCGGTCGACGCGATCGTGGCGTTTCACTTCCAGGCGAACGCACCCTCGCATGCCTACGGCATCGACGCGCTGCCGGCGGACGGAATGGTGCTCGACGTCGGGTCGCAATCGATCGAGCGCATCAAGGGTGCGATCGACGACGCCGCGACGCTGGTGTGGAACGGGCCGCTCGGCGCGTTCGAGATGGCGCCGTTCGACCAGGGCACCGTGACGGTCGCGCGCTACGCGGCGGAGCGCACCGCAGCGAAAAAGCTCGTCTCGGTCGCGGGCGGCGGCGACACGGTCGCGGCGCTCAATCACGCGCACGTCGCCGAAAAGTTCACCTATGTGTCAACCGCCGGCGGCGCATTCCTCGAATGGCTCGAAGGCCGCAAGCTCCCCGGCGTCGAGGCGCTGCGCCGCTAGGGCATGATCCCGAAAAAGCCTGCCCCGGACTTGATCCGGGTGGGCACCGGTTTTCGGAAAAGATCACGCTCCACCCATAAGACGTCATGCCGGCGGCTTCATCAGCCCGGCCTGGGTCAGCGCCTTGGTGATGATCGCCATCACGTCGATGCCGCCCTCGGGCTTTGCGCCCGCCCCGTCCGGCTTCGCGCCGACCCCTTCCGGCTTCGCGCCGAACCTGGGCTGATCGCTTTTCGCGTCGAGAACCTCGACCCGCTCGTCCGGAATGAATTCAACCTCGTCGGGCACCAGCGGCGCTTCGCGCGCGGTCGTGCGCTGACGTCGCACACCGTCGTGCGCCTCATCGGCCAGACCGAAGAATTTTGCGATGTGGTAGGATGACGAGATTCCCACCTCGAGCAGGAACGGCCCGGCCGTGCCGCCATGCGCCGCGGTGTCGAGCGGCGTGCCATGCGCCATGCCGGTGATGGTCATCGACTCGATGACGTTGGCGCCGTCACGCCACCAGACCTTGCGCGGATAGCCATCGACCTCGTCCTCGACCGGCGCCGCATCGATGCCGTGCACGTCGCGCCATTGCGCGACCAGCGCGTCGGCGTTCATCGGCCTGACCGTCGCGTCCTGATCGCCATGCCAGATCGACACGCGCGGCCATGATCCGCGATGCGGCGACGCGCCCCGCACCAGGTCGCCCCATTCCTTTGCGCCGTGGTGGCGGCCCTGAAACATGCTCTCGAACGCCTGCTGCGCGTTGCCGGCCGTGCCGACCGGCAGCCCCGCGATAATCGCACCCGCGGCGAACACCTCCGGATAGGCGGCGAGCATCGCGGCGGTCATCGCGCCGCCGGCCGAGAGACCGGTGATGAACACGCGCGATCGATCCACGCCGTGCGCGCCGATCGTCTTCTCGATCATCTGGCGGATCGACATCGCCTCGCCGCGGTCGCGCGCGGTATCGCCCGGCAGGAACCAGTTGAAGCAGGTCTTCGGATTGTTCGCCTGTGTCTGTTCGGGGAGCAGCAGCACGAAGCCGTAGCGGTCGGCGAGCGTCGACCAGCCGGCGCCGAGATCGTAACCGCCGGCGGTCTGCGTGCAGCCGTGCAGCACCACGACCAGCGCCGGCGCGGCGCCAAGCTTCTTCGGCACGTAGGTGAGCATGCGCAGCGCGCCCGGATTGGAACCGAAGCCGGTCAGTTCGGTGAGATGATCGGCCGCCGGCGCTGCCGTGCCGGCGCGGCCGCGCGCGCCGGTCGCTTGCAGCAGGGTCGACCAGTGCCGCTGATAGCGGTTGAGGGCCGAGATCGTTTTTCCGAGTTTGCGCACGCGTTGCTCCTTAGTTCCGGCTGGCTCAACGCGACGGCACCGGATTGGTTGCTGCATTGCAAGATTTAATGTTGCAATGCAACATATGTGTGGCAGGGTCCGCAGAGGGCACGACGACATTGATCACCAAAGGACGCGCGTGGCGTTCGAGATGCGCTCTCGCCTGAAATCGCGCGGACCGCTGGCGCCCACGCCGCGACGGCGCCGCGCCACGCTCACCCGGGAACTTATCCGCCGGCACCCTGTTTCGTCAGGATCAGCAACAGGAGCGCTCCATGAGCCGCGGGTTTCCTTCGATGACGGCGCTGCTCGGACTGCTCGCGATCGCGGGCTATCAGAACAGGGACAAGATCGCCGAGATGTTGCGCGGAGGCGCGTCCAATGCGCCGTCCGGCTCGCCGGCGCCCGGCGCAGCGCCTGCGCAACAAGGCGGCCTCGGCGGCGTGCTGAGCCAATTGGGCCAGACGCTCGGCGGCGCAGGCGCCGGCGGGTTCCTGAGCGGCGGCCTCGGCGAACTGATGGATCGCTTCAAGCAGAACGGACAAGGCGACGCCGCGGACTCCTGGGTCGGCACCGGTCCCAACAAGCAGCTTGCGGCGCCCGATCTGGAGCGCGCGATCGGCCCCGATGTGCTCGCCACCTTGGCGCAGCAGACCGGGCTGTCGCGCGAAGAGTTGCTGGCGCGGCTGTCGCGCGAGCTTCCCGCGGCGGTGGACAAATATACGCCGCAAGGGCGGCTGCCGACCGAAGCCGATTTCGCCCGCTAGCGCATGATCCGAAAGCTTGTCGCGCACGTGATGCGGGATGGACACCGGTTTTCGGAAAAGATCAGCGCAAGCAAACGGAAAGCTAGCGTCCGCACGGACGAATGGAGAGCAACGTGAATATTCTGTGGACCATCGTCATCGGCTTTGTCGCCGGCGTAATCGCGAAGTTCGTCACGCCCGGTCGCAACGAGCCGTCGGGTTTCATCCTCACCACCATTCTCGGCATCGTCGGCGCTTTTGTCGCGACCTGGATCGGTCAATTCCTCGGCTTCTACCGGCCTGACGAGGGCGCGGGTCTGGTCGGCGCCATCGTCGGCGCGGTCATCGTGCTGGTGATCTGGGGCATGGTGAACGCGCGGCAGAATGCCGGCCGCATCTAGCCGGCGGTGCTGCGCGACAGCGGCACTGCGCTACGTAGCTTTACGAATTTTCAGCGGCCGCGTGGCCATGCACGATGGTCGGACCCGCATCATTGACGGGGGCGACGATTGACGGCCGCGCTCTCTGTTCGAGCGCGGCCGTTGCGACTCTGCGCATAGCCGCGCGCCGACCTAGTGCAGGTGCCGCAGCTTGTCCGGGTTGCGCACCACATAGATCGCCGCGATCTTTCCGTCCGCGATGTCGAGCGCGGTCGTTTGCAGTTCGCCGTCGGCCTCCAGCGTGATGAAGCCGGGCAGTCCGTTGATCATGCCGGTGCGGACAAGCTTTGAGCCGTTCTCGGCGAACTGTGCGGCGAGGAATTTGTGGAACGCCATGACGGCGGCGAAGCCGGCGATCGGCGTCATCGCGGCCGGACGCTTGCCGCCGCCGTCGGCATGAACGCTGACATCGGCCGCCAGCATCTCGCCGAGCGCCGTCATGTCGCCGGAGCGCGAGGCGGCGAAGAAGGCCTCGGCCAGCGCAAGGCCGCGCTGCTTCTCCACCTGGAAGCGCGGCCGCGCCTCGCGCACGTGGCTGCGCGCGCGCGCCGCGAGCTGGCGGCAGGCCGCCTCGTCGCGCTGAATGGTGGCGGCGACCTCGTCGAAGCCGAGCCCGAACACGTCGTGCAGCAGGAACGCCGCCCGCTCGAGCGGAGACAGGCGCTCCAGCGCCAGCATCAGCGGCAGCGTGACGTCGTCCGCTTCCTCTTCTTCGACGACCGGATCGGGCAGCCACGGACCGACATAAGTCTCGCGCCGGCGGCGCGCGGATTTGAGCTGATCGAGACAGAGCCGCGTCACCGTGCTGCGCAGGAACGCTTCCGGTGTGCGCACCTCGTCACGCTCGGTCCCCATCCAGCGGATGAAGGCCTCCTGCACGACGTCTTCGGCGTCGGCCACCGAGCCGAGCATGCGGTAGGCAATCCGCATGAGCTTCGGACGCAGCGGATTGAAGCTCTCCGCTGCGCCCCCGGTCCCTGCCGCGGTCATCACGCCGCCGCTTTGTTTGCCGCCTTGGCGACGGCGGGGTCGAGCCACACGTTGAAGCCGACCGACAGCCGGTTCCAGCCGTTGATGATATTGATCATGAGCGTCAGCTTCACCTGTTCGTCCTCGGTGAAGTGGGCCTTCAGCGCCTCGTAGGCAACCTCATGGCCATGGCCTTCGGACAGGCGCGTCAGCGCGTCGGTCCAGCCGAGCGCGGCACGTTCCCGCTCGCTGTAGAGCGGGGCGTCGCGCCAGGCCGACAGGAGGTAGATGCGCTGCTCGGTCTCGCCCTGGCTGCGGGCGTCGGCCGTGTGCATGTTGAGGCAGTTCGCGCAGCCGTTGATCTGCGAGGCGCGGATCTCCACGAGACGGATCAGGCTCGGCTCGAGGCTCGCGGCGGCGGCGCGCGATGCCGCATGCCACGTCTTCATCACGTCGGGGGCGACGGTGAGCAGGTTCAATTTGGCAGTCATGGTCGGATTCCTTTCTGGTTCCGACGACATGACGAGCGGGGAGCTGCGGGTGTGACATGCGGGCGGAAATTTTTTCCGCGGCATGCCGTGGGGTCAGATCGCCTTGCTGTCCGCCTCGGGCGCCGCCATGTTCAACAGGCCGGCCGCGTTGCGGCTGATCATCGTGCGGATGTCGGCTGCCGGAAACTGCAGATCGAGCAGCTGCCGCACGATCGCCCGATAGCCCTCGACCGGACGTGGCGAGCCGGTCAGGCCGAGGTCCGAGCACAGCACGGTGTGGTCGATGCCCGCCACGTCGATCAGGTGGGCGAGCTTGTCGGGCCCGTATTTGTGCGCCTTGCCCTCGACGAACATGCAGATCGAGTGCTCCATGTAGACGCCCAGCCGCACCATCTGGCGGATGTCCTCGTCGCCGCAACCGACGACGTAGGTCGGGTGATTGACCAGCATCTTCTTCACGCCGCGCGCCTTCGCTTCGGCGAACACCATGTGCAACTCCGAAGCCGGGAGATGCCCGCCGGCGAGGATGATGTCGCCCTCGGCGATGAGGTCGAGCACCTGTTTGGTCGCATCCGACAGCTTGCCGTTCGCGTCGAGCGCGCTGAGCGGGATCGGATCGAGCATCCGCTTGGCGGTCTTCGGGAAGCTCTTCGCTTCGGTGGCGGCCTTCTCGATGTGGTTTGCGGCCGAGAGCGTCGGCATCCACACGATCTTGGCGCCGATGTTGATCGCATGATCGACCGCATGCGGATTGATGCCGCCGCTCGCGTTGTTGAGCGCGATGCCGGAGAAGAGCTTCACGCCGGTCTCGGGAAACAGCTTCTCGAGGATCATCGCGTGCGCGACGCCGAGATAGAAATGATCCTTGTAGAGCAGCGCCGAGAACTTCGCGGCGGCGCAGTCCATCAGCGCTTCGTGATGATCGAGGATGCGCGGCATCGCGGCCGGGCCGGAGTGGCAGTGCAGGTCGATCGCACCGACCAGCAGCTCCGAGATCTCCGCGTCGCGGTTATCGGTCGTGGCCATTCGCAGGCTCCCTTTACTTGTGCTCAGTTGCCGCCGGGCATCGGATAGTCGTCGGCGTTCAGCACCCAGCCCTGCTTCAGCGAGAAGTCGACGCGCGGCGGGCAGAAGATGTCGACCAGCTGGTTGACGCCGGGATCGACCGCGCGCGTCGTGTGGATCGCGGGCGGCGGGATCACGGCGATCGATGGCGTGCCGCAGCGCTCGTGATCGTCCGCGCGCCACTGGCGCATGTCGGGGATCCAGGGCCAGCGGATGTCGTGGATGAACTGACCCTCGAGCGCCAGCGAACATTGCTCGAAGTCGTCGTGGTAGTGCGGCGACAGCTTGGTGATGTCGCGCGGGCCGCGCCGCGGGTCGATATAGTTCACCATGAAGGTGGTGCAGCGGAAGATGCGGCCGAAGCGGCCTTCCTCGGCCGGATGGTCGAGGCTGTAGGTGCGGATCCGGTAAGCCGCCGTTCGGCTCCGGCCAGGCCTGGAACGGCGGGATGTTCGGATGCGGCTTCGCGTAGGCCGCGGCGTTGGAACACTTTGCCGCGAGGTCGCCGGAGCGGGCCGTGAACATCCGCACCAGGCGGCCGCCCTTCGGCAAGGTCACGCTGCTGTCGCCCGGCGGCACGAATGTCACCGTGTAACCACCGATCGAGGCCGTCTCGGCCCCGGCCGTGACCTCCGCGGTGGTCGGCGCGTCGTGCAGCAGCACGACGTACTCGTCGACCTGTCCCTTGCGCGCGAACGCTGCGCCGGGCTTGGCCTCGGTGTAGGCGATGATGAAGTTCTGCCCGCGCGCGTACCAGGTCTTCCCGTTCGCGTCGTCGTCCTGCGGGCTGGTCTCGTAGAACCTGGCGTATTCGGCCGCGGCGAACTCGCTCGCCTGCGGCGTCTTGACGGCTGACGGACCGGCCAGCGCCGCGCGCGGATCGGACTTCAGGTACATGCCTTCCTCCCGGTGTCGCGCTTCGGCGCGGCTTGAGCCACGGATGCAGGTTGCAGATGACGGGCGCGCACTCCAGTATCACCTTCCGGCATTCCATTGGGCGGAATGACGGACAAGACGTGCTGATCCATGGCCGAAGCTCCTGTCGAATCCGTCCGCCGGGCGATGCATCTCCTGCATGAGCTCAACCGGCAGCGGGTGAGCTCGGTGCGCCACCTGCATCAGGTCACCGGCCTGCCGAAGCCCACGATCGTGCGCCTGCTCGATACGCTGATCTCGCTCGGCTACGTGGTCAACGACCGCCGCCAAGGGGGCTATCAGGTCACCTCGCTGGTCCGCTCGCTGAGCGCGGGCTTCCATGGCGATCCGCTGGTGGTCGAGGCCGCGCGTCCCTGGGCGATTGCCTTCACGCGCAAGTTTCACTGGCCGGTCGCCATCGCGGTGCTCGACCGCGACGCCGTGGCGGTGCGCTTCAGCACCATCCCGGACAGTCCGCTGTCGCCGTTTCACGCCACCATCAACATGCGGCTGCAACTGATGTCGCGTGCGTTGGGGCGCGCCTATATCGCGTTCTGTCCGCCGGCCGAGCGCACCCTGCTGCTCGACATGCTCGGCCTGTCCGACGATCCCGAAGCCGCGGCGGCGCGCGATCGCGATGCCGCGCTGACGTTGCTGGCGATGGTCCGGCGCACCGGCTTTGCCGAGCGCTCCGCGGCGGTCGAGCCGAAGTCGTCGTCGACGATTGCGGTGCCGGTGATGCTGGGACGCAAGGTGCTCGCCACCGCCGGCATGACGTATTTCACCTCCGCGATGGCGAAAACGGATGCGCTCGCGCGCTACGTGCCGCCGCTCAAGGAGATGGCGAAGAACATCCAGACCAGCGTCGTCCTGCTCCGGCAGGACGGCGCGCCCGACCAGGGTGAGCACTGAGACGCGGCGTTCCGGCGCGTTCCGGGCTGCGGAATGGCGGCATATTCGCGGACCGCCGCCGCCGCATCCGTCATAGCATCCCGGCGAAGCAGGCGGCACGATCTGCAGCGAACCCGGAGGACACATGCGTCTCGCATCTCTCGGCCTCGTCGGCCTTGCACTGGCGCTCGCGCCTTGTCACGGCGCCGCCGCGCAGGAGTGGCCCTCCCGGCCGGTCACCTTGATCGTGCCGTTCCCGGCCGGCTCCGCGGTCGACACGCTGGCGCGCGCCGTCGCCAATGCGGCGAGCGAAAGCCTCGGCAAGCAGTTCATCGTCGACAATCGCGCCGGCGCGGGCGGCAACATCGGCGGCGCCGCGGTCGCCAAGAGCGCACCCGACGGCTACACGCTGCTGTTCGGGACGCCGGCGCCGATCGCGATGAACCGGCTGATGTACAAGGGCCTGACGTACGACTCCGAGCGGGATTTCACGCCGGTCATTCTCATCGCCAAGTCCCCGCTCATCGTTGCGGCGAAGCTCGATTTTCCGGCCAGGACGCTTGGCGAGCTGATCGCCTATGCGAAGCAGAACCCCGGCAAGGTCAACGTCGGCGTCCCGGGCAACGGCACGCTCGGACACATCACCTCGGCGCTGGTGCAGCAGTTCGCCGGCGTGGAGATGACCAACGTGCCCTACCGCGGTTCGGCACCGCTGATCACCGACCTGCTGTCGGGACAGGTCGATGTCGCCATGGACTTCATGCCGACCTATGTGCCGCAGGTGACCGCCGGCAAGATCCGCGCGCTTGCGGTGACGACCAGCCAGCGCGCCACGCAACTGCCCGACGTGCCGACCGCACAGGAAGCGGGCTTCAAAGGCTTCGAGGCGACCGCGTGGTACGCGGTGGTCGCGCCGGCCGGCACGCCGCCTGACGTCGTGAGCAAAATGAACGCGATCGTGAACGACTTCCTGAACAGCCAGAAGGGCAGGACCGTGCTCGAACAGAACGCGCTGCAGAGCGTCGGCGGCTCGCCGGACGACCTCAAGGCTTTCATCGCCAGCGAGCTCGCCAAATGGGGCCCGGTGATCGAGGCCGCGAAGATCGCGATGTGAAAACATGACAACCATCGATATTCCCGCGCTCGCGATCCCCAAAGTCGCGCTGGTCACCGGCGCGAGCAGCGGCATCGGCAAGGCGACCGCGGCGCGCCTCGCCGCGCTCGGGTCCGCGGTCGTGGTCGGTTACAACAGCCGCGCCGCGCTGGCGGACGATGTCGTCGCCGGCCTGCAGGGGAGCGGGCATCGCGCGATGCGCATCGCGATCGAGGATTCCGCGGCGATCGCTGCCGCCGCCACGGCGCTGGAGCAGCACTACGGGCGGCTCGATGCGCTGGTGAATTGCGGCGGCGCGACGACGCCGGTGCCGCTCGGCGATCTCGACAAGCTCACCGACGACATCTTCGATCGCACCGTGGCGATCAATTTGCGCGGGCCGTTCGCGATGGTGCGCGCATTCCGTCCGTTGCTGGAGCGCGGCAGCGCCGCCGCCATCGTGAACATCTCATCGATCGCAGCGCGGACCGGGCTCGGCAGCAGTCTCGCCTACCTCGCCGCAAAGGCCGGCGTCGACGCGCTCACCATTGGGCTCGCCAAGGTGCTGGCGCCGCGCATCCGCGTGTTCTCCGTCTCGCCGGCCGGCGTGGATACGGATTTCGTCCCCGGCAGGTCGCGCGAGCAACTGCTCAAGACCGCCGAAAAGCTGCCGCTCGCTCGCCTGACCACGCCGGATGACGTCGCGCGCGCGGTGGTCGCCTGCATCGTCAACCTGACCAGTTCAACCGGGATCGTGGTGCCGGTGGACGAGGGACGGCATCTGTAGGCCGGCTGTTCGCAACCCCGCGCCGCCGAGGCGACGCGTCGCTTCGTTGGGGACGCCTAGCGCGCAAAGCCCAGCGCGTCGAAGAGAATGCCCGGTTTCAGCGCTGCTGCCGCGCGGCGCAAAGTGGTCAATTCGCCACGTCGTCGCGTACAGCGCCGCAAACGCAAGTTTCGTCAGCAACATCCCGGACGGTTGCGGCTGCGCGGCGTCGACCGTCCCCTGCAGTCGCGGAGACTCTTACCGGACGTCCCCTGTTCGGCGCCGCGCGCTTTTGTTGTGACCGCGCTCGAGCTCCTCCGAAGCCTTGACCGCCTCATCCAGTGACCGGCGCATGTTGCCCATGTTGGCGAGCGCGGCGACGCTGAGCGCCGGATAGATCTTCATCATGTCGAGGTCGCGCCCTTCGAGCGCCGCGGCGACCTGCTCTTTCATCGCCACCAGATAAAGGTTCTTGACGCTCGCGTTGTCGGCAAAGCGCTTCTCGACATCCCCGGGCGCCCCGCCTTTGGCACCCTTGAGCTCCAGTTCGACGCGGGTTCGGTCCTTCCCGGCCTCGCTCAGCGTCGCGACGTAGCGCATCAGCTCGGATCCGTTGTTGCTGACGATCCAGGTGACCTCGGACGGCTTGCTGGCGCGAATTTCGACGCCTGGCGCGTTGCTGCCGAAGACCGGCGGCAGGTCCGTCTTCGACAGGATCTTCCGCGCCCGATCGAGCGGAACGGAATAGACCGCGCCGCGCTCCTGCGAACAGGCCGTGAGCAGGAGCGCGGGCAGCAGCGCGAGGAGGATGGTGCGCCTGATCATCAATCACCCTCGCTCCAGATCGCGCGCATGCAAGACGGCGAACATTGTCGGACGCGAACAACGCGCTGTCCGCGTGACCCGGACGCAAGCTAACGCGAAGGAACGAAACCCCGGCTAATCCGGACGATGCAAGTGTCGGCGGGGTGTTAAGCGCTGCTAAACCTTCGGACGTGCTCAAGACATTCAATCAGCACGTTCGCGCGTGGGCCCGTATGGCGCGCAGCGGACCGCAGGACGGTGACCTCGGGTCACGCCGTTCGGTATGCTGCATTGCAGCATACTCGACGCATTGCCTGGCGCCATCATCCATGTGCCCGCGACCTTGCGCGCACCGAAACCACATCACCGGGGATAGCCACCGCGCGCGCCCTTGCGCTATGAGGCGCAGGGATTTAGCCCAACCAAGAATCAAGGAGGGGACGCATGAACCTCGCGGAACTGAACAAGGTCGCGCACGCCATGGTCGCGCCGGGGCGCGGCATCCTGGCGGCCGACGAATCGTCGGGCACGATCAAGAAGCGCTTCGACGCGATCGGGGTCGAGAACACCGAGGACAATCGCCGCGACTATCGCGAGCTGATGTTCCGCACCAGCGACGCGATGACCAAGCACGTCTCCGGCGTGATCCTGTTCGAAGAGACGCTGCGCCAGAAGGCCAAGGACGGCACGCCGCTGGTCAAGCTGATCGAGCAGGCCGGCGCGCTCCCCGGCATCAAGGTCGACAAGGGCGCAAAGCCCCTGCCCTTCTGCCCGGGCGAAACGATCACTGAAGGCCTCGACGGGTTGCGCGAGCGCCTCGTCGAGTACCGCAATCTCGGCGCCAAGTTCGCCAAGTGGCGCGCCGTGATCGACATCGGCGCCGGCACGCCGAGCTACAGCGCGATCAAGGCGAACGCGCATGCGCTCGCGCGCTATGCGGCGCTGTGCCAGGACGAGCAGATCGTCCCGATTGTCGAGCCGGAAGTGCTGATGGACGGCGACCACGACATTGACCGCTGCTATTCGGTCAGCGAGTGGGTGCTCAAGGCGACCTTCGAGGAGCTCTACTACAACCGCGTCGCGCTCGAAGGCATGGTGCTCAAGCCCAACATGGCGATCGCCGGCAAGGCGTCGGCAAAGCAGGCCTCGGTGGAAGAGGTCGCCGAGAAGACCGTGCGGCTGCTGAAGGCCTGCGTGCCGGCCAGCGTGCCGGGTATCGCGTTCCTCTCCGGCGGCCAGTCGGACGAAGAGGCGACCGCGCACCTCGACGCCATGAACAAGCTCGGCCCGCTGCCCTGGAGCCTGACCTTCTCCTACGGCCGCGCCCTGCAGGCCGCGCCGCAGAAGGCCTGGGGCGGCAAGTCCGAGAACGTCGCCGCCGCCCAGCGCGCCTTCGCGCACCGCGCCCGCATGAACGGTCTCGCGGCGCTTGGGCAGTGGAAGCAGGACCTGGAAAAGAAGGCGGCCTGATCGCTTTGGCCCTGCCCGCGCGCCTTTAGAGTTTGATCCGCGAACATTGAAACACGCTCCGCTCATTCCCGCGCAAGCGGGAATCCAGGGGCCAAGAACTGGGTCCCCGCTTTCGCGGGGACGAGCGGAGCTCAGTGATTCAATCGCGTTGGATCAGACTCTAGGGCGTGACCGGAATATAACCCGGCGTCATCCGCGAGAAGCCGGGCGTCCAGTATTCGGTCGGATTGATCGGCAGGTGCACCATCGTCCGGATGACCGAGCCGGGCTCGGCCGGCGGGTACTCCTCGATCACGAAGAACAGTGCGCCGACGTTCTCGTCGTGTCCGTCGAGATTCCAGGCTTCGAGCTGCACCAGTCCGGCCCGGATATCGTTGGCCGGCCCGTGGTGGAAAGCGACCCCGATCGTGGCGTTGCGCAGGCTTGGATACTGGTAGTGGGCGCGCGCGGGCGGCCCGCTGACGGACTGCAATGCCAGCATCCCGCCCAGCGCCTTCGCATACTTCTTGATGCCGTCGTTCGAGGCGGCCTTGCCGGCGTAGACCGCGACGACCTCGTGCGTGGCGGCGGCCGGTGCAGACGGAACCTTTGACACCACCTGCCCGGGATTGGCGCGCCCGCGGTCGGTGCGCCGGATGACGCCGCCGCGCGGGGCCGGGCCGAATGTGCCGTCATCCTCGACGGCCACATACAATTCCGGGCTGTTGACCTTGATGACGATCTGCTGCGCGGCCGCCTTCGGCTTCAGCTCGACCTTCTGGATCGGCTGATCGGTCCACCCGCTCAGCGTGTCGTGATGGCTTTCCAGGAAGAACTTGTACTTGATCGGATAGCCCGCCGCGTAATCATACGGCGCAAGTTGCGGCTGCACGCGGACCGCACACTTGATCAGCCAGTCGACGTGATAGACCTTCACGTTGCGGGTGACGCGGTCGTGCACGATTTGCCGCTTGCGCTCGAATCTTCGCCAGCCGGTGATCGTCGTGTCGCACGCGACGCTCTCGCTCTCGGCCGGAAGCGTGAGGAGCGCCTTCAGGCGCGCGATCGAGTCATGGAAATCGCGCAGCCCCGTCACCGTGGTGACGATATTGGCGTACTCGCGACGCCGGTTTGAATAGTTCGGCTCGTTCGGGATCGGCGGCGCAAACGCGACATTCGGGTTCTGGGTGTAGAGGCAATAAAACACCCAGCTGCGCACATCATAGGCGGCGGGAAAATCAAGTCCGCTGAACGTGCCGCCGTCGTCATCCAGTCCGAGCTTCGACCAGACGATCACGCTCGCCCAGCGCGCGGCGAAAATCTCCAGCGACGTGATGGTCTTTTCCAGTTCATCCTTGAAACGGCCGGTGGTGCGGAATGCCGGATCGATGAAGCGATAGGCAGCGACTAGCTGCGACAGCGCCGGCATCATGTAGATGACGGCGCGCCGGTAATCCCACATCAGGTTCGCCGCACCGGTCAGCAGCGCCTGTTGCTGGCCCGCCGGCAGGCCGCCGATCTGCACGTCCGCCGGATTGACCCGCTCGAAGAACTGCAGGCTGGTCGGGGTCAGCCCGTACTCGGCGTGGCTTTGCGACTGCTGGTACACGGTCGACTCGTTGCCTTCGGGCAGCAATCGCTCGCGCACGGTGCGAAGCTTGACGATCACATCGCGCAGGAAGTCCGCGCGATTGTCGTCCGACTTCAGCGCGCCCGGCGGATGACCCGGCGTGGCCGTTCCGGCAACATAGTCGTGCATCGAGTTGGTGGCTTCGCGGAAGTCCGTGCGCAGGCTGTCCCACTGGGCATTGACGCTCCAGGTGATGTACGCGCTCAGCTTGTCGTCGATGCGCTGCAGCGTTTCGGCGAGGATCAAGAACCGGTCCGGCTTGCCTGATCCGGTCGCGTCCAGCAGGCTGAACAGGCTCGCGCCGGCACCGTACAATCCGGCGACGGATCCGACACCGGTCGCCACCAGGGCAAGCGACGATGCCAAGCCGAGAAAGCCGGTGACAGCCTTCCTGGTGGCCTCTTCGGCCTGAAAACCTTTCAGGTAGGCTTCGACGACCGGCTGGTACGCGCTGTAGGGAATGTCGTCGACCAGAGCCATGCCGCCCTCCCGTGCCGTTCAGGTTGCATATTGGACCGGACAATGCCCTTGCGTAAGCCCCTCCGGCCGTTGGCCTCCCAGGCACCCATCCGGTGGCCGGCCTTTGAGGCCGCCGGCTTAACCTTTTTGCCGCATTCTCCCCGGCGATGAACGCTCCCCGCCGCCATTCCGCCGAAAAGGGGTCCCATGCGGTGAGCATGGGGACAGCCAAGGCCGAGACGCGCGCCGCGCCGCGCCTCTACCTCGTCACGCCGCCGGTCGCCGACCCGGATACGGTGGCGAACGATCTGGCCGACGCGCTCAACGCGGCCGACATCGCGGCCGTGCTGCTGCGCCTCGCCGCGGGCGACGCGACCGCCCAGCTCGCGCGCATCAAGGCGCTGCGCATCCTGATCCAGTCGAACGGCGCAGCGTTGCTGCTCGACGGCCACGCCGAGCTTGCCGCGACGGCCGAGACCGACGGGGCGCACCTGACCGGCCTCGACGCGTTCGGCAAAGCCGCGCCCGCGCTCAAGCCCGGGCGCATCGCCGGCTGCGGCGGGCTCGCGAGCCGCCATGACGCCATGCTGGCGGCGGAAGGCGGCGCGGACTACGTCATGTTCGGCGAGCCGGATCGCGACGGCCGCAGGCCGGCGGCCGACGCCGTGCTGGAGCGGGTCACATGGTGGACCGAGGTGCTGACCATCCCGTGCGTCGCCTATGCGGCGAGCCTCGATGAAGCCGAGGCGATCGCCGAAGCCGGCGCCGACTTCATCGCGGTCGGCGAGGATATCTGGCGCGACGTGCGCGCGGTCGCAAAGGCGGCCAATCTCGGCGCGGAGCCGGTGCGATGAGGGCCCGCGCGCTCCTCGCGGCTGCGCTGCTCGGCCTGCTCTCGGCCCGCGCGGACGCGCAGCCGATGCAGATCTCGCCGCCGGTCGCCCGCCCGCCCGCGAACATTCCGGCCAAGCAGGCGCCGACGAAAGCCGCACAGCCGGCGCCGAAGAAAACCGCGCAGCCGGCAAAACCCGCAAAGGAAAAGCCGGCGCTACGCCCGGCGCTCAAGACATCGACCGCTCCGAAAATCGCCGCGCCCCGGGCGAGCACCGCGCCGAGCGCATTTGCGCCGCCCGACAGCATGCCGGCCGGTCCGTTCAAGACACCGGACAGGCCGCTCGCCGCGCCGGACAACACGAAGACCACCGCGCTGGCGCCGTCCTCGCCCGTCGCCGAGCAGGGCGATGTCGCGTTCGGCGCCTATCAGCGCGGCCATTATCTCGCGGCATTCAAGGAGGCGACGCGGCGCGCCGGCGAGGGCGATCCGGTCGCGATGACGCTGCTCGGCGATCTCTATTCCAACGGCTACGGGGTCGGGAAGGACGAGAAGAAGGCGCTCGCCTGGTTCTCGCTCGCGGCCGACCGCGGCGACAAGCAGGCGATCTTCGCGCTGGCGATGGCGCGCTTCGCCGGGCGCGGCGGCACGCAGGACATGGCGGAAGCAGCCGCGCTGCTGGAGAAGGCGGCCAAGATGGGCCACGTCGCCGCCGCCTATAACCTGGCGCTGCTCTATCTCGAGGGCCAGCAGGTGCGCCAGGACATCCCGCGCGCGGCCGAGCTGTTGCGCGGCGCAGCCGATGCCGGCAACCCCGAGGCGCAGTATGCGCTGGCGACCCTCTACAAGGAGGGCAACGGCGTGGCGAAGGATCCTGCCGCCGCCGCAAAGCTGCTCGGCGCCGCCGCGCGCACCGGCAATGTCGCGGCCGAGGTCGAATACGCGATCGCGCTGTTCAACGGCACCGGCATCGCGAAGGACGAGAGCGCCGGCGCGGCGCTGTTCCGCAAGGCCGCGCAGAAGGGCAATGCGGTGGCGCAGAACCGCCTCGCGCGCATCCTGGCGACCGGGCGCGGGCTTCCGGCCGATGCCGCGGCTGCCGCCAAGTGGCACACCATCGCGAAGGCCGGCGGCGTCTCCGACATGTGGCTCGAGGACTGGATGCAGAAGATCAAGGACAATGAGCGCGCGTCCGGCGAGAACGCCGCGCGGCTGTGGCTCGCGCACGCCCAGCCGAGCGGGTAAGGCTCGCGTCAACCCGGCTGCGCTCCCCGCAACAAACCTTGCCCCTCCGGGGGAGCGGACCGAGCATGCGGCTCCGGCACCCGCCGAACATTTCCCTTGTCACACCCCCATACGCGGGGCATCCAGTGCGCGCGCACCCCGCGCGGAGTTCCCTAAGTTGCCGCCCCAATCCGCCCTGCTCAACGTCATGACCGCCGCCGCCCGCAAGGCGGCGCGCAGCCTCAAGCGCGACTTCGGCGAGGTCGAGAAGCTGCAGGTCTCGCTGAAGGGCCCGGCGAACTTCGTCACCGCCGCCGACAAGCGCGCCGAGGAGATCCTATACGCCGAGCTGACCAAGGCGCGGCCGGGCTACGGCTTCCTCGGCGAGGAAGGGGGCAGCCGCGAGGGCACCGATACCAGCCACACCTGGATCGTCGATCCGCTCGACGGCACCACCAACTTCCTGCACGGCATCCCGCAATTCGCGATCTCGATCGCGCTCAAGCGCGAGGACACCATCGTGGCCGGGCTGGTCTACAATCCGGCCAACGACGAGACCTTCATCGCCGAGCGCGGCAAGGGCGCGTTCTTCAACGACAAGCGCATCCGCGTCGCGGCGCGCAAGCGGCTGTCGGAGGCGGTGGTGTGCTGCGGCCTGCCGCATCTCGGGCGCGGCGACCTCGCCCTGTTCCGCCGCGAGTTTGCGATGGTGCAGGACAAGGTCGCGGGGCTGCGCCGCTTCGGCTCCGCCGCGCTGGACCTGTGCCTGGATCGCGGCCGGCCGGCTCGACTGCTACTGGGAGCGCAACCTCTCGCCGTGGGATTTCGCCGCCGGCGTGATCATCGTGCGCGAAGCCGGCGGCTACGTCACCGACCTGGACGGCAACGAGCGCACCATGGAGGCCGGCGACATCATCGCTGGCAACGAGGACATGCAGCGCCAGGTGATGGAATTGATCAAGGCGGCGTCGGCGTAGACCAACCCGCTCGTCCCCGCGGAAGCGGGGACCGCAGTCCTTGATCCGATTCTCCGCCCTGGATTCCCGCTTTCGCGGGAATGAGCGGAGATTTGGGCTGGTCCAGCGTGTCGCAAGCCGCCCCGCCGCTGTGTTATTGCCGCTTCTGTGCCATCATTGCGGGCGATTCATGCCCGCCCAAAGGATGCGCGGACCCGCCATGGCGCGAGATCTCGACCCGTTCAAGCTGTCGTCACCCCGGATCTTCCTCGTCCGGATGCTGGTGTTCCTGATCCTGTGCGGGCTCGTGCTGTTCGTGCTGCACAAGCAGATCATCACGGCGTTCATGGCCAATCCGGGCCTCAATGCGCTGATCATCGCGGTGCTGTTCATCGGCATCCTGCTCGCGTTCCGCCAGGTGATCCGCCTGTTCCCCGAAGTGGCCTGGGTCAACGGCTTCCGCCTCGCCGACCCCGGCCTCGCGGTCGCCAAGCCTCCCGTGCTGCTCGCCCCGATGGCGGCGATCCTCGGCGAGCGCGTCAGCCGCATGACGATCTCGTCCGGCACCATGCGCGGCTTGATGGATTCGATCGCGACCCGCCTCGACGAGGCGCGCGACATCTCGCGCTACATGACCAGCCTGATGGTCTTCCTCGGCCTGCTCGGCACGTTCTGGGGCCTGATCGAAACGGTCGGCTCGGTCGGCAAGGTGATCGAGGGGCTGAAGGTCGGCCCCGATGCCGGCGCGACCTTCGATTCATTGCGTGAAGGCCTCGCCGCGCCGCTTGAGCGGCATGGGCATCTCGTTCTCGTCCTCGCTGTTCGGCCTCGCCGGCTCGCTCGCGCTCGGCTTCCTCGACCTGCAGACCAGCCAGGCGCAGAACCGCTTCTACATGGAGCTGGAGGACTGGCTTTCGACCATCGTGACCGAAGCCAAGGTGGAAACGGCGTCCGGCGGCGGCGCGGTCGCGGGCATGCCGTCAGCCGAGATGCGCAGCGCGATCGAGAAGCTGAAGGAAGCGGTCGCCGACACCGGCTCGAACCGCGCCACCACCGCCGCGATGGCCAATCTCGCCGAGGCGATCCACGGCCTGGTCAGCCACATGCGCACCGAGCAGCAGATGATCCGCGACTGGGCCGACGCGCAGGCCGCGCAGGGCCGCGAGATGAACCGCCTGCTCGAGCGCATCGCGGGCGACGAGCCGCGCAAGGACGATCTGCGCAAGACCGTGAGATGAGCTGATGGCACTGGCACGCGCGCGCCGCGAACGCGGCATCGATTACTGGCCGGGCTTCGTCGACGCGCTGTCGACCCTGATCCTCGGCATCGTATTCCTGCTCTCGGTGTTCGTGATCGTGCAGTTCTTCCTGTCGCAGGAAGTGACCGGCAAGGACACCGCGCTGCAGCGGCTCAACGCGCAGCTTGCGCAGCTCACCGAGATGCTGTCGCTGGAAAAGGTCGGCAAGGCCAATCTCGAGGACACGCTCTCGTCACTGCGCGCCAATCTGGCGATGGCCGAGACCGAGCGCGACCGGCTCAGGGGCGTCAACGAAGGGCTTGCCAGCGGCGGCAGCCGCGCGAGCGAGCTTGCCGTCCAGCTCGACACGCAGAAGGGCCTCGCCGGGCGCGCGATCGCGCAGGTGGAGTTGCTCAACCAGCAGATCGCCGCGTTGCGCCGCCAGCTTGCCGCGATCGAGGCCTCGCTCGAGGCCTCCGAAAGCAAGGACAAGGACGCGCAGGCGCGCATCGCCGATCTCGGCCAGCGCCTCAACCTCGCGCTGGCGCAACGCGTGCAGGAATTGTCGCGCTTCCGCTCGGAATTCTTCGGCCGCCTGCGCGCGATCCTCGGCAACCGGCCGGACATCCGCGTCGTCGGCGACCGCTTCGTGTTCCAGTCGGAGGTGTTCTTCGATGCCGGCGCGGCGGTGGTGCGGCCCGAAGGGCGCGCCGAGCTCGACAAGCTCGCGGCCGCGCTCGTCGAACTGGAGAAGCAGATCCCGGGCGACGTCGCCTGGGTGCTGCGCGTCGACGGCCACACCGACGTGCGACCGATCGCGAGCGCGGCGTTTCCCTCGAACTGGGAATTGTCCGCCGCGCGCGCGATCTCGGTGGTGCAGTATCTGATCAGCAAGGGCATCTCGCCGCAGCGCCTGGTCGCGGCGGGCTTCGGCGAATTCCAGCCGCTCGAGGCCGGCCAGACCGAGGACGCCTATCGGCGCAACCGCCGCATCGAGCTGAAGCTGACCGAGCGATGAACGAACGGCTCAAGGCACTCCTGGATAGGGTATCCGCCTGGCCGGAAGCGGATCAGGAAGAGCTGATCGACCACATCCTTCGAATCGAATCCCGACTTCGCGGGATTTATCGTCTCAGTGATGACGAACGAGCAGCTGTGAAGAAGGGCCTTGAGGCTGCGAAGCGTGGCGAGTTTGCCACCGATGAAGAAATAGAAGCGGTCTTCAGCAGCTATCGCAAGTAAGAGCCGTTGGAATTTCCGCTCATTCCCGCGAAAGCGGGAATCCAGGGGCCAAGAAACTGGGTCCCCGCTTTCGCGGGGACGAGCGGAGGAAGCTCTACCTCATCTCGAACTGCAGCTTCGCCAGCCGCGCATAAAGGCCGCCGGCGGCGGAGAGCTGCGCGTGCGTGCCCTGCTCGACGATGCGGCCGTGATCGAGCACCAGGATGCGGTCGCACGACAGCACGGTGGCGAGCCGGTGCGCGATCACCAGCGTGGTGCGCCCCTGCATCAGCCGCGCCAATGCGGCAGAGACCTGCGTCTCGCTTTCGGCGTCGAGCGATGAGGTCGCCTCGTCGAGCAGCAGCAGCGGCGCGTCGCGCAGGATCGCGCGCGCGATCGCGATGCGCTGGCGCTGGCCGCCCGAGAGCGTGACGCCGCGCTCGCCGATCGGCGTGTCGTAGCGCTGCGGCAGCCGGCCGATGAACTCGACGGCGCCGGCGAGCTCCGCGGCGCGCGCCACATCGGCATCGCTCGCATCGAGGCGCCCGAAGCGGATGTTCTCCGCCACGCTGGCGCCGAACACGACGACGTCCTGCGGCACCAGCGCGATGCGGCGGCGCAGATCGTGCGGATCGCAGTCGGACACGCGCACGCCGTCGAACGTCACGTTGCCCGCCGCGACGTCGTAGAAGCGCAGCACCAGATGGAAGATCGTGCTCTTGCCAGCGCCCGACGGCCCGACGATCGCGACCTTCTCGCCCTGGCGCACCGCAAACGACACGCTGTCGAGCACGCTCACCTCGCCCCGCGTCGGATAGGCGAAGCGCACATTCTCGAAGGCGACTTCGCCGCGCGCCGGCTCGGGCAGCGGCTTCGGGCTCAACGGCGCCGTGATGGCGGGCTCGACCGCCATCAGCTCCATCAGCCGCTCCGCAGCGCCCGAGGCCTGCGACAGCTCGCCCCAGACTTCGCTGAGCTGGCCGAGCCCGCTCGCCGCGAACACCGCGTAGAGGATGAACTGTCCGAGCGTGCCCGGCGTGGTGCGCCCGGCGAGCACGTCCTGCGCGCCGACCCAGAGCACCACCACGACGCTGCCGAAGACCAGGAAGATGATGATCGCGGTGAGCAGCGCGCGCGCGCGCGTCGAATCCCGCGCCGCCAGGTAGGCGCGCTCGACCGCTGCGCCGAAGCGCGACTGGCGCGAGCGTTTCGTTGGTGAAGGCCTGCAAGGTGCGGATCGCGCCGATCAGTTCGGCCGCGTAGGCCGACGCGTCGGCGAGCGTGTCCTGCGCCGAGCGCGAGCGGCGCCGCACCAGCCGCCCGAACGCGACCAGCGGCAGCACGATGACCGGGATCGCGAGGATCACGAAGAACGAGAGCCGCGGGCTGGTCACCGCCATCATGATCGAGGAGCCGACGAACAGCACGATGTTGCGCAGCGCGACCGACACCGAGGAGCCGACCGCGGCTCTTGATCTGCGTGGTGTCGGCGGTGAGCCGCGAGGTGAGTCTCGCCGGTCTTGGCGGTGTCGAAGAAGGCGGGCGCCAGCGCCGTAAGGTGCGCGAACACCGCGGCGCGCAGGTCGGCGACGACGCGCTCGCCGATGTTGGTCACGAGGTAGTAGCGCGTCGCGCTCGCAATCGCGAGCACCGCCGCGACCGCGAGCATGACGGCGAAATACTGGTCGATCAGGTCGATGCGCTCGGCCGAGAAGCCGAAGTCGATCATGCGCCGCACCGCAAGCGGCACCACCAGCGTGGCGGCGGCGGCAACCAGCAGCGCCACCATCGCGGCCGCGACCTGCCCGCGATAGCGCATCACATAGGGAATAAGCGCGAGCAGCGGCCGCACCCGCAACCGGCGCGACGGCGCTGCTTCGGCCGCGACCGGCGGCGCCTCCTCCCGACTGCTCACATCATTCATCGCGGCGGAGATTGCATGCCGCCCTGCCCGCTGACAACGGCGCGCACGACCCGGCGCAGTGGGTCCCGGTTCGCCGCCAAGACCATGCGCCGGACACCTGCGGCGAAACCTTGCCCGATCCGCCGGGCTGCGCTATAGACCCGCAACTTCCGGACATTCGCGCCCGAAAAGCGCAGGAAAATCAACGATGAGAGCCGATATCCATCCCGACTACCACAGTGTCACGGTGAAGATGACCGACGGCACCGAGTTCACCACGCGCACCACCTGGGGCAAGCCCGGCGACACGCTGCATCTCGACATCGACCCGAAGTCGCACCCGGCCTGGACCGGCGGCCAGCAGAACCTGCTCGACCGCGGCGGGCGTGTGTCGCGCTTCCAGAAGAAGTTCGCCGGCATCGGCGCGAAGAAGTAGTTTCGCCTCGCCTGCGCGTTCGTTACGCGGCCCGCCTCGGCGGGCCGTTGTCATTTGAGGCGATCCCCGCCCCGGCTATTTCAAGAACTCCGGCGAGATCAGCTTCGGCAGGATCAGCGACACGTTCGGCCACACGATCACCAGCGCCAGCACCATCAGCATCGGCACCAGCATGATGGCGGTGTCCTTGATCGCGTCGCGGATGCGTATCTTTGCCACCGCGCAGGCGATCATCAGGCACAGCCCGTAGGGCGGCGTGACCAGCCCGAACGCCAGCGACACGATCCCGATCATCGCGAAATGCACCGGGTCCATCTGCACCGCCTTGGCGAGCGGCTCGAGGATCGGGGCGCAGATGATGATCGCCGGGATCGCGTCGAGGAAGCAGCCGACCACCAGGAACACGAAGGCGATGAAAAACCCGGTGGCCGCAAATCCCATGCCCCACGCGCTGACGCCGGTCAGGATCGCCTCGGGGATTTTGTAATAGGCAAGCAGCCAGCCGAACGCGCTCGCGGTGCCGACGCAGAACAGCGCGATGCCGGCGAGCTTGCCGGTGTCGAGCAGCGCCGCATAGAGGCCCTTCAGATCCATTTCGCGGTAGACGAACAGCGACAGCACCGCCGCGTAGAGCACCGCGATGCAGGCCGACTCGGTCGCCGTGAACCAGCCGAAGATCTTGCCGCCGATGATGATGCCGGGCGTCATCAGCGCCGGCACCGCGATCCAGGTGGCGCACAGCAGCGCGCGCCAGGTCTCGCGCGGATAAGTCGGATAGCCGCGCGCCTTGGCGTAGGCATGCACGGTCGCCATCTGCGCAAGCCCGATCAGCAGGCCGGGAATGAGGCCGGCGAGGAACAGCGCGCCGATCGACACGGTGAGGATGCCGCCCCACACGATCATCAGGATCGAGGGCGGAATGATCACGGCAAGCACCGCCGACACCGCCGTGATGGCGACCGAGAACGAGAGGTCGTAACCCTCCTTGGTCTGCGCATCGATGAAGATCTTCGACTGGCTTGCGGCGTCCGCGGTGGACGAGCCCGAGATGCCGGCAAAGAAGATCGACAGCACCACATTGATCTGCGCGAGCCCGCCGGGGAAATGTCCGACCATCGCGCGCGAGAGCGTGAGCAGGCGATCGGTGGTGCCGCCGACGTTCATCAGGTTTGCGGTCAGCAAGAAGAACGGCACCGCCAGCAGGATGAAGGAATTGTAGGCGTTGAACGTCTCCTGCACGAGATTCATCGTGTCGAGCCGCGGCTCGATCGCGAGGATCGGCAGGCAGGCGAGCGCCAGCGCGAAGGCGACCGGCACGCGCAGGAACATGAACAGGAAGAAGCAGCCGAACAACAGCAGCGCCGCCGTTCCGGGCGTCAGGACAGAGCCGGTCACTTAGCGTCTCCCGGAAATGATCTTGAGATCGGCGACCACCTGCTCGCCGAGGAAAACCAGCCAAGTGAAACCGGTCACCGGCCAAGCGACGTGGATCCACCACAGCGGCAGGTCGGCAAGCTCCGAGGTACGTTTCCACGCGAAGCGCGTGAACTCGATGCCGGCGAAGGCGAACACGCAGGCGGCCGCAAGCACGCCGAGACGGCCGAGCAGCCGCGCCAGCGCTTCGCCGCGCGGCCCCAGCTGCGGCCACACATCCACTTCAAAGTGCGTCGATTCGCGCACGCCGATCATGGCGCCGATCATGATCGTCCAGATGAACATGAAGCGCGCCATCTCCTCGGTCCAGATGTAGGACGGGATCAGCTCGGTGTAGCGCGAGAAGATCTGCAGGCTCACCGGAATGACCAGCAGTCCGACGGTGATCGCCACCAGCCAGGACAGAAGTTCGGCGTAGGCCTGCGTCAGCCGTCGCCAGGCGCCCGGCGGCTTGGGTAGCGTCGTGTCGGTCATGATGGATCACCGGAGGCGAGGAAATCGCGGCCGGGAATGGCTCCCGGCCGCGCCACGATGTCAGCTTGCGCGCGCGGCGCCTCACTTCATGTCGTTGATCGCCGCGAAGATCTTGTCGGCGCCGATCTCCTTGGCGTAGGCCGCCATCACGGGATCGACCAGCTTCTTCATTGCATCGCGATCCGCGAACGGCACGCGCTTGAGCTTGCCGGCCTTCTCGAGCGCATCGAGCTTGGCGGTGTCTTCCGAGGAACTCGACCTCGCGGCCGTAGGCGCCGGCTTCCTTGCCGGCCTTGAGGATCGCCTCCTGCAGGTCCTTCGGCAGCGTCTTGAAGGTTTTCGTCGAGAAGCAGATCGGCCGGATCGTGATCGCGTGCTCGGTCATCGCGAGGTGCGGCGCGACCTCGTAGAACTTCATCGATTCGACGCCGGCCGCCTCGTTCTCGCCCGCCGCGATGACGTTGTTCTGGATCGCGTTGTAGACCTCGTTGTAGGCGATCACGGTCGGCGCCATGCCGGCGGCCTGGAACGTGCGGCTCCAGATCGGCGCGCCCTGCACGCGCACCTTCAGCGCCTTGATCTCGGCGAGGTTCTTCACCGGCTTGTTGACGAAGATGTTGCGCGTGCCGCCGCCGGCGTAGCCGATCAGCATCACCTCGGCCTTCTCGTTGATCTCGTCGGCGACCGGCTTCAGCAGGTCGGCGTCAAGCACCTTGTTCCAGTGCGCGAGATCGCGGAACAGGAACGGCGCATCGATGAACGGCGCCGCCTTGGAGAACGTCGACATGTGCGCCGGCGACACGATCGCGTAATCGACCGCCTTGCCCTGCGCCATGTACTCGAAATACTGCTTCTCCAGCCCGAGCGAAGAGTTGCGGTGCAGCACGAAGTTGATCGGCTTGCCGTAGTACTTCTTCACCAGCTCTTCGAATTTCAGCAGCGCCTTGTTGAAGGCGTGGTCGTCGTTGAATTGCACGGCACCGTTGAGCGTGATGGTCTGCGCCTGGGCCGGGATCGCTGTGGACAGCGCAAACACCGCCGCCAACGCGAAGATTTGCGTCACGAATCGCATAAACTCCTCCCTCGAGTGAGCGCGGCGGATTCGTCTCCGCCGTATTTTTTCACGCTAACATGCTAGCGTGCGCGGACGCGGCGTGACAAGGCGGCGCAGACATGGCGGAGCTCGATCCACACAATCTGCGCACGCTGCGGCCGTGGCTGCTCGAGCACGTCTGCCCGTTCTGGCTGCAGCGCATCAACGATCCGGCCGGCGGCTTTGCCGAGGAGATCGACACGCTCGGCAGCCCGATCGGGCGTTCGCGCCGCACCACGCTGGTGCAGGCGCGGCTGACCTACGTGTTCAGCCACGCCTATCTGCTCAACGGCGATCCGGCGTTCGGCAAGGCGGCGCGCCACGGCCTGTCGTTCCTGGTCGGCACCGCGCGCGCGCCGGATGGCGGCTGGTTTCGCGCGGTCTCGACCGAGGGGGCGACGCTCGACAATGCGCGCGACGCATACGACCACGCCTTCGTGCTGTTCGCGCTCGCCTGGTATTTCCGCGCGACGCACGATGCAAGCGCGATCCAGCTCGCCGACGCGACCTGGCAGTCGATGCAGGCGCACCTCGCCGATCCCCGCCACGGCGGCTTCTTCGAGGAGTTCGCGCCGGGGCGCGCCGGGGGGAAGCTGCCGCGTCGCCAGAACCCGCACATGCACCTGCTCGAGGCGCTGCTCGCGCTGCATGTCGCGACGGCCGAGAAGAACTGGCTGCGCCGGGCCGGCGCGATCGTCGACCTGTTCAAGCGGCGTTTCGTCGATCAGGAGACCGGCGCGTTGATCGAGTTCTTTTCCGCCGACTGGCTGCAGGCGATCGGATCGGCGGGCAATCTGCGCGAGCCCGGCCATCAGTTCGAATGGGTATGGCTGCTGCACGAGTTTCATCGCCTCAGCGGCGACGACAGCGTGTTGCCGTATGCGGATCGCCTGTTCGCGTTCGGCGAGGCGTTCGGCATCGAGCGCGGCGACGGACTTGCCGGCGCGGTGGTCGACGGCGTCGATGCGACCGGCGGCCTGGTTGCCGGCACCAAGCTGCTCTGGCCGCAGACCGAATACATCAAGGCGCTGGTGGCGCGCGCCGAATGCAAGGACGACGCGGGCGCACGCGACGCGATCCCGCGCCATCTCGCGCTGATCGCGCAGCATTACCTGCGCCCGGACGGCGCGAGCTGGCACAACCAGCTCGCGCGCGACGGCACGCCGCTGACCAAGACCACGCCGGCGCGCGTGCTCTACCACTTGTTCCTGATGGCGGCCGAGGTGGATCGGCTGACCGGCAAGCCCGCCTGAGCGGCGGCGCCCGTTCACCGCGGCAGCCGCTGCAGTCCCTGTTCGAGCGAGTCGCGCAGCGCACGCGACTGATCGCTCCGCCCGGCGGCGTCGAGGCGCTCGATCGTGTCCGACAGGAGGCCGAGCGCGGACAGCCCGAGCGCCGCGTCTTCGGCCGCCGTTCCCTGCCGGATCAATCTGAGCGCAGGTCCGTTGACGACGTGCACCGGCGCGGCGGCGGCGTCAGGGAGGTCGCCGCTCATGACCAGCGCGACAACGTCGGGTGCGATGGTCCGCGCAACCGGGTGGCCCGCCGCCGCATTGGCCCACCAGACGCGTAGCGCCGTGGCGACGATCACCGGCCGTCCATCCTGCAGGGACGATCGCAGCAGGCTCTCGCTGCCGGTGCGGCATCGGGTGAGCGTCGCCAGATATGTGGCGTCCGTTTTGCTGTCGCGCGCCCACGGCAGGTGCCTGGCGATGCGCTCCGCATTGGCGCAGACCGGTGGGCTGCCCCAGGTCGGCATCGACGAGGTGATGCCTGCGAGATTGTCGATCAGCCGCCGGTAGCCGGGCGTTGCGGTGAGCGTGGGCGCGGAATCGAGATCATCGAGGAGAGCCTGGACCAGACGAATGTTGTCCGTCACGCCATCCGCGACCTTGACGACATTGCTCAGCTTCGCGCTGCCGCCATCCCGCGTCTCCTGCCGGCTGGATGGACCAGGGTCGGCCAGGAATGCGCTGATCTCCGACGCCAGCAAATCGGCATGCTGGACCGCGGCGCCGACCAAGAGAGAAAAGGTGAGCCAGCGTATCGGCTCCTGCGATGTCAGCATCTGCCGGATCGGCGGGACGATCAGGCCGCGATACTCCTCGCGCGTCAGCATCCGGGCGCGCTCCGCGTCGAAAACAACATCCTCCCAATTGCGCGACGCGAGATAGGGCGCGTCGTTGGCAATTCCGTTGATGCTGGCGCGCGGACAAAAGCCCTGGCCAAGCAGCGGCGTCAAAAATGCCGACGACTGCCTCACCCCGACGATCTTGCGGGCGAGGTCGACGCGGCCGGGCGGACAAGGCTCCGCCTGAATCCAGTCCGCCGCGTATGCGACCCGCCGTGTACGGCCCGAGAACGACATCGGCACATCGACCGTGACGGTCCGGGCCCGATCCTCCATCAGCCAGCGATGGCACGCATCCGCGCAGTCGGCATGTGATGAAGGATTGTCGGCAGACAGGGTCGCGTCAGGCGCCTGGCTCATGCCGGTGCCGGGCGAGATGACCGGCGCGCAGGCCGCGATCAGGAGGATAAGCCAGCGCCACATGTCAGCAACCTTGCCGCCCGATTGCGACCTCACGCGATCCAGATATTGGCCGCCGCGCTGCCCGCAAGGCGGCGTTCCGCCACGCATGACGCTATTTGCAAGTTCAGCAGCCGCTAACCACGTCTGAAGGTTTTCGGGTGCGCGCCGTTGAAGGCTGCGGCGGTTCGGCTCATGCAAGCGCATGACCCGGATCTCGCTGATGACCGCGCAGAAGTGGCGTGCGCTCTCGTTGAAGCGCCTCGCCTACCTGACCGAGCTGCGGCGCAGCGGACGGTGGCAGCGCCACTTCACCACCGGGTCCGCGTTCGACGACGCGCTGCAGGCGGCGAATGCCGACGCGGAGCGCTGGAAGGGCCTCGCCTACGTCGACGCGCCGCCACTGCAGGCGGCGGAATAAATCCAGCCCTCATGGTGAGGCTCGCCGGGCGACAGCACGGCGTCGCGGATCATGGGCGGGAGCGGGACCTGCGTCTCACAACCCCGCTTGCGCCTTCTGGTAATAGCTCAGGTCGAGATACTTCTCCGGCGCGGGCGGCGTGCCGCCCCAGGTGCCGAGATGCTGCGCGCGCAGCTTCAGCACGTTGCGGAATCCCTCGACGTCGACCTTGGCGTCCCTGGCGAAGCCTTCCACCGGATCGACCGCATAGGTGTAGGCCGCGATCGCGACATCCTCGGCGAGCTTGAGCCGTTCCATCAGCAACTTGATCGCATGCTCCTTGTTCGCCGGATCGAGCGCCCAGCGCACGCCCTCGACATAGGCGGCGAGATACTTCACCAGCACGTCCTCGTTCTGCCTCGCCCACGCGCGCATCACGAAGCCGCCGGTCGCCTGGTACGGACCGACCGCCTTCACGGCCGAGCCGAGGTTCTTCAGCCCGGCCTTTTGCGCCAGCACCGAGAACGGCGGGTTGAGCATCGAGGCCGCGATGGTCTTGTCATCGCGGATGGCTTCGAGCCGCTTGAACGTCGCGCCGACCACCTTCACCTCGTAGTCGCCTTTCTTCAACCCGGCCTGCGCCAGCATGTCGTAGAGCTGCAGCGCATACGCGGTATTCGGCGCATCGACGATCACGGTCTTGCCGCGCAGGTCCGCGGCGGCATTGATCCCGGGCTGCACGATCAGCTGGTTCCAGCCGTTGTCGCCGCCGCTCACCACCGCGATGTCGGCCTTGGCGACCTCTGCCATCGCGACTGCATTGTCGATCGCGCCATGCACGATCTGGTAGCGCCCTTCCGCCAGTCCGTTGCGCATCTCGTCGGAGGTCGGCGCGATCTTGATCTCGACCTCGAGATTGCGCTTGCCGAAGAAGCCGCGCGTCTGCGCGGCGAACAGCGGCAGGTTCTGCACGCCCTGGAACACCATGATGGTGAGTTGCGTCGGCTGTGGCGGCGACGTCTGCGCCCTGGCCGGCATCAACAGCAGCGCCGTCGCAACGGCCATCAGAATGGCCTTCAGGCTCGCCCGCATTGTCGTCTCCCTTTGAGTTCTCGCCGCGTGTCCGTTCAACACCGCTTGCGGTCAGACATTCCGCCGTCCGAACGCCGCTTCCATCTCGCGTCGGACCTTCACGGCGACATCGTTTTGATCGTATTCGACGTCGTCCCATTTGACCGCCGCGCCTTGCGCGATGTCGCGCTTGAGCTTGACGTTGTGCGCGAGCCCGAGCGGCAGCAGCCCGCCGTCGAGCGAACGGTCGGCCGGGGTCTGCTTGCCCCACACGCAGTAGCCGCCCTCGCCGTCGAGCATCTCGCCCGACTTCAGGTCGGCCTTCGCGGTCGCCACCACGTCGGAGCGGAAACCGGTCGGCGCACCCGTCGGCTCCTTGCGCAGCGCCGCCGAGGCGACCGATACCCCGAGCTCGAGCCCGATCATGTGGATCGGCCGGTACAGCGCCGCATACCTGCCGCTCGTGTCCTGCAGCATCGCGTATTCGGAAAAGCAGCGCCGCGCATACTCGGTCTCGCCCTCGAACACCACGTAGGTGCCGAGCGCAAGGTTGTGCGGCACGTCGCGCCCGTCGCGGTAGACCGACGACGTCACCTCGGTGACGCCTTCCTTCTCCAGCGTGCCGCCGGCGCTCCGCGGCTTGCAGATCTCGGCGAGCTCGAAGCGCGTGGCGGGCGGAAACGCGAGGCCCTCGCTCTGCGGCACCAGCCCGGTGGCGTTGCACACCGCGGTCATCTCGATGCCGGATTTGGTGCCGTCGACGAACGAGTTGAACATCTTCGGATTGATCGAGTTGCGGTCGGTGATCTTGAGATACTTGTCGAGGATGTCCCACACGTTGCCGGGATTGGACTGGTGGTAGTGCGGCTCGTAGCGCGTGCCCTTGCCGGCCGCGATCACCTTGAAGCCGCAGGCGCGCGCCCAGTCGACGTGCTCGCAGATCAGCGCGGGCTGGTCGCCCCAGGCGAGGCTGTAGACCACGCCCGCCTCGCGCGCCTTGCGCGCGAGCAGCGGGCCGGCGAGCGCGTCCGCCTCGACGTTCACCATCACGATGTGCTTGCCGTTGCGCGATCGCCCGCATGGCGTGCGCGATGCCGGCCTGCGGCACGCCGGTCGCCTCGACGATCACCTCGATGGCGGGATGCGCGATCAGGGCGTGCGCGTCGTCGGTGACGCAGCGTCGCGCCGCGCTTGACCGCATCATCGAGCGAGGCGGCGGCGTACGACTCTGCGGGCCAGTTCGCGGTCTTCAGTTGATCGCGCGCGCGCGCGACGTTCGAGGTCGGCGACCGCCACGACGTGCATGCCGCGCGTCAACCGCGCCTGGCTGAGGAACATGGTGCCGAACTTGCCGGCGCCGATCAGGCCGACGGTCACGGGGCGGCCCGCGGCCTCGCGTTCGAGCAGCATCGAATGCAGATTCACGGGGCGCTTCCTCCGCGCTTGTCTGTGCGGAAGAACATCACACTCCGGCGCCCGAGAACAGCGGCTACTGGCACACCGCCTTGGAGACGAACGCCTCGTTGACGCAGTCTTTGTCGTTCGGTTCGCGCCGTTCGGCCCAGAACGCGGCGGGACAGCGGTACGCCGCCGTGATGTCGAGGCTCGCACCGCGCGAAAAGCCTTTCGAGCGGCACAGCTCCTCGCTCGCGGCCACGCAATCCGGCGCGCCATTGGGCGCGTTGACGCACATCTGCTTGCCGCTCACCACGTTGGTCAGCGGCAGCCGCGCGACCGTGCCGGCCGCATCGCCGACGCCTTTGGCGACGCTCACCCGCCGCCTCGGTCGCGCCGCCGAAAAAGCGGCCAATCGCATTGAGCGACTTAGCCGGCGTCGGCAGGCGGTTGGCCGGCGGCGGCGGTGGCGGCGCAGCCTCGATCACGGCGGGAGGCTGCAGCGGCACGGGCGATTGTTGCGCCTGCTGCGCGGCGGCAGCCCCCGCGCACGCGAGGATCGCGGCGGCAACAGTCGAAATGCGGCGGCCAAACGTCGGCATCGCGGAACCCCCGCGAAAGTTAAGCGCCCGCGGCGTGGCGAAAATGTGAAGGCCCATGCGCCGCCATGAGCGCTATCCGCCCGCGCGCCAGAACTTGTAGGCGACAAACAGCGCGATCACCGTCACGGCGCCGATGCCGGCAAGCAGGCCGAGGCGCTTCTCGATGAAGTCGCGGATCGGCTCGCCGTAGCGGCGCAGCAGCCAGGCGAAGATGAGAAAGCGCATGCCGCGCGCCGCGATGCACGACGCGATGAACAGCCAGATGTTCACCGAGAGCGCGCCGGACACGATCGACACGACCTTCATCGGCGGCAGATGCGCAAGCCCGGACGTGATGAGCATCAGCAGGATGTAATCGCGATTGCCGCTCGGAGCGCAGCTTCTCGAACGTCGTCGAGGCCGCCGGTAGAACTCGAGGATCGGGCGCGCGACGTACTCGTAGGCGTAGTGGCCGAGGAACCAGCCGAACACGCCGCCGAGCACCGACGCGACCGTTGCCAGCAGCGCGTAGCGGTAGACGCGATCCGGCCGCGCCAGGCCCATCGGCACGAACAGCACTTCGGCCGGGATCACGAACACCGAGCTTTCGACGAAAGCGATGAAGGCGAGCCACCACTCGGCGCTCTTGCGCGCGGCAAGCGACAGCGTCCAGTCGTAGAGCTTTTTCAACATGGCGGGGTGATTAGCCACGCATCGCCGGAAAGTCCATGCGCGGCAGTGCGGCTGAACGTCAGCGGCGCTTGCGGGCGCGGCGGCTTTCCAGCGCGACGACCTTGCGGCGCGGATCGGCGTCGCTGCAGGTCCTTCGGCACCTTCTCGGCGATGCCGATCAGCCGCTCGCGCCGCTCCATTTCCTTCCAGACCTCCTTCGGCGCGATGCCGGCGGAGACCCAGAGCACGACGAGATTGTAGAGCAGGTCGGCGCTTTCGCGCACCACCGCGTCGCGGTTGCCGTGCATCGCGTCGATCACGACCTCGACGGCTTCCTCGGCGAGCTTCTTCGCCATCTTGGAGCGGCCGGAGCGCAGCAGCCGCGCGGTGCGCGACGTCGCCGGATCGGCGTGGCGCGCCGCGACCACAGCCTCATAGAGGCGGTCGACCGAATCAGTCATGCGCCGACCATAACGCAAGTCGGTCTATTAGTTGTTAACGAGAGATTTTACGGACCGCTACATCTGGGCTGGTGGCGCAGCGGAAGGGCCGCTGCGCGCCGCGTGTCTACAGTCGCCGCCCGGCGGTGCCCGACCGGGCTCTGCCCCCAGCGCGGCGCGCCGTCACCCTGCTGGCTGTAACCATGGGCGGCGCCGGGATGATGATAGCCGGCGCGGTGCGTAACCGTAGCCCGGCTGCGCGTAGCCGTGGATGGCGCGTAGACCTGCGGGCGCGTAGACCGTACGCCGCCGTAGACCGTGCGGGGCGTAATACGGGCGCTCGTAATAGTCGCGCCGCCGCTCGGCCGCCGCGATGCCCGCGATGGTGCCGGCGATCATGCCGAACGCCGCGAGCGGCACGCCCGGATGCACGCCGCGCGCGCCGCCGCTTGCGCTGCGCGCTGAACTCGTCGGCGCCGTTCTGCTTCGCGATCGCCGGGCCGCTTTCGGGCGCGGCCTGCGCTGGACGCAGATCGAAGCTCGTCAGCGCGATCGCAGCCGCGGTCGTCAGCACGAGAGCGGATTTGGAGAACATGGGTCTCTCCTCAGGTGTCGCCGCCGGATTGCTCCGGGCGGCGCAGTCGCAAGTATAACGCATGGCAGAATGACGCGGTTCCGCTGAATGCGGCTTGAATGGCGCGCACGCGCTTTGATGAATGACCGAAATGTAATGTTGGCGCGGTGAAAACGCGCGCGTTCGCCGATATGCCGCTGCGGCGCAGCGCGATCTTACTCGCCTTCCGCCAGCAGGCTCGCGTTGCCGCCGGCCGCCGCGGTGTTGATCGTCACCATCTGCTCGGTGGCGAAGCGCCGCAGATAGTTCGGGCCGCCGGCCTTCGGCCCGGTGCCGGACAGGCCGCGTGCCGCCGAACGGCTGCGTGCCGACCACCGCGCCGATCATGTTGCGGTTGACGTAGACGTTGCCGTTCGGCGAGCCGCGCGACGATGCTGCTCGACCGTGTCGTCGATGCGCGAGTGGACGCCGAGCGTCAGCGCCGTAGCCGTTGCCGGCGATCTCGTCGAGCAGCGCGTCGAGCTCGTCGGCGCGCCAGCGCACCACATGCAGGACCGGGCCGAACACCTCCTCCGTCAGGTCGCGCGGCGCGGTCGAGCGCGATGATGGCCGGCGGCACGAACAGGCCCGCGCCGGCAGCGGCGTGCCCGCGTCCCAGCGGAAGCGCACGCGGCCTTGCGCGCTCCATCGTCGGCGATCCAGCGGTCGAGCTGCTCCTTGGCCTCGGCGTCGATCACCGGCCCGACATGGGTCGCCGGATCGCGCGGATCGCCGAGCGCGAGCTCGCGCGCCGCGCCCGCGATCATCTCGATCATGCGGTCGGCGACGTCCTCCTGCACGCACAGCAGCCGCAGCGCCGAGCAGCGCTGGCCGGCCGAGCGGAACGCCGAGGTGACGACGTCGTCGGTCACCTGCTCGGGCAGCGCGGTGGCGTCGACGATCATCGCGTTGATGCCGCCGGTCTCGGCGATCAGCGGCACGATCGGGCCGTCCTTGGCGGCGAGCGCGCGGTTGATCGCGCGCGCCGACCTCGGTCGAGCCGGTGAAGGCGACGCCGGCGACGCGCGGATCGGCGACCAGCGCCGCGCCGACCTTGCCGTCGCCGGGCACGAGATGCAGCGCGCTCGCCGGCACGCCGGCCTCGTGCAGCAGGCGCACCGCCTCGGCGGCGATCAGCGGCGTCTGCTCGGCGGGCTTGGCGACCACCGCATTGCCGGCGGCGAGCGCCGCCGCGACCTGGCCGAGGAAGATCGCCAGCGGGAAATTCCACGGGCTGATGCAGACGAACACGCCGCGGCCGCGATAGCGCAGCTCGTTGCGTCTCGCCGGTCGGGCCCGGCATGCGGCTGCGGCGCCAGCGACGCGGCGCGCCTCGGCGGCGTAGTAGCGGCAGAAGTCGACCGCCTCGCGCACCTCGGCGACGCGCATCGTCGAGCGTCTTGCCGCCCTCGCGCTGCAGCAGCGCGATCAGCGCGCCGCGCGCTGCCTCGCAGCAGATCGGCGGCGCGCTCGAGCATCGCGGCGCGCGTCGTCGACCGGCGTCGCGTCCCAGGCCGCGAAACCGCTGCGCCGCATGCGCGCTGCGTCGCCATCGCCTCGGCACGTGCCGACGCGCGCCGTCGATCGGCGAGACACGTCGCGCGCGCGACTGCGCGCCGTCGACAGCGGCGCGCTTCGGCGCGCGCTGCACCTCGCGCCAGCAAGCGCGTCGAGGCTCGCGCGATCGCCGAACTCGACGCCGGCCGAGTTGCGCCGCTCCGGCGCGTAGAGATCGCGCGGCAGCGGGATGCGCGGATGGCGCGCGTGCGCGGCATCGCCGATCCAGGCCTGCGGCCGCTTGCAGGATCGTCGTCGACCGGCACCGTCGGATCGGCGGCGACCGAGACGAACGACGAGTTGGCGCCGTTCTCCAGCAGCCGCCGCACCAGATAGGCGAGCAGGTCGCGATGGCCGCCGACCGGCGCATAGACCCGGCAGGCCGCGCCCGGCACCTCGGCGAGCAGCGCCTCGTACAGCGCCTCGCCCATGCCGTGCAGGCGCTGGAATTCGTAGCCTTCGACGCCGCCCGCCTCCTCGATCACGCTCGCGACGGTCAGCGCGTTGTGGGTGGCGAACTGCGGATAGAGCCGCGGCCGCGCCGCGCAGCAGCTTGCGCACGCAGGCCATGTAGGACAGATCGGTCATCGCCTTGCGGGTGAACACCGGATAGTCGGCGAGCCCGCGCTCCTGCGCGCGCTTGACCTCGGTGTCCCAGTAGGCGCCCTTGACCAGCCGCACCATCAGCCGGCGGTCGAGCGCCTGCGCCGCGTCGTCGAGCCAGTCGATCACCGCGCCGGCGCGCTTCTGATAGGCCTGCACCGCGAGGCCGAAGCCGTCCCAGCCGGCGAGCGACGGATCGGCGCAGCACCGCGCCGATCACCTCGAGCGACAGTTCGAGCCGGTCGGCCTCCTCGGCATCGACGGTGAAGTTGAGGTCGTGGCGCTTGCGCCTGGCGCGCGAGCTCGAGCACGCGCGGCGTCAGCTCGGCCAGCACGCGCTCGCGCGACACCGCCTCGTAGCGCGGATGCAGCGCCGAGAGCTTGACCGAGATGCCGGGCCGCGTCCGGCAGCGCGCGCGTTGCCGGCGCGCGCGCCGATCGCGTCGATCGCGTCGCGCGTAGGCTTCGAAATAGCGCGCGGCGTCGGCCGCGGTGCGCGCGCCCTCGCCCAGCATGTCGAAGGAATAGCGGAACTCGCGGTGCGACGCCGGCGCGCGCCGAGCGCCTCCTCGATGGTCTGCCCGAGCACGAAATGCGAGCCGAGCAGCCGCATCGCCTGCCGCGTCGCGGCGCGCACCGCCGGCAGGCCGAGCCGCTTGCACGAGGCTCTCGACGATGTTCTCCGGCGTCTCGCCCGGCTGGATGATGCGCGCCGTGATGCCGAGCGCCCAGGCCGAGGCCGAGACCAGGCAGCGCGCTCGACTTGACCTCGTGCGTGCGTCCAGTCGCCGGCGGCGAGCTTGTCCTCGATCAGCCGGTCGGCGGTGGCGGCGTCCGGCACGCGCAGCAGCGCCTCGGCCAGCACCATCAGGGCCAGGCCCTCCTTGGTCGAGAGCGAATAGGCGTGCAGGAAATCCTCGATGCCGCCGAGCCCGCCGGTCTGCGGCGCGGATCGCCTCGACCAGCCGCGTGGCGCGCGCGTCGATGCGCGCTTCGGCGGCGGCTCGCGCGCGGCGCCGCGGCCAGCAAGCGCCGCCGCGATCTCCTCGTCCGGCGGCGCATAGGGCGCGGCGAAGGCCGGCAGTTCGCGCCGTCCGGACGTCGGCGCGACGCTCGCCGCCATGGACGGCCTCCGACTCGGGTCGCGCCTATCTCTAGTCTATCAGCGCCGGCGCGGGCCGCTGCCTGCCGCGTGCGGCAGACTGCCGCATTCTGATGTGCAGAACTGCCGTCCTGCGGCAGGCGCGCCGCTTGCACTTCAAGGCGGTCCTGCCTTGCTCTTTCATTCGGCATGTTCTTTGCTGAGCAGCGAAATGCTGAAGCGCATCGGCAGGCCCGCGGCATTCGGCCGGGCGGCCCGAATGCGACAGGCGACAGAGGTAGCGACATGAACAGTGCCAGTCGATCTCCTCCGGCTCGGCCGGATCGGGCTTCTCGCCGCCGCATCGGCGCTCGCCGCGACCGCCGCGCTCGCGCCCAGACCGCGATCAAATTCTCGCTCGACTTCAAGTTCGAAGGCCCGGCCGCGCCGTTCCTGGTCGCGATCGACAAGGGCTACTTCAAGGCCGAAGGCCTCGACGTCACCATCGACACCGCGGCGCGGCTCGCTCGAGCCGATCAACCGCGTCGCCTCCGGCACCTACGACATGGGCTTCGGCGACATCAATTCGCTGATCAAGTTCCGCGACGCCAATCCGGCGCACGCCGATCAAGGCCGTGTTCATGGTCTACAACAAGCCGGCCGTTCTCGATCGTCGGGCGCAAGAGCCGCGGCGTGTCGACGCCGAAGGACCTCGAAGGCAAGAAGCTCGGCGCCCCGCCGCCGGACGGCGCCTACGCGCAATGGCCGATCTTCACCCAGGCGAACGGCATCGACGCCTCCAAGGTGAAGATCGAGAACGTCGGCTTCCCGGTGCGCGAGCCGATGCTCGCAGCGCGGCCAGGTCGACGCCATCACCGGCTTCTCGTTCTCGTCCTACATCAACCTGAAGGACCGCGGCGTTCCGGCCGACGACATCGTCGTGCTGCTGATGGCCGACTACGGCGTCAATCTCTACGGCAACACCATCATCGTGAACCCGAAGTTCGCCGCCGAGAAGCCGGAGGCCGTGAAGGGCTTCCTGCGCGCCTTCGTCAAGGGGCTGCAGGAGACGGTCAAGAACCCCGCCACCGCGGTCGACTCGGTGCTCAAGCGCAACGACGTCGCCAAGAAGGACGTCGAGCTCGAGCGCCTGCAGATGGCGCTCAAGGACAACATCGTCACGCCCGAGGTGAAGACGAACGGCTTCGGCGGCGTCGACAGCGACCGGCTCGACAAGTCGATCGAGCAGATCGCGCTGACCTACGAGTTCAAGAACGCCAAGCCGAAGGGCAGCCGACGTGTTCGACGCCTCGTTCCTGCCGGCCGGAGGCCGCAAGCCGATGACCGCAGACCGTTCCGCATGAGCTGAGCGCGTCGTGAACCGACTCCGCTCATTCCCGCGCAAGCGGGAATCGGCCGTCGGGTCCCGCTTTCGCGGCGCGCGGCGAGGCAGGGTGATGCCCGACGCCTTCGTCGCGCTCGATGGCGTGAGCCACGCCTATGGCGGCGCCGCCGACGCGCCCGCGGTCGAAGGCCTCTCGATCAACGTGAAGCGCGGCGAGTTCGCCGCCGTGGTCGGACCGTCCGGCTGCGGCAAGTCCACCCTGATGAAGCTCGCGACCGGGCTGCAGTTCCCGTTCAAGGGCACCGTGCGGGTCGCCGGCGAGGTCGTCAGCCAGCCGGTCAAGATCGCCGGCATGGCGTTCCAGGCGCCGACCCTGCTGCCGTGGCGCACCACGCTGGAAAACCTGCTGCTGCCGCTCGAGATCGTCGAGCCGCACCGCAGCCGCATCCGCCGCCACAAGGCCGAATATGTCGCGCGCGCCGAGAACCTGCTCGCCTCGGTCGGGCCTCGCGCGGCCAGGGCGCCAAGTATCCCGTGGGAGCTGTCCGGCGGCATGCAGCAGCGCACCTCGCTCTGCCGCGCGCTGATCCACGAGCCGCGACTGCTGATGCTCGACGAGCCGTTCGGCGCGCTCGACGCGTTCACGCGCGAGGAGCTGTGGTGCGTGATCCGCGACCTGCATGCGGCGCGCAAGATCACCATCGTGCTGGTGACGCACGACCTGCGCGAGGCGGTGTTCCTCGCCGACCGCATGTTCGTGATGTCGGCGCGGCCCGGCCGCATCCTGGCCGAGCGCGTGATCGACCTGCCGCGCCCGCGCGACCTCGAAGTGACCTTCACGCCGGCAATTCACCGGACATCGTGCACGAGCTGCGCGAGCATATCGTGAAGGCGCGGCAATGAAGACCACGCTCGCCATCCGCGCTCGCGCCCTGGCTCTGCGACCGTCGCGCTGTTCGTCGTCTGGGAAGCGGCGTGCCGCATCTTCAAGATCCCGGTCGTTCTTCCTGCCGCCGCCTTCGCTCGATCGTTCCAGGCGGTCGATCGACTTCTGGCCGGCCGCTCTACCAGCACTCGCTGTTCACGCTCTCCACGACCCTGGTCGGCTTCGCGCATGGCGGTCGGCTTCGGCCTGCTGCTCGGCCTTGCGGTCGGCTGGTCGCGCGCGATCTATGCCGGCGTCTATCCGCTGATGATCGGCTTCAACGCGATCCCGAAGGTGGCGGTGGTGCCGATCCTGGTGCTGTGGTTCGGCATCGGCTTCATTCCGGCGGTGCTGACCGCGTTCCTGATCTCGTTCTTCCCGATCGTCGTCAACGTCGCGACCGGGCTTGCCACGATCGAGCCCGAGCTCGAGGACGTGCTCAAGGCGCTCGGCGCCTCCAAGCTCGACATCATGCGCAAGGTCGGCATCCCGCGCACGCTGCCGTACTTCTTCGGCTCGCTGAAGGTCGCGATCACGCTCGCCTTCGTCGGCGCGGTGATCTCCGAAAGCGTGGCGTCGAACTATCGGCATCGGCAACCTGATGCTGCAGGCGCAGGCGCAGTTCCAGGTGCCGCTGATCTTCGCGGGCCTGCTCGCGCTCGCGGTCGAGGGCATCGTGATGTACTGCGCTGATGGCGATGCTGGAGGCGCGCATGACCGGCTGGGCGCAGCGCTCGGGATTTGCGCAAGGGTAGCGCGTGTAGCGCGGGTAGCGCGCAACGCGCGCGATCAGGCGAAGTCGGCCTCGACCGATTCGACGATGCGGTCGGCGAGCTCGCGCAGCTTCGGCGAATCCGAATCCTGGCGCAGGTAGACGCCGCCCACCACGTCCGGCACTTTTGGCAGGCGCGGCGAATTCTCCAGCACCTGCAGCCCCGAGGCGAGCAGCAGGCGCCGCGCCCAGCACGCGACCCCGATCCCGGCCGAGACCGCCTGGATCAGGCCGCTGAAGCTGCCGCCCACATAGGCGATCTCGTAATCGATGCCGGCTTCTTCCAGCGCCGCAACGCTGAGGCGGCGCGACAGGCTGCTCTCCCCCACCACCACCAGCCGCAGCGGACCCTCGGTGCCGGCCGCGCCGGGCGCTGCGCCGCCCCATGCGGTCGGCTCGAGCCAGCGCCGGTAGGCGCTCTCGGCCTGCTCGCCGTCGGAGGCCGCAAGCACGATGTCGAAGTCGCCGCGGCGCAGGTCGCGCAGCAAGGCCGACGAGTGCGCGGCATGAATCTGGCAATGCAGCTCCGGATGCGCCGCGCGAAAGGCCGCGATCGCACGCAGCGCCGGGCCTTCGAAGTAATCGATGGTCAGGCCGACGCGCAGCTGCGCGGCCGGGCCGTGCGACGTCGCCTCGATCATCTGGTCGTTGAGCGCGAGGACGCGGCGCGCGTAATTGACCATCATCTCGCCCTTGACGGTCAGCGTCACGCCGGGCGCGCTCTTGTCGAACAAATCAGTACCGAGCGTCTGCTGCAGGCGCTTGATCTGCGCGCTCACCGCCGGCTGCGTGATGCCGAGCGACTGGGCGGCGCGCGTGAAGCTGCGCAGATCGATGACCGCGATCAGCGTCCGCAGCAGATCCGTCGGAATGTTGATCATCGCCCCACCAGCCCGCGTCCGAGCACGCACATCTTTAAATTGCTAATTATTGATTCTGCAATCTTATATATGGACATTTTTGTTTGTTGAATGTGGTAAAAGCCGTACAGAAACCCACGAAGTTGGGCAATAAGCAGAACCACTACCTTGGTGGTGCCAGGACAAACCTCTGCGGCTCAAGTATCGCGCCGCCGCAGGGCAATAGATCTCAAGATCAGCAGGCCGGCTCGACATGGGAAAACGCCGCACGGCGCGTCATCCGGGCGGTGGGCAATTTCGACAGGTCGAAATCGGCGCTATGGAACCCGAACAAATCCGCGCGCATTGTTGTGCGCTACGCTGCGGCAGTGCCGGCAGCACGGCGGGCCGCGCGATTGCGGGCCGTCCTGCTTGCGCTAGAGTGCTGCGCTAACCCGCCCGCCGGACAGATGAATTTCATCCGACTTTACAGCCGCGTTCTCACCCTGCTCGGCCCGGAGGCCCGCCTCGGCTGGCTGCTGGCGTTCGCCAACCTGGCGCTCGCGATCGCGCAGTTCGCCGAGCCCGTGCTGTTCGGGCGGATCATCGACACGCTGGTGAAGGCGCAGGCGGCCGCGACGCCGCCCAGCACGGCCGACCTGACGCCGCTGATGGCCGCGTGGGTCGGCTTCGGCCTGTTCACCATCGGCTGCAGCGTGCTGGTCGCGCTGCATGCCGATCGCCTCGCACACCGCCGCAAGCAGGGCGTGCTCACGATGTACTTCGAGCACCTGCTGCAATTGCCGCTCTCGTTCCATGGCGGCACCCATTCGGGCCGGCTGTTGAAGGTGATGCTCACCGGCGTCGATGCGCTCTGGGCGCTGTGGCTCTCGTTCTTCCGCGAGCATTTCGCGGCCTTCGTCTCGCTGCTCGTGCTGCTGCCGATCTCGCTCTACATCAACTGGCGGCTCGCCGGCCTGCTCATCATCCTGTGCGTGGTCTTCGCCGGGTTGACCGCGCTGGTGATGTACAAGACCGACACGCTGCAGCGCTCGGTCGAGGCCCACTACACGGCGCTCTCCGAGCGCACCTCGGACGCGCTCGGCAACGTCGCGCTGGTGCAGGGCTTCGCCCGCGTCGAGGCCGAGGTGTCGGGCCTGCGCCAGACGGTGGACCGCCTGCTCGCCGCGCAGATGCCGGTGCTCTCGTGGTGGGCGATGATCGCGGTGCTGACCCGCGCCTCGACCACCATCACGATCCTGTCGATCTTCATCGTCGGCATCTATCTGCACATCGACAACAAGGCGACCATCGGCGAGATCGTCACCTTCATCAATTTCGCCACCTTGCTGATCGCGCGGCTCGAGCAGGCCGTCGGATTCGCCAACCGTGTGCTGATGGACGCACCGCGGCTGCGCGAGTTCTTCGACGTGCTCGACACCGAGCCGACCGTGCGCGACCGCCCCGACGCGGTCGACCCCGGCCGCGTGCGCGGACTGATCGAGTTCTCCGACGTGTCGTTCTCCTATGACGGCAAGCGCGCCGCGGTGGCCGATCTCTCGTTCACGGTGCTGCCGGGCGAGACCGTGGCGTTTGTCGGCACCACCGGCGCCGGCAAGTCGACCGCGCTCGCGCTGCTGCATCGCGCCTTCGATCCGCAGTCGGGCGCGATCAAGATCGACGGCATGGACATCCGCGCCATGAAGCTCGCCGGGCTGCGCCAGAACATCGGCGTGGTCTATCAGGAAGCCCTGCTGTTCAACCGCTCGATCGCCGACAACCTCCTTGTCGGCAATCCGAACGCGACCGACGAGCAGTTGCGCGAGGCGGCCGAACGCGCGCAGGCGACCGAGCTGATCGTGCGTCATCCGCAAGGTCTCGCCGGCAATGTCGGCGAGCGCGGACGCGCGCTCTCGGGCGGCGAGCGGCAGCGCCTGTCGATCGCGCGCGCGCTGCTGAAGGATCCGCCGATCCTGATCCTCGACGAGGCGACGAGCTCGCTCGACGCCACCACCGAACGCAAGGTGCAGGCCGCGCTCGACGAGGTGATGCGCGGCCGCACCACCTTCGTGATCGCGCATCGCCTCGCCACCGTGCGCAACGCCGACCGCATCATGGTGTTCGACCAGGGCCGCGTGATCGAGAGCGGCACCTTCGACGAGCTGGTGGCGAAAGGCGGACGCTTCGCCGATCTGGCCCAGGCCCAGTTCCTCGCGGCCGAGCCGGTCAAGCCGGAGCTGCTGCCGGCCGAGGAAGCCGCGCCGGAGCCGGCCTGACGCGGGCGCCGGCGTCAGCGCAGCGGATCGCGCCGCCCGCACGGTAGGTGCCGGTCTGGTGTCAGCCGCCGGAATGCACGCGCAGCCCCTCGAGCATCGCGCCGACCATGAACGGGCGCGCGGCCGCCTGGAAATCGAGCTCCGGATAGCGGTGCCGCACCAGCCCTTCGAACACGACGAGCGCCCAGATCGCGGCGGCAAATCCGGGTGCCCCGAACAGCCGATGGCGGCGCTGCAGCCGGAATACCGCGTAGACGAACTCGGCAACCAGGAAGTCGCCGGCACGCCGCCCACTGTAGGCGCCGACCAGCGCATCGACATCGCGCTGAAAGGCGCCCGCATCGAAGTCCGCCGGTTCGAAGCGCGCCGAGGCGCGGATCGCCTGCGCGCACTGGACCGGATTGCCGACCGCCAGCGCCAGGAAGAAGTCGCGAAAGCAGCGCCGGTCGCAATCGTCGAGCCGGGCGACCAGGCCGGCATCGAGCATCGTCACCGATCCATCTTCGCGCACCAGGATGTTGCCCGGATGGAGATCGCAATTGATGAACGTCCCGGTGAAGATCATCGTGTAGAGCGCATCGAGGATCCTGTCGGCGGCGCGGCGGAAAGCGGAATCCGGCAGGCCGGCGGCGGTCAGCGGTTGCGCGTCGTCGATCCGCTCCATGACCAGAACGTCGCGGCTCGCCGGCGCCGGATAAAGCGCCGGCACCGACACACCCGGCCGGCGCGCGAGCAGGGCGCGAAAATGCGCCAGTTGCCGGCCTTCGGCCTCCATGTCGGTCTGCGCCGCAATCATCGCGGCGAGGAGATCGAAGGTCTCGACCAGTGGAATCCCGCGCGCGACGCGCGAGCGCGCCGCCAGCGCGGCAATCCGGCGCAGGCACGCGAGGTCGCGCGCAATCCTGCGCGCCACGCCCGGCCGCACCACCTTCACCGCCACGCGCGAACCCTCGCGGGTCACCGCCGCGCACACGACCGCCACGCTGCCGCAGGCGATCGGCGCGTCCTCGAAGGATGCGAACAGCTCGCCCACCGGCCGCCCGAGCGAGGCTTCGATCGCGCGCCGCGCCTCTCCGCGACCGGGCGGCGACACGCGATCCTGCAGCACCGCGAGCGGCGGCAGCATCGCGGCCGGCAGCAGGTCGGCGCGATAGCTCAGCATCTGCGCGAGCTTGACGAAGAGCGGGCCGAGCCGCTGCGCGCACGCCGCGGCCGCCGCGCCGATTCGCGCGTCGCGGCGCGCGGTGTCGCGCATCACCATCGCGGCAAGGACACGCGGCAGCGCCGCGATGGCGCTGGCGCCGGTCAGCACCACGATCGCCGACAGCCGCAGCACGACCGCGATCGTGCCGACGCGCGCCGCGCCGTCGCGTGATCGCGCGGGCGCGGACGCCTGCGCCGATTTAATATTCCCGAGTTGGATCATAGTCGCGGAACGCGCCCCAGTCGTCGGTGTCCGTCAACGGGACCGTGCGCCAGTAACGGCAGAAGTTCGTTCCCGCGTCGTAATCGTCGGCGCTGATCTCGTGCATGCCGGTGCAATGGCCGTTGTCGAATTCGAGAAATCGCTCGGCCACCTGCCCGATGTGGATCTTCTCGAACGCGACCGTGACGTCGCGCGGCGGAACCTCGAGGCATCCGTCCGCGATCGCGATACCGGCCTGGTCCTCGATGAACTGCCGGTTGTTGACGAAGATGTTGTAGTTGATCGCATAGGTGATGCGCGCCGGGAAATCGGCGGAGTTGACCGGCTCGCCGACATCCGGGCCATTGTCGGCCGCGCCCAGGCTGCGCGCCGGACTGGCGATCTCGATCGATCCGGAGATTCCCTTCGTGCCCGCCTTCTTGGCGGCGTCCTGCACGAGTCCGAGCAGCCGCTTGAGGTCTTTCGCCTCGGGGGTCAGCGCAAAGCGGATGTTAACGCCGTCGCGCGGCCGGTAGAGGAACGACGTGACGGTATTGCCGTCGACCTGGACGCGATTGCCGCGGTGGCCAGGAAACGGGTTTCTGGCCGAGATCCAGGTGTAGGGCGCGCTCCCCTTGACCTGATCGATCACCGCCGCCGCCAGCAGGTAGTTGGCGAGGTCGGAGGCGTTCGCGACGTCGAACTCGCCGCGTTCCTTGTCCGGCGGAAACAGCGGCTTCTTGTGGAAGACGACGAACAGGTAGCTCGCCGCCTTGTCGCGCTCCTTTTCGGGCAGCAGAACGGTCAGCGGCGTCTTCGCCACGGCAGCGCCCGGCACCAGCTGCCAGTAAACCTTGTTGTTGGGCTGCGAGTAGAGCCAGTCGTCCCGCCCGCGCTCCGGGTAGCGCGTCCAGATGCGCAGGTCATGACTGGTGAGGTTGTTGAACTCGATCAGCTTTTCGCTGGCGAAGATCGAGAACGGCAGCGGCGCGAACTTGGCGTCGACGGCGACGTGATAGTGATTGTTGACGTTGAAGGTGACGACGGCAGGAACGTAGTCGACGGTCCCGAGTGGGCTTGATTCCACCGGGCGCCCGCGCGGGTCGTTGAAGAAGAGCTGGTTGAGCATCGGGCTCTTGCCGTAGAGATTCCAGTCGCGGATGGTGAACTGGAATTCGCGGGTACCGAGATTGCTGGTGTATGGCCGATAGATTTCGAGCCGCATGAACGCCTGAAGCTGGATATTGTCCTCCATCCACGGCTCATCCGCGGCCCGCCGGCCGCGCATCGGGATGGTGATGGTGGACCCTTCGAATTCGAGGAACGTCTGGTCCGGATTGAGGCGGCGGAACGTGCGGTATGGGCCGGAAATCATCGGCTTCGGCATGATGCGGTATCCCTCCTCCTGCGTTGGAAGCTGGAACCTCACATGTCGAACTTGCGCTATCCTCGCCGGGACCTAGCGCGCGGATCACGGGACACTCGCGGGCCGCTCACGCCGGCTTGCGCAGCAGCATGCCGAAATTGGCGATCAGCAATTCGTCGTCCGGCAGCGCGCGGAATTGCCGGTCGAGCGCCGCGCGCGGGGTCGGCGGCGCGCGCCAGCGTGCCACGCGCGTCAACGCGGCTTCAAATCCGGCCTCGCGCATGATCGCCACGATCTCGGCGCAGCGCAGCCGGTTGGTGTAGAAGCCCGAGTTCGCCATCAGCGGGCTCTCCCAGCGCGCGTTCGAGAAGCGCAGGTTGTTCTGCGCGCCGCCGAGGTGATCCATCAGGTCGACCTCGTGATAGGCGGTGCCGCCGGGCCGCAACAGGCGCATCATCTCGCGCGCGAGCCGCGGAAAGTCGGCGCGCCCGACATGTTCGAGCACCGCGGTGGACAAAATGAGATCGAGCGAGGCGTCGGGAATCGCCGCGAGTCCCGCCGTGCCGTCGGTCAGATACGTCGCGTTGAGACTCGCCAGCATGGGGGCGCGGCCGGTGAAATCGATGCGGACGGAATTGCCGTCCATCGCGGCGAGCCGCCGGTAGAACGCCATGTCGGCGGAGGCGAAGTCGCCGACGTCGGCGAGCCACACGCGCTCGACACCCTGCGCGGCCGCAAACAGCGCGGTCCCCAGGCTGTTGCCCGGCCCGAGCTCCAGCAGTGCCGCGGCCTTGGCGCCCGCGATCCGCGCGTGCTGCGCCAGCACGTTGCTCACGAAGGCGCGATGCTGCGCGACGTTGTGGTCGAGGTTGCCGTGCAGGAACAGTCCGAGCGCCTTGCGCGCGCGGTAGCTGCGAACGGCGCGCGACAGCACGATCTTGGCGCCGATCTTGGCCCACCACGGGATCGGCAGCCCGCGCGGCGCGGCATCGAGCACCTGCTGCGCCGGCGCGATGTCGCGCAGGGAGGTCAACGCATGATCCCGAGAGAGCCTGCCGCGGACTTTATCCGGGGTGGGCACCGGTGTTCGGACCAGATCATGCGTCACCGCTGAACATTACTTGATGCGCTCGAGGATGCTGACGTAGTTCGCGACCGCGGCGCCGCCCATGTTGAAGATGCCGCCGAGCCTGGCGTCCTTCACCTGCATGTCGCCGGCCGTGCCGGTGAGCTGCATCGCGGAGAGCGCGTGCATCGAGACGCCGGTCGCGCCGATCGGATGGCCTTTCGCCTTCAGCCCGCCGGACGGATTGACCGGCAGCTTGCCGTCCTTCTGCGTCCATGCCTTCCTTGATCGCGCGCGCGCCCTGCCCTTCGGGCACCAGCCCCATCGCCTCGTATTCGATCAGCTCGGCGATGGTGAAGCAGTCGTGCGTCTCGACGAACGACAGATCGCCGAGCGCGATGCCGGCCTGCGCCAGCGCGCGCTGCCAGGCCTGCGTGCAGCCTTCGAACTTGAGGATGTCGCGCTTCGCCATCGGCAGGAAGTCCTGCACGTGCGCGGCGGCGCGGAACGCGACCGCCTTGCTTCATGCCGCAGCGCGGTCTCGACATCGGCGAGCACGACCGCCGCGGCGCCGTCCGAGACCAGCGAGCAGTCGGTGCGCTTGAGCGGCCCGGCGACGAACGGGTTCTTCTCGCTCTCGTTGCGGCAGAAGTCGTAGCCGAGGTCCTTGCGCATCTGCGCGTAGGGATTGCCGACGCCGTTCTTGTGGTTCTTCGCGGCGATCATCGCCAGCGCGTCGGACTGGTCGCCGTATTTCTGGAAATAGAGCCCGGCGATCTTGCCGAAGATGCCGGCGAAGCCGCCGTCGATGTCGGCCTCCTCCCGCACGTAGGAGGCCTTGAGCAGGTTCTTGCCGATCTCCGGCGCCCGGCGTCGTGGTCATCTGCTCGACGCCGACCACCAGCACGATGCGCGCCGCCTTCGGCGTCGATCGCGCTGCAGTCCCTGATGCACGGCCGCCGAGCCGGTGGCGCAGGCGTTCTCGACGCGCGTCGCGCGCTTGAAGCGCAGGTCGGGCGAGGCCTGCAGCACCAGCGACGGCGGTAAAATCCTGCGGCGAGAAGCCGGCGTTGAAATGGCCGAGCACGATCTCGTCGACGTCGGCGGGCGCGATCGCCGGCGTCGGCGAGCGCGTCGGTCGCGACCCGCACGATCAGGCTCTCGACGGTCTCGCCGTCGAGCCTGCCGAACGGCGTATGGGCCCAGCCGACGATGCAGGCGGTCATGGCCTTCTCCTCTGCCGAACTTTGGTCGCTTTCATTAACGAATGTGCAGCACGTTAACGGCCCGAAAGCAAGGCGGGGCATCCATGCGGACATGCTTCTTTGCCTTCCAGCCGCGTTCGGTTTAGATAGCGAATCAGCACCGCCTGACACCGTGGAACCGCCGCGTTCCTTCGAGGCCCGTCGAACCGAACCGGACCGCGATGCCGCCATTTGCCGATCGCCGATCCTGCCGCAGCGTGGCCCTCGCGGTCGCCATCCTCGCAATCGGCCTGATCGGCGCGCGCCCGTGCGCGCCGAAGCGCATCCTGCTCGTCGAAGCCGACACCGGCAAGGTGCTGCACGCCGAGAACGCCACGATGCCCTGGTATCCGGCCTCGATCACCAAGCTGATGACGACCTATGTCGACGCTGCAGGCGGTCGAAGGACAGGCGTCTCACGCTCGACACGCTGCTCACCGTCTCGCCGCAACGCGGCCGCGCAGCCGCCGTCCAAGATGGGCTTCAAGGCCGGCACCAGGTCACGCTCGACAACGCGCTCAAGATGCTGATGGTGAAGTCGGCGAACGACATGGCGGTCGTGCTCGCCGAAGGCGTCTCGCGGCTCGGTCGAGGGCTTCGCCGACGTGATGAACGCGCCTCGCGCGCGCCTCGGCATGACGCAGTCGAACTGGGTCAATCCGAACGGCCTGCCGGCCGACGAGCAGATCACCTCGGCGCGCGACATGGCGATCCTCGCCCGCGCGATCCTGACGCGAGTTTCCGGAATACGATTTCTACTGGCACATCCCGTCGATCCAGTTCGGCAAGCGCGTCATGCGCAACTACAACACGCTGATCGGCCGCTATCCCGGCGCCGACGGCATGAAGACCGGCTTCATCTGCGCCTCCGGCTTCAACCTGGTGGCGACCGCGACGCGCAACGGCAAGCGGCTGATCGCGGTGGTGCTCGGCTCGCCGTCGCCGGCAGTGCGCGCGCGAGAAGGCGGCGCAGCTGTTCGAGCGCGGCTTCGCCGTCCGGCGGCCTGTCGTGGCTGACGCCCTCGCTCGGCACCGTCGACGCGCTGCAGCCGATCGCCGCCGCGCCGCCGAACCTGCGCGACGAGATGTGCGGCAAGGGACGCAAGCGCCCGGCGCAGGAAGAGGAAGACGAGGACGATCCGGTGCAGGCGAGCAGCGACGTCGACCAGAGCTCTGCGTTCGCCATGACGGCGAACAGCCTGCGCGAGCGCAAGGTGCACGGGCCGATCCTCGGGCCGTTGCAGGCCTGGTGCCGGTGACGGTCTACATCGGACCGGCGCGCGGCGACGCGGTGGCGACGCAGCTCGCGGCGACCAAGCGCCGCAAGGGCGGCGCGACGGATACCGCCGAAGGCAAGCCGGACGAGAAGCCGAAGACCGTGAACGCGTCGGCCGGCTTCAACCTGTCGCCCGGGCTGCGCGCACCGGGCAACCGCTTCGCTCGGCGTCGGCCGAAGCAAAGCCTGCGTCGAACCCGGCGGCCGCTGCCGCGCCGGCCGCGAAGCCGAAGGCGGCGGCGCGGAAGAAGACCGACGCCGCCAAGCCTGAAGCCAAGAAGTCGGAAGCCAAAAAGCCGGAGCCGAAGAAGCCCGAGCCGAAGAAGACCGCCGAAACCCGGAACGGCGCGGCGAAACCGACCAAGCAGCAATGAGCGCGGCGGAACGGCCGCGCGGCCCGGTTCCGCCGATCCCGCTCACCGTGCTCACCGGCTTTCTCGGCGCCGGCAAGACCACGCTGCTCAACCGCCTGCTGCACGATCCCGCGCTCGCCGACACCGCCGTCATCATCAACGAGTTCGGCGAGATCGGCCTCGACCACCTGCTGGTCGAGCATGTCGAGCGACGACATGATGCTGCTGCAGACCGGCTGCCTGTGCTGCACGGTGCGCGGCGATCTCGTCGACGCGCTGGAGAACCTGCTGCGCGAGCTCGACAACGGCCGCATGCGCTTCAGCCGCGTCGTCATCGAGACCACCGGCCTCGCCGATCCGGCGCCGGTGCTGCAGACCGATCATGGCGCATCCCTATCTGCAGCTGCGCTATCCGCCTCGACGGCGTCGTCGACGGTGGTCGATGCGGTCAACGGCGCGGCGACGCTCGACGCGCATGCACGAAGCGGTGAAGCAGGCCGCGGTCGCCGACCGCATCGTGCTGACCAAGACCGACCTGATCGATGCGCCGGAGAGCCGTGCGGCGCTTGCCGCGTTGCGCGATCGCCTGCGCGCGCTCAATCCGGCGGCGCCGGTCCTCGACGCGCGAACGACGCGGGCGTGGCGCAGCTGCTCGACTGCGGGCTTTACGATCCGGCGCGAAAATTCCCGACGTGACGCGCTGGCTCGCCGAGGAAGCCTACGCGCACGCATCATCACCACCATCACGACGTCAACCGCCACGACGACCGCATCCGCGCCTTCACGCTGGCGACGCGCGAGACCATCCCGTGCGGCGTTCGAGATGTTCCTCGACCTGCTGCGCTCGCTGCACGGGCCGAACCTGCTGCGGCTCAAGGGCATCGTGAAGCTCGCCGAGACGCCGGACAAGCCGATCGTGATCCACGGCGTGCAGCACGTCTTCCATCCGCCGGTCACGCTGCCGGCGTGGCCGGACGCCGACCGCCGCACGCGGCTGGTGTTCATCGTGAGCGACATCGCGCCGCGCGCGATCGAGGATCTGTTCGACGCGTTCCTCGGCGTCGCGCCGGTACAGGCCGGACCGCGCCGCGCTGGCCGACAACCCGCTGATGCCGTTCGGCGGCGCGGATCATCTGCGCTAGCGGCGCTCCGTCACGCGGCGGTGTGACCCGCGCATCTTCGCCGAGGCCGGCACCTTGCCTCCCGGGATCGGGCCGGGACAGGTTCCACCACGAGCAAGCGCCTGCGGGTTCCACTCTCGACTTCCGGCGCCGATTGCACAATGCTGCCCGCGAGGACACCACATGAGCGGAAAGATCGCCTCACCGGCCGACGTGCTCGCCTTCTGGCGCGACGCCGGGCCGGACAAATGGTTCAAGCGCGACGACGCGTTCGACGCCGAGATCCGCGACAAATTCCTAGCCACCTACGAGGCGGGCGTCGCCGGCAAGCTGTCCGCGTGGGAAGATTCCGCCGACGACACGCTCGCGCTGGTGATCGTGCTGGATCAGTTTCCGCGCAACATGTTCCGTGGCCAGGCGCGCACGTTCGAAGGCGACCCGCTGGCGCGCGCCGCCGCCAACCGCGCGCTGAAGCGTGGCTACGACCAGGATCTGCCGGCGGAGGACCGCAGCTTCCTGTTTCTCCCGTTCATGCACTCGGAGGATCTCGCCGACCAGTTGCGCTGCGTCGAGCTCTACCGCGCGGCCGGCGATGCCAACCTGAAATACGCCGAGGAGCACCGCGACATCATCCGCCGCTTCGGCCGCTTCCCGCATCGCAACGTGATGCTCGGACGCGAGACGACGGCGGAGGAGCAGGCGTTTCTCGATGGCGGCGGCTTCAAGGGTTGATGCAGTCCGCAGCACTGCCCGCTTCATCGGGATGGCCGGGACAAGCCCGGCCATGACGCAGTTCAATGTGCGTGACCATGCCCGTGGCCGTGCACCGCGGGCTCGCCGCGCAACTCGCGCAACGACTGCCGCAGGATCTGCGCCGACGAATAGAGAAACAGTCCCGCCATGATGGCGGCGACGGCGAGGTCCGGCCATTTGGTCGCCGTGCCCCACACGCCGAGCGCCGCGATCATCACCGCGAGGTTGCCGATCGCGTCGTTGCGCGAGCACAGCCACACCGAGCGTACATTGGCGTCGCCGTCCTTGTAGCGCACCAGCAGCAGCACGCTCGCAAGGTTCGCCACCAGCGCCAGCACGCCGACGATGCCCATCACGTCCGCGCGAGGAACCCCAAGGACAAGCGTGTGGTAGGCGGTCGAACCGAACACCCACAGGCCCATCACGGTGAGGCTGAGGCCCTTGGCGAGTGCCGCCCACGCGCGCACGCGCAACGCCGATCCGATCACCGCGAGGCTGAGCCCATAGGTGGCGGCGTCGGCGAAGAAGTCGAGCGCGTCGGCCTGCAGCGCCTGCGAGCCGGACAGCGCGCCCGCGCTCATCTCGACCAGGAACATCGCGGCGTTGATGGCGATCACCGCCCACAGCCGCCGGCGGTAGTCGGCCGACAGGCCCTCGAAGGTCGTGGTGTGTCCGCAGCTCGCGCTCATGCCTCCGATATAGGAAGCGCAGGCGGCGTTACACAATCACGGGCGTGCATCCCGCTGAGGGCCGCGTCGTGCCTTCCTTGTCGCGATGGCCGGGACAAGCCCGGCCAAGACGGCGGAGAGCCGGGGCCGCCGGCGGCCGCCTAACGCATTGTTCGATAAAGCCTTTATCTTCCATTCATCTCCCTTTCATTTGCCCCGGCACCCCAACCGAAAGTTAAGCACCTGTTGCTAGGTGTCATTCCCCAGACTTGCGCGAGGCAAAGCGTGGCGTTCACCGGCACCGACGGCACGGAACCCGGCCTGTTCACGGCGCGCCTTGCCGCCGCCGTGCGCGGCTGGCTCAACGATCATTCGGACACCTCGCGCGCGCAGCGCGGCGCCGCCGCCGCCTTCCTCATCCGCGTCGCCAGCGCGGCGCTGCTCTACGTGTCCCAGGTGCTGTTTGCGCGCTGGATGGGCTCGTTCGAATTCGGCGTCTATGTCTACGTCTGGACCTGGGTGCTGCTGATCGGCGGCCTGGTCGATCTCGGCATCGCGACCGGCGCGCAGCGCTTCATCCCGGAATACACCGGCAAGAAGCAGCTCGACATCCTGCGCGGCTTCCTCGCCGGCTCGCGCTGGCTGGTGCTCGCGATGGCGACCGCCTGGGCGGCGGCGGCCGCACTCGGCGTGTGGCTGTTCGGCGCGCACCTGCATGCCTACGAGATCATGCCGCTCTACATCGCCTGCGCCGGCCTGCCGCTGTTCACGCTGGGCCGCCTGCAGGACGGCATCGCGCGCTCCTACGACTGGATCAACCTCGCGCTGATGCCGCCTTACGTGATCCGCTCGCTGCTGCTGATCGGCGCGATGGGCGCGGCCTACTGGCTCAAGCTGCCGACCGACGCCTCGACCGCGATGCTCGCCGCGGTCGCCACCACCTGGGTCACGGTGATCGGCCAGACCATCGCGATGAACCGGCGGTTCGCCAGGAAGATCGAGCCGGGCCCGAAGGCCTACAGCGCCGGCGCCTGGCTCGCCGCCTCGCTGCCGATCTTCATGGTCGAGGGCTTCTACCTGCTGCTTACGCATGCCGACGTGCTGCTGCTGCGGCAATACCGCTCGCCGGAGGAAGTCGCGGTCTACTACGCGGCGGCGAAGACCCTGGCGCTGGTCGCCTTCGTGTCGTTCTCGGTGTCGGCCGCGACCGCGCACAATTTCACCGAGTATCATGTCGCCGGCAACCAGACGCAGCTTTCGGCATTTCTCGCCGACTCGATCAGCTGGACGTTCTGGCCTTCGCTCGCCGCCACGGTCGTCATCCTGGCGCTCGGCAAGCCGATCCTGTGGCTGTTCGGCCCGCAATTCGTCGACGGCTACGTGCTGATGTTCATCCTGGCGGTCGGCCTGCTGGCGCGCGCCACCGTCGGCCCGGTCGAGCGGCTGCTCAACATGGTCGGCGAGCAGCGCGCCTGCGCGTTCGTCTACGCCTCGGCCTTCGCGGCGAACATCGCGCTGTGCGTCGCGCTGATTCCGCTGTTCGGCGTCGCCGGCGCGGCGGTCGCGACCTCGGGCGCGATGATCGTCGAAGCCGTCCTGCTTTATGCGGTGACGAAGAAACGCCTCGGCCTGCACGTCTTCATCTGGCGGCCGAAAAGCCGCGCCGCGCCATGACGCCCGCGGGCGCCGCGCCGATCGCGCTGGCGCGAGACCGCGCCGACGAGGCGCCGCGCCGCGTGGCGCCGGCCCGCGTCGAATGGAAACCCCTGATCGCCCACGAGGCCGTGCGCGACGCGTGGCGCGACCTCCTCACGCGCGCGCTCGAGCCCAATGTCTTCTACGATCCGGCGTTCGCGCTTGCCGCAGCGCCGGTGTTCGGCGCGCCCGGCGCTGTTGCTGGTCTGGTCCAAGTCCGGCAACCTGATCGGGCTGTTCCCGGCGCGGATCGAGCGCCGCTACGGCGTGCTCGGCACGTTCACCGGCTGGACCCATCCTTACGCGCCGTTCGGCACGCCGCTGGTCGATCGCGACGAGGCGGACGCGGCGATCATCGGCCTGCTCGATCATGCCGAGGCAAACGGCACGCTGCTCATGCTGCCGCTGATCGCGACCGGCGGCGCGTTCGCGGCGGCGCTGTCGCGCGTCCTGCTGCGGCGCGGCGGAGCGATGGAAAGCTACGGCGCGCACGCACGCGCGCTGCTCGCGCCCGGCGGCGACCGCGTCCACTATCTCGATCACGTCGCGCACAAGAAGCGCAAGGAGCTGCGCCGCCAGCGCCGCAGGCTCGCCGACCATGGCAAGGTTGCTGTCGAGACGGCGCGCGGAAACGCCGTCGGCAGGGCGCTGGACGAATTCCTCAACCTGGAAGCCGCCGGCTGGAAGGGGCGCCGCCACAGTGCCGCGATCGCGCATCCGGCGATCAGCACGTTCATGCGCCAGGCGCTGACCGCGCTTGCCGCCGAGGATCGCGTGCGCATCGATCGACTGACCCAGCACGGTCGCGCGCTCGCCGCGACGATCACGCTGCGCGCCGGCGATACCGCCTGGCTGTGGAAGATCGCCTATGACGAGAGCGTGGCGCGTGCGTCGCCCGGCGTGCAGCTCACCCTCGACGTCACCGAAAGCCTGCTGGCGGATGCGGCCATCGCGCGCACCGACAGCTGCGCCACCGCGGATCACCCGATGATCGATCATCTCTGGCGCGAGCGGCTCGCGCTGGCGGATCTGCTGGTCGCGCCGAGCGCCGCCATGATGGGGCAATTCCGCATGGCGCGGCACCTCGAGACGCTGCGCCGCGCGTTGATCGCGAGCGCGAAGCGCGTGCGCGATTTCCGCGGGTAACCCCCCTCTCCGCTCATTCCCGCGCAAGCGGGAATCCAGGGCCAAGGAACTGGATAAGAACTGGGTCCCCGCTTTCGCGGGGACGAGCGGAAGAAAAGCTACGCCCGATCCCGCAACAGCCGCCGGATGATCTTGCCGGTCGTGGTCATCGGCATCGCGTCGATGAACGCGACCTCGCGCGGATATTCGTGCGCCGACAGCCGCGTCCGCACGAAATCGCTGGATCTCGGCGGCGAGCGCGTCGACTGCGCTCGATGCCCCGGCTTGAGCACGACGAAGGCCTTGACGATCTCGGTGCGCACCGGATCGGGCTTGCCGACCACGGCGGCGAGCGCCACCGCCGGATGCCTGATCAGGCAGTCCTCGATCTCGCCCGGGCCGATGCGATAGCCGGCCGAGGTGATGACGTCGTCGTCGCGGCCGACGAACGTGACGTAGCCGTCCTCGTCGACGACGCCCTGGTCGCCGGTCGTCATCCAGTCGCCGATGAACTTCTCGCGCGTCGCCTCGGGCTTGCCCCAGTATTCGAGGAACATCACCGGATCGGGCCGCTGCACCGCGATCTGGCCGAGTCTCGCCCGGCGTCGGCGCGCGGCCGTCGGCGCGGATCACCGCGACGGCGTGGCCCGGCACCGGCTTGCCGATCGCGCCCGGCTTCGACACGCCGATCGCCGGCGCAGGACGACGAGCACCAGGTTGCACTCGGTCTGGCCGTAGAACTCGTTGATCGTGAGCCCGAGCGCGTCGCGGCCCCATTCGTAGGTCTCGGCGCCGAGCGCCTCGCCGCCGGAGCCGATCGTGCGCAGCCTGAAGTCGTGGCGCCCGCGCGGATTCGGCGCCGAGCGCAGCATGCGCAGCGCGGTCGGCGGGATGAAGGCGTTGCGCACGCCGTGCTCGCGCCATCAGCGCGAAGGCCTCCTCCGGATCGAACTTCTCGAACCGGCGCGCCACCACCGGCACGCCGTAATGCAGGCTCGGCAGCAGGCACGTCGAGCAGGCCGCCGGCCCAGGCCCAGTCGGCCGGCGTCCAGAACCGGTCGCCCGGCTGCGGGAAGAATTCGTGCGGCATCTCGACGCCGGGCAGATGGCCGAGCAGCACGCGATGGGCGTGCAGCGCGCCCTTGGGCTGGCCGGTGGTGCCGGAGGTGTAGATCATCAGCGCCGGATCGTCGGCGCGGTGTCGGCGGGCGTGAACTGATCGGACGCGCGCGCGATCGTCTCGTGCAAGCCGAGCGCGCCCTCGCCCGGCCCGTCGATCGAGAGCACCAGCGCGAGCTCCGGCAGCGCGGTCGCGCGACCTCGGCGAGCTTCGCCAGCCCTTGCGCATTGGTGATGACCGCCTTCGCGCCGGCATTCTGCAGCCGGTAGGCCAGCGCATCGACGCCGAACAGGATCGCGAGCGGCAGCGCGATGGCGCCGAGCTTGTAGATCGCGATATGCGCCGGCCGCCGACCTCCGGCGCCTGCGGCAGCAGGATCGCGACGCGGTCGCCGCGCGCGATGCCGTGGGCGCGCAAGCGCATTGGCGAGCCGGTTCGAGGTCTCGCGCAGCCAGCCGTAGCGTGATCTCCTCGGTGCGGCCGTCGGCGCGCACGTTCAGGATCGCGAGCCGGCCCGGCTCCTGCGCGGCCCAGCGGTCGCAGACATCGACGCCGATGTTGTAGCGCGCGGGCTCCGGCCAGCGGAATTCGCCGTATAGCTGTTCGTAGTTGCGGATGTTGGGAAGCATGATGGACCCGGCGGCGCGACCCTAAAGAGCCGTATGGCACCGGTCTATAGCCCGCTCCGCTCATTCCCGTCCCCGATCAAGTCGGGGACGGAGACGAGCGGAACCGGATTTGCTAAGCACGCCGCGGCAAACGGGAACAGGACATGACGCCGATCCAGATCCGCATGGGGGGTTACGGGCCCGCCACCACCGGTTTTTCCAAATCGCTGAAGTTCATCGGCGACCGGCTGGTGCGCCAGTTCGGCGACCGCATCGACGTCAAGTACGTCTGGAACATCATGGATTTCGGCTACCGCGCCGAGGAGATCCTGTGGCTGGTCGAGAGCGGCGTGCTGACGCTCGGTTACCAGTCGTCAAGCTACCTGACCGACCGCGTGCCGGAGCTCGGCTTCGTCGACCTGCCGTTCCTGTTCTCGGCGCGCGACCAGGCGCGCGGCGCGATGGACGGCGCGCTCGGGGCATGTCTCGCACGCAGCATCGAGGCGCGCGTGAACTACCGCATCCTCGGCTGGTTCGAGAACGGCTTCCGCCAGATCTCGAACCGGCTGCGGCCGATCCACACGCCGGCGGACCTCGAGGGCATGCGCATCCGCGTGCTGCCGAGCGAGGTGCAGGCGCGCACCTTCGCGCTGCTCGGCGCGGTGCCGCTGCGCTGGGACCTGACCGAGGCGATCGCCGCCATCAAGGCGGGCACGATCGACGCGCAGGAGAACCCGTTCGCCAACACGGTGACCTATCACGTGCACAAGTTTCACAAGTTCCACACGGTGACGAACCACTTCTACATCTCGCGGCCCATTTTCCTGCATCGCGAGTCGTTCGAGGCGTGGCCGCAGGATCTGCAGGAGGCGATGCGCGCGGCGGTCACCGCCGCGGTCGCGTATCAGCGCGAGCTTGCGATCGAGGAGGACGTCAGCGCCCGCGAGGCGCTCCTGGACGAAGGCTGCGACATCGCCGAGCTGACGGCGGACCAGCACGCACAGTTCGCCACGGCGGTCGCGCCGCTGTGGGCGGATGCACGCAAGGAATACGGGAAAGAGATGTTCGGGATGCTCAACTCCTCATCCTGAGGAGCGCCGCGCAGCGGTGCGTCTCGAAGGATGGCACGCGCACTCTGTCGCTTTGGGCCATGCTTCGAGACGGCGCTTCGCGCCTCCTCAGCATGAGGTTTAGAGCTACCCCCGCCGGTCGTCCGGCGTCGCCAGGATCAGCGTCCAGAACACCTTGTATTTCGAGCGCGGCGAGTAGATCGCCGCAATGCCCATGCGGGTCACGCCGGTCTTGAGCATGTTGGCGCGGTGCGGCGGGGAATCGCGCCAGCCCGAGAAGGCCTCGGCGAGCGTGTGATAGCCGGCCGAGATGTTCTCGACCGCGACCTTGGCATCGTAGCCCTTGATGCGCTGCTGGAAGCCTTTGCCGACGTTATGGTCGAGCTTGTCGCGCGCGATCATCAGGCGGCTTTGTTCCTCGGCAAGCTTCATCAGCGCCGGATCGAGCGTCACGCCGCCGAGCCCGTTGTTGGCGCGGTATCCGGAGATCATCGACTGCGCCGCCGCGGGGTCGAGCTGCCCGCCTTCAGCCAGGTTGCGATAGAAGCTCGGCTGGCCGGACGGCGGCGGCGCATCGGGACCGGCGCAGCCGGACATCCCGAGCAGCGCCAGCGCGGCCGCGATCCGCAGCAGGCAGTCGGCAATCAGCGCGCCGGTCATAAGTCGTCCCCAAACCCTGTCGGCTGCGATAACGCCGTGAAATGGTAACTGAAAGATGAATGCGGCGAAGTTGGGCCTTACGCCGGCCCGTCCTGGCGGATCAGCCGCACGTCCTGCGGGGGCGTCATGTCGATCCCGCCGGCGCGAAAGGCGCGCAGGATCGCGATGTGGATGTCGCTCTTGATCCGCCCGCGGTCGGACAGGTTCGGAACGATGCAGAAGATCTCGAAGGTGAGCGCGCTCGCCGCGAACTCGGTCAGCATCACGTTCGGCGGCGGCTGCTGCAGCACGCCCGCATGCCCGGCGACGCAGTCTTTCAGGATCTCCATCACCTGCTCGGGATCGCAGTCGTAGGACACCGCGACCTTGATGTTGATGCGCCCGAGCGTGTTCGAGTGGGTCCAGTTCTTCACCACGCCGGTGATCAGCTCGGAGTTCGGGATGATCACGCTCGCCCGGTCGAAGGTCTCGATCTCGGTCGCGCGCACGCTGATGCGGCGCACGAAGCCTTCGTCACCTTTCACCACGATCTGGTCGCCGACGCGGATCGGCCGCTCGGCCAGCAGGATCAATCCGGAGACGAAGTTCGACACGATCGACTGCAGCCCGAAGCCGATGCCGACCGACAATGCACCCGCCACCAGCGCGATCTTCTGCGGGTCGATGCCGATCTGCCCAAGCGCGAGCACCACCGCGATGATGAAGCCGACATAGCCGATGATCGTCACGATCGAGAGGCGCAGGCTCGGCTCGATCGCGGTGTGCGGCATCACCTCCTTGTCGAGCCAGCGCTGCACCAGGCGCGTCAGCGCCACCATGGCGACGAAGAACACGATCGCGCCGAACACCGCGCCGAACGAAAGCTGGAACTCGCCGACGCGGATGCCGAACGCGACGCCCTTGACCGCCTCGATCAGGTCGCCCGCCGCGACCTCCCAGCGTCCGATCGCGAGCGCGATCACCACCAGCACGAACAGCGCGCGCACGATGCCCGAGGTGAGCCGGCCGAACAGCTCGAGCCGGCGCGGATCGATCCCGAGCTGGCGCGCGAGCTTGCGCCCGCCCGCCGAGTCCGCCGACATGGTGCGATGGATCGCTGCGTCGGTGACGATCAGCAGCAGGTAGAGCGTCGCGACCAGCGTGACGGTGAACACCACGCGTCCGGCCGCGAACGCCGCAAAGCGCGCATAGCCCGCCAGCAGCGCGCCGGCGATCAGCGCCACCACCGCCCAAGCGAGCAGCCGCATGCCGGGGATGCGGCGCTGCGGCTCGGCCTCGTCCACCTCGCGTTCGCGCACCAGCAGATGCACCAGCATCGCGATGATCGAGATCGAAAACAGCATGCGGATCGCGACGTCGACCACCTCCGGTCCGCCGATCGTGCGATGCAGCGCGCGCAGCACGATGAACAGGCCGAACAGCCGCGCGCCCCACACCAAATGCGCCGAGAGCCATTGCGACGAGGCGTCGTCGAAGCCGACCTGGCGGCGCGGCGGGTCGTCGGGCGCGAGCACGCTGGTGGCGGCGGCGCGCGCCAGCGCGGCGATCGCGGTGCCGAACACAAGTCCCGCGACGAGGCGCGCGGCCGCCGGCGGCACCAGTTCGAACTGGTCGAGCAATTCCGACAGCACCAGCACGGCGGCGGGCGCGAGCAGCGCGCGGCGCAGGAACACCGCGAGCGAGGCGAGCGCCATGCCGTAGCGCGCGCCGATGCGCGCGATCACGGCGCGGCGGCGCCACCAGCGCACCGCGCCGAACGCGAATGCCAGCAGCCCGGCGAGCGCGAGCGCGGCCGACGCGACGCGCGCGGGGCCGGCGCGGTCGCGCGCATGCGCGATCCAGTCCTGCACGAAGCCGGCGAGACGCTCGCTCTCCTCCGGCAGCGCCGCGATCGCGTCGCGCCAGAAGTAGGGATCGAGCACGTTGGGCGAGCGGCGGAACATGGTCTCGGCGTAAGCCGCGAGGCGCTGGTCCGACAGCGCCGACGCCAATTGCGTGGCGCGCGCCTGCAGCAGCTGCACCTGTTTCACCGCCGCATCGAGCTCGCCGCGCTGGCGCGCCAGCCGCGCGCGCTCGGCCGCGATCGTCGGATCCTCGGCCGGCGCGCCCTGCGCCGGTGGGGCGCCGAGCCCCTTCAGCCGCGCGTCGAGGTCGGCAAGCCGCGGCTCCAGATCGGCGAGCTTGTCGCGCAGGTCGTCGCGCACCGGCGAAAGGCGCTGCGACAGGTCGGAAAATCCGCGCACGCCGAGCCCGCCGCGCCGCGCCTGCGCTTCGATCTGGTCGAGCGCCGCACGCACCGGTTCGATGCCGACGAGCGGCGCCTGCTGGGCGGCGGCGAGGCTCGCGCAGGCGATCAGCGCCAGCGCCAGCAACACGCGCAGCACGCTCGCGAATCGGAACATGGCATCCGTTGCGCTCACGGCCCGCGTTGTTTCGCGCGCGTTCCGCCCTGTCAAGGCAGCCAATTCCGCTTGTCCGCTCCCCGCCTTGTGGTCTAATTCGCCGCCGGATCGGGGGAAGGCATGTTCACGACACCGCGGCTGGTCGCGATCGCGCTCTGCGCCGCGCTCAACTTTGCGATCGGCAATATCGTCTACCTGGTCAAGCTGCCGATCTATCTCGACTCCATCGGCACCATCCTGTGCGCGCTGCTGATCTTCCCCGACCGCGGCGCGGCGATCTGCTGCGCCTTCATCGCCGGGATGATCGGCATCATCCTGAGCGGACTGGTGATCAACCCGTTCCTGCCGTGGTTCGCCTTCTCGGTGCTGGCGATCGTGCTGGTCTCGGCGCTGCTCACCGCGCGCGCGACCGGCACGTTCCGCGCGCAGCCGCCCGCGCCGCTGCGCTTCTTCGCCAGCGTGATCGTGTACGGCGTCACCACCGGGATCGTGGTCGCGATCGTGTCGGCGCCGGTGGTGGTCTATCTGTTCGGCGGCGTCACCGGCTCGGGCAGCGCCTTCGTGGTGGCGTTCTTCCTCAAGACCGGCGAGCAGCTGCTCAACGCCGCGCTGTTCGCCGGCTTGACCACCGAGCCGGTCGACAAGACCCTGCAGGTGCTGCTCGCCGCCCTGCTCTACCGCGCGACGCCGCGCGAGTTCATCGCCATGCTGCAGCGCCCGCAGCCCGCGACGCGATGACGCCGAACGGCGCGATCGCCTTTGGCCTCACCGCGGTCGCGGCGACCGTCGCGGCGCGCAATCCGGCGAGCCTCGCGGTCATCCTGGTGCTGCTGCTGGCGTTCGCGCTCGCGAGCCGGCGCAGCATCGTCACGGCGCTTGCCTGGTCCGCCGGCATCGTGGCGCCGCTCGTCGCGTTCATGGCGCTGGTATGGGTCGGCATCGTCGGACGCGCGCCGCACGAGATCGCCGCCGGCCTCGAGGGCTCGCGCGGCGCCGCCGCGCTCTACGCCGCGCTGGTGTCGCTGCGGCTGTTTACCATCGCGTTCGCCATCCAGGCGCTGTTCCTGCATTTCGCCGGCTGGACGCCGCTCGCCTTCGTGCGCGCGCTGAGCGCGCCCGCGCTGGTGAAGAAGCTTCTGGTGCTCACCCTCTCGCTCACCGAGACGATCCTGCACGCGGTCGACCGCGCGCGCACCGCGCTGATCGCCGGCGGGCTGATCACGCGGCAGTTTTCCTGGCGCAACCTGCGCCACGGCTGGCTGCTGGTGCAGACCGTGTGGCTCACCGTGGTGGTGATCGCGATCGCGCGCACGCGCGACAAGTGGCCGGTCGAGGACACGCTCGCGCGGCTCGACGGCACGCTCGCCGCACCGGCGCCGCGGCTCGCGGTAGCCGACCTTGCGTGGGGCGCCGTAGGACTTGCCTGCCTCGTCGCGGCGATCGGGCTGCGCTGATGCGCACGCTCATCGCCGGCGCAAACTTCTCCGGCCGCAGCGGGGCACTGACCGCGCGGCTGCAGGCGCGCGCGCCGGCGTTCTTCGCCGGCCCCTATGCGGAAGGCGCGCTCTCCGGCCTCTCCGCAACGGTCGCGGACGAGATCGCGATCTACCGCGCGAGCGCGCCGGCGCACGCCGCGTTCGACGCGCTCGATGTCGCGGCCTTTGCGGCGCGCAAGCCGCCGACGCTGTCGGGCGGCGAGCAGGTGCTGCTCGCGCTGCATTGTTTTTCGCGCTCCGACTACCGTGGCATCGGCATCGACACCGCGCTCGAGCAGCTCGATCCGGTCAACCGCGCCGGGGCGCTGGCGTATCTGTCGGACGGCGATTTCGCCGCGGCGCTGATCGACAACCGGCTCGACGCCCTGCCCGGCTGGATCACGCAGGCGTGCAGCGGCGAAGCGGCATTTGCCTGCGACCTTACGGGCGCGATCGCGCCGCTCGCGCGCTGCGCGGCGCCCACGATTGCGATCGAGACGCTCGCGTTCGCCTATCCGGGCGCGCGCGAGATCTTCCGCAACGCGCGCCTTGCGCTCACGCCCGGCGCGTATCGCCTCACCGGATCGAACGGCGCCGGCAAGACCACCCTGCTCAAGCTGCTCGCCGGCGTGCTCGCGCCGTCGGCGGGCACGCTCGCGCTCGACGGCACGCCTTACGCGCCGTGGCGCGCGGGCAATCGCATCTTCGCGCTCGCGGCGCAGAACCCGGATCACCAATGGTGCGGCGCGACGTTGCGCGAGGACGTGTCGCGCCGGCGCGCCGCGCTCACGCGCTTCGGCCTCGCGCTGCCGGACGATGCCGCGCTCGCAGCGCTCGCGGCGCGGCTCGGCGTGCCGTCGCTCGACGCGCATCTCTACGAGCTGCCGCTCGCGGCGCGCAAACGGCTGAGCTGGCTCTGGCCGCTCTCCGGCGCGCTGCCCTGGATCATGCTCGACGAGCCGACCATCGGGCAGGACCGCGCCACCCGCGCGGCGCTTGGCGCTACGATCGACCGCCTCGCCGCGCTCGGCCACGGCGTGGTGTTCATCACGCATGACGACGCATTTGCCGCCACGGTGGCGCACCGCACGGTACGGCTGGCGGACCAGGCGATCGCGGTGACCTGAACGCCGCATCCGCGCTGGACTTTGACCCACCAACATTGAAACATGTTCCGCTCATTCCCGCGCAAGCGGAAATCCAGGGCCACGAACTGGATAAGAACTGGATAGGAACTGGGTCCCCGCTTTCGCGGCGACGAGCGGAAATCGGCGGTTCGATCGCATTGAACTCAGACTCCACGCCGCAACGGAGTGCCGCCAAGGAAAGCAACATGGGAACCAACGCGCTCGACATCCGGCCGCTCTCCGGCGCGCTCGGGGCGGAGATCCTCGGGATCGACCTCGCGCACGATCTCGGCGACGACACCGTTGCGGCCATCCGCGCCGCGTGGCTCGAACACCTCGTGATCTTCTTTCGCGACCAGACGCTGTCGCCCGCGCAATTGCTGCACGCCGCAAGCCGCTTCGGCGAGCCGGTCGAATATCCGTTCGTGAAGGGCCTCGAGGGCTTTCCGCAGATCACGCCGGTGATCAAGCTCGAGCACGAGAAGATCAATTTCGGCGGGTTGTGGCACTCCGACACGGCCTATCTCGAGCGCCCGCCGATGGCGACCATGCTGATCGCGCGCGAAACGCCGCCGCGCGGCGGCGACACGCTGTTCGCCAACATGTACCGCGCCTACGAGACGCTGTCGGACGGCATGCGGCGCATGCTCGACGGGCTGGTCGTGGTGAACTCCTCCGCCAAGGCCGACGTCACCAAAACGCGCGAGGACCGCGTGCGCGACAGCGCGAAGACCGACGCGCGGCAGGAATATACCGCCGAGCATCCGGTGGTGCGCACGCACCCCGAGACCGGCCGCAAGGCGCTCTACGCCAATGGCGGGCACGCGCTGCGCTTCCGCGACATGACGGTGGAAGAGAGCGCGCCGCTGCTGAGCTATCTCTTCGCCCACGCGACGCGCCCGGAATTCACCTGCCGCTTCCGCTGGGAGCCGGGCTCGATCGCGCTGTGGGACAATCGCTGCACCCAGCACAACCCGGTGAACGACTATCACGGCTTTCGCCGCGTGATGCATCGCGTGACGCTGAAGGGCGATGTGCCGCGGTAGGCCGGCTAATCGTCGTCCGTCGCAAGCGCCGCAATGTCTCCCTCGGGATCGAGATGCACCGGCGTCCAGCCCAGTTCACGCCGGGCTTTCTCGCCGCTCAGTTGCTGGTCCATCGCGCGGCCACGCGCCCAGTCACCGAGTTCGGCCGCAATGGCATCGGCGGACACAATCTGCGGTGCGTGATCGCGCAAACCAAATCGCCGCGCCATCGCCCGCGCGATGCGGCCGACCGGCAAACCCGCAATCGCCGCGCCGATGTAGCTCGTTCGCGAAGCTCCGCGTTCGAGCGCGAGCGCGTAGAGATCGGCAAGATCCGCGCGATGGACCAGCGGCCAGCGCACGTGCTCGCCGCCGACCACGCGGATGGCGCGCCGCTCGCGCGCCGCGGCGACGAACGGGGCGAACACGCCGGCTCCCGCCTCGTACACCATGGCCGGATGAATGACGATCGGCGCGACGCCTTCACTGTCGAGGACGCGCTGCAGATGCGGAACCATCCAGGCGAACGCCGGCAGCGGGCGAAACGGCGCCTGTTCGGTCGCGACATCGTCGCCGGTGGCGCCGAACAACCAGCAGCCGCCGGTATAGATGAATGTCGCCCGGTTCGGCTGCGCCGCAAGATGAGGCAACAGGCGGTCAAGCAGGCGACGGTCGACGTCGGCCATGTCGCTGCCGAAGTCGCATGCCAGATGGACGACGGCATCCAGCGGCGGAAGCGCCGGCAGCCATCGTTCCACCGCGGCGATATCTCCGCTGAGCGGACTGCCGCCGAGGCTCGCGGCTTTTGTTGCCGCGCTGTCGGACCGCGCCAGGGCGATGACATGATGGCCCCGCCCGACCAGCGCGCGCACGACCGGCGCGCCAATCGAACCGGTGCCGCCGAGAATGAGAACCCGCACCTGCCTGCCTCGATCCAGCTGGAGTGCCACGCATTCCAGATTAGCCGATGGGGTGGGTTGGCCAAGGGCGCCGAGTTCGATTTGGGAAGCGCGCCTACGGGCCACCTCAATGCATCATGCGACTTGTGACGCGCCGTCCGGGCCGGCGCACCCCGAGGCGGCCGCAACGCGTGTTACGCCAACGGCGGGAACGCGCTGCGCTTCCGCGACCTGACGGTTGACGAGAGCGCGCCGCTGCTGAGCTATCTCTTCGCTCACGCGACGCGCCCGGAATTCACCTGCCGTTTCCGCTCGGAGCCGGGCTCGATCGCGCTGTGGGACAATCGCTGCACCCAGCACAACCCGGTCGACGGCTATCACCGGTTTCGGCGGCTCTGGCCGCCCAAAAATGAGGTTGCATAGGAATGCCAAAACCTCAGAGCGCTTCCGCAAAACTACACGTCAGACTTGCATAACCTTTAGCAACTGATACAATACCAATTGATCTCTGGGGGGCTAGCATGGAACGTTCGCGACTAATTCTAGTACGCTATTCTCTATTGGTCATAACCTGTCTTGTGTTGACGAGCATACCGCTCAACCGAACGGAAGCGTTCCCCAATCCCTTTAAGGCTGTCGGAAATGCCTTGGGTGGGATTGCCCGAGGCGTGGGCAACATTTTTGGACAGGGGCTAGCCGGACTAGCCTCCCCTACGATCAATGCTTTCGCGGATGAAGCAAATCGCGTCCTAGCTGAAGCTTTGGTAAAAGCCGACAACATTCTTGCAGCGCGGATTACGCAAGTCGATGCTATTCTAAGCAAGCAATTGAATGCATTGGATCAGTCAATTAGCGAAAAGATTGAAAAATTTGACAAGATCTTGGATCAAAAGATTGGAGCAGTCGACATTGTAGCAACGAAAGCCGTCCAAAACGCCGAAGATTCCTTGATATCCGTCCTCCGCTTTGGTGCGGTGCTTATACTTGTTACTTGTTTAGTATTCGTCATAGCACGCGTGATAATCTTGAGGCCATCCAAGCAGACGCTATCATCTGACTGGCTCATTGCCGGATTTGCAACGGTTATCCTCGCGGCAGTAGTAGCAGTCGGCGCATCTTATGTCATTACTCCACCTGCGGGCGCACGCGTGGCTAAATTAAATGAGGATTTTCGCCAAGCAGCGATGTCGGCATACCGGCAAGGCGAAATGAACGACGCCGCAATCTACGCAAAACAGCTGACGGTGCTTGATCCCACCAGCATTCATTATTCTGCGTTCCAAAAAGTTGCCGAGGTCCAGCGGGATATTATGTACCGTCCCACTACCTTAAAGTCCGCGGCCGGAGCGCATGAAATCTTGCCTCGAATTCGCAGATTGGAGCAATTCGCTAATGATCCAACGCTGGCCACCGCAGCTGATGTCTTTTCGAAGTTCATTACACAGGAGGTGTCGGCGACCTCCGCGGTAATAGGTTGGCAAGTCGCTCAGACCCGCGCGTTAGAGCAAGAGGCGCTTTGTTCAGCTGCCGAAGCGATCGATTTGTTTCGTAACTCCAATCCCTCCAATGCAAGCGCCGCAACTCCCTTTCTTTGGCTTTCGTACAGCTACCTCCGGTGGGCAGAAATGACCGTAAGGGGCTCTACGAGCGCCTCCAAATGCCCTGACGGACGCGAATTCGTCCAGATGCTTGCGAATGTGCAGGTTACACTTGCCATGTTCGACACAGCCAACCCACCGCAGTCCATGGCTCACGTAATAACTTTTAATCGCGCGGCCATTCGCTACTTCGATCAAGCATCTGCAATTTATACAGCGATGATATTGCATGATGCGGCTTTTCAATTCAGACCAGATCCATTTAAGCAACAACACAAAGAACAGCGCGATAAATTAGCGGAGCAATTAATTAAGATTTGGGCCGACTTCACAGCAACAATGTCGGCCGACAGCTCGATAACCACCAATGACATTAGCTTAGCGGTTATCGGCGTACCTGCCGCATTGGCTCTAAGAGCTCAATTTATTAGAAATATACCTGACCCGAACGGACGAACGCTCTCACAGGCAGCCTGCGCCGAGCGAGTCACGGACGTCAACAACAATGCTCCAAATCTAAGTGCAAAGTACGAGAATACTAAACCGGCAGGCGAAACGGGAGCCGCGGCCCAAAAAGATACAATATATCAACTTGCTATGATGTATCCGAGCAGTAAGATTAGAAATATGTTCTGTCCGGAGCAGGTTGCTTTCGACAACGAGCTAAATACGGCTGAGAAGGCACTTGCCGCGGCAGTCAAGAAGAACTTTGCAGACGAAGTGAGCGATCGGACGACACTAGCTAATGTCAGGATCTTTGCTAACCTGATATCCTGCATTCCTGCTAAGCCTGCTTTTGCCGGTTGGACAGGTCACGACGTCTGCATTGCAGACGACTTGGCTAACCCCTCAAGCATGAAGTCGAAGCCATTTAGAGAGTGGCTGGCCCAAGCGCCAATCACCACCCCGAATGGGCCGCGTTATGCGATGGTTCGCTAGGCTGCGCGGGGCGAGCGCTTGGTGCGGCTCAATTCAGCCGACGCGGTCATAACCAAGGTTTCCACGACTTGCACAACTCCTAGTGTGAAGACGCTGGTCTAGTCGAGTTTTGACACGGAATGGGCTCCGAATAGCGCTGATCCTCGGGGCCCATTCTGCAACTGGCGGTCCCGGAGGGAGTCGAACCCCCGACCTTCGGTTTAGGAAACCGCTGCTTATCCTGCTGAGCTACGAGACCGGTGGCCGCGTGGCGGCCTCCGCCCTGAATAGAGCGTACTACGTTGCGCGCAATAGCGCAGCGTAGTGCGCATCGCGACGATGATTGGTGGAATACGTTTCGCTATTCCACCCTACGGACTCCTTCAGCGCCCCGCGCTGCATCGCCTCTGTCGAAATCCGCCCGCGCGTGCTACATATCCTGCATGTCCGGCAACACCGCAGATGACAAACGCCGCACCACCATGGTGCCTGTCACCACCATGGAAGAAGTGCCCGTGCTCTCGCCCAAGGAGAGCGAAGAGTTGCGCGCCACGTTGGCGGCAGCCGAAGAGCGCCTGAAGGCGGGTCAAGGCATCGACTACGATCCGAAGACATTCAAGCGGCGCCTCGCGGACATTTATCGGCGCGCGAAGCGCTGATCCTTGCGATGAGCTATCGCGTCCGCTTCGATCCGGTCGCGCTTCTCCATATCGAAGAGTTCGCCGCCTATCTCGGCGCCTACAGCGAAGACTTCGCCGTCGAGCAGATTGAGCGGCTCGATCGGATCATCGCGGTCAGCCTCGGTGAATTGCCGTTGACATGGGGATACTTCGCGTTCACCGGCGCGCCGTATCGCGCCTATCTGTTTCGCGTCGGACGGCGCACGCAGTACTGGATCATCTACACGGTCGATGAGAACACGCGCATCGTCGACATCCTGCATTTCTGGAACGCGATGCGCGATCCGGAAAGCTTCGAAATCTAGCGGAGAGCTGGCGGTCCCGGAGGGAGTTCGAACCCCCGACCTTCGGTTTAGGAAACCGCTGCTCTATCCTGCTGAGCTACGGGACCGGCGGCCGCGTGGCGGCCTTCGCCCTGATTAGCAAACTCAGCCCCAGAGAGCCACCGCGCGCCGGCCGGCGCCGCGTCTCTCGTGAGTGAACTCGGACAGACGCGGCGTACTCCGCTGATCCCTCCCCGAAGGGGAGGGCGGTCGCCGAAGGCGACCGGGTGGGGTGTTCGATGCAGCGCCGCGCCGATCATGTCCACACGCCGGTCAGGTTTCGATCGACGCGCTAATTCCGGGATCGCAACACGTGACGACCGATCGTGGCTTGCGGACGATCTCATTGGCCCCACCCGGCCGGCCACCCTCCCCGAAGACGGGGAGGGATGGACCGCGCCTGCAAAGCGCGACAAAAGATCACGAGCGGAGAGCGATGCGCGTTCGGGTGAGAGCCACCGCGCCCGCATCGCGCGCGCCGTCCCGATCGCAAACCAGCGCGGAATGTGCACGTTGCACCTCCCCGTTGCGGTGCCGGCCGCCGGGCATGAGCTCGCGAATCCGCCCGTCGTCCGTATCGTGTCCGATCCCAGAGTGACGTCACGTTGACAATGCAACCACGCGTGGGGCGTTCGCGGCGGCTTTTAGACCTGTGGAAAAATAAGTTTTACCGGGCAATTCAACCTTCACCTGCACCAATGCCACCAAAGGTGTTCGCGTAAAAAAATTCCCGTCGCGTTTTTCGCTGCAAAACGCCGGTTTTTGCGAATGCCACAACCAAAGCTTGGGCGAATAAATTAAACCGAAGGAGGTTGACTCAATCAGTCCGGGAGGAAACGCGAGCGAAATCCCAGCGTTGGGCTTGCGACATATCCCCCTGTCTGCGTTCATCTTTCTCCACGCGCATGGAAACGGCAACAGTCCTCTACTGGGAGGTGTGCCATGTCAACGGATGAAAGAACGCCGCCGCACGCATTGTTCGTGCAGGCCGGCAAGTTCAAGGCCGGTGCTTTCGGCATTCCGGCCATTTTCACCCTTGGCGGGATTGTGCTGGCAATTGTCTGCGGCCGGCTGCTCGGGTGGTGGTGACATTCCCTCACATCGCGGCGGGTCTTGCCCCTCGCCGCTTCCTCACGATGAGAAGAGGCCGATGAGACGCGGCGTACTCCGCTGATCCCTCCCCGAAGGGGACGGTGGTCGCCGAAGGCGACCGGGTGGGGTGCTCGATGCAGCGCCGCGCCGATCGTGTCGACACGCCGGTCAGGTTTCGATCGACACGCTATTCCAGGCAGCGCGAAAACCCATCGTGGCTTGCGGACGATCTCAGTGGCCCCACCCGGCCGGCCGGCGGCCGGCCACCCTCCCCGAAGACGGGGAGGGATAGACCGAGCCGGTAGAGCGCGACAAAAGATCACGAGCCGAGAAGGGTGCACGTTCGCGCGAGAGCGACCGCGCCCGCAATCCGCGCGCCGTCCCGATCGCGAGCCGCGCCGCAAAGCGCGCCACGCGGCGCGCCGCCCAGGAGATCCCCGGCTCGACGGTGAGCGCGCGCAGGTGAAACGCCTTCTGGTGCGAATGCGCGTCGTACGCGCGCTTGACCGGATCGGCGTAGAACGCCGCGATCTTGTCGGCGCCCATGCCGTCGGTCGCAAACCAGCGCGGGATGTGCATGTTGCACAGCCGCTCGACGTCGGTGAACACCTTGCCGGTGCCGGTGCCGGCGGCCGGGCATGAGGTCGCGAACGCGTCGCCCACCAGCACGACACCTGCACGCTCCACGCCGGTGGTCAGATAAAGATCGGCCGGGCGGATCTGCACGTGACCCGTTCCTTGCCCCGTTCCTTGCCCCGTTCCTTGCCCCGTTCCTTGACCCGCCACCTCGAACGCGCCGGTGATTGTCGCTAGGCCCGGCATCAGCGCCATCAGCCCCTCGCGCGGGCTGGCGCGGAACGCGCGCAGCCACGGATCGTCCATCTCGCGATAGACGCACAGGTTCGCGCGCATCGTCGCGCCGATGGGAAACAGCGTGAGGTAGGCGGTGCGGTCGGCCGGCCGCTCGCCGTAATACGTCAGCGCCGGAAACGGAAAGCTTGGCAGCCCGGCGGGGACGAGATCGAAGCCGAGCATGATCGAGTGCGTCTTGCTGATGTCGTGGCGCGCCATGCCCAGTTTGTGGCGCAGGCCGACGTTCAAACCGTTTGCCACGACGACGAGGCGCGCGGCGATCTCCTCCCCGCTCGCGAGCGTGACGCGCTGCAGCGCATCGCTCGCCGCGATCTCCGACACCTTGCCGCGAATGACCGTCACGCCTGGCGGGATCCCGGCGCGGATCGTGTTGACCAGCGTGTGATAGAGAATGCCGTGCTGATCGCCCGGGCGCTTCTCGACGAGGCGGCCGTAGCGCGCGACCCAGCTTTCGCCGTCGAGGGTCGCGGCGCGCGTGACCGCGTCGGCGAGCCCGGTGCGCGCCAGGATGCGCGCCTGGCCGCCGTCGATCTTCTCGGCGCGGAAATCCGGCGGGTAGCTCTCGTGCGGATCGGCGAGCACCACGCCATAGCCGGCGCGGCCGAGCATGGCGGCCGCTGTGGAACCCGCAAGCCCGCCGCCCGCGATGAGAATGTCGGTCTCGCGCATTCCATGTCCTTCCGCGCGCGCGCCCCGCATCACGAATGCGGGGGAAGGTTGAACGGCGCGTTAAGCGGTTTGCGCAACTTCGCGTGAAGTTAACAAACGCCACGTTGAAACAACTGGCGAATTCGACGGAGGCCGCGGGCGCATTAACCCGGCGGCAAGCGCGCGGTGCGACAAACCGCGCACGGGGCCGGCAAGCGAGTGTTCATGATTTCCGTCCACATCGGCGCGCCCGATCCGGCCATGGCTGCGGCGTTCGAAGCACTCGCCGCGCGCGCCGCGCCGAACGTGTTCATGCATCCGGCCGCGCTCGGCGCGGTCGCCGCGACGGACTTCGCGCAGATTTATGTGCTGCAGGCGTGGGCGCATGCGGGCGATACGCGCAAGCTGGTCGGCGTCTGGGCGCTGCGCGAGCGGCGCATCGCGCCGTTCTGGCCGCGCTTCCTGCAGAGCCCGCCGTACGATTACGCGTTCGTCGCGAGCCCGGTGATCGATCCGGATTGCGCCGGCGCTGTGCTGCCGGCGTTCTTCGATGCGATCGCGCGCCATCGCACGCTGCCGAAGGTGCTCCGCCTCAAGCTGCTCGACGGCGACGCGGCCGGCCCACTGATGGCGGCGCTGCAGGCGCGGCGCGCCCAGACGCTGACGCTCGCCGAGCAGCCGCGTCCGTTCCTCGCCGGCGAACGCGACCGCAAGCGCTCGGGCTCGACCGCAAAGAAGCTGCGGCAGGACTGGAACCGGCTGAATGCGCTCGGAATGGCCGACATCGTCATTCAACGCGACGCCGGCGCAGTGTGCGCCGCATTCGAGATTTTCCTGCAGCTGGAACGCGATAGCTGGAAGGGTGCAAGTGGAACGGCTTTGTTGTCACAGAGCGAGGATGCGGCCTTCGTCCGCCTGTTTGTGGCGAAAATGAGCGAGCGCGGCGGCGCCTCGGTCGCGCTGCTCCGGCTCGACGGACGCGCCATCGCGGCGCAGGTGCTGCTGTACTCCGGCGCGACCGCCTACACCTGGAAGACCGCGTTTAATGCGGAGTTTGCCAAGGTCTCGCCCGGCGCACTGCTGGTCGACAAGGTCACCGACGCGCTGTTCGCCGGCGGCATCACGCAGATCGAATCCTGCGCCACCGAAGACAGTTTCATGGCGCAGCTGTGGACCGGACGGCGCAACACCGTCGCGCTGCTCGCCGACGTGAGCGGCGAGCGCTCGGCCGGCTTTGCGCTCGCGGCGTGGGGCGAGCGCGCCTATGCGTCGCTGCGCATTTTGCGCGACCGCCTGCGCGCCGCGCGCTGGCTGGGAACGCCGCGGCGCAAGAATTTGGCGGTCACGCGGGGTTGACCGGTTCCGCCGCCTCAAGGTTGTGCCCGCCGCAGTGCTGCCGCATTGGGGCGTTTCGCTCGCGTCGGGTCACGCGGTGGGGGCGGTGGTGTCCGCAATCGGTCATTTTGGTGTCGGCGCCGGCGCACTGTTCGCCGGGCTGATCGCGGTCGCGCCCGCGCAGGCCGAGGACTGCCGCCTCGTCGCGGTCGGGACCGGCACGGTCCGCGTCGCGACCGATGCCGGGATCATCCTGGAGGATGGACGCACTGTGCGGCTCGCCGGTCTCGATCTGCCGGACGGCGTGCCGGCGCCGTTGCCGGGCGGAACCGCACTGGTGCTCAAGCGTGTCGAGGGCTCCGGCGCCGACCGCTACGGCCGCGTCCCGCTGTATGTTTTCATCAGCGAAAACAACGGCGAACGCTGGCTGCAGGCCGATCTCGTCCGGCGCGGGCTGGCGCGCGTCGCGCGCGTCGGCGATCCAGCCTGCGCGCGGGCGTTGCTGGCGCAGGAGCAGGCGGCGCGGGGCGCCAAGCTTGGCCTGTGGGGCGAACCGGTTTATGTCATCTCCAAGGCCGAGGACCCCGTGGAGGTCCTGCGGCAGCGGGGCCGGTTCGCGCTGGTTGAGGGCACGGTTCTTTCGGTGCGCGAAAGCGGAGGCACCATCTACGTGAATTTCGGGCGGCGTTGGTCGGAGGATTTCACGGTCACGATCGCCAAGCGCAACGAGCGCGCGTTCTCGGCCGCCGGGCTGGAGCCGGGCAAGCTCGCCGGCAAGCGCGTGCGCGTGCGGGGATGGATCGAGGAGCGGGGCGGCCCCTGGGTGGAGGCGGCGCGTCCCGAGCAAATCGAGGTCGTGCAGTGATCCCGAAAAAGCCTGTCCCGCGCGTGATGCGGGATCGGCGCCGGTTTTCGGAAAGATCATTGCACAACGGAGAAAGTAGCTGAGGGCGGACGTGTTCACTGTCACTGCGGCAATGCGAGTGTCCGGATGTCCGGCACGCCGGCTGATCGCGCCGGCGCTGTTCGCGTTGCTCGTCGGCTGCACCGAGATCGGGCGGCTCGGCACCACGCAGGTGAGCCTGCCCGAGCCGCCGAAGGCCTCCGACGTCGCGCCGACGACACAGCGCGAGCACACCCGCATCCTGGCCGCCTATGGCGGCGCCTATGAAGACCCCAGGCTCGAGGCGCTGCTGGCGCAGACCGTAGACCGGCTGGTTTCGGCCTCGGAGCGGCCGAACCTGAAATACAAGGCGACGATCCTCAACTCGCCGGCGATCAACGCGTTCGCGCTGCCGAACGGGCAACTTTACGTCACGCGCGGGCTGCTCGCGCTCGCCAACGACACCTCGGAACTCTCCTCGGTGCTCAGCCACGAGATGGCGCACGTCATCGCGCGCCATGCCGCGATCCGCGAGGATCAGGTGCGCCAGGCCGCGCTGGTGAGCAAGGTCGCCTCCGACGTGTTCAACGATCCGCAGATGGGCGCGATGGCACTGGCGAAGTCGAAGATCGCGATGGCAAGCTTCTCGCGCGCGCAGGAGCTCGAGGCCGACGGCGTCGGCGTCGGTATTTCGGCGCGCGCCGGCTTCGATCCCTATGGCGCCGTGCGCTTCCTCACCGCGATGGGGCGCAACGCCGAGCTGCGCCAGACCAGCAACAGCGGGGTCGACCCTCGCTTCCTCGACTTCCTCTCGTCGCATCCCGCGACCCCCGACCGGCTGAAGATCGCGCGCGCCAATGCGCGCCAGTACACCGCGCCGGGCGACACCGCACGCGACAAGGAGAGCTACCTCGCGGGCATCGACGGCCTGCCTTACGGCGAAGACCCGAGCGAGGGCTTCGTGCGCGGCCGCCGCTTCCTGCATCCGCGCCTCGGCTTCACCTTTACGGCGCCCGACCGCTTCACGCTGGAGAATACCGCGCAGGCGGTGCTCGGCGTGCGCGACAGCGGCAATCTCGCGCTGCGCCTCGACGTGGTGCGGGTGCCGTCCGAGCAGTCGCTCGGCAAGTATCTGACGTCGGGATGGATCGAGAACGTCGACGACAAGACAGTCGAGGAGTTCGAGATCAACAACCTGGCGACCGCGACCGCGCTCGCCAAGGGCGACCAGTGGTCGTTCCGTCTCTACGCGATCCGCTTCGGCAACGACGTCTACCGCTTCATCTTCGCCGCAAAGCAGTTGACCTCGGACGCCGACCGCGCGTTCCGCTATTCGGTCACGACCTTCCGCCGCCTCACCGAGAGCGAGGTGCGCCAGGCGCGGCCGCTGCGGCTGCACGTCGTGACCGTGCAGCACGGCGACACGGCGGAACGCTTCGCCGTCCGCATGCCGCTGGTCGATCGCCCGCTCGAGCGCTTTCTCATCATCAACGGGCTGAACCAGGGCGACCCGCTCAAGCCGGGCGACAAGGTGAAGATCGTCACGGAGTGAGGGCGCGCAGTTCAGTCGCGCCGCTCCTCATCCTGAGGAGCATCGCGCAGCGATGCGTCTCGAAGGATGGCCAGAGGTGCCACGCCGCCCCGCGATGCAGCCCGTAAAACCAAAAGGCCCGGTCTTGCGACCGGGCCTTTCGTATTCTGTCCTGATCGAACGGAGCTTTACGCCGCTTCGTCCTCGACCACGGCCTCTTCGGCCTCGTCGGCAGGCTTGGGACCGCGACGCGGGCCCTTGGCGAGCGCACCTTCGATCTCCTTGATCGCCTCGGTCTCGGTGCAGCGCTGCACCGCCGAAATTTCGCGCGACAGCCGGTCGAGGGCTGCTTCGTAAAGCTGGCGCTCGGAATAGCTCTGCTCCGGCTGCGTGTCGGAGCGATAGAGGTCGCGCACGACCTCGGCGATCGCCACGATGTCGCCCGAGTTGATCTTGGCTTCGTATTCCTGTGCCCGGCGCGACCACATCGTGCGCTTGATGCGCGCGCGGCCCTTGAGCGTCTCGAGCGCGCGCTTGACCAGCCCGCCTTCGGCGAGCTTGCGCATGCCGACGCTGGCGATCTTGCTCACCGGCACGCGCAGCGTCATCTTGTCCTTGATGAAGTTGATGACGAACAGCTCGAGCTTGTAGCCGGCGACTTCCTGCTCCTCGATCGCGAGGATCTGGCCGACGCCGTGAGCGGGATACACGATATATTCGTTGATCTTGAAACCATGACGCTGCGTCGCCTTCACGGCAGGACGCTGCTCCACCACCGCGATCGCGGGGCGCTCGGCGCGCTGGGTGACAGGACGGGGGGCAGTCTTTTTGGCAGTCATTCCGCGGGGTGCTCCTTGTCGGCTCGCCTTGCGAACCGGCTTGTGTTTTGCGGCGCCGCGCGCGGCGCTGCGAGACGACGAGGCCCCCCGGCGCGAGCCGGCGGAACTCTTTTTGGTAGCGCTTTTCTTCAAGCGTTGACGCGTTTTTCCAGCCACAGCTTTCGCGTGGAACTCACGCTCCCTGACCCCGTTCCCCGATTAGACAAATCCCGAAAAAATAAGCTCCCCTAGGGGAGCGGCTTCGGGTTTTTGGCTCATGTGGCGTTAATATAGCACATTTTCGGCGAAAATCAATGCCTTGGAGCAATGCAACACGGCAAAACACGCCGGTTACGCGGGCATTTTTGCGGAAATCGTTAACAGCCGCGACTTGCGCGCGAGCTAGTCGCCCTCACCCGGTTCCGGCGAAAACAGCTTCATCTTGTCCGGCTTGCCTTCCCATTCCTTGGCGTCCGCAGGCGCGTCACGCTTGACGGTAATATTGGGCCAAGTCTTCGCATATTCGGCGTTGAGCTTGAGAAACTCCTCCAGACCCGGCTCGGTGTCGGGCTTGATCGCCTCGACCGGGCATTCCGGCTCGCACACGCCGCAGTCGATGCATTCGTCCGGGTGGATGACGAGCATGTTCTCGCCTTCGTAGAAGCAGTCCACCGGACAGACGGAGACGCAATCCATGTATTTGCAGCGAATACAATTGTCGTTGACGACGTAGGTCATTGAACTCTTCGGACTTCTGAGGAAATTCGCGGTTCTGCTAGCGCAATGGGCACCGCCACGCAAGGCTAGTCGCGTCCCTGCAGCCGGTCGGTCGCACGGCGTTCCTGCTTGGTCGGGCGGCCGCTGCCGGCATCGCGCTCAGCCGTCGCCGGCTCGCCGGACGCGGCCGACGCCTCGAACTTGGGCGTCATGTCGTCGAATAGCAAGCTTGCCGCGTCCGCATTCCCGCGCCGCTCGGCAAACCCTGTCACCTTCAGGATGCGCACCGTGCTGTCGAGCGCGACGGTGACGACGTCGCCCGCTTTCACCGCGCGGCTCGTGGCGCTGACGCGCTCGCCGTTGAGCCGCACGTGACCGGCATCGACAAGCGCGGCCGCGGACGTGCGCGTGCGCACGACACGCGCGTGCCACAGCCATTTATCGATGCGCTGGCGGTCACTCACGGTTCTGCGGCGAGTATCTATCGTTCCTTATTCGCCTCGAGCTGGGCCTTCAGCGCGGCGAGCTTGGCGAACGGCGAGTTCGGATCGGCCTGTCCGCCACGCCGCTCCTTCGGATCGATCCACTCGCGCGGCTCGTTGCCCCGATCCTTGAAATCGCGCCGACCGCCTTCCCGGCGCGGCCCGCGATCCTGACGGTCGCGGTCCGGGCGCTCGCCGCCGCGGCGCTCGCGCTGCGGCGGACGGCCGGTACGCTGCTCCGGCTTGTCGCCGGGTTCCCCCGGCTTGCCGCGTCCGTGACGCGGGCGATCGTCGCGCCGTTCCGGCTTCGCCTCACCGCCTTCGGCCGGAGCCGCCACCACGGCGTCTCCCGCCGGAGCCGCAGCCTGCACGGCCGCAGCCGGTTGCGCCGGCCTGTGACGCGGCGGCCTGCGCTGTTCGCCTTCATGCCGCTCGCCTTGCGGGCGCGGCGGGCGCTGGCGGCGCTCTTCGGGCGGACGCCCGGGACGCCACACCTCGATCATCTCGGGCTCGGCAGGCTTCTCGTCGGCCGGCTTTGCTTCCGCGGCCGGCTCGTCGGCGGCCGGTTCCGCGGGCGCGTCCGACGCGGCGGGAGCGACAACGGCTTCAACCGGCGTGTCGGCCGTCTCGATCGCGGCGCTCGGCTCAGCCGGTGCGGCGGTTGCGTCGGGCACCGCCTCGGCCGCTGCTGCCACAACGGTGTCGACTGGCGTCTCGGGGGCTGCGGCATCAGCCGCCGCGGCGTCGGCTGGCGTTTCGGCAACAGGTGTAACTTCAGCCGGCGCTTCGGCGGCCGGCGCGGGAGCGGGTGCCGCTCCCACCGGCTTCGGCTTCTTCTCCATGCGGTAGCCGAGCGAACGCAGCACGGAGGCGAAATCCTCACCCGAGGTGCCGGTGAGCGACGTCATGTTCACCGTGACGGTGAACCCGCCGCCTTCGACGGCGCCGGGCGGCTTTTGCGCCGGCGAGCCAGCCCGCCACGCCAGCGCCGGACGGATGAGATCCGCGAGCCGCTCCAGGATGTCGACGCGCACCGCGCGCTCGCCGCACACCCTATAACCGACCACGCGATAGAGCGCCTTCGGCACGTCCTTGTCGGCCGGGAACGAGGTGCGTCCCGACGAGGCGAGATGCGGGACGTCGGTCAGCCCCTTGGTGTCGGGGGTCGCTTCCTTCAGCGCCCAGAGCTGCGTCGCGAGCGCGCGCGCAGCGGGCTTGAGCAGGTTCGGCAGATACAGGTGGTAGGCGCCGAAGCGCACGCCGTATTTGCGCAGCGCCGCGCGCGCGGTCTGGTCGAGGCCCTTCACGTCCTCGGCGACACGGCCGCGCTCCAGCACGCCGAGCGCCTCGGTGAGCTGGAACGCGACGCCGCGCGCGATGCCGGTGATGTCTTCGGCGGTCGACAGCGCAAACAGCGGCCCGAGCAGCTTTTCCAGGTGCGTCTTGAGCCACAAATCGAGCCGCGTCTGCACCGCGTCGCGCGCCGGACCGGTCAGCTGCTCGTCGGACAGGATGCGCACGCGCGGGCGCAAAATCTCGTCCCCCGCCGTCAGCTTGCCGACCGGCTCGCCCTGCCAGCGCAGCGAGCCGTCGCTCGACAGCAGTATCTGCTCGTCGGTCGCGTGCGACAGGCGGCTTGCGCGCGCCTCGATCTCGCCCGCGAGCGCCTTCTGCGCGGCGGCGCGCAGCGCCTTGCCCTCGGGCCCGGCCGACGCCGAACTCGGCGGCGAACTGGAAGCCGACAAGCCGTCCCACCGGGTGGCCTTCGACCGCCACGTCGCCGGACTTTGTGATTTCGGTTTCAAGCATCGTGTTCTCGCGCAGCCGCCGCATCAACACACTGGTGCGGCGATCCACGAAGCGCTCGGCCAAACGCTCGTGCAGCGCGTCGGACAACTTGTCCTCGACGCCGCGCGTGACGCCTTGCCAGTGCTCGGGATCGGCGAGCCAGTCCGGACGGTTTGCCGCAAAGGTCCAGGTCCTGATGTGGGCGATCCGGTTCGCAAGCGTATCGATATCGCCGTCGGTGCGATCCGCCTGCGCCACCTGGCCCGCGAACCATTCTGGCGGGATTGTACCCTCCCGCATGAGGAAACCATAGAGGGTGACGGCGAGCTCCGCATGGGCGGCCGGCGATATCTTGCGATAGTCCGGAACCTGGCAGACCTCCCACAACCGCTCGACCGCGGCGCGCGATGTGGCCAAAGCGCGCACGTCCTCGTCGCGCGAAACATGCTCCAATACCTGAATATCCTCGGCGATCGGCGCGCGCGTCAGCCCTTGTTCGCCCGGCAGCTCGGCCAGCGAGGCCGCAAGTGATCCAAGGGAAGCGAAGTCGAGCGCGGTGTTGCGCCATTGCAGCACCTTCACGGAATTGAAGGTGTGGCTCTCCAGCGCCTGCGCCAGTTCGGGCTCGAACGGCGGGCAGCGTCCGGTGGTGCCGAACGTGCCGTCCCGCGTCGCGCGCCCGGCGCGCCCGGCGATCTGCGCAAGCTCCGAAGGGTTAAGTTTGCGGAACTGATATCCGTCGAATTTGCGGTCCGCCGCAAAGGCCACATGGTCGACATCGAGATTGAGGCCCATCCCGATCGCGTCGGTCGCGACCAGGTAGTCGACGTCGCCCGACTGGTAGAGCGCGACTTGCGCGTTGCGCGTGCGCGGCGACAGCGAGCCGAGCACGACGGCGGCGCCGCCACGCTGGCGGCGGATCAGCTCGGCGATCTCGTAGACCTCGGCCGCCGAGAACGCGACGATCGCGGTGCGCCGTTGCAGGCGCGTGAGTTTCCGCTCGCCGGCGAAGTTCAACGTCGAAAGGCGCGGGCGCGACAGGATGTTCGCACCGGGAAGCAGCCGCTCGACCGCGCTGCGCATGGTCGCGGCACCGAGCACCAGCGTCTCCTCGCGGCCGCGCCGGTTGAGCATGCGGTCGGTAAACACGTGACCGCGCTCGAGATCGGCGCTCAACTGGACTTCGTCGATCGCGACGAACGCCACGTCGAGATCGCGCGGCATCGCCTCGATGGTCGACACCCAGAACCGCGGATTGTACGGCTTGATCTTCTCTTCGCCGGTGACGAGCGCGACCTGATCCGCACCGACCCGCTCGACGCACTTGTTATAGACCTCGCGCGCGAGCAGGCGCAGCGGCAGCCCGATCATCCCGCTCGAATGCGCGAGCATGCGCTCGATTGCGAGATGCGTCTTGCCGGTGTTGGTCGGACCGAGCACCGCGGTGACGCCGGCACCGCGCGCACGCACGTCGCGGGCCGAATGGTGAGAGAACGATATCGACATCAAAAATCCGGCGGACAGTTTCGGCAATCAGATGATGACGCGCGCGATTATTTGGAAGAGGCCAATGCCGGCCTCCTGTGGCGGCGATCAGGAACAAGGTGCTTGGCACAGTGGCCTGTGAAGCGCAATCACGCGGGAACCAGCCAGCCGCGGTAGCCCACGATCAGGCCGGTCAGCGGATGCGCGATCTCGACGTGGAAATGGAAGCGCCCGTTCTCGGCGAATTCGTAGGAGTCGCCGCGCGGCGCGAGCCACAGCGGCAGCGGAATGCCGAACACGCTCCAGCGCCGCACGATCAGCCGCAGCTTTCCGCCGTCCAGCACCAGCGCCATGCCGGCGCAGAGCGGACCGAAACGCTCGCACACCAGCCACTCGTAGCGGCCGCGCCCCTGTTCCTGGGTCGAGTGAAACGTGCGTCCCGCGAAGGTGCGGGTCCATAGCTCGCGGCCATTCTCGTTCCCGAAATCGACGCGCACCGGCACGTTCGCGCCGGCGCGCGGAAAGCCGACAACCGCGGCCGCGAGACGCGCGAGCAGCCCCTCGCCGCGCGTCACCGTCGCGCTGCCTTCCGCCGCCATCCCGCCGGTCAGATCGTGCATCGCCTGCAGCGGTGCGGGCATCGTCTCATAGGCGTCACCGAGCAATCGTCGATAGAGCGGCAGCGACGCCGTCGCGGCGCTCCGCGCGCGCTCGCCCGAATGAATGGCGCGCCGCGCGAACAGCGCTTCGTAGTCCTCGAGCTCAAGGTCGCCGGTCGCGGGCCGCGCGCCCGCGGCCGGACGCCTGCCCTCCAGGCAGCGGCGGATGACGGCTTCGCATGCCATCGACGGAATAAACGGCCCGTCGTCGCCTTCCGCCGTCATGTGCCAGCCGCGCGTGACGCGCGCGCCGTCCGCTTCGCCGCCGACCTCGACGAACATGCCGCCGCGATGCTCGCCCCAGCGCACGATATTGATCACGCGATGCATCAGCCCGGCGAGCGGGAGGAGCGATGGAAGGAGCCCGCGGCGCACCGCCGACGCACACAGGTTCAGCGCGCGGTGCAGGATCTCCGGCACCGGCCCGGCGCCCATCCAGATCTCGCGCAAGCCGGGCCACAGCGTGGGCAGCACCTGCAGGTCCGGCACGTCGACCAAGGAGAAGCGGATGCTGCCGAGCGGCAGGCGCCCGGGCGGCGCAATCGCAAAGCGCCGCGATTCGGTCAGCCCGTAGGCGGTCGTCCTCACGCCATCGCGCACGAGCGCGATCGGCTTGCCCGAATAGCCCGCGATCGCCCGGATGACGTTGAGCCCAACCCCCGCATAGGGCGACGGCGCGATGCCGCCGCTGATCGAATCGAGCCGCGTCATGCCGCGGGCGAGCCGGCGCACCACCGCGGCGGTCAGCACCGGAAAGCTCGACACGCCCGACAGCACGAACACGCCGCGCGCCCTGGCGTCGGCATCGAACTGCGCGATGCCGTGCACGAAGTCCGAGCCGTCGGCGAGGTCGAGATAGCTGATCCCGCGCGCGAGCACGGCGCGCACCAGACGGTAGGGATCGCCGTAAGCCTGGAACGGCCCGCTCGCATCCACCACGATATCGGGCGCCAGCGCGGCGAGTTGGACATCGGCGTCGCCGTCGCGGTCGAACGCCGCCGGGATCAACGCCGCCGCGGCCGGCTCCGCCGCGCAGAACGCCGCGGCCCGCGTGCGCGAGCGCCCCGCAATGATGAGCGTCAGTCGCGCCTCGCCGGCAAGCAGCCGCGCGAGACGCCCGCCGAACGTGCCATAGCCGCCGAGAATGAGAACGCGCAGGCTCATGCGATGAACCGGTCGGCAAATTTCGCGTCCGGGCGGTAGCAGCTGTCGAGTTTGCCGAACCAGCGCAACCGGTTGCGCGCGACGGTGTCATAGAGGCGGTCGCGCCACGCCATCGGCAGCACGCGAAAGACCGCCGCAAGCGACCACGGCAGGCCGAGCCCTTCCGCCATGCGGATCGAGCCTTCGGACCTGAAGTAGGCGACGCCGCCCTCCAGCAGGACATTGGTCTCGTAGTCCTGCGGGTCGAGACCGTAGTGGAGATAGAGCGCGTGCCCGAGCGGCGATTGCGCCGACAGCAGACGGTAGCGCCCGTCGCGGTCGTGGCGCAGCACGAACGAGGCCCAGCCGGCGCACAGCGCGCAATAGCCGTCGAAGATGATCACCGGTTTGTCGTCCGCGAACGGCGGGACCGCTCCGTCGTCGCGATAGCTGTAGGTCGGCGGCATGTCGTTCATGTCGGCTGCGCCGCCCCAAAATGCAACGGCGGAGGCGCCGCCGCGCACCGTTTGCTTAACGCCGTGAACGTGCGGCGAACGAAGCGTGCTCGAATCGCGTGTCGGCGATTCGCGAGGGCAAGACGCTAAGATTTCGTCATGTCGCGAAACGCGACAGCGCGCGCCGGCGTGGCGAACGCGCGATGAACGAAGCGTGCTCGAATCGGCGACTGCAGAATCGCGGCGAGCAAGGCTTAAGACTTCACTCCCATGTCCCGGCATTCCGCTGCGCGCCATGCGGCCGCGATCCGCCGCGCTGCCTGCGTCGCCCGGCTGGAGCGACGCGCAATCCGCGCGCACGTCCCATTGCGTGACATCGCGCGCCGGAAACACCTGCCGGACAGGCACTTTCGTAAATTTTGGAACGAGTCTGGAACAAAGCGCGGCCGAATCGGTGACTCACGGAGTTTTGCCCCAGCGCTCGGGCCGGGTCCGTTCCAACGCTACCAGATCAGGTAGCCGCGCGCGCGGTCGCGGGCAAAAGCCGCAGGCGTACGCTCGCGCGCGAACGGACTCCGATGCGATCAAGAGTCAAGCGCGAATCCGGATGCGATTGCCGAATTCGCGGCCGGCGCGGCGCCATGTATGATCGCGGCAAGCCGTCAAGGCGGACGACAACGGGAGGATTCATGCGCGGCCTTCTCCGCACGCTCGCGGCGGCAGCCTTCGTGCTCGCCGGCAGCGTGGCGAACGCCCAGCCGTATCCGAACAAGCAGATCACCATCGTGGTGCCGTTCGCGGCCGGCAGCGGCACCGATTCGATCGCCCGCATCATCGGGCAGTACCTGCAGAACGCGCTGGGCCAGAGCGTCGTGATCGAGAACAAGGTCGGCGCGAGCGGCGTGCTCGCCGCGACCTACGTGGCGCGCGCCGCACCCGACGGCTACACGCTGCTGATGGCGACCAACTCCACGCACTCGGCCAATCCGCATCTGTTCAAGTCGCTCGCCTACGACCCGGTGAAGGACTTCGCGCCGGTCGCGCGCGCCGGCTCCTACGTGTTCATGCTGGTGGTCAATCCGGCCGTGCCGGCGAAGACGCTGCCCGAACTCGTCGCTTACGCCAAGGCCAATCCCGGCAAGCTGACCTACGCGAGCGGCAACACCACCGGCATCGTGGCGGGCGAGACGCTCAAGAGCAAAGCCGGCATCGACGTGCTGCATGTTCCCTACAAGAGCACGCCGCCGGCGATCAACGACGTGCTCGGCGGCCGCGTCTCGATGATGTTCATCGATCTCGCGCCCGGCCTCGAGCACGTGCGCGCCGGCACGATGCGCGCGCTTGCCGTGACCACGAAGGAGCGCAGCGCGCTGCTGCCCGACCTGCCCTCGCTGAGCGAAGCCGGCATTCCGGGTTACGACGTCACGTCCTATGCGGCGCTGTTCGCGCCGGCCGGCACGCCGAAGGAGATCGTCGATCGCCTCAATGCCGAAGTGCAGAAGATCATCGCCAATCCGGACGCGAAGGCTCGTATCGCGGTAACCGGCTTCGACGCATTCTCCGGCCCGCCGGAGACGCTCGCGGCGTTCGTGCAGTCCGAGCTCGTCAACTGGGGCAAGCTGATCAAGGACGCCGGCATCGAGCCGCAGTGAGCATGATCCCGAAAAACGGGAACCGGGTGATCTCGCCATACGGCAGGTGCAATGCGCCGCCGCGATCGATCCGGATGCCCGACCATGGCCACAGCAGGCGAAGATAAAAGCGCAGCGCGTGCATGTTCGCGCGAGGCATGAACAAGCTCGTTCATCCACCCGCTTTCTCGCCGCTGCCGATCTCGCGCGTGCCGAGCGCATCGGCAAGACGCACCTGCGCGGAGCCGGGGCGCAGCGGTTTCTGCTGGCTCTCGTGCGGCGCCCAGCCGGAGAGCCAGATCACCTCGAAGGTCGCGCGGATTTTTCCGTCGCGATCGGAAAAACGCTGCGCGTAAATCTCCGCCATGCGCCTGAGCGTGGCGCGGCGCAGCGGCTGGCGGCGCCGCTCGGAGAGCACGTTGGTCGCGCCCATGCGGCGCAGCTCGCCCATCAGGATGAACGGCGAGGAGTAGCGTACCGTGAGCCGCTCGACGTCGGTCACCGGCAGCGCGAAGCCCGCCCGCTGCAGCAGTGCGCCCATTTCGCGCACGTCGGCGAACGGCGCGACGCGCGGCGAGACCCCGCCTTCGACCTCGGCCTCGGCGGCCGCGAAGGCCTGGCGCAACTCGGTCAGCGTGTCGCCGCCGAGCAGCGCCGCGAGCAGCAGGCCGTCGGGTTTGAGCGCGCGGCGGATCTGCACCAGCGCGCCGGGCAGGTCGTTGACGAACTGCAGCGCGAGCGCCGACACGACCAGATCGAGCGAACCGTCGCGGAACGGCAGCGCCTCCTCGTCGGCGACGACCGCGGGGCGCGCACGCGGCAGCGCGCCGGCGGCGATCAGGCTGCCGATCGACGCATTGGGCGCGAGCGCTGCGCGCACGGCGTCGGTCGCGGTGCCGAGATCGGCGGCGACGTCGAATTGCCGCAACACCGCGCCGAGCCGCTCGGCGAGATCGGCCGCGATACGGTCGACGAGGAAGGTTTCGGGCCCGAGTGCGTGCGCGCGCCGCATCCGCTCCCGCAGCAGCTTTCGATTGAACAAAACTGGGTTTGCGTTCATTGAGCCCGGGCCTTGCCGCGCCCTAGCCTAGCCGCATGGACGCCGCCGCGACAGCCGCGCGATCGCGCCTCGCCCGCTTCGCAACAAGCCTGCGCGGCGTGCTGCGCCGATCCCTCGACGTCGCGCTGCCGTCGCTCTGCCCCTCATGCCGCGACCTGGTGGCCGACAGCGCGCTCTGCCCCGCCTGTTGGAGCAAACTCGCGTTCATCTCGGCTCCGTATTGTCCGCGCCTTGGCATTCCCTTTGCGTACGATCCCGGCCCCGGCATCCTGTCGATGCAGGCGATCGCGCAGCCGCCCGCCTACCACCGCGCCCGCGCGGCGGTGCGCTACGACGATGTCGCGCGCAAGCTGGTGCATGCGCTGAAATACGGCGACCGGATGGACCTCGCGCCGATGCTCGGCCGCTGGATGGCGCGCGCCGGCCATGACCTGCTCGGTGACGCCGACGCGCTGGTGCCGGTTCCGCTGCATTGGCGGCGGCTGTGGACGCGGCGCTTCAACCAGTCGGCCACGCTCGCCGACCACGTCGCGCGCACGAGCGGGGTCGCGGTCGCGCACGCGGCGCTCACGCGCGTCAAGGCGACGGCGCACCAGGTCGGGCTGTCGCGCAGCGCGCGCGCCGGCAACGTGCAAGGCGCGTTCAAGGTCGCGCCGCAGGCGCGGGCGGAGGTCGCCGGGCGCCGGCTCGTCCTGATCGATGACGTGCTCACCTCCGGCGCCACGTCCGAGGCCTGCGCCCGCGCGTTGCTTCGCGCGGGAGCCGCGCAGGTCGACGTATTGGTATTCGCCCGGGTTGTTGACCCTGCGAAAGGGCCCATATAGTGGGCTTCCGGCGCGCGATCGGCGTGCCAGTGCACTCAGGAGCTTGTCAGGCGTCAGATGGCTGAGGTGGTGATTTACACGCGCGATTTCTGCTACTACTCGGATGCGGCACGGGAGCTCCTGACGCGCAAGGGCGTGGCTTTCAAGGAGATCAACGCGACTGGCAATCGCGAGTTGCGTAACGAAATGGTCGAGCGGGCGAATGGCGGCAGCACATTTCCGCAAATCTTCGTCGGCGACACGCATGTCGGCGGCTGCGACGAGCTTTACGCGCTCGAGGAGCGCGGCGCGCTCGACCCGCTGCTTGCCGGATAATTTTTGCAGCGCGATTTTGTCCGCGCACGGGGACCAGCAATCATGAACGGCAGCGCCAAGTTCCGCGTCGGCCTGATCCAGATGCGCTCCGCGCGCTCGCCGGGCGTGAACGTCGAAGCGGCCGTGAAGCTGATCGGCGAGGCGAAGACCGGCGGCGCCGACTACGTGCTCACCCCCGAGATGACCAACATCATGGAACTGTCGCGCGAGAAGCTGTTCGCGACGATCGTTCCCGAGGACAACGATGCGACGCTCGCGACCTTCCGCGAGCTTGCGCGCGCGCTCGGCATCTATGTGCATGTCGGCTCGCTCGCCGTGAAGGTCTCGCCCGAGAAGGCGGCGAACCGCTCGTTCCTGATCGACCGCCGCGGCGACATCGTCGCGCGCTACGACAAGATCCACATGTTCGACGTCGACCTGAAAGGCGGCGAGAGCTATCGCGAGTCGCGCAGCTACCGGCCGGGCGACCTTGCGGTGCTCAGCGACCTGCCGTGGGGCCGGCTCGGCCTGACGGTCTGCTACGACCTGCGCTTTCCCGCGCTCTATCGCGCGCTCGCCGAAGCCGGCGCGATGTATCTGGCGATCCCCTCGGCGTTCACGCGGCAGACCGGCGAGGCGCATTGGCACGTGCTGATGCGCGCGCGCGCGATCGAGAACGGCTCGTTCGTGTTCGCGGCAGCGCAAGGCGGCGACCACGAGAACGGACGCGCGACCTTCGGCCACTCGCTCGTGGTCGATCCATGGGGCCGCGTGATCGCGGAAGGCGGCACCGAGCCTTGCGTCGTGTTCGCCGAGATCGATCCGGCCGAGGCCTCGGCGGCGCGCGCGCGGATTCCCTCGCTGCAGCATGGCCGGCGCTTCGAGATCCTCGAGCCGATGGCGGAGCCCGCCCACCTGCACGTGGTCGGAGGCGACGCGTGATCCGCTACAATCTCGTCTGTCACAAGCGTCACGAGTTCGAAAGCTGGTTCCAGGATTCCGCCGCCTACGACAAGCAGGCCCGGCGCGGTCTTGTCTCGTGCCCGCTGTGCGGTTCGGCCAAGGTCGAGAAGGCCATCATGGCGCCGCGCCTCGCGCGCAAGGACAAGGGTGCGCCGATCATCGCGCCGGCCGAGGGCGCCGCGCCCGCGCCGGAAGCCGCGCCGTCGCCGGTGGCGATGCTCTCGCCGCAGGAGAAGGAATTCCGCGTCAAGCTGAAGGAGCTGCGCGACCACCTGACCGCGAATGCCGACAATGTCGGCAAGAAGTTTCCCGAGCAGGCGCGCAAGATGCACTACGGCGAGATCGAGCATCGCTCGATCTATGGCGAAGCTTCGCCGAAGGACGCCAAGGAGCTGCACGAGGAAGGCATCGAGTTTCACCCGCTGCCTGTGCTGCCGGAAGAGCGGAATTAGCTCGCCGCGGCGGCCGCGTGCTCGCCGTACCCCTCTCCCCTGAGGCCCGATCGGCGCTTACCCCGCCGCTGCGAGCTTCTCGCGCGCGTGCCAGAAGCGCAGCACGCGCTGCGCCGAACTGATCGACAGCTTCTTGTACTTTCGCTCCGCCTCCTCGGCGCGGCTGCCGTGCACCTCGCGCGTCCCGAGTTTTGCGCCGAGCACGGCGAGCGCGGTCGACCAGTCGAGATCGACCGCCTTGCACACCAGCAGGATCGGGTCGTCGGTCGGATCGTCGAGGAAGCGGTCCACGATCTCGACCGGAACGCCGGTCAGCAGCGACAGCGTGACGGCCATCTCCTCGATCTTTCCGCCCTTGGCGAACTGCAGCAGGTTCGGGATCGCGATGCGTCCCTGCCGCTGCATCGCCATGACGATCTCGCGCGCGACCGCATAGTCGCGTTTCGGCACGGTCTCGGTTTCGACGGTCTGCGAGACCTCGGCGAGGATCCTGGTGATCAGCTTCGCGGTGGCGGGCTGGCGCGTTGTCGAGCAGGCGCGCCCGCACCTGATCGGTCGCGCGTTCGAGCATGGCGCGGAACATCGCGGGCGAGAGCTCGCGCCGCCGCGCGACCGCGTTGGCGAGATCGCCGTCGTCGCTCGCCCGATCCACCAGGCTGCGCAGCGAGGTTTCGGAGAAGCGCGCCCCGCTGTTCGACGCCACCTTGCGCGCCACCGCCATGTCGCCGCGCTCGACCAGCACGCCGGTCACCTGCTCGCCGAGTTCGGCGCGTCCGGCGATCGCGGCGAGATGCGCCTGGCTCTTGGTGCGGGCGATCGCGACGAGTTCCTCCTCGCCGAGCCGATCGGACCGCTCCAGCACCGGGCCGGAGATCTCGATCGCGTCGTCGTGCGCGAGGCGGCGGATCAGCCGGTCGGGCGCGTTCTCCACGCAGGCCACGCGCTCGGAGAGCTCGAGCAGCGCCTTCCATTCGATCTCCCGGGTGAGCTGCTCGAACACGTCATCGAACACGCCGGCCTGCGCCGCGCCGACGCGCGGGGCGGTGACGACGAACAGGTCGGTGACGCGGCGAAGCATTTCGGCGCGCTTCTCGGGCGAGCCGCCCTGAATGGCCGCTTCGAGTTCGCCGAGCAGTGAAGGTGCGGTGTCCATGCCGTTTGCCGTAACGTGAAGGCGCGCCACGCCTTTTTCGGGAGTTCGGCTCACCTCAGCATGGGCAGAAATTTGTTAAGCGACCGTCGCGGCGGCGCTGACTTACGTAACGCCCCGGATGCGCAGCGTATATTTTCCGTGAACGCAGAGCGAAATTTGCCTGGCTGGCGCAACGTCAGGTCGGGTGTGACCAGATCAGCAGCATCACCCCGAGCACGATCATCGCGATGCCGAAGCCTTCGCGCGGGCTGGTCTTCTGCCCGAAGATGAACACCGAGATCGCCTGCGCGAACACCACCTCGACCAGCGCGAGCGTGCGCACGCTCGCGGCGGTCGCGATCGCGAAGGCGAGGAACCAGAACTGCGATGCAAACGCGCCCATGAAGCCGGCGAACAGCGAGCGGCGCCACTGCGCCGCGATCGCGGCAAGGACCGGCACGGTCGCGCAGCGCGAGATAAAGGGTCAGCAACGCGGCCTGCAGCACGAGACCGCAGGCGAGCGTGAACGTCGCCGCCATCACGAAGTGGCCGGCACTGACATTGAGGATCGCGCCGCGATAGCCGATGGCCGAGACCGCGAACATCGCGCCGGACGCCAGTCCGACGAGGGTGGGCTTGATGCCGCCGGTCATGCCGCCGGGCTTGTACGACATGACGAGGACACCGGCGGTCGCAATCACGATCGCAATCATCATCGGCAGGCTGACCGCATCGCCGAGGAAGATCAGCCCGAAGATCGCGACCTGGATCGGCTCGGTCTTGATGTACGCGACGACGACGACGAATGAACGCCCGCCCATCGCGGCGAGCATCAGCGCGGTCGCGGCGATCTGCGCAAGCGCGCCGACGAGGAGCCAGGGCCAGTAGCTCAGGTTCGGCCGCGGCAGCGCGACGCCGGTGACCAGCGCCACCCCGAGGAGAAAGAGAAGCGCGAAGGGAAATCCGAACAGGAAGCGCACATGCGTCGCACCGACGGTGCCGAGGCTCGCGGTCAGCTCGCGCTGCATCGCGTTGCGCACGGTCTGTCCTCCCGCGGCGAGCAGCGTGAAGACGATCCAGAGCCAACCTGTTTCGATCATCGGGATCATTGCGTCGCAGTGCCGGCAACTGCCGTGATGGTGTCGCCGGTCAATGAGATGTGGCGCATGGGTGCGCGCGCTCGATCCCTCCCCCTGAAAGGGAAGGGGCGCCGCGAAGCGCGGGGTGGGCACTTGCGTGCACCCCACCGTCCGCTGCGGAGTCTATCATCGGGCCGCGCGTTCGCGCGGACCGTTGGCTGCGTCTCCGGCTTCGCGAGAGGGATCAGGCCGCCTTCTCCGCCAGCACCATGTAGTTCACGTCGGTGTCGGTCGAGAGCTCCCAGCGGTCGGCGAGCAGATTGTAGATCACGCCGCGCTCGTCGGTGGTGCGCAAGCCCGCGCGCTCCATCGCGATCTCGAGCTCGTCCGGCGTGACGAACTTGTCCCAGCTGTGCGTGCCGCGCGGCAGCCAGCGCAGCACGTATTCGGCGCCGACGATCGCCAGCGCGAAGCTCTTCAAGGTGCGGTTGATCGTGGCGGCGATCATCAGCCCGCCGGGCTGCACCATCTCGGCGCAGCGCGCGACGAACAGCTTCATGTCGGCGACGTGCTCGACCACCTCCATCGCCAGCACGATGTCGAAGCGCTCGCCCGCGTCGGCCAGCGCCTCGGCGGTGGTGGCGCGATAGTCGATCGCAATGCCGGACTGCTCGGCGTGCAGTTTGGCGACCGCGATGTTCTTCTCCGCCGGGTCGGCGCCGGTGACCGTGGCGCCGAGCCGCGCCAGCGGCTCGCTCAGGATGCCGCCGCCGCAGCCGATGTCGAGGATGCGCAGCCCGTTCAGGCAATCGAGCTGCTTGCGCGTTGCGCGCGAAGCGCTTGCAGGCCGCGTCACGGATGTAGGCGAGCCGCACCGGATTGAACTTGTGCAGCACCGCCATCTTGCCGCGCGGATCCCACCACGTCTCGGCCAGCGCCGAGAAGCGCGCGACTTCGGCTTCGTCGACGGTGCCTTGCATCAGACTGCTCCCGATTCTCCGCTCATGCCCGCGCAAGCGGGCATCCAGGGCCAAGGACTGGGTCCCCGCTTTCGCGGGGACAAGCGGACAAACAGTCATATCATCCCGTTCGCGCCACGCGGCCCTCGATCGGGTACTGCGGATCGTTGTAGCCCGGCGCCGCCGGATGGCCGGCGGCGACAAGTTCGTCGATGAAAGCCTCATCCTGCGTGGTGACAGTGTAGTCGAGCGCCTTCACATAGTCGTCCCAGTGCGCCTCGGTGCGCGGGCCCGCGACCACGCCGCTGATCAGCCGATTGTTCAGCACCCAGGCGAGCGCGAAATGCGCCGGCGCGACACCCTTGTTCTCCGCGTAAGCCTTCACCGTCGCGGCGGCTGCCAGCGTCTCGGGACGGAATTCGGTCTCCAGCATGCGCTTGTCGGCGCGGCCGGCGCGCGAGTCCTTCGCGGCCACCGCGCCGAGCTGATACTTGCCGGTGAGCACGCCGCGCGCGAGCGGCGAATAGCTCACGACGCCGATGCCGTAATGCGCGCAGGCCGGCAGCTGCTCGACCTCAGCGACGCGGTAGAGCGCGTGATAATAAGGCTGGTTCACGACCGGGCGGTCGATGCCCATCTGGTCGCAGAGACGGCAGATATCGGCGATGCGCCAGGAGCGATGGTTCGACACGCCGAAGTAACGGATCTTGCCGTCGCGCTGCAGCGCCGCGAGCGCGCGCACCGTCTCGGCGAGCGGTGTTTCGTGATCCTCTTTGTGCAAATAGAGGATGTCGATGTAGTCGGTGCCGAGCCGGCGCAGCGATTCCTCCGCGCACTGGATTACCCATTTGCGCGACAGGCCGCCGTGGTTCGGCCACGACCCGCGGACATTGCCGAGCTTGGTGGCAAGCACCCAGTCGTGGCGCCGGTTGCCGATCGCGCGGCCGGTGACCTCCTCGGACTTGCCGCCGGCGTACCCGTCGGCGGTGTCGATGAAGTTGACGCCCTGCTCCTTCGCCTTGGCGACGATGCGCGTGGCGGTCGCTTCGTCGGTCGGTCCGCCGAACATCATGGTGCCGAGACAGAGCGGCGAGACCTTCACGCCGCTGGAGCCGAGATTGCGATGGTCCATGAGGTCCTTCCCGGGATCCCGAGCGGTTTTTCAGGGGTCTGTCCCACCCTCGAATTCTCTAGCCGCCACGATGGCCGAAGCCAAGGCACGCAGGAACCTCTGAGTTCCGCAAAGGGAACCCGGCCATTCTGATTTACGTATCGTAAAGACGTCCCTAGGCTTGTGGCGCGCAGAGGCGGCTGCCGATCGGCTGAATCATGCCGCTTCATCAACCCAAAGGAGGCGGCGCGACATGAACAGGAAATGCCTTGCTATCTTGGTTGCGGCAACGGGCCTTGCACTCTCGGGTCCGCCCGCCAGCGCGCAAGCGACCCGCACGTGGGTGTCCGGCGTCGGCAACGATGCCAACCCGTGCAGCCGCACCGCGCCATGCGCGACGTTTGCCGGCACCATCAGCAAGACTGCGGCAGGCGGTGAGATCGACTGCCTCGATCCCGGCGGCTTCGGCGCCGTGACGATCACCAAGGCGATCACGATCGACTGCGGCGGGATGGCCGGCGGAACGCTTGCGTCGGGAGGAGTTCAGCGGGTTCATCGTCAATGCTGGAGCCAATGACCGGGTGGTCCTGCGCAACATGGCGATTCAAGGCGTCGGAACCGGATTTGCCGGTATTCGCTATCTTGCCGGCGCGTACCTGGTTATCGAGAACGTGACCATCGACGGGTTCACCTCGGCCGCCATCGACGTCAACAGGACCGGAAGCGGCTTCATCTCGATCCGCAACCTGTCGACCAGCAATGTTCCGCGGGGGATCAAACTGTTCACAAGCGGAAGCCCCGCCAATCTCACCGCGCAGATCAACCTTTCTCATATCTCCGCCGGTACCGCCGGGGTCGAGGTGGCGAGTGCAAACGTAAAGGCGAGCATCAGCAATTCTGTCATCACAGATGCATCCTACGCGCTCTACACAACAGGTCCCGGGTTCATCAACGCCGACAACAACATCATCGCAAGAAACCTTTTCGGCGTGAACTCGAGTGCGGGCGGCGGAAGCATCCGCATTTCGCGCAACGCGTTCCAGGACAACAGCGACGCCATTTTCTACGCCAACGGCGGCACGGTCTCGACCTCCGGCAGCAATACGGTGATCGGAAATCCTGGCCTTGCTCCCAACGGCGGCGCGATCCCGCCGCTCTAGCGAGCGGAGCCTCCGCTCCGCTCGTCCGAACGAGATCGAAGGGCTCGCCACGACCTGTGCCGTGGCGAGCCCCTTGCAGTTCTCCACTCGCCCGCGAGACGGTGACCGCTTGACTCTGGATGCCAACAAGAACAAAACAAGAACATGCTCCCGACGCTGCAGAAGCTCGAGATACTGGCGGACGCCGCGAAATACGACGCCTCCTGCGCGTCGTCCGGCGCCGAGAAGCGCGACTCGCGCAAGGGCGGGCTCGGCTCGACCAGCCGCGGGATCTGCCATTCCTATACGCCGGACGGGCGCTGCGTCTCGCTCCTGAAGATCCTGCTCACCAATGCCTGCGTGTTCGACTGCGCCTACTGCATCAACCGCCGCTCCTCGAACGTTCGCCGCGCGCGGTTCAGCGTGAAGGAGGTCGTCGACCTCACGCTCAATTTCTACCGCCGCAATTACATCGAGGGGCTGTTCCTTTCGTCCGGCATCATCCGCTCGTCCGACTACACCATGGAGCTGATGGTGCGCGTCGCGCGGAGCTTGCGCGAGGAGCACGGCTTCAAGGGCTACATCCACCTGAAAAGCATTCCGGATGCCGACCCGGCGCTGATCGCCGAGGCCGGCCGCCATGCCGACCGGCTCTCGATCAACGTCGAGCTGCCGACCGAGGCCGGCCTGAAGACCTTCGCGCCGGAGAAGCGCACCACCTCGATCCGCACCACCATGGCGAATTTGCGCGTGCAGATCGCTGAAGCCACAGCCGACCGCAAGGCGCCGCGCTTCTCGCCCGCCGGCCAGGGCACGCAGATGATCATCGGCGCCGACGCCACGAACGATGCCGAGATCGTGGCGGCCTCGGCCTCGCTCTACGCGAGCTACGACCTCAAGCGCATTTATTATGCGGCCTTCAGTCCCATTCCGGACGCAAGCCGCCTCCTGCCGCTGAAGGCAGCGCCGTTGCGGCGCGAGCACCGGCTCTACCAGGCCGACTGGCTCTATCGCTTCTATGGATTTTCTGCCGCCGAGATCGCCGCCAGCATGGACGGCGGCATGCTCGACCTCGAAATCGATCCGAAACTCGCCTGGGCCTTGCGAAACCGCGCGCGGTTCCCAATTAACGTCAACACGGCCGCGCGCGAAGAGCTGCTGCGCATTCCGGGGATCGGCCAGAAAACCGTCTACCGGATCATCGTCACACGCAGGCATCATTTGCTGCGTCTTGACGACCTTGCGCGCCTGGCAGGCTCCCTGCGCCGCGCGCGGCCGTTCGTCATCACACCGGACTGGCGTCCGATCGCCGAGCACACGTCGTCACGGCTGCGCGCAGCGCTTGCGCCTCCCGCGCAACAGCTCTCGCTGTTTGGATAGCCATGGTCCGCGTTGCTCTCAGCCGCGAAGACGCGTTCGAGGAGTTTCGCGATGCCGCGCGCGGCCTGATCGGCGCCGGCGCGGCACCGCCCGATGTCACCTGGCGCGTTGGCGCGGACGACCTGCTCGGCGGCGATTCTCCGCCCCATGGCGCAGCCGCCTTCAGCGTGCCGGCGGCCTATGTGCGCCTTGCCGAGGCGGTCGCATGCCACAGCGATCCGGAGCGCTTTGCGCTGCTCTACGACCTGCTCTGGCGCATCACCCATGGCGAGCGCGAGCTGATGTCAGTCGCCTCCGACCCGCTGATGCATCGCCTGGCGCGCATGGAGAAGTCGGTGCGCCGCGACATGCACAAGATGACCGCGTTCCTGCGCTTCCGCCAGGTGATCGACGAGGGCGCCGAGCTCTACATCGCGTGGTTCGAGCCGGAGCACCACATCCTGCGCCGCGTCGCGGACTTCTTCGTCGGCCGCTTCGCCGCGATGCGCTGGTCGATCCTCACCCCGCAGGGCGCGCTGCACTGGGACGGCAAGGAACTCAGCTTCTCGCCCGGCGTTTGCAAGAGCGACGCACCGACCGGCGATGCGCTGGAGGACTGGTGGCGCACTTACTACCGCGCGACCTTCAATCCGGCGCGCGCCAATCTCGACGCGATGCGGGCTGAAATGCCGAAGAAATACTGGCGCAATCTGCCGGAGGCGGAGCTGATCCCCGGCCTTCTCGCCGACGCGGAAAGCCGCACCCGGCAGATGGTGGAGCGGCCCGCGACCGTGCCGCGTCACGCGAAGGGCATCGACATGCCGAAGCATGAGCATGACGCGGCCGAGTTCCCCAGCCTGACCGCGGCGCGCAAGGCCGCCGCGCAGTGCGAGCGCTGTCCGCTCTACAAGAACGCGACGCAGACCGTGTTCGGCGAAGGGCCGGCCCAGGCCTCGGTGGTGTTCGTCGGCGAGCAGCCGGGTGACCAGGAGGATCTGGCCGGCAAGCCGTTCGTCGGCCCGGCCGGACAGCTGTTCGACCGCGCGCTCGTGGACGCCGGCATCGACCGTGCGCGCGTCTACGTCACCAATGCGGTGAAGCACTTCAAGTTCGAGCCGCGCGGCAAGCGCCGCATCCACAAGAAGCCGAACAATGCCGAGATCGAGGCCTGCCGCTGGTGGCTCGACAATGAGCTGCAGTTGTTGAAGCCGCAGCTCACGGTGGCGCTCGGCGCGACTGCGGCGCGCGCGCTGACCGGGCGCGACACCACGATCTCGCGCGCCCGCGGCAAGCTGATGCCGCTGCGCGACGGCGTCGAAGGCTTCATCACGGTGCATCCCTCGTTCCTGCTGCGCCTGCCGGACGTTGCGTCGAAGGCGCGGGAATACGCGAATTTCGTCGCCGACCTGAAGTTGGTGGCGAAGCACCTGCCGGAGATCCGCAAGGCGGCGTAGTTGGACAGCGCCCGCGCAGGCGGGGCATCCGAGGTTGCGCACCCGAACGCCCACCGCTAAAGGATAGCCCGCTTTTCCCGGGAATTCGTCTCCCCCATGTCTCGCCTGGTCATGAAATTCGGCGGAACGTCGGTCGCCGACATCGACCGCATCCGCAACGTCGCGCGCCACGTCAAGCGCGAGGTCGATGCCGGCCATGAGGTCGCCGTCGTGGTCTCGGCGATGGCCGGCAAGACCAATGAGCTGGTCGCCTGGGCGCGCGAGGCCGCGCCCCTGCATGACGCGCGCGAATACGACGCGGTGGTCGCCTCGGGCGAACAGGTGACCGCCGGCCTGCTCGCGATCGTGCTCGAAGGCATGGGCGTGAACGCGCGCTCCTGGCAAGGCTGGCAATTGCCGATCCTGACCTCCAACGCGCACGGCTCGGCGCGGATCGAGGAGATCGACGGCGAAGAGCTGATCATGCGCTTCCGCGAGCGCAAGCAGGTCGCGGTCATCGCCGGCTTCCAGGGCGTGCACCGTGAGACCAACCGCATCACCACGCTCGGGCGCGGCGGCTCGGATACCTCGGCGGTGGCGGTCGCGGCCGCGATCAAGGCCGACCGCTGCGACATCTATACCGACGTCGACGGCGTCTACACCACCGACCCGCGGGTCGTGCCCAAGGCGCAGCGGCTCGACAAGATCGCGTTCGAGGAGATGCTGGAGCTCGCCTCGCTCGGCGCCAAGGTGCTGCAGGTGCGTTCGGTCGAGCTCGGCATGGTGCACAACGTGCGCATCTTCGTGCGCTCCAGTTTCGACAAGCCGGAAGACATCGATCCGTTTTCCAACCAGCCTCCCGGCACGCTGATCTGCGACGAGAGTGAAATCATGGAACAGCAAATCGTCACCGGTATCGCCTTCTCCAAGGACGAGGCGCAGATCTCGATCCGCCACGTGCCCGACAAGCCGGGCGTCGCGGCCGCGATCTTCGGCCCGCTCGCCGACGCCAACATCAACGTCGACATGATCGTGCAGAACATTTCCGCCGACGGCTCGACCACCGACCTCACCTTCACGGTGCCGTCGTCCGACTATGAGCGCGCCAATGTCGTCTTGAAGACGTCCAAGGACGTGATCGGTTATACCTCGCTCGACGGCTCGACCGACGTCGCCAAGGTGTCGGTGATCGGCATCGGCATGCGCAGCCACGCCGGTGTCGCGGCGAAAGCCTTCAAGGCGCTGTCGGAGCAGCAGATCAACATCCGCGCGATCACGACTTCGGAGATCAAGTTCTCCCTGCTGATCGACGTCGGCCGCACCGAACTCGCGGTGCGCACGCTGCACAGCCTGTACGGTCTCGATAAGTGAGCTTGCCACCGCTTTCCTACGCGCAGCGCTTCGAAGATTTCCATCTCTGGCGCTGCCTCGGCGAGACATCGAACGGCTTCTACATCGACATCGGCGCCGGCCATCCGGTCTACGACAACGTCTCGTTCGCGTTCTATCTCGCGGGCTGGCGCGGCGTCTGCGTCGAGCCCAACCCGGCGCTCGCGGCGCTCAACCGCGCGGTGCGCCGGCGCGACGTGCTGTACCAGGGCCTCGCGGGCGCGGCCGCGGGCGAGGCGACCCTCTATCTGCAGCGCGAATTCCACGGCCTGTCGACCACCGTCGCCGAACACGCGCAGGCGGCCGAAAAGGAAGTCGGCCGGCAGGCCGAAGCCGTGGCGCTCCCGGTGACGACATTGGCCGCGCTGAGCGAACAGCACGCGCCGCCGAGCTACGAGTTCCTCAAGATCGACGTGGAAGGCGCCGAGGCTGACGTGCTGCGCGGCGCCGATTTCACCCGCGCGCGCCCAAAGGTCATCATGGTCGAGGCGATCAAGCCGTTCTCGCTCGCGCCCGCATGGGACGAGTGGGAGCCGATGCTGGCGCAGGCCGGCTACGCCTATGTCTGGGACGACGAGCTCAACCGCTACTACGTGGCCGAAGAAGCCCGTGCGTTCGCCGAAAAGCTCGCCGCGGGCCCGAAATGGTACGCCGACGGGCCGCAGATCGGAAACTACAAGCCCGCAGCCGAGGACGCGACCCATCCGGATCACCGCCTCGCCCGCCTGCTTGCCGGCGCCGAGATGGCGACGCTCCCGCTCACGCCGCCGGCCCGGATGCTCGCCCTGTTGACCGCCGGCCTCTCGCCGCAAGCCCTCGCGGCGCCCGCAAGTGCCGCGGACATCGCGGCGATCGCTGAGCGCCTGTTCGGTTTCGGGCCAGCCGCGCCCGTGGCCGCGGGCACCATTCGCGAGGCCTTTGCGCGCCTGATCGACTCGGACCCATTCCGCGCCGCCTGCGGGCGCATCTGCGCGAGCTATTCGTGGTAGATTGAGCCGTTCGTCGTGCGCGGCGGCGGCGCGACTTGCCGCCGCCGCACGGCATTCGCTATACGGCGCTAAGGCTTGAACCGGGGGCGGCCAGTGCGGCGGTTCAGAAGTCCGCAACATCCCCGCGGCGAGTCCAAGTTGCGGACTTCTGAACCTAAGCCACACTGGAATAACAGGCTTTCCTGGTATCCTTCGATTCCGAAGTTCGTATACGAGGGTGCTGCACGATGAAACGAACTGCGGAATCGGGACACTAGCCTTCGGCCGACACACGGGACCTCGTCATGCGAAGTGCGAGCGGCGGTCCGCGCGTGCTGTTGCGCCGGCTTCGCGAGGTAATGGCGGAGCCGGTCAGCGCGCAGGATCGCCTCAACAAGATCGTGGTGCTGATCGCCGCCAACATGGTGGCGGAGGTCTGCTCGCTTTACGTGCTGCGGGTCGACGGCACGCTCGAGCTGTACGCCACCGAGGGCCTCAATCCGCTCTCCGTGCACGTCACGGTGTTGCGCCAGGATGAGGGCCTCGTCGGCCTGGTGGCGAGCGAGGCGAAGTCGCTCAACCTCAACGACGCACAGCATCATCCGGCCTTCGCGTTCCGCCCGGAAACCGGCGAGGAAATCTATCACTCGTTCCTCGGCGTCCCGATCTTGCGCGCCGGCAATACGCTCGGCGTGCTGGTGGTGCAGAACCGCGCGCAGCGCACCTACTCGGAGGACGAGGAAGAGGCGCTACAGACCACCGCGATGGTGCTCGCCGAGACCATCGCGTCGGGCGAGCTCTCGGCGCTCGCCAAGCCCGGCCAGGAACCCGCCGCGCACCGCCCGCTGCAGATCGAGGGCCTGTCGATCTCCGATGGCATCGGGCTCGGGCACGTGGTGCTGCACGAGCCGCGCGTGGTCGTGACGCAGCTCATCGCCGACAATCCGCAGAAGGAGTTGCAGCGCCTCGACGAGGCGCTGAACAGGCTGCGCGCCGACCTCGACCGCCTGCTGGAGCGCCGCGATGTCGCCGACGCCGGCGAGCACCGCGACGTGCTCGAGGCTTACGTGATGTTCGCGCACGACCGCGGCTGGACCCACCGCATGCACGAGGCGGTGATGACCGGCCTCACCGCCGAGGCCGCCGTCGAGCGCGTGCAATCCGACAACCGCGCCCGCATGATGCGCCAGACCGACCCCTACCTGCGCGAGCGGCTGCACGATCTCGACGACCTCGCCAGCCGGTTGATGCGCGAACTGGTCGGGCGCGATCACGCGCCCAAGCGCGAGCAGCTTCCCGACAACGCGATCCTGGTGGCGCGCGCCATGGGTCCGGCCGCACTGCTCGACTACGACCGCAAGAAGCTGCGCGGACTGGTGCTGGAGGAAGGCGGACCGACCTCGCATGTCGCGATCGTGGCGCGCGCGCTCGGCATCGCGGCGGTCGGACAGATCGCGAATGCCACCGGCATCGTCGACCCGGGCGATGCGATCATCGTCGACGGCACGATGGGGCACGTCTACGTCCGCCCGACGCCCGACGTGGAGAAGAACTATGCCGACCGGGTGCGCCTGCGCGCGCGCCGCCAGGCGCAATATGCCGAGCTGCGCGACAAGCCGACCGTCACCAAGGACGGCGAGAAGTTTGCGCTGCTGCTCAATGCCGGGCTTCTCGTCGACCTGCCGCACATCGCCGAAACCGGCGCGCACGGCATCGGGCTGTTCCGCACCGAACTGCAGTTCATGGTCGCCTCCGAGCTGCCGCGCAACGCCGAGCAGCTCCGGCTCTACCGCCAGGTGCTCGACGCCGCCGGGAGCCGCCCGGTCACCTTCCGCACGCTCGACATCGGCGGGGACAAGGTGCTGCCGTACCTGCGCTTCGAGGAGGAAGAGGAGAACCCTGCGCTCGGCTGGCGCGCGATCCGCTTCGGCCTCGACCGCCCGGGCCTTCTGCGCACGCAGATCCGCGCGCTGCTCGATGCCGCAGCAGAGCGCGAGCTGCGCATCATGTTCCCGATGGTCACCACCGTTGATGAGTTCGATCAGGCGAGGACGCTGGTCGAGAAGGAGCTCACCCACCTGCGCCGCCATGGGCATACGCTGCCGGCGCGCGTGCATGTCGGGGTGATGGTCGAGGTGCCGGCGCTACTCTATCAGCTCGACGAGTTGCTGACGCGGGTCGACTTCGTTTCGGTCGGCTCGAACGACCTGATGCAATTCATGTTCGCCGCCGACCGCAGCAACACGCGCCTCGCCGGCCGCTTCGACCCGATCTCGCCCCCGTTCCTGCGCGCTTTGAAGAGCATCGTCGACAAGGGCCGCGCCGCCGGCAAGCCGGTGACGCTGTGCGGCGAACTCGCCGCGCAGCCGATCGGCGCGCTGGCGCTCGCGGCAATCGGCTACCGGTCGATATCGGTCTCGGCCTCCGCGGTCGGGCCCGTCAAGGCGATGCTGCTCGACCTCGATACCCGCAAGGCGAGCGCCGTGGTCAATCCGCTACTCGACGGCGGCAAACACAAGGACACGGTGCGTCACGCCCTCGAGGCCTTCGCGGCCGCGGAAGGTTTGCAATTGTAACCGGTTAACCCAACCCTGCGACGCGCGCCGCACGGCGGCTATATCCGGGTTCCGGTCTGGCTTTGCGGCCATTCAACCCTATATAAAGGCGGTCATTGGCCGATCGATGCTTGGCATCGTGTTGCGAACATCTGCAGAACATTTGAGGGTTTCCGATATGACTCGCGCTGTTGCCAGCCGGCACACCACAAAAACCGATTCCCAGGCCGCTGCTGCCGCAACTACGCCGGCCTATCCCGCCGGGTTCGACTTCAGCGCCGAGGCGGAACTGTTCCCGACCCGCGGCTACAAGACCAGACGCGCGAGCTTCGGCTACCGCCGGTTTTCCCGCGCATCGGAGGCGGTGCGCTTCGCGATCGAACAGCTTCCCTACGAGGCGCTCGCCGGCGCCTACCTGGAAGTGAGCGAACGCCGTTTCGACCGCAACGGCATCCAGCAGCTCTACAACAGCGACGGTTATCCGTTGCCGCGCAAGGCCAGCGCCTAGAACCCCAGCCGGGTCCTGGAATCGTCTTTGGCAGATCGCGCCGATCCGGATAAAGGTTCCGGCTCGCACCGATCCGCAGACGACACATGACCGTTACGCTTCCCCAATCCAAGCTCGACGCGCTGGTCTCCCGGCTGCGCACAGTCGAGGCCGACCTCGCGTCCGGCCCCGACCGCGACACCTATGTGAAGCTGTCGCGCGAGTTCTCCGAGCTTCAGCCGATCGTCGAGACCATCAAGGCGTACCGCGCGATCGGCGCCGAGATCGGCGACCTCGACATGATGATGTCCGACAGCGCCACCGACCGCGAGATGCGCGCGCTCGCCGAGAGCGAGAAGCCCGCGCTCGAGCACAAGCGCGATGAGATCGCCCAGCAGATCCGCCTCGCGCTGATTCCCAAGGACGCGATGGACGAGCGCAACGTCATCATGGAAATCCGTGCCGGCACCGGCGGCGACGAGGCATCGCTGTTCGCCGGCAACCTGTTCCGGATGTACGAGCGCTATGCGCAGAGCCAGCGCTGGAAGGTCGAGGTGGTGTCGACCAGCGAGGGCAGCGTCGGCGGCTTCAAGGAGATCATCGCCGAGGTCAAGGGCCGCGGCGCCTTCGCCAAGCTGAAGTTCGAGTCCGGCGTGCACCGCGTGCAGCGCGTTCCCGATACCGAGGCGTCCGGCCGTATCCACACCTCGGCGGCGACCGTCGCGGTGCTGCCCGAGGCCGAGGATGTCGACATCACGATCAACGAAGGCGACCTGAAGATCGATACGCTGCGATCGAGCGGCGCCGGCGGCCAGCACGTCAACAAGACCGAATCCGCGATCCGCATCACGCATCTGCCGACCGGCATCGTCGTCGCGATGCAGGAGGACCGGTCGCAGCATCGCAACCGCGCCAAGGCGATGGCGGTGCTGCGCACGCGGCTTTACGATCATGAGCGGCAGAAGCTCGATTCCGCGCGCGCGGCCGAACGGCGCGGCCAGGTCGGCTCGGGCGACCGGTCCGAGCGCATCCGCACCTACAATTTCCCGCAAGGGCGCGTCAGCGATCATCGCATCAACCTCACGCTCTACAAGCTGCCGCAGATCATGGAAGGCGACGCGCTCGGCGAGATCATCGACGCGCTGGTCACCGAGCATCAGGCTGAATTGCTCGCCGCGGAGGACGCGTGACGGTCACGCCGGGGATGACCGTCGAGCAGGCCCGCCGTTCGCTTGCCGCAGAGTTTCGCAATGCCGCGCTGGATACCCCCGAACTCGATGCGCGCCTGCTCGCCGGCCACGCGCTCGGGTTCGATCACACCCGGCTCGTGACCGCGGCGGCGCGCCCGCTGGTCGCGGAGGAAGCCGAGAGGCTCGCGGCTTTGCGGGCGCGGCGCCTCGCCGGAGAGCCGATCTGCCGCATCCTCGGCGTGAGGGAATTCTGGGGCCTGCCGCTGATCGTGACGCCGGCGGTGCTAGTGCCGCGGCCGGAAACCGAAACCGTGGTCGAACTCGCCTTGTCGTTCGTCGGCGACCGCACGCGCGCGTTGCGCATCGCCGATCTCGGCACCGGTTCGGGTGCAATCCTGCTCGCGCTGCTTCACGAACTGCCGAACGCATTCGGCACCGGGAGCGACCTCTCGCTCGACGCGCTCGACGTCGCGCGCCGCAACGCGGCCCGCCTCGGGCTTGCGGACCGTGCGCGGTTCGTCGTGAGCGACCTCGGACGCAGCCTCGCGCCGCCGTTCGATCTGGTGGTCTCGAACCCGCCTTACGTCGCGACGGGCGATCTCGCGACGCTCCCGCGCGAAGTGCGCGACCACGATCCGCGCCTTGCGCTCGACGGCGGAGCCGACGGCCTTGCCGCCTACCGGGCGATCGCCATGGATGCCCACCGCCTCACCGGGAGCGGCCACCTCGTGGTCGAGATCGGGGCGGGGCAGCAGCGCGACGTCGAGTTCCTGTTCACCGAAAAAGGCCTTGCAATCGCAGGGCTGCGGCACGACCTCTCGGGTATCGCCCGGGCGGTCGCGGTCCGTTCCGCATAGGTGGAATACCTCATCCGCCGGTGGGCTCCGGAAGCCAAAAAAGCGCTTGGAATGTCGCAAAAGACCGACTAGGGTCGGTTTAACGGAATCGAACCCGGATCGGGTCAGCACTGCCACAGAGGCCCGGAGCATGGCTCCGCGAGGCGGCAGAGCAAACAGGGCGAACAGGGAATTTCCGCTCGAAGGAACGGCACTTCGCCACAACAGGTATCAAGACGCTTTCACCGGTTGAGCGCTGGTTGGGCATGGGTCCGCCGAGCGCGTGACGAAAGGTGATCCATGCCGCGGCGAACCGCGGCGAGAAGGATGTTCAGATCAACGCGACCACGCCGCCACAGGGCGTATGTCGTCCGGCCGATGCCCGGCAGGGCTGCGGTCAGTGTGTGAATCTTTGATGCCGGCACTTGCCGGTCGTGCTGGGGAAAAGCGGGTCAGAGCCGCACCAAAGGAGTTGTTGAACACAGGCCATGAGAAACGGTCAGCATCAGCATCACAATCACAATAAGCGCATGCGCGGGCGCAATAATCACAGCAGCAGCAACAACAATAACAACAACAATAACCGCCGTAATCATAACCCGCTGACGCGGGTGTATGAATCCAATGGCCCCGACGTGAAGATCCGCGGGACGGCCAATCATGTGGCCGAGAAGTATCTTCAGCTCGCGCGCGACGCGCAGACGTCGAGCGATCCGATCGCGGCGGAAAATTACTTCCAGCACGCGGAGCATTATTTCCGCCTGATCGCCGCCGCACAGGAACAGTTCCGGCAGCAGAACCCGAACTTCCAGCCGCCGCGTCCGGAAGGCGGCGGCAACGATCAGCAATTCCAGCCGCGCAACGACGACGGCGCCGACGAGGGCGACGACGGCACGCAATCGTTCGGCGACGCGCCGTTCAACCCGCGCGAGCCGCAGCCTTATCTGCCGCGCGATGCCCAGCCGTTCGTGCCGCGCGAACAGCAGGCCTATCAGCCGCGCGAGCAGCGCAATGGCCCGCAGGACGCCAGGCAAGAACGGCCGCCGCAGGAACGGTCGTCACAGGAACGGTCTTCACAAGACCGGGCGCCGCAGGAGCGGCCGCCGCAGCCGCGCCCGCAGAACGACGGGCAGCATCACGAGGCTCTCCCGGCCTTCATCACCGGCGGCGCCACGCAGCCGGTGCCGCAGCAAGCGGATCAGGCCGGCCCGAACGGCTACGAGAACGGTCAACCCGACCGCTTTCCGCTGCATCGCCGCCGCCGCCGTCACCGCGGGCCGCGCGACGGTCAGGCCCCGCAGGGCGACGACCGCCCGGACGATAGCGGGACGTAGTCCGAGCTACCGCGACTCGCGCGCCGCGCTACCCGGCGACGGCGCCAGCACCGGCTCCAGCGCCGGAACGAACCGGCGCTTTTCGCGCCGGGCCGGGATCGCGCGGTAGACCTGCTTGGTCGCCTCGACGATATGCACCCCCGCAAACGGCGCCGACAGCGTCGCGCCGGTGCGCTCCCAAGCGACCGCGGAGCGCAGGAACCAGGTCCGCGAGATCGGCGGGACATAGAGCGCCTCGCCCCACCCGGTCGGCGTGAACCAGGTCTCGCGCAACAGCGCGGTGATCTGCGAGCGCGAATAAGGCCGGCCATGACCGAACGGCGTCGTGTCGGTGCGGGTCCAGATGCCGCGCCGGTTCGGGATCACGGCGAGCAACCGTCCGCCCGGCGCCAGCACGCGCCAGACCTCGCGCAGCAGCGCTTCGGCGTCGCGCGACATTTCCAGCGCATGCACCAGTATCACGCGGTCGACCGCCGCGTCGGTGAGCGGCAGATCGAGCTCCTCGACCAGCGCCGTGAGCGAAGCGCGCGCCGAGGGCCATTTCACCACGCCCTGCGCCGCCGGCATGAAGGAGAGGCAGCGCTCCGCCTCTTCGCGGAACAGGCCGAGATAGGGCGTGGCGTAGCCGATGCCGGCGATGCGCTGCGCGCGCGCGTCGGCCCAGCGGGCGCGGATTCCGCGGCCGACGAAACGCCGCGCTACCGTACCGAGCGGCTGAGCGTAGAAATTGCGCAGATCGACGACGTCGAGGGACATGGGACGCTACACCGCTATTTCAGAACACCGTATTTCCGTCGCGCTGGACCTTAAAGCCTGCCGTTGCGTTCAGGGAAACAGACCGAATTTGTTCGGTTTCCAGCGGAACGGCGTGATAGCTTGCCGCTGCCCTGCGGGAGGCGCAAGCAAGCTATGCCAGCCGAGACCCACATCTTCCTTTGCCTGAAAGACAATTACGGCGTCCTCCTGCACGATCCCTCGACCGGGACCACGGCGGCGATCGACGCGCCTGAGGCCGCCCCCATCGACGCGGCACTCGCCGCGAAGGGCTGGCGCCTCACCGACATCCTGGTAACGCACCATCACGGCGATCATACCGGCGGCATCGCCGAACTAAAGCAGAAGCACCTATGCCGCGTCATCGCGCCGCGCAAGGAAGCGCAGAAGATTCCCGCCATCGACGTGACGGTGCGCGAGGGCGACGTGGTGCAGGTCGGCTCGCTCGTCGGGCGCGTGCTCGAGACGCCCGGCCATACGCTGGGACATATCAGCTACTGGTTCAAAAGCGACAAGCTCGCCTTTGTCGGCGACACGCTGTTCTCGGTCGGCTGCGGCCGCATCATCGAAGGCACCCCGGAGATGATGTGGCAGTCACTGCTGAAGATCCGCAACCTGCCGTCCGACACGCAGTTGTTCTGCGGCCATGAATATACCGCCGCGAACGTGCACTTCGCGCTCACCGTCGAGCCGAAGAACACCGCGTTGCGGGCGCGCGCGGAGGACGTCGTGAAGCTGGTCGAGCAGAAGGCGCCGACCATCCCGACCACGGTGCAACAGGAAAAGTCGTTCAACCCGTTCCTTCGCGCCGACCTTCACTCCGTCGCGGCCGGCATCGGAATGGAGGATGCCAACGCCGAGAGCGTGTTCGCCACCATGCGGGCGCGCAAGGACAAGTTCTAGTTTCCCTGCGCGAGCTTGCCCCAGTCGGCCGCCTGGATGCGCACGACCAGCTTGTAGCCGTTGCCGTCCGGCCGGAACACCGACGCCTCGCCCTCGCGCACGTCGAACCAGTCGCGGCCGAACGCGTCCGTGATGTTCGGCTTGTGCGAGACCATCACGGCGTTGGTGCCGGCCGGCGGCATCGTGGCGGCGAGCTTGCGCATCGCGGCCGCACGGCGATTGTTCTCGTTCGGCGAGACGACCTGCCCGCCTTCGGTGATGTCGGGGCTCGAGGTCACCGCGCCGAAGCCGAGCAGCGTGCCGGTCTCGATCGCGCGATAGATCATGCTGGTGTGCACCTGGCCCACCGGGATCTGCAGCTTGCGCATCGCCTCGCCGATCTCGCGCGCGAGCTTGCGGCCGTCGTCGTTGAGCTGGCGCTGCTTGGCGACATTGGCGAGATTGAGCGGATCGGTGTCGGCCTGGTCCGCATGGGTCGCGCCGTGGCGGAATAGGATCACGTGCCCGCCGCCGCGCAGCGCCTTGATCGCCTCCATGCTTCCGGGATCGACCTGCGCCGCCGCTGGGGTGACCAGAGCCGCCGCCAGGAGTCCGAGCCATCCAATCAAACGCATTGCCGCCTCCTCGTTCGATGCCGCGCCATGCTAGACCTTGGACCGGGCCGCGGACAATCTCCGCGTGTCTCTCCGGCCTGCCTTCACCTGGATGTGCCCATGCCCGCGCTCTCCGCCGCCGACGTCATCAAACGGCTCGATCTCAAGCCGCACCCCGAGGGCGGGCACTTTCGCGAGACGTTTCGCGAAACCCGTGTGGAGGGTCGCGCGACCTCGACGGCGATCTATTTCCTGCTCGCGCGCGGCGAGCGCTCGCATTGGCACCGCATCGATGCCGCCGAGATCTGGCACCATTACGCCGGCGCGCCTCTGGTGCTGGAGATGGCGGCGACCCGGGAAGACCCGGTCCGGCGCATGAAGCTCGGGCCGGACATCGCAATGGGCGAACGGCCGCAGGGCATTGTCCCGGCCGGCCACTGGCAGGCGGCGGAAAGCCTCGGCGACTGGACGCTGGCCGGCTGCACGGTCGCGCCGGGATTTGAGTTCGCGCACTTCGAGTTGGCAAAGGACTGGGAGCCCGGCGGCGCGTGATCGCGCGCAAACCACGCTAGCGTTTGCGCCGGATCATGTCCTTCGCGGCGATCAGCCCGCCGCCCGCGACCAGCACGGCCGCCAGAACGAGCGACATGCTCGCGACCGCGTAGCCGGCCAGCACCAGGTACGCGGTCGACAGCAGCGGCGCCAGATAGGACGCGACGCCGAGAATGCGGATGTCGCCGCGCTTCATGCCGATATCCCAGACGTAGAACGCGGCGCCCACGGGGCCGATGCCGAGCCCCGCGACCGCGAACCATTGCGCGGCGGTCTGCGGCCACTGCGTCGTCTCGAATATCAGGTGGAAGATCGCGGCGAGCGCGGCGGTCGCGAGGCAAAAGCCCGCGACGATGTCGGTCGGCGCTTCGGCGAAGCGGCGCGACAGCACCGAATAGAACGCCCAGGTAAACGCCGCAACGAACGCGGCGGCAAATCCCGGCAGGTAGTCCTGCGCGAAGCTGATGCCGCCGCGCCCGACGAACAGCACGATCGTGCCGGCGAGCGCGATCATCGCGCCGATTACGTGATGCGGTTTCAGCCGCTCGCCAGGCAGCAGCGCCGAGCCGAGCACGATCAGGAGCGGCCAGAGATAGTTCACGAGTTGCGCCTCGGCGGCAGGCGCGAGGCGCAGCGCCATAAAGAACAGCGCGTGATAGCCGAACAGTCCGCCGACGCCGAGCGCCCATACTTCGGCCGGCTGCTTCAGCGCGCGCGCCGCGCCGGGACGAAACGGCCACGTCGCGACGCCGAGCGCACCCGCGACGGCAAACGTCATGGCGGCGAGTTGAAACGGCGGCACCGTGCCGGACAGCACGGTGAGCAGCGATAGCAGCGACCACATCAGGATCGCCGCGAAGCCGATCAGCGTGGCTTGCGTCTTCGCCATGAACTCAAGCCGCTCGCGGCCGCAGGCGGCGCACCGCCGGGAGCATGACGAACGTCGACGCAATGCCGGCGATAATGACCGCAACTCGGATCGCCGTCTCGGGCGAGATGATTCCGTCCAGCGGCAGCGCCAAGGCGACCCCGCCTATCGCCACAAAGACGAGGGCCACCGACAGCGACGAAAACGCAATCCAGCGGCGCAGGCCGTCGGCAGCGCGGCGCAGGACGAGCGCCTGCAGCGAACCGGACACGGCGCCCAAAAGCGCACCAAGTACAGCGGCGACAACAAGCCCGACCAGAATAACGAAAAGCTCCAGCTCGCTCCGATCGGCTGGTTCGGACTCGCTGAGGGACAGCATGCCGAAGCCGACGCCGAGCACGAGCCCGATCACCACATGCAGCATGATCCATGGCCGCCATGGCAGCGCCGGCAAGATCCGCTGCAGCACCCTGCCGATCAACCAGGCCGAGAACGCGTACCCGGCGACAGTGAGCAGGGTGGACATGGCAACATAAGTCGTTTGGCTTGCTATGGTCGCCTCGGCGTTGCTAGCGCCCAGCCACATGCCCAGTGCAAAATCGAGGAACGCTGATGCGCCGAAGACAGCCAGCACGATCAGGTTGGCGACGATCCAGCGGCGGTCGATCTCGCTCAACGGTCAGCCTCGTGTTGCGCGGTCACTCAGCCGCCAGCCGGCGCGCATCCGCGATATAGCCGTCGCGCGTCTGCGGCAGCTTCCAGCCGAGCATGCGCGAGGCGACCAGCGTGCGCAGGATCTGCGCGGTGCCGCCGCCGATCGTGAACATGCGCACGTCGCGCGCCATGCGTTCGAGCGGCAGGTCGCGCGAATAGCCGCGCGCGCCGAACATCTGCAGCGCGTCGTTGACGATGCGGATCGCGGCTTCGCTGGCGAAGATTTTCGCCTGCGCCGCCAGCATCGGGTCGGGAAACGCCGAGCTTTCCGCACGTGAGCGTGCCGCCTGGTAGAGCATCAGCCGCGACGCGGTCAGCTGGGTCTGCATGTCGGCGAGCATCCATTGCAGACCCTGGAATTCGCCGATCGGGCGGCCGAATTGCTCGCGCTCCTTCACCCAGTCGACCGCGAGTTCGAGCGCGCCGGCCGCGATCCCCATCGCGACGGTGCCGGCGCCGACGCGCTGGCTGTTGTACGCGGTCATCAGGTCGGCAAAGCCGCGGCGCCATCCGGACGGCGGCAGCACCGCCATGTCGGCCGCGATTTCGAGATCCTCGAATGCCAGTTCGCCCTCGGGCATGCCGCGCAGGCCCATGGTGCGTTCACGCCGAACCAGCCGCAGTCCGTTCGCCGGGTTGTCGCTGTCCTCGCGCACCGCCAGGAAGCCGCCGATGCCGAGATCGTTGCCCGCCTCGTCGAACACGCGCGCGAAGATCAGATGCAGCCGCGACACACCGGCTCCGGTGATCCAGTGCTTGCGGCCGTTGATGATGTAGCGATCGCCGCGCCGGTCGGCGCGCGTCGTCATCGCGGTCGCGTCGGAGCCGGCATCGGGCTCGGTGATGCAGATGGCAGGCTTGTCGCCGGCGAGCACGAGGCCGGCCGCGAGCCGCTTCTGCGCCTCGCCGCCATAAGCCATCACGGTCGAGATCGCGCCCATGTTGGTCTCGACCGCGATGCGCGCCGTGACGGTGCAGCACTTCGCCATCTCCTCGATCACCAGTACGGCGTCGAGGAACGAACGCCCCTGCCCGCCATACGCAGCAGGAATCGTCATGCCGACGAAGCCGGCTTGCGTCAGCGCCGTCACGATGTCCCAGGGGTATTGCTCCTGCGCGTCGATCGCGGCCGCGCGCGGGCGCACGACCTCCTCGGCGAAGGCACGCGCGCGCGCCTGCAGCGCGCGTTGATCGGCAGACAATCCGAGGTCCATCGGCGGCCCGTTATGCGTGCGGCATGCCCTTGCCCGAAAACCGGTGCCCACCCCGGATCATGTCCGGGGCAGGCTTTTCGGGATCATGCTCCGAACCTAGATCATGTACTGCCCGCCATTGGCGGAGAGCGTCGATCCGGTGATGAAGCCCGCGTCGTCGGACGCGAGGAACACGACGCAGCGCGCGATCTCTTCCGGTTCGCCGAGACGGCCGGTCGGGATCAGCGGCAGGATGTTCTTCTCGAGCACGTCCTTCGGCACGGCCTTGACCATCTCGGTCGCGATGTAGCCGGGGCAGATGGCGTTCACCGTGATGCCGCTCTTCGCGCTCTCCTGCGCCAGCGCCTTGGTGAAGCCGAGATCGCCCGCCTTGGCGGCCGAGTAGTTGGTCTGGCCCATCTGGCCCTTCTGGCCGTTGATCGACGAGATGTTGATGATGCGGCCGAACTTGCGCTCGCGCATGCCCTCGATCACCGGGCGGCACATATTGAACAGCGAATTGAGGTTGGTGTTGATCACCTGGCTCCACTGCTCCGGCTTCATGCGGTGGAACATGGTGTCGCGCGTGATGCCGGCATTGTTGATCAACACTTCGACCGGCCCGAGATCGGCCTCGACCTGCTTCAGCCCCGCCGCGCAGGCGTCGTAGGAGGAGACATCCCACTTGTAGACGTTGATCCCGGTGTCGGCCTTGAACTTGGCAGCCGCCTCGTCATTCCCGCCGTAATTCGCCGCGACCTTGTAGCCGGCCGCCTTCAGTGCCTTCGAGATCGCTTCGCCGATACCGCGCGTACCGCCGGTCACCACTGCAACTCGGGCCATTTCATACTCCCCACTTCTGGTGGTCACGCACGGCGTGCGGCCACGTTTGTTGCCGTAGCTTAATGACGCAGATGGCCGGGGCAAGCCCGGCCATCTGCTCAATTATTGCCGCGGTTTTGGTTCGGACGTCAGCCGCGCTCGACGCACATCGCGATGCCCATGCCGCCGCCGATGCACAGCGTCGCCAGACCCTTCTTGGCGTCGCGCTTCTGCATTTCGAACAGCAGCGTGGTGAGCACGCGCGCGCCCGACGCGCCGATCGGATGGCCGATCGCGATCGCGCCGCCGTTGACGTTGACCTTGGAGGTATCCCAGCCGAGGTCCTTGTTGACCGCGCAGGCCTGCGCGGCGAACGCCTCGTTCGCCTCGATCAGGTCGAGATCGCCGATGTTCCAGCCGGCCTTCTTCAGCGCGGCGCGCGAGGACGGGATCGGCCCGGTGCCCATGATCTTCGGATCGACGCCGGCATGCGCCCACGAGACGATGCGGGCGAGCACCTGCTTGCCTTCCTTGGCGGCCTGCTTGGCGCTCATCAGCACCAGCGCGGCGGCGCCATCATTGAGGCCCGAGGCATTCGCGGCAGTCACGCCGCCTTCCTTGTCGAATGCCGGACGCAGCTTGGCGATCGATTCCAGCGTGACGCCGGCCTTCGGGTATTCGTCGGTATCGACCACGATGTCGCCCTTGCGGCCCTTGATCGTGACCGCGACGATCTCGTCCTTGAACTTGCCGGCCTTCATGGCGGCCTCGGCCTTGTTCTGCGAGGCGACCGCGAACTCATCCTGCTGCGCGCGCGTGATCTGGTACTGCTTGGCGACGTTCTCGGCGGTGGTGCCCATGTGGTAGCCGTTGAAGGCATCCCACAGCCCGTCCTTGATCATGGTGTCGACCAGCTCGAGCGAGCCCATTTTGGTGCCGCTGCGCAGGTGCTGCGCGTGCGGCGCCATGCTCATCGACTCCTGTCCGCCCGCGACCACGATCTCCGAGTTGCCGTTCATGATCGCCTGGTAGCCGAGCGCGACCGCGCGCAGGCCGGAGCCGCACAGCTGGTTCACGCCCCATGCCGGGCTTTCGACCGGGATGCCGGCGGCGATCGAGGCCTGGCGGGCCGGGTTCTGGCCCTGACCGGCGGTCAGGATCTGGCCCATGATCACCTCGGAGACCCGGCCGCCCTCGACGCCGGCGCGCTTCAAGGCCTCGGAGATCGCGGTCTTGCCCAACTCATGGGCCGGAAGACTGGCGAATGCGCCGTTGAATGCTCCGACCGGCGTACGCGCCGCGCTTACGATGACCACGTCTTCCATGTGAATCTCCTGTTCGTGCGAATTCTTTCGCAGCGGTCCGCCAACCCGTCCGGGCATCCTTGATAGCCTGCTTTCGCCCTGTCAATAAGACCCGCCAGGGTCGGGCCTGTTGCGTAGCAGCAGGGGCTAAACACAAGCTGCGGCCGGGCTTTTACGGCAGATATGCCGCCCTGCACAAAATGGTAGCCCGGCTCACCAAAAATTGCTTATGCTGGCGGCAGTTACCGCGCACAACGGACGCCCGATGGTGCCTGCCAGCGATCCGGTCACGATCACGCTTTACGCGCAACAGCGGTTTTATCGGCCGCGTTCCGGTTCCTATGTGACTTGCGACGATGCCGTCGCCCTCGTGCGCAATGGCGCGCGCCTCACCGTGGAAGATGCCCACACCGGCGCGGACGTCACCGCGCTCGTTCTCGCTTCACACCAAACCGAGCATTGACATGGCCACCAAGTCCGAAGGTCCGGTGACGATCAAGAAGTACGCCAACCGGCGGCTCTACAACACCGGCACCAGCACGTATGTGACGCTCGAAGACCTCGCCACGATGGTGAAGAGCGGCGAGGACTTCGCGGTGTTCGACGCCAAGAGCGGCGACGACATCACGCGCTCGGTGCTGACCCAGATCATCTTCGAGCAGGAGAACAAGGAAGGCGGGCAGAACCTGCTGCCGATCAAGTTCCTGCGCCAGCTGATCGGCTTCTATGGCGGTGCGATGCAGAAATTCGTGCCGTCCTATCTCGAGGTCTCGCTCGAATCCTTTTCCCGCGAACAGGAAAAATTCCGCCAGCAGATTTCTCAGGCCTTCGGCGCGACGCCGTTCGGCCCGATCATGGAAGAGCAGGCGCGGCGCAACATGGATATTTTCAAGCAGGCCTTCTCGATGTTCACGCCGTTCGGGCGGCGCGATGAGGAAGGCGGCGGCGCCGCCGCCGGCGAAGCCGAGAAGCCGGCCGCACCGTCGGGAGGAAGCGACCTCGACGAACTGCGCAAGCAGCTCGACGACATGCGCAAGAAAGTCGACAAGCTCAGCGACGGCGAGAAGTAGCAGCCCGGTTGCGCGCTAGCTGACGGCGGCGTTCGCCCGATTGTCCCACGGCTTGTCGAGCGACGCGCGGCCGATCAGCGCGCCCTGCAGGTAATCGCAACCCCATTCGCCCAGCACTTCGGCGCCGGGCTCGTCCTGCACCCATTCGGCGACCGTGGTGAGCCCGAGCGAGCGGCCGAGATCGATCAGCGTGCGCACGAAGGCGCGGTCGTCCTGCGAGCGCGGCAGGTTCTGCACGAACGCGCCGTCGATCTTGATCATATCGACACCGAGCCGGCGCAGGTTGCGGAACGACGTATAGCCGGCGCCGAAATCGTCGATCGCGATGCGGCAGCCGAGATCCTTCGCGCGCGACACGAAGCCGGCGGTCTCGTCGATGTTCTGGATCGCGGTGGTCTCGGTGATCTCCAGGGTCATGCGCTGCGCGACGCCGGGATTGGCGCGCAACTGCGCGCCGAGCGCCGACCACCAGTCCGGATCGATCAGCGAGTCGGGCGAGACGTTCAAGCTTGCGCGCAGCGCCGGAGCGGCGGCGAGCTCCGCGGTCACCAGTTCGACGACGCGATGGTCGATCAGCCGCACCAGCCCGAGCTGTTCGGCCACCGGGATCACCGCGCTCGCCGGCACGATGGTGCCGTCGGCACGCAGGATGCGCATCAGGCACTCGTAGAACGCGGGCGTGCGCGAGCCGGTCTCAACCACCGGCTCGAAGGCGAGCACGATGCGGCGTTCGTTCAGCGCCGTGATGATCTTGTCGGTGGCCTGGACGTTCTCCTTGCGCACGGCGTCGCGCTCGACGTTCGGCCGGTAGGCGACGAACGAGCCGCGCCGCTTGCTCTTGGCGGAGTCGAGCGACTCCTGCGCGTGCGCGAGGATTTCATCGACGCTGCGCGCATGGCGCGGCGCCGCGACCGCCCCGATGGTGATGGTGGCGGCGACCGGCCCGTGCTGCGTCTCCACCACGTCTTCGCGCACCGCGCCGAGGAAGCGGTCCGCCGCCGCCGTCAGGTCGTCGGGCGTGCAGGTCTTCAGCACGACGCCGAACTTGTTGCTGGAGAAGCGCCCGAGCGTGTCGCCGCCGCGCATGCGCGTGCGGATGCGGCGGCCGACCGAGGCGATCACCTCGTCGGCCACGCCGAAACCATATGCCTCGTTGATGCGCGCCAGATTGTCGACCGCGATCAGCATGAAGCCGCACGAGCCGCGATACTTCACCGCCTCGTCGAGCGCGACCGCGAGCGTCTCGGTCAGCGCGTTGCGGTTCATCTCGCCGGTCAGGCCGTCGAAACGCGACAGATAGGCAAGCCGCTCCTGATGGTCATGGCGCTCGTTGATGACGCGCACCACGCCGTGCGCGCGCGCCGGGCGGCCGTCGGGCCCCGCGAACCAGCGGCCGTTGTCCTCGACCCAAAGCCGGGTCGCGCCGCTCAGGCCGGCGAGCAGGCAGTATTCGGTCTGGTAGGGGACACCGTTGCCGGCATCGAGGCCGCCGGTCTGCATGACCGCGTCATAGCGCGTCGTCGTGTTGGCGGGATCGAGGAAGCCCGCGTAACTGCGGCCGGTGCCGAGCGCGGTGATGTCGCGCACCTGGAGGACTTCGGCTGCGTTCGCACCCCAAACGATGGTGTCGGTGTCGACCCGCCAGTCGTAGGGCACGAGCCCGATCGACGCGAGGATGCGGCCGGGGTCGGCCGGCTCTGCGGCCAGGTAGTCATTGCGGGAGCGCGTCACGGACGGTCCTTATTTCCAGGAATGGCGCAGGGGCCCTTCGGCCTGACGGGTGAGGTTCGCGTTAATGTGTCGGGAAATTCCTAAGGATTCGGCAATCTGACCGGAGAAATACGGATGCATCGACGCTGCGCCGAGCGCGGCACGCGGATTGCGAGTTCTCTTCTCAGGCGGGGATGTTGTCCCGTTTCGAGACAGAACGATGCGCATCAACGGGATCACGGGTTCAACTGTCGGACGGCTCACACGCCGCGCGGCGGCCGACGTCGCCGAGCCGGAGGTCACCGAGAGCCGCGCGCTGATCGCGATCGAGGCGCCGGCTCGCGCCGAGCGCTCGTTCATGCATTCGCGGCACCCTGCCGCGCCGTTCCTCGCGCACCTGATCGCAGCGCAGATGCAGGCGCCGCAGACCCGCGCGCGGCGCCGCGCAGAGCCAAGCGAGGTGATTTCCGCCTATGCGGCGGTCGTCGCGCGCAAGCCCGGATAGTGCGACGGCGATCAGCGCCGCCGCCAAGGTGGCGTAGCAGAGCGCAAGCTGCGGACCGATCGCGGGCAGATTTCCGACGAGGTCTAATACCCCAGCGCGCAGCCGTCCTTGCGCGGATCCGAGCCGCCGGTCAGCGTGCCCTGCTCCCAATCGATCACGATCGCCTGTCCGCCGCCGAGCGGCGCCGGGCGGAACGAGACCGTGTGGCCGCGCGCGGTGAGGCCCTCGACGGTCGCGCCCGGCACGCCGCGCTCGACCTCGGTGGTCTCGCCTTCAAAGAACATGCGCGGATGATCGATCGCGGCCTGCACGTCCATGCCGTAGTCGACCATGTTGCTGATCAGGTGCGCGTGCCCCATCGGCTGGTAGTCCGCGCCCATCACGCCGAACGGCATCTCGCAGCGGCCACCGCGCATCGCGAGCGCCGGAATGATCGTGTGCATCGGGCGCTTGCCGCCCTCGATCGTGTTTGGATGGCCGGGCTCGACCACGAACCCGGTGCCGCGATTGTGCAGCATCACGCCGGTCTGCTCGGTGCAGATGCCGGTGCCGAACGCGCTGTAGAGCGAATTGATCAGCGACACCGCGGTGCGGTCGCGGTCGACCACCGTGAGGTAGATCGTGTCGCTGCCGGGCCTCGGCGCCTGCGGCATCGCCACGCGTCTGGCGGGATCGATCCGCGCGGACAGCTTTTTCGCAAAGCCCTTGTCGAGCAGCCCGGCGACCGGTTCGCGCATGCTCGCCGGATCGGCGATATGCGCATCGCGCACCGCGAACGCGAGCCGCGCCGCTTCGAGCGCGAGGTGCAGCCGCTCCGGTCCCGCGGGATCGAGCTTGCCGATCTCGAACTGCTCGAGGATGTTGAGCAGCACCAGGGCCGTGAGGCCCTGCCCGTTCGGCGGCAGTTCGACCACGTCGAGTCCGCGATAATTGGTGGCGATCGGCGCGACGACGTCGCCTGTGTGGCGCGCGAGATCCTCCGCGGTGAGCAGCCCGCCCTTCTGCCGGACGGTCGCCGCGATGTCGGCCGCGATCGCGCCTTGATAGAACGCCTTGGCTCCGCCGGCCGCGATCGCCTTCAGGGTCGCGGCGAGCGCCGGCAGCTTCATCACGCTGCCGATCGCCGGCGCTTCGCCGTTCGGCAGATAATATTTCGCCGAGCCCGCGTGCGGCTTGAGCTTGGCGGCATAATCGGCCCAGTCGGAGCCGACGCGCGGCGCGACCACATAGCCGTCCTCGGCGTAGCCGATCGCCGCCTGTAGCGCGCGGTCGAGGCCGAAACGCCCGTGCGCCTTCAGGATCGATTCCCAGGCCTCGATCGCGCCCGGGACCGTGACGGCATGCGGCGAGGTCGCCGGGATCTTGCGGCCCATGCCGGCGGCCAGCATCGCCTCGGTCGTCGCCGCCGCGGCGGCACGGCCGGAGCCGTTATAGCCCCACACCGGTTGATCGGGTTTCGCCACGAGGCAGAAGCAATCACCGCCGATGCCGGTCATACCCGGCTCGACCACGCACAACACGGCGACCGCCGCGACCGCCGCATCCGCGGCCGTCCCACCGGCCTTCAACGTGTCGACCGCCGCGAGGCTTGCGAGCGGATGCGAGGTCGCGGCCATTCCCTCGCGCGCATAAACGGGCGAGCGGCCGGGCAGATGGAAATCGCGTGTTTTCATGATCCTGGGGAGCAACGTGGCGGGCGGCCGACGTTAGCTCACGAGCCGACCTTTTGCACGGGCTCGATCTTGATCGAAGGTTCGGCACGCGGGGAAAGCTCGGGCGGCGGCGGCGGCTCGACCCGGGTGAACGGATTCGACGGCACCGGCTCGGCCCGCACCGGCTCGGCGCGCACCGGCTCGACCCGCACGGTCTCGGGACGCGGCGCAGCGACGATCACGGGCTCGGGCTCGGCCACCACCACGGTGCGCCGCGCGCGCCGCAGCGAGGCCGCAAATCCGGCGAACAGGTCGACGAAGCAGATCACCACCAGCATGAAGAAGGTGGAATTCGCCGCCTCGTTCACCATCACGAATTCGGCAGTGGCGCCGCCTGCGAGCAGCAGCGTGAGGAAATGCTCGACGATGGATTTGCCTTGTCGCGTCGCCTTGATGAACTCGAACATCAGCATCAGCAACGCGAACACGAGCAGCGCATCGCCCGCGGTCGGCGACCACGCGAGCCCGGATTTGAGCGGGATCGGCACGCCGTAAACCGGACCGGTCCAGCTGACGCCGGGGGTCAGGAACGCGATCATGTTGTAGATCGCGAGCGGAATCAGCAGCAGCGGAAAACCGATCACGCGGGCCTCCCCGTGTCCGGGCCAAGTTGGACTTGCTTGGCTAGCCGCGCACTAAGGCAAAAATAGTTCGCGCCGGGCAAGCCCGGCGCGGCAGCCTCGCCCAGGCGGCGTCAGGCCTCGCTCTTGACCTTGAGCACCTGCCTGCCGCGATACATGCCGGTCTTGAGGTCGATGTGGTGCGGGCGGCGCAGTTCGCCCGAATCCTTGTCCTCGACATAGGTCGGCTTCTTCAGGGCGTCGGCGGAGCGGCGCATGCCGCGGCGGGACGGGGAGGTTTTTCGTTTCGGAACAGCCATCGAACTCTCCTGACAGGCGTCCGGCGCTCTTGGCTGCCGATCACGCGAAATCGCTGGAAAGGCGGGCTTATAGAGGATCGGTCCGCCGCTGGCTAGAGTATGATCCCCGGATCAGAGCCGCAGGCAAGCGGCCGCCGATCCGGTTCTGGCGGCTCTCGCCTGGTAAATCCCGGCGAGCCGGCTCACCCCGGCCCCCGGGCGCTTGGCGCTGCGGCGCACCGGATTGGGCAGGATAGCGGCCATCAGCGCGGCCTCGCGGACACAGAGATCGCGGGCCGGCCGGCCAAACGCATGCCGCGCACCGGCCTCGGCGCCGAACTGTCCGTCCGGCCCCCATTCGGCAATATTCAGGTAGATTTCCATCACGCGCTGCTTGCCGAGCACCAGGTCGATCCAGAGCGCCAGCGGGAACTCGAGCGCCTTGCGCACGACCGAACGGCCCGGCCAGAGGAACAGGTTCTTGGCGACCTGCTGCGCCAGGGTCGAGCCGCCGCGCATCTCGGACAGGTCGTCGGCATCCTCGACGGCGGCACGCAACTCCGTGAAGTCGACGCCGTGATGGGTGCAAAAGCGCGCGTCCTCGGCGACCAGCACGGAACGGGGCAGCGCCGGTGCGATCGCGGCGAGCGGCACCCACGTCCGCTCCACCCGCTTGCCCGTCACCCAACGACCCAACATCAGGGTCGAGACCGGATCGACGAAACGATACAGCGGCGCCAGCAGGTAAGGCAGCAGCAGGATCACGAGGACAACGGTGATCGCCGCCCGCAACAGGCGGAACGCGAGGCTGCGCGGCGATCCGGTCGGCATGGGAAACGAGCTAGCACATCGGCATGGCCGGACAATGCGGCTTGTGGTGCGGCGGGTTTGCGGCTCGAATGTCCGCATGGCGAGCCGAAAACCGCAGGAGCCGAAAGCTCAACCCCGGAAACGACGCGTTCCGCGTGTCGTGCGCATCATCTGGTTCCGTCCACGGCTGTTCATCGCCGCTGCCGTCGGCCTCGCGGCGATCACGGTGCTGTTTGTCGTGTGCGACGAGTGGCGCACGGCGACCAAGCTGCTGATCGGCTGGGACATCGGGATCGCGCTCTACCTCGTTCTTGGCGTCACGATGATTGCGCGCTCCGGGATCGAGCATATTCGCTCCCGCGCCGCGACCCAGGACGAAGGCGCCATCGCGTTGCTGCTGCTGCCGGTCGGGGCCGCGATCGCGAGCCTCGTCGCGATCTTCGCCGAACTCGCGAGCGCCAAGACCTCATCCAGCTACGGCTGGCACGCCGCGCTCGCGGTCGCGACCATCGCGCTGTCGTGGACCTTCATCCACGCGCTGTTCGCGCTGCACTACGCGCACGACTATTACGGCGAGGGCGAACGCGCCAACGGCCTGATCTTCCCGAGCAAGGAGAAGCCCGATTACTGGGATTTCATCTATTTCTCGTTCGTGGTCGGGATGACGTTCCAGGTCTCGGACGTGCAGGTGTCGAACCGCCTGATCCGCCGCCTCGTCGTGACCCACGGCGTCCTATCGTTTGTCTTCAACACCGCGATCCTGGCGGTGACGGTCAACCTCGCGACCACCGCGATCGGGAGCTGAGCATGGTCCGGAAAAGTGGAGACCGGTTTTTCGCAAAGACCATGCGCAAACTAAAAGTCGGTCACGCCGGCGGGATGAACTGCTGCGCGATTGTCTGGAACACCGGCAGTGCCTCGAGCCGCGCGGCGTCTGCGCCGAGCGCCGGAAAGTCCGCCATCGCGATCAATCCCGGATGGGCTTCGGGAATGAAACGCAGCGCACAGGCGATGGCGATGTCGGCGTGACCGATGCGCTTGCCGAACCAGGTGTCGCCCGAGCGTGTCTTGCGGTTGGTTTCGAGCTCGGCGAGCGCGCCATTGATCTGCATCCGGCAGCGTTCAACCCAGACGCCGGACACCTCTTTGTGCAGGCGCTTTTCATAGAACAGGCTCACGGCCTTTTCCGAGATGCCGGTCGCAAGCGCGGCGACTTTCAGCGCCTGATGCCGTTCCGGCTCCATGACCGGAAAGAGCCGGTCGGCGGCCGGCACCAGGCTGTCGAGATAGTCGAGGATGCTGTGGCTCTCGATCAGCACCTCGCCGTCGTCCAGCACCAGGGTCGGCACGCGCGTCAGCGGATTGTACGGCCTGATCTTCTCGGCGTCGCCGAAGGTCGACCACGGCCTGTGCTCGAACGGCAGCCGGTAGAGCGTCAGCGCGACGCCGACGCGGCGGACGAACGGGGAGTCGTACTGGCCGATGAGGATCATGGATTGCGCGCCCGGTTGGACCGGCGCGCATTGGTGCAGACGACGCCGCGGCGATCCAGCGAATTATCCTGATGGATCGCCGCAGCGGCGCTGATCTGACCTAGTTCTTGTAGTCCGGTTCGTTCCTGTCGAGGATGCGCTTCATCGCCTCGAAGTGCCAGACATGCGGCTTCTTGTTGCCGTATAGCGGCGCGGTCTTGAACTCCGCGATGGCCTCGTCGATCACATGCTGCGGCAGGATGTTGAGTTCGCGCCCACTCTGCATGGCATAGATCTGCTGCTGCGCGGCGCGCTCGGTGTAATACAGCAGGTCGAAAGCCTCGGAGATCGTCGGCGTGATGGTCGCGACGCCGTGGCTCGCCATCATCAGGATCTTCTTGTTGCCGATGAGGCCGGCCAGCCGCTCGCCCTCCTTCGGATCGAACGCCGGGCCGCCATAGCTGTCGTCGTAGGCGGTGTGCATCCCGATCGCGACTTCGGTCTGGCCGATCGGCAGGATGCGCTGGTCCTTCAACCGGGTCAGCGCGCTCGCGAACGGCATATGCGTGTGGAACACCGCGCCGGCGTGCTCCGCGAGACGGTGGATCGGCGCATGGATGCAGTAGCAGGAGCGTTCGATGTCGCCTTCGCCGGAGAGCCGCTCGCCGTCATAGCCGACTTCCATGAAGCAGCTTGCCGTCACCTCGGACCAGTGCAGGCCGAACGGGATCTGATAGTAGCGGTCGTTCGTGCCCGGCACGCGGAAGGTCAGGTGATTGAAGATGCCCTCATGGAAGTCGTGCATCACGCAGATGCGGTGCGCGGCCGCAAGATCCACCCGCGCCTGCCAGCGCGCCGCTTCGAGGTCCACACCCTTGCCGATCGCTTCCTGCAGCATCGTCGCCTCCCGTGTGTGTCGGTTGATTCACTCTACTCCGGTTTGAAGTTCATCGCCACGCCGTTGATGCAATAGCGCTGATGCGTCGGCGGCGGCCCGTCGGGAAAGACATGGCCGAGATGGCTGCCGCAACGGCTGCAATGCACCTCGGTGCGCACCATGCCGTAGGCGCGGTCCGTCGTGTTCTCGACAGAGCCGGGCTCCGGGTCGTTGAAGCTCGGCCAGCCGGTGCCGCTTTCGAATTTCTTGTTGGATACGAACAGCTTCTGGTCGCAGCCCGCGCACGTGAAGGTGCCGGAGCGCTTCTCGTAGTTCAGCGCGCAGCTTCCCGGCCGCTCGGTGCCGTGCTCGCGCATGATGTGGAATTGCTCGGGGGTGAGAAGCTTGCGCCACTCGGCGTCGGTGCGGGCGACCGGGTAGGTTTTGACATCCATGGTTCTTCTCCTCTGGCGCAGACCTATTGCGCCTTGATATTGCCTTCCTTGACCACCCTCCCCCACTTGGCGATCTCGCTCTCTATATAGGTCGCGAATTCCGTCGCGCTCATGCTCACGGCGGCGGCGCCTTCGCGGGCGAATGCCGCGGTCAGCTCCGGTGATTTAAGCGCGGCCTGCATGTCCTTGTGGAGCCTGTCGATGATCGGCTGCGGCGTCCCGGCCGGCGCGACGATGCCCCACCAGTTGTCCGCCACATAGCCCGGTACGCCGGCCTCCGCGATCGTCGGCACGTCGGGCAGCACCGGATTGCGCTTTTCGCCGCCGGTGCCGAGCGCGCGCAACTGGCCCGACTGGATGAACGGCGTGGTCTGCACCAGCGAGGAGAACATCACCTTGACGTGTCCAGCGATCACGTCCTGCATCGCAGGACCGCCGCCCTTGTAAGGCACGTGCTGCAGGTTCACCCCCGCGACGAGCTTGAACAGCTCGCCGCCGAGATGCTGGAAGCTGCCGACACCGGCCGAGGCATAGTCGAGCGTACCGGGCTTTTCCTTCGCGAGCGCGAGCAGTTCCTTGACGTTCGTCACCGGAAGCTGCGGATTCACCACCAGCACGTTCGGCCCGGTCGCCATGATGGAGATCGGCGCGAAGGATTTGATCGGATCGTAATTGAGCTTGTAGAGCGCCGGGTTGACGGCGTGCGCGATGGAGATGACCAGCAGCGTATAGCCGTCCGGCGCCGCGGTCGCGGCCGCTTCGGTGCCGAGCACGCCGCCGGCGCCGCCGCGATTGTCGACATACACCTTGTGGCCGAGCTTTTCCGACAGCTGGTTTGCGACCAGCCGCCCGACGACGTCGTTGCTGCCGCCCGGCGGAAACGGAATGATCAGCCGCACCGGCCGGTCCGGATAGTCGGCGGCCGCGGGCGCGGTGAGCGCGAGCAGCAGCGCGAGGGCAAGCAGGCGCATCATTTCGCGGCCCGCTCGAGCACTTCGATCGAGACGCCTTCCGGTCCGCGGATGAAGCAGATCTGGATGCCGGGCCGCGGCGAATTGAGCTCCATGGTGAACTCGGCGCCCTTGGCTTTCAGGTCCGCCACCACCTTCTCGATGTTCGTCACGCGCAGGCCGAAATGATCGAGCCCCTGGTAAGGCGTGACCGGCGGCGGATTGACGTTGCTCTTCTCCGGCACCGGCGCGATGAACACATCCTGCCCGCCGATCTTCATGTCGATGCGCGGCACCCCTTCCTGCATCGAGCGGAAGATCTCCGCATCGAACATCCGTTCGTAATAGGCGGCGGTCTTCTCCGGATCGCGGCTGCGGATATGGATGTGGTCGTAGGTGAAGGTCGACATCACGTGCTCCTCGCGCGGCTTCTTGTTCTGGTGGCGTGAGCCTAGCGCGGACCGCCGGCGAGTTAAATCGCCTTCGGGCGACCCCGCCATGCACTCACGACAGGTCGCGGAAGAATTCGATCACCTCGTGCGCGAGCGCCTCCGGCTGCTCCAGCGCCGCGAAATGGCCACCCTTCGGCATCGCGCTCCAGCGGCGGATGTCGGCGTAGCTGCGCGCGGCGAGCGAGCGCGGCGGGCTCAATATCTCGCGCGGAAACTCCGCATAGCCCATCGGCGCGGCGATCGGCTCGCCGTCCGGGATCGGCCACGGGCCGTGCATGCGCGCGTAATAGGGCCAGAACGAGGAGCCGATCGCGCCGGTGAACCAGTAGAGCGAAATGTTCGCCAGCATCTCATCGCGGCTGACCGCGTCTTCCGGATTGCCGTTGTTGTCGGTCCAGGCATGGAATTTCTCGACGATCCAGGCGGCGAGCCCGGCCGGGGAGTCGGTAAGGCCCACCGCAAGCGTCTGCGGGCGCGTGCCCTGGATCCACTGGTAGCCGGTTTCTTCTTTCAGGAAATTCTTGAGCTGATCGAGATAGGCTTTCTCGTCCGGGGTGGGGTTCGGCAGCATCGCGGGATCGCGCCGCACCGGCAGCAGATTGAGATGGATGCCGGTCAGGCGCTCAGGGTACCGATGGCCGAGCACCGAGGCGATGAAGCTGCCCCAGTCGCCGCCCTGCGCGCCGAAGCGCGCATAGCCGAGCCGGCTCATCAGTTCGGCGAACACCTCCGCGACCTCGACGATGCCGAAGCGCGGCTGCCCTGCCTTGAACGAGAGCGTGTAGCCGGGGAGCGACGGCGCCACCACGGTGAAATGCTCGGTGAGCAGCGGGATGAGCTTGTGGAACTCGAACACCGAACCGGGCCAGCCGTGCGACAGCAGCAGCGGCATCGCGTTCGGGTTGCGGCTCGGCGCGTGGATGAAATGCACGTCGATGCCGCGGATCGGCAGCGTGAACTGCGGGAAGCTGTTGAGCTTGCCCTCCCAGGCGCGCCAGTCGAAGCCGTGCTGCCAATAGTCGATCAGCGATTTGAGGTACGCGAGGCTGGTGCCGGTGGACCAGGCCTCAAGCGGCGGCTCGTCGGGAAAGCGCGTGCGCGCGAGGCGCGCCTTCAGGTCCGCGATTTCGGCGTCGGGAACATGCAGCGTGAAGGATTTTGGGGCGCTCATGCGTTATTCTAGCGCCAAATGCGGGCGGACGGTGTAACCCGCGCGAAAGCTCGCCGCCTTATTGTCGGCAAATGAGCGAGCGATGAACGGTTTTCCGTCCAGGAACCGGCGAAATGGCGAGCCCGACCGATGAATGATGTGTCCGAACCGGAGCAGGCGCGCCGATTGACGGCTGCATGACGCAGCCGCGGACGATCTTGCGACATTTTCTTCTCCTCCTCACGGTTTTGGCCCTCGGGGGCTGCGCATCGATTGCGCGGGTGCCGTTCACCAAGGAGCAGCAGTCCGTCGCCACGGTTCCGGGGATCCCGAACGCCCGCGTGTGGTCTGACGACCGCGCCGACACGCTGCTGGCGCGCGCCCGCTCCGAGGTTCTGGCCGGCCCCGGCGGCCGGGCCGGCACCGTCAATGTGCTGGCGATTTCGGGGGGAGGTTCCAACGGCGCTTACGGCGCGGGCCTTCTTGCCGGCTGGTCCGAGCGCGGCACGCGTCCCGAATTCACGGTCGTGACCGGCGCAAGCGCCGGCGCGCTGATCGCGCCGTTCGCGTTCCTCGGGCCGGCTTACGATCCGGTGCTCAAGAGCCTGTTCTCCGAGGGGATCGGCGAGGAGCTTCTGCAGATCGACGGACTGTCGGCCATTTTCGGCGCCGGCGTGTTCAAGACCGAGCCACTCAAGCGCCTGATTGCGCGCTACGTCGACGATGCCTTGCTCGAACGCATCGGCGCCGAATACCGCAAGGGGCGACGGCTGCTGGTGGTGACCACCAATCTCGACGCCCAGCGCACCGCCGTGTGGGACATGGGCGCGGTCGCATCGAGCGGCGCGCCAGGCGCGCTCGACCTGTTTCGCGATGTGCTGGTGGCGTCCGCGAGCGTGCCCGGCGTCTATTCGCCCGTGCTGATCAACGTGGAAGGCGACGGCCGGCGCTTCGAGGAGATGCATGTCGACGGTGGAGTGCGCGCCAACCTGCTGGTCGTGCCGGAATCGCTGCTGCTCTCCAGCGTTCCGCCGCCCGTCTCCGGCGTCCATCCACGCGTCTACATCGTGATGAACAACAAGCTGGAACAGGATTTCGAGATCGTCGAAGGCAAGGCGCTGACCATCGTGTCGCGCTCGTTCACCACCGCCGTGAAGGCGAACACACAGAACACGCTGATCGCCACCTATGATTTCGCGCGGCGCAACAAGTGGGATTTCAATCTGGCATCCATCGATGCCGAATACCCCACCACGACGTCGATGGGTTTCGACCGCGGCTACATGCTGCAGCTTTACCAACATGGCTACGAGAAGGGCCGCGAGGGCCCGTCATGGCGGAAAAGCCTGCCGGCAACCTACACGGTGCCGAGCGCATCGCCGCCGCGGATGCCGATTCCGCGCACAGCATTGAGACAGCCTGTACCGGCCGCTCGCCCTTGACCGTGACGCGCGTGCCGCACGATCAGCGGCACTCGGCGTAGATCGTCGTGGTCGGCAGGACGCGACCCTTCACCCGGCGGCCGCGGTCGTCGCGCACATCGCTTGCGAGCGTGGTGTGGGCAATCAACTTCTTCCCGTCCACGGTTTCAAGATGCCAGAGCGAGCGAGCGCGCCAGGTCATCCCCTCGCCGCTGCATGCAAGATCGGCTGCGACGCTCACCGGCTCGCGGTCGGTGTCCTTGCGGGTGGGGCGCACGGAGACGATACGGCAGGACGACTCGTATTGCTCGATCACGCCCGCCTTCACCACGATGTGCCCTTCAGATGCGCCGTCGAACCCGGCCTTCCGGCACTGGCTGTCCGTCGGGTTTGCGACGCGCCACGTTCCGAGGAACGGCGCCGGCAGATCGGCAGCGGCGGCCGGCAACGGAGCGGCCGCGACGATCGCGGCGAAAAGCAGCCTCACACCGGCCGCTCACCCTTCACGGTGACGCGCGTGCCCGATCGCGTGTGCGGCCAGTAATCCCACATCGCGCGGTGCTGGGTGCAGCGATTGTCCCAGAACGCGATCGCGTTCTCGGTCCAGCGGAAGCGGCACTGGAACAGCGGGTTCTCGCAGTGCTGATACAGATAGGCGAGGATCGCGTCGCTCTCGTCGCGCGGCAGGCCGACGATGTGGCTGGTGAAGCCGCGGTTGACGTAGAGCGCCTTGCGGTTCGTCACCGGATGCGTGCGCACCACCGGATGCTCCGCGCGGGGATAGGCCGGCCGGTCGGCCACGCCCATGTTCGCATAGAGCCCACGATAGGCCGGCTCGCCGTCGTGCAGCGCGACAAGTCCGTCGAGGTAGGCCTTCATGCGGTCGGACAGCGACTCGTAGGCCGCATACATCGAGGCAAACAACGTGTCGCCGCCGCGCGGCGGGCACTGCTTGATGTAGAGGATCGAGCCCATCGGGGGCTCTTCGTCGCACGACACGTCGGTATGCCAGCCCTCGCCGTTCGCGCGCGGCGAGTTCTTGTCGGCGTAGATTTTCATCAATGCGGGATCGTCGCCCTCGTGCGGCGCCGCCGGATGGATGTGCAGGTCGCCGAACCTGCGCCCGAAGGCGAGGTGCTGCTGCGGCGTGATATTCTGGTCGCGGAAGAAGATCACGGAATTCTCCGCGAGTGCGCGATGGATCTCGTCCATCGTGCGGTTCGACAGCGACGCGCCGAGATCGACGCCGGAAATCTCCGCGCCGATGATCGGGGTCAGCTTCTCGACGCCGATCGTCTCGTAGGCCTCTTCCTCGCCGGCGGTGTGGCGATAGCGCGGGCCTTGTTTGCTCGCGAGTGAGCTCATGGCATTCCTCCGGCGAATAATTGAAGGCATGGTAGCCCGGATTGAGCCCTTGCGAAATCCGGGATCGCCGAGGCCCCGTATTTCCGCGGAGTTTATCCTCGATCCGGGCTACGTGACCGTTCCTGCTTTCGGCACCGGAACCGTCTTCCAGCTGCCCGTTTTCAGGATGTCCTCCAGCGCCGCGACGGCGTCGAAAACATCGACATAGCGCACGTAGAGCGGCCCGAAGCCGAAGCGCATCACGTCGGGCGCGCGGAAGTCGCCGATCACGCCGCGCGCGATCAGCGCTTGCATCAGCGGATAGGCTTCCGGGTGCGTGAGCGAAACGTGATTGCCGCGCCGCGCGCCGTCACGCAGCGAGGCGATGCCGACGCCGAGCGGCACGAGCTTCTCTTCGGCGAGCGCGATCATCAGGTCGCCGAGCGCGCGGCCCTTCGCTTGCACGTCGCGCATCGCGATGCGGTCGAACGCGGCGAGCGCGGCCTCGAACGCCGTCATCGAGAGCATCTGCGGCGTCGAGCACAGCATCGCGCGGATGCCGTCGGCGCGCGCGAAGTCGTCGCCGAACGCAAACGGCGCCGCGTGCGCGAACCAGCCGGTGAGCGGCTGGTCCAGCGCCGCGAGGTGCCGCTCGGCTACGTAAACGTGCGACGGCGCGCCGGGCCCGCCATTGAGGAACTTGTAGCCGCAGCCAACCGCGAAATCGGCGCGGTCCGTGTCGAGCCGCAGTTCGACCGCACCGCTCGAATGCGCGAGGTCCCAGACGATCAGCGCGCCCTTGGCATGCGCCGCCGCCGTGATCGCCGCCATGTCCTGGATCTCGGCGGTGCGGTAGTTGACGTGGCTGAGTTCGACCACCGCAGTGTCCTCGTCGATTGCGGCGGCGATCTCGGAGGCCGGCACGAAGCGGGTGTTGAGCCCCATCATCCGCGCGACGCTCTCGACGATGTGGTTGTCGGAAGGAAAGTTGCCGCGCTCGGCGAGGATGGTCTTGGCGTGCGGTCGCATCCGCGCGGCGGCGACCAGCAGCTTGAACAAGTTGACCGAGATCGTGTCGGTGACGGTGACCTGATGCCGGGCGGCACCGAGCAACGGTGCGAGCCTGGCGCCGATGCGCCCGGGCGAGGCGTACCAGCCGGCCTCATTCCACGAGCGGATCAGGCCAACACCCCATTCCTCATCGATCGTTTTCGTGATGCGTTCCGCGACGCCCTTCGGCCGCGCGCCGAGCGAATTGCCGTCGAGGTAGATTATGCCGTCGGGAAGCACGAAGCGCTCGCGCGCGTGCGCGAGAGAATTGGCGCTATCGAGCGCGATGCAGGCGTTCCGCGTAAGGGGCAATGTGATGTCCTTGCTCTGTAGTCATGCGTGGACCTGACCGCGCATCCATCTTTTTCGCGAGAATGATGGATTGCCGGGCCAGGTCCGGCAATGACGCCGGCGATGACGAGAGACAGCAAGGCCGTGAGCGGCTCGCGACCAGCGCCCCGGCATACGGTGCGGCCTGGCTGCCTTCCCCTGCGATTGGACCTCATTTATCAGGTGCAGTCGCGCAAAAGGTGTCATAACATAGAGAATGCGCCCCTGAGTTGGATCGGCGCTGCAGAGCAGGAAAGCGGGCTGAGCGAACCTGAAAGATCAAGAACCCGCCGGATGGTTTGGGGGAACCGATGCGGACGTGGGGACAGGAGAATTGGGGACACGCGACTTGGAGACAGGGACTCTTCGGCTGGTTCCTGGGCACGGCCATTCCGATTGCGGTGACGTCGGCAGCGTCTGGCTACGAGCCGGGCTTCGCCATCAACACCATGCCGGGAATTACCTCCGGGATCGCGGCCGGCGCCAACCCGCCGGAGGGCGTGTACTTCCTCAATTTCACCAACGGAGGCCGGAGCACATTTTATGGCGGCGGCGCGTCGACCGGCATTGTCGGGTTCAAATCCGAGAGCGTGACCGAAGTCCCGCTGCTCTTGTGGAGCACGCCCTGGACCGTGCTGGGCGCGAACTGGAGCATGCTGTTCGTCAACCCGATGACGCGGGTGGATGTCTTCAACGGCGCGACGCCGGTCGCCAGCATTGCGGGCTTTCACAATCCCGGCTTCGCCCCGATGTGGCTCTCGTGGAATCTCGGCGGCGGTCTGTTCGTGAAATTCGGCACGATCTTCTGGTCGCCGCACGGCACGATCGCCAACGGGGCGCTCAACAACGGGCTGGGCGATATCGGCGCACCCTACTGGACCATCGAGCCGCACTTCGCCGTGAGCTATCTGGCGCATGACCTAAACCTCACGGCGAACCTGATCTACGGGATCAGCACGCGCAACACGTACTCCGGCGTGACCAATGGCCATTCGCTGACGCTCGACCTGACCGCCACCCGGAAGTTCGGCAAGTTCGAATTCGGCCCGATCGGTTATTTCAGCACACAGGTGACGCCCGACAGCGGGTGCGAAGCGTTCTATGGCGTGGGCGCCTGCGCGCGCGGCACCAAGGCCGGCGTCGGCGCGCTGATCGGCTACGACTTCGGGCCTGTCGACGTGAAGCTCGCGGTCACGGACTCGATCCATGCGAAGAATTCGAATGATGGCTGGCGCGTCTGGAGCATCGTGAGCGCCCGGCTGTGGGCGCCGGAACGCCGGCAGGCGGCGAAGTAGCGGCCGCAGTTGCTCCAGATCCGGCACCTGGCCTGAATTGACACATGTGTCACATAAATATACACTGTGTCATCCGGAGTATTTCATGGGCAAATACGAGCCGCTAGGCCGCTTCCTGCGTGAACAGCGTACCAAGGAAGTGACTGTTACGTTTCGCCAAATCGAAAAGATCACCGGCGTAAAGCTGCCCCCTAAAGCGCAACACCATCGCGCCTGGTGGAGCAACAATCCGTCCAACAACGTGATGACAAAGGTGTGGCTCGCGGCCGGCTTCGAGAGCGCGCAGGTGGATATCGAAGCGCGCAAGCTGGTGTTTCGGCGTATGTCCAAAACCAGTGAAGCCGCCGGCAGCTTCACCGAGCCGGCCGCGAAGCCATATGCCACCAAAGATGGCCGCCATCCAGCGTTCGGCGCCCTAAAGGACATCACGTTCATTCCACCTGGAGTCGATCTCACCGAGCCGGCCGATCCAGAGTGGGCCGACCTGCTGGACAGGAAGTACGGACCGGAAGTGCGGTGATCTGGCGGATGTCGCTGCTTCTCCTCGACACCAACGCGGCGATCTGGATCATGCGGGATGAACCTCTCGCGCATGCGGCCCGAGATGCCATCAATGCCGCGCTTCAATCGTCAGACGTTTTGGTCTCGCCGATAACCGCGTGGGAAGTGGGCCTGCTCGTTTCACGCAATCGGCTGACCTTGTTGGCGACGCCGCGCGGCTGGTTTCAGCGGCTTCTGGCGATACCCGGCATGAGATTGACCGAGCTATCGCCCGACATCCTGATCGCGGCGTCGTTCCTGCCCGGCACACCGCCGCGCGATCCGGCCGACCGCATTTTGCTTGCGACCGCGCGCGACCTCGGCGCGACGCTGATTACGAGAGATCGAGCATTGTTGGCGTACGGGGAAGAAGGAAACGTGAGCGTGTTGGGTTGCTAGTTTGAACCCAAGCGCCTCGAACCTCACTCCGCCGCGGTCTGCCGCGCGCCCGCGCCATAGCGCCGCTCGATATAATCGATCACCATCTTCTTGAAATCCGCCGCCACCGTCGGGCCGCGCAAGGTCACGGATTTCTTGCCGTCGATGAACACGGGGGCGGCCGGCGTCTCGCCGGTGCCGGGGAGCGAGATGCCGATGTCGGCGTGCTTGCTCTCGCCCGGACCGTTCACGATGCAGCCCATCACGGCCACGTTCAAAGCCTCGACACCGGGATACTGCGTCTTCCAGGCCGGCATCGAGTTGTGGATGAAGCCCTGGATGTCGCGCGCAAGCTCCTGGAACGTGGTCGAGGTGGTGCGCCCGCAGCCGGGACACGCGGCCACCAGCGGCACGAACACGCGGAAGCCCATGGTCTGCAGTAGCTCCTGCGCGACCTTCACTTCGAGCGTGCGGTCGCCGCCGGGCTCAGGCGTCAAGGAAATGCGGATGGTGTCGCCGATGCCCTGCTGCATCAGGATGCCGAGCGCGGCTGATGAGGCGACGATGCCCTTCGAGCCCATGCCGGCTTCGGTCAGACCGAGATGGATCGCATAGTTCGAGCGGCGCCCGAGCTCGAGATAGACCGCGATCAGATCCTGCACGGCGGACACCTTCGCCGACAGGATGATCTTGTCGCGCGGCAGTCCGATCTCCTCGGCGCGCGCGCCCGAGATCAGCGCCGACTGGACCATCGCCTCGCGCGTCACCGCGCGCGCGTCCATCGGGTTCGCCGACGCGGTGTTCTCGTCCATCAGTTTGGTGAGCAGCTCCTGATCGAGCGAGCCCCAGTTCGCGCCGATGCGCACCGGCTTGTTGTGCTTGATCGCCATCTCGACGATGGAGGAGAACTGCGTGTCCTTCTTCTTGCCGAAGCCGACATTGCCCGGATTGATGCGGTACTTGTCGAGCGCCTCGGCGCAGCCCGGATGATTGGTGAGCAGCGTGTGGCCGATGTAGTGGAAGTCGCCGACCAGCGGCACGTCCACGTTCATCTTCAACAGCCGCTCCTTGATGTGCGGCACGGCGGCCGCCGCCTCGTCGCGGTCGACCGTGATGCGCACGATCTCGGAGCCCGCGCGCGCGAGCGCCGCGACCTGGCCGACGGTCGCGTTGATATCGGCGGTGTCGGTGTTGGTCATCGACTGCACCACGGTGGGCGCGCCGCCGCCAACCTGTACATTGCCGACGTGGACGGGAACCGACTGGCGCCGTTCGTTCGGGGCCGCGGATTGGGTCATTGAAGTGCTCCTGAGGTCGGCCGTTCAGTGCCAGACCGGGGTGTTTTCGTCAATTTATGCGCTACTGGAGGCTCTTGCGAGGCTTGGGATGCGGTTAATTCGGCCGGTTCACCAGCACCAGACCGGCCACCACCAGGGCAACCGCCGCCCCGAAGGCCCAGGAAATCGGTTCCCCGAGCACGAAATGGCCGGATGCCACCCCGAACAATGGGGTCAGAAATGTGAAGGCCGAAAGACGGCTCGCCGAATAGCGCTGCACCATCGCGAACCACACCGCGTAGGTGAGGCTCACCACCCAGAACGTCTGGTAGGCGAGCCAGCCGAGCGCGAAGGCGCTCGGCATGGCTGTCATGCGCTCGCCCGCGAGCATCAGGCCGAACGCCAGCATCGGGATCGAGACGCCGATCTGATAGGCGAACACTTTTTCCGGCGGCGCGGTGCGCAGCCTGGTGCCCTTGATGACCAGCGTGGTCGCGCCCCAGGCGGCGCCCGCCCCGACCATCATGAGGTCGCCGAGCAGCTGCCGGCCGCCGGAGGCGTCCGGCACGCCGAACGCGACGACGAGGCCGGCGAACGAACACAGCAGGCCGACCCATTGCACCGCGCGCAGCTTCTCGCCGAGCAGGACGGTCGCGCCGAGCGCCACGAAGAACGGCGCCGTGTAGATGAACAGCGTCGCACGGCTCGCGGTGGTGAACTGCAGCGCCGGGAAGATGAGCAGGAATTCGATACCGAACAGCACGCCGGCCGTGATCCCGCCGGCGAGCGTTCCGTCGCGCAGCGAGAATGACACACCCCGCCAGCGCGCCCAGATCGCGACGATCACGAAGGCGCCGATCGAGCGCAGCGTCGCCTGGGTGAACGGCGGAATCTCGGGCAGCGCGAGCTTCACCGAGACCTGGTTGAGACCCCAGCTCAGCGTGAGCGCGAGCATGATCAGCGCCGCGACGGCGTTAAGCGGGCGGGAGGTGTTGTCAGGCGTTTTCATTGCTGTGTTTTCGTCATGGCCGGCCTTGTCCCGGCCGTCCCGCTTGGGGAAGCCCTGTGCCCTCCCAAACGAGATGCCCGGCACAAGGCCGGGCATGACGGAGAATGCTGCTCTGGTATCACCGCATCCAACGAATTGTGGTTATGGAAGGCGAAGCTACACGTCGCGGCAGTGCGCGCACACACCGGTGATCTCGATCACCGGTGCCTTCGGGGTGAAGCCTGCGCTTTTCGCGGCGGCATTCAAACTCTCGGCGACCGCCGCGGAGGGCGCCTCGCCGACCGCGCCGCAATGCTCGCAGATCAGGAACACCACCGGCGCGTCGCTCGCGTGATTGTTGATGCAGGCGAGAAACGCGTTGCGGCTCTCGATCCGGTGCACCAGGCCCTGGCTGGTGAGGAAATCGAGCGCGCGATAGATCGTGATCGGCGCCGGGCGCGGCCCGCGCGCTGCGACCAGATCGATGATCTCGTAGGCGCCGAGCGGCTTGTGACTGGCGCTCAACACTTCGAGCACGTGGCGGCGCATCGGGGTCAGCCGCTCGCCGCGCTTGGCGCACAGCGTTTCGGCATGTTTCAACGCATCCGCCGAACAGCGGGCATGATCGTGGCCGGGCGCGGGGAAAACGGTCGCCATCAAGCACCTATACGCGATTCCGCCCTCCCCGGGAGGAGGGCCGCCCGCCCGGAAAAAAAACACGAAAACAACCCCATGCACTGTCGCGAATTCGTGATGGCGGTGGGTTGATCTTTATATTGCAGTGCAGCAATGCTGGCTCAATATCCGATATAAGGGCTCTCCTCCCGAAAGGTTACCGCCATGCTCAAAGGAAAATCCGTCCTCGTCACCGGTTCCACCTCCGGCATCGGGCTCGCGATCGCGCGCGCCTTCGCCCGGGAAGGTGCCAACCTCACCATCAACGGCTTCGGCGACAAGGCCGCGATCGAGCAGGAGCGCGCCGGCATCGAGAAGGAGTTCGGCGTGAAGGCGATCTATTCGGGCGCCGACATGACCAAGCCGGCCGAGATCACCGAGATGATCGCCACGACCGAGAAGACTTTCGGCGCGCTCGACGTGCTGGTGAACAATGCCGGCATCCAGTTTGTCGCCAAGGTCGAGGATTTTCCGATCGAGAAGTGGGACGCCGTGATCGCGACCAACCTCTCGGCCGCGTTTCACACCACGCGCGTTGCCATCCCCGGCATGAAGAAGCGCAAATGGGGCCGCATCATCAACATCGCGTCGGCGCACGGTCTGGTCGCGAGCGGCGAAAAGGCGGCTTACGTCGCAGCCAAGCACGGCATCGTCGGCCTCACCAAGGTGGTGGCGATCGAGGCCGCCAACGACGGCATCACCTGCAACGCGATCTGCCCCGGCTGGGTGCTGACGCCGCTGGTGCAGCAGCAGATCGACGCGCGCGCCAAGGCGGCCGGCAAGACGTCCGAGCAGGCGAAGAACGAGCTCGTCGCCGAGAAACAGCCGATGCTGCAATACACGACGCCGGAGAGCATCGGTGCGCTCGCGATTTTTCTGTCAGGCGATGCGGCCGCGACGATCACGGGCTCGGCTTACTCGATCGACGGCGGCTGGACCGCGCAGTGACGCGGCGCCCGAGGCGCGCGGGCGACAATCCGCAACCCGCCGCGGCCAGGAAGAAAATCAATCTCGGCCTGCAGGGCGGCGGCGCGCACGGGGCGTTCACCTGGGGCGTGCTCGACTATCTGCTGGAAGACGAACGCATCGACATCGAGGGAATCTCCGGCACCTCCGCGGGCGCGATGAACGCCGTGATGCTGGCCGACGGGCTCGCGCGCGGCGGACCGGCCGAAGCGCGCAAGCGGCTCGATTCGTTCTGGCGCGCCGCAAGCCTCGACGGCGATCTGACGGCGCTGCCGCGCGGCGTGATGGACCGCCTGTTCTCGTTCACGCCCTACGAAGGCTCGCCGGTGCAGGCCTGGTTCGACGCCGTCGCGCGCTACATGTCGCCCTATGACCTCAACCCGCTCAACATCAATCCGCTGCGCGACCTGATCCATCGCTTCGTCGATTTCGACGCCGTGCGCGCGTGCCGGGACGTGAGCCTGTTCATCTCGGCGACCAATGTGCACACCGGCCGCCTGCGCGTGTTTCCGCAGCAGAAGGTTTCGGCCGACGTGATCATGGCGTCGGCCTGCCTGCCGTTCCTGTTCCGCGCGGTCGAGATCGACGGCGTACCCTATTGGGACGGCGGTTACATGGGCAATCCGGCGATCTTCCCGTTCTTCGACGCGACGATGAGTGAAGACGTGCTGGTGGTGCAGATCAATCCGGTCGAGCGCGCATCGACGCCGCACACCCAAAACGAGATCATGAACCGCATCAACGAGATCACCTTCAACTCCTCGCTGCTCGCGGAGTTTCGCGCGATCGATTTCGTCACGCGGCTGATCGACCAGGGCAAGCTGCCGCGCGGCACCGGCGAAGGACAATATCGCCGCATCAACGTGCATCGCATCGCGCTCGACTCGACCTTCAGGGAGCTCACCGCCGGCTCGAAGCTGAATTCGGATTTCGATTTCTTCCAGATGCTGAAGACGGGCGGGCGCGAGGCGGCGAAGGATTTTCTCAGCCGGCATTTCGACGACATCGGCGTGCGGAGCACGGTGGACCTGGGCGCGGAGGCAAAGGCCGAATGGGCGTAATCCCTCCCCGCGCAGCGGGGAGGGTGACTGCGAGCGAACGCGAGCAGTCGGGTGGGGTCCTGCAGCACCCCCACCCGGCCGCGCTTCGCGCGTCTACCCTCCCCCGCTTCGCGGGTGAGGGATAGACTGAGCGTATGGCACCGCCCCTCCTCTCCTTCCCTATCGGCCCGGCGACCGCGGACATCATCGTCGCCGACATCACCACGCTGTCGGTCGACGCGATCGTGAATGCAGCCAACAGTTCGCTGCTCGGCGGCGGCGGCGTCGACGGCGCGATCCACCACGCGGCCGGACCGGACCTGCTGAAAGAGTGCCGCACGCTCAACGGCTGCGAGACCGGCTCGGCCAAGATCACGCGCGGCTACCGGCTGCCGGCCAAGCACGTCATCCACGCGGTCGGGCCGGTGTGGCGCGGAGGCGGCGGCAACGAGGACGCCTTGCTTGCCTCCTGCTATGCGACGGCACTCGCGCTCGCGGCCGGCAACAAGCTCACCTCGATTGCCTTCCCGGCGATTTCCACCGGCGTCTATTCGTTTCCACCCGGCCGCGCCGCGCGTATCGCGCTCGGCACGGTCGCGTCCGAATTGCGCAAGCACGCGGCGATCACGCGCGTCGCATTCTGCTGCTTCTCCGGGCAATCGGCGCAGCACCACATCGATGCGGCAAAAGAGTCGGGCCTCGCATAGCCGGGTTGCCGATTGAGGCTTTCCACACGCGCGGGGGTCCGTCTACATTCGGCCCGACGAACCAACAACAAGGCATCGGGAGGAACAATGGCCAAAAGCCAGAAAGTCATCATCACCTGCGCGGTCACCGGCTCGATCCATACGCCGTCGATGTCGCCGCACCTGCCGGTCACCGCAAGCGAGATCGCGGATGCGGCGATCGGCGCGGCGGAGGCCGGCGCCGCGGTGGTGCATCTGCATGCGCGCAATCCGAAGGACGGCCGCCCTGATCAGTCGCCCGAAGCCTTCGCGCCGTTCCTGAAGGTGATCAAGCAGCGCTCGGGCGTCGTGGTGAACATCACCACCGGCGGCGCGCCGACCATGACGGTGGAAGAGCGCGTCAAGCCCGCCGCCACCTTTGCGCCGGAGGTCGCGTCGCTCAACATGGGTACGATGAACTTCGGCCTCTACCCGATGATCCCGCGCTACAAGGGCAAGTTCAAACACGACTGGGAGGAGCCGTATCTCGAAGGCTCGCGCAAGGGCATGTTCAAGAACACCTTCGCCGACATCGAATACATCCTCACCACGTGCGCCGAAGAACAATACGCGCTTCGAGATCGAGTGCTACGACATCGGCCACCTCTACACGCTGAAGCACTTCCTCGACCGCGGCGTGGTGAAGGCGCCGCTGTTCGTGCAATCGGTGTTCGGCATCCTCGGCGGCATCGGCCCGCACCCCGAAGACGTCATCATGATGAAGCGCACCGCCGACCGGCTGTTCGGCGACAACTATCACTGGTCGGTGCTGGGCGCGGGCGCGAACCAGATGCGGGTCGCCGCGCAGGCGGCCGCGATGGGCGGCAACGTGCGCGTCGGCATGGAGGACTCGCTGTGGCTCGGCCCGGGCAAGCTCGCGGAGTCGAATGCGCAGCAGGTCACGAAAGTGCGGCAGATCCTCGAAGGGCTCGGCCTGGAGATCGCAACACCCGATGACGCGCGCGAGATTCTATCGCTCAAGGGCGGCGACAAGGTGAATTTCTAGCGCAACCGTCATCCCTCCCCCGAAGGGGGAGGGTGGCGAGCGAATGCGAGCCGGGTGGGGTGCAGAAAGCATGACCCCACCCCGCCGCCTGCGGCGGCGACCTCCCTTTCAGGGGAGGGATAAGAAAGAAAGAGGGAGCACTGAACGAATGAACATCACCGTCAACGCCGCCGCGATCAGGGAGGCGTCCGAGAAACTCTCCAACTGGGGCAAGTGGGGCAAGGACGACATGAGCGGCACGCTCAACTATGTCGAGCCGCACCACATCGTCGAAGCCGGCAAGCTGATCAAGAAGGGCAAGCCGTTCGCGCTCGGGATTCCGCTCGACCGCACCGGCCCGCAGAGCGGCCTGTTCGGCGGGCGCTTCAATCCGATCCACCAGATGCTGGCGACCGGCACCGACGCGCTCGCCGGCCAGCAGGACTGGAACAAGCTGCGCTACGCCGACGACACGCTGATGCTGTGCGTGCAGGGCGCGACGCACTGGGATTCGCTCGGCCACATTTTCTATGAGGACAAGGCCTACAACGGGCACTCGCCGAAGCTGATCGACTCGCGCGGCCTGAGCGTGCTCGGCATCGAGCATTCGAAGGACAAGATGAGCGGACGCGGCGTGCTGCTCGACATCGCGCGCTTCCGCGGCGTGCCGTGGCTCAAGGACGGCGAAGGCATCGGCAACGACGAACTCGACGCCTGCGCCAGGAAGCAGGGCGTCAGCATCGGCCGGGCGGATTTCGTCATCATCCGCACCGGACAGATGGAGCGCTGCCTCGCCGAGAAGGAGTGGGGCGGCTACGCGGGCGGCGACGCGCCCGGCGTGAAGTTCGAGAACTGCTACTGGTGCCACGAGAAGGAGATCGCCGCGCTGATCACCGACACCTGGGGCTGCGAGGTGCGTCCGAACGAGACCAAGGACGCGAACCAGCCGTGGCACTGGGTGGTGATCCCGGCGATGGGCCTGTGCATGGGCGAGATCTTCTATCTCAAGGACCTCGCCGACGATTGCGCCAAGGACGGCGTCTACGAGTTCTTCTTCTGCGGCCCGCCGCTGATCATCACCGGCGGGACGGGAAGCCCGATCAATCCGCAGGCGATAAAATAGTCTTGCTTCATCCCTCCCCCGCATCAGGGCGTTGACGCCCGTCTTCGACGGGCTATGGGGGGAGGGTGGCTGCGAGCGATAGCGAGCAGCCGGGTGGGGTTACTTTCAATAATTCACAACCCCACCCGGCCGCGCTGCGCGCGTCCACCCTCCCCGCTTCGCGGGGAGGGATAAGAAAGAAGAAGGAGAGATCGATGCCCCGCTTTCTCAAACGCGGAATGGACGCAGGCGCCATCAAGGCCGCCGACGCGAAGGTGCGCGAGACGGTCGAGGGCATCCTCGCGCAGATCGAGGCGCGCGGCGACGACGCGGTGCGCGACCTGTCGCAGCAGTTCGACAAATGGTCGCCGCCCTCGTTCAAGCTGACACCACAGGAGATCGAGCAGGCGATCGGCCGTGTCGCCAAGCGCGACCTCGACGACATCAGGTTCGCGCAGGCGCAGGTGCGCGGCTTCGCGCAAAAGCAGCGCGACACGATGCAGGACCTCGAGGTCGAGACGCTACCCGGCGTGATCCTCGGCCATCGTCATATCCCGGTGAACTCGATCGGCTGCTATGTGCCGGGCGGACGCTATCCGATGGTCGCATCGGCGCACATGTCGATCGTCACCGCGAAAGTCGCGGGCGTGAAGCGCATCATCGCGTGTGCGCCTCCGTTCAAGGGCGGTCCGCATCCCGCGATCGTCGCCGCGATGCACTTCGGCGGCGCGGACGAGATCTACGTGCTCGGCGGCGTGCAGGCGGTGGCCGCGATGGCGCTCGGCACCGGCACGATCGGCGCGGTCGACATGATCGTCGGCCCGGGCAACGCCTACGTGGCGGAGGCGAAGCGCCAGCTTTACGGGCGCATCGGCATCGACCTGCTTGCCGGGCCGACCGAGACCTTGATCATCGCAGACGACAGCGTCGACGGCGAGATCTGCGCCACCGACCTGTTGGGCCAGGCCGAGCACGGACCGACCTCGCCCGCGGTGCTGATCACCAATTCGGAGAAACTCGCGCGCGACACGATGGATCAGGTCGAGCGCCTGCTGAAGATCCTGCCGACCGCAGATGCGGCCGGCAAGGCGTGGGAAGATTACGGCGAGGTGATCGTCTGCACCGACGAGAACGAGATGATCGCCGAAGCCGACCGCATCGCCTCCGAGCACGTGCAGGTGATGACGCGCGATCCGGATGTGTTCCTCAACGGCATGAAGAACTACGGCTCGCTGTTCCTGGGGCCGCGCACCAATGTCGCCTATGGCGACAAGGTGATCGGCACCAACCACACGCTGCCGACGAAGAAGAACGCGCGCTTCACCGGCGGGCTGTGGGTCGGCAAGTTCCTCAAGACCTGCACCTACCAGAAGGTACTCACCGACGAGGCGAGCGCGATGATCGGCGAATACTGCTCGCGGCTGTGCATGCTCGAAGGCTTCTCCGGTCACGCCGAGCAGGCGAACGTGCGCGTGCGCCGCTACGGCGGGCGCAACGTGCCCTACGCACAGGCGGCAGAGTAATGGTCCAACTCCACTCCGCCCCCTCGTTCCGCCTCGACGGCAAGCGCGCGCTGGTGGCGGGCGCGGGACGCGGCATCGGGCTCGCGGCCGCCTCCGCGCTGGCCGACAGCGGCGCGCACGTGACCTTGCTCTCGCGCACCGCCGGCGAAATCGAAGAGGCCGCGAGCGCGATCCGCGCGCGCGGACAGCAGGCCGAGACCATGGTGCTCGACGTGACCGACCTCGCCACCATGCAGGCCGCGATCGGCAACGCCGCCCCGTTCGACATCCTGGTCAACAACGCCGGCACCAATCGACCGAAGCTGATGGTCGACGTGACGGTCGAGGATTACGACGCGATCATGGGGTTGAACGTGCGCGCGGCCTATTTCGTCGCGCAGGCGGTGGCGCGGCGGCTGATCGCCGCGAAGCAGTCCGGCTCGATCATCAACATTTCCTCGCAGATGGGCCACGTCGGCGCGGCCAAGCGCACGGTGTACTGCGCGTCGAAGCACGCGATGGAGGGTTTCACCAAGGCGATGGCGATCGAGCTGGCGCCGCATGGCGTTCGCGTGAACTCGCTCGGGCCGACCTTCATCGAGACGCCGCTGACCAAACCATTCTTCGAGAACGAGGCGTTCAAGAAAGAGGTGCTGAGCAGGATCAAGCTCGGCCGCATCGGGCAGATGGACGAGCTCACCGGCGCGATCGTGTTCCTGGCGAGCGACGCCTCGCGCCTGATGACGGGGTCTGCGCTGATCGTGGATGGAGGATGGACGGCGGAGTAGCGCCGCGAGCGCGGTGCGCATTGCTGCGCCCTCTCCCCTTGAGGGAGAGGGCTTCGCAGGAACATCAACGATCTCATTTGGGAGAGGGGTACCCCTCTCCCATCCCTCTTCGCGGAGACTATGAGATGCCCTCTCCCTCAAGGGGAGAGGGCACAAATACAGACGCCGCGACTCGCGACGCTACTCCGCAGCCTGCCGCTTCCCGATCGCGGCGTTCACCTGCGGCATCACCTTCTCGGCCAGCAACTGCATGTTGCGCCGCCCAAGCTCGCGGTCCTTCCAGTCCTTGCCGGCCATCAACAGCGTACCGAAATCGCCGACTTCCTCGCGGAACGCGAGGATCTGGTCGGCCACGCGATTGGGTGAGCCCCAGAACACCAGCTTCTCGCACACCGCATCGAGCGACACGTCTTCGTCGGCCTGCTTCGGATCGGTCTTGAACGCGACCGCGCGATTGCCGCGCTTCAGCTTGGTGAGAAGCTGGCTGTAGTAGTAGCGATACGGCCCGTTCGGATCGGTGGCGTAGCGCTTCGCGGTGGCGTCATCGTCGGCCACGAAGATCGATTTCGCGACGCGCCAGTTGGCCGGATCGGCCGGCCGCCCGACGCGCCCGCAGCCCTCGACGTATTTCGGCCAGTGCGTCTTCACCCATTGCGGCATCAGGAAGTTCGCCGAGATCGGGTCCCAGCCGCGCGCCGCCGCCTCGGTCACGCCCTTCGAGAACGGCGCGACCGCCGTCACGACGATCGGCGGATGCGGCCTCTGCAGCGGCTTGGGCAGATAGCCCTGCCCGAGATCGAGCATCAGCTGGCGGTCGACCACGACGTTCCAGTATTTGCCCTTGATGTTGTAGGGCGGTTCGCTATTCCAGATCTCCAGCACCTGGTTGATGCATTCGAGGAACATCGCGTTGCGGTCGGCGTCGAGATTGCCGAACGCCTCGGCGTCGGACAAAAGCCCGCCGGGCGAGATGCCGAGGATGAACCGCCCGTCGAGCATGTGGTCGAGCATCGCGGCATTCGCCGCCACCGCGGCCGGATGATTGTTCGGCATGTTGACGGTGCCGGTGCCGAGCTTGATGCGTTTGGTCGCCTCGATCAGCGTGCAGATGAACATCATCGACGAGGTGATGTTTTCGGCGCGGTCGGTATGGTGCTCGCCGACGTAACCCTCGGTGTAGCCAAGCTCGTCGGCAAGGATGAACGCCTCGCGATCCTCGCGCAGCGACTGGCGCCAGTCCTTGTCGAGCGGATGGATCGGCATGGTGAAGAAGCCGAGGTTCATCGAGGGTCTCCGGATTGCACGGCGCGTCGTCCTGGCATCATAACGCAAAATCGCGCCGGTGGACTGCGTCGCACCGCGCGCAAATTTTCACATCATGCAATCTCGCGCCACGCGCCGTCGTGCTCGGCCGAGTCGAACACTGCCGCCAACGCCGCAACGGTGTGCACGATCCCGGCATCCTCGATATGGAACTTGCCCTTGCCCTGAGCGGCGGCGGCAAATGAATCGAGATTGGCCCCGATGTGATTGGTCTGCGGCAGGTCGAACGTCTGCGGCGTCCCATCGCGACCGCACACGATGACCTTCGTCTCGGACAGCGACTCCGCCCACATCTCCGAGCCGTAGACCGCGAGCCGCCACACGAAGCCCGGCGTCTTCAGCGAGGTCGCGATCGTGGCGGTCGCGCCGTTGCGGAAGGCCAGCATCGCCTGCGTGGTATCGCCCGACTCGAATGGCAGGATGCGTTTTGTCGACAGCGCGCTGACCCGCGCCATCGGGCCGACCAGGAAGCTGAAGCCGTCGAGCAGGTGGATGCCCATGCCGGTCATGCCGCCGGCCTTGGTTTCCTGCGGCGCCGAGCGCCAGTTGTCGAGCGGCGTGTTGGCGAGAATGTCGTGGCTGTAGTTGCCTTCGGCAAACATCACGGTGCCGAATTCCTTCGAACTCACGACCTCCTTCAGCTTGACCATCGAGGGCCACAGCCTGCGATTATGCCCGACGCCCAGCGCGACGCCGGCCTTGCGACAGGCCGCGATCGCGGCCTCGGCGTCCTCGACGGTGAGCGCGAACGGCTTCTCGCAGAACACGTGCTTGCCGGCGGCGGCGGCGGCCTCGACCTGCGCGCGGTGGCGCGTGTGCGGCGTCGCCAGCACCACCGCGTCGATCGAGGGGTCGGCCAGCACGTCCTCGTATGACGTACCGAGCGCGATGTTCATCCCGTTCGCGAAATCGCGCACCGTGTCGGGCTCGAGCGTCACGCCGCGCGTGAAGCGCATCAGCGCGCTGCCCTGCGCCGCGCGGACGAGTTCCTTGCCCCACCAGCCGAGGCCGATCATCGCGACGTTGAGCATGCGCGTTAGTGTCCCACGCTCGCGGGTGCGCCGGGCTGCTTCAGCGGGTGCGCCTTTGCGAACGGCTCGAGCGCCATGCACGCCGCGGCGATGCGCTTCACCGTCGGGAACGGCGCGGTGTCGACGTTGAAGAAGCCTGCGCCGGCCGCCTGGCTGACCAGGCACAGGTCCGCCATGGTCACGCTGTCGCCGTGCGCGAACGTGCCGGTCTCCTTGTCGCGCGACAGGTGCCCTTCCATCGCGGCGAGCCCCTCGCCGATCCAGTGCTGAATCCACTTGTTGCGCGTCGGCTCGTCGAGCTTGAGCTCATGCTCCATGAAATTGCGGATGCGCGGCACCATCAGCGGGTGCGAGTCGGACGCGACGATCGAGGCAAGCGCACGCACGCGCGCGCGGCCGCGCGGATCCTTCGGCAGGATCGGCGGCTGCGGATGGGTCTCGTCGAGATATTCCATGATGGCGATCGACTGGAACAGGATCGGCCCGTCGCCATCCACCAGCGCGGGCAGCAACATCTGCGGATTGACTTGCCGGTAGGCGTCCTGCCGCTGGTCGCCTTTCATCAGGTCGACGGTGATGACCTCGTCCGGCACGATGTTCTTGATGTTGAGCGCGATGCGCACGCGGAACGCCGCAAGCGAGCGCCAGAACGAATAGAATTTCATGTCGCCTCCCGGAATTTTGCGCGGAGCATAGGTGGCATGCCGCGGCCCGTCTACGTGCAAGCTGGCGCGCGTTTGGTGCTTGCTGTAAGCGTCTTTCACCAATCATCAGGGAAACGCCATGGCCCGCCTGCCCGACCTCGATCCGGAAAAGTTTTCGCCCGAACAAAAGAAAGTGCACGAGGCGATCCTCAAAGGGCCGCGCGGGAAAGTGGTCGGCCCGCTGAAAGTCTGGCTGAAGAATCCGGGGCTCGCCGAGCACGCGCAGGCGCTCGGCGCCTATTGCCGTTTCGGCTCCAGCCTGCCGCCGCGGCTCTCGGAGCTGGCGATCTGCATCACCGGATCGTTCTGGAAGGCGAACTACGAGTGGTATGCGCACGCCCCGCTCGCCATGAAGGCCGGCATCGAACCCGCCGCCATCGAGGCGATCCGCACCGGCGCCAGGCCGACGTTCACGAAAGCCGACGAGCAGGCGATCTACGATTTCGTCAGCGAGATGGTGGCGAGCAAGCGCGTGTCGAGCGCGACCTTCGAGCGCGCCAAGAAGGAACTGACCGAGACCGGTGTGATCGATCTCGTCGGCATCGTCGGCTACTACAGCCTGGTGTCGGTGACGCTGAATGCGTTCGAGCTGCCGCTGCCGGACGGCGAGAAGGTGCCGTTCGACATCCCGTAAAGGGAGAACGTAATAAAAATTCAACTAAAAGGTAGATTTGGCAGAACGAACCCAAACGGACCTAAGCTCCTACCACGGCTCTTAATTCCGCCGCCTCGATCCCGGCGACCGCGCACACTTCATCCTTGTCCGATGTATCGCCGGAGATGCCGACCGCGCCGAGCACCGCGCCGTCTGCGCCCTTGATCAGCACGCCGCCCGGCACCGGCACGAAGCGCCCCTGGGCGATCACCGCGAGCGCCCCGAAGAACACCGGGTTCTTGCCCGAACGTTCCGACAGCTCGCGCGAGCCGAAGCCCATGCCGAGCGCGCCCCACGCCTTTCCGTAGGCGATGTCGTAGCGCAGGATGCCGGAGCGATCCTCGCGCTTGAACGCCACCAGATGCCCGCCGGCGTCGAGCACCGCCACAGTAAGTGGCGCGCAATTGGTCTCGCGGCCTTTCTTCAATGCGACGTCCACGATGGTCGAGGCCTGCGTCAGCGTAACGGACATGGTCGCTCCCTACTTCTTCGCCCAGTAGACCGAATGCATCGCGGCTTCCTTTGGGCCATACCCCTTCGAAACCGACTCCTCCATGCAGGCGAGTGTCATCTGCACCAACGGAAGTGTGATCCCGCGCGCTTTCCCTTCCGCCTGCATCGACTGCAGGTCCTTGATGCAGCCGGCAAGATCGAATGTCACCGGCGTGTCTTCGCCGTTCATCATTTTCGCAACCGTCGGCGCGCGCGTCTTCATCATGTTGGGTCCGCCGGAGGAATCCGCGATCATGTCGAGCAGCCGTTCCGGCGCAAGCCCGAGCGGGCGCGCCATCGCCATCGCCTCGCCGAGCGCCTGATAATAGATCATCAGCGGCATGTTGATGGTGAACTTGGCGAGCGCGCCGCTGCCGACCTCCCCGACGTGCTCCAGCCGGCGGCACAACTGATCGAGGATCGGCTTCGCGGCGTCCGCATCGGCGGCCTGCGCCCCCATGAAACCGAACAGCTTGCCCTGTCGCGCCGGCCCCGTGGTGCCGCCGACCGGACATTCGACAAAGCGCGCTCCGCTCGCGCGCACCACTTTCGCCAGCGCGACCGGCACGTCGGGGCGCACCGTGCTCATCTCGATGAACAGCTTGCCGCCGACATCGCCTGCCAGCAGTCCGTGCTCGCCGTTGTAGACATGATCGATGGCGTCGGCGTCGGTCAGCATGGTGATGATCGTGTCGCTGTGCTCGGCGACGTCTTCCGGCGAGTTCACGAGCTTGGCGCCCGCCTCGGTCGCGACCCGCGCCTTCCCGGGCGAGCGGTTCCACACCGTGAGCGTGTGGCCCACCTCGATGAGGCGCAGCGCCATCGCGGCACCCATGCGCCCGAGGCCTGCGATTCCGATTTGCATGGGCGCCCCCCGCTGTGTTCACTTGGTCCCGCACGCGCGCGAAGACGCGAGCCAGGGAGACATCATGAGCGAAGCCAAGCCCAAGGGGCAAGTCGGGATCATCGGCCTCGGCATCATGGGCGGGGCGATCGCGAAGAACCTGAGCGCCGCCGGCTGGCAGGTGATCGGCCATGACATCGATGCGAACCGCTGCGCCGAGGCGAGGCACGCAGGCGTTGAGATCGCCGCGGACGCAGTCGCGGTCGCCGGCAAGGCCGAATTCATCCTGGTCAGCCTGCCCAAGCCCGAGGCGCTGATCCAGACGGTCGATGCGATCGCCGCCGCGAAGCTGCCGCGCCGTATCCTCGCCGAGCTGTCGACCTTCGCGCTCGACGACAAGTCGGCCGCCGAGGAAGCGTTGCGGGCGGCCGGCCACACCATGCTCGACTGTCCGCTCTCCGGCACCGGCTCGCAGGCGCGCACGAAAGATCTCGTGGTGTACGCCAGCGGCGACGCCCAGGCGATCAACCGGCTGATGCCGCTGTTTGCCGACTTCTCGCGCCAGGCGCACGACCTCGGCGCCTTCGGCAACGGCATGAAGATGAAGTTCGTCGCCAACCTTCTGGTGGCGATCCACAATGTCGCGAGCGCCGAGGCGATGGTGCTCGGCATGAAAGCGGGACTCGATCCGGCGCAGATCTTCAAGCTGATCCAGTCCGGCGCCGGCAACTCGCGCGTGTTCGAGCTGCGCGCGCCGATGATGGTCGAGGACCGCTACGACGGCGACAATCTCACCATGCGCATCTCGACCTGGCAGAAGGACATGAAGGTGATCGGCGAATACGCCGCGAGCGTCGGTTGTCCGACGCCGCTGTTCTCGGCGAGCGAGCCGATCTATCGCGCCGCGCTCTCGACCGGGTTCGCCGATCAGGACACCGGCGCGGTGTGCGCGGTGCTGGAGGCGATGGCGGGGATCAAGCGATGACCGAGCCTGAAGTGCGTTCACGCGCGTCGGCGACGCGCTATGGCGAAACCCGCGACGGCATGCGCATCGACTGGGACGTGCCGATCACGATGGACGATGGGCTCGTCGTGCGCGCGGATATTTTTCGCCCCGTCGAAGATGGACAATATCCCGTCATCCTCACCTACGGCCCCTACGCCAAAGGCCTCGCCTTCCAGGACGGCTATCCGAGCGCCTGGCAGCGGATGGTGGAGAAGCATCCCGACGTCGCGGCGGGCTCGTCGAACCTCTATCAAAGCTGGGAAGTCGTCGATCCGGAAAAATGGGTGCCGCATGGCTATGCCTGCGTGCGCGTGGACTCCCGCGGCGCCGGCTGTTCGCCCGGTTTCATCGACCACTTCTCGCCAAGAGAGACGAAGGACTTCTACGACTGCATCGAGTGGGCCGGGATGCAGCCGTGGTCGAACGGCAAGGTCGGGCTGAACGGCATCTCGTATTACGGCATCAACCAGTGGCACGTTGCATCGCTGCAGCCGCCGCACCTCGCCGCGATGTGCGTGTGGGAAGGCGCGGCGGACTGGTACCGCGACATGACGCATCACGGCGGCATGCTCTCGACCTTCTGGGCCAACTGGTACGACATGCAGGTGAAGACCGTGCAGTACGGCGCGGGCGAACGCGGCAAGCGCTCGCGCGTGCACGATGAACTGGTCTGTGGTCCGGAAACGCTGAGCGAGGAACAGCTCGCGAAGAACCGCTGCGATTTCGGCGCGGAGATCCGCAAGCACCCGCTCGACGACGCCTATCACAGGGCGCGCTCGCCGCAGTGGGACAGGATCACGGCGCCGCTGTTCTCGGCCGCGAACTGGGGCGGACAGGGGCTGCATCCGCGCGGCAATTTCGAGGGGTTTGCGCGCGCAGCGTCGAAAGACAAGTGGCTGGAAGCGCACGGCATCGAGCACTGGACGCACTTCTACACCGACTATGGCCGCGAGCTGCAGCGCAAGTTCTTCGACTTTTTCCTCAAGGGCGAAGACACCGGCTGGGGCAAGCAGCCGCGCGTGCTGTTGCAGGTCCGCCATCCGGGTGAAACGTTCGTCGAGCGCGAGGAGAATGAATGGCCGATCGCGCGCACGCAGTGGACCAGGCTCTATTTCAACTCCGCCGACTTCTCGCTCGGCGAAACCTCGCTCACCGGCGAAGCGCGCGCGACCTTCGACGCGCTCGGCGACGGCGTGACGTTCGTGACCGCACCGCTCAAGCAAGCGACCGAGCTCACCGGCCCGGTGGCCGCAAAGCTGTTCGTCTCGTCATCGACCGTGGACGCCGACCTGTTCCTGGTGCTGCGCGTGTTCTCGGCCGACCTGAAGGAGATCGTCTTCCAGGGCGCGATCGATCCGCACACGCCCATCGCGCAAGGCTGGCTGCGCGCCTCGCACCGCAAGCTCGACCCGAAGCTGACGCTGCCGTATCGGCCCTATCACACCCACGACGAGAAGCAGCCGCTGACGCCGGGAACGCCGGTCGAGCTCGATATCGAGCTGTGGCCGACCTCGATCGTCGCGCCCGCCGGCTACCGCATCGCGCTCACGGTACGCGGCAAGGACTACGAGTACGGCGGCGGCTCGGGCGGGCGACTGTCGAACTTCAAGAACGAGCTGATGGGCTGCGGGCCATTCCTGCATGACGATCCGGTCGACCGGCCGAAGGAGATCTTCGGTGGGCAGACCACGCTGCACTTTGGGGCGGACCGGCAGGCGTATCTGTTGTTGCCCGTTATCCCGGCGAAGTGACGCGATGATCCTTCCGCCTTTCTCACCGTGCCGCGAGCAACAGCCCCGCATCTCGTGCCCTCTCCCCTTGAGGGAGAGGGCATCGCAGGAATATCAACGATCTCGGTCGGGTGAGGGGTAGCCCTCACCCATTCTTCTGCGTTGAACCTCTGAGGAGCCCTCTCCCTCCAAAAGGGCGTTGACGCCCGTCTTCGACGGGCTATGGGGAGAGGGCACAAACAACAACCGCCCATGCCCCTCTCCCTCATCTCCATCCCGACCGACACCCACGCGCTCGATGGCCTCTACTACCAGCCGGATGCGCCCGCGCGCGGCGCCGCGATGCTGCTGCACGGCAACTGCATGAATTTCTACACCGGCGCGCCGCGTTTCCTGCCGCCGCACCTCAACCGGCTCGGGCTCGCGGCGCTGGCGTTCAACCGGCGCGGCCACGACATGGTGGCGACCTTGAACAGCCGCGCGGTCTCGGGCGGCTCGTTTCAATTGACCACGGAGGCGGTCGCCGACAATCGCCATGCAGCGGGCTTTCTCAAGGAGCGCGGCTTCGCCGCCCCGGTCGTGATCGGACACTCGAACGGCGGCATGCTGGCGGTGCAGCACGTGGCGGATCATCCGGAAACGCCGGCACTGGTGCTGCTTTCGGCCCATCTCGGCGGCAAGAGCATCGTGGCGCATGCGAGCAAGATCGGCCTGCTCGGCGGCGACCGCATCGCCGATGTCGAGGCGGACGCGCGCCGCAGGGTGGCGGAGGGCCGCGGCAAGGAATTGATGGTGCTGCCCGGCTGGTGGTGGGTGCTGACGGCGGAAAGCTATCTCGATTACGCCTCGCAGCTTCCCGACGTGCTGGCGCTCGCGCCGCGCATCACCTGCCCGGTGCTCTACCTGCGCGGCGACAAGGAGCCTGCCCACGTCTATCCGGCAGAGGAATTCGCCGCCCGCGCCGGTGGGCGGTGCAATGTGCGCATCGTGAAAGATTGCGATCACTTCTATGGTGGGCGGGAGGATGAGGTTTCCGGCATCGTCTGCGAATGGCTGCAAGACATATTGGCTTAAACTTGATCTCGCGCGCGGCGGCATGGCGCGGCATACTTGAGCCGCACAACAAGACGGCCGCAACGGCCGCGCAAAAATCAACCGGGAGAACGTCACATGGCACTGCATCGCAGAACCGTGCTGAAGGGCCTTGGTGCATCCACCGCGACCGCCGGCATGCCGTGGGTCGCGCGCGCACAGACCGGCCCGATGCGCGTCGGCTTTCTCACCGTGAAGACCGGCCCGCTCGCCTCCGGCGGACTGCAGATGGAGCAAGGGCTCACGCTCTATCTGAAAGAGCGCAACAACATGCTGGCAGGACGCCCGGTGCAGCTGTTCACCGGCGACTTGGCCGGCGCGCCCGCCGTCGCGCGCACTAAAATGCAGGAACTGGTCGAGCGCGACAATATCTCGTGCCTGATCGGGCCGCTCGCAACCGCCGAGGCGCTCGCGATCGACGACTACATCCGCGACAAGCAGATCCCGACGCTCAGCGTCGCCGCCGCCGAAGACATGACCCAGCGCAAGGCGAACCCCTGGTTCGTGCGCGCGACGTCGACCTCGGCACAATGCTCCTACCCGATGGGCGACTATGCGGCGAAGGAGCTGAAGTACAAGCGCGTCGCGATGATCGCGGACGACATCGCCTACGGTTATGAGCTCAACGCCGGCTTCCAGCGCGCGTTCGAGGACGCCGGCGGCAAGGTGGTGCAGAAGCTGTGGCCGCCGCTCAATGCGCCGGATTACGGAACCTACATCGCGCAGCTCAAGTCCAACGTCGACGCGATCTTCATCGGCTTCGCGGGCTCGAACGGGCTCAAGTTCCTGCGCCAGTACAAGGAATACGGCGGCAAGATCCCGCTGCTCGGCGGCATGACGGCGATCGACGAGTTGCTGCTGCGGCAGATGGGCGACGAGGCGCTCGGCTCGCTCTCGACCTGCTGGTACTCGGCGCAACTCGACAACGAGTTCGAACAAGAAGCTCGTCGCCGGGATGCAGCGCGACTACAAGGTCGACCCCGGCTTCTACGCGGCGGCGACCTATACCAACGGCGCGGTGCTGGAGGCCGCGCTGAAGCAGATCGGATCGAAGATCGAGGACAAGGACGCGCTGATGAAGGCGCTGCGCGCCAGCAAGGTCGAGGAAACCTGCCGCGGCCCGGTGAGCTTCGACAGCTACGGCAACGTCGTCGGCAACATCTACATCCGCAAGGTCGAGAAGAAAGGCAGCGCGCTGGTCAACAGCGTGATCAAGACCTATCCGAACGTGACCCAGTTCTGGACCTACAATTCCGACGAATTCCTGAAGAAGCCGGTCTACAACCGCGAGAGCTGGCCGGAGAACAAGAATTTGGAGCCGTAAGGCTTTCGCGCGAATGCGGAGCGCGTGCCGCAAACGCGGTGCGCTTCCTCCCCCGCTTGCGGGGGAGGGTTGGGGAGGGAGAATGATTGCGCGGTCGTGCCGCATGCCCCCTCCCTAGCCCTCCCCCGCAAGCGGGGGAGGGAATAGACCGAGCAAGCGGCGGGTTCACCCCTCACCGCGACATCGTCAAACGGTCATTGCATCCATCGCGAAGTTGAAAGAGCATCCCGACAACAACAAACCAGGGAGGAGACCGCATGAGCCTCAATCGCCGCACCGTCATCAAAGGTGCGCTCGCAAGTGGCGTCGCGACGTCCGCGCTGAAAGTGCCGGCCGCCGTCGCGCAGGCCGGACCCATCAAGGTCGGCTTTCTCACCGTGAAATCCGGTGCGCTCGCCTCCGGCGGGCTGCAGATGGAACAGGGCATGCTGACGTTCTTCAAGGAACGCAACAACATGCTCGCCGGCCGCCCGGTCGAGCTGCAGACCGCCGACACCGCGGGCAATCCCGCGCAGGCGCGCACCAAGACCCAGGAACTGGTCGAGCGCTTCGGCGTGCATTGCCTCATCGGTCCGCTCGCCGCCTTCGAGGCGCTGGCGATCGACGACTACATCAAGTCGTCGAAGACGCCGATCCTCACCGTCGCGGGCGCCGAGGACATGACTCAGCGCAAGCCGAACCCCTGGCTGGTGCGTCCGAGCTCCACCTCCTCGCAGCCGAGCCACCCGATGGGCGATTACGCCGCCAAGGAGCTGAAGCTCAAGCGCGCGATCGCGATGGCGGACGACTTCGCGTTCGGCCATGAGAATGTCGCGGGCTTCCAGCGCGCATTCGAGGATGCCGGCGGCAAGGTGATCCAGAAGATCTTCACGCCGCTCAACGCGCCCGACTACGGCACTTACGTGTCGCAGTTCAAGAACGCCGACTGCCTCTACACCGGCCATGCCGGCTCGAACGGGCTCAAGTTGATCCGCCAGCTCGCCGAATACGGACTGAAGGGCAAGTTCACCATCACCGGCGGCTTCACGCCGATCGATGAATTGGTGCTGCAGCAGATGGGCGATGACGGCATCGGCTGCTATTCGGGCTGCTGGTATTCGGCCTCGCTCGACAACGCGATCAACAAGAAGTTCGTCGCGGCGATCCAGCGCGATTACAAGGTCGATCCGGGCGTCTACGCGGCCGAGACCTATCTGTGCGGCGAAGTGCTCGACCATGCGGTCAAGTCGATCAACGGCAAGGTCGAGGACAAGGACGTCTTCATGAAGGCGCTGAAGGAGGCGAAGGTGCCGGACACGCTCTGCGGCCCGGTCAGCTTCGACGAATTCGGCAACGTCGTCGGCAACATCTACATCCGCAAGGTCGAGAAGAAGGACGGCAAGAACGTCAACACGGTGGTGAAGACCTATCCCAACGTGAGTCAGTTCTGGACCTACGGCAAGGACGAGTTCCTCAAGAATCCGGTCTACTCGCGCGACTACCCGCCGGCGAAGAATTTGGAGTGAACCGATGAGCCGTCACCCCGAGGTGCTCGCCCGCAAAGGACGAGCCTCGAGGGGCGACGACGGCGCTCTGCGGCGATCCTTCGGGGCCCGCGCTTTCGCGCGGGCACCTCGGGATGACGGCGGTAGTTGGGGCGACGGCGAGTAGATCGACTTCATGCAATTCTGGATCATCCAGACCCTGAACAGCATCGCCTTCGGCGGCTTGCTGTTCCTGCTCTCCTCCGGCTTCTCGCTCGCCTTCGGGCTGATGCGCATCCCGAACCTCGCGCATGGCGGCTTCTTCATGCTCGGCGCCTATTTCGGCGCGACGATTTCCTACTACGGCGGAAACTTCTGGATCGCCGTGCTGGCATCCGGCCTCGGCGTCGGGCTGATCGGCATCCTGTTCGAGCGGTTCATCCTGCGCCGCCTCGCCGGCAACGTGCAGGGCCAGGTGCTGGTCACGCTCGGCGTCTCGTTCATCATCGCCGACCTCTGCCTGATGATCTGGACCGGCGATCCCTGGACCTTGCCGGCTCCACAGTCCCTGCGCCCGCCGTTGCTGTTCGGCGGTTTCGCGTTCCCGACCTTCCGCCTCGTCGTTCTCGGCATCGCGCTGGTGATCGCCGTCGCGCTCTATTTCCTGATGGACCGCACCCGGCTCGGCGCGATGATCCGCGCCGGCGTCGACGACATGGAGATGGCGCGCGGGGTCGGCATTCCGGTGTCGCTGCTGTTCACCGTGGTGTTCGCGCTCGGCGCGGTTCTGGCAGGGCTCGGCGGCACGCTCGGCGCGCCCATGCTCAACGCCTATCCGGGCCTCGACGCCGACATGCTGCCGCTCGCGCTGATCGTCGTGATCCTCGGCGGCGCCGGCAGCCTGGTCGGCGCCTTCGTCGGCAGCTTCGTGGTCGGCTTCCTCTATAACTTCGGCATCGCGCTGTTTCCCGACCTCGCCTACTTCATCCTGTTCCTGCCGATGGTGCTGGTGCTGGTGTTCATGCCGCAGGGCCTGTTCGGCCGGGTCCAGACATGAAGCGCGGCGCGATCGCCCTGATCGTGATTGCGGCGATCCTGATCGCGATCCCGCTCGTGATCCGCAACGAGTTCTACATCAACCTCGCGAGCCAGATCCTGATCTACGCGCTGCTCGCGGTCAGCGTCAATTTGCTGCTCGGCTACGGCGGCATGGTCTCGCTCGGCCACGCCTCGTTCCTCGGGCTGACCGCCTACGCGACGATCCTGTTCTTCAACTGGGGCGCCGGGCAACTGTCCGCCGCGCTCCTCGCGATCGTGTTTTCGACCTTGTGCGGCGCGCTGTTCGGCGTGCTGGCGCTGCGCGCATCCGGTATCGGGTTCCTGATGATCACGCTCGCGCTCGGGCAGATCGTGTGGGGCATCGCCTACCGCGCCAACAACCTGACCGGCGGCGACAACGGCCTGCGCTTTCCGGCGCGGCCGCAACCCTTCGGCATCGACATCACCAGCGCGCCCAGGTTCTACTGGTTCACCCTGATCGTGTTCGCGCTTGCGCTGTTCGTGATCTGGCGCCTCACCCGGTCGCCGTTCGGCGCCGCCCTGCAGGGCGCGCGCGATCAGCCGCGCCGCATGCGCATGCTCGGGCATAATGTGTGGCTGATCCAGTGGCTTGCCTTCGTGCTCGCCTCGTTCTGGGGCTCGGTCGCGGGCCTGCTCTACGTCTACTACAATCTCTTCATCTCGCCGCACGCGATCTCGCTGCAGCAGTCGGCCGAAGTGCTTCTGATGGCAATTCTCGGCGGCGCCTCGACCTTCACCGGCCCGATCGTCGGCGCGGTCATCATCACGCTGGTGAAGAACCTCGTGTCGTCCTACGTCGATCGCTGGAATACGCTGCTCGGCGCGATCTTCGTCATCGTCATCCTGTTCATGCCGTTCGGCCTCGTGCCGGGGGTGAAGCAATTGTGGGCCCGCTGGCAGCGCCCGGCGCCGGGAAAAAGAGCCAAGCCGAGCTGGAACCAGACGCCCGAGAAAAAGATCGCGGCGCCGGAGGGCGCGCCATGACGCCCGCGCTCGAGGTCTCCCGGCTGAGCAAGCGCTTCGGCGGCCTGCCGGCGACGCGCGAGGTTTCGCTGACCGTGATGCCGGGCGAGCGGCGGCTGATCATCGGGCCGAACGGCGCCGGCAAGACCACGCTGTTCAACCTGATCACCGGCGACCTCACGCCCGACGCCGGCTCGGTGAAGCTGTTCGGGCAGGAGCTCTCGAGGATCCCGACGCAGCAGCGCGTGCACCTCGGCCTCGCGCGCACCTACCAGATCCTGACCCTGTTCCCGAAGGAGACGCTGACCCACAACGTCGTGCTGGCGCTGCTCGGGCTCGACAAGATGCGCTGGAACGTGTGGACGATGCTGGGCGGCCAGACGCAGCTTTTCGACGCGGCGCGCGCGGCGCTCGCGCTGGTGGGGCTCGGCGAGGTCGCGCATCGCACCGTGGCGGAAACCTCCTACGGCGAACGGCGCCGCCTCGAGATGGCGATGGCGCTGGCGCAGAAGCCGAAGGTGCTCCTGCTCGACGAACCGCTTGCGGGCCTGTCGCAGGAAGAGCGCAGCCAGGTGCGCGAGCTGCTGGCCAAGGTGCCGCGCGACGTCACCATCGTGATGATCGAGCACGACATGGATTCCGCGCTCGCTTTCGCGGAGCGCATCACGCTGCTGCATTACGGCGAGGTGATCGTCGAGGGGACGCGCGCCGAAGTGGTCGCCGATCCGCGCACCAAGGAGGTGTATCTTGGCGAGTGAGGCGCTGGGCATCCGCGATGTCGACAGCTACTACGGTGACAGCCACGTGCTGCACCGCATCGGCTTCGCGCTGAGTCCGGCAAGCTGCTCGGCCTGCTCGGCCGCAACGGCGCCGGCAAGACCACCTGCATGGCGACCATCATGGGCTTCCTGCGGCCGCGCCGCGGCGCCATCACGCTGTTCGGCGAGCCCGTCGCAGGCCTCGCCCCGGAGGCCATCGCGCGCAAAGGCATCTGCCTCGTGCCGCAGGGACGCCGCGTGTTCCGCTCGCTCACGGTGCGCGAGAACCTCGCGGTCGCCGCGCAGACGCGTGCCGAA